>NZ_AP022605.1:2686265-4029398 GCF_010728155.1 Mycolicibacterium doricum
GCGGGCCGCTGCGCCGTCAGGTTCTCCCGGCCCAGGACGTTGAGGTTGATGCCCGCAGTGGTGAGCAGCATCCGACCCCACGTCGAGGTGAAGAAGTTGACGCCGGTACGGCGGTTGCGGCTGAGCAGGCCCACACCAATGGCGCTGGCGGCGACCGGGACCACAGAGCCGATGGCGGCGACGGTCCGCAGTTGGGACACGGGATTGCTCCCGCTGCGACTGGTAAACCGGAGAACCGGCCACCCGCGCTTGGCCGCCACGGCGGCGAGCTTGCCCGCCGGGTTGGTCGGCCGCGGGTTGCCGACGAGGTACATGAGAGCGACGTCCTCGTCCCCGTCGGCGTAGAAGTAACTCTTCGAAAGGTCGACGCCGTTGCTGGCCGCAAAGACCTGTACCGCACGGGCCTTGCCGGGCCCCCACAGGATGGGCCGGACGACCTCACCGGTGATGCACCCATTCTCGTCCGTCACGAATTTGTTGCTCAGCACATTCCGGACACCGAGGTACTGTGCTACGGGTTCCACCTGCACCGTCAACGCCGACGAACTCAGCACGACGGTGTGGCCCCTCGCCATGTGGGCGCGCACCAGATCGCGCATCTCGGGATAGATCCGGTCGCGGACGTGCTGCAGGAACAGCCGTTCGGCGAGTTCGTCGACGTCGCTGAGCGAGCTGCCGCGCAACATGCGGGCACCTTTGCCGATGAGGTCCTCGAATTCCGACCGGCCGAGTTGGTGGTTGAGCCCGGCCTGCACGATGCCGATGAACTCACCCACACTCATCTGCCTGCTGCGCAACCGATCCCGGGTCATGATGACGCCGGTGAACCCTGCCACCAGTGTGCCGTCGAGATCGAAGAATGCGCCGACCTGCGGCCCCTCGGGTGAGGCGAGGATCTCCGCGACCGATCCGGGTAGCCGCAGGGCGCGGCGCTCGGACTGCTGACCGTCGTCCCGACTCATTGTGGCGCACTCGCGTTCGATGAGGGGTTATCGGACTGCCGGGTGAACGATGCTGGGCCGGCCCTGCCGGGACCACCGATGGCGAGTACCTCGTCGAAACCGGCCAGCAGACACTCGGCGAACAAGTCCGGATCGGTGATCGACGCACGGTCGTAGCGGGCGGTGACCGTGCAGAAGCCCGAACGCGACACCAGCACCACCATCATCGCGACACCTGGCAGCGGCCCCATCCCGTACTGGCGCAGAACCTTTGCTCCAGCGATGTAGGTGTCCCCGGCGTACACGGGCACGTTGCTGGCTTGGACGTCGGAGTTGACGACCGATCCGGCGATGGCCTCGAGCACCGTGTCGGGCAGCAGGCTCGCCACGGGTGAGATGGCCCCGACCATGTCGAGCGCGCGCTCCTCGCGCTTGTGTGTCATCTGCGCGCGCACCTTGCTGATGCGCTCTCGGGGGTCGACCACGCCGATCGGCGCGGCGAGGTTGACCCCGACGAACCGGTTGCCACCCGCGGGGTCGGCATCCGACCGCAGGCTGACCGGTACGGCCATCGGCAACGTGGCGACAGGCAGGCCGAACGCGTCGTGGTAGAGACGCAGCGCCCCGCACAGGGCCGCCAGATAGGCGTCGTTGATGGAGCCGCCCGCCGCCTTGGCCGCCCTGTGCAGGTCGCCGAGGGACATGTCGATCGCCTCGCTGCGTGTCGACAGGCTGCGCCGGCGCAGCAGCGGAGATGGCTCGGCAACCGAGCCCACCACGCGTGCGCTGGACCTCGCGTAGTCCACCACACCGCCCACCGACGAGACCGGGTCACGCACCACCTTGCCCACCACGCTCGCCGCACCCCCAAGTGCGCCGCGGACACCGCCGAGGATGGAGAAGGGCAACCGGCTGAGCCCTTGGCGCATGAGGTCGTTCGGCGAGAGGTCCTGCGGAATCGGCAGTGGCGGTGCGTCGCTGGGCGGCGGGTCACGCTGCGGGTCGTAGACGCTGGCGAACATCTCGACACCGCCCACTCCGTCGGTCACCGCATGGCTGAAGTGCAGCATGGTCGCGGCTCGACCACCCCCGAGCCCCTCGACGAGGGTGGCGGTCCACAGCGGACGCGAGATGTCCAGGGGTGACTGAAGGGCGATCTCGGCAAGGTCGATCAGCTGGCGCTTGCTGCCGGGCTCCGGGATGCGGATCCGACGGACGTGGAAGTCGAGGTTGAAGTCCGGGTCCACGACCCATCGCGGCGCGGCCGTCGGCAGGGTCGGCGTCACGACCTTCTGACGCAGGCGCAACACCTTGCGAGAGGCGTGTTCGAAGCGGATGCGGAACCGGTCCCAGTCCGGCGTGGTGTCGAGGATCTCGATCGTCAGGATTCCCGAGCGGGTCCGGGGGTTGGCCTCGCCGCGGTGCAGGATCTGGTCGAACGGGCTGAGCTCCTCCGACAAGCCCGCGGCATCCAATTCCGGCACGTCGCTCGTTGCCACCCGTGTCCTCCTGTCGACAGTGACTGGTGACACCACGCTAGTACCAGCCGCCCCGGCGGGGACGGCTTTGCGCGCTGAGCGGTGGGGTGCCTGCGTGCGGCGGGATACACCGGCCGACCCAGCTTCCATGTCCCTTGTGGGGTGCATGATCACGGCCGGCACCGGGCATCGACCCATCCATCGGTTGGCAGTGGTTGAGCTAGAGTGTCTCCGCTGCCTCCGTAGCTCAGCGGATAGAGCAGCCGCCTTCTAAGCGGTTGGTCGCAGGTTCGATCCCTGCCGGGGGCGCGTCGCGCGCGGATCGTCGGGGACGCTCACCGGCCCCGGGCCACGATCACCGGTACGCGCGCGGCCTGCACCACGGCGGTGCTGACCGAACCCAGCAGCATTCCTGCGAACCCACCGCGGCCGTGGCTACCCACGACGAGGAGCTGTGCGCCCTCCGAGCGTTCGAGCAGATGCTCGACGGGCCTGTCGAACACCGACTCACGGTGTACCGTCACGTCCGGGTAACGCTCACACCAGCCTGCCAGGCTCACCGCCAGCGTCTCCTCTGCCGGCACCTGCACCGTCGCCCAGTCGACGTAGGGGTGAAGAGACTCGCTGCGGTCACTCCAACTGTGCAGGGCAACCAGGTCGACGCCCCGCATGGACGCCTCTTCGAACGCGATCTCCACCGCGCGCTGCGAGGCACGAGAACCGTCCACACCCACCACGACCGGGCCGGTGGCGGGCGCGGTCTCGCTGTCGGCGCCGACGACCGCGACCGCGACCGGGCATCTTGCGTGATGCAGCAGCCCGGTGCTCACCGAGCCGAGCAGCAGACGCTTCACCGCGCCGTGCCCACGTGTTCCGACCACGACCATGTCGGCTCCCTTGGCGGCGTCGACGAGCCCGGGCACCTGTGCGGCGTATACGAAGTCCGTCGTGACGTCGACTGCACCACTCTCGGTCGCCAGCGCCTCGGCTGCGGCGAGCACCGTGCGCGCCGCCCGCTCCCTGCTCTCGAAGAACTCGGCAGGGAGCGGCGCAGCGGGAACCGCCATCGCCCACACAGCGGTGACATCCGTGGAAAGGACGTGGACGAGCACGAGGCGAACCCCGCGCATCACCGCCTCACGCGCCGCCCAGCGCACGGCAACATCGGAACTCGGTGACCCGTCGACCCCTACGACGATGCCTGATTGGCCCGCAGTCGACATCCCTCGCCAATCCCTTCGCCGGCTCACCATCCGGACTTGGCCAGTATCGGTTGCAACCGCAGCGGTGGCGTAGGGCCTTTGGTCCCTTCCACAGTATGGGTAGCCTGGCGGACACTGGTGATGCGGCGGAACCCGACAACGGGTTTGCGCGACTGGCGCAGGGAGATTGATGACCATGTCCAAGGGGCAGCAACTCGATGTCCTCAACCGCAGGCAGTGCCTCGATCTGCTGGCCGGTGTGCGCGTGGGCCGTCTGGTGTTCACCGAGGAGGGGTTGCCCGCCGTCCACCCGGTCAACTTCCGGATGAAGCGCGACGACGTCATCATCCGGGTGGCCGGCGGGGCGAAGCTCGCCGCAGCGAACCAGAACTCCGTGGTCGCGTTCGAGGCTGACGAGCTGGACGCCGATCTGCACACCGGGTGGAGCGTGACTGTGGTCGGAACGGCACATCCGATCACCGATATCGACGAGCTGACGGAAGTGTCCGGAACCTTCGTCGAGCCGTGGGTGGAGGGCCGGCGGGACAACTTCATCCGGATCGAGCCGCAGAAGATGACCGGACGCCGCTTCCGTGAGCGCGGCGTTCCACACTACGAGGGAGTGGGCGAATAACGCACCACTTCCCGGTATGAACACAGGGTGGGTCAACCGAACCGCCGGATGGCATGGACACTGTGACGATGCCGGAATCGGGAGCGGAATCATTCGAGTCACTCGTGGCGCTGCTGGACTATCCGATGTTCGTGGTCACCACCCGCGCCGGTGACGTCAAGTCGGGATGCCTGGTGGGCTTCGCAAGCCAGACCAGCATCAACCCGCCGCGCTTCTTGATCGGTCTTTCGAAGCGCAACAAGACTTTTCGGGTGGCGCAGGACGCGACGCATCTCGCGGTGCACGTCATCGCCCGCGAGAACATCGACCTGGCTCGACTCTTCGGCGGTGAAACCGGCGACGAAATAGACAAATTCGATCGCTGCGCGTGGCACATCGGGCCCGAAGGAGTGCCCGTACTCGACGGCGCCGGGGCCTGGTTCGTCGGCAAGATCCTCGATCGCTTCGAGGTCGGCGACCATGTCGGGCATGTCCTCGACCCGATCGCGGGTCAGCCTCCGGGTGAATTCACGGACTGGGTGACCTTCGCCGACGTCCGCGATGTCACACCCGGACACGAGGCCTAGTGGCGCCGCATCTCGCCGCCGTCACCGACCTCGACGAGTTGATCGAGTACTACCGCAGGCCGCCAATCGGGGTGCGGGCCAACATGATCTTCAGCGCGGACGGCGCCGCCGCGTTCGCCGGACGCGCCGGTCCCCTGTCGGATCCACTGGATCAGGCGTTGCTCCGGGAACTCCGGGGTTTCGCCGACGTCGTGCTGGTGGGCGCCGGAACGGTGCGCGCCGAGCACTACGGCCCCGTCCGAGTCGATGCGATGCCGCACCGCTGGCCCCCCGGCCGACCGATCCCGCCGATCGCCGTCGTGAGCCTGTCGGGCTTTTTGCCGGACACGTTGTTCGCCGACCCCACGCAGCGGCCCATCCTCGTGACCAGCCGGTGCGCGGCCGACGAACGCGGTTTGAGGGCAGACCAACGGCGCGACGTCCTCATCGCCGGTGAACACACCGTCGAGGTGTCGGATGTGGTGGCCCAGTTCCGGGCGCGCGGCCTGAGCCGCGTCCTCTGCGAGGGTGGCCCGACCCTGCTTGACGAGCTCGTGGCGGCGGACGCGGTGGACGAGATCTGTGTGACCTTGTCGCCGACGCTGGCCGGTGTCCAAGACGTCGGCCACGGCCGCGGAGCGCTCACCTCGCCGCTGCGGATGTCGCTCGACCACGCCCTCACTCACGCCGACTACCTGTATCTCAAATACTCCCGACGTCGATGACCAAACACTTTGGCCACTTGGGTTTCTGCTGTCCCAATTCGCGGTGTTTTGTCGGTGGTTCGAACTAGTGTTCGAGGTATGGATGGGGACTTTCACGGCGCGGTCGACCGCCTGCTGGCGGCGGTGACCGACTTGCAGACCGCCCCCATCGACGACCTGCCACACCGGCAACTGCTGGCCGAACTCGACCGCATCAAACACGCCGTATGGGCCGTGCCCAGTGTCGAGCACCGGTTGACCGGACGGCTGATCGCCGAAGCCGACCCCCACCGCCTCGGCGCCACCTCCCTGCGCGAAGTGCTGGCCAACCACCTGCGGATCACCCAGAAAGACGCCACACAACGACTCACCGACGCCACACAACTGGGCCCCCGCTACACCCTCACCGGCGAACGCGTCCAAACCGACCTCGCCCACACCGCTGACGCAGTAGCCCGCGGCGTGATCGGCGTCGCCCATGTGCGGATCATCCAGGACTTCGTGAAAAGACTGCCGACATGGGTGTCGTTCGCCCGCCGCGACGACTACGAACACGACCTCGTCACCCACGCACAGACGTTGGTGCCCGAGGACTTCCGCAAAGTCGCCGAGACCTTGCTGGCCCACATCGACCAGGACGGCGCCGAACCCGACTACCCCACCCAACAACGCCGCCGCACCGTCACGGTAGGCCGCCAGCAAGCCGACGGGATGAGCCACCTCGACGGCTGGATCGACCCCGAATTCCGGGCCTTCCTCGATGTGGTGCTGGCCAAACACGCCGCCCCCGGCGCCAACCTGCCCCACCACGACACCCACCACGACACCTACCACGACACCCACCACGACACCCACGATGCCGCCCACCACGACACCCACGACGCCGCCCGCACCGGCCGCGACCACCGCACCGCCGGCCAACGCCACCACGACGCCATCAAAACCGTCCTGCGCGACACCGTGGCCTCAGGCCGGCTCGGTCAGGTCGCCGGCGTGCCCGCCACCATCGTCGCCAGCACCACCCTCAGCGAACTCGAACACGCCGCCGGATGGGCCCACACCGGCGGCGGCAACCGCCTCCCCCTCCGCGACCTGATCCGCATGGCCGCCACCTCCCGGCACTACCTGGCGGTGTTCGACGACCACACCGAAGAAATCCTCTACCTCGGCCGCGCCAAACGCACCGCCACCACCGCCCAACGCCTCGCCCTGTTCGCCAGAGACAAAGGCTGCACCCACCCGCACTGCACCGCGCCGTTCTACTGGACCCAAGCCCACCACGCCCACGACTACCGCACCGGCGGGCGCACCGACATCGACAACCTCACCCTGGCCTGCCAACCCGCCAACCTCATGATCGACAAAACCGGCTGGATGGGCTGCCCTGCGTTTTCCGGACTGCGGATTTCGCATCCATTTACGCTGCGAGCTGTGAATTCATGTACTCGATGCGGACCTCGTGCGGTGTCCGATAGCCGAGTGCGGAATGAATTCTGCGTCGATTGTAGAACAATTCGATGTAGCGTGCAATATCTTCCTTCGCCGCCTTCCGGGTCGGGTACACCATGTGGTGGACCCGCTCATTCTTCAAACTCGCGAAAAACGATTCCGCGAGCGCATTATCCCAACATACCCCGGTGCGGCCCACCGATTGCCGCAGCCCGAACTCCTTAAGCGTGGCGGAATACTCGGCAGACATATATTGGGTGCCGCGATCGGAATGCATAATGCAATCTTGCTCCAGCTGGTGGTTGCGGGCCGCCATATCCAGCGCGTCGGTGACCAGCTCAGTGCGCATGTGCTCGGCCATGGCATAGCCGATCACCTCTTTGTTGAAGCAGTCGATGACTGTCGCCACATACAGCCAGCCTTCCCACGTCTTGATGTAGGTGATGTCGCCGACGCACTTAACCCCGGCTTATCGGCGGTGAAATCGCGGGCCACCAGGTCGGCCACCGCCTGCTCGGGCTTACCCGGGATTGTGGTGCGTTTGTACGGTTTCGGTTGCACCGCAACAAGGTTCAGCTCACGCATCAGCTTTCGCACCAACTCTTCCCCGACGTGTTCGCCGGCGCGGACCAACTCGGCGTGGATGCGCCGATACCCATAGGCGCCGTCGAATGAGTCGAACAACGTGGCGATCTTGATCTTGAGTTCCTCCCGGCGCTTCTCGGCCGTACTGGGCGGGCGCGCGGCCCACTCGTAATAGCCGCTCTTGGACACGCCCAGCCAGCGGGTCATCTGGGCGACGGTGGGAGCCTCGGCGACGTGCGCGGCGGCGTGCTCCGCGGCGATGAGCGCGTATTTCGCTCACCGCTGCTCCTCGCGAAGTACGCTGCCGCTTTTTTCAGGAAGGCGAGTTCCATCGCCATTTCCCGGTTCTCTCGTTCCAACTCGCGTAGCCGCGCGCGTTCTGACAATTGCAGCGGCGGCTCGTCCCCGGCGCGCTCCTCTCGGTATTTGCGCACCCAATTGCCGACAGTCGTCTCACTCAGCCCATGTTCACGAGCGACCTTAGCGATAGGCTGTTGCCCCTCCACCACGAGTTTGACGACTTCCTCACGAAACTCTGGAGAGAATTTCTGGTATTTCTTCGCCAATTCCCTTCATTCCTTTCCGGCTCGGACCCTATTTGGTCCGCAGTCCGGAAAGTGGGAGGCACGCCAGGACCACCCACCGCCCCGGCAACGGACGCACCCACTGGAACCCACCAAAACACCACGACACCGGCCAACCCCGCCTCAACCACCACTTCCACCCCCACCGCTACCTCAGCGCAAAGGACGACAACGAGCCCGAATAGGGTGATGGCGTGGCTGATTCCGTACTGATGCAGGTCGACGACCACGTCGCCCTGATCACCGTCAATGACCCCGACCGTCGCAACGCCGTGACCTTCGAGATGTCGGCGGCACTTCGCGCGGCCGTCGACGCGGCGGAGGCCGACCCGGAGGTGCACACGGTGATCGTCACCGGAGCCGGCAAGGCGTTCTGCGCGGGCGCGGATCTGACCGCACTGGGTGAGGCGACCGAAGACGGTCTGCGCCGAATCTACGACGGGTTCCTCGCGATAGCGCACTGCACGCTGCCAACCATCGCCGCCGTCAATGGCGCGGCCGTCGGCGCCGGGCTGAACCTGGCGCTCGCGGCGGACGTCCGGATCGCCGGCCCCAACGCCTTGTTCGACCCGCGTTTCCAGAAGCTCGGCATCCACCCCGGCGGTGGGGCGACCTGGATGTTGCAGCGGGCCGTGGGTCCCGAGGTGGCCCGGGCGGCACTGCTTTTCGGCATGCGATTCGACGCCGATGCCGCAGTCCGCCACGGTCTTGCCCTCGAGGTCGCCGACGATCCCGTCGCCGCCGCGCGAGAGTTGGCCGCCGGGCCCGCAGCCGCACCGCGCGACGTCGTGCTGGCGACGAAAGCCTCAATGCGCGCGACCGCCAACCCGGGAACGGTCGACACCGACCAGCACCGGACGGCCGTCGACATCGAACTCGGACCCCAGGCGGCCTCCATCGAATCGCCGGAGTTCGCCCGCCGGCTCGCTGCCGCCAAACGCCGGTAGGTCACAGGTCGAGCAGTGCGAGCTCCGGCGTCTCGACGAGCTCGCGCAGCTCGCCCAGGAATGCCGCAACGGTGGCCCCGTCGGCGATCCGGTGATCGAAAGCGCACGTCAACGTCATCGTCGGGCGGGCGACCACCTCCCCGTCGACGACCACCGCACGCGGCTTCAAAGAACCCATCCCCAGGATCGCGGCCTCAGGGTGGTTGATCACCGGCACACCGTCATCCAGCCCTAGGGCGCCGAAATTGGAGACGGTGAAGGTCGACCCCGACAACTCGGCTGGCCGCATCCGGCCGGCGCGAGCCTCCTCGACCATCCGCGCCACCGCCGCTGCGAGTTCGCGGGTCGTCTGGTCCTGCGCGTCGGCGATCACCGGCACCAGAAGCCCCCGCGGGGCGGCGACGCCGAATCCGAGATGAACGGCGCTGTGCCGGTGGATCTGCGGGCCGTCCGCCGTCTCGATCCATGTCGCGTTGAGCGCTCGGTGGTGTCGCAGAGCCACCGTCAGCAACCGTAAGGTCAACACGAACGGCGTCACGGGCGGGTCCGAGTCATGCAGCCTGTCCCGCAGCCGCAACAGCGCGCCGCCGTCGACCGTGACGCTGGCGTGGGCGTCCGGGATCTCGCGTCGCGCCAACGACATCCGCCGCGCCATCTCGGCCTGGACACCACCGACGGTGAACTGCTCCCGGGCCGGTGCCCGCCTCTGCGCCGCACGCTGCACGTCGTCGCGGGTGACCACCCCGTCCGGACCCGAGGCGCTGACGGCGGACAAATCGACGTTCAGCTCGGCCGCGAGCTTCCGCACCGCCGGTTTGGCCCGCGGACGCCCGGATGGTGCGCGGGTGCGTCTGCTCGAATCCATGGCCTCGTCCGCGCCGTAGCCGACCAACACCGATCTGCGCTCGGAGCCAACCGGTACCGACGTGGCGATCCGCACCAGTAGCGATCCCACGTCGAGCGTCTGCCCCTCGTCGCCCCCGCGCTCAACGATCCGGCCGGCATGCGGGCTCGGGATCTCGACCTCCGCCTTGTTCGTCTCCACGGTGCACAGCGTCTGGTTGAGCTGCACCTCGTCCCCAACCTCGACCTCCCACGAGGTGATCGTCGCGTCCTGCAGGCCCTCGCCGAGGTCCGGAACCAGGAAATCGTGCACACTCATGGCATCTCCAGGGCACGCTGCACGCAGTCGAGCAGCCGGTCCACTCCGGGAAGCCACAGCTTCTCCAGGCGCGCCGGTGGATACGGGGTGTCGAATCCGGTGGCGCGCAGAACCGGGGCCTCCAGGTCGTAGAACAGCTCTTCGGAGATCCGTGCGGCCAGTTCGGCGCCGAAGCCGAGTGTCCGCGGGCCCTCGTGCATCACCACCGCGCGCCCCGTCCTGCCCACCGATGCCGCCACGGTGTCGAAGTCGAGGGGGCTGAGCGAGCGCAGGTCGACGACCTCGAGCGACCAACCGTGAACGGCCGCAGCATCCGCGGCGGCCAGTGCCGTCGTCACCAGCGGTCCGTACGTGAGCACCGTGACGTCGGTGCCCTGGCGGCGCACCGCAGCGCGTCCGATCGGCAGACCGGGCTTCGCGGTGTCCACGGTCTCCCGAGCCCAGTACCGCCGCTTCGGTTCCAGATAGATGACCGGGTCGCGGGCAGCGATCGCGTGCCGCAGCAGCCAGTACGCGTCGGATGGACTCGACGGGGTCACCACCTTGAGGCCCGCCGTGTGCACCCAATACGTCTCCGTCGACTCCGAATGATGTTCGACCGCGCCGATTCCGCCGAACGACGGGATGCGGATCGTCACCGGCATGTCGACATCGCCGCGAGTACGCATGCGGTACTTCGCGAGATGACTGACCACCTGGTCGAACGCCGGTGCGGCGAACCCGTCGAACTGGATCTCGGGCACGGGAACGAAACCGCGGATCGCCATGCCGATCGCGATACCGACGATCGCCGACTCGGCCAGCGGGGTATCGAAACATCGCTGCTCGCCGAACGTTTCGGCCAGCCCCTCGGTCACGCGGAACACCCCACCCAGGGTCGCGACGTCCTCACCGAACACCAGCACCCGGTCGTCGGCGGCCATCGCATCGTGCAGGGCACGGTTGATCGCCTGCACCATGGTCGACTCGGTGACGGGCGGGACGTCGGCGAACAATGGCTGGTCATCGCCGCTCGCACCGGGGGGCCGCTCGATCAACTGCGTCATGTCACGCCTCCTTGGCCACCTCGGCGAGCAACCGGTCGCGCTGCTCGGCGAGATCCGGGGTGATGTCGTGGTAGACGGTGTCGAACACCTCGGCCACATCGACGTCGGGCGCACCGACCACCGCGTCACGAAGTTCGGCGCGCAACCGTTTCGACCTGGCCGTCACCCGGTCCTCCAGCCGTTCGGTCCACACGCCTGCACCCTGCAGGTAGGCGCGGTACCGCGGAATCGGGTCGAACGCGCGCCACCGGTCCACCTGCGACTGGTCGCGGTAGCGGCCGGGGTCGTCGGAGGTGGTGTGCGGCCCCAGCCGATAGGTGACCGCCTCGATCAGCGTCGGCCCGTTCCCCGCGCGGGCCCGCTCGGCCGCCTCCGCCATCACCGCGAAGCACGCCAGCACGTCGTTGCCGTCGACCCGCACCCCCGGCATGCCGTAGCCGGCGGCGCGGTGGGCGATCGACGGCCCGGCCACCTGGCGCTCCACCGGAACCGAGATCGCCCACTGGTTGTTCTGCACGAAGAACACGCACGGCACCTGGTAGAGGGCGGCGAGATTCATCGCCTCGTGCACATCGCCTTCGCTGGTGGCGCCGTCCCCGAGGAAGACCGCCGTCACGGAGTTCTCGCCGAGGCGCTGGGCGGCCATGGCCGCGCCGACGGCGTGCAGGCCCTGGGTACCGATCGGGATGGAGATCGGCGCACAGCACTTCGCGGTGAATCCCAGACCGCCGTGCCATGCACCCCGCCACACCGCCGCCAGCTGTGCCGGAGAGATGCCGCGCAACAGAAACGCGCCGATCTCCCGGTACTGCGGGAACAACCAGTCGGTCTTGCGCAGACAGGCGGTGGCGCCGACCTGTGCGGCCTCTTGACCGTGGCAGGACGCGTAGAGCGCCAGTTCGCCCTGGCGCTGCAGGTGCACGAATTCGGTGTCGAGGTCGCGGGTGACGACCATCGTCTCGTAGAGCCAGGACAGGGTTTCGGGAGGCAGGTCGCGGCTGTAGCGCTGATGTGCGCTCGGTGCGCCGTCGGCGCCGACCAGCCGCACGGGTTCCAACTCGACGCCGGCCATACCGCCTCCTTCAGGTCGCATCGACGGCATGTTCGGCCGTCCGACGACTTCAGGTGCTCAGCGTGTGGCGGTCAGAGCGGGAACCCCGGTGTAGGGATGCCGGCTAGTTGCCTGGGTGTGGCGCCAACCCGACGATGCGCTCCGCTCGCCTCAGCACTGGGGCATCCACCATTATGCCCTCGAACTGGAAGACGCCGCGTTGATTGCGCGCCGTGTCGAGGACCCGGCGCGCCCAGTCGGCTTGTTCGGCGGCGGGTCGGAATCGGTCACGGATCACCGCCACCTGGGTGGGGTGGATCGCGACCTTGGCATCGAACCCGACCGCGACGGCGTCGTCGACCTCGGCCCGCAGACCGTCGAGATTCTTGATGTCGAGGTATACCGAGTCCAGGGCCAACCGCCCGTAGGCTTTCGCCGCGAGCAGCGTCTGGGACCGCACGTGGACCGCCACGTCCCGATACCTTCCGTCCGGCCAGCGGTTGGCCGTCCCACCGGTGGCTGCGAACAGGTCCTCGGCGCCCCACATCACCGCGAACGCGTTGTCCGCGCGGGTCGACTCGACGACGTTGAGTGCGCCCAGCGGTGTCTCGACGAGCACCACCACCTTCAGTGGCGCCAGTGCGCTCACCCGGTCGGCGCTCTCGGTCTTGGGCAGCATGACCGTGGTGTAGTCCGTGCGTGCCAGCGCCTCCAGGTCGAGTGCGTGGTCGGAGGTGGCCGCCGGGTTGACCCGGACGACGGTGCGGGCCGGGTCCAGTGGGGTGTCGACAAGCGCGGCGCGCGCCCCCTCCCGGTCCTTGGCGGCCACCCCGTCCTCGAGGTCGAGGATCACCACATCGGCTGCGGCAGCGGCCTTGTCGAACCGTTCGGGCCGGTCGGCCGGGCAGAACAGCCAGCCGGGCCCGTTGTCGCCGAGCATCAGTTCTCCTCGGCCGGCTGCTTGCGCACCATGGCCTTCCGCGCTGCGGTAGCGACGACCTCGCCGTGCTGGTTGCGCCCGACGTGGGAGAAGGTGACGATCCCCTCCCCCGGCCTGCTCTTGGACTCGCGCTTCTCGAGCACCTGGGTCTCGGCGTAGAGGGTATCCCCGTGGAACACGGGCTTCGGGAACGCCACCTCACCGAACCCCAGGTTGGCGACGATCGTCCCCTGAGTGAGCTGTGCGACCGACAGACCCACCAGCGTCGACAGCGTGAACATCGAGTTGACCAACCGTTGGTGGAACGGCGGCATCGCATCCGAGAAGGCCGCGTCGAGATGCAGCGCCTGGGTGTTCATGGTCAGCGTGGTGAACAGGACGTTGTCGGCCTCGGTGATGGTGCGCCCCGGCCGGTGCTGATAGAGCACGCCGGTCTCGAACTCCTCGAACCACAGTCCGCGCTGGGCGATGACCTTGCTGCCCACGGAGGCCTCTCCGGTCACAGGCCGGCCTGTCTCGCGATCAGCATCAGCTGCACTTCGGTCGTCCCCTCGCCGATCTCGAGGATCTTGCTGTCGCGGTAGTGCCGTGCGACGGTGAACTCGTTCACGAAGCCGTAGCCACCGAAGATCTGTGTGGCATCGCGCGCGTTGTCCATCGCGGCCTCGCTGGCCACGAGTTTGGCGATCGCAGCCTCCTTCTTGAACGGCCTACCCGACAGCATCAAAGCCGCGGCGTCGTAGTAGGCGGTGCGGGCGACGTGCGCACGGGTCTCCATCCGCGCGATCTTGAAGGCGATCGCCTGATTGCTTCCGATGCTGCGACCGAAGGCTTCACGGTCCTTGGCGTAGCGGACGCTCTCGTCCACGCAACCCTGCGCCGCGCCGACCGACAGTGCGGCGATCGCGATGCGGCCCTCGTCGAGGATGCGCAGGAAGTTGGCGTAACCCCGCCCTCGTTCACCGAGCAGGTTCTCCTCGGGCACCCGCACGTCGTCGAACGACAGCGGATGGGTGTCGGAGGCGTTCCACCCCACCTTGTTGTACGCCGGTTCGGCGGTGAAGCCGTCGGTGGGCACGGGGACGAGGATCGACGAGATCTCCTTGCGCCCGTCGGTCTCACCCGTGACGGCGGTGACCGTCACCAGCTTGGTGATGTCGGTTCCCGAGTTGGTGATGAATTGCTTGCTGCCATTGATCACCCAGTGCCCGTCGTCGAGGCGGGCCGTGGTCTTGGTGGCTCCCGCGTCGCTGCCGCCGCCGGGTTCGGTCAACCCGAACGCTGCGAGCGCCTGGCCACTGGTCAACTGCGGCAACCACTCACGCTTCTGGGCCTCGTTGCCGAACCGGTACACCGGCATTGCCCCGAGCGATACGCCGGCCTCCAACGTGATCGCCACGCTCTGGTCGACCTTGCCCAGTTCCTCCAGCGCGAGGCACAGCGCGAAGTAGTCCCCGCCCATCCCGCCGTACTCCTCGGGAAACGGCAGGCCGAACAGTCCCATGTCGGCCATGGCGCGCACCACCTGGTACGGGAACGAATGCTCCTCGTCGTGTTTGGCGGCCACCGGCGCCACGACCGTACGGGCGAAATCGCGCACAGTATTGGCGAGCTGTTCGTAATGGTCCGGCAGCGTGCCGGACGACAAGAAACCCGAGGAGTCGGTCACGATTGTTGCGCTCCTATGTCGGTAGCGCGAATCCGGGCCAGCGGCTGGCCCACCTTCACCTGGTCACCGACCGCGACGAGCAGTTCCACCACGCCGTCGACCGGCGCGGTCATGGCATGTTCCATCTTCATCGCCTCGACGGTCACCACCACAGTGCCCGAGGCGACCTCGGCGCCGTCGTCGGGGCCGACGGCCACCACCGAACCCGGCATCGGACTGGTCAACTCGGCATCACCGCTGTGCGCGTCGTCCTGGCGCACCGGAGCCTCGCGCACCTCCGCGACGGCGACCGTGCGGCCCCCGCCGGCCAGCCACATCTGCCGGCCGTCGGCGGCCAGCCACATCTGCCGGCCGTCGGCGGCCAGCCACATCTGCCGGCCGTCGGCGGCGACGAGGTAGTCGGCGCGCAGACCGTCGATGGTGACGACAAGCCGGTCACCCTCGAGTGTGGCTGTCAAAGAACGAGTTTCGCCGTCCTCGATCCTCGCCCTGGCAGCCTGTGGGGTGCCGGTGAGGCGGACGTGGTCGGTGCGCTCACCGGACTGCAGGCGATGGGTCGTGGGCGCGTGGTCGCCGATGCGCCACCCCGTCGGCACCGCCCACAGGTCACCGCCGGGTGCCGGCCACGCCTGCAACCACAGGTAGGCTGCCGCGGCGATCAGGGCCTCGTCGCTCACCGGCGCGTGCGTGTAGTCGGGCGCCCGGCGGTCGAGCAGGCCGGTGTCGAGCCGGCCGGCGACGACGTCTGGGTCGGCGAGCAGGAACCGCAGGAAGTCGACGTTGGTGTCGACGCCCAGGACCGCCGTCCGCGCGAGCGCGCGGTCGAGCGCGCGCAGAGCGGCCGAACGGTCGGCCCCGTGGGCGATCACCTTGGCCAGCATCGGGTCGTAGTCGCTGCCGACCACTGCGCCGCGGCTCAGTCCCGAGTCGACACGGACGCCGACGCCCGTGGGTTCCGCTAATCCGTGGACGGTCCCACCGGTCGGCAGGAAGCCGCGGCCCGGGTCTTCGGCGTAGACGCGGGCCTCGACGGCGTGCCCGGTCATGACGATGTCGCCCTGGGCGATGGTCAGTTTCTCTCCCGCGGCGATGCGGATCTGCTGCTCGACGAGGTCGACACCGGTGACCATCTCGGTGACCGGGTGCTCGACCTGCAGGCGGGTGTTCATCTCCATGAAGAAGAACTCGTCGGGCCGGTCGGCCGACACGATGAACTCCACCGTGCCTGCGCCGGCATAGCCCACGCTACGCGCGGTGTCGCACGCCGCCGCGCCGATCCGGGCGCGCGTCGCCTCGTCGAGCAGCGGCGACGGCGCCTCCTCGATCACCTTCTGATGGCGACGCTGCAGACTGCACTCGCGTTCGCCGAGATGCACGATGTTGCCGTGCCCGTCGGCGAGCACCTGCACCTCGATGTGGCGCGGGTTGAGCACGAACCGTTCCAGGAACAGCGTGTCGTCACCGAACGCGGCGGCCGACTCCCGGCGGGCCGAGATGAGCGCGGCGGGCAACTCGCTCGGGTCACGCACCACCCGCATGCCCTTGCCGCCGCCACCGGCCGCCGGTTTCACCAGCACCGGGAAGCCGACTTCCTCAGCGCCACCGATCAGGTCGTCGTCGGTCAGCCCCGGGCGCGAGATCCCGGGGACGACGGGCACGCCGAACAGCGAGACCGTCGCCTTGGCCGCGATCTTGTCGCCCATGGTCCGGATCGCCCCGACGGGCGGGCCGATGAACACGATGCCCGCGGCCTCTAGTGCCGCGGCGAAATCGGCGTTCTCCGAGAGGAACCCATAACCCGGGTGTACGGCTTGGGCTCCGGTCTGGCGCGCTGCGGACACGACCGCGTCGATGTCGAGATAGCTCTGCCGGGCAGCGGCGGGTCCGATCCGAACCGCCACGTCGGCCTCCGCAACGTGGCGGGCGCCGGCGTCGGCGTCGCTGTACACCGCCGCCGAGCGGATGCCCATCGCGCGCAGGGTGGCGATGACCCGTACGGCGATCTCTCCGCGGTTGGCGACCAGCACGGTGGTGAATCCCCCGTCGCTTCGCTGGCCCCTGGTGTCGAACGTGTGGTGTGTCATGCGATCACATCCGGAAGACGCCGTAGGAGACAGGCTCCAGAGGCGCCTGTCCGACAATGGAGAGAGCCAGCCCGACAACGGTTCTGGTGTCCGCAGGGTCGATGACGCCGTCATCCCACAACCGCGCCGTCGAATAGTACGGGTTGCCCTGGCGTTCGTACTGCTCGCGAATCGGTGCCTTGAACTCCTGCTCCTGTTCGGGCGTCATCTCGCCGCGCACGGTGGCCAGCACCGACGCCGCTTGTTCACCGCCCATCACCGAGATCCGGGCATTCGGCCACATCCACAGGAAACGGGGCGAATACGCGCGGCCGCACATCGAGTAGTTTCCCGCGCCGTAGGAGCCGCCGATGACGACGGTCAGCTTGGGGACCCGCGCGCACGCCACCGCGGTGACCATCTTGGCGCCGTGTTTGGCGATCCCCGACGCCTCGTAGTCGCGACCGACCATGAAGCCGGAGATGTTCTGCAGGAACAGCAGCGGGATCGCACGCTTGTCGCACAGCTCGATGAAGTGGGCGCCCTTCTGCGCGGATTCGCCGAACAGGACGCCGTTGTTCGCGACGACGCCGACCGGGTGGCCGTGGATGCGGGCGAATCCGGTGACCAGTGTGGCACCGTATTCGCCTTTGAACTCCGCGAACTCGCCGCCGTCGACGATGCGGGTGATCACGTCGTGCACGTCGTAGGACACCCGTGAGTGGACCGGGACGATGTCGTAGAGCTCGCTCTGATCGGACACCGCGTCGACGGTCGGGGCGACGTCCCATGGCGGCGGCTGGGGTCTTCCGAGGGTCGCGACGATGCGCCGTACGATCCGCAGCGCGTCACGGTCGTCGCTGGCGAGGTGGTCGGTCACGCCGGAGGTCTTCGAGTGCAGGTCGCCGCCGCCGAGGTCCTCCGCGGACACGACCTCACCGGTGGCGGCCTTCACCAGCGGTGGTCCGCCGAGGAAGATCGTGCCCTGATTGCGCACGATGACCGCTTCGTCGCTCATCGCCGGCACGTAAGCCCCACCGGCGGTGCAGGATCCGAGCACAGCAGCGATCTGCGCGACGCCCCGGGCACTCATGGTGGCCTGGTTGAAGAAGATCCGGCCGAAGTGGTCGCGGTCGGGGAACACCTCGTCCTGACGCGGCAGGAAGGCGCCGCCGGAGTCGACCAGGTACACGCACGGCAGCCGGTTCTGCGCGGCGATCTCCTGGGCGCGCAGATGTTTCTTGACCGTCACCGGGTAGTACGTGCCGCCTTTGACCGTCGCGTCATTTGCGACGACCATGCATTCCCGTCCGGAGATCCGCCCGATGCCGGCAATCAACCCTGCACCGGGACAGTCGTCGTCGTACATCCCGTCGGCGGCCAGCGGGGCGATCTCCAGGAACGGACTGCCCGGGTCCAGCAGGCCGTCGACCCGGTCGCGCGGTAGCAGCTTGCCGCGGCCGACGTGGCGCTCGCGCGCCTTGGCCGACCCGCCGAGCGCCGCGCCCGCGAGCTTGGTGCGCAGCCCCTCGACGAGCGCTATGTGCTCGTCACGATATGATGCCCGCGGCGCCATCGGAGAACCCGTTCGTTTGAGTTAATGACGAATAACTCGTGGTATGTTAATCATGATTAACACCCGATGTCCACCTCCACCTCAAGAGGCGTGCGCATGGCGTCGAAAGCAGCCGCGGACACCCGCCGTCGCCAGGCGAAGTCAGATCGTCGCAGCCAGCTGATCGCCGCGGCGGAACGCCTTGTCGCCGAGAAGGGTTACCTGGCGGTCCGCCTGGAGGACATCGGTGCGGCGGTCGGCGTCAGCGGACCCGCGATCTACCGGCACTTCCCCAACAAAGAGGCGCTGCTCGTCGAGTTGCTGGTCGGCATCAGCACCCGGCTGCTCGCCGGTGCACGCGAGGTGCTCGCCGGTTCGCCGGACGCGGCGACCATCCTCGACGGGCTGATCGACTTCCACCTCGACTTCGCGCTGGGCGAGTCCGATCTCATCCGAATCCAGGACCGGGACCTCATCCACCTGCCCGATTCCGCCAAACGGCAGGTGCGCCGGTCGCAGCGGCAGTACGTCGAGATCTGGGTCGAGGTGCTGCGCGCCGTGGAGCCCTCGATCGACGAGGCGGAGGCGCGGCTGATGGCCCACGCCGTGTTCGGTCTGCTCAACTCGACCCCGCACAGCGTGAAATCCGGGCCCGACAAAGCGGCCGAGGTGAACTGGCGCACTGTCCTTCGAGCGATGACAGTGGCGGCGCTGGCCTCGGCCGGGCGGCTACCGGTTGAGCGGTGAACGTGCGCGAAGTTGTCGGACAGTTCGTCGGATCAGTGCGTGAGGAACTCCACCACCCCGTCGTCGAGCACCACGCGCGCATTGGATCCGTCCGGCTGGCTCGCCTCGGTCCGAAACACCGCGGTACCCGACTGCCCCCGCCAGACCGACGTCGTCAACGTCTCACCGGGAAAAACCGGCGAACTGAATCGCACCGAAATCGCCCTGATCCCAGTGGCATCGCCGCCGCACAACTCTGCCACCAGCGCACGGCCGGCCACCCCGTAACTGCACAGTCCGTGCAAGATCGGAGTCGGGAACCCGGCCAGCCGCGCGAACCAGGGATCGCTGTGCAACGGGTTGCGGTCGCCGGAGAGCCGGTAGATCAGCGCCTGGTCCTCACGGGTCGGCAACGCCACACGGGCATCGGGGTCACGCTCGGGGAACTCCGGCGCGGGCGGCCGCTGCCCGGGCTGACCTCCGAAACCACCCTCACCGCGGATCACCAGCGTCACGAGCGACTCGGCGACTGGTTGACCGGTGTCGGGGTCACTACCGGTCGCCTTGACCATCACGACCGCGTTCTTGCCCGGACCCTTGTCCTGGATGTCGGCAACCTCGCTGACCACGCTGAGCTTGCCCGCCGGCTGCAGCGGCGCGAACAACCGGATGGCCTGTGATCCGTGCAGTAATCGGCTGAAGTCGAAGCTGCCGATCTTGGCAGCCGCCGCGAACGGCGAGCAGGCGATCACTGCGAAAGTCGGCAGTACCTGCTGATCGATGCCGTGACTGTTCTCCGTGGTGAACGCAAGGTCGGCGGTACCGGCGCCGACACCCAGTGCGTAGAGGAGAGTGTCACGGTCGGTCCACTCGAACAGTTGGGCGGCAGTGGTCACGCCCACGGCGTTGGGATCGATTGGCATGAAACGCAACGCTAGCCCAGATTGACGTTCCTCCGTCGACACACCACGATATTCGTATGCGCTATGTCGTTACCGGCGGTACCGGGTTCATTGGGCGACGTCTGATCGACGAGCTCCTGGCCCGGCCGGACACCACGAAGATTCATGTACTCGTCCGACGCGGGTCGCTACGACGGTTCGAGGAACTTGCGCTGAGATGGGGCGCCGGGGTCGATCCGCTGGTGGGTGATCTCACTGAACCGGGCCTCGGACTGCCCGACGACGTTGTCGCCGACCTAGGGCCGATCGACCACGTCGTGCACTGCGGCGCAATCTATGACATGACCGCACCCGCAGACCGGCAGCATGCGGCGAACGTCGACGGCACCCGCGCGGTGATCGCCCTGGCCCGGCGGCTGGATGCGACGCTGCACCATGTGTCGTCGATCGCGGTGGCCGGCAACCATCCCGGTAGGTTCACCGAGAACGACTTCGACGTGGCACAGGAGCTGCCCACGCCGTATCACCGGACCAAGTTCGAAGCCGAGTCGCTGGTCCGGAACGCCGAGGGACTCCGGTACCGGATCTACCGGCCGGCCGTCGTGGTCGGCGACTCCCGGACCGGTGAGATGGACAAGATCGACGGACCGTATTACTTCTTCGGGCTGCTGACCAAACTGGCCGCCCTGCCGCGCTTCACCCCGATGATGCTGCCGGACGTCGGACGCACCAACGTCGTGCCGGTGGACTATGTCGTGGCCGCGATGACCGCACTGATGCACCTCGACGGATGCGACGGACAGACTTTCCACCTGACGGCGCCCGAGACCATCGGCCTGCGCGAGATCTATCGCGGTGTCGCCGCCGCGGCTGGGCTGCCGCCGCTGGTCGGCTCCCTACCCCGGGCCGCGGCGACCCCACTGCTGCGGGTCAACGGTCCGGCCAAGAGGCTGCGTGACATGGCCGTCACCCAGCTAGGCGTGCCGGCGGAGATCCTCGACGTGGTCGAACTGGCGCCCACATTCAGCAGCGAACACACCGTCGCGGCGTTGGGCGGCACCGGGATCGCGGTTCCGGACTTCTCGACATACGCCCCTGGGCTGTGGCGCTACTGGGCTCAGCACCTCGATCCTGACCGGGCCAGGCGCGACGATCCCGCTGGCCCGCTGGTGGGTCGGCACGTCATCATCACAGGGGCCTCCAGCGGAATAGGGCGCGCTTCGGCCATAGCAGTTGCCGCCCGTGGCGCCACGGTCTTCGCGCTCGCACGAAACGGCGCCGCACTCGACGAGCTGATCGCCGAGATCAGCGCTACCGGCGGCGATGCGCATGCGTTCACGTGCGACATCACCGACTCATCAGCGGTCGAGCACACCGTCAAGGACATCCTGGGCCGTTTCGGCCACGTCGACTACCTGGTCAACAACGCGGGCCGCTCGATCCGGCGCTCGGTTGTCGCGTCGACCGACCGGCTGCACGACTACGAACGGGTGATGGCGGTGAATTACTTCGGGCCCGTACGCATGGTGCTCGCACTGCTGCCGCACTGGCGTGAACGGCGGTTCGGCCACGTCGTCAACGTCTCCAGCGCCGGCGTGCAGGCGAACAGCCCGAGATACAGCGCCTACATTCCGAGTAAGGCCGCCCTCGACGCGTTCTCCGAAGTGGTGGGCACCGAGACTCTGTCCGACCACATCACCTTCACCAACATCCACATGCCGCTGGTGAAGACGCCGATGATCGCGCCGTCGGGCAGGCTCAACCCGCTGCCACCGATCAGCGCCGAGCACGCCGCCGCCATGGTGGTCCGCGGGCTGATCGAGAAGCCCCCCCGGATCGACTCACCCGTCGGCACCCTGGCCGACATCGGGATGTACTTCACCCCGAAACTGACCCGCCGTGTGCTTCATCAGCTGTATCTGGGATTTCCGGACTCCTCCGCGGCCCGCGGCGTCACCGAGGACCCGCCGGTGCCGCAGCGTCCCACCAGCCGGACGAGACGGCCGACTCGCCCGGTTCCGGGCCTTCGTATTCCCCGTCCGGTCAAGCGGGCGGTGCGGTTGGTACCGGGCGTGCACTGGTGAGCGAGCCGGCAGGCGACCCGCAGTTGGGACCGCCGGACCAGGGTTCGCTAATACCAGGGTTCACTAGTACCAGACTTTTCGGCCTCCGACCGCTCGGCCGGTCGCTCCGAGAATCCAGAAGACCGCACCGACCACGATGAGCACCACACCGATGTAGGTGAGGACGTCCAAGGCAGGCACCACGAATCCCAGCACCACCAAGATGATTCCGAGAATGATCATCGCGTACTCCTTCTCCTTTTACTTGTTGGCACCAGTTACTTGTTGGCACCAGTCATCACTGGCTCGGCTGCGGGATCTGCACCTCGGTGCAGTCCACCTTCGGATTGACGCCCGCGTAATTGAGTGGGCCGGCCACGACGGTCAACGCCACCCGAGCTGCGGTGGCGCAGTTGGCCTCCCCCGACTGGAAATAGTCGCGCTGGAAGGCGGCCACCACGCCGATCAGCAACCAGACCAGCACAACGACGCCGATGATGCTTCTCATGGCCAGCCTCCGTACCATTCGCGCCGCTGTGACGCGCACGACTGTTTACCCACCGGACAATTTCTCCAAACCTGTTGCCCGGGGCGGACGGTCGTCAGGACACCGATGTCTCCGAGAACGCCTTGAGCAGCCACGTCGTCATCGCATTGACCAGCGCGGCGCGGTTTTCCCGCTTGACGATCTCATGCCCGTCGTCGTCGAACACCAGCAACTCGACAGTGCGGTCCAACGCCCGCAATGCCTCGAACATTTGCTGTGATTCGGTGGGCGGCACGTTCGTGTCGTTGCCGCCGTGCACCAGCAGCAGCGGGGCGGTCAGGGCCGACGCCCGCAGCAGCGGTGAGAGCCGCTCCAGAAGGTCACGGTCGCCGATCGGATGCCCGTACTTGGGATAGGCGGCCGTGGCGATCCACGGCTCGGTGTTGCGATACCAGGTGTTGAGATCGCTCATCCCGCAGATGCTGATGCCCGCCGCGAACAGCTCGGGGTGAAACGTCAACGCCGCCTGCGTCAGATAACCGCCGTAGGACCAGCCACAGCAGGCGATGCGGTCTGCGGGTACGGCTTCGTGCTCGACCAGATAGCGCACACACTGCGCTACGTCGTCGATGGCGGCGAACCGCAACTCCTTGTCGTCGGCGTGCATGAACGCGCGACCGAATCCGCCGGAGCCACGCACGTTGGGGGTGAACACGGTGATCCCCGCAGCCAGCAACGCAGGGTAGTACTCGTTGTAACCGGGCCGGGACTGGCCCTCCGGGCCGCCGTGCAGGAAGATCATCGCGCCGACCGGTTCGACCGGTGCGGGTGGGCGGTACAGCCAGCCGGTCAGCTTGAGCCCGTCGCGGGCGATGACCACCTCCAACGTGGGATCCGCCGTCAGCGGACCCTCACTGGGTTCGCGGTCCACCCGCTGCCACTCACGTGAGCGTGGATCGACCAATTCGACCGTTGGCGGCAGCGACGGGCTCTCCACCGTCATCGCGACCATCGAACCGCCCGCGCTGATCGACAGCTCCGTCGCGACGAGGCCGGGCAGCGCGATGGGTTCGGACAACGTGTTGTCGGCGTACTCGAGGATTTGCAACTCACTGCAGCCGTTGACATTCCACAGCAAGGCAACGGTCGATAGATCGTCGCTGACGACGAACTCGTCGAGGTCGAACCCCGGCTTCTCCGCGACGACGTGGTAGGAGACGGCCTCCGCCGTGGTGGTCACCTCGATGAGCCGCGCGTGCGTTCCGCCGTTGTCGCTGCGGATCAGCGCACGCACATAACCCTCGGTGCTGTTGGGTCCGTAGTCCTTGGCCGGGTAGTAGAGCGTAAAGCTCTCACCCATCGGGCCCGACCGCAAGCGCCGTGGGCCGTGGTCGTCGAGGATGTAACCCATATCGGTGGTCGAACCCGGGTCATAGGGCAGCAGGGCGGTTTCGGTGAGCCCGCGCAGCATGATGAGGTCTCGGTAGCCGCGCGGCCCGACCCGCACCAGCGCGGCGCCGGCCCAGGCGTCCACCAGTCGGCCGGCCGTGCGGCGGTCCAGCACGATGGTGGCGCCGTCGGCCGGGTCGATCAGGCACGAACTGCCGACGCCGTCCTGACCCGTCAGGATCGCAGCGACCTGCGTACCGTCCCAGCCGATGAGTTCGGCGCTGCCGTCCGGCTGATCCTGGGGCCACGAGTCGATGCGGCGAGCGTCCCGGTCGTCGGGATCGGTTGTCACCACCCAGATCTGGAATCGGTCACTGCCGTCGGGCGCGACCTGGCAAGCCAGCCAGTGCCCGTCGGCGGAGTGCATGACGCGGGTGACCGGGCCCTCGACGGGCAATTCGACGTCTCGTGAGGAACTCGCCCGCCAGCCCCGAAGGAACCGCTGCACCGCCCGGGGGAAGCCGCCGTCGTCGACGAGGTGGGCGAACGCCGTCGCATCAGGCGACAGCGACGCACCGTAGTTCGCCCGCACCTGACGTCTCACGCGTCGAATCTCCTCATCCTCATCCTGATCCTCGCGACCGAGCGGCCACCTTCGACGGTATCCGCGTCTGCAACCACCGGCACACCCAACACCACGACGGCGGCACTCGATCCGCAGGTACCCTGCGACCATGAGGTGGGTATGACCGAGTCACCACGTCGTGACGGCGCCGAGCCGACCCAACCGCTGGGTGAGCGCTACCAGGGTCAGCCGGACCCCGCGTACGCCAACCAGAGCCCGTACGGTCCGGCCTATCAGCCTCCTGCCGCACCGAATCCCACGGAGCGACTGTCGCCGTACCATCAGCACGGTCAGTACGGATACGACCCGTACTCGACCGGCCAGTACGGGCCCGGCTATCCGCCCGGCGGCCCCCAGCAACCGCCTCCCGAGGGACCCAAATCGCCGACGTGGCTCTGGGTGCTCGCGGGCGCGGTGGTTGTTCTCGTCGTCGCGCTGGTGATTGCGCTCGTCATCACCGACAGCTCCCGGCAGCAGACCGTCGTCGCCCCGGCTCCGTCGATGCCCGAGCCGACCGCCACCACGTCCCAGCGGCCCACCACCACCTCCCGCATCCCGACCCCGGTGGTTCCGCTGCCGACCACACCGCAGCCGTCGACCGCCCCGCCCACGCCGCCGCCGTCGGAGTCGACCGACACCGTCACCTACGACGTCGTCGGCGAGGGCCGGGTCATCAACATCACCTACACCGACACCGGTGGCGTCCCGCAGACCGAGTTCAACGTCGCGTTGCCGTGGAGTAAGCAGGTGGAGTTGCCGTCACCGGCACGCAGCTCGGCGCGCATCAGCATCATCAACGTGGGCCGTGACGTGACCTGTTCGGTGGCCATCAACGGCGCGCAGGTGGAGCAGAACACCGGGTCAGGGTTGACCTTCTGCGTCGGCATGCGCTAGCGACGGCCGGGGGTGCGGCGCGTTCACGGCGAGCATCGCGGCGAGCCCGGCGGCCAGCACCACGCACAACCCGGCCATGCCCGCGCGGTCGCTGTCGAAAAAGTCGATGAACATGAAGAACAGCCACGGCGCCAGGAACGCCACCGCCCGGCCCGTCGTCGTGTAAAGCCCGAACGCGACGCCCTCCTTGCCCGCCGCCGACATCCGCAGCATCAAGGTCCGCGCCGAGGACTGCGTCGGGCCGATGAACAGGCACAGCAGCAGACCGCACACCCAGAACGCCGCCGGGCCGGACAGGCTCAACAGGGTCAATCCGACCGCGATCATCGCGGTCAGCGACACCACGATCACCGGTTTGGAGCCGACCCGGTCGTCGATCAGACCACCGATGGCCGCGCCGACGGCGGCCACGACGCAGGCGCTCACCCCGAACAGCAGGACGTCGGCCTGCGAGATGCCGTAGACGCTCACGCCGAGCACCGCACCGAAGGCGAACACGCCGGCGAGCCCGTCGCGGAACACCGCACTGGCGAGCAGGTAGTAGACGATGTTCCGGTCGCGCCGCCATTCCCCGACGATCTCGGTCCACAACCTGCGGTACGCGGCGAACACTCCGGAGGGTTGGTCGGGGTCGACGTCGTCGGCGTCGGGCAGGTGCGCCGGCACCGTGATCAACAGCGGCAGTGCGAAGAGCAGGAACCACGTCGCGGCCAGCAGCATCGCCGCCCGGATGTTCTGGCCGTCGGCGACGGGGATTCCGAGCAGGCCGCGGGTGTCGCCGTCGCCGGATACGAAACCCACGTAGACCAACAGCAGCAGGAAGACGCTGCCCAAATAGCCTGCCGCCCAGCCTAATCCGGAGATCCGCCCAGACCTGCGCGGACCGGCCAACTGCCGCAGCATCGCGTTGTAGGGCACGCTGGCCAGATCGCCGCACGCCGCGGTGCACGCCAACAGCACCAGGCCGGCCCACAGGTAGTGGTGGTCGTCACGGATCAGGCTCATCGAGGCGGTGAGCAGGACCGCCGTGCCGGTCAGCACCGTCAGCACCACCCGCCGCCGGCGCGGGGCCTGCACCCACACCCCGGTGACCGGCGCCAGCACCGCCACCACCAGACCCGCCACGGTCATCGCGCGGCCCAGCCAACTGGTGGCCGAGGTGTCGCCCGGCAGATCCGATCCCACGGCGCCGGTGAGGTACACCGCGAACACGAACGTCGCGACGATGGCGTTCATGCCGGTGTTCCCGCAGTCCCACAGCGCCCACGCGACGATGCGGCCTCGGCCGGCGGTCGGCGCGGATGGCGGATGTTTCGGCGCGGGTCGAGTCACGGTCGCCCAGGATATAGACGGCCGACGGGAGGTGACGGCGCACGCGGGCGTCCCGATATAGTTCCGCCATGCCCGTACCCACACCCCGCCCCGATGCCCGCGCGGTCGTGACCGGTGCCTCTCAGAACATCGGCGAAGCACTCGCCACAGAGTTGGCCGCACGAGGCCACCACCTGATCATCACGGCGCGTCGCGAAGACGTTCTCACCGCGCTGGCGGCGCGGCTGACCGAACGCTACGGCGTGACCGTCGACGTGCGGCCGGTGGACCTGGCGGATCCGACCGCCCGCACCGCACTGTGTGACGAGCTGGCCACCCGCGAGATCTCCATCCTCTGCGCCAACGCCGGCACCGCCACCTTCGGCCCGATCGCGCGGCTCGATCCCGCCGGCGAGAAGGCGCAGGTTCAGCTGAACGTACTGGGCGTGCACGACCTGGTGCTCGCCGTCCTGCCGGGCATGGTGTCGCGCCGTTCCGGCGGCATCCTCATCTCCGGGTCGGCGGCCGGGAACTCCCCGATCCCGAACAACGCGACCTACGCGGCGACCAAGGCGTTCGTGAACACCTTCAGCGAGTCGCTGCGCGGCGAGCTCAAGCGGGTCGGTGTGCACGTCACGCTGCTGGCTCCCGGCCCGGTGCGCGAGACGCTGCCCGACGAACACGAGCAGTCACTGGTGGAGAAGCTCATCCCGGACTTCCTGTGGATCTCCACCGAGTACACCGCCAAGCTGTCGCTCGACGGCCTGGAGAGCAACAAGATGCGGGTGGTGCCCGGAGTGACGTCGAAGGCCATGTCGGTGGCCAGCGGCTACGCTCCGCGCGCGGTCGTCACGCCGATCGTCGGCGCGGTCTACAAGAAGCTCGGCGGCGACTGACGGTCCCCGCTGCGGCGGGTGTCGGCATGCGCGCGGCGCGGGGGCGAATACCCTGATTCGCTGTGCGCGACGAATTGGTGTGGATCGACTGCGAGATGACCGGGCTGGATCTGAGTAAGGATCTGCTCATCGAGATCGCGGTTCTGGTCACCGATGCCGACCTCAACATCCTCGGCGACGGGCTCGACGTGGTGATCCACGCGCCCGACGAGGCGCTGGACGCGATGATCCCGGTGGTGACCGACATGCACACCCGCTCGGGTCTGATCGAGGAGGTGCGCGCCTCGACGGTCGACCTTCCGGCGGCCGAGGAGATGGTCCTCGATTACATCCGCGGGCACGTCAAACAGGCCAAGATGGCCCCGCTGGCCGGCAACTCGATTGCCACCGACCGCGGGTTCATCGCCCGCGACATGGCAAGACTCGACGAGTACCTGCACTACCGGATGATCGACGTCAGCTCGATCAAGGAGCTGTGCCGACGGTGGTACCCGCGGATCTACTTCGGTCAGCCGGAAAAGGGCCTCGCGCATCGCGCGCTGGCCGACATCCACGAGTCGATCCGCGAGCTGAAGTACTACCGGCAGACGGTGTTCGTCGCGCCACCGGGGCCGTCGACCAGCGAAATCGCCGCGATCGCGGCCGAACTCGGCCAACCCGCGAAGGATGCGACCGGAACCGATTCGGCCTCGGGGCACCCGACCGGTTAAGATCGACGGGCTGCCCGGCCCCGACGGGGCCAGCAGCGATGGTGGCTGTAGTTCAGTTGGTAGAGCACCAGGTTGTGATCCTGGATGTCGCGGGTTCGAGTCCCGTCAGCCACCCGGAGTACGCAAGAAGCGCCTCACCGTGCACGGTGGGGCGCTTCTTGCATCTGCCGGTCAGACTCCGGCGTTACCGGCCTTCCACTGCTCCCACGGGATGTTCCAGTCACCCAATCCGTCGGTGCCCGGCAGCCTCGAGCCGACGGTGTTGACGACCTCCACGATGTCACCGCGCTTGGTGTTGTCGTAGAACCACTTCGCGTTCGACGGGCTCACGTTAAGGCAGCCGTGGCTGACGTTGCTTTCACCTTGGGAACCCACCGACCACGGCGCGGAGTGGACGTAGATGCCGCTGTAGGACATCTGGGTGGCCCAGTCCACCTCGGTGCGGTAACCGTCCGGTGAGTTGACCGGCACCCCATAGGTCGAGGAATCCATCACCAAGTGTGACAACCGATCGCCGATGATGTAGGTGCCGTTGTCGGTCGGTGTGCTGTTCTTTCCCATCGAGATCGGCATCGTCTTGACGACCTCGCCGTTGCGCCGGACCGTCAGCGTCTTCGTCGTGTCGTCGGCGGTCGCGACCACCTGGTCGCCGATCGTGAACGAGGTCTTGACGTTGTCCTGGCCGAACAACCCGTCGCCGAGGTCGACCCCGTAGGTGTTCACCTCGACATCGACCTTCGTGCCGGGCTCCCAGTACTGGGCGGGCCGCCAGCGCACCTCGCGGTTGCTCAGCCAGTAGAACGCGCCCTCGACGGGCGGGTCGGTCTTGACCGTGATGGCCCGCTGCGCCGCCAACCGATTGGTGATGTTCTCGTCGAACCGGATCGCCACCGGCTGGCCGACACCCACGACCTCACCCTCGTTGGGCAGCACGTACGGCATCGTCAGGTTCTCCGGCGAGTGCGTCTCGAACGTCATCTGCCGACTCGTGACACCGCCGAGGCCCATCGACTTCGCGGTGACGGTGTAGCTCTTGTTGTATCCCAGCGGCTCGGTGGTGGCCCAGGTGAGGCCGTCCGGGCTCAACGTGCCCGACACCGGGTCGCCGTCCTCGTTGACCATCGTCACCGAGCCCAGCACACCGCCTTCGGCTCCGACGGTGACCGGGCTGTCCACTGGAACGCCCACGGCCCCGTCGGTCACCGACGACGTCAGCTTCGGCACCAACAGGTCGCCGAACGGGGTGCCCTTGTCGGAGATCACCTGCTGGACCTCGGGTTCTGACCCGCTCGAGCACGAGGTGAGCCCCAGCACCACGGCTGGGACCACCAGCATGCCCGCCCACCAGGCTCGTTGCCGACGCGGACCGGTCAACGATCGGACCTGCCTCATAGTCCTGTCCACCTCACAGTCTTGTCCACCGCACAGTCTTGCCCCCCTCATGTCTTCTCCCACACACCCAGGTCCACTCACGCGGACGTGTAGGCCACAGTCTACTGGCAGCGCCGACATCGAGCCTGTCGGCGAGACCGGTGGATACCCACGTGACGACGTGATTTCACGTCTCGGCGCATCGCCTGTTATCGTCTCTCCCGCGCGCCGTTAGCTCAGTTGGTAGAGCAGCTGACTCTTAATCAGCGGGTCCGGGGTTCGAAACCCTGACGGCGCACCACACCAAAACCCTGCTCACGCGGGGTTTGGTTTTGCGGATCGACCGGCTGATACTCCGTCGGCGCCATCTCGCTATCGGCGGGACCGCCGCACCGCTACCACGACGATGAGCAATGTCACGCCGGCCAGCGAGGCCGCCACGGGCGGCTGGGACACGAACCGGATCAGCTGGGCCTTGACGTCGTCGGCCAACCGGCGCGGGTTGGCCCGTTCCGCGAGGGAATCGACGGTCAGCGCCAACTGGTCACGAGCAGTGTCGATGTCCTTCTTGATGGCCTCGGGATCCCGGTCCGCCACGTCATGTCCTCCAAGTCCCGTGCCGGGTCCCCAGTCTGGTCCCCGTCCTGCCGAACTACCCTAGATCAGCCGGTGTGAAGCCGACGGCACCGGTCCACCAGAAGGGACAGCCATGCCTCAGACCCCTCGCCTGTCGGTAGGCGACACCGCACCCGACTTCACCCTGCCCGACGCCGACGGCAATACCGTCAGCCTGTCGGATCACAGGGGGCGCAAAGTCATCGTCTACTTCTACCCCGCCGCGTCCACACCGGGCTGCACCAAGCAGGCGTGCGACTTTCGGGACAACCTCGCCGAACTCAACGACGCAGGCCTGGACGTGATCGGTATTTCGCCCGACAAGCCGGCCAAGCTGGCGAAGTTCCGCGACAAGGAGGGGCTGACCTTCCCGCTGCTGTCCGACCCGGACAAAGAGGTGCTCACCGCGTGGGGTGCCTTCGGCGAGAAGACGATGTACGGCAAGACCGTTCAGGGCGTGATCCGTTCCACGTTCGTCGTCGACGAGGACGGCAAGATCGCCGAGGCGCAGTACAACGTGCGCGCCACCGGCCACGTCGCGAAACTTCGTCGCGACCTGTCGGTCTAGCCCGCGCCCGGCGTTCCGAGTTTTTCCAATAGCAGCGCCTCGGCGGTGGCCGCCCGTTCCAGCACACCGAGATGCAGGCTCTCGTTCACGCTGTGCGCCTGAGTTCGGGGATCCTCCACACCGGTCACCAGAATCGTCGCGTCCGGGAACGCGGCGGCGAACTCGGCGATGAACGGTATCGACCCGCCCATACCCATGTCCACCGGTTCGGCGCCCCACGCCTGGGTGAACGCCGCACGCGCGGCGTCGTAGACAGGGCCCGCCGCATCGATCGCATAGGGCTGGCCGATGTCCCCGGGGGTCACGGTGAGCGCGGCGCCCCAGGGCACATGGGCCTCGAGGTGGCGGGTCAGCGCGTCCAGATGTGCCCGCGCGTCACCGCCCGGCGCCACCCGCATGCTTATCTTGGCCCGCGCCCTCGGGATCAGCGTGTTCGACGACTTGCCGATCGGCGTCGCGTCGATGCCGATCACGGTGACCGCCGGTTTAGCCCACAGCCGTCGCACCACTGAGCCCGAGCCGATCTCGGACACCCCGGGCAGCAGCCCGGATTCCTCGCGAACCCAGTCCGGGCCGTGGTCCGCGGTGATGTCGGAGTCAGCGGCCGAACCCTCGTGCAGACCGGCGACCGCGACGTTGCCGTCGTCGTCGTGCAGGCTCGCCAACAGCCGGACCAGCACGGTCAGCGCATCGGGCACCACACCGCCCCACAGCCCCGAATGCAGGCCGTGGTCGAGGGTGGCCACCTCGACGACGCAGTCGGTCAGGCCGCGCAACGACACGGTCAGAGCCGGCCGCTCGGTGCTCCAGTTGTCGGAGTCGGCAATCACGATCACGTCGGCGGCCAGCGATTCTCTGTGCGCGGCAAGCAGAGTCGACAGGGACGGCGACCCCGATTCCTCCTCGCCCTCGACGAACACCGTCACCCCGACCGGCGGTTCGCCGCCGAATGCGCGGAAGGCGGCCAGATGGGTGGCTATGCCGGCCTTGTCGTCGGCCGTCCCCCGGCCGTACAGCCGTCCGTCGCGTTCGGTTGGTTCGAACGGCGACGAGGACCACTGCGCCGGGTCCCCTTCCGGCTGCACGTCGTGGTGGGCGTAGAGCAGCACCGTCGGCGCACCCGGGGGGGCCGGGTGGCGGGCGATCACCGCGGGCGCCCCACCCTCGGCGACGACGCTGACGTCGTCGAAACCGGCCGCCTCGAGCAGATCGGCCACCGCCTTGGCGCTGCGCTGCACCTCGTCGCGTCGCGCTGGGTCGGCGGATACCGACTCGATTCGCACCAGATCTTCGAGGTCGGACCGGACCGACGGGAGGACTTCCTGGACCCGCGCCACCACGTCGCTCATGGTGTCGAGGCTAATGGTTGGCCTACCTCAGTCGGATTCGACCGCCCGGCGCTCCTGCTGCAGCCGGTCCTTGGTGCGCAGCAGGCGCAGCAGCGTGACCAAACCGAGGCCACCGAGGATGTTTCCGACCAGTGTGTAGGCGAACCACCACAACCAGTCGGAGTATCCGAACGGGGCGTCACCCGCGATCAGGGCGCCGAAGATGAGCAGCGAGTCCAGGATGGAGTGGAACATCTGGAGTCCGGCCAGCATGAATGCCCCGGCGACGGCCGCGGCGACCTTCCCCAGCATCGAGTCGGTGCCGTGCTGCATGCGGGTCATCAGCGTGATGACCATGCCGCCGAGCAGCGCGAGGGCGAAGGTCTTTGCCGACAGCGGCGCCGTCGCGTAATGGCCCGCCGATTCGATGGTCTGCTCGTGCAACTGGGGGAACGCCGTCATGATCAGCAGCATCAGCACCCAGCCGCCGACGAGGTTGGCCGCCAGCGTGCCGCCCCACAGCTTGAACAGCTGCGCGACGCTGGCCCGTTTGGCCACCACGGTGGTGACGGGGACCAGGAAGCCTTCGGTGAACAGCTCGCTGCGTCCCAGCAGCAGCGCGAGGAATCCGATCGAGAACGCCAGCCCCGCCAGCAGCGGATTCTGCGTCTCGTGCAGCACGTACAGGTAGGCCAGCACACCGACGGCGATCTCGGTGCCTCCGAAGAATCCGGTGACCAGCACTTCACGCCAGCCGCGGTGCAGCCGCTGGGTGCCCTCGTCCACCATCCGCCGGAAAGCGTGTTCGAGGGCGTCCTCGATGGGGCTGTCCGAGTCGCCCAGCTGGCGCTGGCTGGTTTCACTCACGATCGATCCTCACGGTTAGGGAGAACCGCACGGGTACCCGATGAGGGAGCAGTCAAGCAACCGCGCTGCTCAGGTTTCCTCGATGACCGCGACGGCGGCCGCGGTATCCCCCTCGTGTGTGAGCGACACGTGGATGGTCGCCTCCCGGAGGTGCTCGGCGATGTCACCGGTGAGCCGCACCTTCGGCCGGCCCCACATGTCGGTGACCACCTCGATGTCGCGATGGATGCCCTCCGGAAGCGCGGGCCGCTTGGCGAACCGCGATCCCGACCACGCCTTGATGACGGCTTCCTTGGCCGCCCACCGCGCGGCCAGGTGCCGCGCCGCCGACGAGCTCTTGTCGGCGGCGTCGCGGCGCTCCCCCGGGGTGAACGTCTCGGCGAACACCGTCCCCGGCCGGTCGACCTGCTCCGCGAAATCCGGAATGGAAACCAGGTCGATGCCCACGCCGACTATCGCCACGCGCGGAAGGTTATCAGCGGACGTACACGTCACCGTCGCCGAGCCTCGACGCGGCGTCGAGCAGCATCGCCGCCTCTTGGCGCTTCTCGGGCACGTCGTTGCTGAACCGGCGGTCGGCGGGCCGCTCGTACATCGGCCGCCCACCGGCGATCGCCGACGCCAGCCTGCGCTGACCCGCCAGCATGCGTTGCTCGGCTCGGCGGACGTAGTCCTCCCGCTGCTCGCGGTCGAGCGTCGCGAGGAACGCCTGTGGATGTACCAGCGCGATCAGCCCGGAGACGTGACCGAATCCCAGGCTGGTCACCAGACCTGCCTTGAGCGGGAACTTCTCACCCATCCGCAGCGTTTCCCGCGGCCACACGAAGTGCCCCGAGGTCGCCATCTCGTCGTCCACACAGTCCAGGCTGCGGTTCGGCGGGATGACCCCGTCGCGCAGCACCTGGCACAGGCCCATCATCTGGAAGACAGCGGCACCGCCCTTGGAGTGGCCGGTCAGCGTCTTCTGGCTGACGATGAACAGCGGCGCACCGTCGGACCGGCCCATCGAGTCGGCGAGTCGTTCGTGCAGTTCGGTTTCGTTGGGGTCGTTGGCCAGCGTCGAGGTGTCGTGCTTGTAGATCACCGAGATGTCGTCGGCACCGACCCCGAGCTTGGCCAGCGAGCGGGCCAGCACCGAATCCTTGCCGCCACGGCCGGCGCCCAGCGCGCCGAGCCCCGGAGCCGGGATCGAGGTGTGCACACCGTCGGCGAAGCTCTGCGCGTATCCGACGACCGCCAGCACCGGCAGACCCATCTTCACCGCGAGGTCGCCGCGGGCCAGCAGGATGGTACCGCCGCCCTGGGCCTCGACGAAGCCGAGGCGCCGGCGGTCGTTGGCGCGGGAGAACTTCCCGTCGCTGATTCCCTTGGCGCGCATCACTGCGGTGTCGGCGGTGGCCGCCATGTCGCCGAAACCGATGACGGCTTCCAGCGTCATGTCGTCGAACCCGCCGGCGACCACGAACTCGGCCTTGCCCAGCCGGATCTTGTCCATCCCCTCCTCGACCGACACCGCCGCGGTGGCGCAGGCGCCGACCGGGTGGATCATCGCGCCGTAGGAGCCGATGTAGGACTGAACGACATGGGCGGCAACGACGTTCGGCAGAACTTCCTGCAGGATGTCGTTGGGCTTGCTGCGGCCGAGCAGGTTGCCGTGATACATGCTCTGCATCGAGGTCATGCCACCCATACCGGTGCCCTGCGTGCTGGCCACCAGGCTGGGGTGCACCCAGCGCATCAGCTCGGTCGGCGTGAAGCCGGCGGACAGGAACGCGTCGACGGTCGCGACGATGTTCCACAGCGCCACCCGGTCGATCGAGTTGGCCATGTCGGGCGTGATGCCCCACACCGTCGGATCGAAGCCGGTGGGGATCTGCGCGCCCACCGTACGGGACAACTTCGTCTTGCGGGGGACACGGACCTCGGTGCCGGCCTTGCGGATCACCTGCCAGTCCGACGAGTCCGGGACCGGGCGCACCACGGTGTGCTCGGGATCGACCTCGACGAAGGCGCGCGCCTCCTCCTCGGAGGACACCACGAAACTGAAGTCCTTGTCGAGGAACACGCTGACCAGCAGCGGTGAGGCGTGGTCCGGGTCGATCGCACCGTCGTCGACGAACTCACGGATGCCGCACCGCTCCACGACCGCGTCGTGGTAACGCTCGACGAGTTCCTCCTCGGGCACCAGCTCACCGCTGGCGGCGTCGTACCACCCCGGCTTCGGATCGTCCTCCCACTTGATCATGCCTGTGGTCCAAGCCAGTTCGAGCACGCCGGCGGCCGACAGTTCGTTGTCGACCTCCATCTCGTAGCGGGTGCGCGACGAACCGTACGGGCCCAGTTCGGCCCCGCCGACGATCACCACCAGGTCGGCCGGGTCGACGTCGAGGTCAGCCCATTCCGGGGCCGGCGCGGGCGAGAAGCCGCGGGGCGGCGACGGCAGCGCGGCGATGGTGCCCGGCTCGGGTGCGTCGGCGTCCTCGTCGACGGCGTCGTCGGCCGACATCTCCTCGCGAGCCTTGGCAGCAAGCGCCGCCATGTCGAGTTCGATGTCACCGAGACCGCCGGTCAGATCCGCCTTGATCGGCTCGCGCGCCGCAGCCACCTTGGCCTCGACGTCGCACAGCGACAGCAGCATCGAGGCCATCTCCGCGGTGGTGTACGTCCTCACGCCCGCTTCCTCCACCGCACCGGCGATGGCGTCGTTGTGCCCCATCAGCCCGGTGCCCTTGGTCCAGCCGATCAGCGCGTGCGCCAGCGAAACCCGCTGCGCCCACGCCGACTCCGCCTTCCAGCGAGTGACCAGGGCGTCGAGTGCCGACTTGGCCTCGCCGTACGCGCCGTCGCCGCCGAACATGCCCCGGTTCGGGGAACCGGGCAGCACGACATGCAGGCGCGAGGCGATGTCACGTTCGGCGCCGATCGACGACAACCCCGCGACGAGCCGTTGCACGGCCCACAGCAGCACCTTCATCTCCATCTCGGAGCGCGATCCGACCTCCGACATGTCACCGGCCACGCGGGGCGCGGCGAACGGGAACAGCAGCGTCGGGGTCTGGGCGTCCTTGAGGTGGATCGATTGTGGCCCAAGGCTTTCCACCTGTTCCGTGCCGACCCACTTCACCAGCGCGTCGATGTCGGAGTACGACGCCATGTTCGCGGGCACCACCCACAGCGTCGCGTCGAAGCGGGCGGTGTCGCGGTAGAGCGCCTTGTAGAACGCCAGCCGGGCGTCGTCGAGGCGTGAAGTGGTCGCGATGACCGTCGCGCCGCCGTCGAGCAACTGCCCCACCACTGCGGCGGCGATCGACCCCTTCGAGGCACCGGTCACCACCGCCACCTCGTCGCTGTAGCAGCCCTTTCCAGGGTTCTCCGCACCCGCCGCGATGCGGCCGAACAGCGACGCGTGGACGTTGCGGCCCGACGCGAGCGCCTTGCCCTGCCACCAATTCGCTTGGGTGGCGACGACATGGCCCGCACCTTCGAAGCGCTCGGACAGCTTTGGCCAGTCGGCGTCGATGTCGTCCTCGTCGGCCAGCCAGATCTTGACCAGGTCCTCGCGCGCGCTGGCCCAGCGGTCGTCGAACACCACGGCCTTGCGGCCGTCGAACACCGGCGCCACCAGACGCGGCCAGTCCGAACCGAGTTCCGTGGTGACCAGGTCGACCAGTTCCGCGTCGGTCGCCGTCTCCGGCGCCGTCACCGGGGCGTCCAGCCCGAGCTGGCCCAACACCAGGCGGGCCGCGTTGGCCAGGACCCCGTCACGGCCGGTGACCTGTTCGGCGAACTCACCCAGCGCCGCCGAATCGACTACGCCGCCACCGGCGCCGCCACCGCCCGCCGAGGGCAGCGACACCGCGACGCCCTTGCGGGCGGCGACCGCGGCCACCGCCGCGTCGATCACCTTGTCGACCGTCGCTGCGTCGGCAAGCGCGCCGTCGTGCAGACCGCCGAGGCTGCCGCCGCGGACGCTGCTGCCTTCGCGGGTGCCCAGCGCCACCTCGACGGTGACGTGCTTGGCCCAGCCGGCGCCGAGTTCCCATGCCTTGGCGACGCGTTCGGCGATGTAGCCCGGACGCTTACCGGACGGCCCGAGGACCGTGCGCAGCTGATCGTTGATCGCGTCGGTGAGCACCGGACCGAACGGCTTGTACGTACGGGCCAACTTGGTGACCTGACCTTTGAGCGCACCGAGGTCGGCTTCCGCCGCCCCGTCGATGGCGCCGAGGTTAAGCTCGGAGCCCAGGTCGACCAGCATCTGGTTGCGCCGCGACGACGCACCGTCGGTGATGGTCTCGATGGAGTCGAGCGCCTCGATCTGGTCGAGCCGCATCTTGGCCGACAGCGCGATCAGCGCGACGGTCGCATCGGCGGCGTCGTAACTCAGGTCCTGCGGACGCGGTCCGCCCGACGGGGCGGCGGGCGCCGCCGCGGCGGGCGCCACCGGCGCCGCCTGGGCGAGCGGCGCAGACTCCTCGGGCTCCGGTTCAGGATCGGTGGCCGGGTCCTCGTCCGTGGCGAACAGCACCGCGGCGTCGCGCTCGGTGTTGAGCACTTCGACGGTGCTGTGCGAGTACTCCGGCAACTTGAGCGTGTTGGTGGCCAGACCGGCGACGGTCGGCGCCGACTTCACGCCGATCTCCACGAACCGCTCCACCCCGAGGCCGCCCGCGGCCTCTTCGATGAACAGCAGGTCCTGGGTCTCGATCCACCGGACCGGGCTGGCGAACTGCCAGGCCAGCAGTTCGATGACGACCTTGCGGCACAGCTCGCGTGGCCGCTGGGTGCGCCAGGTCTCGTAGTCGGCGAGGATCTCGTCGAGCGGTTCGGCCGGCACCAGGTCGCGGATCTCCTGGATGAAGTCGCGGTCGAGCGTGAACGGCCGCGGCACCAGGTTGGGAATGTACTTGCCGATCAGCAGTTCGGGATCGGCATCGCGCGGCATGACCCGCTCCAGCGAGCGGCGGAAGTCGGCGACACCGACCCGCAGCACCGACGAGTGGAACGGAACGTCGATCCCCGGCACCAGGATGAACGAGCGCTTGCCACCGCTGAGCTCACGGCGCCGTTCGATCTCCTCCTCGAGCGCCTCGAGCCCGCGGACGGTACCGGCGATGGCGTACTGCGAGCCACGCAGGTTGAAGTTCACGATCTCGAGAAATTCCCCAGTACGACCCGCGATCTCGGCGACGAAGTCCTTGACGTCGGCGTCGTCGAGGCCGATCTGGCTCGGCCGGATCGCGGCCAGGCGGTAGTTGGAGCGGCCCAGTTCGTCGCGGGGCACGATGTCGTGCATCTTGCTCCCGCGGTGGAACACCACCTCGAGCAGCGCCTCGAGTTCGTAGACGCCCGACACGCACGCCAGCGCAGTGTATTCGCCGACGGAGTGGCCACAGGCGATCGCACCCTCGACGAACGCACCCTGCTCGCGCATCTCGGCCACCTGCGCCGCGGCGACGGTCGCCATCGCGACCTGGGTGAACTGCGTCAGGTACAGCACGCCCTCCGGGTGCTGGTAGTGCACCCCGGACGCGATGAGGCTGGTCGGGTTGTCGCGCACCACGTGCAGCACGGAGAAGCCGAGCGCCTCGCGGGTGAACTTGTCCGCCGAATCCCACACTTTGCGGGCGGCCTTGCTACGGGCCCGGACCTCCATGCCCATGCCCTTGTGCTGGATGCCCTGCCCAGGAAAGGCGTAGACGGTCTTCGGCGCCGCCAGCCGGGCGGTGGCCGACATGACCAGATCCGTGCCGACCTTCGCGGTCACCTCGAGCACCTCGGCGCCGACGTCGATGCCGACGCGGTCCACGCGGAAGTCGATCTCGTCGCCCGGCAGCACCATGCCGAGGAACCGGGCGGTCCAGCCGACCAGACGCGCGGGCGGGACGGCCTTGCCGTCGGTGGCGGTGACGACGTGCTGAGCCGCGGCCGACAGCCACATGCCGTGCACGATCGGCGACTCCAGACCGGCCAGCAGCGCGGCAGCCCGGTCGGTGTGGATCGGGTTGTGGTCACCGGAGACCACCGCGAACGGCCGCATGTCCACCGGAGCACCGACCGTGACGTCGCGACGACGGCGGCGCGGGGTCTCGGTGGCGTTGCCGGAGACGGCGCCGCCGGCACGGTCGGGTTCGCCCAGCTCGGCCTCGCCAGTGCGGCCCCGGATCGCGAAGCGTTCCTGGAGGATGGCCAGCACGGTGCCGTCGGGCCCGGTCAGGGTCACGGAGACCGGGACGACCCGGCCGACCTCGGTGTCGGTGGCCGAGCCGGCCGTCGCGGTGACGGTCAACTCGGTGGGTTCGCTCGGCAGCGCCGCGACGAGACGGGCACCGTGGTCGAGGTGCACCAGGCTCAGCAGACCCTCGACGACGGGGAAACCGGTGTCGGTGACGGCGGATCCAACGGTGGCGAACACCGCGGGCCAGCAGCGGCCGACCAGCGCGTCCGGAACCACCGTCAGCGTCGGCGCCAGCGGCGCACCGAAGGTCGCGGTGACCCCGGTGTGGTCGGCGACGAGTTCGGGATCCCAGGTGACGGTGGCGGTCGCCGTACCGTCCTGGACGGGCGGAAGCGCGTCCGGTCCCTCCACCCCGGCGGCGATGGCCAGCACCGCACGCATCGCGGTCGCCGCGTCCTCGGTGGTGACCAGTGGCGCGCCGCCGGTGCGGATCACGTCGGTCAGGGTGAACCGGATCTCCACCCAGGTGCCCGACAGCGGCACGCTGAGCGTCACGTGCTGGTCGTCGGCCACCTCGAGGCGCGCGCCGGTCGACGCGTGGGTGGCGGTGCGGCCCTGGTCGCGGACCTGCCAGTCGGCGGGTGCGGCGATGCGGTGTACGGGGTTGACGGCCGTGCGGCCGGCCCACAGCACGTCGGGGGCGTCGAGCAGCACCGCGAGCGGGCCGTCCACCTCGGCGTGGCCCTGGCGACGGCTGATCACCGGCTGCGGTTTGCCGTCGGCGGCGAGCACCTCGTCGACAGCCGCCTGCTCGAAGCGGTCGAGCAGCTCGCCGACGGGCTCGTCGACGCGGGTGATCCCCACGACCGCGGCGGTGCCGGGGATGATGCAGACCTGATCGGCGGTGTAGCGGGCGTCGTGCGCCTGCCACAGGGAATCGCTGCGCCACCACCGGCGCACGTCCTTGTCGATGACCGGCACGAAGTTGACCGGCTTGCCCAGGGTCTTGCACAGCTGGACGAAGAACGGCACGTCCGCCGGGTGCAGCACCACGGTGGCTGCGTCCGGGTAGCGGTTCACCAGCGCATCGATCGCGGCGTGCGGCGTCTCCAGCAGCGCCGAGCCGGCAGAACCAGAGAACACCGTGTCGATCGGTCCGTGGTCCTGCGGGTGCAGGCGGGCCTCGGCACGCTGCAGCATCTGGGCGAACCGGTCACGCCAGGTGATGTCGAGCCACGGCGAACCGGCGCGGCTGGTATCGGCGGTGCTGTCGCCGTCGCCGATCGCGAGTTCGACATATCGGGCCAGCCACTGCAGGTACGTCATCTCCGCGACGTCACCGAAGTACGGCTTGGCGGTCGCGGCCATCGCGGCGATGATCTCGTCGCGGCGCTCGGCAACCGCGTCGGCATCGCCGGCGACCTCGTCGAGCAGTCGGCCGCAACGCGATGCGGCGTTGTCGATCTCGTGGATGTCGGCACCCAGCTGGCTGCGCCCGGAAGCCATCCCGCCCTGCGCCTTACCCGCACCGACCCACTGCTCGGTGCCGGTGGTGTCGACCAGCAGCTGCTTCACCGCCGGTGAGGTGGTGGCCTCCAGTGCGGCCATCGCCGCGGTGCCGACCAGGATGCCGTCGACGGGCATCACCGGGAAACCGTAGGCCTGCGACCAGCGGCCGGACAGGTATTCCGCGGCCCGCCCCGGGGTGCCGATCCCGCCGCCGACGCAGACGGTGATGTTGGAGCGAGAGCGCAGTTCCGAGTACGTCGTCAACAGCAGGTCGTCGAGGTCTTCCCACGAGTGGTGGCCGCCGGCGCGGCCGCCCTCGATGTGCACGATGACCGGCTTCGTCGGAACCTCCGCGGCGATCCGGATGACCGACCGGATCTGCTCGACAGTGCCCGGCTTGAACACGACGTGGCTGATGCCGATGCCGTTGAGCTCGTCGATCAGGTCGACGGCCTCTTCGAGCTCCGGGATACCCGCGGTGACGACTACGCCGTCGATGGGCGCGCCGGACTGGCGGGCCTTCTGCACCAGCCGCTTCCCGCCGAGCTGCAACTTCCACAGGTACGGGTCGAGGAACAGCGAGTTGAACTGGATTGCGCGGCCCGGCTCCAACAGTGTGGCGAGCTCCGCGATGCGGTCGTTGAAGATCTCCTCGGTGACCTGCCCGCCGCCGGCGAGTTCGGCCCAGTGGCCGGCGTTGGCGGCGGCAGCGACGATCTTGGCGTCGACGGTGGTCGGTGTCATACCGGCCAGCAGGATCGGCGAGCGGCCGGTCAGCCGGGTGAACTTGGTGGACAGCTTCACCGAGCCGTCGGGCAGCTGCACGGTGGTCGGGGTGTAACTCGACCAGGGGCGGGCCACCTCCGGCACGGCGCCGACGGTGAACAGGTTGCGCTGGCCGCCGCGGGTGGCGGCGGGCACGATACCCACGCCGAGTCCGCGGATCACCGGCGCGGTCAGCCGGGTGAGGATGTCCCCGGGACCGAGGTCCAGGATCCAGCGGGCGCCGGCCTCATGGAGTCCGGTGACTTCGTCGACCCAGTCGACCTGCTTGACGAGGATCGCCTCGGTCATCTGGCGCGCGAGTGCGACGTCCAGACCGATCATCTCGGCCCACCGGCCGACGATGTCGATGCCGTCGGCCAGGCGCGGGGTGTGGAAGCCGACCTCCACCTGCACGGGGTCGAAGGCCGGTGCGAACACCGCGCCGCCGCGCAGCTTGTTCTTGCGCTCGGCCTCTTCCTTCTCGGCGATCTGGGCGCAGTACAGCTCGAAGCGCGACAGTTGCTCGGGAGTCCCGGTGATGACGACCGAACGGCGGCCGTTGCGGATCGACAGCACCGGCGGCAGGACGGTGCGCACGTCGCAGGAGAAGTCCTCGAGCAGCTCGTAGATGCGCTCGGGATCGGCGTTGGTGACCGACACCATCGGCGGCCGGTCACCCAGGACCGTGATCCCCCGGCGACGGGCCACCAGCGTGCCCGCCGCACCGATCAGCTGCGCCAGTGCGAGCAACTCGACGTCCTTGGCGCCATGCGCGGCGAGCGCCTCGACGGCGAGGACGCCCTGCGAGTGCCCGGCGGTCCCGACGGGCGGCGTCTCGAACAGGTCCATGCCCTGGCGTGCGAGAGCACGTATGGCGGCGACCTGGGTCAGCAGGACGCCCGGGACGGACACCGCCGCGGACGTCAGCTGCCTGGCGGTGGGCACGGGTTCCTCGGCGGCCAGCGCGCGGACCCAGCGCAGCGGCTCGAAGCCGATCGGGCGGACGACGACCAGTTCGGTGGCCACCGGCTCCAGCAGCAATTCGGCCTCACCGGCGAGGGTGGCCAGTTCCGACTCGATGCCCGTCGAGGACACCAGCTCCTCCAGCGTCTCCAGCCACGCACTGCCCTGCCCGCCGAAGGCCACGGCGAACGGTTCACCCGCGGTCAGGCGATCCACAAGTGCATGCGTGATCTTGGCTCCGGACTCGTCGTCCCAGCTGATGGAAACCCTGTCATGCTCGTCGATCGTCACTTGTCGTTGTCTCCCTCGGTGGCGCTCTCGCGCCCGCGTGTACTGCTCGCGAGCGTGGGTGTATCGGGTGGTCGTCTGCGGCGGGCCCGCGCTCCCCTGCGGCGGGCCTACGGCGATTCGGCGTCGAATCCAGCTGGTCGCTGTCGCGAGTGGACCGATCCTGCGTCCGCCGGCGCTCACCCCAGCCCCACTAAGAGTGGCATAAGAAGAAGCGGGTCCCAGGCCGCTGAATCGGTTACTGACGAGTTCTACGCTCGAGTAACCCGTGCTTGCGCAATACCCCGTTCAGAAGCTGCGCACAGCTCCCGGGACAAACGTCCTGCTGGTGGGTGGTTACGCTCGAGTAGCTATAACTCCGCTGATCAACGCATTATCGTTACCAAATTGTTATCTTTATCTTCAGGCATCCGAAGGGTCGTCTGGATGGCGATTCGATCGTTTTCGAGTTGGCGTAGATGCCGACGCGCGGTCGTCCCAGCACCGCCTCTCAGCCCTTCAGGTAGGGCGCCACCTGCCTTTTGTACGGTTCGAAGGCGGGGTCCGTCGTCGATCGACGTACAGGTCGGTACGGCCGTCCCAGCGTCATTTCATGGCACCAGTCACGTTCGCATCAGACTTTCCAGAGCGCGGGCCGGTCAACCGGCATGTCGCCACGACAACTGCGCGTGTAGCGCCTCGTCGAGGTGGCGCGTGACGAGTCGGTTGGCCAGCTCCCGGTAGTCCTGCACCACGGGGTGCATCTGGAGCGGATCAGGCGTCCGATCCGGCCCGAACCGCGCCTCGATGCACTCCTGGAGCGCTTCGGCCACCACACCGGCAAGGGTGTCGACGTCGCGGCGGGTAGACGCCACGATCCGCAGGATGGCCCGGATGTAGAGCATCGGGTCGGCCGACCGGCCGACGATCTCGGCGATGGACGGATCGAGGAGCACAAGCTTGCCGTCGACGACGTCGGCGAGGCCGTACGCCATGGTCACGCCGGTCGTCGGTGGTGAACAACGAGCGCTGCAAGCCCATGATGTCGGCCAGGTCCGCGCCGGCCCGCATGCTGGCGAAGAACTCCGCGATGTGCGCGGAGCTGAACCCTCGCGAGGTGAAATGCGGTGTAGAAGGCCGACCGTCCCTGACGACGTGGCGGATCGAGCAGTCCGCGCTCCCGGTAGGCGCGGATGTTGCGAGTGCTGGCGCCCGAGATCCGCGACAGCTCGTTCAGCCGGTACTCGACCACGTACACACTCCTCTCGCCCGCGCGTCGCGCTTCGAATCGCGGCACGAATCACTTTACCTGCGGTGCTGCGGAACCAGCTAACTCAACCAGGCGGTGTATGCGAATCCACGACTCATCAGCAATGCGCGATGAGCAGTAACAATATCGATCTCCGGTATAAACGAATCGACATCTGTGTGCGTTGTCAGCCAATTCCACGCGGGTAACTCTGCACCAGCCATAGCGGACGTCACAGCCTGCCTGGTCGCCCGCGCCGACGTGCGTGGGACACGATGGAAGGGACACATCAGCCAATCGACGGAGGGTCCGAGTGCGCCCATGGATCGTGTGGGCCACCGGACTGCTGGCCTACATCGTGGCGGTGATGGACCGCACCACCCTGGGGGTTTCCGGTCTCGACGCCGCCGAACGCTTCTCGGCGACGCCAAGCGTGCTCGCCACCTTCGTCGTGCTGCAGGTCATCGTCTACGCCGGTGCGCAGGTGCCCGCCGGGGTGCTGCTGGACCGGTTCGGATCCAAAGTGCTCATCGCCGCCGGCGCCGCGTTGATGGCGTCCGGTCAGCTGACGCTGGCGGTGAACGAATCCTTGCCTGCTGCCATCGCGGCTCGGGCGGTTCTGGGCCTCGGGGACGCGCTGACCTTCATCTCGGTGCTGCGGTTGGTCCCGCTCTGGTTCACGCCGAAACAGGTCCCGTTAGTCACGCAGCTGACCGGAATCTGCGGCCAGCTCGGTCAGGCGCTCTCCGCGGTGCCGTTCCTGGCGATCCTCGGGGTGGCCGGCTGGACGACGGCCTACACGTCGGTGGCTGCCCTCGGGCTGGCCTCCCTCGTGCTGACGCTCGTGTTCATCAAGGACGCCCCGTCGGGCAGGCACGTACCCGAATCGACGGGCACCGTCGGTGATACGTTGCGCGGCGTCAAGACGGTGTGGCTGCGACCGGGAACCCGACTGGGCTTCTTCACCCACATGGGCACCCAGTTCTCCGTGACCGTGTTCGCGCTGATGTGGGGCGTGCCGTACCTGACCGTGTCACAGGGACTGTCGACATCGGCCGCCGGCATCCTGCTGTCGATCTCCGTGGCATCGGCCATCGCTTCGGGGATCGCCATCGGCATCGTGACCGGCAGGTACCCACATCGCCGATCATGGCTGGTGCTCGGGATCATCGGGTCCAACGCTCTGGTCTGGACGGTCGTGCTGGCGCTACCCGGCCCGGCCCCGTTGTGGTTGCTGGTAACGCTGGTGATCGTGATCTCTGTCGGCGGCCCGGGTTCGGTGGTGGGCTTCGACTTCGCGCGCACCTTCAATCCGAGCGCCACACTGGGCACGGCCCAGGGGATGGTCAACATGGGCGGGTTCCTCGCCTCGCTGCTCGTGATGCAGGCCATGGGCCAGATCCTCGACGCGACCGGCGGTTATTCGTTCGACTCGTTCCGGTGGGCGTGGGCCGCCCAGTACGCGGTGTGGACACTGGCCACGGTTGGGATCCTCATCACCCGAGGCAAGGCTCAGCGGACGACGCGGCGCGAGCAGGAGCGCATGCTGCTCGAGACCTTCCAGCCCCACCGCGCGCCGGGCAGCCAACGCTAACGCTTGCGGGCGGACTCGCGCCGGTTGGCCTTCTTGATCGCCGAGACGAGTTCGTCCTTGGTCATCGTCGATCGCCCCGGGATGTCCAGGCGCCGAGCGACGTCGACAAGGTGCTTCTTCGACGCATTGGCGTCGACGCCCTCGGCGGACTCTCCCTTGGCGTTCGGCCCACCGCTCTCGGCCCGGTCGTCCGACGGACCCTTCTTCTCCTTGGGCTCCCAGTGGTCGCCGACCTTCTCGTAGCTGTGCTTGAGGGCGCTGTACGCCACCCGGTGCGCGCGCTCACCCTCGCCGTACTCGTCTGCCGCCGCATCGTGGGCCTTGGCGAAGGTTCGCTGCGCCTTGGCATCCGACCTCTTCAGGGTGCTGGGCAGCTCATCGCTTTTGGCCTTACCGCTCTTCGTGGTCTTGGGCATCGTGGCCTCCCGTCGTCCGCTGACTACTCGGGCGACATACCCTCTGGCCGACATGGCAAACGGCCCCATGACCGTCACTACCACACCATCGGCGTCATCCACGGCATGCGCAACGTGCCCGCCGGCGTGCCCCCTCACGAGCGCAAGGACGTGTCTGTCCTCTACTGACGTCGGGGCACTGACCTCGACGAGGTTTGCTCCAGGGCAGAAAGGTAACAGTCGCGCTGTTATTGTCGATGAATCCGCTGTCGGGTGATCTTGTGCCCGGTGAAGCGCATTCGACAAGAGAACTTCCGAGAAAAGGGTGTACCCATGCTGAAGCTGTCGCGCAAGAATATCGCTATCACGCTCGGCGGCCTCGCCGCGGCGATACCGCTCTCCGGGGGCGTCGCTTCGGCGCAACCCGACCTGGGCGCGATCATCAACACCACCTGCACCTACGACCAGGTGATCGCCGCGCTCGACGATCAGCACCCCGATCTGGCCGTGCAGTTCGCCCAGCAGCGCGGTGGCCAGCAGGCGGTTCGTAGCTTCCTCGCCTCGTCCCCGCAGCAGCGGCAGGCGACGGTGGCGTTCCTGCAGGGCAACCCGACCGCACAGGCCTATTTCGTGCCGATCTTGGACGTCGCGAACAGCTGCAACAACTACAACAGTTAATTGAGTGAACAGTTAATTGAGTGGACAGTTAATTGAGTGCCGGCCGCGTGGTTGGCGATCAGCCGCGCGGCCACCGCAAGTACACGGGTCCCCCTGGATCAGGCGATGAGTTCGACGAGGGTGGCGTTAGCCGTGCCGCCGCCCTCGCACATCGTCTGCAGTCCGTACCGGATGCCGTTGTCGCGCATGTGGTGCACCATCCGGGTCATCAGCACCGCGCCGGAAGCACCGAGCGGATGGCCGAGCGCGATGGCGCCGCCGAGCGGGTTGAGCCGCTGCTCGGCCGCTGCCGTCTCGGCGAGCCACGCCAGCGGCACCGGTGCGAACGCCTCGTTGACCTCGAACACACCGATCTCGTCGACGCCGACGCCCGCCTTGTGTAGCAGCTTCTCGGTGGCCGGGATGGGACCGGTGAGCATCAGCACCGGGTCGGCACCGGCCACCGCACCGGCGCGGTAGCGCACGATCGGCGTCAGCCCCAGTTGCACGGCGTTCTCCGCCGTCATGACCAACAAGGCCGCCGCCCCGTCGGAGATCTGCGAGGAGTTGCCCGCGTGGATCACGCCGCCGTCGCGGAACACCGGCTTCAGCCGGGCCAGCTTCTCCACCGACGTGCCACGCCGCACGCCTTCGTCGGCAACCACGGGCGCGGGGTCGTCCCCCGTGAACACCGGCACGATCTGCTCGTCGAAGGCCTTGGCGTCCTGTGCCTGCGCGGCCAGCTCATGGGATCTTGCGGAGTACTCGTCGAGGCGAGTACGCGACAAGCCCCACTTCTCGGCGATCAGCTCGGCCGAGATACCCTGGTTGAAGCTGAAGTCCCGGTAGCGCTCGAGCACTTTCGGCCCGTAGGGCATGCCGGTGGCCCGCGCGGAGCCCAGCGGCACCCGGCTCATCACCTCCACACCGCCGGCGACGACGACGTCCTGCTGGCCCGACATCACGGCGTGCACGGCGAAGTCCAGCGCCTGCTGGCTCGAACCGCAGGCGCGGTTCACGGTGGTGCCCGGGATGTGTTCCGGCCAGCCCGCGGCGAGTACGGCGAAGCGCCCGATGTTGCTGGACTGGTCGCCGACCTGGGAGACGCACCCCCAGATGACGTCGTCGACGACCTCGGGGTCGATCCCGGCCCGCAGGACCAGTTCGTTGAGGACGACCGCGGACAGATCCGCCGCGTGCATCTCGGACAGGCCGCCGTTGCGCTTGCCGACAGGTGTGCGGACGGCTTCGACGATGACGGTTTCACGCATGGGTGCTCCTGAGTGGCTACATGTTTCGATCAGCGGATGTTTCGATCAGCGGGTGTTTCGATCAGCGGGCATGTCGACGACGAATACGCCGGACCGACCGCCCCTTCCTCACGCAGAGCGGCGATCTCGTCGACGGACAGGCCCAACCCGCCCAGTATCGCGTCGGTGTGCTGACCGAGTCCCGGCACCGCGCCCATCGGCTGTTCGAACCCCTCGATCACCGGGGGTGGCAGCAGTGCGGAGATCTCGCCGTTGGGCGTCTCGACCGGCCGCCAGCGGTCACGGGCGCTCAGGTGCGGATGGTCGACGACTTCACTGGGCAGGTTGTAGCGGGAGTTGCCGATGCCCGCATCGTCGGCCTTCTTCTGGATGTGCGCGAGGTCGTGCTGGGCACACCAGGAGCCGATCGCGTCGTCGAGGATGTCGCGGTGGCCGACCCGGTCGCCGTTGGTCGCGAACGTGGGATCGTCGGCCAGGTCTGGGCGCTCGATGATCTCTCGCGCCAGCCGTTGCCACTCCCGGTCGTTGGTGGTGCCCAACACCACCGTCTGCCCGTCCCGGGTCGGGTAGGCTCCGTACGGCGCGACCGCCGGTGAGCTCATCCCCAGCGGTTGCTGGTCGACACCGGAGTGCTGTGTGTAGGTCAGTTGATAACCCATGATGTCGGTCATCGTGTCGAACAGGCTGACCGCCACGGCCGGGGCGCGACCGGCACCGTCGCCCTTACGCGCGTAGAGCAGCGCCAGGACCGACAGCGCCGCGTACAACCCCGTCGAGATGTCGGCCACCGGTGGACCGGATTTCGCGGGCAGTCCGGGGTGACCCGTGACCGCGCAGGCGCCCGATTCCGCCTGGACCAGTAGATCGTAGGCGCGTTTGTGCGAGATCGGCCCGCCGGCGCCGTAGCCGTCGATCTCGACCGGGATCACCCGCGGATGCCGCTCTTTGAGGCCGGCGGCGCCGATGCCCATCCGGGCCATCGCCCCGGGGGCAAGGTTGGACACCAGCACGTCGGCGCCGCCGAGCAACCGGTGCAGCAGCTCCAGACCCGCTTGCGACTTCAGGTCGAGACTGAGCGACTCCTTGCCGCGGTTCGCCCACACGAAGTGCGCGGCCTGGCCGTGGACCACGTCGTCGTAATGGCGGGCGAAGTCGCCGCCCCTGGGGTTCTCGACCTTGATCACCCGCGCGCCGAAGTCGGCGAGCACCCGCGTGCACATCGGCGCGGAGACCGCCTGTTCCAGCGTCACGACGGTGATATCGGCCAGCGGCGGGTGTCGATGCATCACATCACCATGCCACGCGGATACCCCCGGGTGACCCGGTCGGTAGCTCCTCGGCCGGCTCAGGACGTGGGCTGCGAGGAAGTTGCGGATCATCTCGTGGCTGACCGGCACAATCTTCATCAACCGGGCTTCGCGGAAGCGCGCGACGTTGTACTCCTCGGCGTGGTACTCCTCGGCGTGCAACGGCCCCTTTTCATCGACTTCGTCCGCCGCCTTCTACCGATGGGCAGGTGCAGCGAGCGACGCGGTCTTTCAGGCCGTGCGCACGAGCGTGGGACGCAGCCGATCCACCGGGATCTCTCGACCGGCGGCCAGATCGGCGTCCAGCGCCTCCGCGTGATCGATGAGGCCGGTCACGTCGATTCCGTACGGCGCGGCCGGAGCTGACGCCAGCCGCGCGACGGCGCGGCGCAGCAGCGCGCGGGCGCCGCCGACGTTGCCCCGCTGCACGTGGGTGATGCCGACCATCAGCTGCGCGAGACCCTGCCAGAGTTCCTTCTCATGGTCCGCGCCGTCCTTCCACGCCGCTTCGAGCACCTCGTGCGCGTGGAAAGCGCGACCGTCGTCGAGGAGGCGTTGGGCGTAGTCCAGTGACTCGGCCGGTGGCAGGTGCAGGTCGTCGGGGATGCGGTCGACACCTTCACTGCCCGGCGGAAGCGGCCGGCCCAGCGCGTCGCGCGCACGGCTATTGCGGGGCCGGCCGGACTCGTCGCGGTCACGCCCGGACATGCTGGTTCTCCTCGACCGACTTCCGCAGGGGGTGCAGGACGTTCAGCGGCGGCCAGGGCGGCACCTGGGCGTAGAAGTCGGTCCGGGCGAACGTCAGGTGCCCGATCCCCGTGAACACGAGGGACGCCCCGAGAAACACCCGGGCGATCAGGCGGCGGAGTGTCACCAGGCCATGGTGCCTGGCCCGGTGACACCGAGTGCGGGCGGAGGGACTCGAACCCACACGCTCTTTCGAGCACGGACACCTAAAGACCGCGCGTATACCTGTTTCGCCACGCCCGCAGCGTGCCCATCGTACCGTCCGGATCGTCGTGGTGTCGGTGGCGCTCTTCGCGGTTTGCCGGTAGTGAACCAAGAGCCAAGCGGTACCGTGGAACCGTGTCCACTACACAGCGTAGGAGGCCGGCGCTGATGCTGCTGGTCGTCGCGGCCGCCGCCGGCTGCCTCGCGCTGGCGTGGTGGCAGTGGACCCGCTGGGAGTCGACGTCGGGGTCGTTCCAGAACCTCGGATATGCCCTGCAGTGGCCGATGTTCGCCGGTTTCTGCTTCTACGCGTACTACAAGTTCGTCCGTTACGAGCAAGACCCGCCCGAACCGCCCGCGGCGGTCACCGAGATCCCGGCCCACTTGCTGCCCGAACGCACACCCACTGCGCCCGCACCCGACGACGACCCCGCGCTGCGTGAGTACAACGCCTACCTGGCCGACCTCGCCGAAGCCGACAACGAAGGCAGAACCACATCATGACCGCACCGCAGACGCCTGACGCCGCGCCCGCCGGAGTGTCGACCGAGACCATCGCCAAGGCGATCCGCAACTACCGCGTCCTGGCGTGGACCACAGGCATCTGGCTGATCGTGCTGTGTGCCGAGATGGTGCTCAAGTACATCGTCGAGGTGGACTGGCCGTTCCTGTGGCTGGTCGCCCCCATCCACGGCTGGGTGTACTTCGCGTACCTGTTGTTCACCGCCAACCTCGCGGTGAAGGTGCGCTGGCCGATCGGCAAGACCATCGGCGTGCTGCTCGCGGGCACGATCCCGCTGCTCGGCATCATCGTCGAGCACTACCAGACGACGAACCTCAAGGCGCGCTTCGGCCTGTGACCGGCGGAGCACCAGAACAGCACGTGCCGTTGCGACGTGACGTCAGCGGCCGAGCGCCCGCAACGCCGGCACCAGCTGAGCGAGCGCTCGACCGCGATGGGAGGCGGCATCCTTCTCGGCGGGCGTCAACTCGGCGGCCGTGCGATCGAAGTGCTCGGGCAGGAACACCGGGTCGTAGCCGAACCCGCCGCTCCCGCGCGGCTCCCGGGTGATCACCCCCCGCCACACGCCCCGCACTACGACTTCTCGCGTTCCGGCCACCAGCGCGCAGGCCGAGACGAAGCTCGCGCCCCGCCGTGCGGCGGGCACATCCCGCAACTGAGCCAGCAGCAGTGCGGTGTTCGCGTCATCCCCGCCGTGGGCCCCCGCCCAGCGTGCCGAAAGCACCCCCGGCATCCCGTTCAGCGCATCGACCTCGAGGCCGGAGTCGTCGGCGACGGTGGCGATGCCACTCGCGCGGAAGCCGTCACGCGCCTTTGCCAACGCGTTTTCCTCGAACGTCGCACCGGTCTCGGGCGCCTCGTCGAACGGTGCCACGTCATCGAGGGACAGCAAGGTCAGCCCGGACACCCCCGCAGCGTCGAGCACCCGCCGCAGTTCGGCGAGCTTCTTGCGGTTACGGCTGGCGACCAGGACGTCCGCCAAAACCGTCAGCTTCCGAACGCTTTCTTCGGAGGCGACGTGGGCTCAGGCAGCGGGCCCGGGTACGGCGCCTCGAGGGCTTCGCGCTGTACGACGAACAACTGCTCGCAGGACGTCAGCGCTAGGTCGAGCAGCTTGTCCAATGTCGAGCGGGGGAACGTGGCGCCCTCACCGGTGCCCTGGATTTCCACCAGCGTGCCGGTGTCGGTGGCGACGACATTCATGTCCACCTCGGCGCGCGAATCCTCCGAATACGGCAGGTCCACCCGCACCCGGCCGTCCACGACGCCCACGCTGACCGCCGCGATCGCGCACGACAATGGCCGGGGGTCGGAGAGCTTCTCGGCCGCGGAGAGGTAGGTGACCGCGTCGGCCAGCGCGACATAGGCCCCGGTGATCGCCGCGGTACGGGTGCCGCCGTCGGCCTGCAGCACATCGCAATCGATGGCGATGGTGTTCTCACCGAGGGCATTCAAGTCGATACAGGCGCGCAGCGACCGGCCGATCAGCCTGCTGATCTCCTGGGTGCGACCGCCGACACGCCCCTTGACCGATTCACGGTCGGAGCGGTCGTGCGTGGCGGCGGGCAGCATGGCGTACTCGGCGGTGAGCCAGCCCTGCCCCGTTCCCTTGCGCCAGCGCGGCACGCCCTCGGTGACGCTGGCCGTGCACATCACCCGGGTCTCGCCGAACTCGACCAGCACCGAGCCGGCGGGATGGGAGGTGAAACCGCGGTTGATCCGTACCGGACGCAGCTCGTCGTCGAGCCGACCGTCTTCTCGTCTGGACACGGGCCAACCCTAACCGCTGACGCCGACGGCCTGACCGGGAGTCAGCGCTTCCCTCAGCGGCGGGTGACGTCGAACGACTCGTTGCACACCACCGCGTGCACCGGGCCGTCGAACTCCGCCTTCGCCTCGCTGATCACATCCTCGCGCGAGGTCCATGGCGGGATGTGGGTGAGCAGCAGTTCCCCGACCCCGGCGCGTGCTGCCGCCCGGCCGGCCTCGGTACCCGACAGGTGCAGCTTCGGCGGACGGTCGGACGAATGTGTCCACGACGCCTCGCACAGGAACACGTCGGCGCCGGCCGCGAGTTCGACGAGCGACTCGCAGAATCCGGTGTCACCGCTGTAGACGAAAGTCGCGCCGGACGGATCGGTGACGCGCATCCCGTAGGACTCGGTGGGGTGGCACACCAGCCTCGGCAATACCGACAACGCGCCGATCTGCACGGCGGAGTTGTCCGACCAGCTCCGCACCTCGAAGATGTCGGAGATGTCGTCGACCTCCCCGCCCTCCGGTGAGGACGCGGCGCCGAGCCGAGCCCAGGTGTTGGCGGGTCCGTAGAGCACACCGCGCTCCGGGGCGGGCGACGGGTGGTAGCGGCGCCACACGAACAGCCCGGGCAGGTCCAGACAATGGTCGGCGTGCAGATGGCTCAGGAGCACGGACACCGCGTTGGGGTCGGCGTGGCGCTGCAGTGCGCCCAGCACGCCGCCGCCGAAATCCAGCACCAGCGGTGGGGTGTCGGGGGCGGTCACGAGATACCCGGACGCCGGCGAATCAGGCCCGACCACACTGCCGGAGCAACCGAGTACGGTGATTCGCACGCCCACCAGCTTGCCATGCCCAATCCGCCGTTGACGAAAACATGGCCGGATTGTCACCACCGGCCGCGGGTCCGGCGGACGCTACGCCTCGACGCGGCGCTGCACGGGCCGTACCCCGTCCAGACTCGGCCCCAGGAAGCGGGCCGCCAGGGCGGTGAACGCCGCTGGGTCGCCGGTGGATTCGAACACCCGGGTGGCCGGGGCGGCGCCGGGACCGGCCGGATGCGGTGCCAAAAGGTCGAGTTCGGTCAACACGCGCAGCAGATCCTTCGCGGTCTCCTCCGCACTCGACACCAGGGTGACCTGGTCGCCCATCGCGAGCTGGATCAGGCCCGACAGCATCGGGTAATGCGTGCACCCCAGCACGAGGGTGTCGACGTCGGCCTGTTGCAGCGGTTCGAGATAGGCCTCGGCCAGTCCGAGGACCTGCCGTCCGCTGGTGACTCCGCGTTCGACGAAGTCGACGAACCGGGGGCAGGCGACACCCATGACCTCGATGTCGCGGGCGGCGGCGAAGGCGTCCTGGTAAGCACCGGAGGCAATGGTCGCCGCCGTGCCGATCACCCCGATGCGGCCGCTGCGGGTGGTGGCCACCGCCCGGCGGACCGCAGGCAGGATCACCTCAACCACCGGCACCGGCGCGTAGCGCTCACGGGCGTCACGCAGGCATGCCGACGACGCCGTGTTGCAGGCAATCACCAGTGCCTTGACACCGCGCTCGACGAGGTCGTCGCCGATCGCCAGGGCGTGAGCGCGGATCTCGGGGATCGTCAGCGGACCGTACGGACCATTGCCGGTGTCCCCGACGTAGATGACGTCCTCGTCGGGCAGTTGGTCGATGATCGCCCGCGCGACCGTGAGCCCCCCGACACCGGAGTCGAAGATCCCGACCGGGCCCAGCCGATCGCCCGCCAGGGTGGTCACGACGTCAGGTACGGCGGTGCGGTCCGCGACCGGCGCAGTTCGCGGGCCTTGCGTTCCGGACCGGACAGGACGTAGGCGGCCACCACGCCGGCGACCGCACCGCACAGATGGCCCTGCCAGGACACCCCGGGGGTGCCGGGCAGCACACCGAGCAGGATGCCGCCGTAGACGAACAGCACGATGACGCCGACGACGATCTCCCAGGCTTTACGGGTGAAGAACCCGAACACGATCAGGAACGCCAGCCAGCCGAAGATGAGCCCGGACGCACCGATGTGGTTGACCTCGCAGCGCACGCCGACGTAGGGGCACTGCGTCCCCACGTTGCCGATCAGCCAGGTGCCGAGTCCGCCGAGTATCCACACGATGGCGGTGGCGTAGATGAACCGGGACAGCCCGGCCAGCGTCATCAGGAACCCGAGCACCAGCGCCGGACCGGTGTTGGCGAGGAGGTGCTGCCAGTCGGCGTGCAGCAGCGGCGAGAACACGATGCCCCAGAGACCGGCGGTGTCCAGGGGACGGATGCCGTTCTCGTCGAGACGGTGCCCGCTCAGCGAATCGAACAGCTCGATCACGTAGAGCAGGGCAACGAAGCTGACGATCGTCACCCCGCCGACCACCCACGCCGGCCGCTTCTTCTGCGGCGCCGGGGGGTTGGCGGGATAACCGGGGCCTATGCCCATAATTGCCCTTCCAAGGCGTCCTCTGCGTCGTCGAGGCTGCCGCCGTACGCACCGGTCGACAGGTACTTCCACCCGGCGTCGCACACGGTGAACGCGATGTCGGCGCGCTCGCCTGCCGTGACCGCCTTGGCGGCCATGCCCAGGGCCGCGTGCAGGATCGCCCCGGTGGAGACACCCGCGAAGATGCCCTCCTTGGTGACCAGTTCACGGGTTCGTTTGATGGCGTCGAACGATCCCACGGAGAACCGGGTGGTCAGCACGTCGGGATCGTACAGCTCGGGGATGAAACCCTCGTCGATGTTGCGCAGCGCGTAGACGCCTTCGCCGTAGCGCGGTTCGGCGGCCACGATCTGCACACCGGGCACCTTCTCGCGCAGGAATCGGCCGGTGCCCATCAGCGTTCCGGTGGTCCCCAGCCCCGCCACGAAGTGGGTGATCTCCGGCAGATCGGCGAGCAGTTCGGGTCCGGTTCCGTAGTAGTGCGCGTCGGCGTTCGCGGGGTTGCCGTACTGGTAGAGCATCACCCACTCCGGGTTGGCCGCCGCCAGCTCCTTGGCATGGGCCACCGCGGTGTTGGACCCGCCCTCGGCCGGGGAGAAGATGACGCGGGCGCCGTAGAGCTCGAGCAGCTGCCTGCGTTCGATCGACGTGTTCTCCGGCATGACGCAGATCATCCGGTAACCCTTGAGCAACGCGGCCATCGCGAGCGAGATCCCGGTGTTGCCGCTGGTGGGTTCCAGGATCGTCGAAGCGGGCTGCAGCAACCCGTCGCGCTCGGCCTGTTCGATCATCCGCAGCGCGGGCCGGTCCTTGATCGAGCCGGTGGGGTTGCGGTCCTCGAGTTTGGCCCACAGCCGCACGTGCGGGCCGTGCTCGTCGTCATCCCACCGCGGCGACAGACGCGGGCAGCCCACCAGCGGCGTGTTGCCGAGCGCTTCGAGCACCGAGTCATGACGGGCCAAGGTCAGCCACCTGCCACGGCGGGCAGGATCGTCACCGAATCCCCGTCGCAGACCGCAGTGTCCAGCCCACCCGAGAAGCGGACGTCCTCGTCGTTGACGTAGATGTTGACGAACCGGTGCAGCTTGCCCGCCTTGTCGGGGTCAACGAGCCGCTCCGAGATGCCGGAGTAGTTCGCCTCGAGGTCGCTGATGACGTCGGCGAGCGTGGCGCCCGACGCGCTGACGCGCTTCTCACCCCCGGTGTGGGTGCGCAGGATGGTGGGGATGGACACAGTGACAGCCATGGAAAGTCTCCTTATTCAGTACTGGTCGACGATGGTGACGGGCTCTTCGGTGACCACGCCGTCGACGATGCGGAAACTGCGCAGTTCGTTCTCCTGCGGGTCGCGCGTGGACACCAACACGTAGTGGGCGTCGGGTTCGGCCGCCAGCGCGATGTCGGTGCGGCTCGGGTAGGCCTCGGTACCGGTGTGGGAGTGGTAGATCACCACCGGCACCTCGTCGGCATGGTCCATGGTGCGCCACACCTCGAGCTGCTCGCCGGAGTCGAAACGGTAGAACGTCGGCGACCTTTCGGCGTTGAGCATCGCGACGAAGCGTTCCGGCCGGTCGGACCCTTCGGGGCCGGCGATGATGCCGCACGCCTCGTCCGGATGGTCGGCGCGGGCATGGGCGACCATGGCGTCGACCAGATCGGCGCGGATCACCAGCACTGCACTCCCCTGTCGCTTCACAGACGTCCCTGTCGCTTCACAGACGTCCCTGTCGCTTCACAGACGTCTCACCCGAACGCTCCGGGCAACACGTCCCGGTACGTCGGTATTCCGGCGGCGCCCGCGGCGCCCAGCACGCCGACCATCACGGCGCGGGCCAGGCAGTCCGCCGCGGCCGCTCCGATCGCGGTCATCAGCGGCACCTCGGGTGACATCGACGCCGGTGTGGTGGCGTCGGGCGCCACCTCGACGGCACCGGTGGCCAGCGCGAAGACCGTATCCCCGTCGAGAGGGGTGTGACATGGCCGCAGGGTGCGGGCCAACCCGTCGTGGGCGGCGACCGCGACCCGGCGGCAACCGGCGGGGCTGAGCGCGGCGTCGGTCGCGACCACCGCGATCGTGGTGTTGAGCGGACTGAGCTCCTGACGACGGCCCGCGTAGGCGGCGATCTGGTCGGGGGGCGGGTCGACGAGCCCGAACTCACCCCGGTACTCGGCCATCCACGGCAGTCCGGTCGCGGTGTCGAAGGCCTCACCGGCAGAGTTCACGACGACGATCGCACCGACCGTCACCCCGCTGTCCAGGACGACGGAGGCCGTCCCCACCCCGCCCTTGAGGACGCCGGCCCGCGCCGCGACCCCCGCGCCGACGGTTCCCACCGCGACGTCGACACCGGCGGTCGCGGCGGCGTTGTAGCCGAATTCGGCTGTCGGTCGGCACGCCCAGCTCCCGACCGGCAAATCGAAGATCACCGCGGCGGGCACGATCGGCACCACTCCACCGCCGAGCGCCACGCCGCGGCCCTGCTCCTCGAGCCACGTCATCACCCCGTCGGCGGCGGCCAGCCCGTAGGCGCTGCCGCCGGTGAGGACCACTGCGTCGGCGTGACGCACCGAATTGCTCGGATCGAGCAGGTCAGTCTCTCTGCTGCCCGGCGCGCCGCCCCGGCCGTCGACCGCCCCGACGGTGCCGGGTGGGGTGAGCACGACGGTGGTGCCGCTGGCCCAGCCGCTGCCCAGTGTGGCGTCGGCATCCAGTCGGTCGTGGTGTCCGACGCGGATGCCCGAAACGTCGGTGATCGAACCGCTCACCGGGGGGGTTTCCGCACCAGGCTGAGCACCAGATACTCCTGCAGCACCGTCAACCACTGGTAGACGTCGACATGTCCGGCCATCGGATGGTCCCGCGGCAGTTCGTCGCTGCCCATCACGTCGACGTCGAGCATGGCCCCCAAGGCCAGCCGGACGTCGTTGACGGCAGCGGCCCAGGCGTGAGCATCGTCCTCGGTCAGCTCGAACCGCCCGCCGCCGGCCGGTAGGGTGTCCAGCAGTCGTTGTGCCGCATGGAGTTTGGCGGCCAGGATCTCCGGTTCGTGCAGACTGCGCAACGCGCTGTTGAGGCTGTCCGCGGCGCCGGACCCGTCCGGGTGATCGGTGGCCGCGCCGAAGAAGTCCGGCAGCAGCCGTTTCATCGTGGCGTCCTCCGGCGGCCCGGTGTGCCCGGTGCGCATCCCGGTGATCTCCTCGAGTTCGTCTGCCGGAGCGGACGACTGGCGTTCGTCGAGCATGCCCTTCACCGAGCTGACCAGGCTGTGCAGCAGCGCCGCCTCATGCGGTTCGAGCGCGGACCGGATCCGCACACCCTCGGCCGTCTGCACTCGCTTCCATTTGCGCACTCGCGGTCCCGTCAGCGGTCCTGCTGCATGGTGGCCCACAGCCCCGCGGCATGCAGCTTGGACACGTCGATCTCCATGGACTCCCGGCTGCCCGCCGACACGACGGCCTTGCCCTCGTTGTGCACCTGCAGCATCAGCTTGGTGGCATGGGGTTCGCTGTAGCCGAACAGCTTCTGCAGGACGTAGGTCACGTAGGTCATGAGATTCACCGGATCATCCCAGACGATGGTGACCCAGGGCACGTCGGTGGCCTCGCCCTGATCCGGCACCGTGGCCACGTCACGCTGCTCGTGGGTTCCCGGGGCTTTCGCCGGTGTGACCATGCGGCCAGGATACCGGGGCCGCCATAGGCGTTACGGTGGCAGCTGTGACAGCCGCGCTGCTGACCGACAAATACGAGCTCACGATGCTGGCAGCCGCGCTGCGGGACGGAACCGCGCACCGGCGCGCGACGTTCGAGATCTTCGCGCGCCGGCTGCCCGACGGCCGGCGATACGGCGTGGTGGCGGGGACCTCCCGGTTCGTCGAGTCGTTGCGTCAGTTCTCCTTCGACGACACGGCGCTGGCCGTCGTCGCGGACTTCCTCGACGACGAGACGCTGCGTTACCTCGCCGGGTACCGCTTCGGAGGCGACATCGACGGTTACCCCGAGGGCGAGCTGTACTTCCCGGGCTCGCCGGTGCTGTCGGTGCACGGCACGTTCGCCGAATGTGTGGTCCTCGAGACGCTGGCGTTGTCGATCTTCAACCACGACAGCGCGATCGCCGCGGCCGCCGCCCGGATGGCCGGTGCGGCACAGGGCCGGCCGCTCATCGAGATGGGGTCCCGGCGCACCCATGAGCAGGCGGCCGTGGCCGCCGCCCGGGCTGCCTTTCTGGCCGGATTCGCCGGCAGTTCGAACCTCGAGGCGCAACGCCGCTATGGGGTGCCCGCCATGGGGACCAGTGCCCATGCCTTCACGCTGCTGCACACCACCCCCGACGGCCCCGACGAGGTGGCCGCATTCCGGTCCCAGGTCGACGCGCTCGGTGCGGACACCACGCTGTTGGTGGACACCTACGACATCACCGCCGGCGTCGCCAACGCCGTCGAGGTGGCCGGTCCGCGGCTGGGTGCGGTGCGGATCGACTCGGGCGACCTCGGCGTGCTGGCCCGCCAGGTGCGTGCCCAGCTCGACGGCTTGGGCGCGACCCGAACCCGCATCGTGGTGTCCGGGGATCTCGACGAGTTCGCGATCGCCGCCCTGCGGGCCGAACCGGTCGACATCTACGGCGTCGGCACGTCGCTGGTCACCGGTTCCGGCGCGCCGACCGCGGGGATGGTCTTCAAGCTCGTCGAGGTCGACGGCCTGCCCGTGGAGAAGCGCAGCAGCCGCAAGGAATCCCATGGGGGACGTAAACAGGCGGCTCGCCTGGTGAAACCGTCCGGCACCATCGTCGAGGAGGTCGTGCACCCGTACGGCGCACCGCCGACCGACACCGCCGGCTACGACCTGCGCCGGTTGACGGTGCCCCTGGTGCGCGCCGGCGAACCCGTCGACGAATTGGGCCTCGCTGCGGGCCGCGAGCGGGTCGCCGCCGGGCTGCTGAGCCTGCCATGGGACGGGCTCAAGCTCTCCCGTGGCGAGCCCGCCATCCCCACCCGCATGGTCGCCCCGGCCCGCGGCGGCGAACGGCTCTAGGAGTGGCCGTGGTCACTCCTAGGGCCGACCAGGATCCCGGCGAGCACGTCACCGACCTGCTGGCCGCGGCGGTAGCGGCGGTCGGTGGCGCCGAGCGGTCCGGTCAAGTGGAGATGGCCAGGGCGGTGGCGCAGGCGTTCCACACCGGTCGGCATCTCGCCGTGCAGGCCGGGACCGGCACCGGCAAGTCGCTGGCCTACCTGGTGCCCGCCATCGCCCACGCCATCGCCGCCGACGAACCGGTCGTGGTGTCGACCGCCACGATTGCCCTTCAGCGTCAGCTCGTCGACCGCGACCTCCCCCGCCTGGCCGACGCCCTGACCGGGAAGCTGCCGCGGCGCCCGCAATTCGCGCTGCTGAAGGGGCGCCGAAACTACCTGTGCCTGAATAAAATCCACAACGGCACGGCTGGCACGGCGGACACCCCGGATGACCGCCCCCAGGAAGAGCTGTTCGACGCGGTCGAGGCCACCGCGCTCGGCCGCGACGTGCAGCGGCTGACCAGATGGTCGTCGGATACCGAGACCGGCGACCGCGACGAACTGCGACCCGGCGTCCCCGACCGGTCATGGCGTCAGGTCAGCGTGTCCGCTCGGGAGTGCATCGGCGTCACCCGGTGCCCGTACGGCACCGAATGTTTCGCCGAGAAGGCCCGTGGGAAAGCCGCCGACGTCGATGTAGTGGTGACCAACCACGCGCTGCTGGCGATCGACGCGATGTCCGACGCCGCGGTGCTGCCCGAACACAACGCGGTGGTGATCGACGAGGCGCACGAACTGGCCGACCGGGTGACGTCGGTGGCGACCGGTGAACTGTCGGCCACGTCGTTGGGTATCGCCCACCGCCGGGTGGCGCGCCTGGTCGAAGGTGAGCTCGCGGATCGGCTGGGGACGGCCGTTGCCACCGTGTCGTCGGCCATTCACGACGGCACGCCAGGGCGCATCGATCGACTCGACGACGAGCTGGCGACCTATCTGACAGCCCTGCGCGACGCCGCCGACCGCGCGCGTTCGGCGATCGACACCGCACCGGCCGATCCCAAGGCCGCCGCCGCGCGCACCGAGGCGGTGACCGCGCTGTCCGACGTCAGCGACACCGTGAATCGCATCCTGGGCTCCTTCGTTGCGGCCATCCCCGACCGCATCGACGTGGTGTGGCTGGACCACGAAGGCGGCAACTCCGGATCGGCCAGCGCGATCCTGCGGGTGGCGCCGCTGTCGGTGGCCGCCCTGCTGCGGACCAGGCTCTTCCAGCATGCGACTACGGTGTTGACGTCGGCGACGTTGACCGTGGGCGGCAACTTCGACGCCATGGCGCAGGCGTGGGGGCTGGCCGATACGTCGTGGCAGGGTCTCGACGTCGGCTCACCATTCGAACATGCCAAGGCCGCGATCCTCTACGTCGCCGCCCATCTTCGGCCTCCCGGCCGCGACGGGACAGGCTCTGCCGAACAGCTCGAGGAGATCCAGGGGCTCATCACCGCGGCGGGCGGACGCACGTTGGGGTTGTTCTCCTCCATGCGCGCGGCGAAGGCCGCCGCCGAGGCGATGCGCGAAGGGCTCGACACCCCGGTGCTCTGTCAGGGCGAGGACACCACCTCCGCGCTGGTCGAACGGTTCGCCGACGATCCGCAGACCTCACTGTTCGGCACGCTGTCGCTGTGGCAGGGCGTCGACGTCCCCGGACCGTCGCTGTCTCTGGTGCTGATCGACCGGATCCCGTTTCCGCGGCCTGACGATCCGCTGTTGACGGCCAGGCAGCGGGCGGTGACCGCACACGGCGGCAACGGCTTCATGGCCGTCGCCGCCTCGCACGCCGCGCTGCTGCTGGCACAGGGTGCGGGCCGGTTGTTGCGCCGCACCGACGACCGGGGCGTGGTGGCCGTCCTGGACTCGCGGATGGCCACCGCCCGCTACAGCGGTTACTTGCGCGCATCGCTGCCCCCGTTCTGGGCCACCACCGACCCGGCCCGGGTCCGGGGCGCCCTCGAACGCCTCCGCGCCGGGACCTGACGTCGCTATCCTTCGAACGACGTGACACGGGGAGGCGCCAACAATGAGCCGACGGCGGGTGCTCGGTGTCGGGGTGGCCGCTACGGCCGTGCTGGTGGTCGCCGGCTGCTCGACCACCTTGGCCGGCCGTCCGGTATCGGTGTTCGACGACCCGTTCCGTGTGGCGGGCATGGTGGCCACCGACGGGCCGACGGGTCTACGCTCCGACGCCGAGGCCCCCACCCGCGACGTCGACGGCTCCGACGGCGGTGACATCGACGCGCTGGCCGCTGCGGCGGTCAGCGACGTCGAGCAGTTCTGGGGGCAGTCCTATTCCGAGAGCTTCGACGGGGAGCCGTTCACCCCGGTCCAGAGGTTGGTGTCGTGGGACTCGGAAGAGTTCGACGGGATGTTCTGCGGCATGGACACCATCGGGTTGGTCAACGCCGGGTTCTGCCTCGAGGACAACACGATCGGGTGGGACCGTGGTGAACTCCTGCCGTCCTTGCGCGCCGCGAACGGGGACATGGGCGTGGCGATGGTACTGGCGCACGAATACGGGCACACCATCGTGCATCAGGCGGAGCTCAACGGGCCCGACACCCCGGTGCTGGTCTCCGAACAACAGGCGGACTGTTTCGCCGGGGCTTACATGCGCTGGGTCGCCGAGGGCTCGTCGCCGCGCTTCGTCTTGAGCACCGGAGACGGCCTCAACGGTGTGTTGTCGGCCGTCATCGCGTTCCGCGACCCGTTGTTCCGCGAGGACGATTTCTTCGCCGCGCTCGACGAACACGGTTCGGCGTTCGAACGGGTATCGGCATTCCAGTCCGGCTTCACCGACGGGCCGACGTCGTGCGCGGCGATCGACCTGCGGGAGATCGGCCAGCGTCGAGGGGATCTGCCGGTGCTGCTGCCCGAAGACCAGACCGGCGAACTGCCCGTCACCGCCGGTTCGGTGCGCTCGATCGTCGATGCGCTGACCATCACCTTGGAACCCGCACGCCCGCCGGATCTCGACTTCACCGCCGAGACGGCGCAGACCTGCCCGGACGCGCGCCCGAGCCCGCCGGTGTCCTACTGTCCGGCCACCAATGCGCTCGTCGTCGACCTACCAGAGCTGCAGACGATGGGCGCCGCCCAGCATGACGTCGACGCCCACGGGTTGGCCAACGGCGACAACACCGCCTACTCGGTGCTGATGTCGCGCTATCTGCAGGCCGTGCAGAACGAGCGCGGGTTGGTGCTCGACACCGCCGAAGCGGCGCTGCGCACCGCGTGCCTGACGGGGGTCGCGACCACCAAGCTGTCGCGCGACGTCACCACGCCGGACGGCAGCACCATCGCGTTGACGGCGGGCGACCTCGACGAGGCGGTGTCGGGAATCCTGTCCAACGGGCTGGCGGCCAGTGATGTCAACGGCGATTCGGTGCCGTCCGGTTTCTCCCGGATCGACGCGTTCCGGGTCGGGGTCCTCGGCGACGAACAGCGGTGTCTGATCCGCTTCCCGTGAGCGTCAGATCACCATCAGACGACCTTGGTGGTGCCGGATCACGCCGACACCGCTTCGGACATCTCGCCTCTCGTGGGTCAGGATGCTCACGCCAGCGCGACGAGGCCGAGTTCGTTGTCGCCGGCCAGTAGCCGATGGTGTGGCAGCACCCGCACGGTGTAGCCGACGGGCCCGGCGACCGGCAGCGGTGTCGTCGTCGAGTAAATTTCCCGGCCGTCGTCGGCGGTGCCGGCGTACTCCATCGGCACCGTCACCGGATCGAGCAACGTGTCGCTCGCATCGACGCGGCCCAGGACCGCCTGCACCGACACCTCGTCGGGTCGCAGACCGGCCAGCGACACCGTCGCGGTCAGCGTCAACTCGGAGTTGATCAGCGGAGTGTCGGGAAGCCCGGAGCTGTCCACGTCGGTGACCTCGACCTTCGGCCACGCCTGCTGCACCCGACGCCGGTAGTCGGCCAGCGCGCTCGCCGCACCGAACGTCACCCCGTCGGCGTCCTCGACGGTGCGCCGCAGCGACTGTGCGGCCGGCGCGTAGTACTTCTCGGTGTAGTCGCGGACCATCCGGGACGCCAGCACCTTCGGGCCGAGGACCTTGAGTGTGTGGCGGACCATCTCCACCCAGCGGAGCGGGACGCCGTGTTCGTCGCGCTCGTAGAACTTCGGGGCGACCGACTGTTCGACGAGGTCGTAGAGCGCGGCGGCCTCCAGGTCGTCGCGCCGGGTCTCGTCGGCCAGACCGTCGGCGGTCGGGATCTCCCACCCGTTCTCGCCGTCGAACCACTCGTCCCACCAACCGTCGCGGATCGACAGGTTCAGCCCGCCGTTGAGCGCGCTCTTCATGCCGGAGGTGCCGCACGCCTCCAGCGGCCGCAGCGGATTGTTGAGCCAGACGTCACAGCCGTAGTACAGCTGCCGCGCCATCGACATGTCGTAGTCCGGCAGGAACGCGATGCGGTGGCGCACCTCATGGCGGTCCGCGAACCGCACGACCTGCTGGATGAGCGCCTTGCCGCCGTCGTCGGCAGGGTGCGACTTACCCGCCACGATCAGCTGCACCGGCCGCTCCTTGTCGAGCAGCAGCCTCTCCAGCCGGGCCGGATCACGCAGCATCAGCGTCAGCCGTTTGTAGGTGGGCACCCGGCGCGCGAACCCGATCGTCAGCACGTCCGGGTCGAATGCCGTTGGCACCCAACCCAATTCCGCCTCTGCAGCGCCGCGCTCAAGCCATGACCGGCGCAGCCGTGCGCGGACGTCCTCGACCAGCGCCCGACGCAGTTGCGAGCGGATCCACCACAGGTGGCCCGGGTCCACCTCTCGGAAAAGCTCCCAGGTGTCGGTCTCGCGCAACATCCCGAGATCCTGACTGCCGAGCAGTTCGCGACTCAGCTCCAGCCACTGCGGTGCCGCCCAGGTGGGCGCGTGCACACCATTGGTGATCGAGCCGATCGGCACCTCGTTCGCGTCGAACCCCGGCCACAGCTCGTTGAACATCTCACGGCTGACCCGGCCATGCAGCAGTGAGACGCCGTTGGCGCGCTGGGCCAACCGCAGACCCATGTGGGCCATGTTGAACTTCGAGGGATCGTCCTCGGCGCCGAGCCCCACGATCCGATCCAGCGGCACGCCCGGCAGGAGGCGGGAGCCGCCGAGGTACCGCTTGATCATCTCCACCGGGAACCGGTCGATACCCGCGGGCACCGGGGTGTGCGTGGTGAACACCGTCGAGGACCGCACGACGGCCAGCGCGGTGTCGAAATCCAGTCCGGCGTCGATCAATTCGCCGATGCGCTCCACGCCGAGGAAGCCGGCGTGGCCCTCGTTCATGTGGAACACCTCAGGGGAGGGCAGCCCCTCAACCTCGGTGAACGCACGAATCGCCCGGACACCGCCGATACCGGCGAGGAGTTCCTGTTTGATCCGGTGCTCCTGGTCACCGCCGTAGAGGCGGTCGGTCACGCCGCGCAGTTCGTGGTCGTTCTCGGGGATGTCGGAGTCGAGCAGCAGCAACGGGATCCGACCGACCTGCGCCACCCACACCCGCGCACGCAGCATCGCGTCGTCGGGCAAGGCGAGTTCGATGAGGACCTGGTTGTCGTCGGCGTCGGCCAGCAGCCGCAGCGGGAGCCCCTGCGGATCCAGCGAAGGGTAGTTCTCGTGCTGCCAGCCGTCGGCGGTCAACGACTGCCGGAAGTAGCCCGACCGGTAGTACAACCCGACAGCGATCAGCGGCAGGCCGAGGTCGGATGCCGACTTGAGGTGGTCGCCGGCGAGGATGCCGAGGCCGCCGGAGTAGTTCGGCAGCACCTCCGCGACGCCGAACTCCATCGAAAAGTACGCGATGCCGTTGGGCAGCACCTCACCCTGTTGGAGCTGCTGCTGGTACCACAGCGGCCGGCTCAGGTAGTCGTCGAGATCGGCGGCCAGCCCGTCGAGGCGGCGGACGAAGGATTCGTCGCCGGCCAGTTCGTCGAGCCGGCCCGGCCTCACGCCGCCGAGCAGCGCGACCGGGTCGCGGCCGATCTGCTGCCACAGTCTCGGGTCGATGTCGGCGAACAGATCCTGGGTCGGTTTGTCCCATGACCAGCGGAGGTTGACCGAGAGCCGCTCGAGCGCGGCAAGCCGGTCGGGAAGGTGGGCTTGGACAGTGAACCTGCGCAGGGCTTTCACGTGGCTTTACCTTACTGACTTCTCCGAAGCGCGCAGCGTCTCGCCGATTGCTCGGCCTGCTTCGGGTTGGGCCGCGCACTACGGTGGGTATAGGGCGCCCAGAAGGTGCATCGAGAACCGACCGAGGCATAACCGACTAAAGCGGCCACCCCGACGACGCGGGTGGTCGCGCCGATTCAAGAGGAGTTGTGGTGGCCGGCCGTATCGGAATCGACGACGTCGCGCCCGTGGTATCCGGCGGCAGGTACCCGGCCAAAGCGGTGGTGGGCGAGGTGGTGCCGGTGAGCGCCACCGTGTGGCGCGAGGGCCACGACGCGGTCTCCGCGACGCTGGTGGTGCGCTATCACGGCACGTCGTATCCCGAACTCGCCGACGCTCCGGTGGGCCGGGTGAGCGCTACCGAAGCGGTCCAGATCCAAGAAGTCGTCAACCCCTCGCCGCGGATCAAACCGCAGGCGTTGCCGATGAGCCAGGGCCGTACACCCGACGTCTTCCACGGCCAATTCGTGCCCGAGACCGTCGGGTTGTGGACCTACCGGGTCGACGGCTGGGGCGACCCGATCGCCACGTGGCGCCACAACGTCACGGTGAAACTCGACGCCGGCCAAAGCGAGTCGGAACTGAACAACGATCTGCTCGTGGGGGCACGCCTCTTGGAGCGTGCCGCCACCGGCGTCCCCCGGCAGGACCGCTACCCCCTGGTGCAGGCCGCCGAACGACTGCGCGAACCCGGTGATCCGTTCTACCGCGCGGGTGCCGCGCTGGCGACTGACGTGACGGGACTGCTCGATCAGTATCCGCTGCGCGAATTCGTCACGCGCGGTGACCAATACGGCGTCTGGGTGGACCGGCCACTGGCCCGCTTCGGGTCCTGGTACGAGTTCTTCCCCCGCTCCACCGGCGGGTGGGACAGCCAGGGCCATCCCGTGCACGGCACGTTCGCCACCGCCACCAAGGCGCTCCCCCGGGTCGCCAGGATGGGCTTCGACGTGGTGTACCTCCCGCCGATCCACCCGATCGGCAAGGTACACCGCAAGGGCCCCAACAACAGCGTGACCGCCGGACCCAACGACGTGGGATCCCCGTGGGCGATCGGCAGCGACGAGGGCGGCCATGACGCGGTGCATCCCGAGCTCGGCACCATAGAGGACTTCGACGAGTTCGTCGCGGCCGCCCGCGACCAGGGACTCGAGGTGGCACTCGATCTGGCGCTGCAGTGCGCGCCGGACCATCCGTGGGCACGTGAGCATCCGGAGTGGTTCACCGTGCTGCCCGACGGCACCATCGCCTACGCGGAGAACCCGCCGAAGAAGTACCAGGACATCTACCCGCTGAACTTCGACAACGACCCGGTCGGGTTGTACCTGGAGGTGCTGCGGGTGGTCCGTTTCTGGATATCCCACGGCGTCAAGGTGTTTCGCGTCGACAACCCGCACACCAAGCCCCCCAACTTCTGGGCCTGGCTGATCGGGGAGATCAAGAACGAGGACCCGGACGTGCTTTTCCTGGCCGAGGCGTTCACCCGGCCGGCCCGCTTGTACGGTCTGGCGAAGCTGGGTTACACGCAGTCCTATACGTACTTCACGTGGCGCACATCGAAGAGCGAGTTGACCGAGTTCGGCGAACAGATCGCCGAGCACGCCGATTACGCGCGGCCCAACCTTTTCGTCAACACCCCGGACATCCTGCACGAGAGCCTGCAGCACGGCGGCCCCGGCATGTTCGCGATCCGCGCCGTGTTGGCGTCGACGATGAGTTCGGTGTGGGGTGTGTACTCCGGTTACGAGCTGTTCGAACACCTCCCGGTGCGGGAAGGCAGCGAGGAGTACCTCAACTCGGAGAAGTACGAGCTGCGTCCTCGCGACTTCGACGCCGCCCTGGCCGACGGCGAGTCGCTCGAACCGTTCATCACCCGCCTCAACGAGATCCGGCGGGTGCACCCGGCGTTGCACCAACTGCGGACCATCACATTCCACTACCCCGACAACGACGCCATCCTGGCTTACAGCAAGTTCGACCCGGTCACCGGTGACCAGCTCCTCGTCGTGGTGACGCTCAACCCGTTCGGGCCCGAGGAGGCCACACTGTGGTTGGACATGGCCGCATTGGGAATGGAGCCTTACGACAGGTTCTGGGTGCGCGACGAGATCACCGGAGAGGAATACCAGTGGGGCGAGTCGAACTACGTGCGAATCGAGCCCGCCAGGGCGGTGGCGCACGTGCTCAACATGCCGCAGGTGCCCGCCGACCAACGCCTCAACCTACTGCGTAGGGAGTGAACACACGCATGGCCAAGACAAAGCGACTGACCGACGAGACCACCATCACGAGCCCGCACCTGCGGCCGCACACCGCCGACCTCAATCGGCTGCTCGCCGGCGAGCACCACGACCCACACTCGATTCTCGGGGCGCACGAGTACGACGACCACACCGTGATCCGGGCGTACCGCCCGCACGCGACCGAGGTCGCGGCCGTCGTCGGCGGTGAACGACATGTGTTCACCCACCTCGAGGCGGGCGTGTTCGCCGTCACCCTGCCGTTCACCGGCCTGATCGACTACCGCCTCGAGGTCAGCTACGACCACGGCGGCGACCAGCCGCACATCCACCACACCGCCGACGCCTATCGGTTCCTGCCCACGCTGGGCGAGATGGACCTGCACCTGTTCTCCGAGGGTCGCCACGAACGGTTGTGGGAGGCGCTGGGCGCCCACCCGCGCAGCTTCACCACCCCCGACGGGGTCGTCGAAGGTGTGTCCTTCGCGGTGTGGGCACCCAACGCCAAGGGAGTTCAGCTGATCGGCGACTTCAACCACTGGGAGGGCAACGAGGCGCAACTGCGCGTGCTCGGCTCGACGGGTGTGTGGGAGCTGTTCTGGCCCGACTTCCCGGTCGACGGGCTCTACAAGTTCCGCATCCACGGCGCCGACGGCGTGGTGAGCGAGCGTGCCGATCCCATGGCCTTCGCGACCGAGGTGCCGCCGCAGACCGCGTCCCGGGTAACCACGAGCACCTATAGGTGGGGCGACGACGCGTGGATGGCCCGGCGCGCCGCCCAGAACCCCGTGTCTGAGCCGATGAGCACCCTCGAGGTGCACCTGATGTCGTGGCGGCCGGGTCTGTCCTACGTGGAGCTGGCCGACCAGCTGACCGCGTACGTCGTCGAGCACGGGTTCACCCACGTCGAGTTGCTGCCCGTGGCTGAGCACCCGTTCGGCGGTTCGTGGGGCTACCAGGTCACGTCGTATTACGCACCGACGTCACGCCTGGGCACGCCCGACGATTTGCGCTATCTCGTCGACCGACTGCACCAGGCCGGGATCGGAGTGATCGTCGACTGGGTGCCCGCGCACTTCCCTAAGGACGCATGGGCGCTGGGCCGGTTCGACGGCACCGCGCTCTACGAACACGCCGACCCCCGCCGCGGCGAGCAGCTGGACTGGGGCACATATGTCTTCGACTTCGGCCGGGCCGAGGTGCGCAACTTCCTCGTCGCCAACGCGCTGTACTGGCTGCAGGAGTTCCACGTCGACGGGCTGCGCGTGGACGCCGTCGCCTCGATGCTCTACCTGGACTACTCGCGGCCGGAGGGCGGCTGGACGCCGAACATCTACGGCGGCCGCGAGAACCTCGAGGCGGTGCAGTTCCTGCAGGAGATGAACGCCACCGTGCACAAGGCCAGCCCGGGCATCGTCACGGTCGCCGAGGAGTCGACGTCGTGGCCCGGCGTGACCCGTCCGACCAATCTGGGCGGGCTCGGCTTCTCGATGAAGTGGAACATGGGCTGGATGAACGACACCTTGGCGTTCATCGGCCGCGACCCCATCCACCGCAGCTACCACCACCACGAGATGACGTTCTCGATGCTGTACGCGTTCAGCGAGAACTACGTGCTGCCGATCAGTCACGACGAGGTCGTCCACGGCAAGGGCACGCTGTGGGGACGGATGCCCGGCGACGACCACCGCAAGGCTGCAGGCGTACGGCAGCTGCTCGCCTACCAGTGGGCCCACCCCGGTAAGCAGCTGCTGTTCCAGGGCCAGGAGTTCGGCCAGCGCGCCGAATGGTCGGAAGAACGCGGCGTCGACTGGTACCAGCTCGACGAGAACAGCTACTCGGGCGGCATCCTGCGGATGGTCTCCGACATGAACCGCATCTACACGAGCCGTCGTGCGTTGTGGTCACACGACACCAGCCCCGAGGGCTACTCGTGGATCGACGCCAACGACTCGGCCAACAACGTGCTGAGCTTCTTGCGCTACGGCGACGACGGTTCGGTGCTGGCATGCGTGTTCAACTTCTCCGGTGCCGAGCACAGCCAGTACCGGTTGGGTCTGCCGCACGCGGGCACGTGGCGTGAGGTGCTCAACACCGACGCATCCGACTACGACGGTGCCGGAATCGGCAACTACGGGGCCGTGGAGGCCACCGACGAGCCCTGGCACGGCCGGCCGGCCTCCGCGGTGATGGTGCTCCCGCCGCTGTCCGCGTTGTGGTTCGAACCGGTCTCCGCAGAGGCGCCCGTCGTCCAAGGCCCGGCGACCGCGCCGCCGCTGTCCTGACGGGCACCGACACCATCTCGTTGGCACGAAGTCATTGACAGGGCGACGGCCGCGCCCCTTTCCGAGACGGGCCGAGTCGGCCGAGCTCAGTACAGGGCGTTGGCGAGCTTGCGGCGGCCCGCGATCACCTCGGGGTCGGCAGGGTCGAAGAGCTCGAACAGCTCGATGAGCCGAGTCCGCACCCTCGTGCGGTCGTCGCCGGCGGTGCGTTTGACCAGAGCGATCAACCGGTCGAAGGCCGCCTCGACCTGCTGCTGCAGGATCTCGACGTCCGCGGCGGCGAAGGCGGCGTCGATGTCGGCCGGCGCGGCGTCGGCGATGGTCACCGCGTCGGGACGCTGCGCCGTCGCGCGCTGCAGGAACGCGATCTGCCGGACCGCTCCCTTGGCCTCGGCGTGATTCGGCTGCGCATCGAGAATCGCCTGGTAGGCGTTCAGCGCGGCGCCGAAGTCACCGTTGTCGAGGAGCGCGCGCGCCTGCGCGACCTCGGGGTCGACCTGCTCGGGCTGGCCGGGGTCTCCCGATCCGGAGAGTTTTCCGGCAGTGGCCGCCAGGAGCGAGTCGATCCAGCGCCGCAGTTGATCGGGCGGCTGCGAGCCCTCGAAACTCGAGATGGGTTGGCCTCCGGCGAGCGCGACCACCGTGGGCACCGCCTGCACTCCGAACATCTGCGCCACCCGCGGGGTGGTGTCGACGTTGACCGTCGCCAGCGACCACTTCCCCGCGTCGGCGTTGGCCAGTCCGGCGAGCGTCTGCCCCAGTGCCACGCTGGAGTCGCTGCGCGGAGACCACAGCAGCACCACCACGGGAACCTGACCGGAATGGGTCAGTACCTCGGCTTCGAGGTTCGCCTCGGTGATCTCGACACCGGGGCCGCCTGCTGAGGCAGGCCCGCCCGCTTCGGCGGCGGGACGTTGCTTGAGCGCGGACAGATCAACCGCACCGGCCAGTGCCGGCCCGATGGAAGGTCGTGGACGTGTCACGCCTGCAAGTCTGTCACGTCGTTTCAGGTGCCGGGCGGCCTGGCCGACCCAGCGCGGAGACGGCGTCGCCTCCCATCCGGCCCGTGCGATCAGCCCATATGAGGAAGATCACAGTGCCCAGCGGGACGATGCTCGCCACACCAGCCGGCAACCATGTCCCCGCCCGCCACTTGAGCGTGAAGCCGGCGACGACAGCGGCCACGAGGAAGGCGACGAACACGCCGCCGTGGACGGGTCCGAAAATCTTGACCCCGATCTCGGTGCTAGGGCTGCCGAGGTACTTGAAGTACATCCCCACCAGCAGTCCCACCCAGCTCACCGCTTCAAGCAGCCCGACGAGCCGGAGCCAGCCGGCAGCATTGCGCAGATCGAAAGCACCAGACATGACCGCCATTGTGCCCTACGCCGGCGGCGATTACTACAAGCCGTCGTAGACGTCGGCCGCCGACGCCTCAGGGCCGCCGCAGGATCAGCGCGTCGCCTTGGCCCCCCGCACCGCACAGCGCGGCAACCGCGTAGCCGGAGCCCTTGCGGGCCAGTTCGAGCGCCGCGTGCAGCGTGATGCGGGCACCCGACATGCCGATCGGATGGCCGATCGCGATCGCGCCGCCGTTCGTGTTGACCTTGTCGGGATCGACGCCGAGCTCCCGGGTGGAGGCGAGAGCCACCGCAGCGAAGGCCTCGTTGAGTTCGATCACGTCGAGCTGGTCGGCGGTGATGCCTTCCTTGGCGATCGCCTTTTTCACCGCGTTGGCCGGCTGGGACTGCAGGGTGGAGTCCGGCCCGGCGACCACACCGTGCGCGCCAATCTCCGCCAGCCAGGTCAGGCCCAGCTCCTCGGCCTTGGCCTTGTTCATCACCACCACTGCGCAGGCGCCGTCGGAGATCTGGGATGCCGAACCCGCGGTGATCGTGCCGTCCTTGCGGAACGCCGGCTTCAACCCGGCCAGCGATTCGGCCGTGGTGTTGGCGCGGATGCCCTCGTCCTCGTTGAACTCCAGCGGATCACCCTTGCGCTGCGGAATCGTCACCGCCACCACCTCGTCGGCGAACACCCCGTCCTTCCACGCCGCGGCGGCGCGCTGATGGGACTGGGCGGCGTACTCGTCCTGCTGGGTGCGAGTGAACTGGTCGACGTCGTTGCGTTGCTCGGTGAGCGCACCCATCGGCTGGTCGGTGAACACGTCGTGCAGGCCGTCGTAGGCCATGTGGTCGATCGCGGTCACGTCGCCGTACTTGTAGCCCGAGCGGCTGTTGGTCAGCAGGTGCGGCGCCTGGCTCATCGACTCCTGACCGCCGGCCACCACGACGTCGAATTCACCAGCGCGGATCAGCTGGTCGGCCAGCGCGATGGCGTCGACACCCGACAGGCACATCTTGTTGATGGTCAGTGCCGGGACATCCCACGGGATGCCCGCGGCCACTGCGGACTGGCGGGCCGGCATCTGCCCGGCGCCGGCGGTGAGCACCTGACCCATGATCACGTACTCCACCGCCGAGGGCGCCACCCCGGCCTTCTCCAGGGCGGCCTTGATCGCGATCGCCCCCAGCTCGCTGCCCGAGAAGTCCTTCAGCGAACCCATCAACTTGCCTACTGGCGTCCTGGCTCCAGCAACGATCACCGACGTCGTCATCACTACCTCCAAGCGGGTTTCAGGCGGTTCCGATGAGGCTATACAGCGGACTTGAGATGTTCGGAACCGATGCCGTTAGGTTACCTTTTTGATATGACTGCCGAGCAGATTGACGCCCGTCCAGTACGGGCCGCCACCCTGGTGACCGCGATCGATCACGTCGGGATCGCGGTGCCCGATCTGGACGATGCGATCAGGTGGTACCACGACCACCTCGGCATGATCGTGGTGCACGAAGAGGTCAACGAGGAGCAGGGCATCCGCGAGGCGATGCTGTCGGTGCGGGGTGCCGCGGTCGGCAGCACCCAGGTCCAGTTGATGTCGCCGATCGACGACTCCTCGACGATCGCCAAGTTCCTCGACAAGCGCGGCCCCGGCCTGCAGCAGTTCGCGTACCGCGTCAGCGACCTCGACGAACTCAGCGAGCGTCTGCGCGAGCAGGGTGTGCGGCTCGTCTACGACGAGCCCCGCCGCGGCACCGCGAACTCCCGGATCAACTTCATCCACCCCAAGGACGGCGGCGGCGTGCTCATCGAGCTCGTCGAGCCCGCGGCCGAGCACTGACGCACTAAGACCATCTGCGCGTCGGGCCTCGCGTGGCCCGGTGCGTCCAGCACGGCGTGTGCCAGTGCCGGCGGTCCTCGACCGCCGCCTCCCCCGCGTCTGCCGGCCAGACCACCAGATGTGCTGTGCCCGGCCGGACCTGGTGGTCACAGCCCGGGCACCGGTAGATCTTGGTGGCACGCGAACCGGCCACCGGACGCACCTCGTAGTCGTCACCGTCGGGACCCGCCTCGACGCGCCGCTCGGTGAACACCGGAGGCAGCGGACGCGACCGGCGCGGCGGAGGGCGACGCCTGGGCATGTGGGCAGTCTAGTGCTTCAGAACAGCCGGTAGTCGTCGCTGCCCATACCCCGCATCTGGTCGTAATCGAGTATCAGGCAACGAATCCCACGGTCGGTCGCCAGCGTGCGCGCCTGCGGCTTGATCTGTTGTGCGGCGAACACACCCGACACCGGCGCAAGCACGCTGTCCCGGTTGAGCAGTTCCAGATAACGGGTGAGCTGTTCGACCCCGTCAATGTCGCCGCGTCGCTTGATCTCCACGGCCACCGAGAGCCCGGCCCCGTCACGGCACAGCAGGTCCACCGGCCCGATCGCGGTCATGTACTCGCGGCGCACCAGCGTGTACCCGGCGCCGAGCAGTTCGACATGCTCGGCCAACAGCTTCTGCAGATGAGCCTCGACACCGTCCTTGACCAGGCCGGGGTCCACGCCGAGCTGGTGGCTGGAGTCGTGCTCGACCTGCTCGACGGTGATACGCAGCTGTTCACCGGCCTTGTTCTGGACCACCCACACCGGGTGCGCGTCGCCGGTCTCCTCCTTGAGCCAGCACGGCGGGCTCATCCAGTTCAGCGGCTTGTAGGCGCGGTCGTCGGCGTGCACGCTGACCGAGCCGTCGGCCTTGAACAGCAGCAGTCGGCGTGCAGAGGGCAGATGGGCGGTCAGCCGACCGATGTAGTCGACCGTGCACTGGGCGATGACGAGACGCACCCGCACAACATTAGGGTTCGCGGACCCGCGCAAATTAGGCTGGCGTCACAATGGACGCGACGACAACCGCCAAGAAGAGCGTTCCACAACGACTCGGCCTGCTCCTGGAGAAGGTGACCCGGCAGAGCGGGCGGCTGCCGGACACTCCTGACTACGGCTCCTGGCTGTTGGGCAAGCCCGAAGAAGATCAGCGTCGCCGACGCGTTCGGATCCAGGCGATCCTCACCTTCTTCGTCCTGCTCACCAACATCTTGGGCATCGGGGTGTCGCTGCTCCTCAACGCCGTGGCCATACCGGTGCCGAGCGTCTTCTCCGACGCGCCGGCATGGTTGACCTGGGGCGTGGTGCCCGCCTACATGGTGGTCGCGTTGCTCTTCGGCACGGCCTGGATCACCTCACATACGGTCCGCTCGTTGCGATGGGCCATCGAAGAGCGCACTCCCACCCGCACCGACCAGTACAACGTGTTCCGGGCGCCGTGGCAGGTGGCGAAGATGCTGCTTCTGTTCTGGGGCTTGGGTACCGCGCTGCTGACGTTGCTGTACGGCCTGCAGAATCCGGCCTTCGTCCCCCGGTTCTTGTTCGGGGTCGGATTCCCCGGCATCGTGGTGGCCACCGCCTGCTATCTCATCACCGAATTCTCGCTGCGGCCGATCGCCGCCCAGGCGCTCGAAGCCGGCCGCCCGCCACGCCGGTTCGCACACGGCGTCATGGGCCGCACCATGACGGTCTGGCTGCTCAGCTCCGGCGTCCCCGTGCTCGGCATCCTCCTTCTCGCGTTGTTCTCGCTCTCGATGCAGAATCTGAGCGCAACACAGTTGGGTGTCGCCGTGATGATCATCGCCATGGTGGCACTGCTCTTCGGGCTGATCCTGATGTGGCTGCTGTCCTGGCTGATCGCGACACCGGTGCGGGTGGTGCGCGCGGCACTGAAGAACGTCGAACGTGGCGACCTCGACTGTCAGTTGGTCGTTTTCGACGGCACCGAGCTCGGTGAGCTGCAGCGGGGATTCAATAAGATGGTCGAGGGATTGCGCGAACGGGAACGGGTGCGTGACCTTTTCGGCCGCCACGTCGGCCGTGAGGTCGCTCTGGCGGCCGAGAAGGAGCAGATTGAGCTCGGCGGCGAAGAGCGCCACGCCGCAGTGGTTTTCGTCGACATCATCGGCTCGACTCAGATGGTCACCAGTCGCCCCGCGACGGAGATCGTCGAACTGCTCAATCGGTTCTTCGCCGTGATCGTCGACGAGGTGGATCGCCACCACGGCCTGGTCAACAAGTTCGAAGGCGATGCGGTGCTGGCCGTGTTCGGCGCCCCGGTCGCGCTCGACAACGCCGAGGACGAGGCGTTGTCGGCGGCCCGGGCCATCGCCAGGCGCCTGGCCGACGAGGTCCCCGAATGTCAGGCAGGCATCGGTGTGGCGGCCGGCACGGTGGTCGCGGGCAACGTCGGCGCGAAAGAGCGCTTCGAGTACACCGTCATCGGGGAACCGGTCAACGAGGCGTCCCGGCTGTGCGAACTCGCGAAATCGGCGCCCAACAGACTCCTCGCCGCCTCCGACGCCGTCGAGGCCGCTACCGACTCCGAGCGCTCGCACTGGACGCTGGGCGGCACGGTGACTTTGCGCGGCCACGGCCAGCCGACCCGGCTGGCCCTGCCGGCCTGACCCTCAGGCGCCGCGCAACGTTCCGTCGAGGTATTCGGCGCGGCATGCCCGTCGGGCGAGCTTGCCGCTCGTGGTGCGCGGGATCGCGCCGGCCGGGACGAAACGCACGTCGGCGACGTCGATGCCATGGCGCTGCAGCACGGCGGCGCGGATCGCGTCCACTCCCCGCGCCGGGTCGGCGCGTCGCGTTCCGGAGGCTCGCTCGGCGATGATCACCAACTGCTCGTCGGGCACGGTGAACGCCGTGGCGTGGCCGCGGCGGACCAACGACGTGGCCTCTGCCGTGGTGGTCTCGATGTCCTGCGGGTAGTGCTGTCGCCCGTCGATCACCACCAGATCCGCGAGGCGGCCGGTGACGTAGAGCTCGCCGTCGAGATAGGTGCCGAGGTCGCCGGTGCGAAGCCAGCGACCGTTTTCCGGTACACCGTCGGCGTGACCACCGACTATGGGTATCAGTGCGGCACGGAAGGTTTCGCGTGTCTCGTCGGGGCGGCCCCAGTACCCGCGGCCGATGTTCTCGCCGTGCAGCCAGATCTCACCGATGTGCCCGTCGGGTAGCTCCTCACCCGACTCGGCGTCGACGATCACCGCCCACTGGCTGCGTGCGATCTGACCGCACGACACCTGCGCCACCGCGCTCGGCGCGTCGGCGGTGACGGGGACCGCCCGCCCGACGGCAAGCTGCCCGCGATCGAAGTACACCGCCGACGGTTCCGCGTCCGGGGCGATCGTGGCGACGAACAGCGTCGCCTCGGCGATCCCGTAGGACGGTTCGAAGGCCGTCGACGGCAGTCCGTACGGGGCGAATGCAGCGGAGAAGGCGTCGATGGCTTCCCAGCTGACCGGTTCCGAGCCGATGATCAGGACGACGTTGCCCAGATCGATGTCCTCACCGGCCTCGGGCAGCCCGCGCTGGGCGGTCCATTCGTAGGCGAAGTTGGGCGCGGCAGTGACGACGCGGCCGTGCCGGGATCCGTCGGCCAGCGCGCGGATCCATCGCTGAGGACGTCGCAGGAAGGCCGTCGGCGACATCAGCGTCGAGTGGCCGCCGTAGACGGCCGGGAACCCGATCATCGACAGTCCCATGTCGTGGAACAGCGGCAACCAGCTGACACCGTGGGTATTCCGGTCGAGTAGGTCGATCGACAGGATCATCTGGAGCAGGTTCGTGCCGACCGCCCGGTGGGTGATCTCGACGCCGACCGGGGGCCTGGTCGCACCGGAGGTGTACTGCAGGTGCGAGACGTCGTCGACGTCGATCGTGGCTTCCTCGAAGGCATCCCCGGCGGCATCGGGAATCTCGTCGATCAGCACGACGTGCGGCCGTGGGCGGTCGACCAGATCGCCGAGGAAGTCCTCGACAGCGCCGGCCGCAGCGGTAATCGTGAGCACGACGGTCGGTCGGGCGTCGTCGAGCACGGTGTACAGCCGTTCGGCGTGGCCCTGCAGTTCGGGGGCGAACAGCGGCACCGCGATGGCACCGGCTTTGATGGCGGCGAAGAAGCCGCTGATGTAGTCGAGGCCTTGCGGGGCGAGGATCGCCACCCGGTCGCCGCGGGAGGTGAGCTGCTGTAGCCGCGCACCGATCGCCCGTAACCGCACACCCAGGTCGGTCCAGGTGAGTTCGGTGACGCGCACGTCGTCGGCGCCGGTGTGGTCGACGCCGGTGTGGTCGAGGTAGCGGTACGCCACGGCGTCACCGACGGCGGCGACGTTGCGGTCGATGAGGGAGATGAGCGTGACACCGGGCGGCAGGACGATGTTGCCCTCGTCGTCCAGGCAGTCCTCGATCTTCAGGAGACCCTCCGAAACCGCCTGCCCCGTGCCGCCGCTCATGCCGACGAGTCTAGGGAAAGGCACGGTCAGGCGAGCAGATCGATGCAACCTGGCGCATTCCGCGCCGCCGGGTACGCCAACAGCCATAACCCGGTCGGCACCATGCCGCGTCCCCATTCGGCCATTCCTGCGCTATTCGATTGATCGCTGAAAGTCCACAGACGAAAAAACCTCGGCCCTCCGTTTGTGGTTGGAGGGCCGAGGTGTGAAGGGTGTTCGGCGGTGTCCTACTTTTCCGCCCGGGTGGGCAGTATCATCGGCGCTGGCAGGCTTAGCTTCCGGGTTCGGGATGGGACCGGGCGTTTCCCTGCCGCTATGGACCGCCGTAACTCTATTTTCACTTGTTTTCAAGTGCCCCCACGGTGTGGTGGGGGAAGTGTTTTTTGGTGGTGGGGTGTGCAGTTGTGGTTGATTTTGGTGTGGTGTGGTTGCGAGGCGTGAAATACCAACACATTTTTGTGTGTAAGTTTTCGGCCGGTTAGTGCCAGTTCCCTGCACACATTGCTGTGCTTGTAGGTCTGGTCTATCGATCCCGTGGTCTGCGGGGGGCCTTATCCCACTTGATGGGTGAGAAGCCTGGTCTTGGAGGGGGTTTCCCGCTTAGATGCTTTCAGCGGTTATCCTGTCCGAACGTGGCTATCCAGCGGTGCCCCTGGTGGGACAACTGGTGTACCAGAGGTTCGTCCGTCCCGGTCCTCTCGTACTAGGGACAGATTTCCTCAAGCTTCTGACGCGCGCGGCGGATAGAGACCGAACTGTCTCACGACGTTCTAAACCCAGCTCGCGTGCCGCTTTAATGGGCGAACAGCCCAACCCTTGGGACCTGCTCCAGCCCCAGGATGCGACGAGCCGACATCGAGGTGCCAAACCATCCCGTCGATATGGACTCTTGGGGAAGATCAGCCTGTTATCCCCGGGGTACCTTTTATCCGTTGAGCGACACCCCTTCCACTCAGAGGTGCCGGATCACTAGTCCCGACTTTCGTCCCTGCTCGACATGTACGTCTCGCAGTCAAGCTCCCTTGTGCACTTACACTCAACACCTGATTGCCGTCCAGGTTGAGGGAACCTTTGGGCGCCTCCGTTACATTTTAGGAGGCAACCGCCCCAGTTAAACTACCCACCAGGCACTGTCCCTGAACCGGATATACGGTTCGAAGTTAGAAGCCCAATACGATCAGAGTGGTATTTCAACAACGACTCCACAACCACTGGCGTGGCTGCTTCACAGTCTCCCACCTATCCTACACAAACCGAACCGAACTCCAATACCAAGTTGTAGTGAAGGTCCCGGGGTCTTTTCGTCCTGCCGCGCGTAACGAGCATCTTTACTCGTAATGCAATTTCGCCGAGTCTATGGTTGAGACAGTTGAGAAGTCGTTACGCCATTCGTGCAGGTCGGAACTTACCCGACAAGGAATTTCGCTACCTTAGGATGGTTATAGTTACCACCGCCGTTTACTGGGGCTTAAATTCTCAGCTTCACCCCGAAGGGTTAACCGGTCCTCTTAACCTTCCAGCACCGGCAGGCGTCAGTCCGTATACATCGTCTTGCGACTTCGCACGGACCTGTGTTTTAGTAAACAGTCGCTTCTCACTGGTTTGTGCCACCCACTCACGCTCCAGACCGCGAAGGCCTGTCACGCCATGTGGGTCCCCCTTCTCCCGAAGTTACGGGGGCATTTTGCCGAGTTCCTTAACCATAGTTCACTCGTACGCCTTGGTATTCTCTACCTGACCACCTGTGTCGGTTTGGGGTACGGGCCGTGTGCGCACTCGCTAGAGGCTTTTCTTGGCAGCATAGGATCACCGAATTCGCCTCAATCGGCTATGCATCACCTCTCAGGACATGTGAAACCCGGATTTACCTGGGCCTCTCCCTACAGGCTTACCCCAGTACAACCACTGACTGGTACGGCTACCTTCCTGCGTCACCCCATCGCTTGACTACTACCAACGAAGGTCCCGCGCAGCCCCGCAGACCCGCGCACCCGAAGGTGCCGGTGACAGCGGTTTTGGGCGGTGAGTACCGCTGATTCATCAGGGACGCTCACACACGGGTACGGGAATATCAACCCGTTGTCCATCGACTACGCCTGTCGGCCTCGCCTTAGGTCCCGACTCACCCTGGGCGGACTGGCCTGGCCCAGGAACCCTTGGTCTTTCGGCGGGCAAGGTTCTCACTTGCCTTATCGCTACTCATGCCTGCATTCTCACTCCCACACCCTCCACAGCTCCATCACTAGGCTGCTTCACCGGATGCAGGACGCTCCCCTACCCAACCAGACAACTATCTGATTGCCGCGGCTTCGGCGGTGTGCTTGAGCCCCGCTACATTATCGGCGCACAATCACTTGACCAGTGAGCTATTACGCACTCTTTCAAGGGTGGCTGCTTCTAAGCCAACCTCCTGGTTGTCTTCGCGACTGCACATCCTTTTCCACTTAGCACACGCTTAGGGGCCTTAGCCGGCGATCTGGGCTGTTTCCCTCTCGACGCACGGAGCTTATCCCCCGCCGTCTCACTGCCACACTCTCACTTGTCGGCATTCGGAGTTTGGCTGACGTCAGTAACCTTGTGAGGCCCATCGGCCATCCAGTAGCTCTACCTCCAACAAGAAGCATGCAACGCTGCACCTAAATGCATTTCGGGGAGAACCAGCTATCACGGAGTTTGATTGGCCTTTCACCCCTACCCACAGCTCATCCCCTCAGTCTTCAACCTAAGTGGGTTCGGGCCTCCACGACGTCTTACCGTCGCTTCACCCTGGCCATGGGTAGATCACTCCGCTTCGGGTCCAGAACACACCACTACACACGCCACTACTGACGTGATACGCCCTATTCAGACTCGCTTTCGCTACGGCTACCCCACCCGGGTTAACCTCGCGACATGTCCCTGACTCGCAGGCTCATTCTTCAAAAGGCACGCCATCACCCCACGCTTTAACACGAAGGCTCTGACGGATTGTAGGCACACGGTTTCAGGTACTCTTTCACTCCCCTCCCGGGGTACTTTTCACCATTCCCTCACGGTACTCATCCGCTATCGGTCACTGGGAAGTATTCAGGCTTACCGGGTGGTCCCGGCAGATTCACAGCAGATTCCACGGGCCCGCTGCTACTCGGGGACACATCACTGCAGAGCACATGTTTTCACCTACGGGACTCTCACCCTCTACGGTCGGCCATCCCAAACCAGTTCGACTAACACGAGCTTTTCTCACTGCAGCCCAGACCGGCAGATCTGAGATCGACGCACCCCACAACACCACACACACAACCCCTGCCGGGTATCACATGTGCACGGTTTAGCCATCCTCCGCTTTCGCTCGCCACTACTCACGGAATCACTGTTGTTTTCTCTTCCTACGGGTACTGAGATGTTTCACTTCCCCGCGTTCCCCCCCGACACCTATGTATTCAGTGCCGGGTGACACGACATCACTCGTGCCGGGTTTCCCCATTCGGACATCCTCGGATCCACGCTCGGTTGGCAGCTCCCCGAGGCATATCGCAGCCTCCCACGTCCTTCATCGGCTCCCAATGCCAAGGCATCCACCATGCGCCCTTAAACACTTACAACACAAAACCAAAAAATGAGTCACCCACACACCCATAACAGGGAATGCGGGTATCAGAAAAATTTGCATTACACCGAACAACAACCCACACCAACACACCCACCCCACAATCGAGGAGCGAACCCATCCGCGCAAGCCGTCATCCAGATGCTCGCAACCACTATCCACAAATCAAACACCACACCCCACCACCAAAGCAGGGCAGCAACCAGAACCCCCGAACAACTCCGAGAGCCGGCACCCACCCCATAATCGGAGTGAGCCCGCAGGCCTGTTGCCTCAGGACCCAACAGTGTGTCTGGCAATCTCCTCGCCGACCCGATTCCCGCCGGACCGAACACGTTTGTTGCGCACCCGAACTCCACCCACTACAGGCAAAGCCCATCATCACGAACCGCTCGAAACCACCGAACCCCCACACGATGTGGGCGGCGTCCAAGTCTCGTGGTGCTCCTTAGAAAGGAGGTGATCCAGCCGCACCTTCCGGTACGGCTACCTTGTTACGACTTCGTCCCAATCGCCGATCCCACCTTCGACGGCTCCCTCCCACACAGGGTTAGGCCACCGGCTTCGGGTGTTACCGACTTTCATGACGTGACGGGCGGTGTGTACAAGGCCCGGGAACGTATTCACCGCAGCGTTGCTGATCTGCGATTACTAGCGACTCCGACTTCACGGGGTCGAGTTGCAGACCCCGATCCGAACTGAGACCGGCTTTGAAAGGATTCGCTCCACCTCACGGCATCGCAGCCCTTTGTACCGGCCATTGTAGCATGTGTGAAGCCCTGGACATAAGGGGCATGATGACTTGACGTCATCCCCACCTTCCTCCGAGTTGACCCCGGCAGTCTCTCACGAGTCCCCACCATCACGTGCTGGCAACATGAGACAAGGGTTGCGCTCGTTGCGGGACTTAACCCAACATCTCACGACACGAGCTGACGACAGCCATGCACCACCTGCACACAGGCCACAAGGGAACCGATATCTCTACCGGCGTCCTGCGCATGTCAAACCCAGGTTTCTTCGCGTTGCATCGAATTAATCCACATGCTCCGCCGCTTGTGCGGGCCCCGTCAATTTCTTTGAGTTTTAGCCTTGCGGCCGTACTCCCAGGCGGGGTTAATGCGTTAGCTACGGCACGGATCCCAAGGAAGGAAACCCACACCTAGTACCCACCGTTTACGGCGTGGACTACCAGGGTATCTAATCCTGTTCGCTCCCCACGCAGTCCCAGCGTCACCCCAGAGACATTCCACCGGGAATTCCAGTCTCCCCTGCAGTACTCAAGTCTGCCCGTATCGCCCGCACGCCGAGGGTTAAGCCCCCGGTTTTCACGAACAACGCGACAAACCACCTACGAGCTCTTTACGCCCAGTAATTCCGGACAACGCTCGGACCCTACGTATTACCGCGGCTGCTGGCACGTAGTTGGCCGGTCCTTCTTCTGTAGGTACCGTCACTCACGCTTCGTCCCTACTGAAAGAGGTTTACAACCCGAAGGCCGTCATCCCCCACGCGGCGTCGCTGCATCAGGCTTGCGCCCATTGTGCAATATTCCCCACTGCTGCCTCCCGTAGGAGTCTGGGCCGTATCTCAGTCCCAGTGTGGCCGATCACCCTCTCAGGCCGGCTACCCGTCGTCGCCTTGGTGAGCCGTAACCTCACCAACAAGCTGATAGGCCGCGGGCCCATCCCACACCGCAAAAGCTTTCCCCCACCAGGTCATGCAACCAGCAGGGTGTATTCGGTATTAGACCCAGTTTCCCAGGCTTATCCCAAAGTGCAGGGCAGATCACCCACGTGTTACTCACCCGTTCGCCACTCGAGCACCCCGAAGGGCCTTTCCGTTCGACTTGCATGTGTTAAGCACGCCGCCAGCGTTCGTCCTGAGCCAGAATCAAACTCTCCAAACAAAACCTCAAAAAGGCAATCAGGAAAATCCGATCACAACCAGACAAAAATCTGGCAAAAACAACCACACCCCTAAACGGGAAAAAGAAGCATGGCCAAAAACAAAAACAACAAACAAAAACCACCAAACACACTATTGAGTTCTCAAACAACACACCCGCTACGCAGGCAACCCTGATACTGTACTGCATGGTTTCGAGGGAGTCAACCGGGTTCCGCCCGGGCCTTTCGGCCGGGGGCCTTCGGTATGTCCGCTAGCTTACGCACAGGTTGCGCCGTTGCCAAAATCGCCTGCTCATAGGGCCGGAAAGGTCCGAGTCGAGCGGCTCAGCCCGCCGGCGACGACGTCACGCGCTCGATCTCGGCACCCAGACCCTTGAGGTTCTCCACGAAGAGCGGGTAGCCGCGGTCGATGTGGAACACGTCGTGCACCTCGGTGTCGCCGTCGGCGACGAGGCCGGCGAGCACCAGACCGGCACCGGCCCGGATGTCCGACGACCACACCGGAGCGCTCGACAACTGAGGAATCCCGCGCACCACCGCATGGTGCCCGTCGGTGCGGGCATCGGCGCCCAGCCGGATCATCTCCTCGACGAACCGGAACCGCGCCTCGAAGACATTCTCGGTGATCATCGACGTGCCGTCGGCTATTGCCGCCAACCCGATCGCCATCGGTTGTAGGTCTGTCGGGAACCCGGGGAAAGGCAGAGTCGCGACGTTGACCGCCTTCGGCCGCTCGTACTGCACCACCCGGAATCCGTTGTCGTCCTGGGTGACGGTCGCGCCCGCGTCGTGAAGTTTGTGGAGGACCAACTGCAGATGCTGCGGGTCGACCCCGGTCACCGAGATGTCGCCGCGGGTCATCGCCGCGGCGATCCCCCACGTCGCAGCGACGATCCGGTCGCCGATCACCCGGTGTTCGGTGGGATAGAGGCGGTCGACGCCGGTGATCGTCATGGTCGACGACCCGGCGCCGCTGATCTGCGCCCCCATCTGGTTGAGCATCGCGCACAGGTCCACGACGTCGGGTTCTCGGGCGGCGTTGTGGATCGTCGTCACACCGTTGGCCAGCACCGCCGCCATCAGGATGTTCTCGGTGGCCCCGACCGACGGGAACTCCAGCTGTATCTCCGCGCCGTGCAGCTCGTCGGCTTCGGCGACCACGCATCCGTGCTCGATGTTGCAGCGAGCGCCGAGTTGGCGCAGGCCCGCTTGGTGCATGTCGAGTGGGCGCGATCCGATCGCGTCACCGCCGGGCAACGCCACCCGGGCGCGCTTACACCGCCCGACCAGCGGACCGAGCACACATACCGAGGCGCGGAACTGGCGTACCGCGGCGAAGTCGGCGTCGTACTTTGGCTCGTCCGGTGAGGTGATGCGCACGACGTCGCGGTCGAGCTCGACCGTCGCACCGAGCCCACGGAGCACCTCGGCCATCAGTGGGACGTCGAGGATGTCGGGGCAGTTCGTGATCGTGCTCGTCCCCTCGGCCAACAGCGATGCGGCCATCAGTTTGAGCACACTGTTCTTCGCTCCCCCCACCGCGACTTCGCCAGATAACCGGTTGCCGCCGGTCACCACGAATCGCTCACTCACGCCGGTCAGTGTAAACAGCGGCTCCAGCCGTGTCAGTTTCCGGCGAGGTCCCACGCCGCCCGCCTAGTACGGTTTGACCCATGGCCGTGCATCTCACCCGCATCTACACCAGAACCGGTGACGACGGAACCACGGGACTCAGCGACTTCAGCCGGGTGAGCAAGAACGACCCGCGTCTGATCGCCTATGCCGATTGTGACGAGACGAACGCCGCGATCGGCGTCGCGATCGCGCTCGGCAATCCCGCGGAGCGCGTCTCAGCCGTACTGCGCCAGATCCAGAACGACCTCTTCGACGCGGGCGCCGACCTTTCCACCCCGGTCGCGGAGAACCCCGAGTACCCGCCGCTGCGGATCACCCAGGACTACATCGACCGACTCGAATCCTGGTGCGACGAGTTCAACGAGCCGTTGCCCGCGTTGGCCTCCTTCATCCTGCCGGGCGGGACGCCGTTGTCGGCGCAGTTGCACCTCGCGCGTACGGTGGCCCGGCGCGCCGAACGATCGGCCTGGGAGGCGGTGGCCGCGCACGGCGACGCCATCAGCGTGCTGCCGGCGAGATACCTCAACCGGCTGTCGGACCTGCTGTTCATCCTGTCGCGCGTCGCCAATCCGGACGGCGACGTGCTGTGGAAGCCCGGCGGATGAGCGCTTGCGCGAAGACCATCGGATGAGCGCTTGCGCGAAGACCATCGGACCCGGCGGCCGCACCCGCTAGACCGAAGTTACGGCGGGTTTGAGTAGGGTTTTTGAGGTCTGATCTGCGGAGTTGACTGTTCGACACGTTCATTGTGTAGTCACTAATATTGTAGACTGCCTGATGGATGTGGCGTAGAATCTGTTCATGCCCAAGGGGACTGGCGCAGTTCACATCGCTACACAACGTCGTAAGTACACCGGGAAAGATGGTGTCGAACGGGTCTACGAGTCACAATTGCTGCGACGGTCCTTCCGCGAGGACGGACGGGTGCGCAACGAGACGCTGGCCAACCTCTCGGTGCTGCCACCGGAGGCGATCGCCGCGATCAGGGCGATCCTGGCCGGCAAGAGCCTGGTCGATCCCGCCGCGGTGTGCACCGTGACCCGCGCTCTACCGCACGGACATCTGGCCGCGGCGTCGGTCACCGCCAAGGCATTGGGCCTGCCCGGGCTGCTGGGCCCGACGTGCCGGCACCGTCAGGTCGCGATGGCGTTGATTCTGGCCCGCACGGTGGCCCCGGCGTCGAAGTTGGCGACCATCTCCTGGTGGGCCGACACCACCCTGGCCACCGATCTGGACCTCGCCTCGGTGTCCACCGACGAGGTGTACGCGGCGATGGACTGGCTGCTGACCCGCCAAGAGGCCATCGAGAAGAAGCTCGCGGCACGCCATCTGGGCCCGGCGGTCAATCCGTCCCGGATCGCGATGTTCGACCTGTCCTCCTCGTGGGTGACCGGACGGCACTGCGACCTGGCTGCCCGCGGTTACTCCCGCGACGCGAAGAAGGCTGCGAGCAGATCGAGTACGGGCTGCTCACCGATCCCGACGGGCGTCCCGTCGCGATCCGGGTGTTTCCGGCAACACCGCCGACCCGACCGCGTTCACCCACGCGGTGACCGCGGTCCGCGACACCTTCGGGTTGCAGAACATGCTGATGGTCGGGGATCGCGGGATGATCACCTCCGCCCGCATCGTCGCCTTGAAGGACCTCGGCGGGATCGGCTGGCTGACCGCGCTACGCGCCCCGCAGATCGCTACGTTGGCCGCCGATGACGGACCGCTGCAAATGACGCTGTTCGATGAGCAGAACTTCGCCGAGATCACCCATCCCGACTACCCCGGCGAACGTCTCGTCGCGTGTCGCAACCCGCTGCTGGCCGCCGAACGGGCGCGTAAACGCGGTGAACTGCTCGCCGCCACCGAGGCCGCCCTGGCACCGATCATCGCCGCAGTCAGCGCGGGCCGGGTCGCCGGCGCCGGGCCGATCGGGGTGAAAGTCGGCAAAATCCTGGGAAAGTTCAAGATGGCCAAGCACTTTCATCTCAACATCACCGACACCACACTGACCATCAGCCGCGACACCGACCGCATCGACGCCGAAGCCGCCCTCGACGGCATCTACGTCCTGCGTACCACCGCCACACCCACTGAATTCAGCACCGACGCGGTGATCGGGGCCTACAAGAACCTCGCCCAGGTGGAACGCGACTTCCGCAGCCTCAAAGCCATCGACCTGGACCTGCGCCCCATCCACCACCGCCTCGATGACCGCGTCAAAGCCCACGTCCTGATCTGCATGCTGGCCGCCTACCTGACCTGGCACATGCGTAAAGCGTTGGCCCCGTTGACCTTCACCGACGAGCATCCACCCGCACGCCAGGACCCCGTCGCCCCCGCCCGGCGCTCGGCCGCCGCCGCCACCAAAGCCGCCCGCAAAACCACCACCGACACCGCACTACCAGCCCGCAGCTACCAGGCCCTGCTCACACACCTGGGCACTCTGACCCGAAACGACCTGCGCTACGGCGACAATGGCCCCATCGTGCCCACCCTGACCGCACCCACCGACACCCAACGGCGCGCATTCGACCTCCTGGGCGCCGCCGTCCCACTCACACTGACCTGACGTCGACAGAAAAAACCACCCCAAAACGACAAACCACCAGGTCAAAACCCGAAAACGCCGCCCTCAACGCCGTAACTTCGGGCTAGAAGCTGCGGCGGCGGGCACGCGGCGACGGCCGCGACTCGAGCCAGGACAGGAACGCGGTCAGTGCTCCCCGGTCCAGCGCGATCTCGTAGCCGCGCCGACGTTCGGGGCTGGTGTCGCGTAGCTCGAGCACGACTATCTCGTGGGTCATTATGTCGAATTCGTCGCCGCGCGGGCTGCGACGGGACACGATCTCCAGGCCCCGCCGGCTCAGCCGGCGATCGGGCCACCACCGCAGGCTGGACAACCGGTAGAAGCCGGCTTCGCCTCCGCGGTACCGCATCACCCCGTGCCGCCAGCCGTGACCGCCGACGGCCGGGACGTCACGCAGGATCGCAGCCGTGCCACCGACCTGACGCAGTTTCCACAGCCGGTACGACAGCGCGACGACGACCAGGAGGAGCACGCCGATGACCGCGACCATGCTCCACATGGACGCGCCCATCGGTGCCGTCAGTCGATCTGGCCCAGCGCGCGCAGCCGCGCGCGACCCCGTGCGGCCGTGGTCGGGTCGTCGGACTCGGAGTCACGCCGCGCCTCGTCGACGTTGATCTCCGACTCCAGCTCGGCGGTCTCGGCGAGGATGATCACGCCGGACTCGGTCACCGACATGAAGCCGCCGCCGACCGCCACCCGCAGGTCTTCCTCACCCGCGCGCTCGACGCGGACCATCGCGTCGTCGACGAGCTGAGCGACCAGCGGGATGTGCCGCGGCAGGACGCCGATCTCGCCGGAGGTGGTGCGGGTGAAGACGAACGTCGCCTTACCCGACCAGATCTCCCGCTCGACGGCGACGATGTCTACGTCGAGGTCGGCCATCGTTAGGCGTCCTTGTCTGCGTCGTCGCCCTTGTCGCCACCGTTCGGGTCGCTCTTGTTGTGGTCGCTGCCGAGCGGGGCGCCGTCGCCGCCGTCTTCCATTTTCACGCCGAGGCTCTCGGCCTTGCGCTGCAGATCCTCGAGACCGCCGATGAGGAAGAACGCCTGCTCGGGAAGGTGGTCGAAGTCGCCCTTGGACAGCTTGTCGAACGCCTCGATGGTCTCCTTGAGCGGCACCGTCGAACCCGGCTGACCGGTGAACTGCTCGGCGGCCATCATGTTCTGGCTCAGGAAGCGCTCGATGCGCCGTGCGCGCTGGACGAGCTGCTTGTCCTCCTCCGCGAGCTCGTCGATACCGAGGATCGCGATGATGTCCTGGAGGTCCTTGTAGCGCTGCAGGATGCGGATGACTTCCTGGGCCACGCGGTAGTGCTCGTCACCGACGACCGAGGGGTCGAGGATCGTCGAGCTGGAGGCCAGCGGATCCACCGCCGGGAAGATGCCCTTCGAGAAGACCGAACGGCTAAGCTCCGTCGTCGCGTCGAGGTGCGCGAACGTCGTGGCGGGCGCCGGGTCGGTGTAGTCGTCGGCGGGCACGTACACGGCCTGCATCGAGGTGATGGAGCGACCGCGCGTCGAGGTGATGCGCTCCTGGAGCTCACCCATCTCGTCAGCCAGGGTCGGCTGGTAACCCACGGCCGACGGCATACGGCCGAGCAGCGTGGACACCTCCGAGCCGGCCTGAGTGAACCGGAAGATGTTGTCGATGAACAGCAGCACGTCCTGCTGCTTCTCGTCGCGGAAGTACTCCGCCATCGTCAGCGCCGACAGGGCCACGCGCATACGGGTACCGGGCGGCTCGTCCATCTGTCCGAAGACCAGCGCGGTGTCCTTGAGAACGTTCGCGTCGGCGAGCTCGACCCAGAGGTCGTTGCCCTCACGGGTGCGCTCCCCGACGCCGGCGAACACCGAGGTGCCGCCGAAGTTGCGGGCGATGCGGTTGATCATCTCCTGGATGAGCACCGTCTTACCCACACCGGCGCCGCCGAACAGGGCGATCTTCCCACCGCGAACGTACGGGGTGAGCAGGTCGACGACCTTGAGGCCGGTCTCGAGCATCTCGGTGCGCGGCTCGAGCTCGGCGAAGGCCGGCGGCTTGCGGTGGATGGACCACTTCTCGAAGTCCTTGCCGTAGCCCGGGTCGTCGAGGCAGGCGCCCAGGGCGTTGAACACGTGACCCTTGACCCCTTCGCCGACGGGCACCGAGATCGACGCGCCGGTGTCCGTGACGTCCACGCCGCGGACCAAACCGTCGGTGGGTTGCATCGAGACGCACCGCACCAGGCTCTCGCCCAGGTGCTGGGCGACCTCGAGGGTCAGCGTCTTGGCGAGGTCCTTGTAGTCGATCTCCGCGTGCAGGGCGTTGAACAACTCCGGGACGGACCCGCGCGGGAACTCGACGTCGACGACGGGGCCGGTGACCCGCACGACGCGGCCGACGTTGTCGGAGCCGGTTTCTGTTTCTCTTTGCTCGGTGGCAGCAGTCATTGTCTTCTTCGCTTCCTAGCTGTGTCGCTGGGTTACTTCTTGGCGGCGTCCGCGAGCGCGTTGGCGCCACCGACGATCTCGCTGATTTCCTGGGTGATCTGGGACTGCCGTTCGCGGTTGGCCATCAGCGTCAGGTCCTTGATCAAGTCGTCGGCGTTGTCAGACGCCGACTTCATGGCGCGCCGACGCGAAGCCGACTCCGATGCCGCCGCCTCGAGCATCGCCGCGAAGATCCGCGTCGACACGTATCGCGGCAACAGAGCGTCGAACAGTGTCTCGGCGCTCGGTTCGAAAGAGAACAGCGTGTGCGGGGTGTTCTCGTCCTCCTCGCTGTACTCCACGACCATCGGCGCGATTCGCCGGGCGATCGCGGACTGCGAGAGCATCGACCGGAACTCGGTGAACACGATGTGGAGTTCGTCGAGGCCCAGGATGCCGTCCGCGCCGGCGTCGTCGCCCTCGTCGTCGGCGCCCGCCATGAACGCCGCGACCAGAGTCCCGCCGATCTCCTGCGCGTGCTCGTACTCGGGCCGCTCGGAGAAGCCGGTCCACGATTCGGTCACGTCCCAGTTGCGGAAGCTGTAGTAAGACAGTGCCTTACGGCCGACCGTGTACAGGACGGGCTCTTTGCCCTCTTCACGCAGCAACGCGAACAGCTCTTCGGACCGGCGGAATACGTTGGCGTTGTACGCACCGGCCAATCCCCGGTCCGAGGACACGACCAGCACTCCGGCCCTCCGCGGATTCTCGCGCTGGACGAGCAGCGGGTGGTCCAAGGCGCTGGCGCTGGCCAGTTCGGTCAGCATGTTGGTGATCTCGCGGTCGTAGGGCCGAGCCGCCTCGACTCGGGCCTGCGCCTTGGCGATGCGTGAGGTCGCGATCATCTCCTGGGCCTTGGTGATCTTCTTGATCGACCCTGCTGAGCGGATGCGGCCGCGCAGTTCGCGCAGTGTGGCAGCCATCGGTTATGCGCGCCTTACTTCTTCTTCGGCGCGGGTTTGCGGACCTTCACCGATTCCTTCTCGAGATCCGCGTCGGACATCGCCTCGACGTTCTCGTCGGGCACCACGGATTCACCGGAGGTGGTCTCGAAGCCCTTCTTGAACTCGTTGACCACGTCGGTCAACGTGTTCTCGAGCTCCTCGGTGAGCTTCTTGCTCTCTCGGATCTCGCGGAGGATCTCCGCCTTGGAGGACCGCACGTGCTCGAGCAGTTCCTGCTCGAATCGCTGCACGTCCTCCACGGGCACCGTGTCCAGGTGGCCTCTGGTGCCGAGGAAGATCGCGACGACCTGCTCCTCGACCGGCATCGGGCTGTTCTGCGGCTGCTTGAGCAGCTCGACCAGACGCGCGCCACGATCCAGCTGGGCCTTGGACGTGGGATCCAGGTCCGAGGCGAACGCCGCGAACGACTCGAGCTCGCGATACTGTGACAGGTCCAAGCGGAGACTTCCCGCAACCTCTTTCATCGCCTTGATCTGCGCGGCGCCACCGACGCGGGACACCGACACACCGACGTTGATGGCCGGCCGCACACCCTGGTTGAACAGGTCGGTCTCCAGGAAGCACTGACCGTCGGTGATCGAGATGACGTTGGTCGGGATATAAGCGGAGATATCGTTGGCCTTCGTCTCGATCAGCGGCAGACCGGTCATCGAGCCGCCACCGAGCTCGTCGGACAACTTCGCGCAACGCTCGAGCAGGCGCGAGTGCAGGTAGAACACGTCGCCCGGGAACGCTTCGCGGCCCGGCGGGCGGCGCAGCAGCAGCGAGATCGCGCGGTAGGCCTCGGCGTGCTTGGTGAGGTCGTCGAAAACGATCAGGACGTGCTTGCCGCCGTACATCCAGTGCTGGGCAATGGCCGAACCGGTGTACGGGGCAAGCCATTTGAAGCCGGCGGAATCGGACGCCGGCGCCGCGACGATGGTGGTGTAGTCCATTGCGCCGCCCTCTTCGAGGGTGCGGCGCACGCTGGCGATCGTGGTGCCCTTCTGACCGATCGCGACGTAGACGCAGCGCACCTGCTGGTCGGGATCGCCGGTCTCCCAGTTCTGCCGCTGGTTGAGAATGGTGTCCACGCAGACCGCCGTCTTGCCGGTCTTGCGGTCACCGATGATCAGCTGGCGCTGGCCACGCCCGATCGGCGTCTGCGAATCGATCGCCTTGATGCCGGTCTGCAACGGCTCGCTCACACCCTGGCGCTGCACCACCGAAGGCGCCTGCAGCTCGAGTGCGCGACGCTCGGTGGTTGCGATCTCGCCACGGCCGTCGATGGGCTGGCCGAGCGGGTTGACCACGCGACCGAGGAAGCCGTCACCCACGGGGACGGACAGCACCTCACCGGTGCGCTTGACTTGCTGGCCCTCTTCGATCTTCTCGAAGTCACCGAGGATGACCGCGCCGATGCTGTGCTCGTCGAGGTTGAGTGCGACACCCAGGACACCGCCGGGGAACTCGAGGAGCTCCTGTGTCATCACCGAGGGCAGGCCCTCGACGTGGGCGATACCGTCACCGGCGTCGATGACGGTGCCGATCTCTTCCCGCTCGGTGTCGCTGGCGAAGTTGGCGACGTAGTCCTCGATCGCCCCTTGGATGTCAGCAGCCGAGATAGTCAACTCTGCCATGGGTTTGTCTTCCTGCCTTTGTGTTTGAGTCTGGTGGGTTCGAGTTAGTCGGGCAGTTGGTTCTCAGCCGAAGCCAGCCGCGATGCCAATGACCCGTCGATCACCTCGTCGCCCACGGCGATGGTGAGGCCGCCGAGCATCTCGGGATCGACGTGCAGCTGCAGGGATGCCGGCCGACCGTAGATCCGGCCGAGCACCTCGGCGAGCCGGGTGCGCTGGGCATCGCCGAGCTCTGCGGCGGCGCTGACATGCGCGACGACCTCGCCGTGGCGCGACACCGCCAGCTCGGCCAATTCGCGCACCGCCTCGTCGGCGCGGTCACCGCGCAGCAGCTCGACCGTCTGCGCCAGCAGCGCTCTCGTGGTAAGGCCAGCCTGGTTCTCGAGCAGCCGGTCCAGCAGCGCGATCCGGCCCTCGACGGGCATGGTGTAGTCGCTGAGCAGGGCGCTCAGCCGTGACTCGGAGTCCAGGATCCGGCTGAACCGGAACAGCTGGTCCTCGACCTCGCTGGTCTCGTCGTTGCGCTCAGCCCGAACCAACAGCGCCAGCCGAGCCGTGTGCCGGACGGCGTAGTCCAGGTCGGTTTCGTCTGACCACCGTTGTGCGACAGCGGCTTTGACGACTTCCAGCGCGGTGTCGGAGATCTTGCCCGACAGCACGGCCTCCGCGAGGTTCGCCTTAGCCTCCCCGTCCTCCGTGGGTTCGGCGAAGTGCTTGCCGAGCACCTGCTCGGTCTTGAGCAGCTTGGCCACCGCCGCGAGATCGTCACCGAGCGACGTCAGACCGTCGGCGTCGACATTCGCGGTCAGTTCGTCGAACCGCGAGACCAGCACCCGGAGGGACTCCCGGCTCGTCGAGCGCAGCCGGGAACCGGCCGCGTCGTCGAAGGCGACGTCAGAGGGCGCCATCGCGTCGAGTTCGTCGAGGAACCGGTCGACGGTCGCCGACCGGTTGTCGTCGTCGGAGACGTGGTCGCGGACCAGTTCTCGGGCTCGGGCCACCGATTCGCTGCCGAGGTGCGATCGGAGTTCGCGGATCAGTTGCTGGCGCAGGAGCTGCACCTGCGCCTGCCCCTGGACCTTGATGCGCTCCACTTCGGCGTCGGCCTGGGCCCGCATCTGCTCGACGATCTTCTCGGCGTCGGCTCGGGCCTCTTCGACCACCCGCTTGGCGTCCGCCTTGGCCTCTTCGACAGCCTTGGCGTGCTGCTGGTCCGCCCGGGCTACCTTGTTCGCCGCCGTCGAGCTCTCTTCGAGCTGACGACGCACGGTGTCCTGCTGCGCGGTCATCATCCGCCGCACCGGCGGCACCACGTAACGCCACAGCAGGAACACGATGACCGCGAACCCGACGAGCTGACCGATGAATGTCGACATGGGCTACCGTCCCCGGCTCGTCGCGGCGGCGCTGGAGAGATCGACGCCGAGAACGCGTCCGGCGAGCGTGGCCGACAGCGTCTCGATCGAAGACTGCAGTTCGGCCGCGGTCTGCTGGCCCTGACGGGACAGCTCTTCGTTGGTCTTCTGCAGGGTGGACGCCGCTTCCGCGCTGGCGCGCGAACGCATGTCTTCCAGGATCTTTCGTCCCTCGCCGCGGGCCTCGTCCCGGATGCCCGAGGCCTCACGACGCGCCTTGGACATCACCTGCTGGGAGTCGGCCTGTGCGGCGGCGAAGAGTTCGGCCGCCTTGCGATTGTCCTCCGCCGTCTTGGTGACCATTGCTTCGCGCTCTTGCAGCACCTTGCTGATCGGGGGCACCACCCATTTGGCGATGACGCCCAGCACGATGAGGAAGATGAGCAGCACGAAGAAGAAGGTGCCGTTGGGGATGAGGAAGTTCCCGCCGCCGCCCTCTTCCGCGGCCACGATGGTCGTACTCAGGTCACCCATGACTGAAGATTCCAAACCGACTAAGCAACCGGCGTCGCGAAGACGAACAGCGCCATGAACGCCAGGTTGATGAAGTAGGCGGCCTCCACCAGACCGACCGTGATGAAGAACGGCGTGAACAGGCGACCCTGCGCCTCGGGCTGGCGGGCGATACCGGCGATCAGCGCGTTACCGGCGATACCGTCACCGATGCCGGCACCGATCGCGCCACCGGCCATGATGAGTCCACCGCCGATGAGTGCGCCAGCAGCGATTGTGGGGTCCATTCCATATCCTCCTTGAGATCTGGTAGTCGCCTACCAGGACGTGGGTCGAGCGTTGTTTTCGAGTGGTCTGTCAGGGCGTCGGGTCGTGCTCTTCCAGCTCCATGGACTGGCTGAAGTACAGGATCGTCAACAGCGCGAAGATGAACGCCTGGATGGCGCCCACGAACAGGTCGAAGCTCTTCCAGATCGCGTTGGGCGCCCACATGATCCACGGCGGAAACAGCGCGATAAGAGCGACCAGGATGCCGCCGGCGAAGATGTTGCCGAAAAGCCGGAGCGACAGCGAGATCGGCTTGGCGATCTCCTCGACGAGGTTGATGGGGGCGAGGACCGCGACGTGGCCCTTGAGCACGGCCTTGGGGTGACCGAGCACGCCGCGGCGCCAGAACCCGGCGGCGTGGTAGGCGATGAACACGAACAATGCCAGCGCCAAAACGAAGTTGATGTCGGAGGCCGCCGGCTTGAGCAGCTCGTGGATGCCGGTCTCGTCGGAGTACTGCACCGGCAGCACCGATAGCCAGTTCGCGACCAGAATGAAGACGAAGAGCGCGACGGCCAGCGGCAGCACGAAGCCAGCCACCCGCATGCCGATCGCACTCTCGATCTGGTCACGCATCTGCACCGTCAGCGTCTCCCAGAACAGCTGGACACCGCTGGGCACCCCGGTGGAGGTCACCTTGGCACGCAGGAAGAACGCCAGGCCCAGGACGATCGCGGCGGCGATCGCCGTGGACAGGATCGTGTCGGTGTTGACCGTCAGCCCGAACCAGTTGGCCTCCGTGTGGTGGCCGACCTGAATACCGCTCTCTGCGGCGAGGAACGTCTGCGTCATTGCTGTGGGGTCTCTCCTTCGAGTCCGTCAGCGGCTTGGGCTTTGAGTTTCTTGACCACCGGCAGGGCGGTGGACGCCACCAGGATCACCTGGAACAGCGCCATGCCGAACACCACGCCGAGGCCCTGCGGCTTGAAGACGTAGGCGATGGTCAGGCCGATCACGGTCATGATCAGCAGACGGGTGGCCGAATTCATGGCCATGTTGCGTTTGAGAGGGTGGTCTTTGGCGGTGATCGACTCGACCGAACGCTGGATCATCACAGCGTTGGTCAGACCGAGCCCGAGGCCGATCCCGAAGAACAGCCCCACCGTCGGGACGCCGAACAGCGCGGCGGCAACCGCCGCGACCGCGGCCAACGCGACGCAGATGACGAGCAGACGGACAGGCCGGAACGCAACTGCCGGCAACACCAACGGCGCGTCCTGCGCTGGCGTCGTCACTGCTTCACCTCAATCCGCGGTTCGTAGGAGCACCCGTTCTGGAACCTGTGAATATTCTGTCGAGCGTATCGGAGGGCTACGGGCTCGCTGGAATCGCCCAAGGGTGCTCCCTTTGTCGGTCTGAAACGGTCCGAATCGGTGCGAATCCGACGGTCCGTGGCCGGCAACCCGCGAGGCTGAATCTGGTCCTGGCCGGTGTCTAGCAGCACGTTACCACATAGTAGGCGGCCCTAAACCGGGGTCTACTACTTTTCGTCGTACACCCTCTCGGCTGCAACTTCCCGTCGCCGCAGCAACGGAACGAGCGTCACCACGATGGCGACCGCCGTCGCGCCCAGCATGACCATTCCGGTGTGCCGGGGGTCGAAGAAAATGGTGCTCGCGGCGCCGAACGCGACGATGCCGACCCACATGTAGATCACCAACACCACCCGGCGGTGGGAGTGCCCGATCTCGAGGAGCCGGTGGTGCAGATGCATCTTGTCGGGGCTGAACGGACTGAGCCCTGCCCGGGTGCGCCGGATGATCGCCAGCAGCATGTCCAGGGCCGGGACGAACATGACGGCGACGACCAGCAGGAACGGCGACAACAGGGCGAACACGTCGCGAGCGCCGTAAGCGGTCTGCGAGATCGGACCTGCCGCCGTCGTCGACGCCGCGGCCAGCATGAGGCCGATCAGCATCGACCCTGAATCCCCCATGAAGATCTTCGCCTTGTGGAAGTTGTGCGGCAGGAAACCCAGACAGGCCCCCGCGAGCACCACCGAAATCACTGCTGGTGGGTAGAACAGCACGTCACCGCCGTGATCGCGCAGCAGGCCGACCGAGAAGAGGCAGATGGCCAGCGCGGTGATCAATCCCAGCCCGGCCGCCAGACCGTCGAGTCCGTCGACGAAGTTCATCGCGTTGACGATCGCCACCGTGAGCGCCAGTGTCAGCAGGATCGACGCGACCTGGTCGAGCACGATGGTGCCGACGCCGCCGATCGGGATGTACAGCACGCTCCACGCCACGCCCATGGTGACCATCACGCTGGCCGCGGTGAGCTGGCCGGCGAATTTGGTCAGCGCGTCGAGTCCCCACCGGTCGTCGATCAGCCCGATCGCCATGATGAGTCCGCCGGCGACCACGACCGCGGGCATCCCGGTGGAGTAGACGAATCCGCGGGTGAGTGCGGGCAGCTGGGAGGCCAGCAGCACCGCCGCGGCGACGCCGACGTACATCGCCAGCCCGCCCATCCGGGGGGTGGGCTGCACGTGAACGTCGCGCTCGCGCGGGTACGCTACCGCCCCCAACCGGGTCGCGAGGACACGAACCCACCCGGTGGCCAAGTAGGTGATGATCGCGGCGGTCAGACCGACGAGGACAAGCTCGCGCAGCGGCACGCCCGCGCCGCGATCGGAGATCGCAAGGTACTCGTTCACTGCGTGAGCAGGCTTTCGGTGTTGACCCCGAGGACCTCGGCGACGGCCTCGGCAGTGACGGGTCCGGTGCGCAGGACACGCGGGTGGACACCGCTGAGGTCGACGATCGTCGAAGCCGCCTGCTGCTCGGACGGGCCGCCGTCGAGGTAGACGTCGACCAGGTCGCCGAGCTGCTCGCGGGCGTCGGCCGCCGACACCGCGGCGGGACGGCCGGAGATGTTGGCGCTCGACACGGCCATCGGGCCGACCTCCCGCAGCAATTCGATCGCCACCGGATGCAGCGGCATCCGCAGCATCACCGTGCCGTGCGCGTCGCCGAGATCCCAGGGCAGTGAGGGCGCCTGCCGGACTACCAGGCTCAGGGCTCCCGGCCAGAACGCACGGATCAGTTCCCGTGCGGTGTGCGGCACGGTGTACACGAGGCCTTCGATGGTGTGCCACGAGCCGACCAGCACGGGCACCGGCATGTCCCGGCCACGGCCCTTGGCGGCCAGCAGTGCGGCGACCGCTTCGTTGTTGAACGCGTCGGCGCCGATGCCGTAGACCGTGTCGGTGGGCAGCACGACCAGCCCGCCTTCTTTGAGGGCGCTGACGGCGGCCGCGATACCGGTCGCCCGGTTCTCGGGGTCGGCGCAGTCGAACAGTTCTGTCATCACCCCTCCGTGGTGGCCGGTTGACGCCGGGCGGTGACGAAGCGTGGCCGGCCGGTCAGATCAGTGTGGGCGGTTACCTCGTCGAATGCAGCGGCGTCGAATGCAGCGGCGTCGAATGCGCCGCTGCGGCGAAAGGCCGCTGCCGTGAGCGCCGATGTGGTGTCGTCGTGTTCGACCGCGCAGCGACCGCCGGGCCGCAGCCAGCGGCGCGCGAGCGCGACGATCGCGTCGATCACCACCATGCCGTCCGGTCCGCCGAACAGCGCCTGCGCCGGGTCATGTTCGGCGACCTCGGGATCGAGCCCGGCCCCGTCCGGGAGGTAGGGCGGGTTGGCGACGACGACGTCCACCACACCGTCGAGATCACGGCGAAGGCCGGCATCGGTGACGTCGGCGTCGAGCAGTTCGACGCCGGTGTCGGCGAGGTTGCGGCGGGCGTAGTCGAGTGCCTCGGCGGAGTTCTCCACGGCGAGCACCCGCGCCTGCGGGCGGGCGGTGGCGATCGCGAGCGCGAGCGCCCCCGAGCCGGTGCACAGGTCGACGATCAGCGGCTCGTCCGGAAGATCCTGGCGCTCAACCCATTCGAACAACGCCTCGGTTTCCGGCCGTGGAATGAACACCCCGGGTCCGACGCTGACCTGCACCGGCCCGAACGCCGCGGTGCCGGTGAGGTGCTGCACCGGGATGCGCTTCGCGCGCGAAGCGACGAGGTCACGGAAGCGGGGGTGAAAATCCGCCGGGAGGTCGGTGAACATCAATCGCCCCCGTTCGGTGCCCGCCGCGTGGGCGGCCAGCAGTTCGGCGTCCACCCTGGCCGACGTCACGCCGGCGGCGGCCAGCACTGCCGTGGCCTCGCCGATGACCTGGCGCAGCGATGACGCCGTCGCCTGGGTCATGAGCTCTGCAGTCGCGCCTGTTTGTCGGCGGCCGCCAACGCGTCGAACAGCGGGTCGAGATCGCCGTCGAGCACCTGGTCGAGGTTGTGCGACTTGAAGTTGATGCGATGGTCGGCGATCCGGTTCTCCGGGAAGTTGTACGTGCGGATCCGCTCGCTGCGGTCGACGGTGCGGATCTGGCTGGCGCGGTCGGCCGACGCGTCGGCCTGCGCCTGCTCCTCCGCCAGGGACTGCAGACGTGCCGCCAGCACCTGCATGGCGCGCGCCTTGTTCTGCAGCTGTGAGCGTTCGTTTTGGCAGGTCACGACGATACCGGTGGGCAGGTGGGTGATGCGTACGGCCGAGTCGGTGGTGTTCACGCCCTGGCCGCCCTTTCCCGAGGACCGGTAGACGTCGATGCGCAGATCGGACTCGTCGATCTGAACCTGCTCGACCTCTTCGGGTTCGGGGTAGACGAGCACGCCGGCGGCGGACGTGTGCACCCGGCCCTGCGATTCGGTGACCGGTACCCGTTGCACGCGGTGGACGCCGCCTTCGAATTTCAGCCGCGCCCACACCCCGTCGGCAGAGTCGCCCTTGCTCCGGATCGACAGCGTGGCGTCCTTGTAGCCGCCGAGGTCGGAGGTGGTCTCGTCGAGGAACGTGACCGACCATCCGTGCCGCTCGGCGTAACGGATGTACATTCGCGCGAGGTCGGCGGCGAACAGGGCCGACTCCTCACCGCCCTCGCCCGACTTCACCTCGAGCACGATGTCGTCGGCGTCGTGCGGATCGCGCGGGGCCAGCAGATCGGACAGCTGGGTTTCCAGTCGGTCGACCGTGGCCTCGAGTTCGGGCACCTCGGCGGCGAAGGACTCGTCGTCGCCGGCCAGCTCGCGGGCCGCTTCGAGGTCACCGCGGGCGGCTTCGAGCTTGCGGTAGGTGGTGACGATCGGCGACAACTGCGCGAAGCGCCGACCGGCCTTGCGGGCGTTGCCCGCGTCGGCGTGCAGCGCGGGGTCGGCCAGCTGACGCTCAAGGTCGGCGTGCTCGGCAAGCAACGCGTCGACCGCTGTGGTAGGAGCGTTCATCGCGACCTCCTTCCCGAAGACTTCCGCGAACGCAAACCGACGCCCGGCCTGTGCGCGTGGCGACAGAGCGGGCGTCGGAGTGGTGGCTACTTGTTGCGCTTGCCGTAGCGCTTCTCGAAGCGTGCGACACGGCCGCCACTGTCGAGGATCTTCTGCTTGCCGGTGTAGAACGGGTGGCACTGCGAGCAAACCTCGACGACGATGCTTCCGGTCTTCTTGGTGCTGCGTGTGGTGAACGAGTTGCCACAGCCGCACTGGACCGTGGTCTCGACGTAGTCAGGGTGAATACCCGTCTTCATTGGTGTCCTCTTCGATCATGGCCGCCGGGTCGCCCGCTCATGACCTGCGCTGAGATGGGCGTGAACCGGAACCGAGGGTATGACTAGCGGTCAATTATGCCAGGTCGACCGCCAACAGCCTAAACACGCGGGAGGACGGGGCTATTCCGGCCGGACAGGGCCAGCACGCTGTCGTGGATCGAGGCGCTGACCAGGAGCCTTCCCGGAAATCAAATCAGTCGTGGTCCGCCAACCCAGGCGCGGTCTTGGAGACCTGCACCAGGAACTCGTAATTCGTCTTGGTCTTGCGCAGCTGGCTCATCAGCAGGTCGATGGCCTGATGGCTGTCGAGACCGGACAGCACCCGGCGCAGCTTATGCACGATCGCGAACTCGTCCGGGCCGAGCAGCAGCTCGTCCTTGCGGGTGCCCGAGGGGTTCACGTCGACGGCCGGGAACACCCGACGCTCGGCGATCTTGCGATCCAGCTTCAGCTCGGCGTTGCCGGTGCCCTTGAACTCCTCGAAGATCACCGTGTCACCGGTCGACCCGGTCTCCACCATCGCGGTGGCGACGATGGTCAGTGAACCGCCCTCCTCGATGTTGCGCGCGGCGCCGAGGAAACGCTTCGGCGGGTACAGCGCGGTCGAGTCGACACCACCGGACAAGATTCGGCCCGACGCAGGCGACGCGTTGTTGTACGCACGGCCGAGACGGGTGATCGAGTCGAGCAGCACCACGACGTCCTTGCCCTGCTCCACCAGGCGCTTGGCGCGCTCGATGGCCAGCTCGGCGACCGTGGTGTGGTCGGACGGCGGCCGGTCGAAGGTGGAGGCGATGACCTCACCCTTGACCGAACGTGTCATGTCGGTGACCTCTTCCGGACGCTCGTCGACGAGCACCACCATCAGATGGCATTCCGGGTTGTTGCGGGTGATCGCGTTCGCGATGTCCTGCATGATCGTGGTCTTACCCGCCTTGGGCGGCGACACGATCAGCGCCCGCTGCCCCTTGCCGATCGGCATGATCAGATCGATCACACGGGTGGTCAGCTTGTCCGGAGAGGTTTCCAGGCGCAGCCGCTGGTTGGGGTACAGCGGGGTCAGCTTGCCAAATTCCGGACGCTTCCTGGCGTCTTCGACCGGCCCGCCGTTGACGCTGTCGAGGCGCACCAGCGGATTGAACTTCTGACGCGAATTCTGGCCGCCGCCTTCGCCTTCCTTGGGCACCCTGACTGCACCGGTCACGGCATCGCCGCGGCGCAATCCGTTCTTGCGCACCATGTTCATCGACACGTAGACGTCGTTCGGCCCGGGTAGATAGCCCGACGTGCGGACGAACGCGTAGTTGTCGAGGACGTCGAGGATGCCCGCGACGGGCTGGACGACGTCGTCCTCGCGGATCTCGGTGTCGCGATCGCCACCGCCGCCGCTCTCGCTGCCACGTTCGCCGCGACGCCTGCGGTCGCGGAACCGGCGTCCGCGCCGGCCGCCGCGGCCGTCGCCGTCGTCGTCCCCGTCGGCGTTGTTGCCGCTGTTGCTGCTGTTGCTGCTGTTGCTGCTGTTGCTGCTGTTGCCGTTGTTCCGGTTGCCCTGGCCCTGATGCTGGTCGGTGTCGGACCGGTCTTCGGACCTGGTGTCGGACTGATCGCCCCTCGGGCGATCCGACCGGCGCTGCGCAGCCTTGGGCTGCTCGCCGTCGGACTGCTCCGCGGGCTGCTCGGCCCTGGTCCGGCCGTTCTTGGGGCGTTCGGTCTTCTGCTCCGCGACGACCTGCTCGGCGGCGGGCTGCTCGGCAGTGGGCTGCTCGGTGGCGCTGGCTTCGGCGGCGCCGGCCTGGCGGGACGCGCCACGACGCTCGCGGCGCGGCGGCGTCTGCTCGGCTGCGGCGGCGGTGGCGGTGTTGTCGCCCTTCGAACCGTTACCTTCGCCGCGGCGCTCGCGAATTGCGGCGATCAGTTCGCTCTTGCGCATGCCCGAGGCACCTTCGACGCCGATCTGCCGCGCCAGGGCGCGCAGTTCCGGCAGAACCATCGAGGTCAGCGACGTGGCGCGGTCACCCGAAGCGACGTCGGCGGTAGGGGCGGTCTCCGCGGTCGTCGTGGTGACGGCCGGGCTCGCCGACGCTGTAGAAGTTTCAGTGTTCACGATGTTCGGCAACTCTGTTCGCTCAGCGCTGTCGGCCGTGAAGAGGTCCGTATCGGTCACGGATTTCCTTTCTTTCCCTCGCTGATTTCGTATGAGCGAGGGCTCAAAATGTCCTTGACGTTCAGCCGATCCGCCGAACGCGAAGGTTCCACCGTCGCCTGTGCAACGATGATCGCCGGGATCCGCCGCCGTGGGGCGAACCGTCGGTCCACGAGTGAAACACGGGAAAGATGAGGGTCGACCTAGTGTCGGCGCAGGCAGAGACGCTGCAATTGCTGGACGAAAGCGAGAATAGCCCGCTTACGTGCTGGACGCAAGAAACCTCCGCAACTCGCGGGAGGTGTGTCCGCCCTCAGCTGTGGGCGGCGACGCCGGTTGACCAGCGCACACCGTCCCCCACGGCCATCTCGGCGATGGTGAACCCGTTCGCGGCGCCGAACTCGACTGCCTCGGCGGGCAGTTCGGGCTCGGTGCCGAGTGCGATCACTGCCGGCCCTGCGCCGGACAGCACCGCCGCTACACCACAACCGCGCAGGACCCGCATCAATTCCGCCGACGCGGGCATCGCCGCCGCGCGCTGGGGTTGATGCAGGACGTCCTCGGTGGCGGCCATCAGCAGGTCGGGACGTTCGGTCAGCGCCACCACCAGCAGCGCCGCGCGGCTGAGGTTGAATCGCGCGTCGGTGTGGCTGACGGTCGCCGGGAGCAGCATCCGGGTCTCGGCAGTCGAGGACCGCTGTTGCGGGATGGCCGGGAACAGGTGGATGTCGGGATGTACCCGCAACCGCGCGGCCGCGTAGCGGGCCTGCGCGCCCACGCCGTCGGTCCAGGTGACGACGGCCCCGCCCAGCACGGCGGCTGCGGCGTTGTCCGGGTGGCCTTCGAACGTCGACGACAGCTGGATCAACTGCTCCACCGTGACCGGTGCCCAGTCAGCTTGGCAGACAAGAGAATTTGCGGCAGCGAGGCCGCCGACGACGGCCGCCGCCGACGACCCCAGCCCACGGGAGTGCGGGATGGCATTGCGGCACCGCACCACCAGCCCGGGCGCGACGCACCCGGCCGCCCGCAGACCGGCTTCGATCGCCCGCACCACCAGGTGCGAGGAGTCCAGGGCAACCTGGCCGGCGCCCTCCCCCTCGACCGTGACGGTCAGCCCCGATTCGACTGTCTCAACGACGATCTCGTCGTAGAGGCTGAGCGCCAAGCCGAGGCTGTCGAAACCGGGGCCGAGGTTGGCACTCGACGCCGCCACCGTGGACGTCGCCGTCAGCCCGGCGGGAAGAGTCTGCGTCACCGACACGTCCTGTCAGACCAGATCCAGTTCGGCGGCGACCGCCACCGGGTCGACCGCCAGGGGCGTGACCGCCGGCATACCCCTGAGCGCGGTGTCGGGGTCCTTGAGTCCGTTGCCGGTGACCGTGCACACCACGGTCGAGCCCTTGGCCACCCAGCCGTCTTCGATCGACTTCAGCAGCCCGGCGACGCTCGCCGCCGATGCCGGTTCGACGAAGACGCCTTCGGTGCGCGCCACCAGGTGGTACGCCGCCAGGATTTCCTCGTCGGTGGCGGCCAGGAACCGGCCGCCCGACTGCTGCTGGGCCTCCACCGCCGACGCCCACGACGCCGGTGCGCCGATGCGGATCGCGGTGGCGACGGTCTCCGGGTTCTTCACCGGCTCGCCGGTCACCAGCGGCGCGGCCCCTGCCGCCTGGATGCCCAGCATGCGGGGCAGCCTGTCAGACACGCCGTCACGGTGGTACTCGCTGTAGCCCTTCCAGTACGCCGTGATGTTTCCCGCGTTGCCGACCGGCAGGGCGTGCACGTCCGGTGCGGTGCCCAGGACGTCGACGATCTCGAAGGCGGCGGTCTTCTGGCCCTCGATGCGGAACGGGTTGACCGAGTTGACCAGTGCGACGGTCGGGAAGTCGGCGGTGAGCTTGCGCGCGAGTTCGAGGCAGTCGTCGAAGTTGCCGTCGATCTGGATGATCTTGGCGCCGTGCATGACCGCCTGGGCCAGCTTGCCCATCGCGATCTTGCCCTGCGGGATCAGCACCGCACAGGTGAGGCCCGCGCGGGCCGCGTACGCGGCCGCCGACGCCGAGGTGTTGCCCGTCGACGCACACAGCACGGCCTGCTTCCCGCTGGCCGCCGACTCGGTCACGGCGACCGTCATCCCGCGGTCTTTGAACGAACCGGTCGGGTTGAGCCCCTCGACTTTGAGATGCACTGTGCACCCAGTCAATTCGCTCAACCGCTTGGCATGCACCAGCGGTGTCCCGCCCTCGAGCAGGGTGACCGGCGTCCAGTGAGCACCGATGGGAAGCCGATCGCGGTAGGCCTCGATCAGGCCGGGCCACGGCCGGTGCACTGCGTTCACGGGCGTGCTCATTGGCTCGTTCCTTCCATGCGCAGCACGCTGTTGACGCTCTGCACGACGTCGAGTTCGGCTAGCGCCGAGACGGTTTCGGACAGCGCCGCGTCGGTCGCGCGGTGCGTGACAACGACGATGCGGGCTCCGCAGGGCTGTCCGCCCTCGTCGACGACACCCTCCTGGCGTACCTCGGCGATGCTGACCTCACGCTTGCCGAATTCGGCCGCAACCGAAGACAACACACCCGGACGATCGGCGACGTTCATGTTGACGTAGTACCTCGTGGGGATGAGCCCGATAGGCGACACCGGCAGCTTGGCGTACTTCGACTCTCGCGGCCCGCGGCCGCCCTGGACCCGGTTGCGCGCGGCCATCACGAGGTCGCCCATGACCGCCGAGGCGGTCGGCGCGCCACCGGCGCCCTGGCCGTAGAACATCAGCCGGCCGGCCGCCTCCGCCTCGACCACCACGGCGTTGAAGGCGCCGTTGACCGATGCCAGCGGATGGTCGAGCGGAACCAGCGCCGGATAGACCCGCGCCGAGACGCGCTGCTGACCATCGGTGACCAGCCGCTCACAGATCGCTAGCAGCTTGATCGTGCAGCCGAGCGCGTGGGCGGATTCGAAGTCTTCGGCGGTGACCCGCGTGATGCCCTCGCGGTAGACGTCGTCGGCCGTCACCCGGGTGTGGAACGCGATGGACGCCAGAATGGCCGCCTTGGCCGCGGCGTCGTAGCCCTCCACGTCGGCGGTCGGATCGGCCTCGGCGTATCCGAGCGCGCTTGCGTCGGCCAGTGCGCTGTCGTAGTCGGCGCCGGTGTCGTTCATCGCGGACAGGATGTAATTGGTCGTGCCGTTGACGATGCCGGCGACCCTCAGCACGCTGTCACCGGCCAGCGACTGGGTCAGCGGCCGGATCACCGGGATGGCACCGGCCACGGCGGCCTCGAAGTACAGGTCGACGCGGGCGGCCTCGGCGGCTTGGGCCAGCTCACCCGTCGACTGCGCCATCAGCGCCTTGTTGGCGGTCACCACCGACTTGCCCTGTTCGAGCGCGGAGAGGATCGCCTTGCGCGCCGGTTCGACCGGTCCCATCACCTCGACGACGATGTCGACGTCCTCACGTGAGACCAGTTCCTCGATGTTGTCGGTGAGCAGCTCGGCTGGCACACCCCGGTCGTCGGCCACCCGGCGCACACCGACCCCGCGTAGCAGGAGGGGGGCGCCGACACGCGCGGCGAGGTCGGTCGCGCTGTGCTCGATGATGCGGACCACTTCGCTGCCCACATTGCCGAGGCCGAGGACGGCTACGCCGACCGGTTTGTCGCCTACGGATTTGTCACTGTTCATTGACCACTCACTTCCAGACTCAACAGATCGTCGACCGTCTCGCGGCGCAGGATCAGGCGCGCGTGCCCGTCGCGCACCGCCACCACCGCGGGGCGGCCGATCAGGTTGTAACGGCTCGACATCGAATAGCAGTAGGCGCCGGTCGCGGCGACCCCGAGCAGATCACCCGGAGACACGTCGCCGGAGATCCAGGCGTCGCGCACGACGATGTCACCGCTCTCGCAGTGCTTGCCGACCACCCGGCTCAGCGCGGGGTCGGCGTCGCTGACCCGGGAGATCAACCGGACGTCGTACTCGGCGCCGTACAGCGAGGTGCGGATGTTGTCACTCATCCCGCCGTCGACGCTGACGTAGCGCCGGTACCGGTCGGACGCGACGGCGACGTCTTTGACGGTGCCGACCTGGTAGAGCGTGATCGTGCCCGGTCCGGCGATGGCCCGGCCAGGCTCGACCACCAGCTTCGGGGTGGGCAGGCCGACGGCGGCGGACTCCGCGCCCACGATGGCGCCCAGCTTGGCCGCGAGGTCGGCGACCGGTGGCGGATCGTCCTGCGGCAGATAGGAGATACCGAGCCCACCACCGAGGTCGACGGTGGACATCTGTGCGGTCTTGTCCACGCCGAACTCGGCGACGACGTCACGCAGCAGGCCGATCACCCGGTGCGCGGCGATCTCGAATCCCGCGACGTCGAAGATCTGCGAGCCGATGTGGCTGTGCAGACCGACCAGCCGCAGGTGGTCGGTCTCGAACACCCGGCGCACGGCCGCCATCGCGGCACCGCTGGTCAGCGACAGTCCGAACTTCTGATCCTCGTGCGCGGTCGAGATGAACTCGTGCGTGTGGGCTTCCACACCGACGGTCACTCGCACCAGGACGTCCTGGACCACCCCGGCCCCGGCGGCGATCTCGTCGAGGCGCTCGATCTCGATCATCGAGTCGACCACCACGTGACCGACACCGGATTTCACCGCGAGGGTCAGTTCGTCGAGAGACTTGTTGTTGCCGTGCAACGCGATGCGCTCGGCCGGAAAGCCGGCATGCAGGGCGACGGCGAGTTCTCCGCCGCTGGCGACGTCGAGCGCCAACCCCTCCTCGTCGATCCAGCGCGCCACCTCGGTGCACAGGAACGCCTTTGCGGCGTAACGCACGTACTCGCCGCCACCGAACGCATCGGAGATCTCCCGGCACCGGGAGCGAAAGTCGTCCTCGTCGACGACGAAGACCGGCGTGCCGAACTGAGCGGCGATGTCGGTGATCGACACTCCGGCGATCGACACCACGCCGTCAGCGCCGCGAACCGCGTTGCGCGGCCAGACGTTCGGGGCGATTCGCAGGACCTCGTCGGGGCCGGCCGGACGCGGCGGCGCGCCGCCGTGGTGGACCTCTTCGGCATGCCGGGGGCCGGCGGGGTGGGCGTTCACATCCGCTCCGGAGCGCTCACGCCGAGAATCGCCAGACCGTTGGCGACCACCTGGCGGGTCGCCTGGCACAGCGCCAGGCGGGCCGAGTGCAGGTCGGACGGCTCTTCGTCACCCTGCGGCAGCACACGGCAGGAGTCGTAGAACCGGTGGTAGTCACCGGCGAGGTCCTCGAGGTAGCGGCACACCCGGTGTGGTTCGCGCAGCGCGGCCGCCGACTCCAGCACCCGCGGGAACTCGCCCAGGTTGCGGATCAGGGTGCCCTCCTTGTCGTGGGTGAGCAGGTCGAGGTGGTCGGTACGCACCACGACGCCGAGGTCGGCCGCGTTGCGGGCCAGCGCCGAGAGCCGTGCGTGGGCGTACTGCACGTAGTAGACCGGGTTTTCGTTGGACGCCGAGGACCACAGCGCAAGGTCGATGTCGATCGGGGTGTCCACCGACGAGCGGATCAGCGCGTAGCGGGCGGCGTCGACACCGATCGCCTCGACCAGGTCGTCAAGGGTGATCACCGTTCCCGCGCGCTTGCTCATCCGCACCGGTTGGCCGTCGCGGACCAGGTTGACCATCTGGCCGATCAGCACCTCGACGGTGTCCGGATCGTCACCGAGCGCCGCTGCGGCCGCCTTGAGCCGGGCGATGTAGCCGTGGTGATCCGCTCCGAGCATGTAGATGCACAGGTCGAAACCGCGCTGCCGCTTGTCCAGGAAGTAGGCGAGGTCACCGGCGATGTAGGCGGGGGCGCCGTCGCTCTTGATGACGACGCGGTCCTTGTCGTCACCGAAGTCGGTGGTGCGCAGCCAGGTGGCGCCGTCCTTCTCGTAAATCGCGCCGTTCTCCCGCAGGCGGGCAATAGCCTCCTCGACGCGTCCGCTGGTGTGCATGGAGTCTTCGTGGGTGAAGACGTCGAAGTCCGTGCCGAACTCGTGCAGCGAGGTCTTGATGTGGTCGAACATCAGGTCAACGCCGATTGCTCGGAACGCCTCGCGCATCCGGTCGTCGGGCAGCTCCAGCGCACCGGGATCCTTGGCCAGCACCTGCGCGGCGATGTCGCCGATGTAGCTGCCTGCGTAGCCGTCCTCGGGGGTGGGTTTCCCCTTCGCCGCCGCGATCAAGGAGCTGACGAACCGGTCGATCTGCGCGCCGTGATCGTTGAAGTAGTACTCCCGCACCACCGCGGCGCCCTGGGTGGCCAGCAGCCGGCCGAGCGCGTCGCCGACGGCGGCCCACCGGGTACCGCCGATGTGGATGGGGCCGGTCGGGTTGGCCGAGACGAACTCGAGGTTGATGTTGCGGTCGGCCAGCGCGGTGGAGTGCCCGTAGCGCTGTGCGGCGGTGATGATTTCACCGACGATCACGTTCTGGGCGGCGGCCTCGATGCGCAGATTGACGAAACCCGGACCGGCCACGTCGGCGGACGAGATGCCGGGGGCGGCGGTCAGCGCCTCGGCCAGCCATCCCGCCAACTCGCGGGGGTTGGCGCCGACCTTCTTACCGAGCTGCAACGCCAAGTTGGTGGCGTAATCGCCGTGCTCGGGATTGCGGGGACGCTCCACCGTGACGGTCGCGGGCAGTGCGGCGGTGTCCAGGCCGCGCTCGGTCAACACAGCGGTCGCGGTGGTGCTGAGCAAGTCGGCGAGGTCGGCGGGTGTCACGGGGGTCCATCCTATGGTCTGCGGTGGTCAGTGCCCGAATCCATTCCGCGGCTCCCGATGCGTTACGCTGTGCAGGCCCAATGGCGCGGCACATCTGAACGCGCCCCCGTAGCTCAGGGGATAGAGCGTCTGCCTCCGGAGCAGAAGGCCGCAGGTTCGAATCCTGCCGGGGGCACCCAAAGACGAGATCCGCTGGTACGGTCTCCGGCGACTAACTGACTGCGGCCCCCGGATCGAGTGGCTCAGTCGCCCGCGTCGCATTCATCAGCATGTAAAAGTGAGCGAGTGAATCCCGATAAGGGGGCGGCGGGAGATCAGCGGGTTCACTCCGACAAGCCGGCCGTCGTCTTCGTCGTCGCCTGCCTACTCGCCGTTCTCGTCGTCGGCTGGCTCTCGCTGGTGACCCAGCCGACGGCACTGGCCTCGACGGCGTGGTGGCCCGTCGCTGATCCTCAGAGGTCGGCACGATCGCCTGCCGCGCCTGTCTGCACCGCGCGACCTCGGTCGGTTACTGGTGGCCGTCACTTCCGCGGCGGTGGTCTACGACCTCGTCGGCGCCGGAGCCACCTACCTGCTCGCCGACTCCACCGAGGCGTGAATCCGGCTGGTGACGTCGGCGCCGAAACATGCTGCCGGGATGCTGCTGCTGGTCCCGCTGTTCATGGACCTGCCCAATCGCCCGCGGCACGCCGGGCGGGCGGAGACAGTCGCGCAGGTCTGGCAATCGCCGTCATCGCCTCAGCGGCAGCGCGTACGGCACCGGACCGTTCGCCTTCAACCTCCTGGCGCCGGAGATGGACAACCTCGTCCTGCAGGTCTTCGAGCTCTCGATGGTGGTCGTCTTCCTCTCGCTCTCGCTCTCGCTCGCTGTGGGCCAGGAGCGGGCCACCGCGCGGCGGCTCAACGAGAGCGAGGAACTGTTCCGCCGGATCTTCGACACGTCAGTCGCCGGGATGGTGATCGCCACCCGCCACGTCACCGGCTGGAAGGTATTGCGCGCCAACCACTCTGCGATGGCCATCATCTCCGGACTGCTCGTCCGCCGCCTGGAGCAGGAGGAACTCGAACGCGCCGCCGAAGTGCGGCGCGCTCTCCTGCCGGGGACGCTCCCGCCCACACCAGGCTGGAGTTCGGGTGCGGCTTCGGTGCCGGCGAGGCAGGTCGGTGAGGACTTCTACGACATTCGGGTCGAGGTGCCGCACGCCGTCCGAGCCGTGGCGACCAGGGCCGCGCTGCGGACCAACGACCCGCAGCTCAGTCCGTCGGCCGCCATGAGCCGCGTGGCCGGCGTCGTCGACCACGACCTGCAGCGCACCAGCGCGTTCATCACCCTGACCTACGTGCTCGTCGACCTCGTCACCGGGGACTTCCGCTTCGCCGACGCCGGGCACAGGCTGTGCTTTGTCGTCCGGACCGGTTCACATCACGTCGAGCGGGCGGCCTCCAACGGTCTGCCGATCGGGCTGGACAGCGGCTGGGACGAGCGACACGGAGCCCTCCAGCCCGGCGACGCGCTTCTCCTCGTCAGCAACGGCGTGATGGATCTGTGGGGCGGCACCGTCGAGCAGCCGTCGGATGCCGTGGCCGAGTGCGCGCCGCAGCATGGCACCAGCCCACAGGCGCTGGTCGACGCCCTGTGTGCGCGCGAACGGGGATCTGGACCGCGACGACGTGACGGCCGTCGTACTGCGGCGCGACCTGATGCACGCCGGTCGCGAACGTCCGCCTCATTCGCCAGGCTCGTCGAGCATCTCCGGGGATTGCGGGAGCAGTTCGTAGAGGTGGGCCCGGCGTCGCCAGCTCGGTCATGAGCTACGCCATCTGACCCGCCGAATGCCGTTCGGGCAGGCCGAGCGGGATCGCCGGTCCAGTGCGGAGGCCAGGCCCGGTGGTCGTGCCCTGGTCGTGCCCCGACGGCCACAGCTTCCGGAACCCGTATGACGTCCAGTCCGCCGGATCTCGAATTCCTCGTTACAAGCCTCGACGGCGAAGACCCATGCCTCGGTATTGCCGATTCGCTGTCGCTCGATCCCCCGTAGTGTTTTGCGGCTCAGCAATACTTCACAACACCGAGCGTGTTTGCCAGCGCAACGTTCCCCGCCCAAGTGTGTGTCGCTAGCGCATTTCCGCAGCTGCCGGCGGTGGTTCGGCCTGCTAAGCAAATACGGCCTATACGTCCGCAAAGGCGAGTAAGCCAACGCACAATTTGCTCGAAAGGGATACGATTTATTTGATTTTCTATCCGAGGGGTTGAACGTGGATTTCAAACGAGTACTGGCCGGGGCATCGATCGTCGGTGTCGTGGGCCTTCTGGCCTGGTTCCTGGGCGCGGGGGTCGCTTCAGCAGAACCGGTCGCCGCACCAGAATGTGCCGATCCGGCCATGTGTGAGCGGGCCCCGGAGGAGCAGCCTGCGGAGAAGAAGAACACCGCGGAGAAGGCGCCGATCCAGATTCCCGAGGCGTGGTCCCGCGAGGTCGCCAAGAACGTGGCCAACCTGCCGTCGGCGGTCGAGGCGAACGGCAGCGTCCCGATCTCAGTCGGCCTGCCCGACGTGGTTCCCGACATCGGGCTCAGCGTGCCGTTCAACCTCCACGCGCCGGCTCTGCCCGGGGTCGGCCTGCCTGCCGTCGGCATGCCGAGCGTGAACCTTCCGGCGCCGAAGCTAGGGCCGCCGACCAACCCGCTCAATCTCGGCCCGCCGAGCAACCCGTTCAAGCTGCCGACGATCGGCTTCTGATCCGGCGCTGACCAGGCGATCGTGGCCGTGTCGGAGATTGAGTTCGACGCCATTTGCAGCCGGATCCGCATGGCCGGCAGCACCGCGGGGTGAGCCACCACGACGGGGGCCGCGGCGGTCTACTAGCAGGAACCCGCGCGGGGCACTACCTCGAGATCATCACCCGGCCTACAGGTCGGGCTCCTAGATCTTCTGGTAAGGGACCGGATCCGGCGCATCATCGGTGCCGGGCGTGACGGTGCCGTTGATCGGACAGCGGGTGGTCTCCGGGACCTTCATCAGGGCGAGTGCACCTATGACGCACGCGGTCATCATGTAATAGGCCGGGAACAGCACGTCGCCTGTGCGGTTGGTGAGCCACTCGTTCACCGCCGGGGCGGTGCCACCGAAGATCGACGTCGACACGTTATAGGCGATCGCGAAGCCGGCGTAACGCACCTGGGTGGGGAACATGGCCGGGAACGTCGCCGAGATGGTCGCCAGCTGCGGTACGTAGAGCAGTCCCAGCACCGCGAACCCGATCACCGCCCCGGCCAGGTTCGTGCCCATGAGCAGGAACATCGGGACACCCGCCACGAAGAGCCCGACGAGCGAGAACCACCACAGCGGCTTGCGCCCCACCCGGTCGCTGAGCAGACCGACGAACGGCACGAAGACCATCATCGCCAGCATGCCGATGATCGGCACGAACAGTGATTGGTCGGCCGACAGCCCGATCTGGGTCTCCAGGTAGGTGGGCATGTAGCTGAGGAGTGTGTAGTTGACGACGTTCAACGCGACGACCATCCCGCCGAGCCGCAGGATGGGCCGCCAATAGCGGGCGAGGAGATCCCGGAATTGTGCGGTGGCCTGGTCCTCGTTCTGGCCCTTCTCCTCGAGTTCGCGGAAGACCGGGGTGTCCTCGAGCCGCGACCGCAGGTAGACCCCGATCAAGCCGAGCGGCGCGGCGAGCAGGAACGGCAGCCGCCACCCCCAGTCGTGCATCTGATCGTCCCCGAGCATCAGGGAGAAGCTCAGCATGAGAAGCGCGCCGACCGCGAATCCGCCGAGCGTCCCGAACTCGAGGAAGCTACCGAGCATTCCGCGGCGACGGCTAGGGGCGTATTCGGCCATGAACGTCGCGGCGCCGCCGTACTCACCGCCGGTGGAGAAACCCTGGACCATCCGCAACAGGACCAGTAGGAACGGCGCCCACATCCCGATCGCGGCGTAGGTGGGAACCAGCCCCACACAGAACGTCGCGCCGGCCATCAGGATGATCGTGATCGCCAGCACCCTCTTGCGGCCCAGCCGGTCGCCGAGCGGACCCCAGATGAAACCACCCAGCGGCCTCACCAGGAAAGAGACGGCGAACGTCATCAGCGCGAGCAGCGTCGCGCGCCCCGCTTCTCCGGGGAAGATCGCCGCGGAGATGTAGCTGACGCCGTATGCGTAGATGCCGTAGTCGAACCACTCGGTCGCATTGCCGATCGCCGATGCGGCGATCGCCTTCCGAACTGTTCCCGGATCTGGGTGGCCGTCGGCGGTCGTCGGTCGATCATCTTCGGAAGCCATTGGGTCCTCTCGGTGGCCGGCAACCGACGTTACCGCTCCGCGGTCCGGCCACCCAGACGCCGGGCCGGCCCGTCGGATCGATCGGAACCCACCACGACGGCACCGATGGCTTGAATCAGCTCGGGCGCAGGCCATTCGAGCCCGCGCGGTAATGGCCGCGCTTGTGCTCCTGGTCGAGGTAATCACCGGCCATCGACGCCACATGTTCGGGCAGGGCACCCGAAGCCACGTCGGCCAGGCTGGTCTGTTCGAGCACCGAACGCATGCTGGCCCGCAACGCGCGCCACACATCGGTCAATGCGGCGGTCGGCCCCGAGTACGGCAGATCACCGAGGCCGATGTCGCGCACGCTGGCAAGCGGGCCGTCGATGCAGCGCAGCACGTCGGCGATGCTGATGTCGGCGGCCGGCCGGGCAAGTTCGTACCCGCCGTCGCGGCCGCGCTGGCTGCGCACCAGCCGGTCGGTGCGCAGATCGGAGAGGATGTCGACGAGGAACTGCCCCGGAATACCCTGGGCTTTTGCGAGGTCGTCGGTCTTGACCAGCACGCCGTCCTCGACGGTGGCCAGTTGCACCATCGCCCGGACGGCATATTCCGCCTTGGCCGACATCCGCATGAACCCAGGCTAGTCGCCCGGTCGGCCAGCCTACTCAGCGCCGGTGACCGCCAGTACCGCCTCGGCCAGTTCCGGCCGGCACACCACCAGGTCGGGCAGCGTGGGATCGTCGCGGTTGTAGACCAGCGGTGAGCCGTCGATGCGGGAGCAGTGCAGTCCGGCGGCGCGGGCCACCGCGACCGGTGCGGCCGAATCCCATTCGTACTGTCCACCTGCGTGCACGTACACGTCCGAAAAGCCCTGTATGAGCGAGGCCACTTTGGCTCCGGCCGAACCCATTTCGACCAGGGTACCGCCGAGTTTGTCGCGCACCGCGAGCGCAATCGCGGGCGGCCGGGTGCGCGACACCACGATCCGCGGCGGCCCGTCGAACCGCATCGGAGCGGCGACGTCGGGTGTCGCCAGCGTGGTGTTCTGCGCGGGCAGCGCGACGGCCCCGGCCACCAGCTCACCGGACTGCCACAGCGCCACATGCACAGCCCAGTCGTCGCGGCCGAGTTCCGAGAATTCCCGGGTGCCGTCGAGCGGGTCGACGATCCACACCCGCTGCGAACGTAGCCGCACGGGGTCGTCGGCGCCCTCCTCCGAGAGGACCGCGTCACCGGGCCGCTGCTCGGCGAGCTCGGCCGTCAGGAAATCGTGAGACCGCTTGTCGCCAGCGGCTTTTCGCTCGTCGACCGAAGCGTCGGCGAACTCCGCGCGCACATCGAGCAGCAGGTCACCGGCCCGGGTGGCGAGCCGAGCGGCCAGTCCGTGGTCGTTCACCGGCCGCGGTCCAGCATGTCGATGACCTGCTGGGCGAGGTCGTCGACGTCGCGGTCGGGGGTCAACCGCAGATCGGGGGTCTTCGGCCGTTGATACGGGCTGTCGATCCCGGTGAAGTGGGTGATCTCCCTGGCGCGCGCCTTGGCGTAGAGGCCCTTGGGGTCGCGCCGCTCGCAGTCCTCGAGCGGCGTGTCGCAGAACACCTCGAAGAAGTCGTAACCCTGGTCGACGTGTACCGCGCGGGCCAGTTCGCGGTGCTCGGTGAGCGGGCTGATCGCCGGCACCAGCACAGTCAGGCCGGAATCGGCCATCAGCGTGGCGATGTGGGCGAGTCGCCGCAGATTCTCCGCGCGGTCGGCCATCGAGAAGCCGAGGTCGGCGTTGAGGCCGTGGCGCACGTTGTCGCCGTCGAGAACATAAGCCGGACAACCCCGTCGGAGAAGCTTCTGCTCCACCCGCATCGCCACTGACGACTTCCCGGAGCCCGACAGCCCGGTGAACCAGACGGTGCGGCCCCTCGACAGCCGGTCCTTCGCGCTGACCAGCGGCTGTTGTCGCACGGTGTTCGGGGTGGCGGTCCGGTTCGCGACGGGGCTGGTGTCGCGGACCATGCCCGCGGCTACGGTGCCGTTGGTGTCGGGGTCGATCAGGATGAAAGAGCCGGTTGCGGCGTTGCGCGAGTACTCGTCGAGCAACAACGGCTGCTGGGTGCGCAGCGTGACCCGGCCGAGTTCGTTGAGCTTGAGCGCGGTGGCCGACTTGTCGCGGTGGAGCGTGTTGACGTCGAGGCGGTAGTCCAGCGACGCGACGCGGGCCCGGGTCGTCCTGGTGGTGTGCTTGACCAGGTATTCGCGCCCGGGTTCGAGCGCCGAGGCATCGGCCATCCAGCACACCGTCGCGTCGAACGCGTTCGACACGTGCGGCTGGTTGTTGACGCGGGCGATCAGGTCGCCGCGGCTGATGTCGATGTCGTCGGCCAGGCTGACCGACACCGCCATCGGCGGGAACGCCTCGGTGACCGGACCGGTCGGTGAGTCGATCGCGGTGATGCTGCTGGTCTTACCGCTGGGTAGCACGACGATCTCGTCGCCGACCCGCATCACACCGCTGGCCACGGTGCCGGCGTAGCTGCGGTGGTCGGCGTGGTCGCGGGTCTGCGGGCGGATCACGTACTGGACCGGAAAGCGGACGTCGGTCAGGTTGCGGTCACCGGCGATGTAGACCTCTTCGAGGTGGCTCAGCAGCGCCGGCCCGTCGTACCAGGGGGCCTTGTCCGATTTGGTGACGACGTTGTCGCCGAGCAGCGCAGACATCGGGATGGTGGTGACGTCGTGGATGTCGAGGCGTGCGGCGAACGCGTGGAACTCGTCGCGGATGTCGTTGAACTTCGCCTGATTCCAGTCGATCAGGTCCATCTTGTTGACCGCGAGCACGATGTGCTGCACACCGAGCAGCGACGCCAGGAACGCATGCCTGCGCGACTGCTCGAGCAGCCCGTGGCGGGCGTCGACGAGCACGATCGCCAGCTGCGCGGTCGAGGTGCCGGTGACCATGTTGCGGGTGTACTGGAGGTGGCCGGGGGTGTCGGCGATGATGAATTTCCGCTTGGCCGTGGCGAAGTAGCGGTACGCGACGTCTATCGTGATGCCCTGTTCACGTTCGGACCGCAGACCGTCGGTGACCAGGGCGAGGTCGGTGTAGTCGTTGCCGCGTTCCTTGGAGGTGCGCTCGACGGCGGCCAGCTGGTCCTCCATGACCGCCTTGGAGTCGTAGAGCAGCCGGCCGATCAGGGTCGACTTTCCGTCGTCGACAGAGCCGGCGGTGGCGATGCGAAGCAGCGTCGTCGTGCTCATCAGAAATAGCCCTGTCGCTTGCGATCTTCCATCCCGGCCTCGGAGATCCGGTCGTCGGCGCGGGTCGCGCCACGTTCGGTCAGCCGCGACACCGCGGTCTCGGCGATGACGGCCTCCACGGTCGACGCCGTCGATTCGACGCAGCCGGTGCAGGTGACGTCACCGACGGTGCGGAACCGCACACTGGCCTCGAAGACCTCTTCGCCGTCGTGGGGCTGCATGAACGGATGGACGGCCAGCAGCATGCCGTCGCGCTGGAACACCCGACGGGTGTGCGCGTAATAGATGTCCGGCAGCGTGATGCCCTCCGCGCCGATGTAGGCCCAGATGTCGTACTCGGTCCAGTTCGAGAGTGGGAAGACGCGGATGTGCTCGCCGGTGCGGTGCCGGCCGTTGTAGAGGTTCCACAACTCCGGCCGTTGCGCCTTCGGGTCCCACTGGCCGAACTCGTCGCGGAAGCTGAACACCCGCTCCTTGGCGCGGGCCTTCTCCTCGTCGCGGCGGGCCCCACCGAAGGCGGCGTCGAAACGGTTCTCGCGGATGGCGCGCAGCAACGTGACGGTCTGAAGCGGGTTGCGCGACGGCCCGTTGTCGACCACGCGGCCGGCGTCGATGTCCTCCTGCACCGACGCGACGACCAGACGGACGCCGTTCTCGGCGACCAGGCGGTCGCGGGTGTCGATGACCTCGTCGAAGTTGTGGCCGGTGTCGACGTGCATCACCGGGAACGGCAGACGGGCCGGCGCGAATGCCTTGATCGCCAGGTGCAGCATGACGATCGAGTCCTTGCCGCCGGAGAAGAGCAGTACCGGCCGCTCGAACTCGGCGGCGACCTCGCGGATGATGTGGATGGCCTCGGCCTCCAGCGAGCGCAAATGGCTCAGCTCGTACTGGCCCGGCTCCGGTGCGGCTACCTGAGCGGCTGTCATCGGATTCCTTGTTAAGTTGGCTGATTCTGCCCAATTTACCTTGATAGCGGGAAGGTACCGGGGGGGCGGCGGTGATGTCAAGAAGCGTGCGGCCGTGGCCACGGCGTGGACTGTCCTGTCGGAGGCAAAGCGGCGGATTCCCGATCTCCCGCCCGACCTCGCGAGCATCTTCGGTCAACGGGGTTGTCGGGGGTCTTGTCACCCCGTCCCGGTAGTATCGAACGTATGTTCGATACTGTGTTCGCGGGGCTGGACGAGTCCGCGCTGATCGCTGCGATCGGGCAGTCCGCGCGTGAGGAGGCGCAGGCCGGGGCGCGGAAGTTCGCCGCGATCGCGCAGCTGGCGCATCTGAGCGTCACCGAGGACCAGGAACATGACCACTGGGTCTACGACTCCTGGGCTGCGGCGGCATCCGAGATCGGGGCCGCGTTGAACATCGGACACAAACGGGCATCGGGGCAGATGCGGATCGCGGTCGCGTTGCGCGACCGGCTGCCCCGGATCGCGGCGCTGTACCTGCAGGGCCGGTTGAGCACCCGGCTAATCTGCGAGATCACCTGGCGTACCCGCCTCGTCGAGGACACCCGGGTGCTGGCGCTGCTCGACGCCGCGCTGGCCGGCCAAGCGCAGCGGTGGGGGCCGTTGTCCGACGAACGGTTGACCCGCGCGGTCGACGCGGTGATCAACCGGTATGACCCGGATGCAGTCACCCGAGCCAAACAGGTCCTCACGACCCGCGACTTCCGGATCGGGACGCTGCAGGACCCCGACGCGCTGGTCACGGTCTGGGGTCAGCTGCTCGGCTGTGACGCTGAGGTGCTGTCCGCCCGGATCACCGCGATGCTCAAAGGGGTCTGCGACGACGACCCCCGCACCATCGGCGAGCGGCGCTCATGCGCGGTGGGCGCCATCGTCTCAGGCCACGATCACCTACCGTGCCGGTGCGGATCACCCGACTGCCCGGCGTCAGCGCCGACCAGCTCCAATGTCGTCATCACGGTGATCGCCGATCCGGCCGCCGTCGAGGCCGCCCAGCAGCTGATCGCCGCCGAGGACCGCGCACAACAAAGCCAGCAGGCCCACAGAGCCGAGCCCGCCCCCGGACCGTTTCGTCAAGATGAATCATCGGCGCCGGGATCCGACTCGGTAGCCGACCCCCAGCCAAACCCCGAGCCCGACCCGGAAGTGCCTAATCCTCGTCCTTGCGACCAGGACTCGGGCGTGGCCTTGCTGCCCGGCGCGACGATCCTGCCGATCGCGGCGTTGGCCGAGGCAATCCGCAACGGCGCGGCGATCAAACAACTCTGGCTACCCGGCGCCGATCCCGAACCGCACTACCGCCCCTCGGCCAAGCTGGCCGCGTTCGTGCGCGCCCGTGACCTGTTCTGCCGATTCCCCGGCTGCACCGTGCCTGCCCAACGCTGCGATATCGACCACGTCGTGCCCTGGCCCCACGGGCCCACCCACGCCTCCAACCTGAACTGCACATGCCGCACCCACCACCTGGCGAAAACGTTCTGGAACGGCTGGCGCGACGAACAATCACCCGACGGCACCGTGACCTGGACCACCCCAGCCGCCCAGCGCTACACCACCGTGCCGGCAAGCCGACTATTGTTCCCCCGCTGGAACACCACCACCACCGAGCTACCGCCGCTGACCCCACCCCCGCCCGACCCCGACCGCATCACCAAGATGCCGAAACGACGACACACCCGCACCGCCCAGAACACCACACGCATCAAAGCCGAACGCAACCACAACGCCGCCCAACGCGCCGCCGCGCGAGCGAAGGCACACCACACGGCCACCGCGCAACGACCGCCACCGGCGCCGCTGCCTGGCGTGCCTCCCACTTTCCGGACTGCGGACCAAATAGGGTCCGAGCCGGAAAGGAATGAAGGGAATTGGCGAAGAAATACCAGAAATTCTCTCCAGAGTTTCGTGAGGAAGTCGTCAAACTCGTGGTGGAGGGGCAACAGCCTATCGCTAAGGTCGCTCGTGAACATGGGCTGAGTGAGACGACTGTCGGCAATTGGGTGCGCAAATACCGAGAGGAGCGCGCCGGGGACGAGCCGCCGCTGCAATTGTCAGAACGCGCGCGGCTCCGCGAGTTGGAACGAGAGAACCGGGAAATGGCGATGGAACTCGCCTTCCTGAAAAAAGCGGCAGCGTACTTCGCGAGGGAGCAGCGGTGAGCGAGAAATACGCGCTCATCGCCGCGGAGCACGCCGCCGCGCACGTCGCCGAGGCTCCCACCGTCGCCCAGATGACCCGCTGGCTGGGCGTGTCCAAGAGCGGCTATTACGAGTGGGCCGCGCGCCCGCCCAGTACGGCCGAGAAGCGCCGGGAGGAACTCAAGATCAAGATCGCCACGTTGTTCGACTCATTCGACGGCGCCTATGGGTATCGGCGCATCCACGCCGAGTTGGTCCGCGCCGGCGAACACGTCGGGGAAGAGTTGGTGCGAAAGCTGATGCGTGAGCTGAACCTTGTTGCGGTGCAACCGAAACCGTACAAACGCACCACAATCCCGGGTAAGCCCGAGCAGGCGGTGGCCGACCTGGTGGCCCGCGATTTCACCGCCGATAAGCCGGGGTTAAGTGCGTCGGCGACATCACCTACATCAAGACGTGGGAAGGCTGGCTGTATGTGGCGACAGTCATCGACTGCTTCAACAAAGAGGTGATCGGCTATGCCATGGCCGAGCACATGCGCACTGAGCTGGTCACCGACGCGCTGGATATGGCGGCCCGCAACCACCAGCTGGAGCAAGATTGCATTATGCATTCCGATCGCGGCACCCAATATATGTCTGCCGAGTATTCCGCCACGCTTAAGGAGTTCGGGCTGCGGCAATCGGTGGGCCGCACCGGGGTATGTTGGGATAATGCGCTCGCGGAATCGTTTTCGCGAGTTTGAAGAATGAGCGGGTCCACCACATGGTGTACCCGACCCGGAAGGCGGCGAAGGAAGATATTGCACGCTACATCGAATTGTTCTACAATCGACGCAGAATTCATTCCGCACTCGGCTATCGGACACCGCACGAGGTCCGCATCGAGTACATGAATTCACAGCTCGCAGCGTAAATGGATGCGAAATCCGCAGTCCGGAAAACGCAGGGCAGCCCAGCCCGAGCGGCACGTCGTCAATGCGCAGCCCGCTGCGTTCGCCGATCACCAGTAGTTCGGTGACGAAGAACCATCCGGTGTGGATCCATGGTCGTCGGGACCCTGCTCGGCAGGCAGCCCCACCACGAACTCCGTGCGCCCCGGCACGCTGGCGACCTGGATGCTGCCGCCGTGCGCCTTGACCACCGCGGCGACGATGGCCAGTCCCAGCCCGGTACTACCGTCGCGACGCGATCGGGACGAATCGCCGCGGGCGAAGCGCTCGAATACCTCGGGCAGCAATGCAGGCGGGATCCCTGGGCCGTCGTCGGTCACCGTCAACACCGCGCCGCCCACGGGGCCTTCGGCCAGCGACGTGACGACCGTCGTGCCAGACGGTGTGTGGGTGCCGGCGTTCGCCAACAGATTGGCCAGCACCTGGTGCAGTCGGGCTTCGTCGCCGTCGACCACCACCGGTTCGGAGGGCAGGTCGAGCAACCACACATGCCCGGGCGCGGCGGCGTGCGCATCGCTGACTGCGTCGACGACCAACCGGGACAGATCGACCGGCTCACGGTCCAGGGGCCGGCCGTCGTCGAGGCGTGCCAGCAGCAACATGTCCTCGACCAGTCGCGTCATCCGCGCGGTCTGCGATTCCACCCGGTTCATCGCGTGCGCGACGTCACCGGGCAGCGCATCGCAATGTCGTTGCGCCAGTTCGGTGTAACCGCGGATGGCCGCCAACGGGGTGCGTAGCTCATGGCTGGCGTCGGCGACGAACTGGCGCACCCGGGTCTCGCTGGCGTGCCGCGCCGACAGTGCGTCTGCGATCCGGTCGAGCATCCGGTTCAGCGACGTCCCGAGCTGGCCGACCTCGGTGTGTGCACTGGCCGGGTCCACCGCGACGATCGGCGTCGGCAGCCGCACCTCGCCGCGGTCGAGTTCGAGGTCGGCGACCTCGCGTGCGGCCGCCGACACCCGCGACAGCGGCGCCAACTGCCTGCCGACGATCCACACCCCGGCCGCGGTGGCGCCGACCAGCGCGATCGCCGCCACCGCGCAGAAGATGACGAGCACAGTGAGCAGGGTGTCGTCGACGTCGGAGGTCGGTAGGCCGGTGACGATCACCTCCGCGGGCCCCCGGGCGGGCAGCGCGATCACCCGGTAGCGGCCGAGCCCGTCGAGCGTGACGCTGCGGGGCGTCTGGTCGGCGGGCACCGCGGCGAGCTGGGTGGCGGCGGCGTCGCTGATCTGGACGCGCGCGCCGTCGGCGGTGATGATCCCCGCGTCGACGGCAGCGCCGTCGCCGACCACCGCACCTACCGTTCGGGCAGCCTGCCCCGGCGCGTTGAGGAACGCCGGGCCTGGTCCGGCGTCGTCGCGGATCATCCGCCGGTGCGGTAAGCCCGGCTGTGGCGGGAACCGCGGTACCGGCATGATCGGCATCATCATCGGCGATCCCGGCGGCGGGCCGAAGGCGAACAGGCCGGCCGACCGGCGAGCGGTCTCGGCGAGCTGGGCGTCGAGTTGGTTGACCAGGAACCGCTGGAGCGCAAGTTCGGTACCCACGCCGACCGCCGCGCACACCAACGCGAGGAGGACGATTTGCGTGGCGAGCAACCTGCCCCGCAGCGACCAGCTGCGGGGCGAACGCAGCCGTGTGCGGCCGACCGGTTCAGCGGGCGGCGGGTTTGAGGACATAGCCCGCGCCGCGCAGCGTGTGGATCATCGGCGCGCGGCCACTGTCGATCTTCTTGCGCAGATACGACACGTACAGCTCGACGATGTTGGAGCGTCCCCCGAAGTCGTAGCTCCAGACGCGGTCCAGGATCTGCGCCTTGCTCAGCACCCGCTTCGAATTTCGCATCATGAACCGCAACAGCTCGAACTCCGTCGCGGTGAGCGTGATCGCGTCGCCACCGCGCGTCACCTCGTGGCTGTCCTCGTCGAGCACCAGGTCGCCGACCACGATCGTCGCACCGCCGGTCGCGCTCACCCCGGTACGGCGCAGCAGGGCCCGCAGCCGCAGCACGACCTCTTCGAGCGAGAACGGTTTGGTGACGTAGTCGTCGCCGCCGGCGGTCAACCCGGCGATGCGGTCCTCGACGGAGTCCTTGGCGGTCAGCAGGAGCAGCGGCAACCCGGGGATCTGCTCGCGCAGCCTGGCGAGCACCTCGAGTCCGCTCATATCGGGCAGCATGACGTCGAGCACCACCACGTCGGGGGCGTTCTCGCGGGCCAGGGCGATGGCCGTCGCGCCGTCGCCCGCGGTGGCGATGTCCCAGCCCTCGTACCGCAGTGCCATCGACACGAGTTCGGCGAGCACCGGTTCGTCGTCGACGACGAGCACCCGCACCGGGTTACCGTCGGCGCGGCGCATGACCGACCGGTCGGTGCCGGTCTGGTTCAGGCTCATGGCCCCATTATTCGCACCGCGATGGGCCCAGTCCTGTGCATTGCCTATGCGTACGCTGTGAGGTGCGGCCGTCGCGTGTGCCCCGCGCCTGCGAGCGGGGGGATCTCTTCTACCCTCTAGCCCATGCAGCCCTGCACCGGCAGCCGCCGATGACGCGGTTCCTCGCGCGCCGGCTGCTCAACTACGTCGTGCTGTTGGCGCTCGCGTCGTTCCTGACGTTCACGCTGACGTCGCTGACCTTCGAACCGCTCGACAGCCTTCTGCAGCGCAACCCGCGGCCCCCGCAGTCGACCATCGACGCCAAGGCCGCCGAACTCAACCTCGACAAGCCCATCCCGGTGCGGTACGCGCAGTGGCTGGGTGACGCGGTGCGCGGCGACTTCGGCACCACGGTCAGCGGCCAGCCGGTCTCCGACGAACTGGGCCGCCGGATCGGGGTCAGCCTGCGGTTGCTGGTCATCGGCTCGATCCTGGGCACCGTCACCGGCGTCGTGATGGGCGCGTGGGGCGCCGTCCGGCAGTACCGACTCTCCGACCGGGTCGTCACGCTGCTGTCGCTGCTGGTGCTGTCCGCGCCGACGTTCGTGATCGCCAACCTGCTGATCCTGGGGGCCCTCAACGCCAACTCCTGGCTCGGCGTGCAGCTGTTCGAGTACACCGGCGAGACCTCGCCCGATGCGGTCGGCGGACCGGTCAACCAATTCGTCGACCGGTTGCAGCACCTGATCCTGCCGACGGTCACGCTCGCGCTCGCGGCCATCGCCGGGTTCAGCCGCTACCAGCGCAACGCAATGCTCGACGTCCTCGGCCAGGACTTCATCCGGACCGCCCGCGCCAAGGGCCTGACCCGGCGCCAAGCGTTGTTCAAGCACGGTCTGCGCACCGCGCTGATCCCGATGGCGACCCTGTTCGCCTACGGGGTGAGCGGGTTGGTGACCGGCGCGGTCTTCGTCGAGAAGATTTTCGGCTGGCATGGCATGGGGGAATGGGTGGTGCAGGGCATCGCAACCCAGGACACCAACATCGTCGCGGCGATCACGGTGTTCTCCGGGGCCATGATCCTGCTGGCCGGGCTGTTGTCCGACGTGATCTACGCGGCGCTGGATCCGAGGGTGAGGGTGCAGGGGTGACGGATTCGACGAGCACCACCGCCCGATCCGGACTGGACAGCTCGCGGTTCGCGTCGCGACGCACCCTGGTCCTGCGGCGGTTCGTGCGCAACAAGCCGGCGGTCGGCGCGCTGGTGGTGCTGGTGCTGATGTTCGCCGGGTGTTACCTGTTGCCGCCGCTGCTGCCCCACAGCTACACCGACCTGGACTACTACGCGCTACAGCAGCCACCGACGACCGAACACTGGTTCGGAACCAACGCCCTGGGCCAGGACCTGCTGGCTCAGACGCTGCGCGGTATGCAGAAGTCGATGCTCATCGGCGTCGCAGTCGCGTTCATCTCGACGATCATCGCGGCCACCGTCGGATCGATCGCCGGCTACTTCGGCGGATGGCGCGACCGCACGCTGATGTGGCTGGTCGACCTCCTGTTGGTGGTGCCCAGCTTCATCCTCATCGCCATCGTGACGCCGCGGACCACGGAGTCCGGCACGATCCTGTGGCTGATCCTGCTGCTGGCGGCGTTCAGCTGGATGATCAGCTCTCGCATGGTGCGGGGCCTGACAATGAGCCTGCGCGACCGCGAATTCGTCGTCGCGGCGCGCTACATGGGTGTGCCGCACTGGCGGATCATCGTGCGCCACATTGTGCCCAACGTGGCGTCGATCCTCATCATCGACACCGCGCTCAACGTCGGGCTGGCGGTGCTCGCCGAAACCGGGCTGAGCTACCTGGGATTCGGTGTGCAGCGGCCGGACGTCTCGCTGGGCACGCTGATCGCCGACGGCACCGGTTCGGTCACCACCTTCCCGTGGGTGTTCCTGTTCCCGGCCGGCGTGCTGGTGCTGATCGTCCTGTGCGCCAACCTCGTCGGCGACGGGCTGCGCGACGCACTCGATCCGGGGATCCGGCCGGCCCGGAGAGGCCGGAAGAGATGAGCCTGCTCGAGGTCACCGGGCTGACGGTGACATTCGCGACCGACGCCGAGCGGGTGGCCGCGGTACGCGGCCTGGACTATCACGTCGACGCCGCAGAGGTGGTGGCGCTCGTCGGGGAGTCCGGTGCCGGGAAATCGGCCGGCGCGATGGCCGTCGCCGGGTTGCTGCCCGAGCACGCGGAGGTGGCCGGTTCCGTGCGGTTGGACGGCACCGAACTGCTCGGCCTCTCCGATGCCGAGATGTCTCGGATCCGCGGCCGAAGGATCGGCACGGTGTTCCAGGATCCGATGTCGGCGCTGACGCCGGTGTACACGGTCGGGGACCAGATCGCCGAGGCACTGCGCGTGCACAACCGCGACCTCGGCCGCCGCGCCGCACGCGCCCGCGCGGTCGAACTGCTCGAACTGGTCGGCATCGCGCAGCCGGAGCGCCGCGCCCGGGCCTTTCCTCACGAACTGTCCGGCGGCGAGCGCCAGCGGGTAGTCATCGCGATCGCCATCGCCAACGACCCTGACCTGCTGATCTGCGACGAGCCGACCACCGCGCTGGACGTCACCGTGCAGGCGCAGATCCTCGAAGTGCTGCGGACGGCGCGCGACGTCACCGGGGCTGGCGTGCTGATCATTACCCACGACCTGGGCGTCGTCGCTGAGTTCGCCGACCGGGCGCTGGTGATGTACGCCGGCCGGGCCGTGGAGATCGCGTCGGTGTCGGAGCTGTATGCCGAGCGGCGCATGCCCTACACGGTCGGGTTGCTCGGGTCGGTGCCACGACTCGACGCGCCGCAGGGCGAGCGGCTGGTGCCGATTCCGGGTGCGCCGCCGTCGCTGGCGGCGCTGCCGCCGGGCTGCCCGTTCGCGCCGCGCTGCCCGCTAGCGATCGACGAGTGTCGCGCCGGCGAACCCGAGCTTGTCGAAGTGGCGCCGGGGCACCGGGCGGCGTGCATCCGCACCGAACACGTCGCGGGCCGCAGCGCCGCCGAGGTGTACGGCGTGTCCACCGCGCCTCCCGCGTCACCGCCGTCGGCCGACGATCCGGTGGTGCTGCGGGTGAGCGATCTGGTGAAGACCTACGCGTTGACCAAGGGCACCGTCTTCCGGCGCCGGATCGGCGAGGTCCGCGCCGTCGACGGCATCAGCTTCGAACTGCAACAGGGACGCACGCTGGGGATCGTCGGCGAATCCGGTTCGGGCAAGTCGACGACACTGCACCAGATCCTCGAACTCGTGCCGCCGCAGGCTGGTTCGATCGAGGTGCTCGGCTCCGACGTCGCCGGGCTCGACCGTGGGGCACGGCGTGCGCTGCGGGGGGATCTGCAGGTGGTGTTCCAGGATCCGGTGGCGTCGCTCGACCCACGGCTGCCGGTGTTCGATGTGCTGGCCGAACCGTTACAGGCCGACAACTTCGACAAGACCCGCATCGACGAGCGGGTGGCCGAACTACTCGGCATCGTGGGGCTGCGCCGCGAGGACGCCAGCCGCTACCCCGCGGAGTTTTCCGGCGGGCAGAAGCAGCGCATCGGCATCGCCCGGGCACTGGCCACCCAGCCGAGGATCCTCGCCCTCGACGAACCCGTCTCGGCGCTGGACGTGTCGATCCAGGCGGGCGTCATCAACCTGCTGCTGGACCTGCAGGAGCAGTTCGGGTTGTCGTATCTGTTCGTCTCGCACGACCTGTCGGTGGTGCGGCACCTCGCCCACCGGGTCGCCGTCATGCACAAGGGCGCCATCGTCGAGCAGGGCGACGGCGAGCAGATCTTCATCGCACCGCGACACGCTTACACGCGGAGTCTGTTGGCGGCGGTGCCCCAGCCGACGGTCCCGCAACGTTAGAGTTCGTGTGCATGACGTTGCGACGCCTCATCTCGGCCGCCCTCGTTGCCACCCTCACCCTCACGGCGTGTTCGAGCGGCAACGAGGAGACGCCGCCGGCCGGTGGTAGCGCGGAGCTCGGCGCCACCAACGACATCAACCCGCAGGACGTGGGCAATCTGCGTCAGGGCGGCAATCTGCGCCTGGCGCTCAGTGGTTTCCCACCCAACTTCAACACACTGCACATCGACGGCAACCTGGGCGAACTTGGTGGGCTGCTACGCCCGACGATGCCACGCGCCTTCGTCCTCTCCCCCGCCGGCGAGCCGTCCGTCAACCAGGACTACTTCACCGAAGTGGAGCTGACGGGTACCGATCCGCAGACGGTGACCTACACCATCAACCCCAAAGCGGTGTGGAGCGACGGCACGCCGATCACCTGGGAGGACATCGCCAGCCAGATCGCCGCCCAGAGCGGTAGGGACGAAAGGTTCCTTATCGCCGCGCCGAATGGCACCGAGCGGGTCGCCTCGGTGACCCGCGGGGTCGACGACCGTCAGGCGGTCGTCACGTTCGCCGATCACTACGCCGACTGGAAGGGCATGTTCGCCGGTAACAGCATGCTTTACCCGAAGAGCGTGACAGCAACGCCGGAGGCGTTCAACACCGCACTGCTCAACGGGCCCGCCCCGTCGGCGGGCCCGTTCATCGTCAGCAGCGTCGACAAGGCTGCACAGCGGATCAGGTTGAGCCGCAACCCGAACTGGTGGGGCGCGGCCCCGAAGCTGGACACCATCACCTACACGGTGCTCGACGACGCGGCCAAGATCCCAGCGCTGCAGAACAACGCGCTCGACGCGGTTGGGCTCGTCTCCCTCGACGAACTCACGATTGCGCAGCGCACCGCCGGGGTGTCCATCCGCCGGGCACCGGCGGCCAGCTGGTACCACCTGACCATCAACGGTGCGCCGGGCTCCATCCTGAACGACCCGGCACTGCGCAGGGCAATCGCCAAGGGCATCGACCGGCAAGTCATCGCCGATGTCAGCCAGCGCGGCCTCGTGGCGACCCCCACCACGCTGGACAACCACATCTACGTGGCTGGCCAGGAGGGCTATCAGAGCAACGGTATCCCGTTCGACCGGGAGGCCGCCAACCGCGAACTCGATGCGCTCGGCTGGCGTCTGAACGGGCAGTTCCGGGAGAAAGACGGCAGGCAACTGGTGATCCGCGACGTGTTCTACGACGGGCAGAGCACCCGGCAGATCGCGCAGGTCGCCCAGAACCTGCTGGCACAGATCGGCGTGAAACTCGACCTGATCGCGGCCCCGGGCGGTGCGTTGTTCACCCAGTACGTCACACCGGGCAACTTCGACATCGCCCAGTTCGGTTACGCCGGGGACGCATTCCCGTTGTCCAGCTTGACCCAGATCTATGCCGCGACCGGTGAAGGCAACGTAGGCAAGATCGGCAGCCCGCAGATCGACGCGCAGATCGAGAAGACGCTGTCCGAACTCGACCCGGCCAAGGCCCGCGAACACGCCAACGAACTGGACAAGATGCTGTGGGCGGTGGTGCACAGCCTGCCGCTGTTCCAGTCGGCAGGCAACGTCGCCGTCCGCAGCAGCCTCGCCAACTACGGACCGGCCGGCATCGGCGACCTGGATTACACGAAAATCGGTTTCGTGAAGTAACAGCCCCTGTGCGGGCCCCTTGGTACCAAAGCACGGGCGCTCCCGCGAGCGCCTATCTCTGAGTGGTCTCGCGGTAACAGTCCGCTGATCAGCCCTGGGTATCCGGGCGTTTGACGGCCTTCTTCGCCGGGGCCTTCTTGGCGGGTGGGTTCTTGGCGGGTGGCGTCTTCGCCGCTTCGGTCTTGGTCAGCCCGGCATCCTTGGCCGGCGCCTTTTTGGCCGGCGCCTTCTTGGCGGGCGTCTTCTTGGCGGGCGCCTTCTTGGCCGGCGGTGCCATGTTGGCCGCTTCGGTCTTCGCCGGAGTGGCTTTGACCGCAGGCTTCTTGGCGGGGGCCTTCTTCGCCGGAGGTGCCTTCTTCGCCGGAGGTTTCGGCGCCGACGCCGACCCGGAGCTCGACGTGCCCTTCTCACCGGACGGCAATGCGGCGGGGCCGTCGGAGTCCGACGATGATCCGATACCGACGCGCCCAGCCGCCCCCTCCACGGCGTCACGCGCCTTCTGCGCCAGCCCTCCCAGCGCGGCTCCCACCGTCGTGAGCAGATCGGTGACGCGCTGCCGCAGCGGCTCGGCTCTGTCTCCTAGTGACACCATGGCCTCCCGGTTTGTGTTACTCGTAGGCCATACCCGTTTTCGTGGATACCTCACGTGTCACGGGCAGCGGCATTCGGCGGAAGCGGTGAAAGCTCTCGCTCAGACGTCAACTCGATATGGTGTGTGCCGGGCACCGATGCGTACCGCTGCGGGTTGCATGTCAACACGATCACCTGGCCGTCACCACCGATGACGTCAAAAACGGTGCCCATCTTGGTCAACCGGTCGGGATCGGTGAATCCAAGCGCGTCGTCGATGACGACGGGCACCGAGTCCTCCTTGGCCACAAGGGCAGCGCCGGCGAGCCGAGCCACGATGCCCAACTGTTCCTTCGCACCGCCGGACAGTGATTCGTAGGGCACTGTGCGGCCGGCTAGCGTGCGGTTGTGGATCCGCAGATCGCTGTCGATCTCGACTTCGAAGCTCTCACCGAACACCAGCCGCCCCAACCGTTCGACCTCACGGCGGTACGGCTCGACGTAGCGTTGCCGCGTCGCCGCGCGGTGCCTGCTCATCACCGAACGCAGAAGCTCCACCGCCCGCGCCCTGCGGTGCACCCGCAGGTAGTCGGACTCGGCGTGTTGGCGTTCGGCGTGCGCACTGTCCAATTGGCACTGCCGGCCCTCGGTGCCGTACACCTTCAGCGCGGCAGTCACTTCACGCAGCGCCTCGGTCGTCTCCTCGTGGCGGGCCTGCAGCGCCCTTTCGCGACGCGTCACCTCGGAAAGAGTTGCGTCGACCTCCTCCGGCGCGCACTGCGCCAGTTCGTCGCGAAGCTGGGCGGCGCGGGCGGCGGCGCGCTCGGCGGCCTCACGGTCGGCTTCGGCCGCCACCGACAGCGCCTCGTCGGCCACGGTGTCTCTGGCCGCGGCCAGCCGTTCGGTAACGCGGTTCAGCTCCGCCTGTGCGGCGGTGAGCTTCTCCTGCACGACACCGAGCCGAGTGGTCTTCTGCGCCAACTCCGCCGAGGCCGCCACCGCCACCTTGCGATGGGTCTCGCAGTCGACGATGGCGCGCTGATGCGCAGCGACGACGGCGGCCAGGGCCATGCGGGCCGCGGCGGCATCTGCCGGACCGGCGAGGTCGAACAGCCCTTCGGCGTCCGGTTGCCCGTCCCGGAGTTCGGTCAGCCGTGCCCGCAGTGCCGCTTCGCTGTTGTCACCGGTCAGCGCATCGACAGTCGCACGCAATGTCGCCCGCGTCTGCTTCAGCTCGCGGCGCCGGTCGTGCAGGCTCCGCGCGGCCACGACGTCGGCGGCGCCGGCGTCCTGCAGCGCGGCCGCCAGTTCCGCGTTGGCCTCGTCGAGCCGGGCCTGGGTCTGGACCGCCGGGGCGCCGGGCACCACGCGCGCCGTCAACAGCGCGGGTACGGTCAGCTCGGTCGGCGACGTGGCATTGACCGACCAGCCCTGCCCAGCGGCCAGCCGCACCAAGTCGTCTCCGACCCGCACCTCGAGGTCGGCGACGGCCTCGATCTCTATTCGGGCAGAGGCTGATTCGGCCTGCCCGGCGGCCCGCTGGACGGCCAGGGCGGCGGCCTCGACGCGCCGGATCGAGGTGTCGGTGACCGTGATCCCGGCCATTGCGGTGTCGACGGCCGCCAGCTCACGGATCGCCGCGTCGATCTTCGCCAGCCTGGCCGCCAGCCGGTCGGCCTCGTGGCTGTCCGAAAGACGTTGGGCCACAGCGCGTATCGTGTCGACGCGGGCCTGCTGTTCTTCCACTGCGGCGCGCGCCTGCTCGGCAGCCTGCTGCGCCGCCTCGTCGACATGGCGGGCGGTCGCCTCCTCATCGACCGCGATGGCGACCGCGGCTTCGAGATCGGTGATCGCCGCGCGGCGCTCGTCGATGTCCGCCCGCACCCGGCGGCGTTCGGTGACCGCGGCGAGCGAGGCGGTGCGCGTGGCCTGAGCAGCCTTGGCGATGACGTCCGCCTCGTCGACCTGCCGGCGCAGCGCCGCCACCGCCTGCGCGGCTTCCCGCGCGGCGATCAGCTCTCTGGTGAGCGCCGCTCGCTGCATGCTCGACTCCGCCAGTCGGTCGGTCAGCACCGCGTGCCGGCGCACCGCCTCGTCGACCTCACCGACCGCGGCCGCGCAGCGCGCCGCCTCGGCTTCGGCCGCCTGCAGCCGTTTGATCGCGGCGGCCCACTCCCCCGTGGGCCGCCCGGTGGCAGTGAAGTACCGGCTGTACTCCTCGTCGATGCGGTCGACGAGCAGCGGTTCAACACCCGAGGTGGCGGCCGCTTCACCGGCGGCCACGTCGAGCGCGCGGGCCAGCGCATCGGAGCCGGAGAAGTCGGCCGCGGCAGTGGAGGCGGATTGCCAGACCCGTTGCGCTCGCCACAGATCCATGTCGACGGTCTGTTCGAGAAGGATCAGCGCACGCTCGTGGGCCTCGTCACCGGTGAGCTGTTCACGCTGCGGGACGACAATGGTCAGCTCCGTCTCCGCACGCTTGTGGAATCGCTTGCGGTAGACGAACCGATATGCCCCGGTGGTCATCTCGGCGCTGATCTCGGTACCCACGTCGGCGTGCGTGGGCTTGACCTGCTTGACTTCCTTCTTCGTCGAGCGGTCCTTGGCGGCGAACAGCAGATCCAGCGCCTCGATCATCGAGGATTTGCCGATCTCGTTGGCCCCGCTGATCACCACGACACCGCGGTCGGGGAACTCGACCTCGCGGCGGCTGACGCCGCGGTAGTTGGTCAACACCAGGCGGTGCAGCTTCATGCGACCTCGCTTCGTTCGACCAGGCGCAGGAGCAGGGCGAGCGCGGCGCGGGCGTCCTCCGCGCGGTCGCCGTCGGCGCGGGCGGCCTCGACCAACTCGTCGACGGCCGCGGCCGCGAACCCGCCGACACCCAGATCGTCGAATTCACCGTCAGCGGGCAGGACCGCGATGTCGGTCCCCCGCTCCCACTCAGTGAGCGCCGCGAACAGCCGGGAGTACTTGTGCAGACACTCGTCCAGAGCGGCCTTGTCGGTGACGGTGAGCGACCCGGTCAGTCCGAGGCGGACCACCGTGCGCTCCTTGTCCGGCATGAGGTCGAGGTTGAGGTCGAGATCGGCGACGTCGCGGCTGTCGTCGACCGATCGGGTCAGCGTGACGAACCGCCAGCGCCCCAACCTCTCGCTGCGCACTCGCACACGCCGCAGGTCGTCGTCCTCGTCGATGTCGACCACCAGGACATGCCCGGAGTCAGTTTCGATGTCGTCGTAGTTGGTGGCCTCCGGCGACCCTGAGTACCAGACCCGGCCGGTGGCGCCGACATCGGTGCGAGAGTGCTTGTCCCCCAACGCGACATAGTGCACCGCGCCGCGCGTCAGCGCCGCCTCCACGGTGGCCAGCCCGATGAGCGCCGCCTTCTCCTTTCCCGGGTCGATGAGGTCCACCGCACCATGGCCGACGACGATGCGCGTCACACCGTCGGCGGGGAGATCGGCAAGTACGTCACCGACCAGATCGCTCGTCGGAGCCTTCGACCGCCACGGCGCCGCGACAAGTTCAAGCCCCGGCCGCACCGTATGGACACCGGGGTGATCGAGGACGGTGACGTTGTCCGGGCGTTCGGCGGTGAACAGCGCGCTGGTGTATACCGAGGACGCGTCCAACGGGTCGTGGTTTCCGGGCAGCAGATAGAGCGGGACCCCGATGGTCCGCATGGCCTCGAGCGACTGGCTGACCTCGCGTGGGGAGAGCTGATTGTGTTCGAACACGTCGCCGGCGACCACCACGAACTCCGCCTTCGCCTGGGCCGCCAGCGCGCCGAGCGCGACGACGGCCTCGCGCCGGGCCGCCGAATACCGGGGCTGCGCCTCGCCGTTGAGGAAGTGGCGGGTCATCCCGAGCTGCCAGTCGGCGGTATGCAGGAATCGCATGTGGCCCGTCCCTTGCCTCGTCGTCGCGGTGCATGGCGAGTGTAGGACCGGGCACCGACAACTCAGCGGACCTCGACCGGCATGTGGCCGCACGAGGACGGGCACCGCGGCGAGGTTCCCGACTGGCGATGTCGCTAGGAGTTGGTGGCGAGCGTCAGCTCCATCAGCTTGATCGCCATCCCGCAGGCGTCGATCCCCGGGGCCTGCGGGTTGACCCACCAGCCGACCACACCGCCCGCATCGCTGGCCACGCCGCACGACCCGTTGGGATCGCCGGGTCGCATCACGATCGACGGCACCCCGGCCACCGACCGGTTCTCGATCTGGTACTCGAGCTTCTGGGCCGTCTCCTGCTCGTTGTCGAGGCTGCCTTCCTCGAACCAGAAGCGGGTGATGTCCACCAGGCCGGCGGGATTGGCGGCCTGCCAGCGGCAGACGGCGCCCACGAAGGTGCTCTGGATGTCGAGCGGGTCCGCGCCGACCGTTTCGGCCAGGATGTCCTCGGTCAGCACGTCGCACTCTTTGAGCAGGTTCGGATACTGCCGTTCGGAGTCGTTGTTGCTCGGCCCACCGCCGGAGCCGGCGCGCGCCGCGGTGCCCTCGACGGTACGGGTGCAGCCCAGCAGCATGGTCAGGGCGGCCAGCAGCGCGGCCACCGCGGCCAGAGTCCGTGCAGAGCGGCTCATCGGGAATTCACAATCGACTGGCGGGTGAGCTCTTTGGCCACCTCACATGGGTCCGGGAACGGTTTGTCGGCGAAGCTGACCGACCATTCGATGAAGTCGTTGTCGAACTGGATGCCGATCTCACACAGGTTGGTGCCCAGCGTCAGATCGTCGCCCGTCGCGATGAATCCGTCGTGGCCCTCGATGTTGATGTCCTCGACGCTGGTGCGCGACAGCTCCTCGGTCTTGCGCTCACGCCCGATGGGGCTGCCACGGAAATGGGTGAACGAGAAGTGCGGCCCCACGATGCTGCCGCCGGCCAGCCACTGGCAGCCCACCGACGTCGTCGCGGTGTTCACCAGACCCGGCACCTCGGTGAGCTGGCTCATGGTCTGGTCGCTGATTCCACCGCACTGGGGGAAGAACGGGCCGTGCTTGACGTCCTGCTGGGCCTGCGTGCTCTGCGGCGCCTCACCCGGCGCCCCGGGCTCAGGGTCCGAGGAACAGGCGGCCAACAGCGGCATCACGGCCGTCGCCAGCGCGGCCAGCGCCTTCACGTTGCGGGTCCGTCCCGTCGTGGGCGTGCTGGTGTTCACGCCATGCACTGTAGCGGCCGCCTTGATCGTGAACCACCGACATGCCGGTTGACCTGCGATTTCATTCGGTGTGCGACAGTAGCGAGATGCTCTTGGGTCTGCTGCGGCAGTACGCGCAGCCGTTCCGCGGACTGCTCTGGGTGGTCGCCGCACTCCAGGTCGTCAGCACTTTCGCCTCGCTGTACCTGCCGACTGTGAACGCCGCGATCATCGACGACGGCGTCGCCAAGGGCGACACCGGGACCATCGTCGAACTGGGCATGGTGATGCTCGGCGTCACCGCGCTGCAGGTGGTGTGCGCGGTCGGCGCGGTGTACTTCGGGTCGCGGGCCGGTATGGGGTTCGGCCGTGACCTGCGCTCGGCGATCTTCGACCGGGTGACGCGGTTCTCCGCGGAGGACACCGCGCGGTTCGGCGCGCCGTCGCTGCTCACCCGCACCACCAACGACGTCGGCCAGATCCAGCGGCTTGTGCAGTTGACGTGCACGATGCTCATCACCGCGCCAATCATGTCAGTCGGCGGCATCTTCATGGCGATCCACCAGGATGCGGGGCTGTCGTGGCTGCTGCTGGTGAGCATCCCGGTGCTGGCGCTGGCCAACTACTGGATCGTGTCGCATCTACTGCCGATTTTCCGGCGCATGCAACAGCTCATCGACAACATCAACCGGGTCATGCGCGATCAACTCACCGGCCTGCGGGTGATCCGCGCTTTCGCCCGCGAACCGCTCGAACGCGACCGCTTCGCCGACGCCAACCAGAGGCTGTCGGACACGGCCCTCGACGCCGGCCGCTGGCAGGCTCTGATGCTGCCGGTGACGACGCTGGTCATCAACGTCTCGAGCGTCGCGCTGATCTGGTTCGGCGGTCTGCGCATCGACGCCGGTCAAATGCAGGTCGGTTCACTGATCGCGTTCCTGTCCTACTTCATGCAAATCCTGATGGCCGTGCTGATGGCCACGTTCATGCTGATCGTCATCCCGCGGGCGGCGGTCTGCGCCGAACGGATCGGCGAGGTGCTGGCCACCCGACCGGGCATCGACAGCCCGCCCGACGCCGTCCGGCCGGACACCGTGCGCGGAGAGATCCGCCTGGAGGGCGCCACCTTCTGTTATCCGGGCGCCGACCGGCCGGTCGTCGAAGAGATCTCGCTGACCGCGTATCCCGGGGCGACGACGGCGATCGTCGGGTCCACCGGGTCCGGCAAATCCACCCTGATCTCGCTGATGTGCCGTCTCTACGACGTCACCGGCGGCAGCATCCGGGTCGACGGGACCGACCTCCGCGACTACGACATCGAACGGCTGTGGTCGCTGATCGGGCTGGTACCCCAGCGCGGCTACCTGTTCAGCGGCACCGTGGCCGACAACCTGCAGCTCGGGGCGGCCCCGGGACACGTTGCGACCGAGGAAGAGATGTGGGATGCGCTGCGGGTGGCCGCCGCCGAGGACTTCGTGCGCGCACACGCCGACGGGCTGCAGCGGCGCGTCGCCCAGGGCGGGATGAACTTCTCCGGCGGACAGCGGCAGCGGCTGGCGATCGCGCGCGCCGTCATCCGCAGGCCCGCGGTGTACCTGTTCGACGACGCGCTGTCCGCGCTCGACGTCCACACCGACGCCCGGGTCCGCGCGTCGCTGCGCGAGGTGTCGGCCGAGGCCACCGTCATCGTCGTGTCACAACGGCTCTCCACCGTCGCACAGGCCGACCAGGTGATTGTCCTCGACGACGGCCGCGTCGTCGGCGTCGGCACGCACGAGTCACTGCTCGCCGACTGCCCGACGTACGCGCAGTTCGCCGAATCGCAGTCGGTGGACGCCGACGTCGGCGGTGGCCCGTGACCGGACCGATGGGCCGGCCGATGCGCGGCCTTCTGCAGGCGCCGGCCGAACGCACCCGCGACTTCAAAGGCTCCGCCTTTCGCCTGGTCCGGCGGCTCGTCCCGCAGCGCACGCTCACCACGGCGGTGATCGGACTCGGGGTGGTGGGCATCGCGCTCGGGGTGCTCGGCCCGCGGATCCTCGGACACGCGACTGACCTGTTGTTCAACGGGGTGATCGGCCGAGGGTTACCCGCGGGGCTGACCAAGGAGCAGGCCATCGAGGCGGCCCAGGCGCGCGGGGACTCGGCGTTCGCCGACTTGCTGTCCGGGATGGCCGTCGTGCCCGGACAGGGCGTGGACTTCGGCGCCGTCGCGCGCACCCTGGCGCTGGCTCTTGGTGTGTATCTCGTTGCAGCGCTCCTGGTGTGGATCCAAGCCCGGACCCTCAACGTCGTCGTGCAGCGCACCATGGTCCGGTTGCGCGCCGACGTCGAGGACAAGGTGCACCGGCTTCCGCTGTCCTACTTCGACACCCGCCAGCGCGGTGAGGTGCTCAGCCGCGTCACCAACGACGTGGACAACATCCAGACCTCGCTGACCATCACGATCAGCCAGCTGCTGACCTCGCTGCTGACGATCGTCGCGGTGCTGGTGATGATGCTGACGATCTCACCGCTGCTCACCCTGCTCACCGTGGTGACCGTGCCGCTGTCGCTGCTGGCGATCCGCTGGATCACCCAGCGCAGTCAGCGGCTGTTCGTCGCGCAGTGGCGCAACACGGGCCGGCTCAACGCCCACATCGAGGAGACCTACAGCGGTTTCACGATCGTCAAGACGTTTGGGCACCGCACCGCCGCACAGCAGAAGTTCCGCGAGCTCAACGACGAGGTGTACCAGTCCAGCTTCGGCGCCCAGTTCTTCTCGGGGCTGGTCTCGCCGGCGACGGGGTTCATCGGCAACCTCAGCTACGTAGCGGTCGCCGTCGTCGGGGGCCTCCAGGTGGCGACAGGACAAGTCACGATCGGCAACATCCAAGCGTTCATCCAGTACGTCCGCCAGTTCAACCAGCCGCTGGCCCAGGTCGCCGCGATGTACAACACGCTGCAGTCCGGGATTGCCAGCGCCGAGCGCGTCTTCGAACTGCTCGACGCCGAGGAGCAGCCCGCCGATCCGGTGACGCCGCTGCCCCCAACCAGGGGCAGGGTCGAGTTCGAACACGTCCACTTCGGCTACCAGCCCGGTACACCGGTCATCGAGGACCTGTCACTGGTGGCCGAACCGGGCGCCACCGTGGCCATCGTCGGGCCGACCGGTGCGGGCAAGACGACGCTGGTCAACCTGCTGATGCGGTTCTACGACGTCGACTCCGGCCGGGTCCTGCTCGACGGCATCGACATCTCCACGGTCAGCCGACACTCCCTGCGCTCGCGGATCGGCCTGGTGCTGCAGGACACCTGGCTGTTCGCCGGCACGATCTACGACAACATCGCCTACGGCAGGCCCGGCGCGACGTCAGAGGAGGTGATCGAGGCCGCGAGAACCGCACACGTCGACCACTTCGTCCACACGCTGCCCGACGGTTACGACACCCGGGTCACCGACGACGGCGGCTCGATCAGCGCCGGCGAGAAACAGCTGATCACGATCGCCCGCGCGGTACTGGCCCAACCGCAGCTGCTGGTACTCGACGAGGCGACCAGTTCGGTGGACACCCGCACCGAACTGCTCATCCAACAGGCGATGGCCGCACTGCGCCGCGACCGGACCAGTTTCATCGTCGCCCACCGTCTGTCGACCATCCGCGACGCGGGTCTGATCCTGGTCATGGAGTCCGGCCGCATCGTCGAACGCGGAACCCACGACGAGCTCGTCGCCCGTCGCGGCGAATACTGGTCCATGACACAGGTTTGAGCGGGCCCCCGGAACGGCGGGCTCCAAAGCGGGCGGTTCGGCAGGCCCCTTGTCGGAGTGCACCTCGACCCGCCAGATGTTGATCCCGCCAGATGTTGATCCCGCCAGATGTTGATGTAGTCGTACTTCCCAAAAGCCGCTCCGTGGACGGTCTCATATGTCTTCTCGTCGCCACGCTTGGCGTGTCGGACGGCGCACTGATTTAGGGTTGAGCACAGTCTTCAAGGGTTGAGCACAGTCTTCAAGGGTTGAGCACAGTCTTCAAGGGTTGAGCACAGTCTTCAAGGGTTGAGCACAGTCTTCAGGGTTGAGCACAGTCTTCCCACCGACGACGAGGAGTCAGACATTGACCGGTCAATGGCTGCCCGACCCCGACGGCCGCCACCAGTTCCGTTGGTGGGACGGACAGGGCTGGACCGACCAGGTGTCCAGCCACGGCCAGGTGATGCGGGCACCATTGGCTGGAGCGCCCGCCACACCGGCACCCACCCAGGCGCCGGTGGGTGGCGACGGGTTCGCCGGTATCTCCGGCGACCTGGTCGACGGCCGGTTCGGCGAGAAGGACGCCACCCCGATCGCCAACCAGAACACCAAGATGTTGCGGGTGCGTCTCGGCGAACCGTTCATGGCGCGGCAGGGGGCGATGGTGGCCTACCAGGGCAACGTCGACTTCTCCTTCGAGGGCGGTGGCGCGTCGAAGTTCCTGAAGAAGGCGCTCACCGGCGAAGGGCTGCCGCTGATGCGGTGCCAGGGTCAAGGCGACGTGTTCCTCGCCGAACGAAGCTACGACGTGCACCTGCTCAGACTCACCGACAGCGGCCTGTCGATCAGCGGCAAGAACGTGCTCGCCTTCTCGGCGGGGTTGGACTGGAACATCGAGCGGGTGCGCGGCGGCAGCATCGCCACCGGCGGCCTGTTCAACACCACGCTGCGCGGCACGGGGTGGGTCGCGTTGACGACCGACGGCCCTCCGGTGGTTCTCGATGCCGCCGAGGCGCCCACCTTTGCCGACACCAACGCCGTCGTCGCGTGGTCGGCAAACCTGCAGACCCAGCTCAAGGCGAGTTTCAAGGCTGGTGCGCTGATCGGCCGCGGATCCGGTGAGGCACTGCAGGTGGCCTTCCACGGACAGGGTTTTGTGATCGTGCAACCGTCCGAGGGCATCCTGGTGCCGACGCAGTGACCGACCCCCCGACCGCGGACACCCCGAACTCCGCTACCGCGACCTGAGCAGCCTCCCGGTCGTGGACAGCCGGGACCTGCACGCGAGGCCGGGCACGGGACGCGCCCGGGGTAGACGTACCCGATCCCGTTTACCCCTACCCCCTAGGGGTATAGGATGGCGTCATGAGCCTGAAACTGGAAGTCGAAGGTATGAGCTGCGCACACTGCGTTGCCAGCATCACCAAGGCCGTGCAGCCGTTGCCCGGTGTCACCGGCGTCACCGTGGACCTCGATGCCGCCGCCGTCACCGTCACCGGTGAACCCGACAAGGCCGCCGTCGTCACCGCCATCGAGGATTGCGGATACGACGTCCGCTCCACGGCATGAGTTCCGTCGTCCTCGACGTCGGCGGTATGACCTGCGCGTCCTGCGCGGCCCGCGTCGAGAAGAAGCTCAACAAGATCGACGGCGTCAGCGCGTCGGTGAACTACGCGACCGAACAGGCCACCGTCACCTACCCCGAGACCGTGCGCCCGGAGGACCTGGTCGCGGTCGTGGAGGCCACCGGTTACACCGCGACGCTGCCCACCCCTGAATCCGAGGAGCCCGAGCCGCCCCGGCCGGACGAGGCCGCCGCATGGCGACAGCGGTTGGCGATCTCCGCGGCGCTGAGCATCCCGGTGGTGCTGCTGTCGATGATCCCGGCACTGCAGTTCGACAACTGGCAGTGGCTGACCTTGACGCTCGCCTCCCCCGTCGTGGTGTGGGGTGCGTGGCCGTTCCACCGGGCCGCGTGGGTGAACCTGCGCCACGGCGCGGCCACCATGGACACGCTGATCTCGGTTGGCGTGAGCGCCGCGTATCTGTGGTCGCTGTGGGCGTTGTTCTTCACCCACGCAGGGATGCCGGGGATGACGATGTCGTTCGACCTGCTGCCGTCGGACACCGGCGACGTGCACCTCTACCTTGAGGTCGCCGCCGCGGTGACCACCTTCCTCACCGCGGGCCGCTACTTCGAGGCGCGGGCCAAACGGCAGTCCGGAGCGGCGCTGCGCGCACTGCTCGGCATGGGCGCCAAAGACGTCGCGATCCTGCGCGGTTCGCAGGAGGTCCGGATTCCCGTCGGCGAGCTGAGCGTCGGCGACCAGTTCGTGGTGCGGCCGGGCGAGAAGATCGCGACCGACGGGGTGGTGGTGTCCGGTTCCTCGGCCGTCGACATGTCCATGCTGACCGGTGAGTCCGTGCCCGTCGAAAAGGGGCCCGGCGACGACGTCGTGGGCGCGACAGTCAACGTGGGCGGCCGGCTCACGGTGCGCGCCACCCGGGTCGGCGCCGACACCCAGCTGGCGCAGATGGCCCGACTGGTCAACGAGGCGCAGAGCGGTAAGGCCGAGGTACAGCGGCTGGCCGACCGGGTGTCGGCAGTTTTCGTCCCGGTCGTCATCGGGCTCTCGCTGCTGACCCTGGCCGGGTGGCTGCTGGCAGGCGGACCGGTCAGCGCGGCGTTCACCGCAGCTGTCGCCGTGCTGATCATCGCCTGTCCGTGCGCACTCGGCCTGGCCACGCCGACCGCACTGCTCGTCGGCACGGGCCGCGGCGCCCAACTGGGCATCCTGATCAAGGGCCCGCAGATGCTGGAGTCGACGCGCCGCGTCGACACCGTCGTACTGGACAAGACCGGAACCGTCACGACGGGGCAGATGTCGGTCGTCGCCACATTCGCCGACGAGGCGACGATGCGACTGTTCGGTGCCGTGGAGAGCGCGTCGGAGCACCCCATCGCCCGCGCGATCGCGGCGCACGCCGGCGAGCATGGCGAGCTACCAGCGGTCGAGGAGTTCGTGAACCATGGGGGCAGCGGCGTCAGCGGTGTCGTCGACGGGCACCGCGTCGCGGCAGGACGGCTGGGCTGGCTGACCGAGACCGTCGCGGCGCCGGTACCCGACGACCTGCGCGCCGCCGCCGAGGCGGCGGAGGCCGAGGGACAGACGCCGGTGTGGTTCGCCGCCGACGGAGCAATCTGTGGGGTCGTCGTCGTCTCCGACACGGTCAAGGACAACGCGGCCGACGCGATCGCCGACCTGCGCGCGCTGGGGCTGACCCCGGTGCTACTCACCGGCGACAACCGACGCGCCGCGGAGGCGGTGGCCCGGCAGGTCGGTATCGAGGTGGGGCCCGCAAGCGTGATCGCCGAGGTGCTGCCGCGCGACAAGGTCGAGGCCGTCCGGCGGCTGCAGCGCGACGGCAAGGTCGTGGCGATGGTCGGTGACGGGGTGAACGACGCCGCCGCGCTGGCGCAGTCCGACCTCGGCTTGGCCATGGGCACCGGCACCGATGCGGCGATCGAGGCGTCGGACCTCACCCTGGTGACCGGCGACCTGCGTGCCGTTCCGGACGCGATCCGACTGTCACGCGCCACGCTGGGCACCATCAAGGGAAATCTGTTCTGGGCCTTCGCCTACAACGTCGCTGCGCTGCCCTTGGCGGCGTTCGGTCTGCTCAACCCGCTCATCGCCGGCGCGGCGATGGCCTTCAGCTCGGTGTTCGTGGTCACCAACAGCTTGCGGCTGCGCCGGTTCACCCCGTCGCGCTGAGGTTCAGCGGGCGGGGCGGCGGACACTGCTCGCTGGTCTCCCGGGCGGAGACGTACGCGAACTCCTGACCACGCGGGCTACCGTGGCGGGATGTCTTGTGTGTTCTGCGACATCGTCGCCGGCGATGCGCCCGCCATCCGCGTCTACGAGGATGCCGACTACCTGGGAATCCTCGACATCCGCCCGTTCGCCCGCGGCCACACCCTGGTGATCCCGAAGCGTCACAGCGTGGACCTCACCGACACCCCGCCGGAGACGGTCGCCGGTATGGCCCGCATCGGGCAGCGCATCGCCAAGGCGGCCCGCCGCTCGGGACTGCACGCCGACGGCAACAACGTCGTCATCAACGACGGTAAGGCGGCCTTCCAGACGGTGTTCCACGTCCATCTGCACGTGCTGCCCCGCCGTGGCGGCGACAAGCTGTCGTTCGCCAAGAACATGTTGCTGCGCCGAGACCCCGACCGCGAGGAATCGGGCCGGCTGCTGCGAGAGGCACTCGCCGAACTCGACCGCACGCCGTAGGGCTCATTACGGCGCTCCTCAGGGCCGACCGGATCGCCTGGGGTGCGTTCGGAGACCTCGACGTGCTGACACACTGGTGCAATGAGCCACCTCTCCCCCGTCGAACAGGTCGGACTGCGGCTGCTGAAGCTGCACGACCTGCTGTACAAGAAGTCAGGCGGCCGAGTCGGCCACCGGATTCCCGGCGCCCCGCCGAGCCTGCTGCTGCACACGGTGGGCGCCAAGACCGGTAAGGTCCGCAGTACCACACTCAGCTACGCCCGCGACGGCGCCAATTACCTCGTGGTCGCGTCGATGGGCGGGGCGCCGCGGTCGCCGGGCTGGTACCACAACCTCAAGGCCAACCCGAACGTCGAGATCAACATCGGTACGAAACGCCTGGCCGTGACGGCGCAGCCGGTGCTGCCCGACGATCCGGACTACGCCCGGTTGTGGCGGATCGTCAACGACAAAACCTCCAATCGCTACGACGCCTACCAGAAACGCACGACGCGGCCCATCCCGATCGTCGTGCTCAAGCCATAGAGCCGCCTAGAGCAACTCTTTGGCGAGCAGTTCCAGGGTGGTGTCGCGGGCCGGCGCCGTCGCCGGATCGGTGCCCCGGCGTGCTGAGGCGACCGGGTTCACCATCACCTCGTCGACGTCGAACTCGGCGGCCAGTGCCCGCACCTGCTCGGCCGCCTCGGCCGGCGAACCGACCACGGCGCGCTGCAGTCCATCCTCGACGACGGCCTGGGCTTGCGGGCTGAGCTTCTTCGCCTCGGCGTCCTCCACGAGGTCGAGCGCGGTCAGCGGCTCACCGGTGCGCAGCTTAGCCATCATGTGCAGGTTGGGCAGCATCAGCGCCATCGCCTCGTCGTGGGTGTCGGCGACGACGGCGTTGACGGTGAGGAACGTGAGCGGGGCGGCGGCGACGTCGCTGGGACGGAACTCCGCGCGATAGGTCGCCAACGCCTCGGCGGTGCCCTGACCCGAGAAATGGTGGGCGAACACGTACGGCAAACCCTTCGCCGCGGCCAGGTGCGCGGAGTACATCGACGAGCCGAGCAGCCACAACCGCGGTTCGGTGGTCGCCCCAGGGGTGGCCTTGAGGATGTAGGTCTCACGCATCAGGTTGCGCGGCAACGACACCCGCACCCCGTGGCGGCTCATCAGCGCCGCGACGTCGTCGAGGTAGTCGGGGAAGCGTTCGATGTCGGTGTCGCCGCGCCCGGCGGCGCCGCGTAGCGCCATCGACGTCACCGGGTCGGACCCGGGAGCCCGGCCGACGCCGAGGTCGATGCGGCCCGGGTGGGCGGCCTCCAGAAGCGCAAACTGTTCGGCCACCGCCAGCGGCGCGTGATTGGGCAGCATCACACCGCCGGAACCCAACCGGATATGAGACGTATGCGCGGCCAGGTGGGCGATCACGACCGGCGGACTGGTCGCCGCGACGGCGGGCATGTTGTGGTGCTCGGCGATCCAGTAACGCGTGTAGCCGAGCCGGTCGGCGGTCTGGACGAGTCGGGTGGTCGCCGCCAGCGCGTCCGACGTGGTCTGGTCGGTGCGCACGGGAATGAGGTCCAGGACAGATAGGCGCATGGCAACGTCAACGCATTCCGGGCCCGCAATAGTCCGTGAGCTCGGAGGCGCCGATCACCAGCACGGTGGTCACCGGATCCCTGCCCTTCTTCGGGCCTCGGCGAAGACGTCGTCCATCATCGCCGGAGTGAGCTTGCCGGTAAACGTGTTTTGCTGGCTCGGGTGATAACAGCCCAGCAGCGTAAGGCCATCGAACTCCGCCGCAGCAAGGTGCCCGAATGTCGGCGCAGGGACCGTCACGGCCGCCCCACCGCGGCGCAGCATCTGTAGCGCCGCCTTCCACGCGAAGCCACCCAGCGCGATCACGGCCCGCACGTCACCGCGGATCAGACGCCACTCCGCGTCCAGCCACGGTGCGCACGTCGCCCGTTCAGCCGGGGTCGGCGCATTCGCCGGGGGTGCACACCGGACCGCGGCGGCCATGCGGACGTCGTTGAGTGTCAGGCCGTCTGCGGCGTCGACGCACAGCGCCTGGTTGGCCAGGCCGGCGCGGTGCAGCGCTGCGAACAGGAAGTCCCCGGACCGGTCACCGGTGAAGATCCGGCCCGTGCGGTTGGCGCCGTGGGCTGCCGGGGCCAGGCCGACGACCATGATTCGCGGACGCGCGTCCCCCCAGCCGGGTGCGGGTCTGCCCCAGTACGGCTGATCGGCGAACGACCTGCGTTTGACCGCTGCGGTCGCCTCCCGCCACTCGACCAGGCGCGGGCAGGCGCGGCACACCGACACCAGCGCTTCCAGCTCGCCGAGCGACCCCACCTCGGCCGCCAGGGACTCCACCGTCGCCGCCGACGCCGCGACCGCCGTCGCACCGGTGGCCGGATCTCCGGGCCACCCGCTACCCGGAGAGACGGGTGAGGTGAACAGGGCGCCGGTGCGCGGATGAGGCAGCTGCACGGCTCCACTGTGCCCCGCGGACGTTGAATCCGTCGCGGGCCTAGAGACGAACCCGGGGCGGGGTGAACACCTCGGCGAGCCGTCGAACCGCTTCCGTGGCGCCGGCCAGCACGTCGACCTCACCGGTCAGCACCACGTCGGGTGTGACGTCTGAATCGGCACCGTCGCCGACCAACTCCACCCGTCGGTCGCCGATCACGATCGTCGCACCGCCCTGTGGCGTCGCCAGCCGCACTACCACATCAGGACCGGTGCGGTCGTCGCGCACATAGGCGCGCACCGCGCGCGGCCGTCGCCGGTGAGGTCGTACACCTTTCCCGATGCCGGCTTGGGAAGTTCCCGTTTGACCACCAGCCCGTAGCGCCGCGGCCGATCGAGCAACTCGCGCACGATCAGCAGAGTCCACCGGTCACCGACCAGGTCGAGGCTCTTGGCCAGTGCGCAGTGCTGGCCGTAGGAGCGGGGCATGCGTTGAAAATAGGGCGATCGGCGCCGCTCCAAGCGGTTACTCGAGGAATCCCCCGCCCTACCATGGCGACGTGAGCCCCGCCCTGAGCGACCTGGTCGCCGAACTGCCCGACGGTGTCGTCGTCACCGATCCCGACATCGTGGCCTCCTACCGGCAGGACCGAGCGGCCGATCCCAGCGCGGGAACCGCGCTGGCGGTGGTGCGCCCGACCCGCACCGAAGAGGTCCAGGCGACACTGCGGTGGGCGTCGGTGCACAAGGTCGCGGTGGTTACGCGCGGAATGGGCACCGGGCTCTCCGGCGGGGCGACGGCGCTCGACGGCGCGATCGTGCTGTCGACCGAGAAGATGCGCGACATCACCGTCGACCCGGTGACCCGAACGGCGGTGGTCCAGCCCGGCCTGCTCAACGCGGAGGTCAAGAAGGCGGTCGCCGAACAGGGGCTGTGGTATCCCCCGGACCCGTCGTCGTATGAGATTTGCAGCATCGGCGGCAACGTCGCCACCAATGCCGGCGGCCTGTGCTGTGTGAAGTACGGCGTCACCACCGACTACGTGCTCGGGCTGCAGGTCGTGCTGGCCGACGGCACCGCGGTGCGCCTCGGCGGGCCCCGGCTCAAGGACGTGGCAGGGTTGTCGCTGACGAAGCTGTTCGTGGGTAGTGAGGGGACGCTCGGCATCATCACCGAGGCGACGTTGCGCCTGCTGCCGCCGCAGCCGTCACCGTGCACGGTCGTCGCGACGTTCGACTCCGTCGAGGCGGCGGCGGGCGCGGTCGTCACCATCACCGGCAGGATCCGGCCGTCGATGCTGGAGTTCATGGACGCCGTCGCGATCAACGCGGTGGAGGACAAACTGCGGATGGGCCTGGATCGCAATGCCGCCGCAATGATGGTCGCCGCCTCCGACGACCGGGGCGCCGCGGGTGCCGACGACGCCGGGTTCATGGCGAAGGTTTTCGCCGAATTCGGTGCGACGGAGGTGTTCTCGACGTCGGATCCGGACGAGGGGGAGGCCTTCGTGGCGGCCCGGCGATTCGCCATCCCGGCGGTCGAGGCCAAGGGGGCGCTGCTGCTCGAAGACGTCGGCGTGCCCCTGCCCGCGCTGGCGGACCTGGTGGCCGGCGTGGCGAAGATCGCCGCCGACCGTGACGTGCTGATCTCGGTGATCGCCCATGCCGGCGACGGCAACACCCACCCGCTGATCGTGTTCGACCCGGCCGACGCGGCGATGGCCGAGCGTGCCGAGAAGGCGTTCGGCGAGATCATGGACCTGGCTGTCGGGCTGGGCGGCACCATCACCGGTGAACACGGCGTCGGACGGTTGAAGCGACCGTGGCTGGCCGGCCAGATCGGCCCGGAGGCGATGGAACTCAACCGCCGGATCAAGCAGGCGCTCGACCCCGACGCGATCCTCAATCCGGGCGCCGGGTTCTGACCCGCGGTCTCGGGCGGAGGTCACGACGGGCGCACGCGGGTGAACCGGTGCAGTACCCAGGCCAGCGGGATCGTCACCGCCATCGTGCCGACGAACAACCACAGCATCGAACCCGTGTAGATCGGGTAGCGGAGGATTTCAACCATCACCAGTTCCATCACGACCAGGTGGATCAGGAAGATCTCGTAGGAGATCTCGCCCAGGAATACCACCGGCCGACTGGCCATCAGCTTCGCGTACACACCGCGATCACCCAAGGCCAGTGGCGCGACCGTCAGCGTCGCGATCACCGCGTAGAACGTGGTCTTGGCCAGCGCCTCGCGCAGCTCGGCCGGTGAGGTGGTCGGCTCACCGGCGATCGGAGTTGACGCGATGAGATAGCAGACCACGGCCACCGGAATGGCGGCCATCGCGTAGACCCGCACCCCCATCGCCTGCAGCACGGCGAGCAGCATGCCGCCGACGAACCACACCAGGTACGTCGGCAGCCAGAGCCGGGCGCCGTCGGGCAGCCAGTCGACACCGTGGACCAGCCACAACCACAGCGGCGACACCGCGGCGAGCGACCCGAGCCCCGCCAGCAGCACAGCCGGTCGCCACGTGCGGCGGCACAGGAGCACGAGCAGCACACACGCCAGTACAGGCAGCACGACGTAGAACGCCGCCTCCACGGCGAGGCTCCACATCTGGGTGAGGCCCTGGTGCAGGAACGAGTACAGATAGTCGTCGGTGTAGATCTGCGTGAGCGTGAGGTTGCGGAACAACCCCTCCCAGGTGTGCCCGGGGTTCGGACCGGCCGTGCGGAAGTGGTAGACGAGGTAGGCCACCACCACGGTCACCGCGTACGCGGGCATGATGCGGCGCACCCGGTGCCAGGCGTAGCGGCGCACCGAGGGCGGCGCGCCGCCGCGGGCCGCCGCCAGCACCCACGGGCGGAACAGCAGGAAACCCGACAGCACGAAGAAGATCGGCACCCCGATCTCCATGCGGCTGTACACCAGGCCCGCGAAGCCCTGCGGATACTTGCCGGTGGTGTAGGCGGCGTGCGTCAGCACGACCAGCAGCGCGGCGACCGCGCGGAGACCGGTCAGCGACGCGACGCGCTCGTCGGCCGAAACCGACTCCAGTCCGCCCTGAGCCACCGGCTCCTGCACGCCCCGGGGTGCGGTCACTTGCCCTTGTGGCGCGCCCTCGGCCCGCGATCGGGCTCGAGATTGATCAGCACACCCTGGATGCGTGTGCGCTCGAGCTTCTTGAGGGTGTCCTTCGGCAGACTGGCAGGCAGCTCCACCAGCGAGTACTCCGGCTTGATCGAAATGTGCCCGAAGTCGCTGCGGTTCAGTCCGCCCTCATTGGCGATCGCGCCGACGATGGCGCCTGGCATCACCTTGTGCCGCTTACCCACGGCGATGCGATAGGTGGCGAGGTCCGTCCGCGTCCGGTCGCGCGGCTTGCGTGGACCGCTGTCGTCGCGCACGGGACGCTCCCGCCGCTTCTCCGGCGGTGGTTCGGTCATCAGGAAGGCTTCGCCGTTTCGCGACTGCACGGCCAGAGCGGCGGCGATGTCGGCCAGCGGCACGTTGTTGTCGCGTTCGTAGTCCTCGATGAGGCGGCGGAACAGGTCGGTACCGGGCGCGTTGAGCGCCTCGCTGATCGAGTCCCGGAACTTCTCCACCCGTTGGGCGTTGACGTCATCGACCGAGGGCAGCTGGCTCTCGACGAGCTTCTGCCGGGTGACCCGTTCGATCGAGTTGAGCAGGTGCCGCTCGCGCGGGGTGACGAACAGTAATGCAGTGCCCGAGCGGCCGGCACGTCCGGTACGCCCGATGCGGTGCACGTAGGACTCCGGGTCGTGCGGGATGTCGAAGTTCACCACGTGCGAGATCCGCTCGACGTCCAAGCCACGTGCGGCGACGTCGGTGGCGACCAGGATGTCGATCGAGCCGTCCTTGAGCTGCGAAATGGTGCGTTCCCGGACCGCCTGCGGGATGTCGCCGTTGATGGCCGCCGCGGCGAATCCACGCGCCCGCAGCTTCTCGGCCACCTCCTCGGTGGCCTGCTTGGTGCGGACGAACACGATCATCGCGTCGCCCTGCTCGACCTCCAGCAGCCGCGTCAACGCGTCCATCTTGCGCGGGTACGACACCTGGATGTAGCGCTGCGTGATGTTCTCGGCGGTCTGTGTCTTCGACTTGACCGTGACCTCGACTGGATCGTGCAGGTACTTGGCGGTGATCTTCTTGATCGCCGGCGGCATGGTCGCCGAGAACAGCGCGACCTGCTTGTATTCGGGCGTGTCCGACAGGATGCGCTCGACGTCCTCGGCGAAACCCATCTGCAGCATCTCGTCGGCCTCGTCGAGCACCATGTAGTCCAGGTGCGACAGGTCGAGGGTGCCCTTCTCCAGATGGTCGATCACCCGGCCGGGCGTGCCGACCACGACCTGCGCGCCGCGTTTGAGCCCGGCCATCTGCGGGCCGTACGAGGAGCCGCCGTAGACCGGCAGCACGTTGACGTTGAGGTGCGCGCCGTAGCGGCCGAACGCCTCGGCGACCTGCAGCGCGAGCTCCCGCGTCGGGGCGAGGACGAGGGCCTGCGTCACGCGGCTGGTGGTGTCGATCTTCGACAGGATCGGGATCGCGAACGCCGCGGTCTTGCCGGTGCCCGTCTGGGCGAGCCCGACGACGTCGGAGCCGGCAAGCATCGCCGGGATGGTGGCGGCCTGGATTGCCGACGGGGTCTCGTAGCCCACATCGGTGACAGCACGCAACACCTCCGGGTGAATCTGCAGACCAGCGAAGGTGGTTTCGGTGCCGGGGGCGTCCGGCTCAGGCGACGTCATAACGTGGCAAGTCTAGTGCGCCATCGGACCACTTCGGCCCAGCGCGCCTGTTCGAACCTCACATCCGATCCCGGTACGGTGCGCTGTTGTGAAGCGGGTGGTCGTGGTCGCAGTCGCGGCAGCCGCAATGTCTGCCCTCGTCGGCTGCGGCTCCGGCGACTCGACGGTGTCCAAGACCCCGGAGGCGACGGGCCCTTCGCCAGCACCCGCCGCCCCGGCCACGCCGAGCATCGCCCCGACCGTCGGGCCGCCGCCGGCTGCAGCGCCGTCGGATCCGTGCGCGGTGAACCTGGCCGCCCCGGAGATCGCCAAGGCCGTCTCCGAACTGCCGCGCGATCCCCGTAGCGGTCAGCCGTGGAGCCCGGAGCCGGTGGCGGGCAACTACAACCAGTGCGCGCAGCTGTCGGCGGTCATCGTGCGCGCCAACACCAACGCCGAGAACCCGAACACCCGCGCGGTGATGTTCCACCTCGGCAAGTTCATCCCCACCGGGGTGCCCGACACCTACGGGTTCAACGGCCTCGACCCGGCCGGCACCACCGGCGACACCGTCGCCCTGCGCTACGCCGGTGAGGTCGACGCGCTGGCCAGCATCGTGCGGTTCCGCTGGAACGGCAACGGCGTGGAGTTGATCGGCAACACCGGCTAGCTGCCGGATCGCTGCCCTAAAGTGTCTGGCGTGTTCGTCGAATCCGTTGGGGCGCACGACGAGGCCACATCCAGCAGAGTTATCTACAGTGCATCCGATCTCGCCGCGGCCGCCCGCTGTGAGTACGCGCTGCTGCGCTCCTTCGACGCCCGGCTGGGGTGGGGTCCGAAGGCCGCCGCCGATGACGGCCTGCTGGCCCGCACCGCCGACCTCGGCGAGCACCACGAGAAGCGCCACCTCGAGGAGCTGAGGGCCGACGGCGACAACAACGTCACCGTCATCGGCAGGCCGCCCTACACCGTGGCCGGGTTGACCGCCGCCGCCGAGGCCACCACCCGCGCCGTGGCCCGCCGGGCGCCGGTGATCTACCAGGCAGCGATGTTCGACGGCCGGTTCGCCGGCTTCGCCGACTTCTTGGTCCTCGCGGGAGACCGCTACCTGCTGCGCGACACCAAGCTGGCGCGCTCGGTGAAGGTGGCGGCGCTGCTGCAGCTGGCCGCCTACGCCGAGACGCTGACCGCTGTGGGCGTGCCGGTCGCCGACGAGGTGGAACTCGTGCTCGGCGACGGCGCCACTGCCCGCTACGCGCTCGCCGAGCTGCTGCCGGTGTACCGGCTGCGACGGGCCGCGCTGCAGCGGCTGCTCGACGACCATTTGGCCGGCGGCGCGCCGGTGCGCTGGGAGGACGAGGACGTCCGCGCGTGTTTCCGCTGCCCGGAGTGCAGCATTCAGGTGCGGTCGCGAGACGATCCGCTGTTGGTAGCGGGGATGCGGGTAAGTCAGCGGGCCCGGTTCCTCGACGCCGGGGTCACCACCGTCGCCGCACTCGCCGGGCACCGGGGGCCGGTGCCCGAGCTGTCCGCGCGCACCGTCGCCGCGTTGAGCGCGCAGGCCCGACTGCAGATCGCGCCGCGAGTGGACGGCAAACCGCCGTACGAGGTGACCGATCCGCAGCCGCTGATGCTGCTGCCCGAACCCGACAGGGGTGACCTGTTCTTCGACTTCGAGGGTGACCCGCTGTGGACCGACGACGGCCACGAGTGGGGGCTGGAGTATCTGTTCGGCGTGCTGGACACCGCCGACGGATTCCACCCGCTGTGGGCGCACGACCGGCCGCAGGAACGGCGGGCGCTCGAAGACTTCCTCGAGTTCGTGCGCAAGCGGCGCAAACGTCACCCCAACATGCACATCTACCACTACGCCGCCTACGAGAAGACCGCGCTGCTGCGGCTCGCCGGGCGCTACGGCATCGGTGAGGACGCCGTCGACGACCTGTTGCGCAGCGGCGTGCTGGTCGACCTCTACCCCTTGGTGCGCAAGACCTTTCGGGTCGGCACCCAGAACTACAGCCTCAAGTCGCTGGAACCGCTGTACATGGGTGGTCAGCTGCGCACCGGCGACGTCACCACGGCCGCGGCGTCGATCACCGAGTACGCGCGTTACTGCGAGCTGCGCGCCGAGGGCCGTGACGAGGACGCCGCCGTCGTCCTGAAGGACATCGAGGACTACAACCGGTACGACTGCACCTCGACGCGCAGACTGCGCGACTGGCTGGTGTGCCGGGCCGTCGACTGTGAAGTGCCGCCACGCGGGCCGCAGCCCGTCCGCGCCGAGCTCAAGCCCGAGCCCGAACCCGTCGACGCCCTGGACCGCGCGCTGTGCCGCTACGCGGGTGACGAGCTCCAGCGCCGCTCCCCGGAGCAGTCCGCGGTCGCGATGGTCGCCGCCGCCCGCGGCTACCACCGCCGCGAGGACAAACCGTTCTGGTGGTCGCACTTCGACCGGCTCAACAACCCGGTCGACGAATGGGCCGACAGCACCGACGTCTTCCTCGTCGACGCGGACGGCGCGAAGGTCGACACCGACTGGCACACTCCGCCGCGGGCCCGTAAACCGCAGCGCCGCGTGCGGCTGACCGGGGCGATGGCCGCAGGCCGCCTGAGCCGCGAGATGTACGCCCTGTACGAGCCGCCCGCCCCGGCCGGGCTCGGCGACGATCCGGACCGCCGCGCCGCGGGCAGCGCCACCGTCGTCGAATACGACGACGCCGACGCACCCACCGAAGTGGTCATCGTCGAGCGCACTCCCAAAGACGGCGGGGTATTCGATCAGCTGCCGTTCGCGCTGGCGCCCGGGCCGCCGATCCGCACGACCGCGCTGCGCGATTCGATCGAGGCGACGGCCGCCGAGGTGGCCGAGCGCCTGCCGCGGCTGCCCGCCACCGCCGTGACCGACATCCTGTTGCGCCGCCCGCCGCGCACCCGCAGCGGCGCACCGCTGCCCACCGGTCCGGACACACCCGGGACGATCACCGCCGCGTTGCTCGACCTCGACTCGTCGTATCTGGCGGTGCACGGCCCGCCCGGCACCGGCAAGACGTTCACCGCGGCGGCGGTCATCGCCACGCTGGTCAACACGCATCGTTGGCGCATCGGGGTGGTGGCGCAGTCACACGCGGTGGTGGAGAACCTGTTGCGCGGGGTCATCGCGGCGGGGGTGGCCTCGGCGCGGGTGGCCAAGAAGCGAGGGCACGGCGACGACGCGTGCTGGACAGTGCTCGACGAGGCGGAGTTCCCGGCGTTCTGCGCCGACAACGACGGGTGCGTCGTCGGCGGCACCGCATGGGATTTCGCGAACGGGAACCGGATCCCGCGCGGCTGCCTCGACCTGCTCGTCATCGAAGAGGCGGGCCAGTTCTGCCTGGCCAACACGATCGCCGTCGCGCCGGCCGCCGCGAACCTCCTGCTGCTCGGCGACCCTCAGCAGCTTCCGCAGGTCAGTGCGGGCACGCATCCTGAACCGGTCGACTCCTCGGCGCTCGGCTGGCTCGTCGACGGTGCGCACACGCTGCCCGCCGAACGCGGCTACTTCCTCGACGTGTCGTACCGGATGCACCCGCAGGTATGCGCGGCGGTGTCCCGGCTGTCCTACGACGGACGCCTGCAGTCGTTCGACGCGGTCACCGCGGCGCGCACCCTCGAGGGCTGGTCACCCGGTGTGCATGAGGTCGCCGTCCCACACGACGGCAACGCGACCGAGAGCCCGGAGGAGGCCGACGCGATCGTCGCGCGAATTCGCCCGCTGCTGAATGCGCTGTGGACCGACGAGAACGGCACCCGACCGCTCACCGAAGACGACGTGATGGTCGTGACGCCCTACAACGCCCAGGTCGTGCTGCTGCGGCAGCGCCTCGGCGCCGCCGGGCTGGCCGGTGTGCGGGTAGGCACCGTCGACAAATTCCAGGGCCAGCAGGCGCCGGTGGTGTTCGTCTCGATGGTCGCCTCGTCCATCGACGACGTCCCGCGCGGGATCTCGTTCCTGCTCAATCGTAATCGCCTCAACGTGGCGATCAGCCGGGCCAAGTACGCGGCGGTGATCGTGCGGTCCGAAGCGCTCACCGAGTACCTGCCGTCGACGCCGAAGGGTCTGGTCGAACTCGGCGCGTTCCTGTCGTTGACTACCGTAGCGGGTCAATCCCCGCGCGAATGGCGCCCGCGCGGCGGCTCGGTCGTCGCGCTCAGCCACTGGCGGTGACCGTCGCCGTCGTCGCGGTAACGGCGGCGTCTGCTGTTCCCCGGCTCGACCGTGTTCCCCGGCTCGACCGCGGGCCGCGGCGCGACGTCAGGGAGCAGTTCGTCGAGAACCCGACGCCACGGATCGTCGCCGGGGACCGGGTCGGGTTTCATGGGCGTGCGCCGACTATGGGAGACGAGCGGCTGCGTGACGCTCTCGTCGGCGCCGACATTCGGATGCGGCGTGATCGGTTCGGTGAGTTGCAGATCGTCCCAGCTGACCGCGTACTCGAGGTAGTCGTCGTCGTCGAAGCCGTCGTCCACTGGCTCGGTCCGAGTCGCCGGGGCAGCGGGACCGGGCCCAGGAGCTACGCGGAAGTCCCGTAGGAAGATCGCCGCGGCGACACCGATCAGCGCCACGAACGCCGACAGCAGCAGCGACTGCGACATCGCCGCGGCAAACGGCGCGTGAAGGAACTGCGGCAGCGCGGAGACCGTGCCCTCCCCTCGCGGCGATGCGTCCGCCGCCGATGGCATCTCCGCGCTGATCCGCGACGTCATGAACGCCGCCATACTCGCGCTGCCCAGCACCGACCCCACCTGACGGGTCGCGTTGTAGACGCCCGACCCGGCGCCGGCGAGGGCCGCCGGCAGGTTCCGCGTCGCGGTGGCCGCCAGCGGTGACCAGATGAACGCCATCCCGATGCCCATGACACCGAACGGCAGCACCAACCGCCAAATCGGCGTTTCCGGCGCCATCTCGATCGACAGCCACGTCAGCGCGATGGCCAGCGCCGAAAACCCGAACCCGATGATCGGCCGCGGGTGGGCGCGGTCGACGAAGCGCCCAACCACGGGCGCCAGCACTCCGGTGGCGATCGCCATCGGCGCGGTCAGCAGCGCCGATTCCGTCGGCGTCAGCCCACAGACTGCCTGGGCGAAGAACATCGTCGGCACGATCATGCCCGTCACCACGAAGCCGATGACCGCGACGCCGAAGCTGGACAGAGAGAAGTGGCGGTCACCGAAGATCCGCAGCGGGATCAGCGGTTCGTGCGGGTTGACCGACTGCCAGTAGACGAAGCCGGCCATCACCGCGATTCCGGCCACGATGAGCGCCCAGATCCAGGGCTGCCAACCCTGGGACTGGCCCTCCTGTAGCCCGAAGACGATCGCGAACATCCCGACGCCCGACAGCAGCACCCCGAGCAGATCGAACCGGTGCGCGGTGGTCGGCAGCGCAGGCACCCGCCACCACGCCAGCGCCAGACCGACCAGCCCGACCGGAACGTTGACGAAGAAAATCCACTGCCAGCCGAGGTGGTCCACCAGCACCCCACCCGCCAGAGGTCCCACCAACGTCGCCACCCCGGCCGTCGCCCCCCACACGCTCATCGCCACACCGCGGCGCTCGGGCGGAAAGATCCGGGTGATCGTCGAGAGGGTCTGCGGCGTCAACAATGCCGCGCCGATGCCCTGGACGACCCGCGCGGCGATCAGCGTGTCGACGGACCCGGCCAGCCCGCACCACAGCGAGGCCGCGGTGAAGACGGCCAGGCCGAGCAGGTAGACGTTCTTGGGTCCGAACCGGTCGCCCAGCCGGCCCGCAACCAACAGCGGAACGGCATATGCCAACAGATACGCGCTGGTCACCCACATCACGGCGTCGTAGTCGGCACCCAGCTCCTCCATGAGCAGCGGGTTGGCGACCGCCACGATGGTGGCGTCAACCAGGATCATGAAGAAGCCGACCATCATGGCCCACAGCGCATGCCACGGGCTACCCGGCCGGATTTCAGACGTGGAGAGCATTTCGGGTCGACTCGCCTATCGAAGGTTGTGGCCGAGAAGGCCCGACCGCCACGAGCGCGACCAGCGCCACGACCGTGCCGACCACCATGACCAGGGCGAGCGCGAACTCGTCGTTGCCGAGCACCCCGACCAGCGGTGCGACCGCCGCGCCCAGACCGAACTGGCCGGCACCGAGCAGGGCCGCTGCGGTGCCCGCCGCCTCGTTGTGGCGCGACAGCGCCACCGCAGGCGCGTTGGGCAGCACCAACCCCATCGCGGCGAGGATGACCCACACCGACATCAGGAAGCCGGCCAGACCACCGACATGGGCGACCGCCAGCCCGACGAAGACCAAACCGGCCAGCGACGCCGCCGCCAGCGCCCACACCATGATCTGCTGCGGTGTGAACCGGCGCAGCAGCACCACGTTGAACTGCGTGGTGGCGATCAGGGCCACCGCGCCGGCACCGAACACGAGCGCGAACGTCTGCTGGTCCAGCCCGTAGTCGCCCTGCAGCACGAACGCCGCGCCGGCGATGTAGGCGAACAGTCCCGACATGCCCAACGCCGCCACCAGGACGAGCACCACGAAACGCAGGTCGCGCAGCAGTGAGGCGTAGGTCGCAGCGATGCCGCGCACCTTCAACGGACGGCGGTGCGCCGTCGGCAGCGTCTCCGGCAGCACCGTGGCCGCGGCGAGAAGCAGCCCGCCGGCGAGCACGACGAGCGCGGCGAACACCCACTGCCACGACGCGTGCAGCAGCACCGCCGCGCCCAGCGACGGCGCCAGGACCGGCGCGACACCGAGGACGAGCATCAGCCGCGACATCACCGTCGCCGCGGCCGCTCCGGAAAACCGGTCACCGACGACGGCGATCGCCACCACGGTTCCGGCGGCGGCGCCCATGCCCTGCAGCCCGCGGGCGACACCCAACACGGCGATGTCAGGCGCCAGCATGCACAGCACCGACGCCAGCATGTGCAGCACGATTCCGGCCATCAACGGGCGGCGCCGCCCCAACGAATCCGACAGCGGACCGACCACCAGCTGGCCCAGCGCCAACCCTGCCAGGGTGCCGGTGAGCGTCAGCTGCGCGACCGACGACGACACGCTCAGTTCGTCGGCGATGCTCGGCAGGGCGGGCAGATAAATGTCGATCGTGAGCGGACCGAGCGCGACGAGGGCGCCGAGCACCACGATCATCTGCGCCCGCCCCGGCGCCCCACGGACCGGCGTGCTGAGGGCAGAGGTGTCGTCCACGTGCGTGGATGTTGCCATGGATAGGGTCAGCGAGTCGCGTCGAGACTTTTTCCGTCCGCCACCCAACAGTGACTGCAGTCACTGCCCGGCACCACACGACGTGGTCGTTCGTTGACATCGCGTTAGCCTGAGAAGTTCAGGCGCCACGGCAAGGGAGGCCTCGCAATGAGCGCTCGATCGGACCGCAAGAAACAGCTGGCGTTCGCCGGCGAGGACACCGACGACAAGCCGGGCGCGACCGCCAGGGTGCTGTCGCAGATCATCGAACGCAGCGCCCGCGTCCAGGCGCCCGCGGTGAAGGCGTATGTGGACCGTGTCCGCTCCGGGGACCGCACCGCCTCACCGGCCGAGGTCATCAGCAAGCTCGAGAAGCACTACATGCGCGCGGTGATGGGCAGTGGCGCCGCGGTCGGCTCCACGGCGGCCTTCCCCGGCATCGGCACGCTCGCCGCCATGTCCGCGGTGGCCGGCGAGACCGTGGTCTTCCTGGAGGCGACATCGCTGTTCGTACTCGCCGTCGCGGAGGTGCACGGCATCCCGGCCGACGAGCGAGAGCGGCGCCGGGCGCTGGTGCTTTCGGTGCTCGTCGGGGAGGACAGCAAGCGGGCGGTCGCCGACCTGCTCGGCCGGGGCCGCACCAGCGGCGCGTGGATAAGCGAAGGCGCGGCCGTGCTGCCGCTGCCGGCGGTGTCTCAACTCAACTCACGCCTGTTGAGGTACTTCGTCAAGCGCTACACGCTCAAACGCGGTGCGCTGGCGTTCGGCAAGGTGCTGCCGGTCGGCATCGGCGCCGTCGTCGGCGGAGTCGGCAACCGGATGATGGGCAAGAAGATCATCGAGAACGCCCGATCGGCGTTCGGTCCGCCGCCGTCGCGCTGGCCGGTGACACTGCACGTGCTGCCATCGGTGCAGCCGAATCCATGACCACTACGACCAGAACCCCTCCAAGGCGGCATTGCGATGGTCCCGTGATGGTCGGAGCGCTAGCCTTTAGGCGGCGCCAAAGCGGGTAAACCGCAGAACAGAACATGAGCGGCGAGCAGCCTTGCCATGCTCGCCTGAGACGACGGAATCGAGGCGAGTAGCTGCCGTGAGCAGTTCACCTTCACCATTCGGCCAGAACGAATGGTTGGTCGAGGAAATGTATCGCAAGTTCCGCGAGGATCCCTCGTCGGTAGACCCCAGTTGGCACGAGTTCCTCGTCGACTACAACCCGGAACCGACCACCGACTCCGCGGCGAGCGCCAACGGGCAGCAGACGCGCAACGCCACCGCCACCGCCGCGCCCAAGGCCCCGCCGGAGCCAGCGCCGGCGCCGGCGCCGAAGACACAAGACACCAAGACGCAGGGTTCCAAGCCGCAGCGTTCCAAGACGCAGGGTTCCAAGCCGCAGGGTTCCAAGCCGCAGGGTTTCAAGCCGGCCGAACCGAACTCGACCAAGCCGGCGGATGCCAAGTCGTCCGAGAAGTCCGCCAAGTCGAGCGCGTCGTCGGGCAACGGCACCGCCAAACCGGAGTCGCAGTCCTCCGACGACAGCGACCAGAACCAGGTGCTGCGCGGTGCCGCCGCGGCCGTCGTCAAGAACATGTCGGCGTCTCTGGACGTGCCGACCGCGACCAGCGTGCGCGCCATCCCGGCCAAACTGATGATCGACAACCGCGTCGTTATCAACAACCACCTCAAGCGCACGCGCGGCGGCAAGATCAGCTTCACGCACCTGATCGGCTACGCGATCGTGACGGCGGTCAAGAAGTTCCCGAATATGAACCGTCACTTCGCCGAGGTCGACGGTAAGCCGAACGCGGTTACCCCCGCGCACACGAATTTGGGCCTCGCGATCGACCTGCAGGGCAAGGACGGTAACCGGCAGCTGGTCGTCGCGGCCATCAAGAAGGCCGACACCATGCGCTTCGGCCAGTTCATCGCCGCCTACGAGGACATCGTGCGGCGCGCCCGCGACGGCAAGCTCACCGCCGAGGATTTCTCCGGTGTGACGATCTCGCTGACCAACCCCGGCACCATCGGCACCGTGCACTCGGTGCCGCGCCTGATGCGCGGCCAGGGCGCGATCATCGGTGTCGGCGCTATGGAGTATCCGGCGGAGTTCCAAGGCGCCAGCGAGGAGCGCATCGCCGACCTCGGGATCGGCAAGCTCATCACGCTCACGTCCACCTACGACCATCGCATCATCCAGGGCGCCGAATCCGGTGACTTCCTGCGGACCGTGCACCAGCTGCTGCTGTCCGACGAGTTCTTCGACGAGATCTTCCGGGAACTGGGGATCCCCTACGAGCCGGTGCGCTGGCGCATCGACAACCCCGATTCGATCGAGGACAAGAACGCCCGCGTCATCGAGCTGATCGCGGCGTACCGAAACCGCGGCCACCTGATGGCCGACATCGACCCGCTGCGGTTGGACAACAACCGCTTCCGCAGTCACCCCGACCTCGACGTGCTCACCCATGGGCTGACGCTGTGGGATCTCGACCGCGAGTTCAAGGTCAACGGGTTCGCCGGTGCCGAACGCAAGAAGCTGCGCGACGTGCTCGCCGTGCTGCGCGACGCCTACTGCCGCCACATCGGCGTCGAGTACACCCACATCCTCGAACCCGAACAGCAGCAGTGGCTCCAGGAGCGTATCGAGGGCAAACACGAGAAACCCACCGTCGCGCAGCAAAAGTACATCTTGAGCCGACTCAACGCGGCGGAGGCCTTCGAGACCTTCCTGCAGACCAAGTACGTCGGGCAGAAGCGATTCTCACTGGAAGGCGCGGAAACCGTCATCCCGACCATGGATGCGGTGATCGACCAGTGCGCCGATCACGCGCTCGACGAGGTCGTCGTCGGTATGCCGCACCGCGGTCGGCTCAACGTGCTGGCCAACATCGTCGGCAAGCCCTACAGCCAGATCTTCAGCGAATTCGAGGGCAACCTCAACCCCTCGCAGGCGCACGGTTCCGGGGACGTGAAGTACCACCTCGGTTCCAGCGGCACGTACCTGCAGATGTTCGGCGACAACGACATCACGGTCTCGCTGACCGCCAACCCGAGCCACCTCGAGGCCGTCGACCCGGTGATGGAAGGCCTGGTACGCGCCAAACAGGATCTGCTCGACAAGGGCGATGGCGAGGACGGATACACCGTCGTGCCGCTGATGCTGCATGGCGACGCCGCGTTCGCCGGGCAGGGCGTGGTCGCCGAGACGCTGAACCTGGCGCTGCTGCGGGGCTACCGCACCGGCGGCACCATCCACCTCATCGTCAACAACCAGATCGGATTCACCACGTCGCCCGCGGCCGCGAAATCGTCGGAGTACTGCACCGACGTGGCGAAGATGATCGGCGCGCCGATCTTCCACGTCAACGGCGACGACCCGGAGGCCGCGGTCTGGGTGGCCAGGCTGGCCGTCGACTTCCGGCAGAAGTTCAAGAAGGACGTCGTCATCGACCTGCTGTGCTACCGCCGCCGCGGGCACAACGAAGGTGACGACCCGTCGATGACCCAGCCCTCGATGTATGACGTGATCGACACCAAGCGTGGCGTCCGCAAGAGCTACACCGAATCGCTGATCGGCCGCGGCGACATCTCGATGAAGGAGGCCGAGGACGCGCTGCGCGACTACCAGGGCCAACTCGAACAGGTCTTCAACGAGGTCCGCGAACTCGAGAAGCACGAAATCGAGCCCAGCGAATCGGTGGAAGCCGACCAGCAGATTCCGGCCAAGCTCGCCACCGCGGTGGACAAGTCGCTGCTGGCCCGCATCGGCGACGCCCACCTGGCGGTGCCGGAGGGCTTCACCGTGCACCCGCGCGTCAAGCCGGTGCTCGAGAGGCGCCGCGAGATGGCCTATGAGGGCAAGGTCGACTGGGCGTTCGCCGAACTGCTGGCCCTTGGCACGATGATCGCCGAGGGCAAACTGGTCCGGCTGTCCGGCCAGGACACCCGCCGTGGCACGTTCACGCAGCGCCACTCGGTGGTGATCGACCGCAAGACCGGCAGGGAGTTCACGCCGCTGCAGCTGCTGGCGACGGACTCCGACGGCAACCCGACGGGCGGCAAGTTCCTGGTGTACGACTCGCCGCTGTCGGAATTCGCCGCGGTCGGCTTCGAGTACGGCTACTCGGTCGGCAACCCCGACGCGATGGTGTTGTGGGAGGCGCAGTTCGGCGACTTCATCAACGGGGCGCAGTCGATCATCGACGAGTTCATCAGCTCTGGCGAGGCGAAGTGGGGTCAGCTCTCCGACGTCGTACTGCTGCTGCCCCACGGCCACGAGGGTCAGGGGCCCGACCACACCTCGGGCCGCATCGAGCGGTTCCTGCAGTTGTGGGCGGAGGGCTCGATGACGATCGCGATGCCCTCGACGCCGGCGAACTACTTCCACCTGCTGCGCCGGCACAGTCTGGACGGGATTCGGCGACCGCTGATCGTGTTCACGCCGAAGTCGATGCTGCGCAACAAGGCGGCGGTGAGCGACATCCGTGATTTCACCGAGCAGAAGTTCCGTTCGGTGCTCGAGGAGCCCATGTACACCGACGGCGACGGCGACCGCAACACGGTCAAACGGGTGCTGTTAACCAGCGGCAAGATCTACTACGAGCTGGTGGCGCGTAAGAACAGGGAAGACCGCGACGACGTCGCGATCGTGCGGGTCGAGCAGCTCGCCCCACTGCCCAGGCGGCGGCTGGCTGAGACGCTGGAGAAGTACCCGAACGTCGCGGAGAAGTTCTGGGTGCAGGAGGAGCCGGCGAACCAGGGTGCGTGGCCCACGTTCGGGCTGACGCTGCCCGAGATGCTGCCGGACTACTTCGCCGGCATCAAGCGGATCTCGCGGCGCGCAATGTCGGCGCCGTCATCCGGGTCCTCGAAGGTGCACGCCGTCGAGCAGCAGGAGATCCTCGACGAGGCGTTCGCCCCGTAGCGGTCCCGTCGCCGAGATGGACGTTCTGGCGCGAATCACCTGCACTTTGGCGCCCGAACGTTCGTTTCGGCGTGGCCCCCGCGCGCCCGGGTCACTGACCGTTACCCCGCTGCACCGGTACCGCGAGTATCGACTAGCCTCGACGCGAGTCAATCGACACGAGGAGTGAATATGCAGGGCTTCGCCGGAAAGGTCGCCGTCGTCACCGGCGCCGGGTCGGGAATCGGGCAGGCGCTGGCGATCGAGTTGGCCCGCTCCGGGGCCAGCGTCGCGATCAGCGACGTCAACCTCGAGGGCCTGGCCGTCACCGAGGAGCGCATCAAGGAGAGCGGGACTGGCGCACCGGTGAAGGTGAACCGTCTCGACGTCACCGAGCGTGAGGCGTTCCTGCTCTACGCCGACGAGGTCAAGCAGCACTTCGGCAAGGTCAACCAGATCTACAACAACGCCGGCATCGCCTTCATGGGGGACATCGAGGTCAGCCAGTTCAAGGACATCGAACGGGTGATGGACGTCGACTTCTGGGGTGTGGTCAATGGCACCAAGGCGTTCCTGCCGCACCTGATCGCCTCCGGCGACGGGCACGTCATCAATGTCTCCAGCGTGTTCGGCCTGTTCTCGGTGCCGAGTCAGGGCGCCTACAACGCCGCCAAGTTTGCGGTGCGCGGGTTCACCGAGGCGCTCAACCAGGAGATGGCCGTGGCGGGGCACCCGGTGAAGGTGACCACCGTGCACCCCGGCGGCATCAAGACCGCGATCGCGCGCAATGCCACCGCCGTGGAAGGCCTCGACGCCGATGAACTTGCCACGTTCTTCGACAAGAGACTCGCCAACACCACACCGGAGAAAGCCGCCCAGGTCATCCTCGACGGTGTTCGCAAGAACAAGGCGCGGGTGCTCATCGGCACCGACGCCAAGGCGCTCGACGTGATTATCCGGATCCTCGGGCCGCGCTACCAACGGCTGTTCCCCTCGGTGACCTCGAGGTTCATGCCCGGGCCCCACTGACTCAGTCCCGCAGCGGGTGCTCGGCGAGCCATTCGTCGGCGACGACGGCTGGATCCGCTCCTTCTCGGACGCGGGCGCGCATTTCGGCCAGGGCCGCGGTGTCCAGCACACCGGCGACCTCGTTGAGCGCGAGGACCTGTGATTCAGCGAGGCCGTTGCGGCGGTACAACGGGACCACGTTCTCCGCGCGGACCAGCGAGGTGCCGTCGGTGAGCACCACCAGATCCGACGGGATGTCCGGCATCGCGGTCGTCGTCCATGCGGCGTCGACCCCACCGGCTTTCACCGCCGCGAACAGCCCTGCGGCGTCCCGGAATTCGCGTGGGACGGGCAGTCGGCAGGTACCGACCGTCGCCGGGGTGCGCGCCCCGCGGACCTGGCCCAGCCGGAGGTCGCCGCACCGGCGCGCCACCGCCGAGAGGTCCTGGCCACCCAGTTCGGCGACGGTGGACACGGTGACGGCGAGGGCCGGCTTGTCCTCGGCCGCGGTGGTGTAGTCACCGGCGGCGACGCCTTCGGGCAGCGCCGACACCATGTCCCGGTACACCTGTTCGTCGGCGCGCGCGGTCGCATCGGGCTGGAAGCGGTCCAACAGGCGCCCGGTGAGTCCCGGAACCACCGCCACGTCACCGGCGTCGAGAGCGGTGAGCGGATCAGCGGTCGGCTCCACCCGGGTGCCGGTGCCGTAGTGGCGTAGGGCGGCAGCGTACAGGTGTGCGGTGATCACCGACGCTTCGTCCTCGGCGGATCCTATCGTCAGCGACGGCCCGGTCTGCGGACCACCGCACGCGGTCAGCAGCATCGTGCACAGGGTGAACAGCAGACGGCGCACGGTGTCGCTTGGCTCAGCCAGCTGTCGACGCCGCATCGACCGCTGCGGCCACCGCCGAGGCCAGGTCGGCGCCGAACGTCTTGAACAGCGCGCTGTTGGCTTCGGTCCGGGGTCTTCCGGGATCGCACGGCCGACCTGGGCGACACCCGGTGTGGAGGCCACCGAGGGTGCGCGCCGGGTCCGCGTCCTCGATGACAACCTGCGAAGTACTCACCATTTCGACCACAAGGGAACAGTATCGGACCCTAATGTTCACACGGCCCCTCGTTCTCGGCAGGGACGGGGTCCGCAGGGCGGCCGCGTACCATCTGTGCAGGTCCGAACGGGGCCGCTGGCCGTCGAGGGAAGGTTCCTATGCCGTCGTTTCGCGCGCTGCCACCGTCGTTGCTGCGTCAAGGCGGCCGGCAGCACCAATCGACCGAACCGGACGCCAGCAGTATCCACGTCCCGGTCGCCCGCGCGACGGTGGACTGTGCCGTCTACGCCGGCGGCACGCGGTTGCCGGGCAAGTACGCGCACAGCGCCGCCCTGGAAAAGGTCCGTGAACTCGAGCATGAGGGCCGACCGGCCTTTGTATGGATCGGCCTCCACGAACCCGACGAACATCAGATGCAGGCCGTCGCGGATGTGTTCGACCTGCATGAACTGGCCGTCGAGGATGCCGTCCACGCCCACCAGCGTCCCAAACTGGAACGCTACGACGACACGTTGTTCCTGGTGCTCAAGACCATCACCTACGTCGAGCACGGGGAGGGGCCCAAGGCCCACGAGATCGTCGAAACCGGAGAGATCATGGTCTTCGTCGGCGCGGACTTCGTGGTCACGGTGCGCCACGGTGTGCACGGTGGGCTCGCCGGCGTGCGCAGACAGATCGACACCAGTCCCGCGCGCTGCACACTCGGGCCGCACGCGGTGATGCACGCGATCGCCGACCACGTCGTGGACACCTACCTCGAGGTCACCGACCTGGTGGCAAACGATATCGACGCCCTGGAGGAAAACGTCTTCTCCCCCAGCAGCGCTACCGACATCGAGCGAATCTATCTGGCGAAGCGGGAGGTCGTCGAGATGCGCCGGGCGATCAGCCCGCTCAATCTGGCGCTGCAGCGCATCGGCAGCGACCACAACGACCTGATCTCCAAAGAGGTCCGGCGCTACTTCCGCGACGTCCTCGACCACAATACGCAGGCCGCCGACCGCATCGCCAGCTACGACGACGTGCTCAGCTCACTGGTGCAGGCTGCGGTCGGCAAGGTGTCGATGCAGCAGAACATCGATATGCGCAAGATCTCGGCGTATGTGGCCATCGCAGCGGTGCCGACCGCGATGGCGGGGATCTACGGGATGAACTTCGACCACATGCCCGAACTGGACTGGATCTACGGCTATCCGGCGGTCCTGCTGTTCATGGCGTCGACCTGCTTGCTGCTCTACTTCACCTTCCGGCGCAACCACTGGCTCTGAGCTAAGGCGGGCTGGCCGCCCTGCGGGCCGGATCCAGCACGTCGACTCCGTCGGCCGTCCACGCCTCCCGCATCGCGTCGGCACCCCTGAGTCGCACCCACGCGGCCTCCGTCGGGGTGATCGGGGTGGCCGAGAAGACCGTCACCGCGGGCAGCGGACCGGGTAGCGGGACGTCGTCGATATCGCTGCTGCCCAACAGGAAAGCAGTGAACGGGGAGAGATCCCACAGCGGTGTCTCGAGGTCGATCAACGCGTCGGCCTCCAGTACGAGGCCCTCGACCGCGGGTGCGGCGGCCAGTACCGCCACCGAGCGGACCAGCCCCTTGGGTGTCGGACCGCGAAGGGCCAGAACCACTTCCGCGCGGGGCCCGTGTATCGCATCGGTCACCAACTCAGTTGGGTCGAACATCGGATGGCGCGAACAACCCAGCGACACGTAGTGCGCCACCCCGTCGTCGCCGGGCCCGAACCGCAGCACCTCGATGCGTTCGGTGCCCAGGAAGGTGACGCTGGCGGCAGCGGGTTCGGTGGTGATGCCGACCCCTCGGAAGTGCTCGCCCAGGTGAGCGCGCACCGCGGTCAGGACATCGGTCACTCGGCGGGCTTGGCCGGTTCCGCGACCCGCGGCGGCTCCGCGGACCGCTTGTCGGGAATCGTCAGGTTCTCCCCCGAATCGCCGTCGAAGATCACCAGCTTCGACGTGTCGAGCGCGAGTTGGATGGTGCCGCCCTGACGGACCTGCGACTCGGTGGACACCCGCGCCACGAACTCGTTCTCGCCCTGTCCGGACTCGACGGCGAGCTGCTCCAATTGCGCGGACTGGGCGCCGGCGCCCTCGATGCGGAAGTGCACGTACTTCTCGGCGCCCAGCGACTCCACCATGTCGGCGATGACCTCGAAACTCAGCGCACGGATCCGGGCGTAACCGTCGAGCACCGACGCGTCCTCGAGGTGTTCGGGGCGGACCCCCACGATGATGTTCTTCGTCTTGCCGCGCCGGTTGATCAGGTCGTGCGCCTCCCGGGTCAACGTGACCTCGCCGAACGGCAGCCGCACCCCCACGTCGGTCAGCGACCCCGGGAAGAAGTTCATCGCGGGTGAGCCGATGAAGCCGGCGACGAAGAGGTTCGCCGGTGCGTTGTAGAGCTCCTCGGGCGAGCCGATCTGCTGCACGACGCCGGAGAGCATCACCACGACGCGGTCGCCGAGTGTCATCGCCTCGATCTGGTCGTGGGTGACGTAGACAGTGGTGGTGCCCAACCGGTTCTGCAGCCGGGAGATCTCCGTACGCATCTGTACGCGCAGTTTCGCGTCGAGGTTGCTCAGCGGCTCGTCCATCAGGAACGCCTTGGGGTTGCGCACGATCGCGCGTCCCATCGCCACCCGCTGGCGCTGACCGCCGGAGAGCTGACTGGGTTTGCGGTCCAGCAGTTCGGTGAGGTCGAGGATCTTCGCGGTCTCCTCCACCTTGGCGTTGATCTGTTCTTTCTTCACCTTCGCCAGCGTGAGCGGGAAGGCGATGTTCTGCCGCACAGACATGTGGGGATACAGGGCGTAGGACTGGAACACCATCGCGATGTCGCGGTCCTTGGGCGCCTTCTCGTTGACCCGTTCACCGCCGATGCGCAGCTCACCGGAAGAGATGTCCTCGAGCCCGGCGATCATGTTCAGCGTCGTCGACTTGCCGCAACCGGACGGCCCGACCAGGATGACGAACTCACCGTCGGCGATCGTGATCGACAGGTCCTTCACCGCCGTCGCGCCGTTCGGATAACTCTTGGTCACCTTGTCCAAGACGATTTCGGCCATCGCGCTATCCCTTCACCGCACCGGACGTCAACCCGGCGACGATCCGTCGCTGGAAGATGAGAACAAACACGATGATCGGGATTGTGATGACCATCGCGCCCGCCGCGATCGACCCGGTCGGTTCCTCGAACTGTGAACTTCCCGTGAAGTTCGCGATCGCCACCGGCGCCGTGATCGCCCGCTGCGTCGCCGTCAGGGACAGCGCCAGCAGCAGGTCGTTCCACGCGAAGATGAAGACGAGGATGGCGGCGGTGACGATGCCGGGCGCAGCCAGCGGGGCGATCACCTTCCGGAACGCCTGCGCCGGTGTCGCACCGTCCATTTTCGCGGCCTTCTCCAGGTCCCACGGGATCTCCCGGAAGAACGCCGACAGCGTGTAGATCGCCAGCGGCAGCGCGAAGGTGATGTACGGGATGATCAGGCCGGGCCAGGTGTCGAACAGTCCGAGCGAGCGCTCGATGTTGAACAGCGGCGTGACCAGAGAGATCTGCGGGAACATCGCGATCAGCAGTGCGACGCCGACCAGTAACTTCTTACCGGGGAACGTCAGGCGTGCCACCGCATAGGCGGCCATGCCGCCGAACACCACCGCGATCACCGTGGTGACCAGGCCGATGCCGATCGAGTTGACCAGGGCCGAACTGAAGGCGTCCCCGTTGAAGATGCCCTTGTAATTGGCGAACGTGATCTCCGTCGGGATCAGCTTGCCGTCCTTGACACTCGAGGTCGGCTTCAGCGACAGGCTCAGGATCCACAGCACCGGGACCAACGCATAGAGCACGACGAGGACGTTGACGACGGCCCATCCGGTCCCCCGCCCGGCGGTCACCCGCTGGTTCATCGGGTTCCTCCGCTCTTCGCGCAAGCGCTCATCGGTGTTTTCCGCTCTTCGCGCAAGCGCTCATCGGCCGTCCTCCTGTGACCCGGGGGCCGACGCGCCGAACAACTTGATGTAGACGAACGCGATGATCGCCACGCACAGGAAGATCAGCACGCTGATCGCCGAACCCAGCCCGAGGCTGAACGCCTTGAACAGGTTGTCGTAGCCGAGGATCGACACCGACCCGGTGTTGTTGGCGCCCTGGGTCAGCACGTAGATGTTGTCGAAGACCCGGAACGCGTCGAGCGTACGAAACAGCAGCGCCACCAGGATCGCCGGTTTGATCAGCGGCAGAATGATTTTGACCAGCCGCTTCCACGCGCCCGCACCGTCCATCTGCGCGGCGTTGAGTAGCTCCTGCGGCACCAGCGCCAGACCGGCGAGCAGCAGCAGCGCCATGAACGGCGTCGTCTTCCACACCTCGGCGAGCACGACGATCGCCAGCGACGGCAGCTGTTCGGTCAGCGGCGCGCTGCCCTCGGGGAGCAGGTTGGCCAGGTATCCGGTGCCGGGCGTCCAGGCGTAGTACCAGCTGTAGGAGGCGGCGACGGTGACGATGCCGTACGGGATCAGGATTGCGGTGCGGACGACGCCCTTGCCGAAGATGGTCCGGTGCATCACCAGAGCGAGCGTCATCCCGAGCACGAACTCGATGGCCACCGAGACGATCGTGATGCCGAGGGTGACCGCCAGCGCACTCCACCAGTAGCCGTCGGTGAGCACCGTGACGTAGTTCTGCAGACCGACGAACTCGGTGTCGTCGGGGGTGGCGAGGTTGTAGCGCTGCAGGCTCAGCCACACCGAGTAGACGATCGGGTACCCAGTGACGGCCAGCATGAGAATGACCGCCGGGGAGATCAGCAGGAAGGCCAGCCGCCGCTCGGATCGGGCGTCGTCGCTGCCACCGCTCGTTGCCGTCGGCGCTGCGGTGGCCGGTGCGGCGTCAACAGTGGCCGTCACGGAATCAGCCCCTTGCCGTCGATCGCTTTCTGGACCTGCTCGGCCAGTTCATCTGCGGTGCGCTCCGGGTCGATCTGGTCGATCGGCGCCAGCGTCACCGAGATCCGCGTCGAGACGGCCTGATACTGCGGGGTCGCCGGACGCACCGCGGCGTCGATCAGCTGCCTGCGGATGATGTCGTACTGCGGATACCGGGCCTGGAACGCCGGATCGTCGTAGAGCGACGCCCGCACCGCGGGCAGACCACCCTCGACGGAGGTGGTCCGCTGGTTTTCGGGGCTGCGCAGACACCGCATCACCTCGAAGGCCGCCGCCTTGTGCTGGGACGTCTTGGCGACGGCCAGGTTCAGCCCGCCGAGCGTGACTTTCGCGGGCGTGCCCGGGTTCACCTCCGGGAATGGCGCGAACCCGAACACCTGGCGGCTGGCGTCGTAGGCGGTCCGGAACTGCTCGTCGCTCGGCGAGAACGTGCCCGCCTCGTTGATTGCGCTGGTCAGGTCGGGACGCTCGTCGAGCGGGAGGAATCCGACGCCACCCTTGACCGCGTTCTCCAGCATCGAAGGCAGCACGAACGGCCAGTTCACCTCGAGCGCGGCGTTGCCCTGCTCGAGCGCCAGGCGCGCGGTGCTCTCGTCGGTCTGGGTGATCGACGGATCAGCGCCCGGCGCGGTGGCCACCGCCTTGATGGTCTGTAACGCCTTGACGGTCGCGGCGCGGTGCTCGGGCGTGTCGGTCAGCGTGACCTTGGTGCCGTCGTCGGAGAGCACCTGTCCGCCTGCGCTTTCCAGCAGCGTGTTGAACCACACCACGAGGCCCTCGTACTGCTTGCCCTGCACGGCGATCCAGCTCGGCTGGCCGGCCTCGTAGAGCCGGGCCGCCTCGGCCACCATGGCATCCCAGGTGCCGGGCGGCTCGGGGATCAGGTCGGCGCGGTACCAGAGCACCTGGGTGTTGGTGGTGATAGGGGACGCGTAGAGCTTGTCCTGCCAGGTGGCGGTCTCCAGCGGACCGGGCAGCGTATCGGTGGTCGCGTCCGGCTCGGCCAACCCCGCTGGATCCTCCGACAGCGGGACGATCCAGCCGGCCTCGGCGAACTCCGCGGTCCACACGACGTCCATGGCCATCAGGTCGAGGGTCTTGTCGTTGCCGGTCAACCGCCGTGCGAGCTGGAGCCGCTGTTCGTCGGCGCTCTTGGGCAGGCTGACCTGCCGCACGGTGAACCCGTTGTCGAGCTCTTCGGTACACCGCTCGGCCAGTTCGGTGAAGGTGGCGAGTTCATTAGCCGAGGTGTACAGGTTGACGACGTTTCCGTCGCCGCCGGATCCGCACGCCGAAACCGTCGACGCGGTCGCCAGCGCGGCGACTGCTGCAGCACCTAGCCGCCGAGCGCGCACCACCAGCCTCCCGTCTGTTCCCCTCCAGCCGCTGGAGAGCGGCGCCGCCGGGGAACTTCCCGCGGGCAAACCGTAGAGGGAGACGCGCGTGATGTGCAACACTTCTGCGGTCCGGACGGTGGATTCACCCCCGATCGTGACCTGGCCGTTTCATCCGCGACGTGGCCGTGTCGCCACCTCAGATCGTCAAGCGCGCCAGCAGATCCCGGCCCTGTTCGGCGTTCTTCGGATCGCACAGCACGTCGTAGCGGCCGGCGACCAGCTGCATGGTCGAGCTGAAATCCCTTGTCCCACGGGCCATGGCGTACGGGATGGCTGAGGTGATGAGGCCGAAGAACACACCCGCGATCAGACCGGTGAGCAGCGCGCTCCACGGATTCGGGCTGAAGAACCCGAGAATCAGGCCGATGAACAGACCGAGCCACGCGCCAGTCAGCACACCGCCGCCCAGCACCTTGGGCCACGACAGCCGGCCGGTGACCCGTTCCACCTGCATCAGGTCCACCCCGACGATGGTGACCTGCTGCACCGGGAACTGCTGATCCGAGAGGAAGTCGACCGCACGCTGCGCCTCGGCATACGTCGGGTATGAGCCGATCGGCCACCCCTTGGGCGGTGTCGGCAGCGCGGCGGGCACCCCAGGGGCACCGGCGGGTGAGGTGGGCAGTGACGTCGGCTGGGCACCCGATGTCGGCCCGGATTGGAAAGGACTAGTCATCGCTTGTCATTCTCCTCTAGAACCCGGTTTTTGGCAGCGGGTTCACCCCAGATCAACGTTTCGGATACCGTATCGGTGCCCATCAGGTGCGCTAGGTTGAGTTCATGACGAACCCGGACCGCGACCCCGAGCCCTCGTCAGGAGCCGACCCCGGTGCGAGCGGCTCCGAGCCGCACGCTGGCGGCTACGAAACGCCCGCCTACGGCGAGCAACCCGGGTACCAACAGCCCGGCTATCAACAGCCCGGCTATCCGCCTCCGCCGCCCGGATATCAGTCCTACGGCTCGTACGGCACTCCGTACGACACACCCGCCGGGTATCCGCCACCGCCGCCCGGATATGCGCCCTATGCCACGTCGGCCGGGTATCCCCAGCCGCCGCCGAATTACGTCGCGTTCGGGCCACCAGGGCAAGGTACCAACGGACTTGCGGTCGGTTCGCTCGTCGCGTCGATAATGAGCGTCCCTTTCTTCCTATTCTGCTTCATCGGCATCATTCCGGCTCTAGTCGGCATTGCGCTCGGCATCATTGCGCTGTCCCAGACCAAGAACTCCAATGAGCAGGGAAAGGGCCTGGCCGTTGCAGGCATCGCCGTGGGCGCGGTGACCCTGCTCGCCGGGTTGGTCATGGCCGTCGTCGTGATGAACTCCTGACGCTCAAGCCGGCGGACGGAACGGCTCCGCTTGGCGCGTCATCCCGGCGGCACGCCCCTTGGCCGCGACCACCAGCGCCATCTTGCGACTGGCCTCGTCGATCATCTCGTCGCCCAGCATCACTGCACCGCGGGCGCCGCCGGCTTGCGAGGTGTGCCAATGGTAGGCCTCGAGGATCAATTCGGCATGGTCGTAGTCCTGTTGGCGTGGATTGAAAATCTCGTTGCCTGCGGTGATCTGATCCGGGTGCAGCACCCACTTGCCGTCGAAGCCCAGCGCCGCAGAACGCCGCGCCACCCGGCGGAACGCCTCGACGTCGCGCACCTTGAGGAACGGTCCGTCGATGGCGTGGATCCCGTGGGTGCGTGCGGCGATGAGGAGGCGCATGAAGACGTGGTGGTAGGCGTCGCCGACGTCGTACCCCTCGGGTTGTTCGCCCACGACCAGCGTGCGCATGTTGAGGCTGGCCATCAAATCCGCGGGGCCCAGCACGAGCGCCTGCATACGCGGGCCCGCGGCGATCGCGTCGATGTGGGTCAGTCCGGCGGCGTTCTCGATCTGCGCCTCGATGCCGATGCGCCCCACCGGCAGCCCGTGCGTCGTCTCCAGTTGTGTCAACAGGAGATCGAGCGCGTGGACATGTGAGACGTCGGTGACCTTCGGCAACACGATGAGGTCGAGCTCGGCCCCGGCGGTCGAGACGACCTCGATGACATCGGCGTAGGTCCACGGCGTGGTCCAGTCGTTGACCCGCACGCCGCGCAACTGGCCGCCCCAACCGGATTCGCCTAGCGCCATCGCGACCCGGGTGCGAGCTTCGGCCTTCGCCTCCGGGGCGACGGCGTCCTCCAGATCGAGGAACACCTCGTCGGCCGGCAACCGCTTGGCCTTCTCGATCATCTTGGCGCTGCTGCCGGGGACCGAGAGGCACGTCCGACGCGGCCGGGCCGAATCGCCGGGTTCGCGGGGTGGAATCGCGTGGTTCACGGCTCTACTCTCTACCCTTTGAGTCATGGCGTCGGTGAACAGGGTCTATGCGGCACGGCTCGCGGGAATGGTCGTGCTGGGTCCCGACGGCGAGTCGATCGGCCGCGTACGCGACATCGTGATCAGCATCAGCATCGTCCGCCAGCAGCCGCGGGTCCTCGGCCTCGTCGTCGAATTGCTCAGCCGCCGAAGGATTTTCGTACCGATTCTCCGGGTCACCGCGATCGAACCCAGCGCGGTCACGCTCACCACGGCCAACGTGTCGCTGCGGAAGTTCGTCCAGCGCCCGGGCGAGGTGCTGGTGGTGGGTCAGGTCCTCGACACACGGGTGCGCGTCGACGACCCCGACCTGAGCCAGCTCGCCGGAATCGACGTGGTGGTGGTCGATCTCGGCATCGAGCAGAGCCGCACCCGCGATTGGCTGGTGACCCGCGTCGCCGTGCGCACCCAGCGGCGCCTAGGCCGGCGGTCCAACATCCACGTCGTCGAATGGGCGCACGTGCACGGCCTCACGCCGTCGGGTCTGGCGATGCCCGATCAGGGTGTGGCCTCGCTGCTCGAACAGTTCGAGGGTCAGCGGGCGGTGGAGGTGGCCGAGGCGATCCGCGAACTGCCGGCCAAACGCCGCTATGAAGTCGTCAACGCCCTCGACGACGAACGACTCGCCGACGTCCTGCAGGAACTGCCCGTGGACGATCAGGCCGACGTGCTGCGCCAGATGAAGACCGATCGGGCGGCCGACGTACTGGAGGCGATGGACCCCGACGACGCCGCCGACCTGCTCGGCTCCATGACGCCCGCCGACGCCGAAACGCTGCTGCGCCGCATGGACCCCGAGGACTCCCAGGACGTACGCCGCCTGCTGAGCCACTCCCCCGACACCGCCGGCGGCCTGATGACGTCGGAACCGGTGGTGCTGGCCCCCGACGTCACCGTGGCCGAGGCGCTGGCCCGGGTGCGCGACCCCGATCTGACGCCCGCGCTGGCATCGCTGGTGTTCGTCGCGCGACCACCCACCGCGACGCCGACCGGGCAGTACCTCGGGTGCGTGCACCTGCAACGGCTGCTGCGGGAGCCACCCGCGACGCTGGTGAGTGGGATCCTCGACACGGACCTGCCGAGCCTGACCCCGCAGGACTCCCTCGGCGCGGTGACGCGTTACTTCGCTGCCTACAATCTCGTCTGCGGCCCGGTCGTCGATGAGCAGAACCACCTGCTGGGCGCGGTGTCCGTCGACGACGTCCTCGACCACCTGCTGCCCGACGACTGGCGCGAACGGGTGACCGAGCCCGAACTGACCGGCACCGAAGGGACGGTATGAGCGACTTGTCGGCCCGCGGGCGGCTGGACACCCCGAGGACGCCGCGCCGCATCTCGTTCAACGTCGACCGGGAGGCGGCCGGCCAATTCGGCGAGCGGGTCGCACGGTTCCTCGGCACCGGCCGGTATCTGGCCGTGCAGACGATGATCGTGATCGTCTGGATCGCGTTGAACCTGTTTGCCGTCTCGCTGCGGTGGGACCCGTATCCGTTCATCCTGCTCAACCTGGCGTTCTCCACACAGGCGGCCTACGCCGCGCCGCTGATCCTGCTGGCGCAGAACCGTCAGGAGAACCGCGACCGGGTGTCGCTGGAAGAGGATCGGAGGCGCGCCGCCCAGACCAAGGCCGACACCGAGTACCTCGCCCGCGAACTGGCCGCGTTGCGGCTGGCCGTCGGAGAGGTCGCCACCCGCGACTACCTGCGCCGCGAGCTCGAGGAACTGCGCGAGATGGTCGCGACGCTGCTCGCCGCGAACGACGGCGACGACCGGCGGTCCAAGCGGACCGGCTGAGCCGCATTGCGCATTGCTGCAACGGATGTGACACGAGGGTTGTATGGTGACTTGGTTCACACACCTGGGTCGGGCCAGCGCAGACGCTTAGGACGGTTGGAGTGCACATAGGGGGAGCAGCCGCGGTGGTGGCGGCCCGGCGTCGTGCGGGCAAGGTACTGGGCAAACCGGCCGCAGGCGTAGTCATCATCGCACCGCTCGTGCTGGCGGGCGCTGTCGGCGCATCCGCGCCGACGTTGCAGCATTCGGTGAGCAACGCCGCGGTCACACCGCTGGCAGCTGTCGCGTCGGGTCAGCGCAACTCCACGGGTCCGTCGGTCGTGGCGGTCAAGAAGGCGCCGAGCGCCTTCCGCATCGCCGCCTCCACGGTGTCCTCGCCGCCGCCGGCCGTGGTGGTCAACTCCCCGGGCAGCATGAAGATCCCTGCGATGGCGCTGAGCGCCTACCGCAACGCCGAGCGGATGATGGCCGCCGCCGTCCCGAACTGCGGTGTGAGCTGGAACCTGCTTGCCGGTATCGGACGCATCGAATCCGGGCACGCCTACGGCGGCGCGACCGACTCCCGTGGCACTGCGGTCAGCCCGATCTACGGTCCCGCGCTGGACGGCACCCTGCCGGGCAACGAGGTCATCGAGCTGAGCCGCAACGCGAACCGGGTGACGTACGCCCGGGCGATGGGACCGATGCAGTTCCTGCCCGGCACGTGGGCGCGCTACGCCTCCGACGGTGACGGTGACGGCAAGGCCGACGTGCAGAACCTCTACGACTCGGCGCTGGCCGCCGCGCGCTATCTGTGTAGCGGCGGGCTGAACCTGCGCGACCCGTCGCAGGTGATGTCGGCGATCCTGCGGTACAACAACTCCGTGGCCTACGCCCGCAACGTGCTCGGCTGGGCGGGTGGTTACGCGACGGGCGTGGTGCCGGTGGACCTGCCACCGATCAACGGACCCGTCCCGGCGCTCGGCGAGTCCCACGTCGACCGCTCCGACGGCCTCGGCCCCGGCACCCCCCTCAATGCGATGGGCCTGCCCGCCGACGATCCCTTGGCCCTGGTACCGCTGCTGACCCGCACCGACGCGAGCCGGATGCCCGGCACCAACGTGCCCGGCTTCGCGCCCGGACAGCGGCTCGGCCCGCTGCCCGGCCCGGCGCCGAAGGCGCCGGCGACCACCGCTCCGGCGCCCGCTGCGCTTGCACCCTGGGTGCCGCCGTGGATGGCCCCGCCCCCGCCGCCGCCACCCAGCTGCGTGGTGTTCTGCCTTGACGACACGCCGGCACCGGCCGCCCTACCCGCTCCCGGACCGGTGCCACCGGCGGCGTCGCCCACGCTTCCCGGTCCACCTGCCGCGCGCGCCCCTGGACCGGTCCTGGCGCCTGCGCCGCCTGCACCGGCAGCCCCCCTTCCGGCTCCGGCACCGATCGGTCCGGCCCCGGGGCCGGTGGTGTGAGCAGCGATACCGCCCGCGCCTGAACTGCTCGTCGGGTCGGCCTACACTCGCGGATGATGTCTCAAACTCCCGATGGCCGCCAGACGGCGATCCGCGCCGCGCTGGCCAAGGTGATCGACCCCGAACTGCGCCGACCGATCACCGACCTCGGCATGGTCAAGAACGTGACCGTGGACTCCGGTGACGGGTCAGTGCACGTCGAGGTATACCTGACCACCGCCGCCTGCCCGAAGCGCAACGAGATCACCGAACAGGTCCAGCGTGCGGTCGCCGACGTGCCCGGCACCGGCGCAGTCCGGGTCAGCCTCGACGTGATGAACGACGAGCAACGCGCCGAACTGCGCAAACAGCTGCGCGGCGACTCCCGCGAGCCGGTGATCCCCTTCGCCCAGCCCGGTTCGCTGACCCGCGTCTACGCCGTCGCATCAGGTAAGGGCGGGGTCGGCAAGTCCAGCGTCACGGTGAACATCGCCACGGCGATGGCGGCCCGCGGCCTGTCCGTCGGGGTGCTCGACGCGGACATCTACGGCCACTCCGTGCCCCGGATGATGGGCACCACCGACCGGCCCACCCAGGTCGACTCGATGATCTTGCCGCCCATCGCGCACGAGGTGAAGGTCATCTCGATCGCGATGTTCACCCAGGGCAACACCCCTGTGGTGTGGCGTGGTCCGATGCTGCACCGGGCGCTGCAGCAGTTCCTCGCCGACGTGTTCTGGGGTGATCTCGACGTGCTGCTGCTCGACCTTCCCCCGGGCACCGGGGACGTGGCGATCTCGGTGGCCCAGCTGATCCCGGGCGCGGAGATCCTCGTGGTGACCACACCGCAGCTGGCGGCCGCCGAGGTGGCCGAGCGGGCCGGGGCGATCGCCCTGCAGACCCGCCAGCGCGTCGTCGGTGTCGTGGAGAACATGTCCGGGCTGCTGATGCCCGACGGGTCGACGATGCCGCTGTTCGGCGAGGGCGGAGGCCGCCAAGTCGCCGAGCGGCTGAGCCGCGCGGTCGGCGCGGACGTACCGCTGCTCGGTCAGGTCCCGTTGGATCCGGCGCTGGTCTCCGCGGGCGACTCAGGAGTGCCGCTGGTGCTCTCGGCGCCCGACTCACCGGCCGGTAAGGAACTGCGCGGCGTCGCGGACGCCCTGTCGGCGCGCAAGCGGGGGCTGGCCGGAATGTCGCTCGGTCTGGACCCGGCCGGCCGTTGAGCCGTTACGTGGCGTCGCTGTCGTACGGCGTCGCGGTCGACTCGCGCGGCGGATCGGCAGCGGCGGCGGGCGGAGTCACCGGGGTGGCAGGCTTCTCCTGACCCGTGGTCGGGTTGCCGTTCTGCTGTTCGAACTTGCCGGTGAAGAACGAATCGTCGCCGTCGAGCAGGTGTTTGGTCAGCGCAGCGCGCGGCGTCATCCGGCGCAGCTTCTGCAGTTCGGTGATGGGTTCTCGCAGGTCTTCGAACTCGGCACCGAAGTCCTGGCGCAACTGTGTGGTCGCACCGCTGACGTAGTCGCGGGCCTGGCGCACCGCGTCCGACGTCCAGCGGATCGCGCCAGGGAGCCGTTCCGGGCCCAAGATCACCAACCCGGCGATCACCAGGATCAGCATCTCCCCCCAGCCGATGTTGGAGAACATCAGTCGGTGCTGGCGTCGGGCGTCGGGGTGACGGTCAGCGTCACCGGACGGCCGTCGCGGACGACCTCGATCGGTGCGGGTTCACCTATCTTGAGCTGACGCACGGCCACCACGAACTCGTCGGCGTCCGCGACGTCGCGGGTGCCCACCTTGACGACCACATCGTTTTCCAGGATGCCGGCGCGCTCGGCGGCGCTGCCGGCCATGACGTTGGCGACCTGGGCGCCAGAGGCCACGTCGTTGCTGACGGACTTCGCGGTCAGGCCGAGCGTCGGGTGGGAGATCCTGCCGTCCCTGATGAGCGCCTCGACGACGGTCTTGACTTCGTTGACTGGGATCGCGAAGCCGAGACCGCTTGCGCTCTCGGACAGCGACTTGCCAGCGGTGTTGATGCCGATCACGTTGGCGTCCATGTCGATCAGCGGGCCACCGGAGTTGCCGTGGTTGATCGAGGCGTCGGTCTGGACGCCGTCGATCACGGTGTCGGTGTCGGATCCGTCGCCCGACAGCGGAACCGGCCGGTTCAGCGCGCTGATGATGCCGGCGGTGACGGTGCTGCGCAGTCCGAGCGGGGCGCCCGCCGCGATCACCTCTTCGCCGACCTGCAATGTGTCGGAGTCGCCCATCTTGGCGACGGTGAGGTTGTCGACGTTGTCGACCTTGAGCACGGCGAGGTCGGTCTTCGGGTCGCGACCGACCAGGTTGGCGGGCACCTCTTTGCCGTCGTTGAACACGACGGTCATCTCGAACGCGGCGGGGTTGGTGGCCGCCTCGGAAATCACGTGGTTGTTGGTGACGATGTAGCCGCGGCCGTCGATGACCACGCCGGACCCCTGCGATCCCTCCTGACCGCTCTTGGCCTCGATGGTCACCACGGAGTCGGCGACCGCGTCAGCCACCTTGGTGATGCGACCCTCGGGTGGGTCACCACTGTCACTGGTCTCCAGCGTGACCTTCGAGGTGGTGAAGGCCTGTACCGTCTCGGCGGTCTTGTTGCCGACCCAGCCACCGAGCGCACCGACCATCAACGCGGTGAGCAGGAGGATGGCGAGGCCGACGTAAGACACCTTGCGCCCGAACAGCACGTCGCGCACACCTAGTCTGCCGACGTGCGCGGGCGGCTGGACCGGTGCGGGGGCATGGACGGCCGGGGTGCCCAGCGCCACGGGGGCGTTGGGGTCACGCCACGGATCGGGTTCGGTGTCGGCGGTGTCGCCGGACCGTTCGGCATCGAGCGCTCCGGCGTCGGCGGGATGGCGCTGCAGGGAGTCGCTGGCGTTCGGCGGACGGCCGAAGGCTTCGGCCAGCACCGGGTCGGGCGCCGGGTCCTTCGGGGTGTACTCCGCCTGGTGGCGGTGCGGGTCCACGCCGAGGAACGAACCGCTGACACCACTGGGCCGGGCGAAAGCACGTTGGGCCGCCGGGTCGACCGGAGGCCGTTCGACGGGGCGAGGTGCCATGCGACGGCTGGCCTGGTCCTGATTGGTCACCGGTGATATCACTCTCTATCGGAGCGCCCGGCGTGGCCGGGCGCAGTCGCTGCTCGACTCCGCAGACCAGCCTACCGGCGTTTACGCCGGTCGCGCGCGCGGTCGTCAGCAAACTTCGGCTGCTCGGCTCCCTCAACTGGTGAGTGCGGCATGTGCTGCGGGATCTGCGACAACATTCCGAGAAGAGTGTTCGGTATCGCGATCGGCTGAGAATCCCGCAACGCCGTCCGGGCTTGGCCCTGCGCGTCGACCTCCGCGGCGCACTGCGCGCACAGCGACAGATGGTTGGCCGCCCGCATGTGCGCGGTCATGCTCAGCTCACCGTCGACGAAAGCCGCGACGGCCTCGATGGACAGATGCTCGGTGGAACCGAACTGGCGGGGTGCGCCCACCGGCGCCTTGCTCTGAGAGGCGAATTGAGCGGGAAGCCAGGAGAACGCCCGCCGGAACATGTGCCCGGGATCGACCATCACGCAGCTCCTCTCGGCTCGCTCACCGGTCTGTACGACGCCGCCCCCACGAATGTAGCGCGCACCGGCCCGCCAAGACATCGCGATGATCAGGCCGATGCGGCGGCGCCCGGCGCGTGACGGGCCAGGTAGTCGCGTAACGCCTGCCTGCCGCGGTGGATCCGGCTGCGGACCGTTCCCAGCTTCACGCCGAGCGTGGCGCCGATCTCCTCGTAGGACAGACCTTCGACGTCGCACAGGACAACCGCGGCGCGGAACTCCGGCGGCAGGGAGTCGAGTGCGGCCTGCAGGTCCGGGCCGAGACGGGAATCGTGGTAGATCTGCTCCGGGTTCGGATCGTCGGCGGGCACCCGGTCGTAGTCCTCGGGCAGCGCCTCCATGCGGATGCGGCCGCGGCGCCGGACCATGTCCAGGAACAGGTTCGTGGTGATGCGGTGGAGCCAGCCCTCGAAGGTGCCGGGCTGGTAGTTCTGCACCGACCGGAAGACGCGGATGAACGTCTCCTGGGTGAGGTCCTCGGCGTCGTGCTGGTTGCCCGACAGGCGGTAGGCGAGGCGATACACCCGGTCGGCGTGCTGACGCACCAGCTCGTCCCAGGACGGCATCGTCGTCTTGTCGCCGGTGGCGTCGTATACGGCCGTCCCGGTGAGTTCGTCGGTCGGCTCCACCCAGTCCGAATCACTGAACTGTTCGAGGTGCGCCATCGAGACGGGAGCGGCTTGCGCTGCGGCAGTCGTGGTGGTCGTCAGATCCTCCAAGTCAAGGCCGGCTGAGTCATGGCCGGCGTCGGTCATGGTCGTCGGCTGGTCATCGTGCGCAACACGATCGGCGGCGTGCCTATTCCCGAAGCGCAGACGCCTCCCGTGCTCCATGCCAGCCACCGTTCCCGAACGGGGTGTGGTAGTGATATGAACGATATGAACGTTTCCTGAGAAGGTGCGATACCCGTTTGTTCACCTGCGAAAACGGGGCAGATCTGACGTACATCACACGTTGCCGCCCGGGCGTGTCGCAGGGCCGGGCCTCGCGGCCGCGCCTTAAAGTGCGGGCATGGCCAGCACCGACGACCCGGCGGGTCAGCGACCAAGCCGCGCCGAGGCGATCGTCACGCACGCCGAACAGTCCATCTCCGAGGACGCGATCGTCGCGGCGGCCCGTGAACGTGCCGTGGACATCGGCGCCGGCGCAATCACACCCGCGGTCGGGGCCCTGCTGTCCGTGATGGCGCGGCTGACCGAGGCGAAGGCCGTCGTCGAGGTCGGCACCGGCGCAGGCGTCAGCGGGCTCTGGCTGCTGTCCGGCATGCGTGAGGATGGCGTGCTGACGACCATCGACGTGGAACCCGAACACCAGCGCATCGCCAAACAGGCGTTCATCGAGGCTGGTATCGGACCGGGCCGTACGCGACTGATCAGCGGTCGCGCCCAGGACGTGCTGACCCGCTTGGCCGACGATTCCTACGACCTGGTGTTCATCGACGGTGACCCGATCGACCAGCCGCAGTTCGTGGTCGAGGGAGTCCGACTGCTGCGCTCCGGCGGCGCAATCGTCGTTCACCGCGCCGCGCTCGGCGGCCGGGCGGGGGACGCCGCCGCCAACGACCCCGAGGTGATCGCGGTCCGAGAGGCGGCCAGGCTGATCGCCGAGGACGAGCGCCTGACCCCCGTTCTGGTCCCACTCGGCGACGGCCTGCTCGCCGCCGCCCGCGACTGACTCTCCGGTTTCGCCGAAACGAACAAACGGGCGCGAAACTACGAGTAGTCGCCGCCATTTCGTCGATCTCGCCGAGTCGTCGCGCCAAAGTCTCGGTCGTCGCATTCTGGGCGGGTGTCCTTCGGCTCGATGACGAAGTGGTTGATCGCGCTGCGGCGACCAACGAACTGACCGGCCCGCATGCTCGCCGCCGAGGGTGACGACGGCGTCCACACCACCACGACGCAACTCGCCGAGCTCATCTGCTCCGAGGTCATCGCCATCGTGATCTTCGGCATCGTGATCTTCGGCGCGCTGCTGGGCTGAACAGTCGACTTAGCCGCGCGTAACGCCCGCGGCGCGGATGATCGATCAGATCCAGATGCCCTTGCCGACCGTCACGACGCCGCCGGCACTGATCGAGAACCGCTCCCGGTCCTTGTCGAGGTAAACCCCGACCATCTCGCCCGGACCCACCACGACGTTCTTGTCGAGGATCGCGTGGCGCACGACCGCGCCACGACCGATCCGGGTGCCGGGCATGATGACGCTTCCCTCGACGATCGCGCCGTCGTCGATGTAGACGTTGGACGACAGAACCGAGTTGCGCACCGACGCCGCGGAGATGATGCTGCCGGCGCCCACCACCGACTCCTGCGCCGAGCCGCCGTTGACGAACTTGGCCGGCGCGAGATTCTCGGACTCACCGCGAATCGGCCAGCGCTTGTTGTAGAGGTTGAAGATCGGGTGCACCGACACCAGGTCCATGTGGGCTTCGTAGAACGCGTCGAGCGTTCCGACGTCGCGCCAGTAGCCGTGATCGCGTTCGGTCGCGCCGGGCACCTCGTTGTCGCTGAAGTCGTAGACCGCGGCCATGCCGTCGGAAACCAGTCGCGGGATGATGTCGCCGCCCATGTCGTGGTCGGAGTCGTCGTCGTCGGCGTCGGCGCGGATGGCGTCGATGAGCACCTTGGTCGTGAAGATGTAGTTGCCCATCGAGACGAAGGCCTCGTCCGGGTTGTCGGGCGTTCCGGGCGGATCGGCGGGTTTTTCGACGAAGCTGCGGATGCGGCCCGATTCGTCGGCGTCGATGACCCCGAACGCGCTGGCCTCCGAACGCGGTACCCGGATCCCGGCGACCGTCGCGCCCGCGCCGCTCTGGATGTGGAACTGGACCATCTGCTCGGGATCCATCCGGTACACGTGGTCGGCGCCGAAGACCACGATGTAGTCAGGATCCTCGTCGTAAACCAGGTTCATCGACTGGTAGATCGCGTCAGCAGACCCGGTGTACCAGCGGGGCCCGAGCCGCTGCTGGGCGGGAACCGGCGTGATGTACTCCCCCGCGAGACCGCTCAACCGCCAGTTCTGCGAGATATGCCGGTCGAGCGAATGCGATTTGTACTGGGTCAGAACGCAGATCCGCAGGTAGCGCGCATTGACGAGGTTCGACAGCACGAAGTCGATGAGCCGGTAGGCACCACCGAAGGGAACCGCCGGCTTGGCGCGGTCCGCCGTGAGCGGATATAGCCGCTTGCCCTCCCCGCCGGCCAGGACGATGCCCAGCACGTGTGGCAATTCCCTCATGACTCAAACCTATCCGGCGGTGGTGACTGGGGCCAGCCGTTGCGCGCGTCCACGGGTAGTAGAACGACGGTCTCGAGCCTGGAACACCCGTCGCAATCCCGTTCGCGAACGGGACTGTCGTGTGCCGAGCGCGACCACTACCGTCGTCACCATGCGGGTGGCGATGATGACTCGGGAGTATCCACCCGAGGTCTATGGCGGGGCAGGCGTACACGTCACCGAGCTCGTCGCCCAGTTGCGCCGCATCTGTGAGGTCGACGTGCATTGCATGGGGGCCCCGCGGGCGGATGCTTCCGTCGCCGCGCCGGATCCCGCTCTGGCCGGTGCGAACCCGGCGCTGTCCACGCTGTCGGCGGACCTGAACATGGTCAACGCCGCCGGCGGGGCCACCGTCGTGCACTCCCACACCTGGTACACCGGGCTTGCCGGCCACCTGTCGGCGCTGCTGCACGGCGTCCCGCACGTGCTCACCGCGCACTCGCTGGAGCCGATGCGGCCGTGGAAGGCCGAACAGCTCGGCGGCGGATACCGGGTCTCGTCGTGGGTCGAGAAGACGGCGGTGGAGGCCGCCGACGCGGTGATCGCGGTGAGTTCCGGAATGCGCGACGACGTGCTGAAGACCTATCCCGCGCTGGACCCGAACCGGGTGCACGTTGTGCGAAACGGGATCGACACCGACGTCTGGTACCCCGTTGGAGACGCGAGGAGCAGGACGAGGGTCGAGCCGCAGCACGGCGAGTCGGTGCTGGCTGAGCTCGGCGTGGATCCCGCCAGGCCGATCGTGGCGTTCGTCGGCCGCATCACCCGGCAGAAGGGGGTTGCGCATCTGGTTGCGGCCGCCCACCACTTCGCGCCCGAGGTGCAGTTGGTGCTCTGCGCCGGCGCACCCGACACACCCGAAATCGCCGAAGAGGTGAGGGCCGCCGTGCAGGAACTGGCCCGGACCCGCACCGGGATCTACTGGGTACGCGAGATGCTGCCGATCGGCAAGATTCGCGAGATACTTTCTGCAGCAACCGTGTTCGTTTGTCCTTCGGTGTACGAGCCGCTGGGGATCGTCAACCTCGAGGCGATGGCCTGTGGGACGGCGGTGGTCGCATCGGACGTCGGGGGAATTCCCGAGGTCGTCGCCGACCACCAGACCGGACTGCTGGTGCATTACGACGCGAACGACACCGGCTTCTTCGAGACGCGGCTGGCCGATGCCGTCAACTCGCTAATCGCCGAACCGCAGCGAGCCCACGCCTACGGTGTCGCGGGCCGCCAGCGGTGCATCGCCGAGTTCTCGTGGGCGCACATCGCCGAGCAAACCATGGATATCTATCGCAAGGTGTCGGCGTAGCCCGCAGCGCACCGCTTGGGCATACGACCAACCGGCGCGGGACTCGAGAGTCTCCGCGCCGGTGTTGCCACAACTGCTAGCTGGTGACGTTCTTCAGTTCGTCGCCCAGCGCCGCCGCCTCATCGGGAGTCAATTCGACGACGAGCCGGCCACCACCTTCCAGTGGTACCCGCATCACGATGCCGCGCCCCTCCTTGGTTGCTTCCAGGGGACCGTCACCGGTCCGGGGCTTCATCGCCGCCATCGAGAGCTCCCTCCACACCGAACCAACCGCCAGGTCGCCCACCTCTAGGCGGACCGGCACTCAACTCCTCCATTGTTCCCTATCAGCACGACCGGGTATGCAAAGACCCGTTGAACCGTTGCCTCGAGGCACCTCGGCGGCCAGTGGCACCCAGCACGTCGCGACGTGGTCGTCCACCATGCCGGTCGCCTGCATGAGTGCATAGGCGGTCGTGGGACCGACGAACCGGAAGCCGCGGCGTTTGAGTTCCTTGGCCATCGCAGTCGATTCGCGGGTCACCGCGGGCACCTGCGAAAGGTCCGCCGGCCTGTCGCGACGCTCCGGCGCGAACGACCACAGCAGCTCGGCGAGATCGACGTCGAGCGCGGCGGCCGCACGCGCGTTGCCGATCGTCGCCTCGATCTTCGCGCGGTTGCGGACAATTCCGGTGTCGGCCATCAATCGCTCGACATCGCGGTCGGTGTACGCAGCGATCCGCCCGATGTCGAAGCCGTCGAACGCCTGCCGGAAGTTCTCCCGCTTGCGCAGGATGGTGAGCCACGACAAGCCACTCTGGAACGCCTCCAGGCTGATCCGCTCGAACAGCGCGGGCGTCTTACGAACCGGCCGACCCCACTCGTAGTCGTGGTAATCCTGGTAGAGCTCGAAATCTGCTGCAGCCACGCCTGATCCGTTCAGCCAGCCACAGCGGACGCGTCCGTCGTCCACCACGGCGGTCACGGGGATCGCTCGGCCATTTCGGCGGCCGCGCGCACCGCGGCGAGTTCACCGCGCAGCGCGTCGATCTCCTGGCCGAGACGGTCGAGCACCCAGTCGACCTCACCGGGTTTGTAGCCGCGCAGCGTCTGGGTGAACTTCACCGCGTCGACATCGGCACCGGTGACGCCCGAAGCCGGCAACACCGTCGCGGTGGTGGCGCGTGGCAGCGGCGGCAGCGATTCCCCGCGGCCGAAAAGCACGCTGCCCACCCCGAACAGCACGACAGCCACCAGGACGAGCACCACCAGGTAGAGCAGTATCAACGTCACGACATCGATACTGCCTGACCGGTGTGACAGACCTCAGTGCGGCCGCAAGGTGACCATCGGCGGACGGTCGTCGAGCGAGACACCGGACGCGCGCGGGGCGAACCCGTCACCGTCGGCATAGAACTGGGTGAGCCCGACGCCGGAGTCACCGACCCCGCAGCGTGACATCAGCGTCGCGATCACCTGTCGGCTCATCGACGCGAGTTCAGTCAGCGGGCGGTTGCGGTGGGTGCGCACGCCGAGGTTCACCTGGGCGATGCCGTCGAGGCCCAGCCGGTCGTAGGTGTCGACCAGCAGGCCGATCTCCACGCCGTAGCCGGGCGCGAAGGGCACCGAGGTCAACAGCTCCCGGGTGCCGGCGTACTCGCCGCCCAGCGGCTGGAGCAGACAGGTCAGCTCGGGCCGCAGCGACGCCAGCAGCGGGCGGGCCACCAGTTCGGTGACGCGGCCGCCGCCGTTGGCGTCCTCGCGGCCGCTCACCTTCAGCGGCCGCCGGTAGAAACCCTTCACCAGGTGCACGCCCGGGGTGAGCAACAGCGGGCCGAGCAGTTTCGGAACGAACATGGGATCCGGGTCGAGCAGGTCGGAGTCCACGAAAACCACCACGTCACCGCTGGTGGCCGCCAGCGAGCGCCACAGCACCTCGCCCTTGCCGGGTTGCGGGGTGACCTCGGGCAGCGCAGTCTCCCGGCTGACCACCCGGGCACCGGCGGACAAGGCCCGGATGGCGGTGTCGTCCGTGGAGCCCGAATCCAGCACAACCAACTCGTCGACCAGCCCTCCGAGCAGCGGGGTGATCGTCTCGACCACCCCGGCCACGGTGTCCTCCTCGTTGAGCGCCGGCAGCACCACCGATACGGTGCGCCCGGCCTTGGCGGCTTCCAGCTCGGCGATCGTCCACGTCGGACGGTTCCAACTATGCGTGTCGAACCAGCGGTGCCGCGCGATCGCGTCGGCGGAGTGCAGTTGCGGGCCCTCCAGTTCCGGTAACCGTGAAATAACAGTCATGCCAGTCCCCTCACCGTGCGCGTCGGCGGACGCACGCCTTGGATCGACGCGACCATCTCGAGTACGCGCCGAGTGGATCCAACCTCGTGCACCCTGAACATCGCCGCACCGGCATGCGCCGCCAGTGCGGTCGCGGCGAGGGTGCCCTCGAGGCGTTCAGTCAAACCCACACCCAGAGTCTCCCCGACGAAATCCTTGTTACTCAGCGCCATCAGGACCGGCCATCCAGTTTTTACAAGCTCTTCCACATGCCGCAACAAACTAAGACCGTGGTGAGTGTTCTTGCCGAAATCGTGCGTCGGGTCGATGAGGATGCGATTCGGCGAGACCCCCGCAGCGACCGCCCGTCGGGCCGCCGAGGTGACCTCGGCGATCACGTCGTCGACCACACCGCGTTCGGTGATGCCATAGTTCACGCGGAACGGGCGGGTACGCGGCAGCGCTCCCCCGGTGTGTGAGCAGACCAGTCCGGCGTTGAACTCAGCGGCGACCGCGGGGAGATCCGGATCGACGCCGCCCCAAGTGTCGTTGATCAGATCGGCACCCGCGGCGCATGCCTGTTTCGCCACCGCCGCACGCCAGGTGTCGACGCTGATGACGACGTCCGGGAACGTGCCACGCAGCCATTCGATGAACGGAACGACGCGGGCGATCTCCTCCTCCGCGCCCACGGTCTGACCGGGTCCGGCCTTGACCCCACCGACGTCGACGACGTCGGCACCGTCCTCGACGACGCGGTGCGCGGCGGACTTGGCGGCCTCGTCGGTGAAGGTCGCGCCCCTGTCGTAGAACGAGTCGGGCGTCCGGTTCAGGATCGCCATGATCGTCGCACGGTCACCGGCCACCGGGCGTCCGCAGAAGGTCGACTGCACCCTGCCAGGTTACGTTCGGCTCACACCCTCACTTCGGGCGTTTGCCGGCCTTCACCTCGTCGGCGTACTCCTCGTAGTACTCGACGTAGCCCTCGTCGCGGCCCTTGAGCACGTACAGTGGGTCGTCGATGTGGGTGCCGTGGCCCTCCTTACGGAGGTCGACCTTCTGGCTCTTGAAGGTCGAGGTCTGCGCGAGTTCGCCGACGACGCGGACGAACAGCGGGACGGCGTAAGAGGGCAGCCGTTCGTAAAGGGTCTGCGCCAGCGTCTTGCCGTCGAAGTCGCTGCCCTCGGTGAGTTTGATCGCCGCCATGCCCGCACGGCCACCGGTGCCTTCCACCTCGACGCCGTAGACGGTGCACTCGTCGACGGTCGGGTCCACCGACAACGCGGCCTCGACCTCGGTGGTGGCGACGTTCTCCCCCTTCCACCGGAAGGTGTCGCCGAGGCGGTCGACGAACGCGGCATGCCCGAGGCCCTGATAGCGCATCAGGTCACCGGTGTTGAACCACACGTCGCCATCCTTGAAGGCGTCGCGGACCAGCTTCTTCTCGGACTCCTTGTCGTCGGTGTAGCCGTCGAAGGGCTGGAAACTGCTGACCTTGCTCAGCAGCAGTCCCGGCTCACCGTTGCGGACCTTCTTGACCCGGCCCTTCTCGTCGCGGACCGGTTCCCCCGAGTCGCCGTCGTATTCGACGAACGCGACCGGGCTCGGGCAGATGCCGGTGGTCTTGTCGAGGTTGAGCGCGTTGACGAAGGCGGTGTTGCCCTCACTGGCGGCGTAGAACTCACACACCCGGTCGATGCCGAACCGGTTGGTGAACTCGTCCCAGATCGCAGGTCGCAGACCGTTGCCCACGATGACACGAACCTTGTGCTGGCGATCGGTTTCCTTCTTGGGCTGGTTGAGCAGATAGGTGCAGATCTCGCCGATGTAGACGAACGCCGTGGCGTCGTACCGGATGATCTCGTCCCAGAACCTCGACGCCGAGAACGACCTGCCCAACGCAAACGTGGCTCCGGCGTTCAGCACCGACGACAGCGCCACCGTCAGCGCGTTGTTGTGGTAGAGCGGTAGGCAGCAGTACATGGTGTCCTTGCTGGTCAGCCGCACGCCGAGCCCACCGAAGCCGCCCAGTGCGCGCAGCCAACGATAGTGCGTCATCACGCTTGCCTTCGGCATCCCGGTGGTGCCGGAGGTGAAGATGTAGAACGCCTTGTCCTTCGCGAGCACCGCGGACGCCGATGCCGGGTTGCCGGTAGGGGCCGTCTCGGCGAGCCGCTCGAACTCGTCGACCGTCAGCAGTCCGTCGGTGTCCGCACCGCACTCCTTGATGGGGTCGACGAAGTCGGGGTCGGCGATCACGACCTTGGCCGAGAGCAGGCCGAGGCTGTGTTCGAGCACGTCGCCGCGCTGGTGGTAGTTGAGCATCCCGGAGATCGCGCCGCATTTGACCGCGGCGAGCATGAGCAGCACCGGTTCGGGTGAGTTGCGCAGCATGATCGCCACGACGTCACCGTGGCCCACCCCGCGTGCGGCCAGCACGGCAGCGTAACGGTTAACCGTCTCGTTGGCCTCCCGATAGGAGATCTCCCGGTCCTCGAACCTCAGGAAGGTATTGTCGGCGTACTTGGCGGCCCGCTCCTGGAAGACCTTGCCGATCGACGTCTTGGCCGACGGCCGTGCGCCGAAGCCGGTGACGACGCCACCGAGGATCGTGGGTGCGTCCCGAAGGAACCCCGGCAGTCTCGAAGCGATGTCGAGCAGCCCGACGCTGTTCCGCGTCCCCGATTTCTCGTCGCTCATGCGGTGTGACCCCTCCGATCGTCGTCCGTGCGCAACACCTAACCACGCCCGATCCAGCTAGCGGCGAGGGGCACACGCTTTCATCGCCTCGTCGAGGTCGCCGACGACAATCAACCGGTCCAGCGCACCGCGGGCGACGTAACCGCTGTCGACCAACCCGTGCAACCAGGCCAGCAGACCGTCGTAGTGACCGATCGGATCGAGCATCACCACCGGCTTGTCATGCATACCAAGATAAGCCGCAGTCCAGGCTTCGAAAAATTCCTCGAGTGTGCCGATACCGCCGGGCAGCGACAGGAACGCGTCGGCGCGATCCTCCATCACCTGTTTGCGCTCGCGCATCGTGTCGGTGACCACGAGTTCGTCGGCGTCGACATCGGCCACCTCCCGGTGCACCAGCGCCTTGGGGATCACCCCGACGGTCCGGCCGCCGTGCGCCCGGGCGGCGTGGGCGAGGGCCCCCATGGCGGAGACGTTCCCCCCGCCGGACACCAGCGTCCACCCGCGGTCGGCGATCGCCTCACCGACGCGAGCGGCAAGGCTCAGCAACCGTTCGTCAGTGGGGCTGGACGCGCAGTACACACAGACTGCCCACGGGCGGTCGGGTCGGTCGGGCACACGCACAACCTAGACGGTCCTACCATCCGGCGGTGCCTGTGGACCGGGGTGGTGGCACCGCACAAACCGGCACTCGATTCCATCGAGGCGGGTGTTCGCCAACGCTCCGGCGCCGTTGTCAGCGGCGGCGCTGATGATGTCCGGTTGACTTGACCGCGCACATGAATTGGCCCGCCGGCTCACCGGATTCGCTGAACTGCAGCAGCCGGGGGCGGGCGACCGGCGAGGTGGTGCTGATCGCCGACGTGCTCGTCGCCCGCGGCGATCTGGAGGGTGCGGTGGCACTGTTACGCGATGCGGGGCCGCACTGGCGCCGACGGGAGAGGCCGGCGGGCCCGACGGTCCCGCGAGCGGCGGCAATCCTGCGAACGCCGCGGGTGGCGCGGCGGGCGGGGCGACCGGCGCCGAGGAACCCGGAGCCGAGGCCACAACGGAGTCGGAGCGGGCGCCCGTGCAAGACAACCGCGACAGCGGGCCCGCCGCCCCCATCCCGACGCAGCAGGTCTGAGCCTCACGTCTCGACCAGGACCCCGTCGGCCAGACGCAGCCACCGATTCACGCCGATCTCCGCCAAAAACCGGTCGTCGTGGCTCACCGCAACGAATGCGCCCTCATAGCCGTTGAGCGCCGATTCGAGCTGGCCGACGCTGAGCAGATCGAGGTTGTTGGTCGGCTCGTCGAGCAGCAGAAGCTGAGGTGCGGGTTCGGGATACAGCACGCACGCCAGCGTCGCCCGCAACCGCTCGCCACCCGACAGCGCCGACACCGGCAGATGGATCCGGTCGCCGCGAAACAGGAACTGCGCCAACAAGTGGCGTCTCCTGGTCAGGGTCATCTCGGGGGCGAATCGGGCCAGGCTCTCGGCCACCGACAGATCGTCGTCGAGCAGGTCCAGCCGCTGAGAGATGTAGGCGGTGCGGCCGTCGGCCCGTTGCACCGAGCCCGCGTCGGGCTCGACGGCGCCGACGATGACCCGCAGCAGCGTGGACTTGCCCGCGCCGTTCGGCCCCGTCAGCGCGATGCGTTCCGGTCCGCGCAGTGACAAATCGATTCCGTTTTCCCCGAACAGTTCCCGACCGCCGCGGTTGACGCGGAGCCCGTGGCCGGTGAACAGGTTCCGGTCGGCGGGCACGCGGCTGTCCGGCAGGTCCAGCGCGATCGCATCGTCGTCCCGCACTGAACGCTCGGCATGATCGACCCGCGCCCGCGCGTCGCCCACCCGCTTGGCGTGGACGTCATCGGACTTGCCCGCGGACTCCTGGGCTCTGCGTTTTCTGGCCCCCGTGACGATCTTCGGCAGACCGGCGTCGGAGAGGTTGCGCGCCGCGGTGTTCGCACGCCGCGCCGCACGTTCGCGGGCCTCCTGCATCTGGCGTTTCTCGCGTTTCAGCTGTTGTCGGGCATTGCGCAGGTCGCTTTCGGCGGCCTGTTGTTCGAGCGCCACCGCCTCGCGGTAGGCCGTGAAATTCCCACCGTAGAAGACGATCTCCCCTCGGTTGAGTTCGGCGATCCGGTCCATCCGGTCGAGCAGCACCCGGTCGTGGCTGACCAGCAGCAGGGTTCCGCCGAAGTCGTCGAGCGCCGCGTAGAGCGAATGCCTGGCGTCGGCGTCGAGGTTGTTGGTCGGCTCGTCGAGCAGCAGCACATCGGGCCGCTCGAGGAGTTGCGCCGCCAGGCCGAGGGAGACGATCTCGCCCCCGGACAGCGTTTCGAGACGACGGTCGAGACCGACGTGCGCGAGCCCCAGCCGGTCCAGTTGGGCGCGGGCCCGTTCTTCGACGTCCCAGTCGTCGCCGACCGCGGTGAAGATTGCGTCACTGGCATCCCCGCCGGCCAGCGCGTTCAGCGCGGCGATCACCGGGGCGATGCCGAGCACTTCGGCGACGGTTAAATCGGCGGCCACCGGCAGGGTCTGCGGGAGGTAACCGAGCGCGCCGGTGACCGACACGGTCCCGGACGTCGGCCGCAACTCTCCCGCGATCAGCCGCAGCAGAGTGGATTTACCCGCGCCGTTCGGCGCGACGAGACCGGTGCGGCCGGTGACGAAAGTGGCGGACAGGTCGGTGAAAACGACGGTGTCGTCGGGCCAGGCGAACGACAGGTCGGAACAGACGATCGATGGATCAGGCATGCGAGAGATCTCTCGTGGGCTGCGGGCCACCGAGGCACCGCAGAACGGAACAGGACGACTCAGGTGATGGCTCCGGTCACCCGGAGATGTCGTCGATTCCCAGCATGGCTTCCACGATAGCGCTGTCCGTCAAGCAGATAAGTAGCGCCGCAGCAGCTCGGTGGTGGCGGTGATCTGACCGACCTCCACCCGCTCGTCCGCCCGGTGGGCGAGGTTCGGGTCGCCCGGGCCGTAGTTGACGGCCGGAATGCCCAGCGCCGCGAACCGCGCCACGTCGGTCCACCCGTATTTCGCCCGCGCCTGCCCGCCGGCAGCCTCGACCAGGGCAGCGGCGGCCGGCTTGGTCAGCCCCGGCAGGGCGCCTGCGGCGGCGTCGGTCTGCTCGACGGTGACGTCGAGTCCGTCGAGCACCGCGAGCACGTGGGCCAGCGCCTGCTCGACGGTGCGGTCGGGCGCGAACCGGAAATTGACGGTGATCGACGCGGCGTCGGGGATCACGTTGCCCGCGATGCCGCCCTCGATCCGCACCGCGGAAAGCCCTTCCCGGTAGACGCAGCCGTCGATGTCGACGCTGCGCGCCTGGTAGGTCGCCAACCGGTCGAGCACCGGCGCGAGTTTGTGAATGGCGTTGTCTCCCAGCCATGATCGCGCCGAGTGCGCGCGCGTCCCGGTGGTGCGCACCAGTACTCGGAGGGTGCCCTGGCAGCCGGCCTCGATGAAGCCGCCGGACGGTTCACCGAGGATCGCGAGGTCGGCCTGCAGCCAGTCGGGCAGTTCGCGTTCGATACGGCCCAGTCCGTTGGCCGAGGCCTCGATCTCCTCGCAGTCGTACATCACCAGCGTGAGGTCGTGCGCTGGGTTCCCGACGGTGGCGGCGAGGTGCAGGAACACCGCGTCGCCGGACTTCATGTCGGAGGTGCCGCAGCCGTACAGGGCGTCACCTTCACGGCGGCTGGGCACGTTATCCGCGGCGGGCACGGTGTCGATGTGCCCCGCGAGGAGCACGCGAGACGGGAGTCCGCGGTTCGTGCGGGCCAGCACCGCGTCACCATTGCGAACGATCTCGACACCGTCGGTCTGTTCGCGCAGTGCGGCCTCGATCTCGTCGGCGATGCACTGTTCGTGCCGCGATTCGCTGGGGATGTCGACCAAAGCTGCGGTCAACTCGACGGGGTCACCGTGCAGGTCGAGGGCCATGGAACAACGGTAGTCTCTAGGCTCGTGACTTCTGCTGCTGGAATCGGCCTGGCGACCATCGCCGCCGACGGAACCGTCCTCGACACCTGGTATCCGGCGCCGGAACTCGGAGCCGATCTCGGGGAGTCGGGCACGGTTCGGATGTCGGTCGCCGAGGTGCCCGCCGAACTCGGTGAGCTGACCGGCCGTGACGAGGACCGCGAGGTCGACCTCGTCGCCGTGCGCACCGTCATCGCCTCGCTGGAAGACAAACCCGCCGACGGGTACGACGCCTATCTGCGGTTGCACCTGCTCTCTCACCGGCTGATCCAGCCGCACGGCGCGAACGTGGACGGCATCTTCGGTGTGCTGGCCAACGTCGTGTGGACGAACTACGGCCCGTGTGCGGTGGACGGCTTCGAGACCGTCCGCGCCCGGCTGCGCCGCTGCGGCACCGTCACCGTCTTCGGGATCGACAAGTTCCCGCGGATGGTCGACTACGTGACCCCGGCGGGGGTCCGCATCGCCGACGCCGACCGGGTGCGCCTGGGTGCGCACCTGGCGGCGGGGACGACGGTGATGCACGAGGGGTTCGTGAACTTCAACGCCGGGACGCTGGGTTCGTCGATGGTTGAGGGCCGGATCTCGGCCGGTGTGGTGGTCGGCGACGGATCCGACGTCGGCGGCGGCGCATCGATCATGGGCACCCTGTCGGGCGGCGGCAAGGAGGTCATCTCGGTCGGCAAGCGGTGCCTGCTCGGCGCGAACGCTGGGGTGGGAATCTCGCTCGGCGACGACTGCGTGGTCGAGGCAGGGTTGTACGTCACCGCGGGCACCAAGGTGCAGACGAGCGACGGGCAGACGGTGAAGGCCCGCGAACTCTCCGGTGTGAACAACCTGTTGTTCCGGCGCAATTCGCTGTCCGGTGCCGTCGAGGTGGTCAGACGCGACGGCACCGGCATCACGCTCAACGAGGCGCTGCACGTGAACTGAGCGGCCAACTGCTCGGCGTTGTGGAGAAATCATCGCCGATCAGATTGCCGTCGCGGCTGGCGCGGTCACCGGCGCCAGAACCGGCGGACAGCGGGGCTCGGCGGCGCGTCGACCGGCTCACAGCGGCAACGGTCCGCGGTAGGAACCGACCGCATCACGTCGTCGACGTGTCGGCCGCAGCCGTCCCACGTCGTTTTACCGCAGGACGGGCATGTCACGGCGTAGCACATCTGCCTCTCCTCTCTCGTGTCAAACGGCGGCGTGGGCGTCCACCCACGGCTTGTCGACCCACGCCTTGTCGACCCACGCGTTGTCGTACTGCTCGCGCATCATCGACTCCTTCTACTGTTGCGATGCATACCCCCTGGGGTACCCCCGCTTCTTGACCACCATACCCCTCGGGGTAACATCGGCGCCAGGTAAACGAAAGGAACACCATGGTCGGTGATCAGGAAGCCATCGACGCGGTCCTCAACCGGCTGCGCCGGGCCCATGGCCAGCTTTCGGGGGTGATATCGATGATCGAGCAGGGCCGCGACTGCAAGGAGGTCGTGACTCAGCTCGCAGCGGTGTCTCGCGCTCTGGACCGCGCCGGGTTCAAGATCGTGGCCACCGGATTGCGGGAATGCGTCGCGGGGGAGGGTGCCGATGCGAAAGATCCGATGACGGTGGCCGAACTCGAGAAGTTGTTCCTCGCACTGGCCTGACGAATCGACGAAGGAGTCATGATGAGCATCGCACTGTCCACCAGCCTGAAGATGACGTTCGACGACGCCGTGGCGCGTACCCGTGAGGCGCTGTCCCAACACGGGTTCGGGGTCCTTACCGAGATCGACGTCAAGTCGACACTGAAGAACAAGCTCGACGAGGACATGGAGAACTACCTGATTCTGGGTGCCTGCAACCCGCCGCTGGCGCACCGCGCGATCGGCGTGGACCGGCAGATCGGCCTGCTGCTGCCGTGCAACGTGGTGGTGCGCAGCGATCCCGACGACCCGCACACCACGCTCGTCGAGGCGATGAACCCGCAGCTGCTCGTGGACGTCACCGGTGAGCCCCAGCTGCAGCCGGTCGCCGAAGAGGTCACCACCCGGCTGCAGGCGGCGATCGACGCCCTGGCCGGCGTCTGATCACACTCCGGGCGCACCAGCCGCCGAGGGCGTGAATCTCGGCCGCATCGACGCACAGATCGGTGAAACTCAGACCCATTGCGCCAGTTCCTTCTTGAGCACCTTACCCATGGCGTTGCGGGGCAGGCTGTCGACGATGCGCACCTCACGGGGACACTTGTGCACTGAAAGTTGCTCGGCCACATAGTCGACCAACGTGGCCGGTGTGGCGTCACCGACGACGAACGCGACGATGCGCTCACCGAGGTCGTCGTCAGGCACCCCGACCACCGCGGCCTCGTCGACGCCGTCGTGGCCCAGCAGGACCGTCTCGATCTCCCCCGCCCCGACCCGGAAACCGCCCGTCTTGATCAGGTCGACCGACTCCCGCCCGACGATGCGGTGCATACCGTCGGCATCGACGACCGCAACGTCACCGGTGCGGTACCAGCCGTCAGCGTCGAACACGTCAGCCGTCGCGTCGGGCCGGTTCAAATAGCCGTCGAAGAGCATCGGGCCCCGGACTTCGAGGCGCGCAATCGTTTCCGCGTCGTGGGGCACTGGTGCGCCGTCGTCGCCGACGAGGCGGGTCTGCACCCCGGCCAGCGGGAGCCCCACCCAGCCGGGGCGGCGTTCCCCGTCGACGCGAGTACTGAGGGTGATCAACGATTCGGTGCTGCCGTAGCGCTCGACCGGTTGGTGACCGGTCAGTGCGCTCACCCGGTCGAAGACCGGAACGGGCAGCCCGGCGCTGCCCGACACCAGCAGTCGCGCCGCCATCAGTGCGCGCGCGGCGTTCCCGTCGGCGGCGATTCGTGACCACACTGTCGGCACCCCGAAGTAGATCGTGCCCCGCGCCTGCGCATAGGCCTCGGGGCTGGGCCGGCCGGTGTGGATGAACCTGTTGCCGATGCGTAGGGAACCGAGAAGTCCCAGCACCAGTCCGTGCACGTGATAGAGCGGCAGACCGTGGACAAGGGTGTCCTCGGCGGTCCACTGCCATGCCTCGGCGAGCGCGTCCAGGTCGGCGGCGATGGCGCCGCGGCTGATGACGACGCCCTTCGGCGGTCCGGTCGTACCGGAGGTGTAGATGATCAGTGCGGCGGAGTCGGGATGGGGTTCGGCGTAGCGGTGCCAAGACCGGGCGTGCAGGCGAACCGGGATGTGCGGGAGCCCGGTGTCCTCCAGATTCTCGGGCTTCTCGCCGAGCCAGGCCTGGGCGCCGGAGTCGGAGAGGATGTGGCGGCGTTCGGCGACACCCACGTCGGCGGGGACCGGAACGACGGGGACGCCGGCGATGAGGCAGCCGGTCATCGCGAGCACCGTTGCCGGCGTCGGCCTGGCCAGCACCGCGACCCGGTGCGCCGCGCCGACACGCTCGGCGACCGACGTCGCGGCCCCGACGAGATCGCTTCGACTGAGCACCGCCTTCCCGATCGTGACCGCGTCGGCGATGTCGGCGCCGCCGGCGACCGCGGCGGGGTTCAGCGAGCTCAGCAACACGCCGACGAGGCTACTCGTCAGGACTGGGCGATACTGGGCCCGTGGATTGGATCCGGCAGGTGTCGTCGCGCGAGGTGTACCGGAACGACTGGCTGACGTTGCGCGAGGACGGGATCAGACGTCCGGACGGCAGCGACGGCATCTACGCCGTCGTCGACAAGCCCAACTACGCGTTGGTCATCGCGTGTGACGGTGACCGCCTCAAGCTGGTCGAGCAGTTTCGCTACCCGCTCGGATTACGCCGGTGGGAGTTCCCGCAGGGCACCGCCCCGGGGCGGGCCGACATGGAGCCGTTCGACTTGGCTGCGCGTGAGTTACGCGAGGAGACGGGGCTGCGGGCGAAGGCCATCGTCAAACTGGGCCTGCTCGACGTGGCGCCCGGGATGAGCAGTCAGCGCGGCTCGGTATTCCTCGCCACCGAACTGACCGAGGGCGACCATGACCGGGAACACGAGGAGCAGGACATGCGCAGCGCCTGGGTCACCCGCGGCGAGTTCGAGCGGATGGTCGCCGACGGGGAGATCACCGATGCACAGAGCATCGCGGCGTACGGGATGCTGTTGCTCTGGGAGCGTTCGTAGTCGGGTTGTCCGCAGTGGCATTCGGCCGACCGCCAGGTATCCTACCTTCGGTAGGATGAATGTATGGTCAAAAATAAGGTGTCCGTCACCGTCGATACCGATGTGCTCGCCGCCGCAGACGCCGACGCCACGGCTGTCGGCATGAACCGGTCCGAACTCATCGAGCAGGCGCTGCGGCACGAACATCTGCGCCTCGCCCTGCAGAACTACACCGCGCACACCGTGCCGGCGCTCAACATCGACGACTACGCCGCCAAGATCTACCAGGCCAACAGGGCTGCCGACCTGTGATCACACCCGGTGACATCGCGCCACGGCGGGACACCGGACACGAGGCCTATGTGGTCATCCTCTCGAACTCCATCCACCTCGCCGCTGACTCCGGCAGGCTCATCTCTTGCGCCTTCGTTCCCGGCCGAATCCCCGACGCCGCTATGGCGATGGTCGTAGCAGTCCAGCAGCCCGAAGGCGCGGTGCTGCCAGAACTCGTCCAGTGGCTGCCCACCGCCGCGCTCGACGAACCCATCGGCAACATCGGCGCACAGGCGCTGCGCCAGACCGCAGCGCTGATCACTGCACTGGTCACCTAAGTAGCTCATTGTCGGGTTACCGCATCGAGCGGGTGCTGGGCACCCGCCGAGGGCGCTCAGCCGGTGAACGCGCCGTCGGCCAGTTCGTCGAAGCGCTCCAGCGCCTACTCACGGTCCTCGTCGATACCGCGTAACCGCCCGGGATCGTCGAGGTAGCGGCGCGTATACAGCCTCGCCACGAGAGCTTTTCGCTCGCCGCCGCGTTCGGCGCGTTCCCACGCCGCCTGTTCGGTCAGCAGCGCTCCCCCGTACACGTCGGCCATGAACTGCGCCGGCGGGAACAGCCGCGCGTCGGCGACCGCGCCCTCGAGCTTCGTCCATGCGGTGATCGCCGCGTCGAGATCGTCGACGCGCTGCGACACCAGCTGCGTTGTCGGGTCGTCGTCGCATACCGACACCGCATCGTGCATCCGGCCCAGCAGCGGTTGGTGCGCCTCGACACGCCGGATGCCCCGTGCCACGTCCGGGCACAACACCGTCCAGGTACAACACCGTCTAGGTAAAACATGTTGTCGGGACCTTCCCAGATGGTGTAGACCTGCGAATCGCGCAGCAGCCGGGCAACCGGCCAGTCCTCGATATAGCCGTTGCCGCCGTGGATCTCGATCGCGTCCGATGCGGCTGTGATGCCGAGCCGGCACACCTTGAGTTTGGTGACGGGCACCACGATGCGCTGCCGGACGCGCCGCCGCGGACGGTGATTGGCCAGCCCGGTGCCGTCGAAAACCATCGCCTGGGCCGCCGGTGCGCTCGGTGAACACCTGTGCCGTCTCCCTGGCCCACTCACCGGATTCGAATTTCGCCGGCACGTGGTCGCGCACGTCGGCGGCTGCATACGCGGCCACCAGTGCCTGAACCATGCCGCCGGCCGGTTGCCCAGCGCGCAGCCCATCCCGATGTTGGCCTGGTTGCGCAGGTAGGTGGGGCGCACGTCGGGATCGACGTCGGTCTCCTCGGCCCACCGGGCCACCGCGCCACCCATCAGCTCGCCCATCCGGGCCAGATGTGTCTCCGCGACGGGCACCTGTGGTCCGGCGGCAGGTAGTAGGCGAGGGTGAACTGCAGGGTGGGATCGGTCGTGTACCAGTTCAGGCCGGTCGACGTCCTCGACGTCCTCGTCGCTGATCGACACCGACGGTATTACGGGTTGCGGCGGGCTAACCGTGATTCGCCGAAAGCCGTTCGGCGGCGGCGTCGATACGCTCGTCGGTGGCGGTCAGTGCCAGCCTCACGTGCTGTGCGCCGCGGGGGCCGTAGAACTCACCCGGTGCGGCGAGGATCCCGAGCCGGGCAAGCCGGTCGACGGTCGCGCGGCACTCCTCGCCGCGGGTGGCCCACAGATACAGCCCCGCCTCGGAGTGGTCGACGGTGTAGCCGGCGGCCTTCATCGCGGGCAGCAGCACATCGCGGCGCCGCGCATAGCGTTCGCGCTGCTGCTGTGCATGGGCGTCGTCGTCGAGTGCGGCCACCATCGCCGCCTGCACGGGCGTCGGCACCATCATCCCGGCGTGTTTGCGCACCGCGAGCAGTTCGGCGACCACCGCCGGGTCGCCGGCGACGAAGCCGGCGCGGTACCCGGCTAGCGACGACGTCTTCGACAGTGAGTGCACAGCCAGCAGACCGGTGTGGTCGCCGTCGCAGACCGAGGGGTGCAGCACCGAGACGGGCGCGGTGTCCCAGCCGAGGCCGAGGTAGCACTCGTCGGAAGCGACCAGGACACCCCGCTCACGGGCCCAGCCGACGACCTTGCGGAGGTGGTCGACGCCCAACACCCGGCCCGTCGGGTTACTCGGCGAATTGAGGAAGATCAGCACCGGGGTCTGCGGACCCAACTGGGTGAGCGAATCGGCCCGGACGACCTTGGCCCCCGCCAGCCGGGCGCCGACGTCGTAGGTGGGATACGCCAGTTCCGGCACCACCACGAGGTCGTCGGACCCCGCCCCCAGCAGCGTGGGCAACCACGCGATGAGTTCCTTGGTGCCGATGACGGGCAGCACCGCACCGTCCGCCAGGCCGGTGATGCCGAACCGACGTTCGAGCGCGGCCTTCGCCGACGCCCGCAACCGGGGTGTGCCGGCGGTCGTCGGATACCCGGGCGCTGCGCTGGCCGCCAGGAGCGCCTCACGGATGACCGGCGCGACCTCGTCCACGGGGGTGCCGACAGACAGGTCGACGATGCCGTCCGGGTGTGAGCGGGCCAGCGCACCGGCCGCCGCGAGCGTGTCCCAGGGGAACTCGGGCAGCTTCGCGGAGACCACTCGGCGGGCCACCTCAGCGGCGTACTCGTGGGGCGCCGTGTCAGCCCTCGCCCTGCGGCGGCAAGTCCTTCACGGCCTGCGGGTCGTTGTCAGTCTGGCCGACCTTCGACGCACCGCCGGGGGACCCGAGTTCGACGAAGAAGTCCGCGTTGTACTGCGTGTAGGCACTCCACTGATCCGGGACGTCGTCCTCGTAGTAGATCGCCTCCACCGGGCACACCGGCTCGCAGGCTCCACAGTCGACGCATTCGTCGGGGTGGATGTACAGCATGCGTGCGCCCTCATAGATGCAGTCGACGGGGCACTCCTCGATGCATGCCTTGTCCTTCACGTCGACACAGGGTTCGGCAATCGTGTACGTCACCGGGTTCTCCTCCGTGTTCCTCGGTCCAACTGTCCAGTGGGCTGCCGACTCGGCTGGGCCGCCGAGGCGGTGGTGCCGGTTCCGCCTGGAAGTATCCCCAGCCGATACCTGGACGGTCGTCTCAGTGTGCCCTAACTTTCACGCGCCAATCCGGACTGGGAGTTCCGCGTGGTAACTGATACTAAACGTCGCACATACAAAACTGCCAGCCGCCACAACGGAGCCGCGCAAGTAACCGTGCGTTGGGGAACCGGGGGCAAAGGCCTCGGTGTCAGGCAGCCAGGGGCGCGTAAGTGGTGGTTCGCTGGCGCGCCGGCCTACCGATTCCCTCGGCGATCGCGACGAGTTCCGCGACAGTCTTGGCCGAGCCGTTCTCCGAGCCGGCCATCCGCGAGATGGTCTCCTCCATCAACGTCCCGCCGAGGTCGTTGGCGCCGCCCTGCAGCATCACCTGCGTACGTTCGACGCCGAGCTTGACCCAGCTGGTCTGGATGTGATCGATCCTGCCGTGCAACATGATCCGCGCCAGTGCATGGACCGCCCGGTTGTCCCGGTGCGTCGGGCCGGGGCGGGCACCGCCGGCCAGGTACAGCGGGGATGACTGGTGCACGAACGGTAGTGGGACGAACTCGGTGAACCCGCCCGTGCGGTCCTGGATCTCCCGCAGCACGCGAAGGTGGCCGACCCAGTGCCGGGGTTGGTCGACGTGGCCGTACATCATCGTCGAACTCGACCGCAGCCCCACCTCGTGCGCGGTGGTGACGACGTCGATCCACATCGAGGTCGGCAGCTTCCCCTTGGTCAGCACCCAGCGCACCTCGTCGTCGAGGATCTCCGCGGCGGTGCCCGGGATCGTGTCCAGTCCGGCTTCGCGCAGCGCGGTCAGCCAGTCCCGCACCGACAGCCCGCTCTTCGTCACGCCGTTGGCGATCTCCATCGGCGAGAAGGCATGGACGTGCATCGACGGCACCCGCTTCTTGACCGCACGCACCAGGTCGGCATAACCGGTGACCGGAAGTTCAGGGTCGATCCCGCCCTGCATGCACACTTCGGTGGCTCCGGCGACGTGCGCCTCCCACGCGCGGTCGGCGACCTCGTCGGTCGACAGTGAATACGCGTCGGCGTCACCTTTGCGCTGCGCGAACGCACAGAACCGGCAACCGGTGTAGCAGATGTTGGTGAAGTTGATGTTGCGGTTGACCACGAAGGTCACGTCGTCGCCCACGGTATCGCGGCGCAGTGAATCCGCCAGCGCTGCGACGGCTTCCAAGGCAGGCCCGTCCGCGGTGGCCAGCGCCAGGTAGGCGTCGTCGGACAGCGATGCCGGGTCGCGCTCCGCGGAGCGCAGTGCCGTGAGCACGTCGGTGTCCACCCGCTCCGGCGCACGCGCCGCCAGTTCGCTGACCTTCTCGCGGATCGACTCCCAGTCACCGAACGCGCTGCCGAGGTCGCTGCGGGTCTCGGTGAGCCGGCCCGCGCCGTCGATGGCCTCGTTCAGGTCGATGCGCCCCAGAGACTGCAACGCCTCGTCGGGTTCCTGCCACGGACGGCCCTGGGGGTTGACGTCGAGCGCGAGACCGGTATCCCGATCGGCGAGCGCGTCGACGTGCCCGCGCACGCGCGGATCGATCCAGGCGGCGCCGGCCTGCAGGTACTGCGGTTGCGCGGTGAGCCGCTGCACCAGGTCGTATCCCGCCTCGGCGGTCACGTCGGCCAACTCGTCGAGTGCCGGCCACGGCCGTTCGGGGTTGACGTGGTCTGGGGTCAGCGGCGAGACGCCACCCCAGTCGTCGACGCCGGCGGCAATGAGGGCCAGGCATTCGTCGCGCGACACCAGGTTCGGTGGCGCCTGCACACGCACCTTGGGACCCAGCACGAGGCGGGTCGTCGCGACCGTGGCGAGGAAGTCCTCGATACCGGCGTCCGGCGACGATGCCATCGCGGTGTGGTCCTTCGCCCGGAAGTTCTGCACGATCACTTCTTGGACGTGCCCGAACTCCCTGTGCGACTTGCGGATGGCATGCATGGTCTCGGCGCGTTCGGTGAGCGTCTCACCGATTCCGACGAGCAGGCCCGTGGTGAACGGGATGGACAGCCGGCCGGCGTCGTCGAGCGTGCGCAGCCGCACGGCCGGATCCTTGTCCGGGCTGCCGTAGTGCGCCAGCCCCTTCGTCTCGAAGAGGCGCCGGGACGTCGTCTCCAGCATCATTCCCATGGACGGCGCAACGGGTTTGAGCCGTGAGAGCTCCGACCAGCTCATCACCCCGGGGTTGAGGTGCGGCAGCAGGCCGGTCTCCTCCAGTACGCGGATGGCCATGGCGCGGACGTAGTCCAGCGTGGAGTCGTAACCGCGTTCGTCCAACCATTGACGCGCCTCGGCCCATCGGGCCTCCGGACGGTCGCCCAAAGTGAACAGCGCTTCCTTGCAGCCTAATTCCGCACCACGGGCGGCGACGTCGAGGATCTCGTCGGGCTCCATGTACATGCCAACGCCGTGCGCGCGCAGCCGCCCCGGCACGGTGACGAAGGTGCAGTAGTGGCAGGTGTCGCGGCACAGATGCGTCACGGGAACGAAGACCTTGCGGGAGTACGTGACCGGCAGGCGCCCATTGCGCCCGCGGCGACCAGCGGACGTCAACCCCGCGTCGCGGACGCGGGCGGCGCTGGAGCAGAGGTCTGCCAGGTCCTCACCGCGCGCCGCCATCGCGATCGCGGCCTCGTCGACATTGAGTGCGACACCGTCGTGAGCCCGGCGGAGCACGCGCCTCATCGCGGCGGGACTGGGCACTGCAGGCTGCGGCGGGACCGCCGGGCTGGGGAGATCAGCGCCGTGCTGGGGGTTCAGAGCCACTTCCCTGTAACCCCGGCGATGGCAACTTTCATCCGCCTGTCCCACGTCCTAGAAGCACTGCGTGCGGCATATCGGCCACAGTAGTCCGCGACAGTTGCGCCGGTGCTCTCAGACGGTGCGGAGACTCCGGCGCCAGAGCAGCCAGGCTGCTGGAGCGACACCGACGGCGGTGTAGAGCAAAACACTGTAGGCCATGGCGCCACGCCCACCGAAAACGACGTCTCCGCCGGGCCCACCGAGGGTGAGGACGGCGAGGGTGGCGAACCAAGACCAGATCGGCAGTGCGACGAGCCGGCCGGACTCAGTCCATTGGATCGCGGCCCAGACCAGCGTGGCGTTGACCAGACCGACGACGAAAGCACTCAGCGGGAACGGCACCGACCCGATACGCAGCGGCAGGAAGAAGGCGCCGACGACGGCGGTGATCACGCCGTCGAGGGTCAGTAGCGCCAGAACGGCACCGCGCAGGGGCGAATCTGCGGCCGGACGGGAACCGCGCGGCGGCGCCGTCAGGTCGGGATGCTGTCGGGCCGGTCCTGCCGGTGCTGCAGGCTCTGACCAAGGTCGGTATCCACGAATGCCCCTTCGGTGTCGCCGGATGACGTGGAGCTTACCGCGGGCCCAATTCGCTACGCCAGGTTCAACCCGGAGAGCAGATCGGTTTCCCAACCGCGTTCGTCGCGCGGGCCTGGGTCGCCGGAGGCGAGAACATAATGCTCCGCGGCGGGGACCGGCATCGCGATGTTGTTCGACAGCGCGCAGGACTGCCCGTTGGGTGCGACGGAAATCTGCGTGGCGTGCGCGCGCATGGCGGCGACCTTCTCCTCGAGGCTGTGGCTGACGTCGACGACGGCGTCGATCCCATCGTCGGGGTAGAGGAACGGCACGTCGTCGACACTCACCCGCAGCCACTGCTCGGGGACGTCGCGGGCCGCGGCGAACGCGTCGCCCATGCCGCTCTTCGACATGACGGTCCAGTAGGACTTCGGCACCCGCCACTGCGCACGCTCGACGGCCGCGGTGGTGACGCGGTGGGTCTGGATGTGGTCCGGGTGGCCGTACCCGCCGTCGGGGTCATAGGTGACCACGACGTGCGGCTGGAACTCGTCGAGTATCGCGGCGAGCAGACCGGCGGCCTCGGCCATGTCGGCGTCGACGAATCGTGGGTGGTGGCGGGCCGGAGTGCCGGCCATACCGGAGTCCCGCCAGTGGCCTGCACCGCCGAGGAACCGCGGTCCGTCCACACCCAGCGCGGCGAGCGCGGCGGTGAGTTCGGCGATCCGGTAGCCGCCGAGTTGGTCGGCGTGGTCTACGGCGAGTTGGGCGTACATCTCCCCGATCACCTCACCTTCCTCACCGAGGGTGCAGGTGACCACGCGGACATCCGCGCCGCGGCAGACGTAGTGAGCGATGGTGCCGCCGGTGGTGAGCGTCTCGTCGTCGGGGTGAGCGTGGACGAAGAGCAGGCGAGGAACTTCTGACATCGGCGGTGAATGTACGCCAAGGGGCGGTGAGCCAGGTGACGCGGTGAGGCCGGCATATCGTTCGTCAAGCAAGTCAATATGGCTCATGCCGTTGCGCTCGTGTCGACGTTGCAGTCATTCGTGAGTTGGTCACCGGGACCGATGGGACCGTCGAGTCGCTGCACCGGCTCACCGTCGAGCCGCTCAGCGCACGTCTGGTAGGCGGCACGACGACCCGGTCGACGAGCCGCCGTCCTCGGGCTCCACGAACAACGCACCGTCGCAGGACCGGCGATGTGGCGATGTGGCGATGTGACGGCCGACCAGGACGAAGCCATCCAGAAGTCGGTGTTGAATCGTCACAGTGACGATCCGCTCTTCGGATTGCCCTCCACCGCATTCAGCACGCGCGACAACAGCACGCGCGACAAGGCAATGCCCCGCAACGATCCGATTGGGATCTGCTCGGCGGTGGTCCTGATGACCCGTCTTTGGCAAGCGCCCGTCGACGCCGCGGTGTCGCCGACCTGGCACGTTCGCTACGTGCGGGTTGGATGGAGTTAACTGAGCAACTCAGCTAACTCTCAGTTTCCGATATCCTTGACAAGGTAGCTAACCACTTCGACCATCCGAATTTGCTCATGGGCTACTTGTCGGCAACCTTCCGACTGTCGTGCGGTCCGCGGGCGCTAATGGCATCCATGAGTATCTACACCGACAGACTAGACCCGCCACTCGGTGTCCGCACTAGGGCACAAAATGTCCTGGACAGGCACCCGCGTTCGCTCGCGGAAACAAGTCGCTTAGCAGCGACACCAGGCACGAACAGCCGGCTCACCGCCGCCGGGTAGGCGCGCGGGGCAAGTCCGCACGCACGCCCGCCAGGCCGCCCCCGACGCCCCTGGAATCCGCGCCATCAGTATCCGCCGCCAATCTGCCACTAAGCGGCACTTAGCGAAGAGCTGGCGATACGCAGCCGAAGGCAACCGGTCCTTGCCGAAGCAACGAGATCGTGGGCCTTTGTGTGCACGGTGCTCGGCGTGCCATCTCGATCCCGCGCCGACAGGCTGTGCGGGCCAATGCCCGACGGCCGAAGGCGCCACTGCTCTCCTGCGCAATCCCCCGGAATACGCAATCACAGCAATTAAATTGGGCCACGCGCAATACGTTCCGCGCTCGGTTCCAGTTCTATTCCGAAATCGCTCCCCCCATTTGCCACTTATGCTCCGCTCTGCCCGCTGCAACCGGCTCGGCTAATTCTAGTTCCCAAACCCGAGGCAAACGATATGAAGCCATCTAAAAATGGTCATAGAAAAAGACGTAGATCGCTTTGTTACTTAGCTGCTTCTCAGGTATGTTTTGCTCCGTCGAGCTGTTCGAGACTCTGAGGGGATGTCATGGAAGTTGCTGTTCGGTCATATCTGGCCGCCGGTGTGGCCGTCGTAGGCGCCACATCGATTGCGTTGGCTCCGGTCGAAGTATTGCCGCCGGACTTCCAGATCCGGGGCGAGCGGATGGTCGCTGTGCTCGAAGACGTTTCCCTGTCTTCGCTGGCTGATCTGATCGCCGACGCGCAGGCCGCGTGGGCGCCGATCGGCGGTGCAGTGGACAGCGCCTCCCAAGCCGCCCAGGCGGCCATCCTCGGACTGAGCGGAGCGCTCGAGGCAGCGCTGGTCGAGGCTGCCGGGCAGGACACCGACGCGTTCCAAGCCGTTGTCGACGGGCTACTCGACGGCGGCAGCGTGCTCGCGACCGCCATCGACAACGCCATCGCCAACTTCCCGTCGCCGGAAGCCTTCGTTGACGCCATGGTGTCGGCGTTTGCATCCGTCAACCTCGACCTGGCCGACGCCATCGAGGTCGCACTCGAGGTCGCGCTGCAACTCGGCATCGGCTTGGACGCCGGCACCATCGGTGAGGCGCTCCTCAATGCCGGAACCGAACTGGCCGCCGCATTCAACACGGCACTGGCCGCCTTTCCCAACCCGCAGGAATTCGTCGCGGCCTTCGAGGCGGCCCTGGGTGATGTGATCCCGGGCTTCAACGCCGTGGCCACGGCTGCGGCCGAGGCGTTCACCGACCTCTCGGGTCAGCTCGCCGCCACGATCGAGGCCGGTCTTGCAGCGGGTGTTACCGCCTTCGACGCGCTCGTCGAGGGACTCCTCGACTCCGGTGGTGACCTGGCGGCGGTATTCAACGCCGCTCTGGCTGCCTTCCCGAGTCCTGCTGCGTTCATCGACGCCCTGGCGGACGCGTTCGGCGCCGTCGACGTCGACCTCGGCGCTGCGCTCGACGTCGCACTCGCGGCGCTCGTCGACCTTGGCATCGACATCGACGCCGGCGCCATCGCCGAGTCGCTCATCGAAGCCGGTGCCGACCTCGCCGCCGCCTTCGGGGATGTGTTCGACGGCTTCCCCGCGCCCGGCGACTTCTTTGCCGCCTTCAACGCCGCGATCACAGGCGCCCTGCCCGGGCTCAATACCTTCGCCCAAGCCGCCGCCGAATCGCTCACCGACCTGTCGGGTGCGCTGGCCACCGCTGTCAACGAGGGCGCCGCAGCCGGAATCGAGACGTTCGACGCCATCGTCGGCGCTCTGCAAGACACGGGCAGCGGCCTCTCCGCCGCTTTGGCTGCGGCGATCGAGGCGTTCCCGACACCCAGGGCGTTCGTCGACACGCTGGTCCAGGCGTTCGCCGCCATCGACGTCGACCTGGGTGACGCGGTTCGCGTCGCACTCGGGGCCCTCATCAACATCGCCCTTGCCCCCAACCCCGTGGGGATCGCCGCTGCGCTCATCGAGGCCGCCCCCGAGCTGGCCGCGGTGCTGGAAGGTGAGATCGCAGGCTACCCGACCCCCGCCGAGTTCTTCTCCGCATTCAATACCGTCATCGTGGAACTGGCTCCGGGGTTCAACGCGTTCGCCGCAGGTGCTGCCGAGGCGTTCACCGAGTTGTCAAGTGCCCTGTCGGGTGCGCTGGAGGACGGCTTCGCCGCGGGTCTGGACGCTTTCGAGACCGTGGTCGCCGGGCTGCAGGACGCCGGGAGTGGGCTCGCGGCCGCTTTGGCCGCAGCGATCGAGCCCTTCCCCACGCCCGGTGCGTTCGTCGACGCGCTGGTGTCGGCCTTCGGCGCCATCGACGTCGACCTGGGTGCGGCGCTCGACGTCGCGCTCGCGGCGCTCGTCGACCTCGGCGTGGATCTGGACCCGGGCGCGATCGCCGATGCGTTCCTCGCTGCGGGTTCCGAGTTCGCCGCACTGGTCAACGGTGTGCTCGACGACTTCCCGACTCCCGGGGACTTCATCACGGCCTTCAATGCCGCCCTTGAGGGTGTCGTCCCGGGCTTCGACGCGGTCGCTGCGGCCACCGCCGAGGTGATCGCCGAGCTCTCAGACGCCCTGACCACGGCGCTGGAGACCCGTCTCGCCGCCGGAGTCGAGGCCTTCGACGCCGTCGTCGCCGGCTTGCTGGATGCGGGCAGCGAGCTCGCCGCCGCGTTCAACACCGCAATCGAGGCCTTCCCGACGCCCGAAGCGTTCATCGACGCCCTGGTCTCCGCCTTCGGCGCCATCGACGTCGACCTCGCAGGCGCCATCGACGCTGCACTGGAGGTCTTCGGCGAGCTGGGCCTGAATCTGGACGCCACGGCGATCGGCGAGGCACTCGCCGCGGCAGGGGAAGAGCTGGGAGCCATCTTCGACGCCGCCCTCGAAGATTTTTCGTCGCCGGCTGAATTCGTCGCTGCCTTCGAGTCAGCTCTGGAACGTGTCATCCCCGGCCTCACCGCACTGGCAGACGCCACCGAGACCGCGATTGGGAACTTCTCGAGCGCGCTGTCGACGGCCATCGATGCCGGGCTGGCCGTAGGCGAGACGGCCTTCGAGGCGTTCATCGTCGGACTGCAGGACGCCGGCGGCCAGCTGGCCGCAGCGTTCGAAGCCGCGCTCGGCGCCTTCCCGACGCCCGAAACGTTCCTCGAGGCGCTGGTGGACGCATTCGCGGCGATCGACGTCGACCTTGGCCTCTCCCTAGAGGCCGCGCTGGAGCTGATCGTCGACCTCAACATCGACCTCGATGCCGGCGTGATCGCCGACGCGCTCCTCAACGCCGGAGCGGAGTTGGCCGCGGCCTTCGACGCGGCGTTCGAGGACTTTCCGACACCGGCGGATCTCGTCGCGGCGGTCGAACGCTCGATCACCGCGTTCGCGCCTGGCTTCAACGCAATCGCCGATGCGACCGCCGAAGCGATCGGCAACGTCTCGGCCGCGCTGACCGCCGCCATCCAGTCGGGGATCGGCATCGGCAGCGCCGCATTCGGCGACTTCCTCCAGGGTTTGGTGGCAGGCGGTGGCACACTTGCCGCTGCGTTCGAGGCCGCGCTGGAGAATCTGCCGAGCCCGGCGGTCTTCATCCGCGCGCTGGTCGATGCCTCGGCTTCGCTCGGGACGGTGCTGGCCGATCTCGGTGCCTCAGTAGAGGCCGGGCTGGAAGCCGGCCTGGACCTCGGGGCGGCAGCGCTGCAAGGCTTCGCCGATGTCGGTGCGGACATCTCGGCGGCTATCGGCGCGAGCCTGGAAGGCCTGCCGACCCCGGCCGAGTTCGTCGAATCCTTCGCCGAAGCCGGTGAGCAGTTCGGTGCGGCGGCTGACGCGGTCACCCAGATCGGTGTCGACGCGGTCGACAACGTCGCCGCAGCGACCGATGCCGTCGTCGAAGCGTTCCGGGCCACGGCGGTGTCGGCCCTGGAGAACGGCAACGACGCACTGCAGGCCATCGGAGCCGGCATCTACGCCGCGACGCAGGCGCTCGCCGAGGCCGCCAGCGACGTCAACATCGGCGGTGCCATCAGCGCCGCGATCGGTGGTGCCATCGGCGGGGGCCTGGGCGGCTTCGGTGACCTCCGTGGTGAGGCCGTCGGTGATGTCACCAAGCGCGATGAAGGCACGCCGACCGTAACGTCGGCTGAGGTCGATCCGTCAGCGGTCACGGAGATTTCGGGCACGCCGAACCAAATGGTGTCGTTGAACGCCAATTCTCCTGCCGAGGGACAAGCGACCCAGCAAACGCGAGTCATGCAGGGCCAGGTGCAACTGCGCGAGGCCCTCGACACTGCGGGCAAGCAGGTCAACGAGGGGCTCGACCAAACCCGCAAGAACCTCAAAGGGGCCGCCGACCAAACCCGTGAGAACCTCAAAGGGGCCGCCGACCAAACCCGCAAGAACCTCAAGGGGGCCGCCGACCAAACCCGTGAGAACCTCAAGGGGGCCGCCGACCAAACCCGCAAGAACCTCAAGGGGGCCGCGGACCAAACCCGTGAGAACCTCAAGGGGGCGGCGGAGCAGACCCGCAAGAACGTGGACGGGGTGCGGAAGAACGTCAAGAGCGCTGTCGGCGGCGACAAGAAGTCGAGCGATCGTTCGACGACCGAGAACAAGAAGTCCGGCGACAGCGAGCCCAGCGCGGCATCGAAGTAATCACCACGCAGGCGGCCCCGGACCTCGGTCCGGGGCCGCTTTGCGCTGCCGTCCCGTCACTGCGGGGATTTCACCCAGCTGCCGGCGTCACCGACGATGCCGACGGGCACGGCACCCGAGAGGGTCACGTTGCGCACGCTCGGCCCCGCCGCGACGATCGTGGTGTCCTGCAGGATCGGCAACACCGTCCACATGTTCCACAGCCGTGGCTCGACGGCGTCGATGACCTCGGCGATCGGCTCTGTGCCGTCGAGGGCGGCGTCGATCTTCGGCTGGATGCCGCGGTCACACACACCGGTGATGTTGCTCGGCGCCTGCACCAGCGCATCGGATTCCGGTGCGGGCCTCGGCGTGGTGGTAGGTGTGGCGGTCGGCGTGGTGGTAGGTGTGGCGGCAGGTGGTGTGGGTGCGGACTGTGATGGCCGGGGCACAGATGGGGCGGTCACGACGGGTGTCGCCTCCAGCGCGGGACAGCCGTAGCGCGAGGCCAGCGCCGTCGCCAGGTCTCCGCCGGCCCGATGCCAGCCCACCACGGCGTCGACCCGGCTCTCGGTCAGCGCCTCGCCGTAGAGCGTGACCGGATCGAGCGCCAGCACCGACGCCTCGATGCCGACGTTGCGGAGCTGATCGGCGGCGGTGTTGGCCACTGCGACCGACGTCGGATCGTTGGCGGCCACCCCGAGCACCAGTGTCAGCGGCACACCGTCTTTCGAGATCCGCCCGCGGCTGTGGTCCGGTGCCGGTGCACCCGGCGCGGCCGGCGGCGCATCGCCCACCGGTGCCGTCTGATAGCCCGCGTCGGCCAGCAGTTCCAGAGCCGCCTCGGTGCCCAGCGCGCGCGGCGCCGTCGGCACGTATCCGGGATCGGACGGCGAGCGTACCTGCGCCTGGGCCAGCGTGACCGTGTTGTCGTCACCGGCACCCACCGAGGCCAGCAAGTCGACGTCGAGCAGGCCGAGGATCGCCCGGCGCACGGACGGATCGGCCAGTTTGGGGAGCTGGCCGCGCAACGTCACCTGCATGACCCGCGGCGTCACGATCCGCGCCGTCCGAACATCGGGGATGGCGCTGAGTTGAGCGAACGTCGCTGCGCCGCCGTGCACCTGGGCGACCTGGGTGTCACCGTTGCGGATCGAGTCCGCCAGCGCTGCGGGCGCCCCACCCCGGCGGAACAGCACGAGGTCGGGTTTGGCCGGGGCACTCCAGTACCGGTCGTTGCGGGCCAGCAGAATCTCGTCACGCTGCGGATCGATGCTCTCCACCCGGAACTGCCCGCCGGTCACCGGCATCGCTTCGGCCAGCCCGGCGCCGAAGCCGCCCGGCACGTCCTTGACGATGTGCGCTGGCAGGATGTTGTTGAACAACTCCCGCCACGCGGGGTACGGCTGGGAGAAGGTGACGACGACCTGCTTGGCACCCTCGACGGACTGCACGCCGGTGATGAGGTCGTAACCAGCGGGATCGACGACGCCGGGCTGGCTGACCATCTGGCGCCACAGATACCAGTAGTCGTCGGCGCCGATGGGCGCGTTGTCGGTCCACTGTGCCTCGGGCCGGATGTTGTAGGTGACGGTGAACGGGTTCTCGTTGGTCACCTCGGCCGAATCCAGCAGCGTCGGGTCGAGCTCCCACCGCGACCCGGTCGGCGTGTCGGGATCAGGGATCGGCCGGAACGAACTCGGGAGCACCAGTGCGGCGATAGCGGCGTTGACCGGCGACTGATCCGACAGCAGATGTGGGTTGAATCCGGGACCGATCGAATCGATGGCCACGATGATCTGGGTCGCCTTGCGCGCCGGCGGCGGGGTGGTCTCCGGCGTCTCGGTGCTCTGCGGCGCCGGCGGCGGGCTCACGGTGCAACCACCCAGCAGCAGTGCGGTGGCGGAGAGGCACACCCCCAGCGTCACACGACGACGGCGGGGAGAGGTCAGCACGTTCCTCAGAGTATCGGCCGCTAGTTGCGCGCCTTCGCCCGCGAGCGCGCGCGGGCCCGCAGGGTGGCGTCCAACTCGACCTTGCGCACCCGCACCACCTCGGGAGTGACCTCGACGCATTCGTCCTCGGCGCAGAACTCCATGGCCTGTTCGAGGCCGAGCTCGAGCGGACGGGCGAGCGTTTCCATCACGTCGGCAGTTGAGCTGCGCATGTTGGTCAGCTTCTTCTCCCGGGTAACGTTGACGTCGAGGTCCTCGGCGCGCGGATTGATCCCGACGACCTGGCCTTCGTAGGTGTCGTCGCCCGGCTCGACGAAGAACTGGCCGCGGTCGGCCAGCTGGATCATGGCGAACGGCGTCACCGACCCGCTGCGGTCCGATACGAGCGAGCCGGTGTGGCGGGCGCGGATCTCCCCCGCCCACGGGCGGTAGCCGTCGAAGACCGCGTTCGCGATGCCGGTACCGCGGGTCAGCGTGAGGAAGTCGGTGCGGAAGCCGATCAGACCGCGGCTCGGGACGATGAAGTCCATCCGCACCCAACCCGCGGCGTGGTTGGCCATCTCCTCCATGCGGCCCTTGCGGGCGGCCATCAACTGGGTGATCGCGCCGACGAACTCCTCGGGACAGTCGACCGTCAGGGCCTCGTACGGCTCGTGCAGCTTGCCGTCGATGGTGCGGGTGACCACTTGCGGCTTGCCGACAGTGAGCTCGAAGCCTTCGCGGCGCATCTGCTCGACGAGCACGGCCAGTGCCAGCTCGCCACGGCCCTGGACCTCCCACGCGTCCGGCCTGCCGATGTCGACGATCTTGAGCGACACGTTGCCGACGAGTTCGGAGTCCAGTCGGGACTTGACCATCCGGGCGGTCAGCTTGTGACCGGACACCTTGCCGGCCAGCGGCGAGGTGTTGGTGCCGATGGTGACCGAGATTGCGGGCTCGTCGACGGTGATGCGCGGCAGCGCGTGCGCGTGGTGCGGATCGGCCAGCGTGTCGCCGATCATGATGTCGGGAATTCCGGCGACGGCGACGATGTCACCGGCGACGGCTTCCTCCGTGGCGGTGCGTTCGACGCCCACGGTCACCAGTAGTTCGGTGATCTTGGCGTTGGTCACCACCGGGTGTCCGTCGACCTCGCGCATCCAGGCCGCCTGCTGGCCCTTGCGGATACGGCCCCGGTAGATGCGGATCAGCGCGAGCCGTCCCAGGAAAGCCGAGGCATCCAGGTTGGTCACCAGCGCCTGCAGCGGCGCCTCCGGGTCACCTTGCGGCGGCGGGATGTGCTCGAGCAGGACGTCGAACAGTGGGTCGAGATTCTCCCCGTCGGGGTTCTCACCGTTGGCGGGTTCGGTGGTGCTCGCGATACCGGCCCGGCCCGACGCGTACAGCACCGGCAGACCCAGCGCCTCTTCGGCGGCCTTCTGCGCGGCGTCGTCGAGGTCGGACGCGACGTCGAGCAGCAGGTCGTGGCTCTCGGAGACCACCTCCGCGATCCGGGCGTCGGGGCGGTCGGTCTTGTTCACCACGAGGATGACGGGCAGGTGGGCGGCCAGCGCCTTGCGCAGCACGAAGCGGGTCTGCGGCAGCGGCCCCTCGGAGGCGTCGACCAGCAGCAGCACGCCGTCGACCATGGACAGTCCGCGCTCGACCTCACCGCCGAAGTCGGCGTGGCCGGGGGTGTCGATCACGTTGATGACCGTCATGGTGCCGTCGGGGTGGTGCCGGTGCACCGCGGTGTTCTTGGCGAGGATGGTGATGCCTTTTTCCTTCTCCAAGTCACCGGAATCCATCAACCGCTCGACGGCGTCATCGCCGCGGTGGCTCAGCGCACCGGACTGCCGCAGCATCGCATCGACCAGGGTCGTCTTGCCGTGGTCGACGTGAGCGACGATGGCGACATTCCGAAAATCCACGTCGTTCATTGTCGCAGTGCGGTGACTCGATCGCGAAATGCGCTGCCAACCGTGCGAGAGAGGTCACCGCGGCCCGATCGCCCCGTGGCAATGTAATGGCGCCAATTCTCCCCGACCAGCCACCGTCAGGACCCCTGCGCAACGGCTATCGGCTGCCGTTGCGCAGCGCCTGACCGAGGGCACCGAGCCATGCCCGGTCGGCGGGAACCCACGGCAGGCCGTCGAGCTCGCCGACGCCGACCCAGCGCAGCGCGCGGTGGTCGATCGGCCGCAGTTCTCCGCCGGTGTGGGTGACGAGATACGCGCGCAGCACGGTCGTCGCAGTCAAAGCGATGTCGGCGCCGATGCGCGCGCCCACCGCGACGTCGATCCCCAACTCTTCCTGCAATTCCCGGGTCAGCGCCGCGGCCTCGCTCTCGCCCGCGACGACCTTGCCGCCCGGCAGTTCCCACAACCCGGCCAGGTCGGGCGGGCGGTTGCGCTGCGCGACCAACAGTTCCGACCCCGCGATCAGGGCGCCGGCCACGACGATCTGCTCTGCCATCAGCGGTGACGGTATACCGTCGCAGGCATGGCTGTGTTGACCGACGATCAAGTGGACGCCGCACTGCCGGAGCTCAACGGCTGGGAGCGCGCCGGCGGGATGCTGCGACGGTCGGTGAAGTTCCCGGCATTCCTGGACGGCATCGAGGCGGTGCGCCGGGTGGCCGAGCGCGCCGAGGCCGCCGACCACCACCCCGATATCGATATCCGTTGGCGAACAGTTACTTTCGCACTCGTCACGCATTCCGAGGGTGGTATCACGGAGAAGGATTTGGGGATGGCCCGGGAGATCGACGCGATCGTCGACCCGTAGCGGCCACCCACGCCAGCGTCACCAGCGCGGCGACGATGTAGACCAGCCCGGCCCACGCGAGGTACCACGGCCGTCCGATCTCCCAGATCGTCGGCTGGGCGAAGCTGAGCAGCCACGGCACGCCGATCACCGTCAGCGCGAGCCATCCCCAGCGCAGCACTCGCGCGCCGGTCCGCTGCCGCAGCGGGCCGTGCCACAACCAGATCATCAACGGCAGCACCCACACCCAGTGGTGGGTCCACGAGATCGGTGACAGCAGAAGACCGAACAACTGCACGATCACGACGGCGCCCAACCGGTCCGTGCTGCCACCGACCGCCCGCCACGCCAGCAACGCCAGCAATGCGGTGGCGATGATCGCCGCGACCACCACCGGGCCGTAGCCGGCGTCGTGACCGACGATGCGGGAGATGCCGCCGCGCCAGGACTGGTTGAACGACGTGCCGATCGGGCCGACGCGGTCGGCGTCGCCGAGCAGTTCGGTGAAGTAGTACCGCGCCTGCTGACCCACCACGGCCACCGACACCGCGACCGTGCCCGCGAACACCACCGCCGAGAACACCGCAGCCTTCCAGCGCCCGGCGCCGAGGAAGTACAAACCGGAGACCGCGGGCGTGAGCTTGACCCCGGCGGCGAGTCCGACCAGCAGCCCCGACCACCACCACCGACAACTGTGCACCGCGGCGAGCACCGCCAGCACGAGCAACACGTTGACCTGCCCGTAGTCGAACGTGCTGCGCAGCGGCTCGAGCCAGATCCCGATCGCGGTCCACAACATCGCGGTCCGGCGGTCGCCGCCCCCGGCGAGCAGCCGCTGGCTGAGGCGGGCCACGCCGTAGAGCGCGGCGATGGTGCCGATCTGCCAGACGAAGGCGACGAGCCCGAACGGGAGCAGGTGAAGCGGATAGAAGATCACCGCGGCGAACGGCGGATAGGTGAACGGCAGCGGGAAGTCCGGTGTCTGGTCGGCGTAGACGTAGCCGTAAAGCGTGCCCGGCTCGTCGAGCGCCCCCGCACCGCCGACATAGACGTGCAGGTCGACGAAGTTGGCGCCGTTGGCGACGAGATAGGTCCACGCGAGCCGCGCCGCGATGCTGAGCACCAACAGCACGGGCGCCGCCGCAGCCAGTCGGCTCGGCAGTCGAGTCGCAGCCGCCGCGTCGACGGTGAAGACGGTGGAGACGGTGGAGTCGCTTATCTGCCCGACTCTACTGATCCGGTAACCGATTCCCGTCACCTCCGTAACGGTTGAATAAATGCCACACATGTCACTTGAGTAACACCAGTAACTGCGTAGCGTCGGTCGCAGACGTGCTGTCAACGGATTGGGAGATCCATGAAACTCACCAGAAAAACCATCGTGACCAGCGTAATTGCTGCGGCCGGAGCGCTTCCGCTCGCGCTGGGCCTCAGTGCGACGGCCGCCGCCCAGCCCGCGGCCCCCGCACCGCCCGCGCCGGCCATCCCGTTCCTGGATCAGCTCGGCAACGCGCCGCAGCTGCTGCAAACCTTCGCCTCGGCGCTGGCGGGCACCGGCATGCCGGCGTCCACCCCCTCGGCGCCCGCCACACCGGCCGCCGCACCGGGCGCCACGGCCTCGATCACCCTGCCGCAGACCCCGGCCCTGCCCGGCGCGGCCTCTGCGGTGCCCGGCACACCGGCCGCCGCGTCACCGGTGCCCGGGCTGAACCTGCCGAGCGGGCTGGCCTCGCTGATGCCGGCCGGCTCGCCGCTGACGAGCCTGCTGCCCGCGGCGACGCCCACCACACCGCCTGCGGGGGCACCGGCGCCGGTGACTCCGCCGATCTTCCCGGTCTCGGCCCTGCCCTGATCGACGCCCGCTCGCCTGTTGTCCTGACCGAAACTCCCGAGGAGTGACATGTCACCGACTCGAACTCTGCTGACCACCGCGGCCGGGGTCGGCGCGTCCGTCGCACTGCTGTTCGGCAGCGCGACGGCCAACGCCGACCCCACACCCGGGCTCCCGATCGACGCGCTACAGGCGCCCGGTCTGCCCGCGATGGAAAGCCTCGGTCCGGTCATCCAGCAGGCGGCGGCCGATCCGAACAACGCCGCCTCGATGCTGATGGCGGCTGCAGCGGTGTTCGCCGGAGATGTGGCGGCGCCCGCCTCGTCGCGCGACGTGGCGTCGGCGGTCAATCAGTTCGTGGCCGATCCGGCAGCGCATGTCCCCGCACCGGGTGCCGTGCCGGGAACGCAGGCGCACCTGCCTGCCGGGGTCAACCCGGCACACGCCGTCGGTCCGCTCCCTGCAGGCGCCACCCCGCCGGAGCCGGGTCCTGAGCCGGTCACGCCGGTCGCCGATCCGCTGGCCGCACCCGCCGCCGCTCCCGCACCGGTCCCCGAGGCACCGGTCGCGGTTCCGGTTGCCGCGCCGGTGGCCGACGCCGCCGGAGCGCTGCCCGGGCCGGCTCCCGCGCCGGCACCGGCACCCGGTCCGCCCGGATTCGGCCCGGACGCCCCGCCGACGCAGGACTTCATGTATCCATCCATCAGCAACGGATGCCTGACAGATGGGGGAAACGTCCTCGCGACGGCGATCTCGGTGGCTGGCCCGGCGAAGATCCCGGCGCCAGGACCGGGGCCCGGTCAGACGGCGTACGTGTTCACCGCGGTGGGCACGCCGGGGCCTGCGCCCGAGCAGAAACTCCCGCTCAACGTGACGTGGGTGAACCTGACCACGGGCAAGTCGGGCAGCGCGACGCTCAAGCCGCGTTCGGACATCAACCCCCAGGGCCCGACGACGCTGACCGCGATCGTCGACACCGGATCGGGCAGCATCATGTCGACGATCTTCGGCCAGGTCACCACCACCGACAAGCAGTGCCAATTCATACCGACCATCGGATCGACGGTCGTGCCCTGACCCTGGAACGACAAATCCCCGGCCACATCGTCGACCGGGGATTTCTCGTTGCGGGCTCTGCGTCCACGGAACGGCCTAGTAGGCCATGAACAGGATGGCGTCGCGGTCGTAATCGCGGCCGGGATGCGCCTCCGACAGGTGCTGCTGGGCCTTGTCGACCAGGTCCTCTTCGTCCTTGCCGGTGATGGCCTCACCGCACGGACAGTTCAAGTGTGTTTTCATGCGCCTCAGCCTATTCGCACACCGGCATATGAGTCACCCGCTCGCGGAGACCTTCCGCGCGTGCTCAGCCCTTCGCGGTCTTGGCTTGATCTTTCGCCTTGGCCTTCACCTGTTTCTTGTACGAGCGCACCTTCTCCAGCGCGCCGGGATCGGTCACGTCGGCGATCGACATGTATGTCCCGGCCTTGCCGTAGTCACCGGCCGCCTCGCGCCAACCGGGCGGGGTCACCCCGTACTGCTTGCCCAGCAGCGCGAGGAAGATCCTGGCCTTCTGGTCGCCGAATCCCGGCAACGCCTTGAGCCGGCGCAGCACCTCGTCGCCGTCTGGGTCACCTGAGGTCCACAGCGCGGCGGCGTCACCGTCGTAGCGCTCGACGATCAGTCGCGCCAGCGCCTGGATGCGTTTGGCCATCGACCCGGGAAACCGATGCACCGCAGGGGTTGCCGAACACAGCGCGGCGAACGCCTCCGGGTCGTGCTCGGCGATCTCGCGGGCGTCGACACCGCCCATCCGATCGGCGATCTTCTTGGGACCCGCGAACGCCGCCTCCATGGGGTACTGCTGATCAAGCAACATGCCGACCAGCAGCGCAAACGGATTCGATTCCAGAAGCGCGTCGGCCTCCGGGTCCTGGACCAGCTGCAGTTTCGCCATTGGTAGTCAGGGGCGCGGTATCCGCAGTGCGGACCCGTTTCCCCATCCCCCTCTCAATCCGTGCGTGCGGTCTTCCCGCACACGGCTTACCGATGATCTTCTTGACATGGTTACGCAGCCTTCGGGTATCGGATGGTGCCGCGCAGGCGGTGCAGGCCGTGCCCGTTGAACCACTCCCCAGTCCACTGACCAGCTTGACCAGCACGCAGATTGCGGACCTACCGGGACGGGACTTTCACCGGCTAGTCCAATCCAACTTCCAGGACGCAACACGCCGCCAGTTTAAGTTGGCCGGAATCCCGTGAGGTGACGCGGACGTCGAGGAGCACCAACAGCAGATGTCCGGCGATTTTGCGGTCGTCCTCGCGGCGGTGCTGGTCGTGGTCAGCCCGCCTTTCCCGTCGCGGTGCGCCGCCGGACGTCGCGCAGATCTTCGCGCCGTGTAAACAACGCCAAGGCGGCGGTATGTGACCTGCATCTCCTCTAATGTCAGTGGAGAACTGGGTCACACGACGAGGTCAGGAGTCACCGTGTCCGAAACGGATCTTCCACCGCGGGAGGCAGCGATGCCCAGCGGTGACCAGTATTTGGCCATACAGGCCAGCCCAGAGTTCCAGGACCTGCGCAACAGGTTGCGGCGCTTCGTGTTCCCGATGAGCGCAGCGTTCCTCATCTGGTACACCACCTATGTATTGCTCGGCGCCTTCGCCACCGATTTCATGGCGATCCGGGTGTTCGGCAACGTCAACGTCGGCCTGCTGATCGGCATCGGTCAGTTCGTCACCACCTTCCTCATCACCGCCGTCTACGTGCGGTTCGCCAACAAGGTGATCGATCCGCGCGCTGCGGCGATCCGCGCCGAACTGGAAGGCCAGGCACCGTGACCGTGCTCGCCGCCGAGACCATCGGCAACCCCGTCGCCAACATGGCGATCTTCGCGGCGTTCGTGCTGGTGACGCTCTACATCGTCATCAAGGCCAGCAAGAAGAACGCCACCGCCACCGAGTTCTTCACCGCGGGCCGCGCATTCACCGGCCCGCAGAACGGCATCGCGATCAGCGGTGACTACCTGTCGGCCGCGAGCTTCCTCGGCATCGCCGGCGCGATCGCCGTCTACGGCTACGACGGCTTCCTCTACTCGATCGGATTCCTGGTCGCCTGGTTGGTGGCCCTGCTGCTGGTCGCCGAATTGCTGCGCAACACCGGGAAATTCACCATGGCGGATGTGCTGAGCTTCCGCCTCAAGCAGCGGCCCGTGCGGTTGGCCGCGGCCACCAACACCCTGGCCGTATCGCTGTTCTACCTGCTGGCCCAGATGGCGGGCGCCGGCGTGCTGGTCGCACTGCTGCTCAACATCGAAAGCGATCTGGGCCAGTCGATCGTGATCGCCGTCGTGGGTGTGCTGATGATCGTCTACGTCCTGGTCGGCGGCATGAAGGGCACCACCTGGGTGCAGATCATCAAGGCGGTCCTGCTGATCGGCGGCGCGGGCATCATGACGGTGATGGTGTTGGCCAAGTTCGGGTTCAACTTCTCGGAGATGCTCGGCGCGGCGCAGTCGATGGTCAGCGACAGCGCGGATGCCAAGGTCGCCTCGCGCGACGTGCTGGCCCCCGGCGCGCAGTACGGCGCGTCGCTGACCACGCAGATCAACTTCATCTCGCTGGCCTTGGCCCTGGTGCTCGGCACCGCGGGTCTGCCGCACGTGCTCATGCGCTTCTACACCGTGCCCACCGCCAAGGAGGCGCGTCGCTCGGTGGTCTGGGCGATCGCCCTCATCGGCGCGTTCTACCTGTTCACCCTGGTTCTCGGCTACGGCGCCGCGGCCCTGGTCGGGCCCGACCGCATCCTGGCCGCACCGGGCGGCGTCAATTCGGCTGCGCCGCAGCTGGCGTTCGAACTCGGTGGCGTCGTGCTGCTGGGCATCATCTCCGCGGTGGCGTTCGCGACCATCCTCGCGGTGGTCGCCGGTCTGACCATCACCGCATCGGCATCCTTCGCACACGACATCTACGCCAGCGTGCTGAGGAACGACAACGTCTCCGAGAGCGAACAGGTCAAGATCTCGCGCATCACCGCAGTGGTGCTGGGCACGCTCGCGATCGGGCTCGGCATCCTGGCCCGCGAGCAGAACGTCGCGTTCCTGGTGGCGCTGGCGTTCGCGGTGGCGGCGGCGGCGAACCTGCCGACCATCCTCTACTCGCTGTACTGGCGGCGGTTCAACACCCGCGGTGCGCTGTGGAGCATGTACGGCGGGTTGGTCTCGACGATCGTGCTGATCGTGTTCTCCCCCGCGGTCTCCGGTACGGCGACCTCGATGATCAAGGGGATGGACTTCGCGTGGTTCCCGTTGGCCAACCCGGGCATCGTGTCGATCCCGCTGGCGTTCATCCTCGGCATCGTCGGCACGCTGACGTCACCGGACGACGAGGACCCGACGATCGCCGCCGAGATGGAGGTGCGCTCGCTGACCGGGGTGGGTTCGGAGAAGGCCGTCGCGCACTGAGCCATTGGGGCGAAGCCCTACTGTGCCGTTGGGGCGAAGCCCTACTGTGCCGTTGGGGCGAAGCCCTACTGTGCCGTTGGGGCGAAGCCCTACTGTGCCGTTGGGGCGAAGCCCTACTGTGCCGTTGGGGCGAAGCCCTACTGTGCCGTTGGGGCGAAGCCCTACTGTGCCGTTGGGGCGAAGCCCTACTGAGCCGTTGTGGGCCATGCCCTACCGTCGGATGTCGTGCCGCGTCCCCTGAGCCGATACGCGTTCGCCCTGCTGGCCTACGCGTTCGCGGTGACCATGCTCGGCACCACGGTGCCCACTCCGCTCTACGCCCTCTACGCCGACCGGATGGATTTCGCGGTGTTCACCACCACGGTCATCTACGCGGCGTACGCGGGCGGTGTGCTGGTGGCGCTGCTGGCGTTCGGGCGGTGGTCCGACGCCGTGGGCCGACGACCCATGCTGTTGGCCGGCGTGGGGTTCGCCATCACCAGCGCGGTGGTGTTCTTGGTCGCCGATTCGGTGCCGGTGCTGCTGGTCGCACGGGTCCTTTCCGGTGTGTCGGCCGGGATCTTCACCGGGACGGGGACGGCAGCGGTCATCGAGGCCGCCCCGGAACGCTGGCACTCCCGGGCCGCCGCGGTGGCCACTGTCGCCAACATCGGCGGGCTGGGACTGGGCCCTCTGCTCGCCGGCATGCTCGTGCAATACGCACCACAGCCCCTGGATCTGGTGTTCGCCGTCCACATCGCGATGGCGGTGCTGGGCGGTGTCGCAGTGCTCGTCGTTCCCGAGACCTCGCCGCGAAGCGGCCGCATTCGGTTGCAGCGGCTGTCCGTTCCCCCCGAGGCGCAGCCGATGTTCGCGATCGCGGCGCTGGCGGCCTTCGCCGGTTTCGCGGTCACCGGGTTGTTCACCGCGGTGGCGCCGTCGTTCCTCGACGAGGTCGTCGGCATCGAGAATCACGCGGTGGCCGGCGCGATCGTCTGCTCGATCTTCGCCGCCTCGGCGCTCACCCAGATCGCCGCCAACCGCGTTCCCCCGCCGCGGGCGGTGGCCGCCGGTTGCGCCATCCTGGTGGCCGGGATGACGGTTCTGGCAGTGGCCCTGCAGTTCTCGTCGTTGCCCGGCCTCATCGCCGCAGCGGTGGTCGCCGGTGCCGGTCAGGGGATGAGCTTCAGTCGCGGGCTGGCGGCCGTCGCGGAACGCACACCACCCGAGCGGCGTGCCGAGGTCAGCTCCACCTACTTCGTCGTCGCCTACGTGGCGATCTCGTTGCCGGTGATCGGTGAGGGCCTGGCCGCGCAGGCGTTCGGGTTGCAGACGGCGGGTGTGGGGTTCGCCATCGCGGTCGCGGCGCTGGCCTCAGTGTGCCTGGTCGCGATCCGGTCGCGGGAGCGGGCCCGGACGGGTTAACCGCTCTTGCGGCGGAATTCGCGGCGGTTCTCCACCGGGCCGTGCGCCTTGGGTAGCTTCGGTCCGCCGTTGCGCTGTCCCGCGGTGCCCGCCGAGTTGGCCTTCTTGCGTTCGAGGGCCTCCCGGAACTTGCGCTTGGTGTCGTCTTCGGGTTCCTCAGCCATGTCGGCAGCGTAACGCGTGCGCGCGCCGCCGTCACCGCGTTTTACCGCAGCCCCGGCGGCATCCCGTAGAGATGGGTGATCGCCACGGTGAGCAGCACCCGGCGGTCGTCCACCATCGCGCGACGGTAGTCGTCCCAGTCCGGATGTTCCCCCGCGATGTTGCGGTACAACGCGACCAGTGCTTCGACGGTGTCGTCGTCCGGTGATGCGGCGGGCGGGGTGAGGACGGCGTCGCCCTCGGCGACGGCGTAGGCCCAACCGTCGTCGGAGCTCACGTGGATCGAGGCCCGTGGGTCGCGGCGCAGGTTGCGGGTCTTGGCCCGGGGTTCGGTGATCGACACCTCGATCGCCACCGCCCGGGGATCGAAATGGTAGGAGACGTTCGACAACTGTGGGCGGCCGTCGCGTTTGATGGTGGCGAGAACCCCCAGCGAGTTACCGCTGATCAGAGCCAACAGCTTGTCGTCGAACACCTGGCGCGCCATGCTGCGAGCCTACGTCCATACCCGGCACATGGCGGTGATCGACGGCAGCATTCTCGAGGGTGTCTCGGCGGCCACGCTGTGGACGAATGTCCCGGCCGCCGCTGGATCGGATTCTCCCTTCATCGCCGTGGCCGGGCAAGCATCACCCGGCCAGAGTCCGCGTCATGACCCGCTTCGTGGGCTTCCTGGGCGGGGTCAACGTCGGCGGCGTCACCCGCAATCTGCACACCGGGAAGGAGGTGCTGCGTTCGGTAAATTCGGCGAGGTGACGAACACACCGCCGAAGGTGGACGGCAGCGCGCTGACCGGGGTGTCGGAAACCGCGCTGCTCACCCTGCAGGTCCGGGCCAACGAAGCACGCCGCCGCGACGGGCTCATCGACGATCCGATGGCGGTCCGGCTGGTCGAATCGATCGATGTCGACTTCGGGAAGTTCGGACCGAGCCGCCGTCAGGACATGGCATTGCGGGCCAAGGGATTCGACCACTACACCCGCCGCTATCTGCGCGATCATCCGAGGGCCACCGTCGTCGCGCTCGCCGAAGGACTGCAGACCAGCTTCTACCGGCTCGACGCATCGGACGTCGGCCACGACTTCCGCTGGCTCACCGTCGACCTCCCGCCGATCATCGAGTTGCGCACCAAGCTCCTCCCGCCGTCGGACCGGGTGCGGGTATGCGCTCAGTCCGCGCTGGACTTCTCCTGGATGGACCAGGTCGACGACTCCGCGGGCGTGTTCGTCACCGCCGAGGGCCTGCTGATGTATCTGCAGCCCGCCGAGGCGCTGTCGCTCATCCGGGCGTGCGCACAGCGGTTCCCGGGTGGGCAGATGATGTTCGACCTGCCGCCGTCGTGGTTCGCCTGGTGGGCACGCCAGGGGATGCGAGCGTCGTTGCGCTACAAGGTACCTCCGATGCCGTTCAGCCTCAGCCCCGCCGAGGCCGCCGACCTGGTGAATGCCGTGCCCGGGATCCGCGCCGTGCACAACGTGCCGATGCCGGAGGGCCGCGGACGGGTGCTCAACGCGCTGCTGTGGACGGTGCAGCGGATTCCGGTGTTCGATGCCGTCCGCCCGGTCTGGACGCTGCTCGAGTTCGGCTGGGCGCGCCCTCAGTCGAACGCCGACTCGACGTAACGCAGCGCCTCGGACTTCTCGACGCCCAGCCCCCTCGCCGTGTCGACGAAGCTCTGCGCGGCGGTCGCCATCGCCGTGTCGGCGGGGTCCACGCGTGAGACGAAGGTGCCGAACCGTCCCCGTGTCTCGAGGACGCCGGCGTTCTCCAGTTCGCGGTACGCCCGCACCACCGTGTTGACCGCGAGGCCGATCTGGCCGGCGAGCTCACGCACCGTCGGCAGCCGGGTTCCGGGCGGGAGTCTGCCGTCACGGACGGCGTCGATGATCTGGGTCCGCAACTGGTCGAACAAGGGCCGGGTCGCTCGCGGGTCGACCGCCAACCACTCCCCCAAACCGGCCACGTGACCAGTATCTCGCATACTGACATTCCCCCGAGACCGTGGAGGCATCAGCTATAAGGGGTAGCGATGTCAGAGAAACGGAAGAAGTACGACCGGGAGTTCCGTGAGGGGGCTGTTCGGATCGTGCGTGAGACGGGTAAGTCGATCGCGGCGGTGGCGCGGGACCTGGGGGTCCACGAGGGCACGTTGGGCAATTGGGTCACCCAGGACCGCGAGGCCCGCGAGGGTCGGGGCGAGTTGACCCGCGACGATGTCGAGGAGCTCAAACGCCTGCGCAGCGAGAACGCTGAGCTGCGGATGGAGCGCGATGTCCTCAAGCGATCAGTGGTCCTGTGGGTGAAGGAGGCGACGAAGTGAGCGTGGCACGTTTCATCGCCGACCAGAGGACCAAATACCGAGTGCCGCATACGATCACATGTGTGCTGTTGGGTGTCAGCGTGTCGTGGTTCTACAAGTGGATCACCCGTGCTGAATCCGCCGATGGGTTGCACACCGACACCGATCGGCGCCGCGCGCGCCTCGATACGGCAGTGGCGGCGGCGTTCACCGCGGCCAAGGGGCTGCATGGGTCGCCGCGGCTGATCGCTGATCTACGTGATCTGGGGTGGGAGGTGTCGGAGAAGACGGTGGCCCACTCGATGCGCCGCCAGGGTTTGGTGGCGCGCCAGATCAAGCGCCGTAACGGGCTCACCAAGCAGGACAAGACGGCACCGAAGTTCCCTGACCTGGTCCAACGAGATTTCTCCGCGGCGGCGCCGGACCGGAAGTGGGTCGGTGACATGACCGAGATCCCCACTGAGTGCGGGCAGAAACTGTATTTGGCGACCGTGCTGGACCTCTATAGCCGCCGTTTGTTGGGGGCGGCGATGGGCCTGCACCCGGATGCCGACTTGGCGTGTGCGGCGATCAAGATGGCCGTGGCCGCGCGGCGGCCAGGTGATCTGGCGCGATGAGCAGTCCGAGCGGGTGATATTCCACACCGACCGCGGCAGCACCTATACCGCACACGCGTTCACCACGCTGTGCCGGCAGTTGGGGATTCGGCAGTCGATGGGCCGGGTCGGGTCGTGTTTCGACAATGCCGCAGCGGAGGCGTTCTTCTCCTCGCTGGAATGGGAAGTGCTGTCCCGCAATCGCTTCCGTGATACCATTCATGCGCAGGCGGCGGTTATCGACTGGTGCTACACCTTCTACAATCACCAACGCCGGCACAGTGCCGCCGACGGGCTCTCACCCGTCAACTACGAGATCAGGGAATCCAAGACCAAGCCGGAAGCGGCATAGAAAACCCTCCACGATTTCGGGGGAACCACATACCGGTTACGTTGGTGACGTGCAGGTGACGGTGCTCAGTGGGGCCGGTATCTCCGCGGAGAGCGGGGTGCCGACGTTCCGTGATGTCGAGACGGGTCTGTGGGCCAAGGTCGATCCGTACGAGATCTCGAGTGCGCAGGGGTGGCGGGCGAACCCCGAGAAGGTGTGGGCCTGGTACCTGTGGCGCCATTACATGATGGATGCGGTGCAGCCCAACAACGGGCACCGAGCCGTCGCGGCCTGGCAGGACTACGCCGACGTGCACGTGGTCACCCAGAACGTCGACGACCTGCACGAGCGGGCCGGTAGCCGGAACGTCTACCACCTGCACGGGAGTCTGTTCGAGTTCCAGTGTGACGCTTGCGGCTCCCGCTTCGAGGGCACGCTGCCGACCATGTCCGAACCCGTCGAGTCGGTCGATCCGCCGCGGTGCCCGTGCGGTGGCCTGATCCGCCCGAATGTGGTGTGGTTCGGCGAGGCGCTGCCCGAGGCCGCCTGGCAGCACTCGGTCAACGCCGTGCTCACCGCCGATGTGGTGATCGTCGTGGGCACGTCGTCGATCGTCTACCCGGCCGCAGGTCTCCCCGAGATGGCGCTGGCCCAGGGGACTGCGGTCGTCGAGGTCAATCCTGAACGCACACCGCTGTCCGACAGCGCGACGGTGTCGCTGCGGGAGACCGCCGCCGGGGCGCTCCCGACCCTGCTGCAGCGCCTTCCCGAACTGCTCCCGTAGTTCAGGCGGGCCGCACCGCCCGCCCCAGCGCCAGCTCCGACACGGGCAGCGGCACCCAGGACGGGAACATCCGTTCCCGCCGCGCGTCCTCGACCCGGAAGCCCGCCGTGGTGATCGCCGTTTCGGTGTGCCGATGGGTGTGGCAGTTACCCAGCATCCTTGGCCACACCGTCGCGTCCGCGATCTTCTGCAGGCTCGCCCGCGCGCCCGTGCCCGCGATGTGCTCGAGGTAGCGGAGTTCGCCGCCGGGCCGCAGCATCGAGAACAGTTGGCGCAGTACAGCATCGGGATCGTCCACCGAACACAGCACCAGCGAGCAGACGACGGCGTCGAACGGCTCGGCCGGGCTCAAGTGCTCGACGCTGTCCATGGTGACGGTCACCGGGACAGGCGCATTCGCCGCAGCCTCACGGGCGCGCGCGGCCAGGCGGCGCTCCGGTTCGATGGCGACCACTTCGGTCACCGACGGCGGATAGTGCGCGAAGTTGGTCCCGGTGCCCGCGCCGACCTCCAGCACCCGGCCTGCGAGGCCGGCGAGGTTGTCGCCGCGCAGCCGCCGCATCTCCTCGGTTTCATGACCGGACATGGCCGTCCACAGGCGGGCGAAGAAGGGGTTGTCGACGTCGGCGCTCACCGGTCCATCCTCTACTCACCTCGGGCGCGCCGCCACCGGTTCGGGCAAAGACGGGATCCGCGGATTCGCCGATGCCGAATCGTTCGTGCAGGCTTGCCGGCCTGGGTGACCACGAGTTCCAGCGCCCCGACAGATGCATGAAGGCGGGAAACCAGCGGCATGCGGGCCCACCACACCTACTGGCTAGAAACCTACCCAGAAGTAGGATTGCCACCATTTTCCGAATCGTGACTCAATGATTCCTTAATGGTGACTCATACGCTCAGTCTCATGTGGATCGACGACACCAGTGCCGATGTCATCAAGGTTGATTTCGAGGCTCTCTACCACGGCGATTTCCTTGTCGAGGGGGACACCTCGGAGCAGCTCGACGACTGGAGCCCGCTCGCTCAAGCCGGATGAAAACGCGCGCCCGAGTAGGCGCGCGTGTCCATCAGCTGTTGCTCATCGGGGCGCCATGCGGATTGCACCGTCGAGACGGATCACCTCGCCGTTGAGCATCGGGTTCTCGATGATGTGGGTCGCCAGCGCGCCGTACTCGTCGGGATCGCCGAGCCGCGCCGGGTGCGGAACCTGCTGGCCGAGCGACTTCTGCGCCTCCTCGGGTAGTGCACCGAGCAGCGGCGTCTTGAACAGTCCGGGGGCGATGGTGCAAACGCGGATCAGCTCACGCGACAGGTCGCGGGCGATCGGAAGCGTCATCCCGACGACGCCGCCCTTGGACGCCGAGTACGCCGCCTGCCCGATCTGGCCCTCGAATGCCGCGACGGAGGCGGTGTTGACGATGACACCGCGCTCTTCACCGATGGGTTCTGTCTTGGCGATCCGCTCGGCGGCCAGGCGCAGCACGTTGAAGGTGCCGACGAGGTTGACCTGGATGACCTTGTTGAACTCGTCGAGCGGGAAGGCGCCGTTCTTGCTCAGCGTCTTGATCGCGTTGCCGATGCCGGCGCAGTTGACGTTGATGCGCAGCGGGCCCATCTCCTCCGCGGCGTCCAGCGCAGCGCTGACCTGCTCCGGGTCGACGACGTTGGCCTGCACGAACTTTGCCCGGTCGCCGAGTCCGGCCACGACCTCCTCACCTTTGAGGTCGAGCACCACGACGGAGGCCCCCCGGTCGAGCAGCCGCTTCGTGGTGGCCAGGCCGAGACCCGATGCTCCGCCGGTGACGACGGCGGCAGCGTTTTTGATTTCCACTCGCATGTACCTTTCTGTTGGTTGAGGTCTGTTGGTTGAGGTCTGTTGGTTGAGGTCAAACCCACTCGTCGAGGACTGCTTCGGTGTCGGCGCCTGGTGCGCCGGGCGGCTTCGGTGCCGCAGGCACGGTTCGGGAGAACCGCGGCGCGGGCGCCGGGAACAGGTTTTCGCCTTCGCGGTAGAACGTGCCGCGGTCGGTGTTGTGCGGTTCGCTTTCCACCTCGCCGAATGACAGCACTGGTGTCACGCACGCGTCGCTGCCGGTGAACACCTTCGTCCAGTGGTCGCGGTCGTGTTCGGCGAACGCCGCGGTGAGGCGGGCGCGCAGTGCGGGCCAGCCGCTCATGTCATGCTGGTCGGGCAGCTCGACCGGGTCGAGGCCGAGCTTGTCGAGCATCTCGGCGTAGAACTGCGGTTCGATCGCTCCGACGGCGACGTAGCGGCCGTCGGAGGTCTCGTAGGTGTCGTAGAAGGGGGCGCCGGTGTCGAGCATGTTGACGCCGCGCTCGTCGGACCACATCCCCATCGCGCGGAAGGCCCACATCATCTGCGCCAGCACGCTGGACCCGTCGACCATCGCGGCGTCGATGACCTGCCCCGTGCCCGAACGCTCCCGCTCCCACAGGGCGGCCAGGATGCCGACCAGCAGGAACATCGACCCGCCGCCGAAGTCGCCGGCGAGGTTCAGCGGGGGCACCGGACGTTCGCCGGCGTGGCCGACGGCGTGCAGCACACCGTTGAGCGAGATGTAGTTGATGTCGTGCCCAGCCTGCTGGCTGCGCGGGCCGGTCTGGCCCCAGCCCGTCATCCGCCCGTAGATCAGCCGCTCGTTGACCTTGGCGCAGTCCTCGGGGCCGAGCCCGAGCCGCTCGGTGACGCCGGGCCGAAACCCCTCGATGAGCACGTCGGCCTTGGCGATCAGCTTGAGCACCAGTTCACGGCCCTCGTCGGTCTTGAGGTTGGCGGCGACCGATCGACGGTTACGGAGCAGTTGGTCGCGTCCCTTGATCGGGATCCCGGGCCCGTTGCCGGGCCGTTCGATACGGACCACGTCCGCACCCAGGTCACCGAGGATCATCGCCGCGTGGGGGCCTGGTCCGATACCGGCCAATTCCACGACACGCAGGCCTTGCAGTGGTCCCGCCATTTTCTACCGCCCCTTCGGAGTAGTTCACCGCGACATAGCTTACTTATATAACCTTCTCGACCGGCCACGGGCATCATCCCACCCGTGCGAAGGTGTAGCCGTGACGACCACCGACCCCGGTACCGGCGCATACGTCAGCATTGACGACCTCACCGTGCAGCTCGACGACGGGGTGCTGTCGGTGACGCTGAATCGGCCGGACAGCCTCAACTCCCTGACTCCCGAGATGCTCGACGGGGTCGCCCAAACGCTCGATCGGGCCGCCGACGACCCGGCGGTGAAGGTGGTGCGGCTCGGTGGCGCCGGGCGCGGGTTCAGCTCCGGTGCGAGCATCAGCGAAGAAGATCAGACGAAGAAGGCGGAGATCGGCATCAACGCCGTTCTCGACGCGACCAACCGCGCGGTCCGGGCGATCGTCTCGGTGCCGAAACCGGTGGTCGCGGTAGTGCAGGGTCCGGCGGCCGGTGTCGGCGCCTCACTGGCGTTGGCATCGGACGTCGTCATGGCTTCGGAGAAGGCGTTTTTCATGCTGGCGTTCACCAAGATCGGGTTGATGCCCGACGGCGGTGCGTCGGCGCTGTTCGCCGCGGCGGTGGGGCGGATCCGCACGATGCGGATGGCGTTGCTGGCGGAGCGGATCTCGGCGGCCGAGGCGTTTGACTGGGGTCTGGTGACCGCCGTGTATCCCGCCGGCGAGTTCGACGGCGAGGTCGACAAGGTGCTGGCGACGCTGAAGTCGGGCCCCGTCGTGGCGCTGCGGAAAACCAAGCAGGCCATCAACGCGACGACGCTGACCGAACTCGAAGGCGCCCTGGGGCGGGAGACCGAATGGCAGTTGGCGCTGCTGTCGGCGCACGACTTCCGCGAGGGTGCCCGGGCGTTCCGGGAACGCCGTAGCCCCTCCTTCACCGATCACTGAGCGTCGTCTCACGAGCTCTTCTGACCGGAAAGGTCGACCGCCCATCCTTTCCGCTGACGGGTCAGACCCCGAAGATCGCGGGCAGTGCGAGCACCATGACCAGGCCCCAGAAGAAGTGGGTGAGCATGGGTGCGAGCACTCCCCCGGTCGCGCGGCGTTCGAAGGCGCATACCGTGCCCAGCACGATCGCCGCGATGGCCAGCATGAAGTTCTGAGTGCTCACACCCGTCACCACGACGTACACCGCCGTCGACCAGAGCACCGCCCACCATCCGTTCCAACGGTTGCCGAGCGAGGTGTACAGGGCGCCCCGGAAGAACAGTTCCTCGGCCAGACCGTTGACCACCGTGATGATCACGACCAGCCACAGCGCCCCCACGTTGGCGTGTTCGAGCACGCGCACGGCGTACTCCCGCATCAGTGGGATCTCCCGGGCCACCAGACCGGCGACCAGGAACGCGCCTCCGAGGACCAGCCCGACGGCGGTGCCGGTGATCACTGGCCGCTGATTGCGTCCACGAAAACAGATGCGCCCCAAGTGGAGCGGCCCGGACAGGAAGGCACCCGCGGTCCACCAGACGGCCAGTGCCGCGGTGAACCAGTAGAAGTCCGGGTCGCCCGGTGGGATCGACAAGGAGTAGCCGAGCAGGCCGAAACCGACCACGACGAACACCGCGACGACGATCCTGCGGCGGCGGATCACCGCGGGCCACTCGCCGGCCGGGGAGGCGACGCTCATGACGACATCGCGTGCCGCATGGAACAAACCGGTCCGTTCGTCGCACGGCGCGGGCGTCGGTGACGATCGGCCGGTTTCGGTCATGCCGAATGCCCTTTCGGTATCAGGTTGACGAAGGTGTCCAGACCGGTGCGCATCGCGCCCGCCACCGGTCCGGGTACCAGGCCGAGAAGTCCGAGCGCCGGCCGCGCGATGGGCGGGGTGACGCTGCGGACCAGCTGAGTGATGCGCTGGTTGTCCCCGCCGGCCCACTGTGGATCGGTGTCGGCGAGGTGGTGCACGTCGACCAGCGTGTTGACCGGTCGTGGCCATTGCGGGGACAGGGAACGCCGGATCGCCTCGTCGATTCCGGTCAACCCGCCGACCGGGTCTTCCACGATGTCGCGCAGTCCCTCCTTGGAGGCGGTCATCGGGTGGTCGAGGCTTTCGATCAGGTCACCCGCCAGCCCGCCGGGCACCGGCAGCACCAGGCCGCTCAGGCGCGAGACCACCGAGGTGTCGATACCGCGCACCGGCAGTGGGGCGCGCTTCCTGCCGGCCAGCCGGGCGTAGGACTGCAGCAGTTCGCCGTAGGTGGTGGTCTCGGGGCCGTGGATGTCGTACGCGCCGGCGGGGACGTTCTCGATGTCGGCCGCGGCCACCAGATAGTGCAGCACGTCGCGGATGGAGATGGGGTCGATCGGGTTGGCCGCCCACTTCGGCATCGGGAGCACCAGGAAGCGGTCGGCGACATACCGCACCATCTCGAACGAGGTCGAGCCCGCACCGATGATGATCGCCGCCCCCAACCACACCACCTCGGGTCCTAACGGGACGGTGAGCGCCTCGGCGACCTCGGCGCGGCCGGCCAGATGCTCGGACAGGGTCTCGTCGGTGGGAACGAAACCGCCGAGGTAGACGATCCTTTTGACGCCGGCCTCTCGAGCGGCTTCGGCGACGTTGGCGGCGGCCCGGTTGTCGGTGTCGCGGAAGCCCGGTTGGCCGATCGCGTGCACCAGGTAGTAGATGACTTCGACGGACCCGGCGTCGGCGAGCGCCTGCTTCACCGTCTGCGGTTGCTCGGCGTCGAGCGCCAGGCACGTCACATCCTCGTACCAACCGAAGGAGCGCAGCCGGTCAGGGTTCCGGCTGGCCACCACCACGTCGGCACCCACGTCCACCAGCGCGCTTGTCAGGCGCGACCCGACATATCCGGTGGCGCCGGTGACCAGGACTCGCACGTTTTTCACCATAGCCAGGTACCCTGGCCCGCCCACTGGGAACCGTCGGAAAGCCGTTTGCTACGCCACACTCACTGCTGGCGGTGCATATCCACGAGATGCTGGTAGAGCAGCGCGTTGGTCCGGTTGCCGTCGATCTCCTGCTCAGTCAGTTCGCGGCGGACCTTGCCCGGAACCCCGGCGACCAGCGATCCGGGCGGAACCTGGACACCCTGGGCGACCACCGCTCCCGCGGCGACCAGCGAACCGCGACCGATCCGGGCTCCGTTGAGGACGACCGCGCCCATCCCGATCAGGCAGCCGTCCTCGACCGTGCACCCGTGCAGCACGGCGTTGTGCCCGACACTGACGTTGGCTCCGATGGCGGCGGGGAACCCGGGGTCGACGTGGATGGTCACCCCGTCCTGGATATTGCTGCCGGTGCCGATCCCGATGGGCTCGATCTCGGCGCGCAGGGTGGCGCCGTACCAGACACTGGCCTTGTCTGACAGTGTCACCCGGCCGATCACGGCGGCGTTCGGCGCCACCCACGCCGTGTCGTGGAGTTCGGGTGCGTACTCGCCCAGGGCGAGAATCAGCGGTTGCGGCATGGCGTCATCGTAAGCGGCTCCAGAGACTGTGAGACAACCAACGTTACAAACCGCATCGCCCCAGGTCAGGCCCTTTCACGCGGCTTCGGGGACGGCGACGAGTTGGCCGTGACCATTTCGTGCCCTTACGATCCGAGACGGCGCCGCATAGGTAGCCGGCCCGGCGCCGCCCCATCGGCAGGCGTCCTGACGAGCTGAGGAGCCGATCGTGAAGACCCGTACCAGGACACTGGGCGCCGCTGTGGGCGCCGCCGCCATCGCGGTGTCACTGCCCCTGTCGATCACCGCCCACGCCGAACCGGCGACCGTGGAGACCCCACTGCCCAACCTCGAGGGCGACTGCGATCCCTTCCGGGCCGCGGTGCCGACCTGGAAGAGCTTCATCGACCAGCCGGTCAGCCAGGTGCTGACCCAGATCCCCGACATCAGCACCTTCAGCGCCGCGATCTCCGGCGGGCTCAATCCCGCGGTGAACGTCGCCCCGGTGCTGGACAACGGCCCCTACGTCGTGTTCGCCCCGACGGACGAGGCGTTCGCGAAGCTTCCGCCGGAGCAGCTGGAGGCGCTCAAGAGCGACCCGGCCGCGTTGACCGACCTGGACTACTACCACGTGTTCCTCGGACTGCTCGGTCCCGGCGACGTGAAGGGGCAGCGCGCCACCCAGCAGGGCGCCGAGATCAAAATCGTGGGCACCAACGGCGACATCAAGGTCAACGACACCGCCAAGGTGATCTGCGGCGGCATCCCGGCCGCCAACGCCCGCATCTACCTGATCGACACGGTGCTCGATCCGGCGGCGGCGCCCGATGCGGTCACGCCGTCGGGCACCTCGTCGACCTCGACCTCCACCTCTACCACTCCGACGACCTCTACCACTCCGACGACCTCGAGCACCCCGGCCACCTCGAGCACCCCGGCCACCTCGACAGCCCCGGCCACCGAACCCGCTCCACTGCCGGCCGAGACCCCTGCCGCTGCGGCCGACATCCCGGCCGCGGATGCCCCGATCGGCTGAGTTCCTTCCCGGGCAAGCGGGGCCAGATCGGGCTAGACCCCCAAGTCGCGGCCGATGATCTCCTTCATGATCTCGGTGGTGCCACCGAAGATGGTCTGGATGCGTCCGTCGACGTAGGCGCGCGCGACACGGTACTCGAGCATGTAGCCGTAACCACCGTGTAGCTGCACGCACTGGTCGACGACCTTCTTGGCGACCTCGGTGGCCCACCATTTCGCCTTGGCCGCCTCGACCGCGGTCAGCTCCCCGTCGACGACGCCCTGCAGGCAGCGGTCGACGTAGTTCTCGGTGACTTCAAGCTCTGTCTCCATCTCGGCGAGCAGGAAGCGGTTGTGCTGAAAACTGCCGATCGGCTGGCCGAACGCCTTGCGGTCTTTGGCGTACTGCAGCGTCTCCTGGAACACCGCACGGGCCCCGGCGATCGCCGAGATGGCGATCGACAGCCGCTCCGACGGCAGGTTGGTCATCAGGTGGTAGAAACCGCGACCCTCCTTACCGAGGAGATTGGCGCCCGGCACCCGCACGTTCTCGAAGTGCAGCTCCGAGGTGTCCTGGCTGTGCAGACCCATCTTGTCGAGCTTGCGACCTCGGTTGAAACCCTCCATGTCGCGCTCGACCACGAACAGCGAGAAGCCCTTGTGCCCGGCTTCCGGGTCGGTCCGGGCCACGACGACGCACAGGTCGCAGTTGATGCCCGATGAGATGAAGGTCTTGGAGCCGTTGAGGATCCAGTCGTCGCCGTCACGCACCGCCGAGGTGCGGATGCCGGCCAGGTCGCTGCCCGCGCCCGGTTCGGTCATGGCAACCGCGATGATCGTCTCGCCGCTGGCGATGCCGGGCAGCCAACGCTGCTTCTGCTCGTCGTTGGTGAGGTTCTTGAAGTAGGGCCCGACCACGTCGTTGTGCAGGCTCAGCGCGGGGCCGTGCACACCGGCCTTCGCGATCTCCTCGTCGATGACGGCGTTGAACCGGAAGTCGTCCGAACCGCCGCCGCCGTACTCCTCGGGCATGTTGAACCCGACCAGCCCGTACTTGCCTGCCGCGGAGTACGCCGAGCGGTCGACGATGCGTTCGTTCTCCCACCTGTCGTGGTTGGGGACGAGCTCACGCTCGATGTATTCCTTGACCGTCTCGCGGAACGCCTCGTGTTCGGCGTCGTAGATCGTTCGCTTCATCGCTGAGTCCTCATGTCCCCATGTATTCGCTTACTTGGCTTTCCAGACGGGCTGGCGCTTCTGCGCGAACGCGAGCGGTCCTTCCTTGGCATCTTCGGTGGCGAAGACCGTTGCCACTTCCCGCATGGTGCGTGACCAACCCGGTTCGTCGGCCGCCACGACGCCGTCGTCGGCGCCCATCGCCACGCGCTTGCTGGCCTGAACCGCCAGCGGCGCGTTGACGGTGATCCGCTCGGCGAGTGCCAGCGCGGCGTCGAGCACTGCGCCTTCTTCGCCGTCGGGCACGACCTCGTTGACCAAGCCAAGCCGCAGTGCCTCACCGGAGGTGATGGGCTCTCCGGTGAACATCATCTGCAAGGCGACCTTGCGTGGGATCTGGTCGACGAGGCGGAAGACCCCGCCGGCAGCGGCGATCAGCCCTCGCTTCACTTCCGGCAGACCGAATATGGCACTCTCACCGGCGACGACGAGATCGCTTGCCAGCACGAGTTCGGTACCGCCTCCCAGCGCGGTGCCGTTGACCGCCGCGATCGTCGGCTTGTCGATGAAGTGACGGACGTACCCGGCGAAGCCCCACTTGGGGTGGTCGGGGTGACCGAGGTTCTCACCGCGGGACAGCGCCTTGAGATCGGCTCCGGCGCAGAACGATTTGTCTCCTGCCCCGGTGACCACGACCACCCAGACATCGGGGTCCTGCTGCGCCTCCTCGAGCGCGTCACCCAGGGCGATGGAGACGGCGGAATTGACGGCGTTGCGGGCCTCGGGCCGGTTGATCGTCACGACCATGACGTTGCCCCGGCGCTCGACGAGAGCGCCCGGCGCGGTGGACGTTTCGGTCACAGCAGCTCGAGGATGGTGGCGTTGGCCTGGCCGCCGCCCTCACACATGGTCTGCAGGCCGTACTGAATGCCGTTGTCGCGCATGTGGTAGAGCAACGTGGTCATGATGCGCGCACCCGAACCGCCGAGCGGGTGGCCGAGCGCGATCGCGCCGCCATTGGGGTTGAGCTTCTTCTCGTCGGCGCCGATGTCCTTGAGCCACGACATGGGAACCGGAGCGAACGCCTCGTTCACCTCGAACGCGCCGATCTGGTCGATGGTGAGTCCGGACCGCTTGAGCGCCTTCTGGGTCGCCGGGATCGGCGCGGTGAGCATGATGACCGGGTCGGCAGCGGCGAGCACCGCGGTGTGCACCTTCGCCAGCGGCTTGAGACCGAGTTCCTTGGCTTTCTCGGCGGACATGAACAGCAGCGCCGCCGAGCCGTCGGAGATCTGCGAGGAGTTCCCCGCGTGGATCACGCCGTCCTCCTTGAAAGCCGGCTTGAGCTGACCCATCTTCTCCAGCGTGGTGCCGCGACGGATGCCCTCATCCTTGAGAACGGCATTTCCTTCGGAGTCCTTGATCGCCACGATTTGATCGTCGAACGCGCCGGCATCCTGCGCGGCGGCGGCCTTCTCGTGTGAGTTCAGGGAGAACTGGTCGAGATCGGTGCGGCTGAAGCCCCACTGCTCGGCGATCATCTCGGCGCCGACACCCTGGTTCGGGGTCTGCTGGTAGCGGTCCTTGAAGCCCTGCGGGAAGGGGTTGCCGCCGTTGGCCAGCGACGCGCCCATCGGGGTCCGCGACATCGACTCGACACCGCCGGCGACGACCACGTCGTAGTGCCCGGCCACCACACCGGCGGCGGCGAAGTGCACCGACTGCTGGCTGGATCCGCACTGCCGGTCGACAGTCACGCCCGGCACGCTGTCGGGCCAGCCGGCGGTCAGCACAGCGGTGCGGCCGATGTCGACAGCCTGCTCGCCGGCCTGCATGACGCAGCCCCAGATCACGTCGTCCACGAGCGCCGGGTCGACACCCGCGCGCTGCACCAGCCCGTTGAGCACCTGGGCGGACAGTTCGGCCGGATGCACCCCCGACAGCCCACCGTTGCGCTTGCCGACGGGCGACCGCACTGCCTCGACGATGACGGCTTCAGCCATGACACTTCTCCTTCGAAGTCGGATACTCCACACGCTTGGAACCGACGGTAGATGACCAGGTTTACTAGGTCAACCTACTGGTTGGTGGCGTCAGGCCGCGGCTCGACGCCCGGTCAGATGGTTTACTGAGTTGTATAGCTGGCCGCCGGCCGGCATTGCGCAGGACCCGGGAGATCAGGTGGCTCGAACGACACCGCTGGCCCCCATGATCGGGGCGGGCCCTTCGACGACCGCTGTTCGCTCCCCCAAGACAGCCGAGCTGGTCGCCGGGACCCTTCGCCGCATGGTCGTCGACGGCAAGCTCAACGAGGGCGACTTCCTGCCCAACGAAGCGGAGTTGATGGCCCACTTCGGCGTCAGCAGACCGACGCTGCGCGAGGCGGTGCGGGTGCTCGAATCCGAGCGCCTCGTCGAGGTCCGCCGCGGTTCGCGCACCGGCGCCCGAGTCCGGGTCCCCGGCCCGGAGATCGTCGCGCGTCCGGCGGGCCTGCTGCTGGAGTTGTCCGGCGCCACGATCGCCGACGTGATGACCGCCCGCTCCGGCATCGAACCCATGGCTGTGCGCCTGCTCACCGAATCGGGCAACGCCGCGGCCTTCGACGAGCTCGAGCAGACCCTCGACGAGCACGTCGCCCACAGCTGGCAGTCCGGCCGGCTCGCCGAGACGACCGGCGACTTCCACCGCCGCATGGTCGAGCTGTCGGGCAACGCCACGCTGACCATCATGGCTGGCATGCTGCACGAGATCACCGTGCGCCACACGGCGTTCGCGATGAAGGAGAGCAACCCGCCGTCGAAGGCCGACTACGAGAAGCTGATGCGCTCCTACCGCAGGCTGGTGCAGCTGATGCGATCCGGCGACGGCGCGGCAGCCGAGGCGCACTGGCGTAAACACCTCGACACCGCGCGCGCATTGCTGCTTCAGGGCCTGGAGACGGTCAAGGTCCGCGACGTGATGGGCTGAGCCTTTTGCGTACCGCTCGCGCCCCTTCCCGCCGAACTCAGGCGCCGGTCTTGGCCGGTGGGCGGTAGAAGATGACCAGCTGCCCGATGCCGCCACCGAGGCCGAGGGCCAGCGCGATCACCAGACCCCACCAGCCCTGCACCACGTCCCACATCGCGGTGCCGTGGAAGAGCGCGTAGTCCAGGCTGAGCCTGCCCGGCCCGATGGCGGGGATGGCGACGGCCCCCGCGGCGAGGACGAGGTTGTACTCCCACCCCTGATTGACGACGAAGAAGCCGTTGGCCCGGTGCACGGTCCATGCGGCGACCAGCATCAGCGCGACGAAACCAGCAGCGGGCACCGGGGTGAGCAGGCCGACCGCCAGGCCGATGCCCGCGGCCATCTCCGTGGTCGCCGCGACCCTGGCGTGGAACATGCCCGGTTTCATGCCGATGCTGTCGAACCAGCTGGCGGTGCCGGGGATCCGGCCGCCGCCGAAGAACTTGTTGTAGCCGTGCGCGGCCATGGTCAGGCCCAGCACCACGCGCAGGATCAGAACGCCGACGTCGAGGGCAGTCATGCAAACAGAATCTAGGCCATCTGTAAGCCGGCGACCACCCCACGCCGGCTAAGCATGCCGGTCCAGCGCATCGGCCAACCGGTCGACGTAGGCGTCGACATCTCCGACGGCCGACTCGGCCGCGTGCACACTGACCGCGACGGTGTCACCGATGCCGTGGATGCCGTGGGTCAGGCCCATCATCGGCGACAACGACGGGCAGCCGGTCGTCAGCACCACCGGTGCACCACCGAAGCGTAGGTCGGCCGCGCCTCGGCGGACGCTCGACACCACCGTGTTCCCGATCACCGTCGGTGAGCGCACCGTCGGGTCGAATGCCGCGACACCCCACCGCATCAACGGCGCCGGGACCGCGGCCGACGCCAGGCCGGCGGCCGACATGGCGGGGTGGGCGGCCCGCTGTCGGCGCTGGGCCAACTCCCCGGCGATACGGGTGCTGCGCTCGGCGTACGGCAGCTCGGGGTGCAGCCCGATGCCGACGTTGCCGAAGTGGTTGTGCGCCCGGCGCGGCCCCTGGCTCGCCATCGGCACTTCGGCGCCGAGCGTGGCCGGGTCGTCGCCGAGACCGCGCAGATGGTCGGCCATGGCGCGCGAGACGGCGGCCAGCACCGCGACGGTGACGGTGCCGTCCGGCAGTTCGGTGCGGTGCCGGATCACGGTGCGCAGACTTCGGGCGCCGTTCGGGTGGCTGTTGCTTCGCAGGGCCGGACGCCGATCAGCCTGCGCCGCGACGGCTCCGGCTTCCACATCGCGCATCAGCTGCCGGTGGGCGCGAGCCGCGCGCACCGCGCGCACCGGGAGTGTCGCGGTTTCCCAACCCGGGATCGCCGGTGCGGCGGTCATCGGTGTGCACTTGCCGAACAACCACGCCGCCAGCGCCGCGGAGCGGACGCCGTCGGCAAGCGCGTGCGACATCTGCACCACCGCCACCACACCAGGACCCTCGACTCCGGGCACTCCGCGCACGGGGGCGAACACGTGCAGCCGCCAGGTCGACTTCCCCGCGTCGAGCTGGTGAGCGGTGAGCGAGGTGATCGCCGCGAGGCACCTCGCCCAGTCGCCGACCGCGTGCGTGCACACCTGGCTTTCCTCGACACCGCCGTCGACCCACTGCGGATACCGCAGCCACCCACGGTCGCACGCCCGCAGCCGCAAATCCCCGCAGACCCGGGCCCGGTCCAGAACTGCCGCCAGCGTGCCGGGCAGGTCGTCCGGAACCCCGGCGAAGCCGTAGACCAGGAACTGGTCGTTCGGGATCTTGGCCGACATCCACAGGTTCTGGGCGTCGACCGCCGCGAGCCGGCGTGCCGTCATAGCGCCCGAGGTTAAGCTGTGCCGCATGCTTGCGGCAGCACCGCCGGGGTGGCGCTTGTCACCGGATCATGCTGCCGCCATTCAGGTGGCCGCGGCGGTTGGTCGTGCCGATCTTGGCCGCACCCAGGCCGGCATGAAGCGCGCTCCTCAGCGGGCGGCCCCGATGAAGTCCAGGATGTGGTGACCGACCACGTCGGGTTCTTCGAGCGCCAGGAAGTGCCCGGCGTTGTCGACCACCGCGACCGCGCTCCCCTCGGGCAGCGCCCGCTCCACCCAGGGCGTGAACTCTGGTCCGGCACAACCGTCGTCGCGCCCATGCAGGTACAGCGTCGGCAGAGCCGGCGCTGACAGCCAGTACCGATGTAGCTCGGCATACTGTGCGGGCGGCCGCGAATTGCGGACGGTTGCGCGGTAGTAGCCCAGCGCGGCCCGCCAACGCCGGCGCGCACCGATGGCGGCATCGACATGCCGCAGATCCTCGGCGGCGTGGTAGCCGGGCGACCACTGTCGCCACAGCCGGGGCACCACCCATGACGCGGACCGGTCCGGCAGCCATGGCAGCTGGAAGTACATGATGTACCAGCTGCGCAGCGTCTGCCGGGGCAGCTGGGCGGCCAGCCGCAACCCGTCCGGGACACGGCCGAGGGGGCGGAACGCGGCGGCCGGTGGCACCGACATGATGACGGCCCGCCGGAAGGGGCTGTGGGGCATCGCCGCCAGGCCGGTACCGGCGACGGCGCCCCAGTCGTGTCCGATGACGACGTCGCGGTCCGTCGGCCCCGCCGCCGCGTGTACGCGGAGGGCATCGTCCATCAACGCCCCCACGTGGTAGCTGCGGTCGGACGGAACCGACGACGGCACGTATCCGCGCATGAACGGCGCCACCACCCGCCAGCCGGCGTCGGCCAGCACGGGGGCTAGCTTGCGCCATCCGTACGCGGTGTCGGGGAAGCCGTGCAGGCACAACGCGATCGGGCCCTCCGCTGGGCCCCAGACCAATGCCCGCAGTTGCCCTGCAGGGGTGGCCACGTCCAACCAGCGCGGCGTCATCGGATCGGCTGCAATTCGGAGATCAGCCACTGGTCGCCGACCGTGTCAAGGGTGACCCGGACGCTGGAGGCGGTGTCAGCAGCAGCACCACCGCATGATCGGCCTCCGCGCTGACCGATGCGGCCGCGGGGACGTCGACCACGGCCGCGATCCGCTGTTCCTTGGCCTCGCGCGCCCGGTTCTCCGTCGGCTGCGGGGGCATGGTCTGCCACATCTGCTCCTCTGCCGCACCCGGCATCCTCGTCCCGACCTTCCGCCAAACGTTACGTGGCGGCCGCAGGCCACAGGCGGCGACATGCCTGGCGGTGCGTGAACCAATCGCGATCGGACCGATCGGAGCGGGTAACGTGACGCCGGTGTCCGTGAGTACCGCAAAGACCGTGTCATTCCGGGGTGCAGAAGGGCTCACCCTGGTGGGCGACGAATGGAACCGCGGCGCCGAGTCGGCCGCCGCCAGGCCCACCGTGCTGATGTTGCACGGCGGCGGCCAGAACCGATTCTCGTGGAAGAACACCGGGCAGGTGCTGGCCGACGCCGGCCTGCACGTGGTCGCGCTCGACAGCCGGGGCCACGGCGACAGCGACCGCTCACCGCAGGCCAACTACTCGGTGGAGACGCTGTGCGCAGACACCCTGGAGGTGCTCGACCAGATCGGCAGGCCGGTGGCGCTTATCGGGGCCAGCATGGGCGGGCTGACCGGCATCCTCGTCGCCCGCGCGGCGGGCCCGCAGCGGGTCACGCAATTGGTGCTCGTCGACGTCGTGCCCCGCTACGAGAAGGACGGCAGCGCGCGCATCCGCGAGTTCATGTTCAACCACGTCCACGGGTTCGACACCCTGGACGAGGCCGCCGAGGCGGTGGCGTCCTACCTGCCGCACCGGCCCAAACCGAAGAGCCCGGAGGGGCTCAAGAAGAATCTGCGCCAGCGCGACGGGCGGTGGTACTGGCACTGGGATCCGGCATTCCTGACCAAACCCGGCGACGACCCGCTCATCCGGGTCGAGAAGCTCGAGCAGGCCGCGGTGGAGCTGACCATTCCGATTCTGCTCATCCGTGGCAAGCTCTCCGACGTGGTCAGTTCCGAAGGGGTGGAGGAGTTCCTGCGCCTGGTGCCCGATGCGGAGCTCGTCGAGCTGTCCGGAGCCGGGCACACCGCTGCCGGTGACGACAATGACGCGTTCACCGACGCTGTCGTCGGTTTCGTCAGCCGGTGACCGCCAGGCGTCGCGGCGACCCACTCTTGCCTGGGCAGTCCGGCAGGACAAGAACTTCCTGGTGCGCCGCAACGGCCCGGTGAGCTGGGTGTGGTCGTCTTCGGATACGGCCTGACCGAGCAGGAGTCGGCTACTGTTCTGTGCGCAGTGCTGCGGTGACACTGGCGTACATCGTCGACTTGATCTTGCTCAACGTGCCCGGGTCCTTGCCGATGATGGGTTGGAGCCGAGCGGCTGCCGCAGTGACGATTTCCGGTTCGGGGGCGGTCTCGTCGACCAGCGCGGCGCTGACTGCTTCCGGACCGCCGTAGCGGTGTCCGGTGGTCATCGCGGTGACGGCGGTCTGCGGCAAGAGCTTGGCCTGGATCATTGCGGCCATGCCGACAGTAAATGGGATGTTGATGTCGACCTCCGGAAAGCAGAAATAGCCTCGGTCGACGCGCATGACGCGGTAGTCGTGCGCGATCGCCAGCATGGAGCCCGCCCCGAAGGCATGGCCGTTCACGGCGGCGACGGTGGGCCGCGGAAACGTCAGGATGCGGCTGAACAGTTCCTGCACTCGACCGACGTACCACTGAGTTCGTTCACCGTTCGCCGTCAGCCAGTCGAGGTCCAGACCGTTGGAGTAGAACTTCCCCAGCCCGGTGGTGACGAGGCCGTGAGCATCTTCCTCGATGTCATCCAGTTTCTCGTTGACGGCGTCGAGCCAGCCCGGAGAGAGCCGGTTCTCGTCGTCTCCGAGCGTCAGCACGGCGATCTGGTCGCGGTATTCGAGCGTGGGCGCCATGAATGGGTCCTTTCGACGGTGGTGCGAGTTGAGGTCTCGGCCGGCGGGTTCGTCGGTACCGCGCACGGCGACCGACAGGCCGCGCAATGTCGGCGTCGCTGTCGTCGGCTGACACCGGGACGCGCCGGCTGTCGAGCGGCCGAAAGTGGCGCAAGGTGTCGGATCCCTCGGGCGGCGCGGATAACTCGCCTGCCACCGCGGGCGCCTCGATCCGGAGAACTCGGCGACCTTGCGCACGGATGTCCCCGCGGGGGCGGGTATGGACGGCATGGTCACGATGATGCACCACCTCACCCATAGCCGGTGTCCAACCGCAACGACGTGGTGATGTCCCCGCAGGGCGCGCTGATCGCGGTATCTCCCCCGCCACCTCCTGTGGACCCGTCGCGTGATGGCGCACTCGCTGATCGGCGAGCCGGCGAGCCCGTCGCCGCGGCCCTCGGGGCCAACCGGTCGGTAGCGGTAAATGTGAAGGCCTGCAATCTGAACGGCAACGGATTCGTCTGGGTGTCCCTGCGACATCCGTCGCGCGGCAACTGGTCGTCACCGAAGTGCACTTACCTGCGCGACGTGGTCGTCCCGGCCATCACCAACGGGCGGGCGATGGCGCTCGCCGGAGTGTGATCTTTCCGCCCGATTCCGACGCCTACTGCTTGGTCTTAGACGCTTGTCCGAACCTGAACTCCACCACGTCACCGTCGGCCATCACGTAGTCCTTGCCCTCCATGCGGACTTTGCCCGCCGCCTTGGCAGCCGCCATCGCGCCGGCTTCCACCAGATCGTCGAAGGACACGATCTCCGCCTTGATGAACCCCTTCTCGAAGTCGGAGTGGATCACTCCGGCGGCCTTCGGCGCGGTGTCGCCCTGGTGGATCGTCCACGCCCGTGACTCCTTGGGCCCGGCCGTCAGGAAGGTCTGCAGCTTCAAGGTGTTAAACCCGGCGCGCGCCAGCGCATCGAGTCCGCGTTCGGTCTGGCCGATCGACTCGAGCAGCTCCGCCGCCGACTCGTCGTCGAGTTCCTGCAGTTCTGCCTCGATCTTCGCGTCGAGGAACACGCAGTCCGCCGGGGCCACCAGCTCGCGCAGTTCGGCCTTGCGGGCCTCGTCGGTCAGCACCGTCTCATCGGCGTTGAACACGTACAGGAACGGTTTGGTCGTCATCAAGTTGAGCTCGCGCAGCAGGCTGACGTCCGTTCCGGCCCCGAACAGCGTCGTACCCGAATTCAGCACCTCCTGCGCCGTGACCGCCGCATCGAGTACCGGCTTGCGGTCCTTGTGCGTGCGGACTTCCTTCTCGAGCCGCGGCACGGCCTTCTCCAGCGTCTGCATGTCGGCGAGGATCAGCTCCGTCTCGACGATCTCGATGTCGGATTCGGGATCCACCTTGCCGTCGACGTGGACGACGTCGTCGTCGGCGAACACGCGCACCACCTGACAGACAGCGTCACATTCGCGGATGTTGGCCAGGAACTTGTTACCCAGCCCGGCGCCCTCGGAAGCGCCCTTCACGATGCCGGCGATGTCGACGAACGTCACCGGCGCAGGCACAATCTTGTCGGAATGGAAGATCTTCGCCAGCACGTCGAGCCGGGGATCCGGCAGCGCAACCACACCCTCGTTGGGCTCGATCGTCGCGAACGGGTAGTTCGCCGCGAGCACGTCGTTGCGCGTCAGCGCGTTGAACAGAGTCGACTTACCGACATTCGGCAGTCCGACGATTCCCAGGTTGAGCCCCACAGGGACCACAGTCTGCCAGAGCGCGCGGGGCACGCCCGCGCGCGCTGGACACACGCAGTGGAGATCAGCCGGTACGGTCTACCTGTGTCAGGACAGCGCGCACGGTCGGCAGTGCCGGCCGACCACCGCTCTGTGCACCCCTTTCTCCCGGGGCTGCCGTGGTGGGGTGCAGTGGTGCTCGCGTTCACCGTCACCGCGGTCGGTTTCGCCTTCGACGCCGGTTCGGGCAGCCGAGAGCTCGGTTTCGTCTTCTCTGCCTGCTACGTGCTCGGCTGCCTGCTCGCCGTACTCGCCGTCCGCCAGTCGGGCATCTTCACCGCGGTGATCCAGCCGCCGCTGCTGCTGTTCGTCACCGTGCCGGGCGCGTACTTCCTATTCCACAGCTCTGAGATCCACGGCCTCAAGGACCTGGCGATCAACTGCGGGTATCCGCTCATCGAGCGGTTCCCGCTGATGTTCTTCACCTCCGCGGCGACCCTGCTCGTCGGGATGGGCCGCTGGTATCTGGGGATGTCGTCGCGCCGGGCGACGGCCACATCGGCGACGGCCGCCACCAAGGAAAAATCCGAGGCGGGTCCTACAACTGCGGCGGCCAGCGGACTGGTCTCGAAGCTCAAGCGCAAGGTGTCCGGCGTCCTCGCCGCACCCGCCGCACCCGCCACCGACGACGCCGCAGACCACGAGCCGCCACCCCGCAGCCGCGGCGCCCAACGGCCACGGCGCACCGCCAGACCAGCCGCCGAGCGGACACGTTCGGGCCGTGACACCGCACGCGGCGCAGCGGCACGCAAACCGGCCGAACGCACGCCGTCACGTTCGCGGCACAGCCGCCCGCCCGAGACCGAGATCATCGAACCGGTCGTCGACCGACCGCGCCGGTCCCGCTCGACGCCGCGCACCCCGGACACCCCCGAGCCGCGCCGGCGGCCCCGTGCCCAGGCGTCGCGTGAAGCCCGGGAGACCCGCGAACCGCGCGAGGCCCGCAAGATGCCGCCGCAACGCCGCTCCACCTATGAACGGCCCGAACGGCGGTCGGAACGCCGCAGCCGCGTCGAGGGCTACCAACCGTACGAGCCCTATGGGCCGCTGGAACCGCACACTCCCAACGGCAGCTCGAGCTACCACCCGGTCTCGCGGGTGCGCTACCGCGGCGCGGAGGACGACGACGAGCGCACCGGGGACCACAGCCGCACCCGTGCGCGACGCAGCTGGGAAGCCGACGCCTGGGAGTACGACGTCTGGCCTTCAGCCCGCGACTGACGCATCCGCGTCCATTGCGTGGTGTTGTGGCAGCGCGGACAGGTGCGGGTCTGCCCGGCGCCGAGGTACTGCTGCTTGGTGCTGAGGCCGCCGAACAGGAAGAAGAACACGCCCAGCCCAGGGAACGGCTCAGCTGCGGGCGGGACGGATCTCCCGGGGCAGGGCGAACACCAGTGTCTCGTTGGCGGTGGTCACCGGCTGCACGGTGGCGAAACCGTACTCGGCGAGCCGGTCGAGCACGCCGCGCACCAGTACCTCGGGCACCGACGCCCCGGAGGTGACGCCGACCGTGGTGACACCATGGAGCCACGCCGGGTCGATGTCCTCGGCGTAGTCGACCAGGTGCGCCGCGTCCGACCCGGCGCCGAGGGCCACCTCGACCAACCGCACCGAGTTCGACGAGTTCTTCGAGCCGACGACGACGACCAGGTCACACTCCGGGGCCATCGCCTTGACGGCGACCTGGCGGTTCTGGGTGGCGTAGCAGATGTCGTCGCTGGGGGGATCCTGCAGCGTCGGGAACTTCTCCCGCAGCCGGCGCACCGTCTCCATCGTCTCGTCGACGCTCAGCGTGGTCTGGGACAGCCAGATGACCTTGTTCGGGTCGCGTACGGTGACCTTGTCCACCGCGTCGGGGTTGTCGACGACTTGGACGTGGTCAGGTGCCTCGCCGGCGGTACCGACCACCTCCTCGTGGCCCTCGTGGCCGACGAGCAGGATGTCGTAGTCGTCGCGGGCGAAGCGCTTGGCCTCGTTGTGCACCTTCGTCACCAGCGGACAGGTGGCGTCGATCGTCTTCAGGTTGCGGGCGGCCGCCTCGACGTGCACGGTCGGCGCGACCCCGTGGGCGGAGAAGACGACGATGGCACCCTCGGGTACCTCGTCGGTCTGCTCCACGAATACGGCGCCGGCCTTGGCGAGGGTCTCCACGACGTAGCGGTTGTGCACGATCTCGTGGCGCACGTAGACGGGAGCGCCGTGCTTCTCGAGTGCGCGCTCCACGGTCTCCACCGCGCGGTCCACGCCGGCGCAGTAACCGCGCGGCTCCGCCAGCAGAACTCGCTTACCGGAGACGCCGCCCGTCACCGAGCTGGACGCGCCCGGAATCCCCATGTTGATCGTCGACGGCATGACACCCAGGGTACTGACCGATGTCGCCGTCCGCCCGGCCGTAGGCTGTCGGCATGGCTACCGCACCCTATGGGGTTCGCCTGCTGGTCGGCGCCGCCGCCACCGCGGTCGAGGAAACCCGCAAGCTGCCACACACCATCCTGATGTATCCGATGACCGTGGCCAGTCAGGTCGCGAGCATCGTGATCCATCTGCAGCAGAACCTCGCCGACCTGGTGAACAAGGGCGACGAAACCTTGGAGAACCTCTTCCCACCCAAGGACGAGCAGCCCGAGTGGGCCACGTTCGACGAGGACGACGCCGATTCCGGGGCAGCGGGGGGCGACGGCGAACGGCGCACCGAGGGACGGTTCGCACTGTTTACCAGCGGTGAACCGGAGACGTCGCAGGACGGCGAATCGAGCACGCCGCGGCGTGCATCGGCGGCGACCCAAACCCCGGCGATCGTCATTGAGCTGGACTACGAGTCGCTGACCCTGGCGCAGCTGCGCGCGCGGCTGCCGTCGCTGGGGGTCGACGATCTCGAGGCGCTGCTCGCCTACGAGGGCGCCACCCGCTCACGCGCACCATTCCTCACCCTGCTGGCCAACCGGATCACCCGCGCCACGGCGAAGTGAGCACCCCGGCGGGCCGGGAAGTGACTGACGAGCAGGGCCGCTCACCCGACAACCCGTGGCCGGTCCGGGCTGTCGCCACCCGGGTAGCCAAGTACATCGACCGGCTGGGCATGGTGTGGATCGAAGGCCAGCTCACCGAGCTGAAGGTCCGCCAGACGACGGCCTGGATGGTGCTACGCGACCCCGCCGCCGACATGTCGCTGTCGATGAGCTGCCCGCGTGACCTCGTTGCGAACGCCCCGGTGCCGCTGGCGGAAGGCGCCCAGGTCGTCGTGCTTGGCAAGCCGCAGTTCTACACCCGCAACGGCTCGTTCAGCCTGCGGATCAGCGAGATCCGGGCCGTCGGCATCGGGGAGCTGCTGGCCCGGATCGACCGCCTGCGCCGGCTGCTCGACGCCGAAGGACTCTTCGATTCCCGGCTCAAGCGACCCATTCCGTTCCTGCCCGGCACGGTCGGCCTGATCACCGGCCGGGCCAGCCACGCCGAGCGCGACGTGATGACGGTCGCGGCGAACCGGTGGCCCGCGGTCCGGTTCGCCGTCCGCAACACCATCGTGCAGGGCCCCAATGCGGTGCCGCAGATCGTCGGCGCGCTTCGCGAACTGGACCGGGATCCGGGCGTGGACGTCATCGTGCTGGCCCGGGGCGGCGGCAGTGTCGAGGATCTCCTGCCGTTCTCCGACGAGACGCTGTGCCGGGAGATCGCCGGGTGCACCACCCCGGTGATCAGCGCCGTCGGCCACGAACCCGACAACCCGCTCTGCGACCTGGTCGCCGACCTGCGCGCCGCCACCCCCACCGACGCCGCCAAACGGGTCGTGCCCGACGCCGCGGCCGAACAGGCCTTCGTCGCCGACCTGCGCCGCCGCAGCGCCCGCGCCCTGCGTCACTGGGTGCACCGCGAACAGCACCACCTCGACCAGTTGCGGAGCCGGCCGGTGCTGGCCCGTCCCCTGCAGGCGATCGATGCCCGCGCCGACGAGGTGCGCCGCGCCCGGTCCGCCGCGCGCCGCGACGTCAAGCGGATGCTCACGGTGGAGACAGAACGGGTCGGCCACCTCACCGCCCGGCTGACGACCCTGGGCCCGGCCGCCACCCTGGCGCGCGGCTACGCGGTCGTCCAGACGATGCCCGATACCCATGTGCTGCGGACGACTGCTGATGCGCCGGCGGGTACGCGCCTGCGCATCCGGGTGGCCGACGGTGCGATCACAGCGGTGAGTGAGGGAACCGATGAAGCCCATTAGCGATTTGGGGTACGAAGAGGCGCGCGACGAACTCGTCGCCGTCGTGCAGCAGCTAGAACAGGGCGGCCTCGATCTCGATGCGTCGCTGAAGCTCTGGGAACGCGGCGAGGAACTGGCCCGATGCTGTGAGCAGCACTTAGCCGGGGCCCGTCAGCGCATCGAGTCGGCATTGGCTGAACGCGACATCGACGATTGACGACGCAACCGGATCACGTCGAGTCGCAGAGTCACCCCTCGCGGACTCGGGATAGGGTGCTGCCGTGTCGACCGGAGACGAGCGGGCGCCTGACGACATCGGCAGGCGCCTGACCTCCACGCAGCAACGCGCGCTCGCGGTGTTCACCGTGTTGGGCATCGCCTTCGGGGCGTACTTCCTGCGCGCCTTCTTCATTCTCATCGTGGTGGCCGCTGTGGCGGCCTACCTGTTCGCACCGCTCTACGAACGGCTTCAGCGACGGCTCGGCACCGGTTTGTCGGCGACGTTGACGCTGTTGGCCGCGGTCCTCGTCGTGATCGTCCCGGTCAGCCTGGTGGTGTTCTTGGCGATCGTCGAGATCACCCAGATGGTTGACACCGTCAGCCAGTGGATGGAGGAGACCGACGTCAGCACCCTGGGCGACCGCGCCCTCGAGGTGGTCAACGACACCGCCGCCGAATTGCCCTATCTCGACATCCACGTCACCCCCGACACGTTGCGCAACGGTGTGGTGACCGTGTCGCAGCGCGTCGGCGAGTGGCTGCTCGCGGTGCTGCAGGGCGCGCTGGGCGGCGTGGTGGGCGCGCTCGCGGCGACGATGATCTTCCTCTATGTGTTCATCTCACTGCTCACCAAACGAGACCAACTGCGCACGCTGATCGGACAGCTCAATCCGCTGGGCGAAGAGATCACCGATCTGTACCTGGAGAAGACCGGCGCGATGGTGCGCGGCACGGTCATGGGTCAGTTCGTCATCGCGGTGGCACAGGGCGTGGCCGGCGCCATCTCGATCTATGTCGCGGGTTTCCACGAGGGCATCTTCTTCTTCGCCGTCATCTTGAGCACGCTGTCGGTGATCCCGCTCGGCAGCGGCGTGGTCACCATCCCGTTCGGTATCGGGATGGCGCTGTTCGGCAACGTGGTCGGGGGACTCTTCGTCGTGGGATTCCACCTCATCGCGGTCACCAACATCGACAACTTCCTGCGGCCCATCCTGGTTCCGAGGGCGGCGCGCCTGGACCCGGCGCTGATGCTGCTCGCGGTGTTCTCGGGCATCGCGATGTTCGGGTTCTGGGGCATCGTGCTGGGCCCGGTGATGATGATCATCATCGTCACCACGATCAGCGTGTATCTGGCGGTCTACCGGGGTGTTCCGTTGACCGCGGACGACGACACCGCGCCACGGCCCGCGGACACGCCACGGTGGTGGCGTTGGGTGCGGGAGCGGTTCGGCCGACGGCAGCCGGCCGCTACGCCTCGACCAGCCGCTGGGTGAGGAACTCGACGACCCGCTTACGGGCTTCGTAGGCGGGGTGACCGTCGACCTCACGGATCTGGTCGGTGAGCACCGAATGGGCAGCCGGCGAGATCCCGTGCGGATTTCCCTTGGCCGAGTCGATCTCGATGACCTCGAACGCGTCGCCCAACCGAGCCTTGAGCGTGCTGAACCGTTCCCCCGGCGACAACATGTCCTTGCTGAACCGCAACCCGAGTGCGCACAACCCGTCCTCGGCGGCGCGCTGTTCGATGATCCGCAGTTCGCCTTCGGACAGTCCGGGATCGCGCCGGTGCTTGGGCGTGACCGGCAGCGGCAGCGCCGGCTGGCTGAGCACGGGCGCCAGCACGCTGTCGTCGACGGCGGCGGCCAGCGCGAAACCGCCCGTGAAGCACTGCCCGATGACGCCGACGCCCTTGCCCGGGGTGCGGGCGTTGAGGTCGCGGGCCAGTGCGCGAAGGTAGTGTGCCACCGGGCGGTCGGCGTTGGTCGCGAACGCGGCGAACTCCTTGGACACGCAGCCCTTGAGCAGCACAGCAGCCATGCCGGGCCGCATCGCCGGCGCACCGGGCGTGCCGAACAGCGACGGGGCCGCGACGGTGAACCCGTTGTCGACCAGATGGTTGCCCAGCGCCAGCACGTGCGGGTGCAACCCGGGCATCTCGGGGATGAGGACGACGCCGGGGCCGTCGCCCTTGCGGTAGACGTCGTGGGTGTAGCCGGCGGCGGTGAACGGTTCGGCGGTCCAGCCCGTGAGGTCTGACTGCGGAGCCGCCCCGGCGGCGACTCCTGGCTTGCGTGCGGTCATGTGCGTCGTCCTCTCGCCTACCTCGGTGTCAGTGGCTGCTGCCGCTGTGTCGCGGCCGCCAGCGTACGGAACTCGTCGGGGTTGCCGGCGCCGGTGATGGCGATCTGGGCGGAGTCGGGTAGGCGCGTCGTCCACACCGGCTCGATGCCCTCACCGCCTTGGTAGACCACCCAGCCCACACCGTCGACGTCCTGCGCGCCGGAGGCGACCAGTCCCGGGGTGATGGACTCGACGAGCTGCTCCTCCTCGGCGTTGCTCTGGGTGAGGCTCAGGTATCTACCGCTCGGAGCCAGATAGCCGACCCTCGAGACCACCGCGCGCGTCGGCGCCCCGGTGCCCGGGTCCAGGGCGCCCGCCTCGATGCCCGATCGGCCGCCCGAGTTCGACCTCCAGCCGTCCGGCAGCGCGGGCAGGCGGACCGGGATCTCGAGGGCGTCTGCGTCCGCCTGCAGTGCGGCCGGCGCGTCATAGGAGGGTGCGGGACCCTCGGTCGGGCCCCGGCCCTGGAAGGAGCACATCCCCAGCAGACCCGCCAGCACGATGCACACCACGACCAACGGGGCCAGTGACCAGAACATGTCTCGGCCGTCCTGAAACGCCCGCGGCTTGGCCTCCTTGGGCGCAGGCCCGGACCACTCCTGCGGGGGCGGTTCCGGCCGCCCGGGGTCGACGCTCATAGGTGCCAGTATCCCAGCTCCCCGATAGTGACCGGCTTCTGGGACAATCATCGGCATGCCTGCTGACCCCGATGCCGTTCGCGCAAGCGGCTCATCGCGACGCCGCGAACCCCCGGACCGCAACCTCGCCCTCGAACTTGTCCGCGTCACCGAAGCCGGCGCCATGGCGGCGGGCCGCTGGGTAGGGCGCGGAGACAAAGAGGGCGGCGACGGTGCGGCCGTCGATGCCATGCGCGAGCTGGTCAACTCGGTCTCCATGCGCGGCATCGTGGTGATCGGAGAGGGCGAGAAGGACAACGCCCCGATGCTCTACAACGGCGAAGAGGTCGGCAACGGCGACGGGCCGGACTGCGACTTCGCCGTCGACCCGATCGACGGCACCACGCTGATGAGCAAAGGCATGCCCAACGCGATCTCGGTACTCGCGGTGGCCGAACGCGGTGCGATGTTCGACCCGTCAGCGGTGTTCTACATGAACAAGATCGCCGTGGGCCCGGACGCCGTCGACGCCATCGACATCACCGCACCGATCGGCGAGAACGTGCGCGCCGTCGCCAAGGTCAAGGGCCTGTCGGTGCGCGACGTGACGGTCTGCATTCTCGACCGGCCGCGTCACGAACAACTCATCGCCGACGTCCGGGACGCCGGGGCGCGCATCCGGCTCATCTCCGACGGTGACGTCGCGGGCGCGATCTCGGCGTGCCGACCCAACTCCGGCACCGACATGCTGGCCGGTATCGGCGGCACTCCCGAGGGCATCATCACCGCCGCCGCCATCCGCTGCATGGGTGGTGCCATCCACGCCCAGCTCGCCCCCAAGGACGACGAGGAACGCCAGCAGGCCGTCGACGCCGGCCACGACACCGACCGGGTGCTCACGACCGAGGACCTGGTGTCCGGGGAAAACGTGTTCTTCTGCGCCACCGGCGTCACCGACGGCGACCTGCTGCAGGGTGTTCGCTACTTCGGCGGCGGCTGCACCACCCAGTCGATCGTGATGCGGTCGAAGTCGGGCACGGTCCGCATGATCGAAGCGTATCACCGCCTGTCCAAACTCAACGAATACTCCGCTGTCGACTTCACCGGCGACAGCAACGCCGCCTATCCGCTGCCGTAACCGATCAGAAGGGCATCATGACCGCCGACAGCGCTGTCGACCAGAACACCGAGTACCGCATCGAGCACGACACCATGGGCGAGGTTCGCGTGCCCAGGGATGCGCTGTGGCGGGCTCAGACCCAGCGGGCCGTCGAGAACTTCCCGATCTCGGGCCGTGGTCTGGAGCGCACCCAGATCCGCGCGCTCGGGCTGCTCAAAGGTGCCTGCGCACAGGTGAACAAGGACCTCGGACTGCTCGCCCCGGAGAAGGCGGACGCGATCATCGCCGCGGCCGCCGAGATCGCCGACGGGCAGCACGACGACCAATTTCCGATCGACGTGTTCCAGACCGGTTCGGGCACCAGCTCGAACATGAACACCAACGAGGTCATCGCGTCGATCGCGGCGGCCGGCGGGGTCACCGTGCACCCCAACGACGACGTGAACATGTCGCAGAGCTCCAACGACACGTTCCCGACCGCCACCCACATCGCGGCCACCGAAGCCGCTGTCCGCCACCTGATCCCGGCGCTGGAGGTGCTGCACGAGTCACTGGCCGGAAAGGCGCGGCAGTGGCGCACCGTGGTGAAGTCCGGGCGCACGCACCTGATGGATGCGGTGCCGGTGACGCTGGGCCAGGAGTTCGGCGGGTACGCCCGTCAGATCGAGGCCGGTATAGAGAGGGTGCGCGCGACGCTGCCCCGGCTCGGTGAGCTGGCCATCGGCGGTACCGCCGTGGGCACCGGACTCAACGCCCCGGACGGCTTCGGCGCCAAGGTCGTCGAGGTGCTCGTCGACCAGACCGGCCTCGGCGAATTGACCACGGCGAAAAACTCTTTCGAGGCCCAGGCCGCCCGCGACGGGATGGTCGAGGCGTCCGGTGCGCTGCGCGTGATCGCGGTGTCGCTGACCAAGATCGCCAACGACATCCGCTGGATGGGCTCCGGTCCGCTGACCGGGCTGGCCGAGATCCAGCTGCCGGATCTGCAGCCGGGCAGCTCGATCATGCCGGGCAAGGTCAACCCCGTCCTGCCCGAGGCGGTCACGCAGGTCGCCGCCCAGGTGGTCGGCAACGACGCCGCCGTCGCCTGGGGTGGCGCGGCCGGCGCGTTCGAGCTCAACGTGTACATCCCGATGATGGCCCGCAACCTGCTCGAGTCGTTCAAGCTGCTGACCAACGTGTCGCGGTTGTTCGCCGGGCGTTGTATCGACGGGCTGGTGGCCAACGAGGCGCACATGCGCGAGCAGGCGGAGTCGTCGCCGTCGATCGTGACGCCGCTGAATTCGGCGATCGGTTACGAGGAGGCGGCCAAGGTCGCCAAGGAGGCACTCAAAGAGAAGAAGACGATCCGCCAGACGGTCATCGACCGCGGGCTGATCGGCGACAAGCTCTCCGAGGAGGAACTCGACCGGCGCCTCGACGTGCTCGCGATGGCGAAGGTCAAGGACGGCGACTGAGTGGCGATTCGGTGACCGTGAGGCCGTCACCATGGCTGCGCTCCGGCCTTCGGATCACATACAGGCCTTTGTGCCCTACCGTCCCTGTGCTCGGCGGGACCATTCTCGAGCGGTGACCACGCGCCCCGACGCCGAGACGTTGCGTACCGCGCTGGCGTCGGCGGTACGGGCCCCGTCGGTGCACAACAGCCGGCCATGGCGTTGGCAGGTCGGCGCCGACCAGCTGGATCTGCTCGCCGTGCCCGATCTTCGTCTGCATCACGTCGACCCCGGCGGCCGCGACTTCATGCTCAGTTGCGGTGCGACGCTACACCACGCCGTCGTCGCGCTCGCGGCGCTCGGCTGGCAGGCGCGTGTGCACCGGTTCCCCGAACCCTCGGACCCCGATCACCTTGCGAAGCTGACGTTTTCCCCGCGCCCACCGACCGAACCCGACCTGGCGCTCGCCGCGGCAATACCGCGCCGGCGCACCGACCGCAGGCGCTACGTCAGCCGCGAGGTCTCCCCCGCCGACATCGCCGTTATGGGGGCACGCGCGGCGCGGGGCGGGGTGTCGCTGCGCCGGGTGGAGTCGCTGACCGGGCTGCACACCGCCGTGGACCGCGCGGTGCGTGAACACCTGCACGATGACGCCTACCTGCACGAGCTCACCAGATGGAGCTTCCGGCACGGGTCGGTGGCCGGCGTTCCGGAGGCCAACGTCGCGCCGGCCGACATCGCCGCCGCGGCACCAACACGACTGTTCGCCGACACCCCGATGGCTGCTCCGTCGCCGTCCGCCGACGACCCCGACAACGCGGCGATCCTAGCGCTGGGCACCCGGGACGACGATGCACTGGCCCGGTTACGCGCCGGGGAGGCGACCAGCGTGGTGCTGCTCACGGCGGCGTCGATCGGCCTGGCCGGATGCCCGGTCACCGAACCGCTGGAGGTGCCCGAGACCCGGGCGACGTTGCGCGAGGAGATCTTCGAGTCGCAGGCCCACCCGCAGATGCTGCTCCGCATCGGCTGGGCGCCCGAGGAGGCGGACACACTGCCCGCCACACCGCGGGGCCCGCTGTCGGTCTGATCAGGGCAGCGGCGCGCACCACCGCAACAGCGTTCCGCCGCCGGCCCTGCCGCCGACGGTGAATATGCCGGCAGCGTCGTCCGCCCTGGTGCGCAAGTTGTGCAGTCCGCTCTCGGTGATCGACCCGTCGATGCCGCGGCCGTTGTCGGCCACCTCGATGCACAGGTCGTCGGCGACGGTGTCCCGCACTGTCAACTCGGTGGCATCGGCGTGCCGGACGGCATTGCTCACCGCTTCGCGCACGACCGCCTCGGCATGGTCGGCCAGCGTCGCGTCGACCACCGAGAGCGGTCCGACGAACTGACTGGTGGCGTGCAATCCGGCGCCGGCGAACTGCCCGATCGCCTGGTCGACGCGCTGACGCAGGCGGGTCGCCCCCGGCGCGCCGCCGCCAAGCTGGATCGCGGTGTGCCCGATGGTGCGCAGCGTGACGTCCAGGTCGAGACCCGCGGTGACGACGAGCATGGCTTCGACCAGCCCGTCGAGGCGATCGCGCCCTTCGACGAGCTGATCGATGCGGTCCTGCACCTCGGTGAGCAGTTCCCGCAGCCGCAACCCGGACAGAGTGTCGCGCAGGGGACGTGGTCCGCGGATTCGTCGGGTCCGACCGGCTCGGTCACCCCTGCAACCTAGCCGTCGTCGCGTGTGGGGCGATCGAGCTTCGACACGAACACCGCGGCCTGGGTGCGCCGTTCCATACCCAGTTTGGTCAGCAGCCGCGACACGTAGTTCTTGACCGTCTTCTCCGCCAGGAACATCCGCGCGGCGATCTGCTTGTTGGTCAGGCCCTCACCGAGCAGGTCGAGCAGCACCCGTTCCTGGGCGGACAGCCCCGACAGCGGATCCGACCGTTCGGCGTCGCCGCGCAGCTTGGACATCAGCGCGGCGGCGGCGCGGTTGTCCAGCAGCGAGCGCCCGGCCCCGACGTCCTTGATCGCCTTGGCCAGTTCCATCCCCTTGATGTCTTTGACGACGAATCCGCTGGCACCGGCGAGGATCGCGTCGAGCAGCGCCTCGTCGGAGGTGAACGAGGTCAGCATCAGGCACCGCAGGTCCGGTAGCCGTGCGAGCAGATCCCGGCACAGTTCGATGCCGTTGCCGTCGGGCAGCCGCACGTCGAGAACCGCGACGTCGGGTTGCAGTGCGGGGATGCGGGCCAGCGCCGAGGCCACCGAATCGGCTTCGCCCACCACGTCGAGTTCCGGGTCGGCGCTCAGCAGGTCGGTGAGCCCACGACGCACCACCTCGTGGTCGTCGACCAGAAAGACCCGGACCATGGTCGACAGTGTCACAACCCACGCGGCCGATCGCAAACCTCGTGCCGGACGAACTGCAGGACGTGCTCGAGCGGCCTGCGTGGCGTGGGAGGCGGCACCTGCTCGACGGCGGGGGCCAACCCGATGCGGATGAGCACCTGCGGCCGCGCCGCCCGCTCGAGCAGCCCGCCGACCAGCGCGCGGCTGGACGGCAGTTCGGTCACGTGGGTCACAGTGCAGGTACCCAATCCGGCCATGGTGGCCTCGAGTAGGACCGCCGACATCGCCTCACCGCTGCGCAACGCGTCGAGGCGATCGTCGCCGTCGGTGGACAGCACCACGATGGTGGCGCGGTCCCCCTCGATGGTCGGCCGCCGCTCGCCGCCCCGGGTGACGGTGAAGCTGCGGCCCAGGTCGACGCGTTCACTCTCGGCGGCGGACACCAGCGAGCTCTGCGGGATGCCTTCGCCGATCTCGAACGGTGCTGTCCACCAGCCCAGTTCGGCATGGTAGGAGCAGTCGTAGAGGCGCAGCGCCTCGGTCAGCTGCGAGGCCTCGGCGAGCTCGGGATGGACGTCGTCGGGCAGGACGTCGAGTTGGACGTCGGACTCGAGGCGGGCGCGCATCAACGGCTCGAAGGACTCCCAGTCGGGCACGGTCGCCATGGGCAGGCGGTCGGTGCGACGCAAGAGGATCGCGTCCGCGCGCCGGCGATCCGCCTCGGTGACGAACTCCATCGGTGTCACGGTGACGGTCGCCAAGTGGTCGCGATGGTTACGGTCCGGCAGCCGGTCGATGTGCGCGGTCCATCCGGCGGCAGCCAACGAGACGCGCAGATGGTCGAGCACCGCGCCGCAGCTGATCACAGCTTCGCGGCCGGAGCGGTCCGCCGAATGCAACAGTCGCGCCGGGTCGAGGAACAGGCGGAGCTGGTCGCCCTCGACGACCCAACGCCACGGTTGGCTGTTGTGCAATGACGGCGCGCGGCAGGCCAGTTGGACGGCGTCGCGGATGACCTGGGAATCGACCATGCCTTCAGCATCGCCAGCGCCGGTCCACCGGGCTAGGGCCTTAGGTCACTCGCGATTTCGGCACCGAAATCACCACGTCATGGGAGCGCGCCGGGGCTGATCTCCTCGAGCATCTCGGTGACCAGCGCGGCGATCGGCGAGCGTTCGCTGCGCTGCAGCGTGATGTGGGCGAACAGCGGATGGCCCTTGAGCTTCTCGATTACCGCCGCCACGCCGTCGTGACGCCCGACCCGCAGGTTGTCGCGCTGGGCGACGTCGTGGGTGAGCACCACCCGCGACCCGGCGCCAAGGCGGGACAGCACCGTCAGCAGGACGTTGCGTTCCAGCGACTGCGCCTCGTCGACGATCACGAAGGAATCGTGCAGCGAGCGACCGCGAATGTGGGTGAGTGGCAGCACTTCCAGCATGCCGCGGGCGAGCACCTCTTCGAGCACCGCGGGGCTGGCGAGCCCTTCGAGGGTGTCGAAGACGGCTTGCGCCCACGGGCCCATCTTGTCGCTCTCACTGCCGGGCAGGTAGCCGAGGTCCTGTCCGCCGACGGCGTAGAGCGGCCGGAACACCACGACCTTGCGCTGTGTGCGCCGCTCGAGCACCGCCTCCAGGCCCGCGCACAGTGCCAGCGCGGACTTGCCGGTGCCGGCCTTCCCGCCGAGCGAGACGATGCCGACGGATTCGTCCTGCAGCAGGTCCAGAGCGACTCGTTGTTCGGCCGACCTTCCCCGAAGGCCGAACACTTCGCGATCACCCCGCACCAGCTGCACGTGTTTGGCGGCGTTGACCCGTCCGAGCGCGTGTGAAGTTCCGCCCAGCAGCCGAATACCGGTGTGGCAGGGCAGATCCCGTGCTGCCGCCAGATCGATCTCGCCGTCGGAGAACAGCGCGTCCACCTCGTCGGCCGCCACGTCGATCTCGTCCATCCCGGTCCAGCCGGAGACCACGACGTCCTGGGCGTGGTACTCGTCGGCGTCCAGGCCGACGGCGCCGGCCTTCACACGCAGGGGGATGTCCTTGCTGACCAGTGTGACCCGTTTCCCATCGGCGGCGAGATTGGCTGCCACCGTGAGGATCCTGGCATCGTTGGTGTCGTTGCGGAACCCGGCCGGCAGCACCGACGGGTCGCTGTGGTTCAACTCGACGTGCAGCGTTCCCCCTTCGGCCCCAACTGGAATGGGCCGATCGAGGCGGCCGTACTGGAGTCGGAGGTCGTCGAGCAGGCGCAACGCCTGCCGGGCGAACCAGCCAAGCTCGTGGTGGTGCCGTTTGGCTTCCAATTCACTGATGACCACCAGCGGGACGACCACCTCGTGTTCGGCGAACCGCGTCGCTGCCCAGGGATCAGACAGCAATACGGAGGTGTCGAGCACGTAGGTCCGGAGAGGCGAATCGGTCACGTAGCGCTCCTGCTATCCGCGGGTCCCCCGCGAACCTGTCGGCGGACACTGCGGCACCAGGGCCGGGGCCGGCCCTCTCGTGATCGCAACGATCGGGTGCCGCCCGGACAGCAGAGCAATTCGCTAGCCATCGGAGCCGACGCTACTCTCGTCGCGGGGACTGCGCCGCGTCGACGCGCCGGGTGCGCGGCGCGCATGAAGTTAAGCGTTCGTGAACTTGCGCAACGACGGCTCGTCGGCCAGGTCCCAGGCGGTGATCCGGTCGCAGATGACGGTTCGCAACCGGCCCTTGTCGAAAATGCCGTGCTCGGCCATCGCGGCGATCTTGTCGCGGTAGGCGTCGATGTCGGCGCCGACCACGTCGAGTTCCGCCGCACGCTGCGCGATGGCCGCCACGGTCTCGTCGCGGTGGCTCTGCAGGCAGTGCGCCACCAGGTTGGAGAAGAACATCTCGTGGCGTTCTTCGTCGGCGGCGATGCGGCCGATCAGCGATTTGAGCACCGGTTCGGTGATCTGGGCTTCGAGGTTGCGGCAGAACACGGCGTGGGAACGCTCGAAGAACGCCATGAACGCCAACGTCTCGATCTGGCTGAAGCGGTCGGCGCGGTAGCCATTCATCACGTGCTCGACGCGCACGTCCTCGTTGGCGGCCGGGTCCACCTCGCGGGTGACCACGAGGTAGTTGCGCAGCGCGACGGCGTGCAGGTGCTCCTCGGCGGTCCAGCGGCCGATCCAGCGACCCCACTTTTCCTCGAGGATGAAGTGCTCGACGAGTTCGCGGTGGTAGCCGGCGAGGTTGTCCTTGGTGATCAAGAGGATCTCGAGCGCGTCGGTGATCTGCTCGGGCAGTGTGACCTGCGACCGATCCCAGTCCCGACCGCCGAGGAACGCGAAGTTCTCACCCTGGTCGAACGGCACGTAGTCGTGCGCGTACCACAGGTCCTCGGAGTCGAGGTGGCGCCGCAGTTCGTCCTTGACGACCGGCTCCAGCTCGACGGTGAGCGCATTAGGAACAGGTTTCTGTGCCATCCGGTTACAGTAACCCAATCCTGTGGGGATCGTAAAATTTCGCGACGGCGCGTCGTCCCTAAAGTGTGAGACCCGGGTAGAGCGGATTGGCCGCGAGTATCTCGGCCGACGCCGCCTGTACGCGTTCGGCGGTTCCGTCGGCCAGCGTGTACTTGGCCTTGGAGAACCCGGTCGGTCCCGTCGATGCCGGCTGAGTGTTGTTCAGCACGTCGACGACCAGCTCGGCGACCCGGTCGAACTCCGCTGAACCGAAGCCGCGGGTGGTCAGCGCCGGGGTGCCGAACCGGATCCCGCTGGTGTACCAGGCGCCGTTGGGGTCGGCGGGAATCGAATTGCGGTTGGTCACGACGCCGGCGTCGAGCAGCGCGGACTCGGCCTGGCGGCCGGTCAGTCCGAAACTGGTCACGTCGAGCAGCACGATGTGGTTGTCGGTGCCGCCAGTGACCAGGCGGGCGCCGCGATTGAGGAAGCCCTCCGCGAGCGCCTTGGCGTTGTCGGCGACGCGCTGCGCGTACGCCTGGAACGACGGCTGACGGGCCTCGGCGAGCGCGACCGCCTTGGCGGCCATCACGTGGGACAGCGGTCCGCCCAGCACCATCGGGCAGCCTTTGTCGACGGCGTCGGAGTATTCGGGCTGGGCAAGCACGAGCCCGCCGCGGGGGCCGCGCAGCGATTTGTGCGTGGTGGTGGTCGTGACGTGGGCGTGCGGCACCGGGTTCTCGTCGCCGGTGAAGACCTTGCCGGCGACCAGACCGGCGAAGTGCGCCATGTCCACCATCAGCGTGGCGCCGACCTCGTCGGCGATCTCGCGCAGTTTGGCGAAGTTCACCCGTCGCGGGTAGGCCGAGTAGCCGCCGACGAGGATCAGCGGTTTGAACTCGCGGGCGGCGGCGGCGAGCTTGTCGTAGTCGAGCAGCCCGGTCTCCGGGTCAGTGCCGTAGCTGCGCTGGTGGAACATCTTGCCGCTGATGTTGGGGCGGAAACCGTGGGTGAGGTGACCGCCGGCGTCGAGCGACATGCCGAGCAACCGCTGGTTGCCCAACTTGTTGCGCAGCGTCTCCCAGTCCGCCTCGGACAGGTCGTTGACGTGCTTGGCGCCGAGCTCGGCGAGCTCGGGGGCCTCGACGCGGGTGGCCAGAACCGCCCAGAAGGCGACCAGGTTGGCGTCGATGCCGGAGTGCGGCTGGGCATAGGCGTACGGCGCGCCGAACAGTTCACGGGCGTGTTCGGCAGCGACACTCTCGACCACGTCGACGTTCTGGCAGCCCGCGTAGAAGCGGTGGCCGATGGTGCCCTCGGCGTATTTGTCGCTCAGCCAGGTGCCCATGGTCAGCAGCACGGCCGGTGAGGCGTAGTTCTCGCTGGCGATCAGCTTGAGCGAACCCCGTTGGTCGGCCAGCTCTTTGCGGGTGGCCGCCGCAATCCGGGGCTCGACGGACTCGATGACCCGAAGAGCGGCCTGGTAGGCGGCGCTCGCGGTGTCGGCGTACTCGGCGCCGGGAGCGGCCGCCGACGAGGTCACGGAGTCTGCAGTCATGCTGTCGAGGGTAATCGCGCAGCGCGACCGCCCGATAATCAGGCACCTGCCGCTCCGATGTGCGAACTGACACACCCCGCCCGCGCGTTCGGTCCGAAATCGCACACTCGGCGAGTCAGACGACGCGCAGCGCCGACGGGATCAACGGCTCGTCGAGCAGCCGCCCGAACCGCTCGGTCAATCCCACACCCGAGGGCCGCGTATCGAGCCATCCGCGCAGCAGCCGGTACCCCTCGACGTACGTGCTGGTGTAAGCCCGCCACAGCGGGGACGACAGGAACCGCAGCATCTGCCGCGCCCGGTCGTCGTCGACGAGCAGCCACCGCCGGAGGAACGCCACGACCTCGTCCACCGGGCGGTGTTCGTCGTGCAGCATGATCGCCGCGTCCTGCCGCACGTCGGCCAGCGCGGTCGTCGCCGCCGACACCGCCTCGGCCCGCGCGCCGTCGAACCGCAACCCGAGGTCTGCGTAGATCTCGGATGCCCAACTCCCCCAGCCCTGCCCATCCCCTGTCGCCTCGCCCGGCCCGGGACCGATCGCCGCGTACAGCGCCAGATCCGCGAGCCCTTCGGCCATCAGACACTGCGGCGTGTTGACCAGGAAGATGGTCTGCTCGATCTGGCCCTTACCCGCCACCAGCCCGGCCTCCTTGCGGCAGTGCTCGGTGTGGTGACCCGGATACGACTCGTGGGCGACCAGCCGCGGCAGGTTGGCCATCTGCTGTTTGAGGTCCGCGTTCACCGCGACCGTCGACCGGTAGTCGCCCAGGTAGTAGTTGAATCCCGACCACGGTTTGTCGGTGACGACCTGGTAGGTGACGGTCTCCGAATCGGGCAGCGGATACATGGCCCGAACCCGGTCGCGCAACGCGCTGGAGAACGCGTGGATGCACTCCTCGAGCCGCTCGGGCGGGATCTCGTCGGCGACGCGGTGCGCCCGGATCCGCTCGGCCAGCGGCCCGGTGCCGCCGAGCGCCTCGTCCAGCGCGACGTGCGCCTGGCGGTAGGCATCCGGATCGCCTTTGGCGATCCGCACGTCGAAGTACGCCTCGACCTCGTCGAGGAACTTGACGTCTTCGCCGCCGAACTTGCGCCCGGCCAGCTCCAGCGCCCGCAGATGCGCGGCGAGATAGTCGGCGCGCGCTTCGTCGAACCCACCGGTGCGCGGCGTGTCGGGCAGTGCGGCCAGCAGTCGCCGGGCCTGGCGGGCCAGATCTGCGGGGTCAGGGGCGGCCTCGTCGGCCACCGCGCGCCGTAGTGCGGGGTCACCGGTGAAGGAGTCGACGTAGCCGTGCTCCACGCGGTCGAAGCGCAGACCGAGGAGCAGATACTCGCGGATGAAGGTGTCGGGCTCCATGCCTGCCACGCTAATCGGATCGCCCCAGACGTTCACGCATGAGCCCGTGCTGCAAGACTGACCGCATGGCGCGGCTGAGCGAACCGAGCCCCTACGTCGAGTTCGACCGCACCGAGTGGGGTGCGCTGCGGATGTCGACGCCGCTGAAGCTGACCGAAGGCGAGCTGAAGAAGCTTCGGGGTATCGGCGAGAAACTCGACCTCCTCGAGGTCGAAGAGGTGTATCTGCCGTTGGCCCGACTGATCCACCTGCAGGTGGCCGCACGGCAGCGGTTGTTCGCCGCGACGGCGGAGTTCCTCGGCGAACCGCAGCAGAACCCGGACCGGCCGGTGCCGTTCATCATCGGCGTCGCGGGCAGCGTGGCCGTCGGCAAGTCCACCACTGCCCGGGTGCTGCAGGCGCTGTTGGCCCGCTGGGGCGACCACGCCCGCGTCGACCTGGTCACCACGGACGGTTTCCTCTACCCCAACGCCGAGTTGGCCCGCCGCAATCTCATGCACCGCAAGAGCTTTCCGGAAAGTTACGACCGCAGGGCGCTCATGCGGTTCGTCACCGCGGTGAAGTCTGGTGCCGACTACGCATGCGCACCGGTGTACTCGCATCTGCTCTACGACATCGTGCCCGGCGAGGAGCAGGTCATCCGTCATCCGGACATCCTCATTCTCGAGGGTCTGAACGTGTTGCAGACCGGGCCGGCGCTGATGGTCTCGGACCTGTTCGACTTCTCCGTCTATGTCGACGCCCGCCTCGAGGACATCGAGGGCTGGTACATTTCCCGGTTCCTGGCGATGCGGTCGACGGCGTTCGCCGATCCGGCGTCGCACTTCCATCACTATGCGACGCTGACCGACGAACAGGCCGTCTTCGCCGCACGCGACATCTGGCATTCGATCAACCGCCCCAACCTCATCGAGAACATCCTGCCGACCAGGCCGCGAGCGACGCTGGTGCTGCGCAAAGACGCCGACCACGCGATCAACCGCCTGCGCCTGCGCAAGCTCTAGCGCTGCGCATCTCAGACGCCGTACCGCCGATCCCGGCGCGTGTAGTCGCGCAGTGCGCGCAGGAAGTCCACCCGCCGGAACGCGGGCCAGTACGCCTCGGTGAACCACATCTCCGAATAGGCGCTCTGCCACAGCAGGAATCCCGACAGCCGCTGCTCACCGGAGGTCCGGATCACCAGGTCCGGGTCCGGCTGGCCGGAGGTGTAGAGGTTCTCCGAGATCGCCTCTGCGGTGACCGCGTCGACCAACTGGTCCCCGGATGCGCCGTCGGCCAGTTTCTTGCTGAGCAGGGCGCGCACCGCGTCGACGATCTCCTGCCTGCCGCCGTAGGCGACCGCGACGTTGACATGGAGGCAGCCGGCAGTCTTCTCCGTCCGTGCCGATTCGACGGCGTCGCGCAGCCGGCGCGCGGGTTCCTCACCGAGCAGCGAGAGATCGCCGACAGTGCGAACGCTCCACTGGTTGGCCGGTGCGCAGATCTCCTCGACGACGTCGGTGATGATCTCGATGAGTTCTGTGAGTTCGTCCGCGTCGCGCTGCAGGTTCTCGGTCGAGAGCAGATAGACGGTGGCCATCTCGATGCCGGCGGCCTGACACCAGCGCAGCATCTCGGCGATCTTCGCCGCGCCCATGCGGTAGCCGAAACTGACATCGTGGTGACCAGCATCACGGGCCCAACGGCGGTTACCGTCGCACAGTACCGCAATGTGCCGCGGTAGTTGTGATTTGGACCGCATCAGCTCGTGACGCAACCGCATCTCGTAGAGCCGGTATGCGGGCTCCTTGAGGTCACGGGGAATGATGTCCATAGGCGTCCAGACTACTGTGGCGGCGGAGTGGCTCACCCGGGTTGAGGGAGGTGACATGACAAACCGGTGCACGCCGATCGACGCGGACGAGTCGCGTCCGCAGCCAGATCCGGAGGACTTCCCCGAGGCGGTCGCCGAGCGGGTGGCCAGCTTCATCGGCAGGCCGCGTGCGCGCGGCTGGATCCACGTCTACTCCGCGGTCGTCGCGCTCATCTGCGGCGCGACGCTGGTCTCCGTGTCGTGGGCGGTGGTGTCCACCCGTGCGGGTATCGCCACGCTGATCTACACGTTCACGATCGTCGCGATGTTCACCGTGAGCGGCACCTACCACCGGGTTGCCTGGCGCTCCCCGACGGCGCGCAAATGGATGAAGCGCGCCGACCACTCGATGATCTTCGTCTTCATCGCGGGCAGCTACACGCCGTTCGCCCTGCTGGCACTTCCGCAGGAGAAGGGCATGGTGCTGTTCTGGATCGTCTGGGGCGGCGCGATCGCGGGTGTGCTGCTGAAGATGTTCTGGCCGTCGGCCCCCGCGTGGGTCGGGGTGCCGCTGTACCTGCTGCTCGGCTGGGTCGCCGCGTGGTTCATCGGGCCCATCATGGACGGAGCGGGCGTCGCCGCGGTGGTGCTGCTGATCGTGGGCGGAGCGTTGTACAGCATCGGCGGGGTGCTTTACGGACTGAAGTGGCCGAACCCGTGGCCGACGACCTTCGGCCACCACGAGTTCTTCCACGCCTGCACCGCGATCGCGGCGATCTGCCACTACATCGCGATGTGGTTCGCGGTCTTCTCCAGCTAGCGCTAGCGACCGCAGTAGGCCTACCGGCGCGCGAGCGCCGCGGCGAGTTCCCGGCTGGTGGTCACCGGCAGATCGCACACCCGGCCGCGGCACACGTAGGCGGCGTCTGCGCCGCCCACCCGGTCGCGGTCGAGCAGCAATTCCGACGAGTCGACAGGGCCGCCCACCACGATCGCCCCGCCGGGTGCCAGTACCCGTGCGGCGCGCAGCAATTCGGAGTGCGCCGGTTCGCACGCCACCGCGATCTGGATCGGTCCGCGGACGGCGGCCTCGGCCACCGCCAGCCAGTGTCCACCGGAGCGGGGCGCCCGGTCGAGGATCAGCGCGGCCGTGGCCAACGTGGCGTCCGCGGCCGCGGTGTACCGCCCGGCCGTCGCGGCCGGTGCCAGGTGGGCGGCCAGCTGCAGTGCCTCCGCGATCAGCGAGGCACCCGACGGTGTGGCGCCGTCGAAGGGATCCGCGGGCCGCAGCACGAGCTGCTCGGCGTCGTCGGCGGTGTCGAACCAGTGCCCGTCTCGCTGCGGGTCGGCGAAATGAGCGAGCGCCACGTCGGCCAGGTGCAGACCGGTCTGCAGCCAGGACCCTTCACCGGTCGCCTGATGCAGGGTGAGCAGTCCGGTGGCCAGCGCGGCATGGTCCTCGAGGATCGCCGCGCTCTGCCCCACCTTTCCACCGAGGCTGGCCCGCCGCAGCCGGCCGTCGACGATGTGCAGGCCGACGATCGCCTGCGCGGATTGCGCTGCCGCCTCGAGCAGTTCGGTGTCGTCGAGAGCGACGGCGGCTTCGACGAGCGCAGTGATCGCCAGCCCGTTCCACGCGGTGACGACCTTGTCGTCGCGGCCGGGTTGCGGACGCGTCGATCGCGCGGCCCGTAGCGCGGTCCGCACCCGCTCGTAGCGGGCATGGTCGTCGGGATCGGCGGGCAACTGCAGAACCGACGTCCCGTGCTCGAACGTCCCGCCCTCTGTCACGGCGAAAAGAGCTGCAGCCCAATCCCCGTCCTCCGCGCCGAGCACGTCGCGCAGCTGGGCGGGCGTCCATGCGTAGGTGAGGCCTTCCACGCCGGCGGCGTCAGCGTCGAGCGACGAGGTGAACATCGCGTCGGCACCCAGGTCGTCGATGATGAACCGGGCCGTCTCACCGGCCACCCGGTGTGCGAGCGGGTCGCCGGTGCGGCGCGCCCAGTGCGCGTATGCGCGCAGCAGCAGCGCGTTGTCGTAGAGCATCTTCTCGAAGTGCGGCACCACCCACTCGGCGTCCACGCTGTAGCGCGCGAAGCCGCCGGCGAGCTGGTCGTAGATGCCGCCACGGGCCATCGCCGTCGCCGTGCGCTCGACGGCGCCGAGCGACTCCGACGAGCCGGTGCGCTCGTGGTGGCGCAGCAGCGCCTCCAGCAGTGCCGACGGCGGGAACTTCGGCGCGGCGTGAGGACCGGACACGAATCCGCCGCGCACGGTGTCCTCGTCGCCCAGCACGGCGGCGACCGCGGCATCGCAGAGCTCGGGCCGCACCGGTGACCCGGCCGCCGGCAGCCCGGCTGCCATGGTCCGCAGTTCGCCGGCGATGCGCTCGGAGGCCTCCTCGACCTCGCCGCGACGCTGACGCCAGGTCGCCGCGACGGCGGCCAGCAACTGCAGGAAGTCGGGCTTCGGGTAGTAGGTGCCGCAGAAGAACGGCCGGCCGTCGGGGGTGAGGAAGCATGTCATCGGCCAACCGCCCTGGCCGGTGAGCGCGACGGTGGCGTTCATGTACACCGAGTCAAGATCCGGCCGCTCCTCGCGGTCGACCTTGATGCACACGAAGTCCGCGTTCGCGGCGGCCGCGACGTCGGGGTCCTCGAACGATTCGTGGGCCATGACGTGACACCAGTGGCAGGCCGCGTAGCCGATCGACAGCAGGATCGGCACGTCGCGCTCGGCGGCCTCGGCCAGCGCGGCGGGAGTCCACTGGCGCCAGTGCACCGGGTTGTCGGCGTGCTGGCGCAGGTAGGGGCTGGTGGCCCCGGCGAGCTCGTTAGCCCCCGGACTCACGCGGTGGTTTCCGGTTCTCGGCCACGGCGCCGGAGTCGGTGCCAGGGGCGGTGCCGAGGTCGACGGTGCCGAGGTCGACGGTGCCGTCGTCCACGGCCTGATCGGGCTCGGGATGCTCCGGGTCGAACGACTCCGGCAGCCGCTTGAGGTGGCGGTTCATCGACCACACCAGCAGGAAGGCCGCGACCAGCAGGACCGCGACGATGAGCAGACCGAACGGGCTGGCCTTACCGAAGTCCGGGCCGGTCTCGCGGGGCTGCTCCTGGGCGAGCCACACCGTCGCGAGCAGCACGGTCTCGATCATCGGTCCACCTCGACACCTTCGAACAAGTCGGTCTCGGGCAGGGTGACCGGGACGCGGGAGCGGGCCAGTTCGAATTCCTCCGTCGGCCACAGCCGTTCCTGCCACTCCATCGGCGCCGCGAAGAAGAAGCTGTTCGGGTCGATCTGGGTGGCGTGCGCGCGCAACGCATCGTCCCGCTGCGGGAAGTACTTGGCGCACTCCACCCGGGTGGTCACCCGCTTGGCGAAGAGGTCCCGGTCGGGGTCCCAGTGCTCCAACCACTTGGCGTAGGGCCCTTCGAGCCCGTGCTTGGCGAACTCGTCCTGCAGCAGCTGCATACGATCCCGCAGGAACCCGTGGATGTAGTACAGCTTCGACACGTTCCACGGCTCACCCGCGTCGGGATACCGGCGGTAATCGCCGGCCGCCTCGTAGGCGGCCACCGACACCCCATGGCAGCGGATGTGATCGGGGTGCGGATAGCCGCCCGTCTCGTCATAAGTGGTCATGACGTGTGGTTTGAACTCCCGTATCACCCGCACCAGCGCTTCGGTGGACTCCTCCAGCGGCGCCAGGGCGAAGCAGCCTTCGGGCAGCCGCGGCGGCGGATCACCCTCGGGAAGACCGGAGTCGACGAACCCCAGCCACCGGTGTTCGACGCCAAGGATCTCGGCCGCCTTGGCCATCTCGTCCCGCCGGATCTCGGCCATCCGCCCGCGTACCTCGGGGATGTCCATCGCCGGGTTCAGGATGTCGCCGCGCTCACCGCCGGTGAGCGTCACCACCATCACCCGGGCGCCGGCGTCGGCGTATTTGGCCATGGTGGCGGCACCCTTGCTCGACTCGTCGTCGGGGTGCGCATGCACCGCCATCAAGCGCAGTTCACTCATCTCATCTCATCTAACTACGACTTCGTCGCGACTATGCCCCGGGTTCGTCGCGACTATGCCCCGGGCCGGTCCCCGTCCGTTTCCTGCCCGGGCTCGTCTTCGGATCGCACCCGTTGCGCTCTATAGTCTCAGTCCTGACAGAGCCGACCGACCGACGGGCACCCCAAACGCATGATCGAACGTCCCGCCGCCCGTTACGGGCGGCAGCGGGTATCGCGCCGGACGCGTCGACTGGTGGTCGCCGTCCTGGCCGCGGGAGTCGTGGTCGCCGGGGTGGTCGTGGCGATCGTGGCCGCCCAGAGGTTGGGCCCCCAGGACGTCGAGGGCGAGCTGGGCGCCTATCGGCTCATCGACGACCGGACCGTCGAGGTGACGCTCAGCGTCACTCGGCAGCACCCGTCGCAACCCGCGGTGTGCATCGTGCGGGCCCGCTCCAGGGACGGCAGCGAGACCGGCCGCCGAGAGATCCTCGTTCCCCCCTCAGAGCAGGCGACAGTGCAGGTCACCACCGTTGTCGAGGCCAGCAGGCCACCTGCGGTCGGCGACGTGTACGGGTGCGGACTCGACGTCCCGCCCTACCTGGTGGCGCCCTAGCCCGGCCCGGCCGCGCGGCGAACGGCTGACAGCGAAATCGTGAACGTCCGCTGTCGCGTCGGTGGTACGATCGACTGGTACACGGTTCCGGCTGGGGCCGTGTATTGCTGCATTTGCACGCATCTTCGTGCCCCGGGCAACGCACGAGCAGGGGGCCGCAGCGATACACGCCACCCGCGCCCGGCCCTCGACCTCAACAAGACTTCCTACGGGAACACGGCGCGAGAAACGACGACAGGAGCGCGAAGGACATGACTGACACTCAGGTCACGTGGTTGACCCAGGAGTCATACGACCGGCTGAAGGCGGAGCTGGACCAGCTGATTGCCAACCGCCCCGTCATCGCCGCCGAGATCAACGACCGTCGCGAGGAGGGCGACCTCCGCGAGAACGGCGGTTACCACGCCGCCCGAGAGCAGCAGGGCCAGGAAGAGGCGCGCATCCGTCAGCTGCAGGAGCTGCTCAACAACGCCAAGGTCGGCGAGGCACCCGAGCAGTCGGGCGTCGCGCTGCCCGGGTCCGTGGTGAAGGTCTATTACGACGGTGACGAGAACGACACCGAGACATTCCTGATCGGCACCCGTGAGCAGGCCGTCAACGACGGCAAGCTCGAGGTGTACTCCCCCGCGTCGCCGCTCGGCGCCGCGCTGATCGACGCCAAGGTGGGCGAGACGCGCACCTACACCGTCCCCAGCGGCAGCACCGTCGAAGTCACCCTCGTCAGCGCGGAGCCGTACCACTCCTGACCGTCCATGGCGCGCATCGCCGAAGAGTTGTTGCTGCTGCTGCTGGACAACGCGTCCGCTCAGCCGTGCCTGGACAATCCTCGTCGCGAGCGGGTACTCGCCGCCGCGGTGCTGCTCGACCTCGCACACGCCTGCCTCATCCGGCCGGCTGTCGACGGTGACCCCGCGCCGGCAGGACGACTCGTCGCGCTGAGGCGTCGCGGTCCCCTCGACCCGGTCGCCGAACCGGCCTTCCGGCTGCTGCAGCGGCGAGCCCTGCGTCCGCTGTCGGCGATCGACAAACTTCGCGGGCACACCGAGGCAGCGCTGCTCGCCCACCTCGCGGACACCGGTCAGATCGGGCGGGTGGAGCTTCCCGGTAAGCGGATCGGCCAGAACTACGGATGGCCGGTGGCCAACCGCGACCGGGCGGCGCACTCACGCTCGCAGGTGCTCTCGGCGCTGTTCGACCGCACCCCACCGACCCCTTCCACCGCGGCGGTCATCACGCTGCTGCATGCGGTGGACGGGTTGGGTGCGCTGCTCAGCCTCAACGACCGGGGTTGGCGATGGGTGCACGGCAGGGCCGGGGAGATCTCGCTCGGCAGCTGGGTCGACGAATCACCGACGGGGCTGGCCGAGGTGAACCTCGCCGTCACCGCCGCGGCGATACGCGCCGCGTTAGCCTAGCGCCTGCTCCAGGTCGGCGATCAGGTCGGCACGATCCTCGATGCCGACGGACAACCGCACCAGATCCTCGGGCACCTCCAGCTGCGAACCGGCGGTGGAAGCATGCGTCATCGCCCCCGGGTGCTCGATCAGCGACTCCACCCCGCCGAGCGATTCGGCGAGAATGAAAAGCCTTGTGCGCGAGCAGAAGTCCCGCGCAGCCTGGGGGCCGCCGCGCAACCGCACCGACACCATGCCGCCGAATCCGGCCATCTGCTTGGCGGCCACCTCGTGTCCGGGGTGGCTGGGCAGACCGGGATAGCGCACCGATTCGATCGCCGGGTGGGAGTCGAGGAATTCGGCGACCGCCGCGGCGTTCTCGCTGTGCCGCTGCATTCGCACCACCAGCGTCTTGAGTCCGCGCAGGGTGAGGTATGCGTCGAACGGGCCGGGGACGGCGCCCGACCCATTCTGGAGGAACGCGAACGCCGAGTCGAGTTCCTCGTCGTTGGTCAGCAGTGCGCCACCGACGACGTCGGAGTGTCCGCCGATGTACTTCGTGGTGGAGTGCAGCACGATGTCAGCGCCGAGTGTCAACGGCTGCTGCAACGCCGGTGAGGCGAAAGTGTTGTCCACCAAGACTTTGAGGCCCGCGCCGGACGCGATGCCGGCGATGTCGGAGATGTCGGCGATCGACAGCAACGGGTTGGTCGGCGTCTCCACCCACACCATGCGGGTCTGCGGCGTGATCGCCGCGCCCACCGCGTCGAGGTCTGACAGCGCCACCGCGGTGTAGGTGACGCCCCACTGGGAGAACACCTTGTCGATCAGCCGGAAGGTTCCGCCGTAGGCGTCGTCGGGTATGACCAGGTGGTCGCCCGGACGCAGGACGGCGCGCAGCGCACAGTCGGTGGCGGCCATCCCGGAGGCGAAGGCGCGGCCGTAGGCTGCTTCCTCCACTGCCGCCAACGCCGACTCGAGTGATTGGCGCGTCGGGTTGCCGGTGCGGGCGTACTCGAAGCCACCTCGTAGGCCGCCGACGCCGTCCTGGGCGAAGGTGGAGCTGGCGTAGATGGGCGTGTTCACCGCACCGGTGCGAGGGTCGGGGGCGTACCCGGCGTGGATCGCTTTGGTCGCCAGTCCGTGGGCGTTGCGCTGTTCGGTCATAACACCGTCGAGCGTATCGAAACGCGGTGTAGACATGGGTTCATGACCGTACATATCGACGATCTGCTGGACACCGACGCGATGCTGGCCCCTGAGGAACGGGAGCTGCGTCAGACCGTGCGTCACTTCGGTGAGCAGCGCCTGCGCCCCCACGTCGGCGAGTGGTTCGAGGCGGGTGAGGTGCCGGTGCGCGAACTGGCTTCGGAGTTCGGCAAGCTGGGTCTGCTCGGCATGCACCTGCAGGGGTACGGCTGCGGTGGTTCGACGGCCACCGCGTACGGGCTGGTGTGCCAGGAACTCGAGGCGGTCGACAGCGGGCTGCGCAGCATGGTCTCGGTGCAGGGTTCGCTGGCGATGTTCGCCATCCACCAGCACGGCAGTGAGGAGCAGCGCAAGCAGTGGCTGCCCGCGATGGCCACCGGTGACGTGATCGGTTGCTTCGGTCTGACCGAACCGGACTTCGGGTCCAATCCCGCGGGGATGCGCACCACCGCACGACGCGACGGCTCGGACTGGATCCTCAACGGGTCGAAGATGTGGATCACCAACGGTTCGGTCGCCGACGTCGCGGTGGTCTGGGCGCGTAGCCAAGACAGTTCAGCGGAGGGCATCCTGGGTTTCGTCGTCCCCGCCGGCACCGCGGGATTCTCCGGCCTGGAGATGAAACACAAACTGTCCCTGCGGGCCTCGAACACCTCGGAACTCCACCTCGACGACGTCCGGCTTCCGGCCGAGGCTCAGCTTCCCGAAGCGCGTGGCCTGGCCGGGCCGCTGGCGTGTCTGTCGGAGGCCCGGTTCGGCATCGTGTTCGGCAGTGTCGGCGCGGCCCGGGACTGCCTGGAGACGACGCTGGACTACGTCGGCAGCCGCGAGGTGTTCGACAAACCGCTGGCGGCCTACCAGCTGACCCAGGCCAAGATCGCCGACATGGCCGTCGAACTGGGCAAGGCGCAATTGCTCGCGCTGCACCTCGGCCGGCTCAAGGACGAGGGCCGGATCCGTCCCGACCAGGTCAGCTTCGGCAAGCTCAACAACGTCCGCGAGGCGCTGGCGATCGCGCGTCAGTGCCGCACGCTGCTCGGCGCCAACGGGATCACGCTCGAGTATCCGGTGCTGCGGCACGCCAACAACCTGGAGTCGGTGCTGACCTACGAGGGCACCTCCGAGGTGCACCAGATGGTCATCGGGCAGGCGCTGACCGGTATCAGCGCCTTCCGTGGATGACCTTGGCTACTGCTGCTTCGGCGCGACCTGACCGCCGGTGAGGACGCGGTAGGTGTAGACGAGGATCAGTGTGGCGACGGGGGCGGCCACGAGCAGGCCGACGCCGCAGAGCAGTGCCCCGACGAACACGGTGACGACCATCACCAGCCAGGCCAGGAAGACGTTTCCGAAATGCGCCTTGCTGATGTTGAAACTGGTCTTGACGGCGTCGAGCGGCGCGATGTTGCGGTCGATGAGGCTGACCACCGTGAACATCAGCATGATGCTCGCGATCAGGCCGGGGATGACGCACAGCAAGAGGCCGACCGTGGTGATGACGCCCACGATCAGGCCCGCGACGATGACGCCGCCGATGTTGCGTGGGCGGAAGAAGGACCCTATCGAGACCTCCCGACCGTCGGCGATGTCGAGCACGCCGCCGAGGTATGCGGACTGCACCGCGGCGGCGACCACGAGCGAGACCAGCCAACCGATGAACGCGACGATGACGCCGGCAGGGCTGTCGACGCTGTAGGAGAACGCGAAGCCGCTGCCATCGGACATGGAGTTGGTGGAATCACCCGGATCCACTGCCGCCGACAGCGCATTGGTCAGCGCCTGGATCGCGATGACGATGACTCCGTACGCCAGTGTGGCGACGATGAGTGGGACGGCGTTCTTGCTGAACTTGTTCCACGCCCACGAGAACGCGTCGCCGACGCTGTACCCACCGGGCCCGAAGTTGGCAGACGGGTAACCGCCTTGGGGGCCAGGGGGATAGCCGTCCGGGGGGTAATTTCCCTGCGGCGGCGGATACCCGCCCTGCGGCGGCGGTGGCGGATACCCGCCCTGCGGCGGCGGGGGCGGCGGGTAACCACCGGGCGGCGGGGGTGGGTATCCACCGGGCGGCGGGGGCGGCGGGTAACCACCGGGCGGCGGGGGCGGGTAACCACCGGGCGGCGGGGGCGGTTGGTCGGTCATGGACGCTCTCCGATGTGCGGTCAGCTGGGAACGAGCGAGCTAACAGTACCGGAGTTCACGGCCGTCGCAGGGAATTCATCACCCCGGCAGAAGGCAGGGCCTAGTTCGCCCACGCTAACGGCGTGTGCCGCCATCCGACAGGAAGCCCAGCAGGTCGTGACGGGTCAGCACACCGACCGGCTTACCGTCCTCGACCACCATCAGCGCATCGCACTCGCGCAGGGTCTTGGCAGCAGTGGTGACCAACTCGCCGGCACCGACCAGCGGCATGGGCGGGCTCATGTGTTCGGCTACCGCATCGGCCAGCTTCGCGCGGCCCTCGAACACCGCCGAAAGCAGTTCGCGTTCGGAGACGCTGCCCGCAACCTCACCCGCCATCACCGGCGGTTCGGCGCCGACGACGGGCATCTGCGAGACGCCGTACTCGCGCAGGATGCCGATCGCGTCGCGCACGGTCTCCGACGGATGGGTGTGCACCAGGTCCGGCAGCGCACCGGACTTGCGGCGCAACACATCGCCGACGGTGGGCTGTTCGATCGACCCGTCGAGCCGGTTGCGCAGGAAGCCGTAGGACGACATCCACGCGTCGTTGAAGATCTTCGACAGGTAGCCGCGGCCGCCGTCGGGCAGCAGTACCACCACCAACGCGTCCGGGCCCGCTTTCTGGGCGACCTCGATGGCGGCCACCACAGCCATCCCGCACGAGCCGCCGACCAGCAGCCCCTCTTCGCGGGCCAGCCGCCGCGTCATGTCGAACGAGTCTGCGTCCGAGACGGCGATGATCTCGTCCGGCACCGCGGGGTCGTAGGCCGAGGGCCAAAAGTCCTCTCCGACGCCCTCGACCAGGTACGGCCTGCCGGTGCCGCCGGAGTACACCGAACCCTCGGGGTCGGCGCCGATGACCCTGACCTTGCCGTCGGACACCTCCTTGAGGTACCGCCCGGCGCCGGTGATGGTGCCGCCGGTTCCCACGCCGGCCACGAAGTGGGTGACCTTGCCGTCGGTGTCGCGCCAGATCTCCGGCCCGGTGGTCTCGTAGTGCGACTCCGGCCCCATCGGGTTGGAGTACTGGTCGGGCTTCCAGGCACCCTCGATCTCGGTGACCAGCCGGTTGGAGACGCTGTAGTAGCTGTCCGGGTCGCTCGGGGCGACCGCCGTCGGGCATACCACGACGTCCGCGCCATAGGCGCGCAGCACGTTGCGCTTGTCCTCGCTGACCTTGTCGGGGCAGACGAAGATGCACTTGTAGCCGCGCTGCTGGGCGACCAGCGCCAGCCCGACACCGGTGTTGCCCGAGGTGGGTTCGACGATGGTGCCGCCGGGCTTCAGCTCACCGCTGGCCTCGGCGGCGTCGATCATCTTGACCGCGATGCGGTCCTTGGAGCTGCCGCCGGGGTTGAGGTATTCGATCTTGGCCGCGACGGTGCCCGCACCCGCAGGGACCACCGAATTCAGCTGTACCAGGGGGGTGTTGCCGATGAGGTCACTGACGTGCCTGGCGATACGCATGTGTCCATCGTCTCAGGCCCGAAACACTGCATCCAGTCGGCCTCCGGCCGGTCTACCAGGTGGCCTCGCGGATGTACTCGCCGATCTGGCGCAGCGAGCGCTGCGCCTCCGACACCAACGGCGACCACAGCTGGAAGACGTGTATCTGCCCCGGCCACACGCGGATCTCGACCGGCACGCCGGCGGCCGCCAGCAGCCGCGCGGCCTTTCGCGCATCGCTGATCAGCACCTCGGAGCCGGATACGTGGATCAGCGTCCGCGGCAGCCCGGGTTCGATGTGGTCGAGCGGCTCGTACACCGGTTCCGGGCGGCCGTCGACGAGGTGCTTGCCGGCGGCGTGCTCGATGAGCTCCACGAGTGCGTGGAAGGCGCGCTGCGGGAACATCGCGTCGCTGCGGACGTTCGGGTGGTCGGCGCGGGCCTCGTTGTCCAGCTCGAACAGCGGCGACATGGCGACCACCGCGGCAGGCGTCTCATCCTCGAGCTGCAACCGCTCGGCGAGCGCCAGCGCCAGGTAGCCGCCGGCGGAATCGCCGGCCAGCACGATCTGGTCGGGCTCGTAACCCTTGCGGCGCAGCCACTGGTAGCCGTCGTAGCAGTCGTCGAGGGCCTGACCCACCGAATGCTCCGGGATCATCCGGTAGTTGACGATCAGCGCCGGGCTGTCAGCGAACTTCGACAGTGCCGTGACCAGCCGGCTGTGCGAGTTCACCCCGCAGGTCAAAAACGCTCCACCGTGCAGATACAGAATGACGCTGCGTTTGCCGTCGGCCGGGAGCACGCCCGGTGCGCGGACCAGCTGAGCGGTGCAGTTCTGCAGTGCGATGGTGGCGCGGACGGTGCCCGGGACCGGACGGAGGATGCGGCCAGCGAAGTCCAACGCACCCCATGGCCAGGGCAACTTGGGAGCGCGGCTACCGATCGACAGCGCCGGCTTGATGGTCATCAGCGCGGCCAGGGCCATCACCCGACCGCCGATACTGGGCCCGTCCTCGACGACCTCGACGGGTGCGCCGTCACTGCCGGGAAAGCGCCGCCACCTGCGGGCATTGCCTACTCGGAGGCCAGCAAACGAAGAGCTGGGGACCCTCATCGGTGCCGTCATCGCCACCACCACCTTCTACGTCGCTGTAGTTTAGGTGCTCAGCTACTGAGCCGATCTCCGTAACCCAGCTTCGCACGTTTAACCGATACTACAAGTGTTCAAACAAAATTCGTTCCGGGTTTGATACCGCACCGTGATCACTGTCGAATCTGGCCCGCCGAGCGTCCGTAAAATACTCTTGTGCGAACATCACGCGGTGCCCTGGCAGCGGCGGCCACACTCGCATCGACGGGTTCGGCCTATGTCGGGGTGCGCAATCTGCTGACCGGCCAGGCCGAACAGGCCCGTCAGGTCATCCCGAAGGCCTGGGACGTCCCGCCGCGCGCAGACGGCGTCTACTCCCCCGGCGGCGGCGCCGTCGAGCGCTGGCATCGCGGCGACCCGTTCGACCTGCACCTGATGATCTTCGGCGACTCCACTGCGACCGGCTACGGCTGCCGCACCGCCGACGAAGTGCCCGGCGTGCTCATCGCGCGTGGACTCGCCGAGCAGTCCGGGAAGCGGATCCGGCTGAGCACCAAGGCGATCGTCGGGGCCACGTCCAAGGGGCTGGCCGGTCAGATCGACGCGATGTTCGTGGCCGGCCCGCCGCCGGACACCGCGGTCATCATGATCGGTGCCAACGACATCACCGCCCTCAACGGCATCCCGCAGTCGGCCCGCAGGGTGGGTAAGGCCGTCGCCCGCCTGCGGTCGAGTGGCGCCGTCGTCGTCGTCGGCACCTGCCCGGACTTCGGGGTGATCACCGCGATTCCGCAACCCCTACGCACGGTCGCCCGGACGCTGGGACTGCGCCTGGCGCGGGCGCAGGCGTCGGCGGTGCGCGCCGCAGGCGGTGTGCCGGTGCCCTTCTCAGACCTACTCGCGCCGCACTTCTACAAGCAGCCCGACGTGCTGTTCTCCGAGGACATGTTCCACCCGTCGGCGGCGGGGTACGCGCTGGCTGCCAGCCAGCTGCTGCCTGCGCTGTGCGAGGCGCTCGGCGAGCAGAGTCCCCAGGGCGCCTCCCAGCAGGCGCTGCGGACCCGCGCCGCCGATGTCAGCACGCTGCTGGCCAAGGTCGGTGGGATCACCCGGTTGTGGCGTCGGACCACCGGGGTGCCCGCGCCGGTGATCGCGTCGGCACGCTAGTTTCTCCGTGTCACCCGAACGAGGAGCCGTCATGCCTGAAGCCGTCATCGTCTCGACCGCGCGTTCGCCGATCGGCCGCGCCAACAAGGGGTCGCTGGTCGACATGCGGCCCGACGACCTCGCCGCCCAAATGGTGCGCGCAGCGCTGGACAAGGTCCCCTCGCTCGACCCGCACGACATCGACGACCTGATCATGGGCTGCGGCCAGCCCGCCGGCGAGTCCGGCTTCAACATCGGCCGCACGGTGGCCGTTGCGCTGGGCTACGACTTCATGCCGGGCGCCACCGTGAACCGGTACTGCTCGTCGTCTCTGCAGACCTCCCGGATGGCGTTCCACGCGATCAAGGCCGGCGAGGGCCACGCGTTCATCTCGGCGGGTGTGGAGACGGTGTCGCGCTTCGCGAAGGGCAGCGCCGACGGCTGGCCCGACACCATGAACCCGATGTTCGCCGAGGCTGCGGAACGGTCCAACCAGGCCGCCACCGGTGGCGACGAGTGGCACGACCCGCGCGAGGACGGCAACCTGCCGGACGTCTACATCGCGATGGGCCAGACCGCCGAGAACGTCGCACTCTACACCGGCATCAGCCGAGAGGACCAGGACCACTGGGGGGTGCGGTCGCAGAACCGTGCCGAGGAGGCCATCAACAGCGGCTTCTTCGAGCGCGAGATCTCGCCGGTGACGTTGCCGGACGGCACGGTCGTGTCCAAGGACGACGGTCCGCGAGCTGGCACCACGTACGAGAAGATCAGCCAGCTCAAACCGGTCTTCCGGCCCAACGGCACGATCACGGCGGGCAATGCGTGCCCGCTGAACGACGGCGCCGCCGCGGTGGTCATCATGAGCGACGAGAAGGCCGGTCAGCTCGGGCTGACCCCGCTGGCCCGCATCGTCGCGACCGGGGTGTCGGGGTTGTCGCCCGAAATCATGGGGCTCGGTCCGATCGAGGCGTCGAAGAGGGCGCTGGCCAACGCCGGGATGGGCATCGGCGACATCGACCTCTACGAGATCAACGAGGCGTTCGCCGTCCAGGTGCTGGGGTCCGCGCGGGAGCTGGGCATGGACGAGGACAAGCTCAACGTGTCCGGCGGCGCAATCGCGCTGGGGCATCCGTTCGGAATGACCGGCGCCCGCATCACCGCGACGCTGCTGAACAACCTGCAGACCCACGACAAGCAGTTCGGTCTGGAGACGATGTGTGTGGGTGGTGGACAGGGCATGGCGATGATCATCGAGCGGCTTTCCTAGCCTTCCCTTCCGGGGAACCTTCCCTTCCGGGGAACAGGGCCTGCACAGCAGAAAGCCCGGCACCGCCGGTGCCGGGCTTCCCTAGAGGGCTGCTAGTCGTTCTGGAAGTAACTCAGCAGCCGCAGGATCTCGATGTACAGCCAGACCAGCGTGACGGTCAGGCCGAGGGCGACGCCCCAGGCGGCCTTCTCGGGCGCACCGGCACGGATCATCTGGTCGGCGGCGTCGAAGTCGAGCAGGAAGCTGAACGCAGCGAGGCCGATGCAGACGAGCGAGAAGATGATCGCGATGGTTCCACCGCTGCGCAGGCCCATGCCTTCGCCGCCGCCCACACCGAACATCGCGAGCACCAAGTTGCCGAGCATCAGCACCAGCACGCCGAACAAGCCGGCGACGATCATGCGAGTGAACTTCGGCGTGACGCGGATGGCGCCGGTCTTGTAGACGACGAGCATGCCGAAGAACACGCCCAGCGTGGCGAGCACCGCCTGGGTGATCAGCGCGCCCGCGCTGCCGCCCGCGACGACGACATTGCCGAACAACCACGAGATCGCGCCCAAAAACAGGCCCTCAAGGCCCGCGTAGGTCAGCACGATGGCGGGGTTGTCCTGCTTGCGGCCGAAGGTCGCGATCAGAACCATCACCAGGCCGCCGATGGCGCCGATCATGGTCAGCGGGGCGGCCAGCCCCGGGTTCATCCCGACCAGGAAGTAGGAGACGACGGCGACGGCCGACAGCACGGCCAGCGTGATGCCGGTCTTCGTGACGACGTCGTCGATGGTCATCGGCCGGGCGACGCCGGTCTGCTCCGGGTACCGGGTCGTATACGGCTCAGCCTGTACCTGCTGGGTACCGTAGCCGGCGGCTCCGGTACCGAATGTCGCGTATCCGCCCTGCGTCTTCGGCAGGGAGCGGAATACCGGGTTGCTGCTCTCGCGCACCGTCGGGTCCTCTCGTAGGTGGTTCGATGACGAACACACGGTCAACGATCGACGGTCCGGCGTGAGTTCCCGAAATCGAACAACATCTCACGGGAACTTCCCAGGACGTCGAGCAAGACCTTACCCGTCGCGCGCGGGCTGCGGGCGACGATCTACATTGCTTCCCGTGGCGCAAAACGGGGATGTCCTAGTTTCTGTTGAGAACGGCGTTGGACTCCTCACCCTGAACCGGCCGAAGGCGATCAACTCGCTGACCCACGGCATGGTGACCACGCTGGCGAACGCGTTGCGCGCCTGGGAAAAGGACGACGGTGTGCACGCCGTGCTGCTCTCCGGTACGGGTGAACGCGGCCTGTGCGCCGGTGGCGACGTGATCGCGCTTTACCACAGCGCCAAAGCCGGCGGCGAGGACGCGCGGCGGTTCTGGTACGACGAGTATCAGCTCAACTCCTACATCGGCCGCTATCCCAAACCGTATGTGGCCGTGATGGACGGCATCGTCATGGGCGGTGGCGTCGGCGTCAGCGCGCACGGCGACGTGCGTGTGGTCACCGATACCACGAAGATGGGTATGCCCGAGGTGGGCATCGGCTTCATCCCGGACGTCGGCGGCACCTACTTGCTCTCCCGTGCCCCCGGGCGCCTCGGTCTCCACGCCGCCCTGACCGGCGCCCCGTTCTCCGGTGCCGACGCGATCGCCATGGGCTTCGCCGACCACTTCGTGCCGCAGGACACGCTGGACGACTTCAAGGCCGCGGTCATCGCCGACGGTGTCGCTGCGGCGCTGGCCGCCCACGCGGTCGAGCCACCCGCGAGTGCACTGCTGTCCCAACGTGACTGGATCGACGAGTGCTACGCGGGTGACACCGTCGCAGACATCGTCGCCGCCCTGCGCGGTCACGACGCCGGCCCGGCGAACGACGCCGCCGACCTCATCGCTTCGCGCTCCCCCGTCGCGCTGGCCGTCGCGCTGGAATCCGTCCGCCGGGCGGCCCGACTGGACACACTGGAAGACGTGCTCCGCGACGAATACCGCGTCTCATGTGCATCGCTGCGTTCCCACGACTTCGTCGAGGGCATCCGCGCCCAACTCGTCGACAAGGATCGCAACCCGAAGTGGTCGCACCAGTCGGTCTCGGAGGTCACCGCCGCGGACGTCGACGCCTACTTCGTACCCGCCGACCCCGAACTCACGTTCCCCTAAGGAGTAGTCATGGATTACGAGACCATCCTCGTCACCCGCGACGGCCGCGTCGGCACGATCATGTTGAACCGACCCAAGGCCCTCAACGCGCTCAACTCGCGGGTGATGGTCGAAGTCACCACGGCCGCAGCCGAATTCGATGCGGACGAGAGGATCGGCGCCATCGTCATCACCGGCAGCGAAAAGGCCTTCGCGGCGGGCGCCGACATCAAGGAGATGGCGGGGCTGTCCTTCGCCGAGGTGTTCACCTCCGACTTCTTCGCGCTCTGGGGCAGATTCGCCGCCACTCGCACCCCCACCATCGCCGCCGTCGCCGGCTACGCGCTCGGCGGTGGGTGTGAGCTGGCGATGATGTGCGACATCCTCATCGCCGCCGACACCGCGAAGTTCGGGCAGCCCGAGATCAAACTCGGCGTGCTGCCGGGTATGGGTGGTTCCCAGCGTCTCACCCGCGCCATCGGCAAGGCCAAGGCGATGGACCTGATCCTGACCGGCCGCACGATCGGCGCCGAGGAGGCCGAGCGCAGCGGTCTGGTATCGCGGGTGGTGCCCGCTGACCGGCTGCTCGACGAGGCCAACGAGGTCGCCGCGACGATTGCTGCGATGTCGCGCAACGCATCCCGGATGGCCAAGGAAGCGGTCGACCGTGCCTTCGAATCAACGCTGACCGAGGGCCTGCTCTACGAGCGCCGGCTCTTTCATTCCACTTTCGCGACGGAGGACCAGAAGGAAGGTATGGCGGCGTTCAGCGAGAAGCGCCCCGCCAACTTCACCCATCGCTAATCTGCTCTGGTGAGCGATACCGCGGAGGTCACCGAGCAGGCGCTGCCGCAGGAACGGCGACCACAGCAGCGGGCGTGGTGGCTGCGCCACTACACGTTCTTCGGCACTGCCGTCGGGCTGGTGTTCCTATGGTTCTCCCTCACCCCGTCACTGTTGCCGCGCGGCCCCCTTTTCCAGGGCCTGGTCAGCGGCGGGGCCGGTGCCGCCGGGTATGGGATCGGCGTGTTCGCGGTCTGGCTCGTGCGCTACATGCTCTCCAAGGGCACCAGTCCACCGGCGCCGCGGTGGGCATGGCTGGTGCTGGTCGTGGTCGGCGTCGTCGGCCAGGTGCTGATGATCGTGTACTTCCACGTCTGGCAGGGCCAAGTCCGCGACGCGATGGGCGTGCCGAGGATGGGGTTCTGGGCGTACCCGCTCACCGCGGCGCTGGCGATCGTCGTGCTGTTCGCGCTCGTCGAGGTGGGCCAGCAGATCGGGAGACTGGTCCGGTTCCTGGTGCGCCAGCTCGATCGTGTTGCCCCACCGCGGGTCTCGGCTGTCATCGTGGTCGCCCTGCTGGTGGCGCTGACCATCGCACTGTTGAACGGTGTCGTGGTCCGCGGGGCGATGAGCGCGATCAACAACACGTTCGAGACCGTCAACGACGAGACCGACCCGGACACCCCCGCCCCGGCCAGCGCACTGCGTTCGGGCGGTCCGCAGTCACTGGTGAGCTGGGAGTCGCTGGGCCATCAGGGCCGCATCTTCGTCTCGGGCGGTCCGACGGTCGCCGAACTGAGCGCCTTCAACGGGGCACCCGCGATCGAACCGATCCGCGTCTACGCCGGGCTCAATTCAGCGGACGGCATCCGGGCCACCGCAACTCTGGCCGCCCAGGAGCTCCTGCGCACCGGCGGCCTGAACCGTTCGGTGATCGCCGTCGCCACCACCACCGGCACAGGGTGGATCAACGAGGCCGAGGCCTCTGCGCTGGAGTACATGTTCAACGGCGACACCGCGATCGTGTCGATGCAGTACTCGTTCCTGCCCAGCTGGCTGTCGTTCCTCGTCGACAAGGAGAATGCCCGACAGGCCGGACAGGCGTTGTTCGAGGCGGTTGACGAATTGATCCGCGAGCGGCCCGAGGCGCAGCGGCCCCGTCTCGTCGTCTTCGGTGAGAGCCTGGGATCCTTCGGGGGCGAGGCGCCGTTCCTGGCGCTCAACAACCTGATCGCGCGCACCGACGGAGCGCTGTTCTCCGGACCGACCTTCAACAACACCATCTGGACCGAGCTCACCCGCCAACGTGATCCCGGATCACCGGAGTGGCTGCCGATCTACGACGACGGTGAGAACGTCCGCTTCGCCGCCCGCCCCGACGACCTCGAGCGACCCCAAGACCCCTGGGGCACACCACGGGTGGTGTACCTGCAGCACGCTTCCGACCCGATCGCCTGGTGGAATCCCGACTTGTTGTTCGCCCGCCCGGACTGGCTGAGGGAGCCTCCGGGTTACGGCCGCACGGCCCGGATGAAGTGGATACCGGTGGTGACATTCCTGCAGGTGTCGGCGGATATGGCGGTCGCGGTCGACGTCCCCGACGGCCACGGTCACCGCTACGTGAAGGACGTTGCCAACGGCTGGGCGGCGGTTCTGCAGCCGCCCGGCTGGACGCCGGAGAAGACCGGGCGGCTGCGCCCTCTGCTGCACGCCGACGAGAAGAGCTAAAGCGGGCGCGTCGGCAGGGGCAGGGGTGGGCGTAGACCCGACAACATCCAGAACCGCGGTCGGCTCCATCACGGTGGCCGCTGTTGCATAGATTGCGGGTATGCGCAGGTACCCCGCCGTCCCCCTGGCCACCCTTGCCCTCTCGGCTGCCACCGCGCTCGCCGGCTGTTCCTCCGGTGGCGAAAGTGCCCCTGCGCCCACGGAGTCGCCGGCCGCGACCTCGGACACGACCTCGAATACGACGGCGACCACCACGGCGGCCCGCACCGCGGCGCCCGGCACGGTCGGCACGTCGCCGGACGGAGTCACCACAGCGGTGGGGGCGCCCGCGGAGTCGACCGAAGAAGAATACTTCCAGGCCTGTAACGCCGCCCGCATCTGGATCACCGAACGCGGCGGCGATCCGAAGACGAAGGTCGAGCCGTATCTCGCGGAGCTGCAGCGCAGCGACTCGGCGGGGCCGGGCACCTTCGGCACGCCGTGGTCCCAGCTGGAGCCGGCCCGGCAAGCCGCGGTCATCGTCGCCGTCGAGGCCGCCGCGGACCAGCTCTGCGGCTGACACTACGCGCTGACCCGGCTCCGGCGGGGACCCGTGGTCGGCGGCGGGCGCACAATGACGCCATGAGCAAGCGTGTCGCCCTGGTGCTCGGCAGCGGGGGTGCCCGCGGGTACGCGCACATCGGCGTCATCGATGAACTACGCGCCCGTGGCTACGAGATCGTGGGTATCGCGGGGTCGTCGATGGGCGCGCTGGTCGGCGGCCTTCAGGCGGCGGGCAAGCTCGACGAGTACACCGAGTGGGCGAAATCGCTGACGCAGCGGGCGGTGCTGCGCTTGCTGGACCCGTCGATCACCGCGGCCGGGGTGCTGCGGGCCGAAAAGATCCTCGACGCGGTCCGCGATGTCCTCGGCGACGTCTGCATCGAGGATCTGCCGGTGCCCTTCACCGCGGTCGCCACCGATCTGATCGCCGGCCGGTCGGTGTGGTTGCAGCGAGGGCCCGTCGATGCCGCCATCCGCGCCTCGATCGCCATCCCCGGCGTCATCACCCCGCACGTGCTCGACGGCCGATTGCTCGCCGACGGCGGGATTCTCGACCCGCTGCCGATGGCCCCGGTCGCCGCGGTCAACGCCGATGTGACGATCGCGGTGAGCCTCGGCGGCAGCGAATCCGGTGGCCGTGCCGGACCGGACTACGCTGGCGTCAATCCCAGCGCCGACTGGCTGAACCGTCTGCTGCGCAGCACCTCTGCGCTGCTGGATTCGAAATCGGCACGTGCGGTGTTGGACACGCCCGCGGTGCAGTCCATGATCAACCGTTTCGGCACGGTCGGTGAAGACGACGCGCGCGCGGCCGCCGAAGCCGGGGAACCGGCCGACGGTGACAGCAGCGCCGAACAACTCGTCGACGCAGCCCGGGAAGCCTCGGTGCCCAAACTGGGCAGCTTCGAGGTAATGAACCGCACCATCGACATCGCGCAGGCCGCGCTCGCCCGCCACACGCTGGCCGCCTACCCGCCCGACCTGCTGATCGAGGTTCCGCGGTCGGTCAGTCGCAGCCTGGACTTCCACCGGGCGGCCGAGGTCGTCGAGGCGGGCCGGTCGGTGGCCGAAGAGGTGCTCGACCAGTACGAGAAGTCGGGGTTCTCGCCGCTGCCGGCGCCGTGACTCGGCCGAGGAACGCGGCGAGCTCGCCGGCCTACCCGCCGGCCACCACGAATGTGCGGGTGCTGACAGGCCGCAGTGTGCCAGGCGGCGTCGTGGTAATTGCGGGGATGAAGGCGTCGGCGAGCATCCTCGGGCCGGCGTTCTTCGCGCTGATGCTCGTGATCGCCGCCCATCCGATGCAGGAGTGGTTGCGCCGCCGAGGCTCGCCTTCGTGGGCCGCGGTGTGTCTCACGCTGCTCATGGTGTATGGTGCGCCATCAACTTCGTGGTGCAAACGGTGATCCAACCGAAGGTCGTCGGGGACAGCGCCGGCCTGTCGGTAACGCTGGCGATGGCCGCGCTGATCTTCTGGGGCTGGGTGCTCGGCGCGTTCGGTGCGCTGCTGGCGATCCCGTTGACCCTGCTCGCCAAGACGCTGCTGGTGGACGTCGACCCGGCCGCCCGGTGGTCGGACGTGCTGCTGAGCAGCAAGGCCGCCGAACCGGACCGGGAGGGCATCCACGGTTGACCGGTGCACCCGGCCCACGGGTTTTACCCTGGACCGGTGTCACGCGTCCTCTCCGTCAACATCGCCCGGCCACGTCCCAACCCCGCCAAGACCACCGGGCTCACCGGCATCGACAAGGTGCCCACCGGCGACGCGGTCACGGTGCGGGCGCCCGGCCCGATGCGCAGCGGCCTCGGCAGCGGTCTGACCGACGACGTCATCGGCAACAAGAAGCTGCACGGCGGCGACGATCAGGCGGTCTATGCCTACGCGCGCGAGGATCTCGACCAGTGGCAGACCAAGCTGCACCGGCCGCTGGCCAACGGCAACTTCGGGGAGAACTTCAGCACCTGCGGCGTCGACGTCACCGGTGCTCACATCGGTGAGCGGTGGCAGGTGGGCACCGGAGGTCTGCTGCTCGAGGTGACCGCACCGCGCACCCCGTGCCGGACCTTCGCGGCGTTCCTCGAGATCCCCGACCTCATCAAGACGTTCACCGCGGCCGCCGTGCCCGGCGCCTATCTCCGGGTGATCCGTCCCGGCATGGTGCGGGCCGGCGACGAGGTGACGGTGCTCCACCGCCCCGACCACGGCATCACTGTCGGATTCGTGTTCCGCGCGATCACCCGGGAACCCGACCTGCTCCCGCGGTTACTCGGCATCGACGCCCTGCCCCACGACATCACCAAGATGGCGCGCGAACGCAGCGCGAAGCAGGCCTGATCCACAAGGGACGACGGCGCAGTTGCTTGCCGGGAGGTTCCCACCGCCGACTTCTGCATCGGACCCCCACAGCGCCTTCTCCGTGGTGTCACGCCTCTTGACCCCCGAACTGCAATACGTTCTACTCGATTCGGCGCAACGTGCGGGTCCGTACGCAATACGCCGATATTGGGCGTACGAATACGCACGCTCGCCGATTCAGAGAAGGTGCGCACATGCCACAGAAGGTGTTCGTCGTCGGCGTAGGGATGACGAAGTTCGAGAAGCCCGGCCGCCGGGAGGGCTGGGACTACCCGCAGATGGCCAAGGAGTCGGGCACCAACGCGCTCGCCGACGCCGGCATCGACTACTCCGAAGTGGAGCACGGCTTCGTCGGGTACTGCTCGGGTGACTCGACGTCGGGCCAGCGCGCCCTCTACGAACTCGGCATGACCGGCATCCCGGTGGTCAACGTCAACAACAACTGCTCGACCGGGTCGACGGCGCTGTACCTTGCCGCGCAGACCATCCGCGGCGGGTTGGCCGACTGCGCCATCGCCCTGGGCTTCGAGAAGATGCAGCCCGGATCGCTGGGCGGCGGGGCGAGCGACCGGGAGTCGCCGCTGGGCCGCCACGTCAAGGCGATGGCAGAGATCGACGAGTTCGCGATGCCGGTGGCCCCATGGATGTTCGGTGCGGCTGGGCGCGAACACATGCGTCAGCACGGTTCGACTGCCGAGCATTTCGCGAAGATCGGCTTCAAGAACCACAAGCATTCGGTCAACAACCCGTACGCCCAGTTCCAGGACGCGTACACCCTCGACGATATCCTGGGCTCGCGGATGATCTCCGACCCGATTACCAAGCTGCAATGTTCGCCCACTTCCGACGGTTCCGGTGCGGCGATCGTGGCCAGCGAGGCGTTCGTCGACAAGCACGGCCTCGCCGAGCGCGCCGTCGAGATCGTCGGCCAGGCGATGACCACGGATTTCACCAGCACGTTCGACGGCAGCGCCAAGAACCTCATCGGCTACGACATGAACGTCAAAGCCGCGCAACAGGTCTACGAGCAGTCGGGCCTGGGCCCCGCCGACTTTCAGGTCATCGAACTGCACGACTGCTTCTCGGCCAACGAACTCCTGCTGTACGAGGCGTTGGGCCTGTGCGGCGAGGGTGAGGCGCCCAAACTGATCGACAACGACGACACCACCTACGGCGGGCGGTGGGTGGTCAACCCGTCGGGCGGCCTGATCTCCAAGGGCCACCCACTCGGCGCGACCGGTCTGGCGCAGTGCGCGGAGTTGACCTGGCAGCTGCGGGGGACCGCCGACGCGCGTCAGGTCGACGACGTCAACGCGGCGCTGCAGCACAACATCGGGTTGGGGGGTGCGGCGGTGGTCACCGCATACCAGCGGGCCAACCGCTGACACTGCCGTCCGACCGAACCGTTCGAGCCCCGAGGCCGTTATCAGGTCAGGTCCACCACGAGTCGGGGAAGCTTTCCCGTCCCACGAGCGATGTACTAGGTGGACTGATGTAGTGGGTGAAATGAACGGATCGATCGGAGATGTGCCATGCGTACCAAGTGGGCTCTCGCCACGGCGACCGCGGCGGCGTGCGGGGTGATCGCGGCACCGGCGGGCTTGGCGTCGGCGGACGATTCGGCACAGGAGACCATCAATCGGTTGCAGCGTGAGGGCTACACGGTCAACATCGACCGGGTCGGATCGGCCCCGCTGAGCGAATGCGTGGTGACCAACATCCGCAATCCCCGGACCGTCACATCGTTCGACCGGTTCGGCCTCGACGACGACATCTCCGTGTTCGATCCGGTGGTCGTCAGGCGGTCGGTGTCGGTCACGCTCAACTGCGCGGGCTGAGACGTCGGAAGACCTGCTGCCAGTGGCGCTGACCGTTAGACGGCGGGCGAAAGTTCGCGCAGGTCGGGCCTGACGATCGGATCGGCCACGCCGAGACGCGAACGTGTCCGCGGTGTGGCCGACGGCACGGCCAGAGAGGTCATGACCCCGGCGAAGTCGGCGACATAGAGCCGGCGGCCGTCGTCGCGCACGCCCACGCAGGCGGGAGATGATCCGTCGCCGGTGATCTCGTCGAGGATCTTGCAGCTCATCGCGTCGAACACGGCGACCCGGTCGTAGTCAACGACGTACGCCCGTGCCCCGTCGGCATCGACGACCAACTGCGTGGGGGCGCCGCCGATCGCGACCGAGTCGATCACGGCGTTGGCGCGCAGGTCGACGACGTCGATGCTGCCACCGTGGCGGCGGTCGGAGCGCAGGACGTACGCCAGACCGTCGCGCCCGAGGGCGAGATCGCGGATCGGCGACGGGAGCCGCAACCGCCTGACCACCCGCGCGGTCTCCGTGTCGACGGTCAGCAGCGCACTGCCCGCGAGCCCGGTCGTCGCCACGTACAGCCGACGCCCTGCGGCGTCGACGCGGATGGCATCCAGGGTGGCCCCGGGCCGGTAGCCGATCCCGATGGTGCCGAAGCGCTCCGCCGCGGTGTCGAGTACGGCGACGTCGACGTCGTGGTCGCCCGTGCGGCCGATGTAGAGCCGCTTACCGTCTGGGGTTATGGCCATCGCCGTCGCTGTTAGGGCCAGCGGGTAGCGGGCGATGACGGCGCCCGCCCGCGTGTCGACCACGGTGACCGCGTCGTCGTGCAGCGAGGACGTGGTGACGTAGGCGCGGCCCTCCGCCACGGCGACGAGGCCCGGGTCACCGCCCACCGCCACCACTTTGGCGCAGGCGAGAGTGTCGGCATCGAGCACGGAGATCGAACGGTCCGCGGAGTTGGTCGTCACCACGAACCCGGACGCGGTGTCGATGGCGATGTCGCCGACCGGTCCCCGCGGCAACGCCGCGGCGGCGAGCACCGCGACCCGTGGGTCGTGTGCGGTCAGACCCGTCGCCTCCGGAGCGGCGACGGGCGTCTGCTTACCCGTGAAAATATTTGCCATCGTTCTCGGCACCTCCGCCGGTATGGCGTGCACCGGCCGTTGTTCTCAGTCGTTCATCGCGCCGGGATGGCACGGTTCCGCTCGAGTCTAGCGACGGTTCAACCAGTGTTATCGCGGCGGTTTCGTCGGGCGTCCGGTCGGCTTGCGCGGAATCTCAGAGCTCACTTAGGAAAGTGTTCGTTACGCACTTGTGACGATTTGGTGGCGAATTCTGCCAGTTGAGTGACCAGTGTATTAACGCTGTCGGCAAAACGGCCATGGTCAAACGTCACGATGCCCGCGAACGCGAGTTCTTACCTTTCCGCCGAAAAATGAGCGGTAGATCACACCAGGACACGCAGCAAAACTGACCTGGACGATCCTGGCGATGAGGGCTCGTTCCGCGCACCGGGTGCGACGGCGGCCACAGCAACGGGTAACCGGACCTTCGCTGGCGACGTGGTGAGGACCTACCCGGTCGTGAACCGTAGCGCCGCGGCGGTGGCCGGCCCGACGATGCCTTCGAGCCGCAGACCCGGCGTTCTGCGCTGGAACTCCCGGACCGCGTCCTCGGTCGCCGGGCCGTAGACGCCGTCGACGTCGAGGTGTCCCGCGTAACTGCGGTAGGCGTGTTTTAGCCGCCGCTGTACCTTCGCGACCGCCTCGCCCACCGAGCCGCGGGACAGCTCCAGCCGCATCGAATCGGGCACCGTACCTATCCGGGCTTGCACGTCGGCGCGCAGGATGTCCGTGTCGATGGCGCCGGGGTCCCACTTGCCCTGGGCCCGTCCCGCGTACTCCCGGTGGCCGATCGTGCGGGCGGCGCTGAAGCCCAGACACCGCATGATCGCCGCACAGCAACCCACCAGAGTGAGGTACTGCGCGTCCGGCCAGTTCGTGCGGTGCGGCGCAGTGGCGTTGGTCCCGCTGTTGGCGCATTCGATGCCGATGGTGTGCCGGTTCCCCGTGTCCGCCGGCAGCCACCGATACCGCCCGGCACCCGCATGCCAGGCGAGGCCGGCGGCGACGGTGGTCACAGTGCCATCACGGGCGATGTGCAGCTGCGACAGCGGCCCGGGAAGGTCCGGGCGGCCCTCGGCGATCGAGGCGGCGGTCGCGGTGTCCGATCCCGTGTGGTGCACCATCACCCCGCGGATGTCGCGAAAATCGCCGTGGCCGCGCCGCAACCACCCTGCGTACTCGACCACCGCGAGGCCCTCAACGCGTGCGGCGTCGGCGAGCCAGACCGGATCGCCGGACCGCACGGCTACGTGTGGCACGGGTTGGACGGTCGTCACGGACCGGGTGCCGGCGGGGGGCCGGCCGGCGCGATGGCCGGCGGCACGGGCGGTGCCGGGACCGAGGCGGCGGGCGGAGGGGGCGGTGGAGCGACCCCCACCCCCAGCACCCGCAGCAGGTCCGGTTTCATCGCCTGCAGCTGTGCACCCCAGTATCCCCAGCTGTGGGTGCCCTTCGCGGGGAAGTTGAACACCGCGTTGTGGCCACCGGCAGCGAGGTACTTCTGCTGGAACTCCTTGTTCGTCGACAGTGTGATGTTCTCCAGGTACCCCGCGCTGAAGTTGCCGCCGAAGTCGTTGCCGGTGTCGAGTTCGGCGGCCACGCCTCCGCCGCAGTAGACCCACAGTGCGGTGCCGTTGGCCGCCAGCCGGCCGACGTTGACCATCGGATCGTTGCGCCGCCACGCCACGTCGCTGGTCGGTCCCCACATGTTCTGTGGGTTGAAACCCCCGGCGTCCTTCATCGCGAAGCCGATCAGCGTCGGCCACAGGCCGGCCGACGGATTGAGGTAACCGGACAGCGAGCTCGCGAAGACGAACTGGGTGGGATACCAGGTCGCGAGGTTCAGCGCAGCGCCACCCGACATCGACAGGCCCACAACGGCATTTCCGCGAGGGTCCTGGCCCCGGTTGGCGGCCAGCCACCCCGGAAGCTCCTGAGTCAGGAAGGTCTCCCACTTGTAGGTCACTACGCCGGCACTGTTGGCGGCGGGCTGATACCAGTCGGCGTAGAAGCTCGACTGCCCGCCGACCGGCATCACGACCGACACCCCGGACTCGTAGAACCACTCGAATGCCGCAGTGTTGATGTCCCAGCCGTTGGCGTCTTCCTGCGCGCGCAGACCATCGAGCAGATACACCGAATGCGGTCCGCCACCCTGGAATTGGACACCGATGTTGCGCCCCATCGCCGCCGACGGCACCTCGAGCGTCTCGACGGGTAGCCCGTCGCGGGAGTACGCGGTCGCGCCCGGCGCCATCGTCAACGACACCGGCAGCAGCGCGGCGAGCAGCACCGTACCCAAAGTCCGTGTCCATCTCCAGCCGCTGAATCGCTGCGCCACCGCTTCTCCATCTCGTCTCCGGACGCCGGCGACGCTAACAGCGGCCGGGCGGGGCACCGCCGGCGAAGCGCCGGCCTTGACGAGAGTGTTATCAGACCTTGCGGAGGCTGTTAGGTTCGGGTTCCACCGTGCCGGTGAGGCCGAGGTCGTCCAGCGCCTCGGTGACCACCTCGCGCAGCGCGGCTTTCGTGTTCTGGCCGCCGGGCCGCCAGGCGGCGACCGTCACGGTGACCAGACCGCCCAGGCGGCTCGAGCCGAGGAACAGCAGCCCGCCCGACCGGTCGAGGATCGTGGTGGTGATCTTGGGTTCGACGATGCGCGGCGCCATGAAGGTGGCCTCCGTGCCATCCGGACGGTTCACTGCGGCGTCCAGATCACCGAGGTTCGAGCATCCGATCGGGGTGCCCCGCTCGACGATCATCGACTCCAGCCGGCGCACGAGCAGCCGGGGTGTGAGCGGCGTCAGCGGGAGCGGTTGGAGCAACTCGTTGGGCTTCTCCCGCAGCGCGGCGAATTCCCGCTTCATGGTGGCACGCAGCTCGGCGAGATCGGTGGTGACCCGAACCGGGTCCGCCTTCATCCTCGCCTCGGTGAGAGCGTTGCCGCGGGTGTCGCCTGCCACGCGTTCGCTCACCGGGTACGACAGCGTCACCAGACCGGCGTCGTCGGTACGGCCCAGCAGGTCACCGAGCCGCGCGGCGAACCCGGCCAGCAGCGAATTGCTGTTTCCGCCCAGCTCTTTCGCCCGCGCATCCCACTGGTCGATACCGACCGTCGTCACCACACAGGGAGCGACCACGGTGTGCGTCTCGCGGGTGACCGTCTGCGCGCGCGCCGAGGACATCGACGACGCCAGATCGTCGCGCTGTGACCGGGCCACCCGCACGGTCGCGGCCACGGCGCGCCCCATGTCGGGGATCGCACGTAGCGTCTGGCGGGCGTCTTCGGCCATCGCCTGGCCCCGAGTCCGCGACGACGGCGGCGGATATCCGAGATCGCGCCGCACACCGGTCGCCGCGTCGCTCACCGCCTCGCAGATGGCCAACCCGTCACCGATGGTGTGCGACACCACCAGGCTGACCGCCGCACCGCCGCCGATCAGCGGTTGTGCCCCCAGGTGCCATTGCGGTCCGAACTCGGGGTCGACGGGCAGGGCGGCCCGCTCGTCGGCCCACGTCCACACGTCTTGGCGCGGACGGTCGTCGGCGGCGATGTCGAGGTCGGCGGGTCCGGTGGACGCCACCCAGCGATGCCGGCCGAACGGCAGCGGCGAGCGTTCGACACGGCGCCCCAACAGCCCGTGGCCGAGGTTGCGGTGGAACCGTCGGAGGCCTTCGACGTCGACCGGGCGGTCGTAGACCCAGGTGAACTGGATGAGCGGCCCACGGCCGAGCGCCCGCAGCCCGAGAAACGATGCCTGGTCGATATAGGCCAGCGTGTTGTCCACCCCCGCGACTCTAATCACGGCCCCTCGGTGGCAGCCCGCCTTTCCCGACCAGCCGTCCAACCACGTTGTGCCAGTTGAGCGCACCCCAGGCCGACTTGGCAGGAGCGGTGCTCGGCGTCTGGCTGTACCGCCGCCACCGCCACCGCCACCGCCGGCCCGCCGAGGTCAGTTCGCTCAGCGACAGCCGTCGCGGCAGGTCTCCCCGCGCCAGGCTTCCCGGCCTTCTCTGACCGCCACGGCGGCGATCACCAGCGCGGCCGCCGGATCGGCCCATGACCACCCGACGGCGCTGTTGAGCACCAGGCCCGCCAGCAGCACCGCCGAGAGATAGGTGCACAGGAGCGTCTGCTTCGAATCGGCCACAGCCGATATCGACCCCAGCTCACGACCGGCCCGGCGCTGCGCCCACGACAAGACCGGCATGACCACGAGGCTGACCGCGGCGAGCACGATCCCGACCGTCGAGTGCCGTGCCTCACCGATACCAGACAGCGCGCGAACGGCGTCGACCGTCACGAACGCCGCCAGTCCGAAGAACGAGAACGCGATCACCCGTAACGCGACCTTCTCCCGGGCTTCGGGATCGCGACCGGCGAACTGCCACGCCACCGCCGCGGCCGACGACACCTCGATCACCGAATCCAGCCCGAACCCGATCAGCGCCGACGACGACACCCGGGCACCTTCGGTGATCGCGACGATCGCCTCGACCACGTTGTAGGAGATGGTGGCCGCGACAAACCACCGGATACGTCGCGAAAGGACGTCGCGCCGGTGTGCCACGACGGCTTCATCGGTAGACATCAGCAGCACTCGCACCCGTTGCCGCCGGCTCCGGCGCAACAGCAGTTCGGGTCCACCCCCAGCACCAGCCCCAGCAGGTCGGTGAGCGCCGCGCCGATACGGGGGTCTGCCAGTTCGTAGCGGGTACGTCGCCCCTCCGGCGCCGCCACCACCAGGCCGCAGCCACGCAGACAGGACAGATGGTTCGACAGAATCTGCCGGCTGACGCCGAGTTGTTCGGCCAATTCCGAGGGATAGCCAGGTGCTCGGTTCAACCGCAGCAGGATTCGCGTGCGTGTGGTGTCCGACAGTGCATGGCCGAAACGCGCGAGGGCGTCGGTGTGGGTCAGCGTCAGCACCGCTCGACAGTACATCTAAATCTGTACCGTTGTCCACGAACGAAAATGCCACTCGCCAGGCGCTCACCGCCGCGGCCGAGAGGTTCGGGATCGACCAGGTCACCGGACCTGCCGGTACCGCGCTCTGGATCGACTCCAACCTCATGCACCGGTCGGGTTTGGACATCACCGTTCCCACTGCGGTACGCGACGGTCCCCGACGAACTCATGCGCGATGCGACCGCCACCAGCGGGTGTCTCGCGCATCGCCTGGTCGGGTCTCTTCGCGACAATAAAGACCGACGACAATAAAGACCGACAATGAAGACCTCGGTCAAAGGGGCCCCCGATTCCGACGCCGATCAAGCCCAGCGGTCGAGTCGACGGGCTCATCCTCGGGGTGCTGACGATCGTCTCGTTCCTCACCGCCATGCTGTGACCCACAGTCGACCCGGCCAGCCGTTGGCCGGCGGGCTCGGGCCCTGTGCGGGGGTGGGCCGGGCGGCGCCGCAGAACATTGCGCGTCAGCGCTCCGCTTCGGGAAGCATGCGCTCCCGCAGGGAGTCGTAGATGGGTGGCGATCCGATCAGCTCGGTGACCAGTACGGCCGCGGCCGTGGCGGCCAGCATCGGAATGGCAACGGCCGTGGTGGCCGTCATCTCGATGACGACGACGATGCCCGTCACAGGTGCCCGCACCGTGGCTCCGAAGAATGCCGCCATGCCGACCAGCGCCATCGGGATCGCGAGTGCCGCGACGTCGGCGGGCAACAGCGGGTCCGTCACGCCCACGAAGAGCAGCCCCCACAGCGCGCCGACCGCGAGCAACGGCGCGAACAGTCCACCCGGAACCGCAGCCGAGTACGACAGCGGCCCGGCGACGAAGCGCACCAGCAGGTATCCGATCACCACGGGGAGCACGATCTCGTGGCCGCCGAGAATCAACTGCGTCAACGTGTCGCCTCCCCCGACGGCCTGCGGGTAGACGAACATCGCGAGGCCGACGATGGCCCCGATCAGCGCGGCCTTGGCGATCGCCGAGACCCGACGTAACCCGCCGACATGGTCGAGGAACCACAGCACCAACCGGTTGTACACCGCACCGAGGAATCCGGTCAGCAGCCCGAACACCACGAAAAGGGGTAACCATCCCAGCGCCGGGGTGTCGACGGACGTGACGAAGAAGTCGGGGTCGTTTCCGAGGATGAAGCGGACACAGCCGACGGCGGTCGCGGCCGCGAGCAGGGTCGCCAACACCGCCGGTAGCCGGAACGATTTGGTCACTTCCTCGAGCGCGAAAAGCGTGCCGCCGATCGGCGCGTTGAAGGCGACAGCGAGACCCGCGCCCCCGACGGCCGTCTGCATCATCCGGATGTCCGGGTCGGGAAGCCGCGCACGGCGGGCCGCCTCAGCGCCGATCGCCGCGCCCATGTGCACCGTCGGTCCTTCGCGCCCGAGCACGAGTCCGGAACCGATGGACAAGATCCCGCCGATGAACTTCGCGGGCAGGAGAACGAGCAGCGGGGCCTGGGCGTCGCCCCGGTAGACGGCTTCCACGTGCTGGATACCGCTGCCGGCGGCCAGGGGCACCCAGCGCACGATCAGCGCTGCCAGCGTCGCGCCGAGCGCTGCGGCCGCCATGGGTGCCAACCATCCCGGACCCGTCAGTTCGTGCGCCCATTCGACGAAGTCGATCCGCAACCGGTCCGCGGTCTGCAGACACCAGCGGAAGGCGCCGCCGATGAAACCGATCGCCACACCCGCCACGACGGCGGTTGCGCAGATGAAGATCCACCCGCGCCGGGATTCGGCGCGGCGGTCGCTGCCGGCCACCGGCTCCGTCATGACGCCGAAGGTGAGTCGGCATCCCGGTAGCCGTCGCCCTGGTAGTCACTGCGCACGACCAGCGTCCTCCTTCAGCGGCAGCCGACGGACGTTCAGTGTCGCAGATCGGGCACATATCGGGTGAACGCGCGGATTGGTGGCAGAGGCCTCGCGGTTTACCCGTCCCGGCGCCTCAGTGAGGCCGCAGCTTGGTGTCAGCGGGTCGGTCATCTGGTCGCGGACGAGATCCGGCGGCGGTTGGCGTTCTGGCGTGGCAACGCGGCCGGGGTTCACCGCGAGCACTCCTCCAGTTTCAATTGCCCGCCGTTGTAGAGCTCGACCAGCTGTGGGATGCGGCTGGTGTGCGTCGCGCCGAATCCACTCGCCCGCCCCGCCACGACCACGGTGTCTCCGGCGCGCACCTTCCCGGTAGGCACCGCCGACCCGTCAACCGTCGTGACACCGCACCCGATCAGCGCGGCCTTTTCCAGTGGGGTCCCTCAGTCGGGTTTCACCACCGACGCCTTGGCACCACGGTGTACTTCGAAAACGTTTGGTCCGCCGTTTTGGTTCGCCGTTGTGCCGCCGCGGTCAAACAGCCAGTAAGTCGGTGCGCCCCTCGGCCCGCAACGACTCCTCATAGCGGGGAAAGAGCTTCTTGGCGACGGGCACGAGCTTGAGGATTTTCGGTACCGGACCCTTGGCGCGGACCTGGCCCTTGGCCAGCGCGACAGCCAGGTTCAGTTTGCCCTGCCAGAATTGATTGGCCATGTCGGAGGTCATCGACATTGCCACGGTGGGCGAGAGGTCGCAGCTCCCGGTGATCACCTTCTTGTTGGGCATGTCGACCGTGACCTGGATGTCGGGGTCGGTGCAATTGAGTTGCAGCACGACACCGGATGCCGCGAGTTGGTCGGCGATCGATTCGTCCGCCACCGCCTCCTCGAAGATCCCGGCGATGTAGCTCGCCGCCTCGTCGCCGTCTTTGAAAACGCCCATGGATAAAGCTCCTCAGTTCCTGAAACCCTTGATGTGTTCAGCTGTCTTTGCGGGCCGCCCAGTCGTGCAGCTTGGCGATCTTCGTGTAGCCGTTGTCCGGCACGAACTCGGGTTCCACTCGGCCGTCGTGAATGCAGTCGACCGGGCACAGCGGCACGCATTTCCCGCAGTCGATGCACTGTTCGAGGTCGATGACGAATCGGCCGAGGAAATCCTGGGTGTTCTTGGATATTGCGTCGACCCGGCCCGGGCACGCATGTTCACACGCTCCGCACCCGATGCACGTGTCATCGATGTAGAAGTGGCCGCGCCGAACCCCGCTCATGTGTGTTCCTCTTCGCTGATGGGGCGGTTCACAGCCGATGGCAGTTGTTGAAGAATTGCTGCAGACTCTGGTTGTAGCGGAAGAACATGTCCCTGCCCAGCGGATCGGACGACCAGACCCGTATCGGTGTCGCCGCCATGCTCAGCGAGTTGAGGGTGTGACCGAGGTCCGGCTGCCCGTTGCCGGCGCGGATGTTGTCCACCATCTCCAGCCACGAGTCCCGGTCGGTCTCGATGACAAAGTCCATCGACTCCAGGTCGGTGTCGGTGATCTGCTTGATCTCGTCGACGTCGAAGCCGTCGAAACGCAGTTGGACGATCAGCGCGGAGCCGTCGGGGCCGCCGTCGTAGATGTTGACGGCGAACCGGCAGTCGACCTCGCCGAGTTTACGGAACTCGGCGAGGTCTTCCTGGCTGGCCTCCGCGAGCCGGGTCAGCCAGTCGACGGTGGGAAGATCGGTGGTCGTGCTCACGCCGTCCACGGCATCTCCAACGGGATCGTCACCTTCTCGCGGCGGTCGAAACCCGCGCGATCGCAGCGTTGCAGATACTCCTCGACGATGGTTCCCCACAGGAAGGACACGCCCTCCATGCCGTCGTCGATCTTGTCGACTCCACCGCCCATGAGAACCGCTAGCGGCTCGAGCAGTGCGGGGCTGCTCAGCGCGGTGAGGATGATCTGCTCGCCCAGGTCGGCGAAGCGGTGCATATCCGACAGCGCCTTGTCGCGGTTGGTGGAGCTGTCGAGGAAGTTCTTCAACTCCAGCGTGCCGTACGAGACGTGCCGGGCCTCGTCTTGCATGCAACGCCGGAAGATCTCCTTGTCCACATGCGTCTTGGCCAGGAATTCACCGGCCCGGAAGATGGTGAGAACAAGCCCTTCACCCAAGACATTGAGAAGGAACGTGCCCTGGGTGTGGCTCGGCGATTCGAGGATCGCCTTCAGCGCCCACTCCAGAGCCGGGTTGGCGTGCAACAAGCCGCCACCGCCGGCCAGCGCCCGCTTGCGGAACACCTCCATGTGGCGGGCCTCGTCCATCATCTGCGTCACGAGGAAATTCTTGATCTCGTAGAAATCCGGTGAGGTGCGGTACACCCAGCGCGACGGGAAGTCACCGGCGACGAACTCGACCTCGGTCAGCGAGGTGGCCAGCTGACACGCGGCCTTCTCCAGGTCCTCGCTGACCGGCTCCAGCTCGCTCCAAGGGATGTCGCTGGTGGAGTTCCACTGCCTCGCCTTGGCCTCTTCGTACAGCGTCATCACGTTGTCCGCCCACGCTTCCTTCTTGTCCAGGATGTCGTAGGCGTCGATGGTCGGCATCTGCTCGGCGTAAGGGTCGCGGACCGAGCCGCGCGGCGCGAAGTTACGTGACGCGTTGTGTTCGGGCAGCGTGCCGTAGGCCGGGGGGCGGTTGATGTCGGTGTAGGTCAATCCCCGCGAACTCGGCCGCGCCCGTACCCCCCAATTCGCCTTCTCGGTGTCCATCCAGTGCAGCGAGAACGAGCCGCGTCCCAGGCGGTCGAGGTTTTCCTGCAACAGCTCGGCCCAGATCGTGTTGTCCTCGCGGAACTTCTTCTCATACGCGGCCAAGGCCTCGTCTTCGAGCGGAGTTTCGCTCGGTAGTGCCTGCATTCGAGAGAGTATCTCGGTCATGGTGTGGGAGTCCTTTCCGCATATGCGTCGTGCAATCCGTGAGGTAATCCGTGATGGATGAGATCTATGACGCTAGTCACAGTGTGAGGGTATGACGCTGGTCACATGATGCGGAAGGCCTGCATGGGCCAACTCTGGCCCTGAGGGGCCACCGCAAGGGGAGCTGCACGGGGCGTGGGTGTCGGGCCGAGCCTCCTCCGACTCGAGCTGCTCGGCTGTCTTGCCCGGCCGGCCTCGGCGTGCCCACAACGCCGTCAATGCGCTTTGCTTGGCGGGACGGTGGCCACTGTCACTCCGCACACCTTGCGACACTCCGCGACCATGACCCTCCTGCGCGCCGGCATCGACGTCGCGGTGATCGCCGTTGGCTCGGTCACGACAGCCCAACCGCGACTAGCAACTACTTACATGCCGACCTGGCGCTCGAGGATCAGAATCGGATGAGTCCTCGGATGTTGCGGCCTGATCGCATGTCTGCGTAGCCGTCGTTGATCTGATCGAGGGTGTATTCACGGGTGACCAACTCGTCGAGTTTGAGATGTCCGGAGTTGTAGAGTTCGACGAGCCGCGGGATGTCGTGTACGGCGTTGGACGAGCCGTAGAGGGCACCGCGGATCTGCTTTTCATACAGCGTCAATTCCAGCAGTGAGCCCGACATTGAGGTGTCTTCGGGGTGTCCGATCGCGGTGATGACCACACGGCCGCGTTTACCGACCAGCGACAGCGCCTCGGCGGTGTAGGCCGCTTCGGCGACGCCGGTGGTCAGGATGCAGACGTCGGCGAGTTTGCCGCGGGTGATGTCGCTGATCAGTGCCCAGGCCTCATCGACGGTGGCAACGGCATGCGTCGCGCCGAAACCGCCGGCTTGTTCGCGTTTGAACTCCACCGGGTCGACGGCCGCGATGGCCAACGCGCCGGCGATGCGGGCGCCTTGAATCGCATTCATCCCGATGCCGCCGGCGCCGATCACGACCACCGTGTCCCCGGCCCGCACTTCGCCGGTGTGCACCGCCGAGCCGTAACCGGTCGTGACACCGCAACCGATCAAAGCCGCCTTGTCCAACGGTGTCCCGTGGTCGACTCTGACCACGGACGCCTTCGGTACCACGGTGTATTCCGAGAACGTGCCCAGCAAGCACATCTGGCCGATGTCCTCACCGCGGGCATGGAAGCGGTAGGTGCCGTCGACGGCCATGGAAGCGGTAGGTGCCGTCGATCTGGGGGTTCTTGGCCTGTGAGATCAACCGAACACCGTCCCAACTGCTTGACAGCGGCATTCGATGCCATCGACTGCGCCTCGCGACCGCGCCGACGCCAGGTCCAGCCAGTCAGTGCTGGGCGATTGGAGTGCTGACTACGATGCCGTCGAGAGCCGGGCCGATCTTGATCTGGCAGCCCAGCCGAGACGTCCCGTCGGCGCCTTCGCAGAATTCCAGCATGGACTTTTCGGTGGGCTCTATCGGCGGTAGTTTGTCGAGCCAGTCGGCTTCGACGTGCACGTGGCAGGTGGCGCAGGCACATGCACCGCCGCAGTCACCGTCGATGCCTGGCACCAGGTTCGACACCGCGGCCTCCATCAGAGACTCGCCGGCGATCCCGTCGACGGTTCTGGATTCTCCGTTGTGGTCTACGTAGGTGATCTTGGTCATTTCAATCCTTTTGCAGTAAGGGCAACTAAGGTCGCCGATTTGGGTTGGATAGCGGACAAGGGCAGCACCCAGTCGAGTGATACCGCGGCGGGTATCCGACCGTCGCGCCAGTAAAACGCTGCGAACGACGTGGTGTCCGGCTCGCCACGAATCGCTACCCGGTCAGAACCGCGGCTCAGGCCGGTGGCCGCAGGCGGGCAGGCGGTCTCGGTGGTACCGACCCCAACAGCCCCTTCACCGGTAGGCGGCGGGCCAGAAATGCCTTCGATCACGGGGGCCGGTGATAAGGCGACACCGGCTCCGCCCCGACGAGAACGGTTCGTCCGTCGAATTCGTTTAGTCGCAGGCTGGCCACCGCCTGCCCGCCGGCGTGACGGCCGCTGACGACGAGGACGGCTTGGTTCATTTGGCGTCATCTCCTCGAACTCGCCGTATCAAACGTTGATGCGAACGGGCAGGGACTCGTAGCCGTTGATGAACGGCGACGTCACCCGGATGGGGGCTCCAACCATCTCGATCTGCATCGGTTTGGGCCAACGCTTGAGAAGCTCCTCCCACACGATTCGCAACTGCAACTCGGCCAGGCGGTTGCCGACACAGCGGTGAATCCCGAACCCGAATGAGAGGTGATGGCGGGGCCGGGCACGATCGATGATGAATGCATCCGGATTCTCGATGGCCTCCGGATCGCGGTTACCCGACACGTACCACATCACGACCTTGTCGCCCTTGCGGATCGACTTCCCGCCGATCTCGGTGTCGGTCAGAGCGGTGCGGCGCATGTGCGACAGCGGTGTCTGCCAACGGATGACCTCGGGGACCATGGAACTGACCAGGGCAGGATTGCCGCACAGTTTGCGATACTCATCGGGGAACTCGTTGAGAGCGACGATGCCGCCCGTCATCGAATTGCGGGTCGTGTCGTTACCGCCGACGATCAACAACAGGATGTTGCCCAAGAACTCTTCCGGCGTTTGGTTTCGGGTTGCCGGGGAATGCGCCATCATCGAGATGAGGTCGTTACGCGGTTCGGCGTTAACGCGGTCATTCCACAGCCCTGTCATGTAAGCGGCGCACTCAAGCAACTCGCCCATCCGCTGTTCCTCGGACTCGATCAAGCCGGCACCGGGAATGGCCGTCGTCACATCGGACCAACGTGTCAACTTGGCGCGTTCCTCCCAGGGAAAGTCGAACAAGGTCGCCAACATTTGTGTGGTCAAGTTGATCGACACGTTTTCGACCCAGTCGAATGTCTCATTGAGAGGCAAACTGTCAAGCAAACTCGCAGTGCGCTCACGGATGACCGACTCCATCTTGGCGAGGTTCTCCGGTGCGACGATCGGACTGACCGCCAGACGCTGCGCATCGTGTTTGGGGGGGTCCATCGCGATGAACATCGGCAGGCTCGCGGCCTTGTTGTCGTCCATGATCGTAATGCCGCCGAATTTCGCCTCCGAGGAAAAGAGTTCGGGTGAGGTATCCACCTGCATGATGTCGGCGAACTTCGTAATCGACCAATATGGGCCAAACATGCTGTTCCTGCAGAAGTGGACCGGGTCCTCCTCCCGTAACCGCTTGAAGTACGGCTGCCACGTGCAATTTCGGTACAGTTCCGGATCGCTGACGTCGATGTCGTCTAGAGCGACCGCATAAGCACCTCCCGAATCGAGCCCGCTAATTGCCGCAGAAGTCTTGTTCACTGTTGCTCCTCAAGATCGATGACCCGGTCGCGTAGAGGCGACGAACGCAGGGTGGGTCTCACCGGCGTTCCAGCCGTTTGGGTACGTGAGGCACAACAGTTTCGTCGTCGTGTTGCCCACGGTTGTGTCCTGCGCTACGTCTAACCTGCCCAAGTGACCAGCATCACCGCACCGGGCATTCGTGCCAACTCTGGCCCACGTGGGCCAACCGCATCTCCGTGCTGTGCCGGTAGGGGTTGGTTGGCGGGTCAGGGAAGACAGCGGATGCGGTGCCCCGCGCGTTGGTGATCCGTTGTGGCGCAGCGCCAGAAGCTGTGACAGGGCAGGTTGGCCAGCCCAGTGGCTTTGCCTTCGCGGGATGCAGAGCGCGGGCAGCGCTAACTCCCGGCAGGTGCTTGGCATCGCCGCGGTGGTCGACCAGCCGCCACATCGTGGTCGTCGAGGCCGCCGCACCGAATACATCCTCACGGTCCCGCAGAGCTGCCCGACTCCCGTCAATACAGTCAGCGCCGTCGGCTACCGCCGCCGCCAGACACGCGACCGGTGCGTAGACCCATGGACCCGTACGTGTCCGCTAATGCGGCGGTCCCGCTGCGATCTAGATCGCGGCATGGCATGCGAGGCGCGCATGGCAATCAGTGGCCTTCCGGTCCCTTCAGCGCCCGACCTGCTTACTCGATCGGAACCCGAACGGTCGCTATGAGCCCGCCGCCGTCGCGCGCGCTGAAATCGACCCGTCCACCAATCGCTTCAAGAATTTGCTGCACGATCCAGAGGCCCAGCCCTGCGGTCCCGCGGCGGTCGCCGACGCTGACGTACTTGGCCGTCAACCCGCCGAGACCTTGAGCGGGGATGCCGGGACCGTGGTCGGCGATCTCGATGACGATGTCCTTGCCGGTGCGCGCGCACGTCACCTCGACGGGAGCATCGCGGCTGTGCCGGGAGGCATTCTCCAGCAGGTTGGTCAGCACGCGCCGCAGCCCCTGAGCGTTGACCGCTACCGCCCCGACGTCGCCGCTGACCGTCAACCGCAGCTGCGATGGAGCCCGGCCTACGGCGTCGGCGGCAGCGGTGATCAGGCCGACGATGTCGACGCGGCGGACTCGGCCCGCCGAGAAGGTGGGGTGCCGGCTCAACGCGACGTCGGACAAGGCTTCAAGCATGTCGGCGAGGTGCTCAACGTGGCGGCCGGCCAGCCGCATGCTGGCGGAACGGTCGGACTCCGTCATCGGTGTGGCCGATGTGAGCGCGTCCGTCAACGCCTCCAAGGAGGCGATCGGGGTGCGGAGTTCGTGCACGAGCACCTGTAGTCCGTCCTGCTGGGACTGATAGGACTGTAACAATCGGTTTCGCAGGTCACGTTCCTCTTCGGCGGCGGCGTGTTCGGCTTCGGCCTCGACCAACGCCCGAACACCGGATCGGTGTTCGCGTTCGGCTAGGGAAGACAACCCCGCCGTGATGATCGCCGTGAACACAAGGTACAGCGCCCACCAAGTGCTCTCGGGCACCGGCGTTAGTGCGACATTCGCGGCACTGGAGGCCAGTAGCGCGACGGCGATGTACCCGGCGGCCAGTACCATTGCCAAGCCCAGCGTCTCAGAAAACGACAGCCGAGCCGCGGAGGCGATGACGACCAGCATCAGCACCGACACCGCCGGGCTGTGTACCCCGCCAGTCAGAGCAACGAACACCAGCGCGAACATCGAGTCGAAGCCGGTGACCAGCCAACGGTAACCCGTGCGGCGTAGCTCCAGCTGCGGATGCACGAACAGGATCACCGCGTAGACCATCGTCGTCGCCACCAGCACCGCGAGATACACGCGGACCCCTGGCGGGGCGGCGGGCAACAGCATCCCGAGGGAGATCACCACAGCGACCCGCACGCCGACGACGGTGCGAGCCAGCCCGCCGCCGTATCCCGTTGCCATCCAACGGTGCTGATGGACCGATCTCACCGGCCCGACATTAGGGCCGGAGTAGCGTCTCGGCAATGAGCACCAAGCCGTACGTTGTTGCGATCGTCGACGACCACGAGCTCTTCTCGCAAGGGCTGGCTTTGCTGCTCAACCGGCACTGGGGCGAGCTGTTCACCGTCGGAGGGCACACCGCCTACGTCGAGGAGGCTGCCGAGCTGGTGGCACGCTGCGCGGCCGACGTCACGATCGTCGACTTGTCCATGCCGCCACTCGGCGGGTTGGCCGCCATCCGGCAGATCAAGGCTCGTCATCCCAAAACCCGGATATTGACGCTGTCGGGAACCGGCAACCTCGAGTTGGCCGAGGACGCGCTGCGCGCCGGCGCCGACGGATTCCTTCCCAAGACGGCGCGGCCCGAAGCACTGGCCGGCCCGCTATGGACCATCGCCGAAGGGTGGCGGGTCATCGACGGCGCGCTTCTTGACGAGCTGCTGGCCAAATCTCACGAACCGCGGCCCGCGTTGCGGGAAAATCTCAGTACGCAGGAACTCCAATTGTGGAGGTTGGTTGCCACGGGCATGGAGACCAGCGATATCGCGCGGCGGATGGTGGTCTCCGAACGCACCGCCAAACGGATGGTCGCCGCGTTGCTGCACAAACTCGGCGTCACCAACCGCATCGCCGCCGCAGCAATGGCCGGACGGCTCCGGTTGCTCGACGACCTCACCGACGCCGACTGGTCCCAATGAGCGTTCCGGTCCGCCGGTGTGCCGCGTCGGTCGATGGTTCCCCCGAAATTGTGAAGGGTTTCCTATGCCGCTTCCGGCTTGGTCCTGGATTCCCTGATCTCGTAGTTGACGGGCAATAGCCCGTCGGCGGCACTGTGCCGGCATTGGCGGTTGTAGTCGGCGTTGGTGGTTGGTAGAAGGTGTAGTGCCAGTCGATAACCCAGCCTGCGCGAATGTGATAACGAAAGCTATTGCCCGACAGCACTTCGCATTCCAGCGAGGATAAGACGCCTCCGTAGCAGCAGCATTGTCGAAACACGACCCGACCCGACGACCCATCGACTGCCGAACCCCAACTGCCCGGCGGTCAGCAGCGCATAAGTCTCCGTCATCGCCTTTCGCGCTGATCGTCGGAATCCGCTGTGTCGGAGAGAGTCTCCAAGAGAGCGTGCGGTTTTCCCATGATGTCGAGGGCGGCTTCGGTGGTACCGGCGGCCGGTGCAGTCGAGCACGCGCGGGCAGTCTCGACGACCAGGTGCCCGCCACGGCGGCCAATGCTGGAAGTTGTCCGTTTGCCGTTGCGCCACACGAATGAGCCCCGACGCCACCTCAATGGCCGCAGCACCGAGAAGCATCAGGATCCGCACCGCCCGCAGGTAGCTGAGTCTGAGCTGTGCATTGACACCCGAATGACCGAATCACTGACAACGAGCTGCGGCCTCTCACCTCAGGGACGGTGGTCCACGGTTGGCGACAAGTCCGAAACTGCGGGTGAGACGGCTGAGGTTTCCGAGTCGGCCGGTCCTTACCCTTGCTGACGAACGTCGCCGGCGAGCATGCCGAACGTGTTCCCACGACGCGCCAGCGGCTACAGACGCGATGAGCAGCTCACGATCGACCGGGCGGCTGTACGTCCTGCCGGCTATGTCGATATCTTTGGTGCGTCGCTTGGGCGGCCGGGTGTCCCCCTGCGGCCGTTGGGCCTCCGCCGCTATCCCGCCGCCGGCGTGGCGCCGGTGACGGGGTCGGACTTCCCAGGCCGATTGCAGTTGCTGGAAGGCCGCGTGATGGTCCATCAAGAGGACGCCACGATGGTCGCCCCCACGCCAACCTCCATGTTTGCGCGTCGCGCGAAAATCGGAGCTAAGGCGGTGTCGCGGTTGCGGTCCGTCTATTCGCAACCGGTCCCGTTGCCGTCTCGATCAAGCCCGTAGACGTCAGTTGCGACCACCGTCACAGGACCCGAGACATATGACGGTCCGTTTCCGCTACCACCAGCACAGTCGACATCGCTGTCGATCGGAACGCAGACACCCGAGTAGTTCGAATCACATGACGATGCCGGCTGCTGCGGTAAGGGCGCCGTCGGCGCGGCGCTTGCAAGTGGCGCGAACGCCACCGCGGCGGCAGCGATCGCCAGTGTGTCGACTGAAAGACGGAACCACATACTTCTTTCCCCATCCCTGTGGACTGATATCCCTGTGAACTGATCTATTCCAGCCCGCGCGAACAGCGTAAGGGTTCCGTGATGTGGATCACAAATCTCATCCCCCCGATCGGGGTTAGCTAGCCTCAAAGTTTCACGGTCGCCCGAGTTCTCCCCTGGCGGCGGCTGAGGAGAACTCGGGGGACCGTGGAGGGTCGAGAGCTGGCGCGGTGACGCGGATCGGCGGTAGGTCTCGGAGCCGCTATGATCGCCGGGGTTTCCCCTGGTGTCCTTCATCTCCGTGGCCCTGGCCTGATCTGTGTGCCGTTTCCAGCTCCCGCCGGTCAATCCGTGCATGCGGTTCTCCCGCACACGGCTTACCGACGCCGTTCACCGACGGCATTCGGCACCACCCGCCAAGCCTGGAACGGCCTGGGTGCGGCGACAAGCCGAGCAAAGCGAATCAGCCCGAGTTGGTTGTCGGCGGCGAAGGCGATCACCCACCATCCGTATCCTCGGGGACGATGATGCTTCTTGGCGATGAATCCCGCCAGCCGCATCATCGCGTAGGTTCTGATCGTGGAGAACTGCTGAATCGAGTTTCCATACCGGAAGTACCCGGCCCATCCCCGTAGGAAGCGATTGACGTCTCCCACGATGTAGTTCACCGGCAGCATCGTGCGCCGCCGACCCGTGAGCTCACGAATCCGGTTGCGTGCGTGCTGCATCGCTTTGCCCGCGGGCCAGCGAGCGAGGAAAGTGGCACCTTTGCCGCCGGTGCGCCTGCGCGCACGCACCCACCGATGGTGGAAGCCGAGGAAATCAAAACCCTCACCTCCCTCGGCCAGGTGCACGATCCTCGTCTTGGCCGCCTTCGGTTCCAGCCCGAGTTCGGCCAACAGTGCCCTCAGTTGCGCCAGCGCGGCCTGAGCCTGCTCACGCGAACGGCACATCACCACGGCATCGTCGGCGAACGGACCAGCACCCCGTGTGCCCGCACATCCCACGACCGGTCAATCCGGTGCAGGTACACGTTGCACATCAAGGGGCGTGACCACGCCGCCCTGTGGGGTTCGGGTCACCTCGCGCCGGAGCGCACCGTTGCTCATCACCCCTGCACGCCGCATCGCGCGCAGCAGTGTGAGCACGGCCTGATCGCACACGCGCGTTCCTCGACCGCCTGCATCAACTTATCGTGCGGAATCGCCGACAAACAGTTCGCGATGTCCGTCTCAACCACCCACCGGCGACCTCGCCAGGCCTGGTCTACGAGAACCTGTAGAGCGTCGTGCGCAGCTCGCTTCGGGCGGAACCCGAACCAGCACGGCATGAAGTCGGCCTCGAAGATCGGCTCGAGCACGATCTTGCACGCGGCCTGCACAATCCGGTCTCCAACAGCGGGAATCGACAACGGGCGCTGCTCGGTCGTGCCCGGCTTCGGGATGACCACCCGACGCGTCGGCAACGGCCGATACGACCCGTTCCGCAATTCGAGGGCCAGCTCGTCGAGCAGCCGGACGATCCCGTACTGCTGTTCGATCTGATCCAGCGTGGTCTCGTCGACGCCCGGAGCGCCATTGTTGGAGCGCACCGCGACCCACCCGCGCCACAGGACATCTCTGCGGCAGATCTCGTCCCGCAACGCATCAAACCGTCGCCCGGGGTCGGCCTTGGCCGCCCGGTAAAGCGCATGCTGCAGGGCACGCACCGGATCCGCAGGCGCGGACCCCGAAACGATGGGACTAGCCGAAACGGCACTCACCGGGCACCTCCACAACACGCAACACGCATCGACGAAGCAGCGGCCCTTCCCTCCCCGGCGGTTATGTTGTCCGCTCGGCTCAACCAGTACTATGGCCGCCTCCGACACCCTTCCGGCTGGCCACTCGTTTCCCGAGGTCATCGGTTATCAAGCGCCACGCTCGAGCAACACCATCCCGCAGATCACCGGGCCGGGGAGGGCCTCACCAGTTCCCGCCGCCACTATCTGAACGTTCCGCGCCCCATACGCCGGGGAGTCCTTCAGCGTCTGCACTTCCAGGTCTTCAACGCCTTCCATGGCCTTCACCCCAATTTCGGGGGCTCGGCACTCCCTGCTCCCCACCCTCACCGGGCGGAACCTCTAACGACGCCGCAGGCTTCGCGTCATGCTACGGACCGCTCAGTCGCTTCCCCTTTCAAGGACTTTCGACACTGGGCTTCCACCTGATCCGTTTCCAAACCAAGCCGCCAGTCTGCTACCGGGCCTCCTGGCAACTACCCGGACCGGACTTACACCGGCAAGCGACGACGAGCTTACGATCACAGGCCACCTACACAAGGCCACCCGCAATCTGCTGGTCGCACGAACTATTGAGGCCCGCGTGCGCTGGCTTTCGTGTCGTGCGCTATCACATACGCCATAGCTACGAATCTCCATCGGCTATCACCGATTCGCCCGCCAACAGGTGTGCGGCGACGACCGGCATTCGGTACGGGTCTAGGTCGGCCTCCGCGTAGGCCACGCCCGTGCGCTCGCTGCTGTTGATGTACCAGTACAGAGCGCGAATTCCGTTGGGCCGGTGCTGTTGTGCCATTTGTCGCGCATGGTCCGTACGGATCAGCCACACGTGATCCCGAGACAGGTCAGCACCAGCGAGCCATTGCGCTTGGCAGGTGTCAGGGAAATTCAGACCAAATATCGGCTTACCGCCAGGCTGTTGCGACTTGGGTACTAGTACGGATTTCACCTGGATAGTCGCAGCCACCTTGGTACCGGGTACGTACATCACCAGATCAATCCCCGAATCGGTGGTCAATCGTGCGCTATCGATCCCGTACTTGAGCAACTGATATTGCACCAGCAATTCACCGGCTGCCCCGATGTGCTGAGTCTTGATTACTGCCGGACTGGTCACGCCGTCTCCCCCGTCTTCGCCTTCGCCTGTTGGCGGGCCAATACCTTGCTTACCGTGCTGGCGTACCATGCCTTGCCACCTTGGGCGGTAGCGATCCCGTCACGGGTCAGTCCGTCAGCGATCCCGCGCAGCGATGCGCCTTCGACTCGCTCGGTCACGATTCGCGACACAATCTCAGCCGGTAGCGCCGATGGCCTGCCAAGGCGCACACCTTGCGCTCGCTTCACCGCCAGCGCCTCGCGGGTTCGCTCGCTAATGCGGTCGCGCTCGAATCGGGCCACAGACGCGAACATGGATAGTTGCAGCTTGCCCGCCGCGGTAAACGTGTCAATATCCATGTCACCTAACACGATTCCCCACCCGTGACGTGTCGCGAAGTCCTCTTCGATTTCGAGAGCCACGCGCACGTTGCGAGCCAATCGGTCGAGCTTGGCGACAATCAGCCGGTCGGCCTTATCGCTGGCCAGGTCAGCCAGTGCGCGTTTGAGTGCTGGTCGCTGATCGATGCGCTTGGTTACGCTCACGTTCTCGTCTACGTACTCACCAACGATTTCGTAACCGTTTTGGGCAGCGATACGGGTACAGGCCGCCCGCTGCGCCTCTACCGACGTGGCCTGATCGTCTGTGGACACGCGCAGATACATCACGGCGCGGCTGCCGGTGCGCTTGCCGGGTGCGGTCATGGTCGGACCGTACACCAAACGCCCCATAGGTCGAAGACGTAGTGGAGGTACACGTTGGCCAGCAACGGCGACGCGGAGCCGCCCTGCGGTGCACCACCCACGCTCTCCGACCATTCCCCGTCCTCAACGGCTCCCGCGCTCAACCATTTCCGGATGAGCCGCAGGACCCGTTGATCCGCGATCCGGTGCTCGAGAAACTTCTCCAGCCAACTGTGATCAAGCTGGTTGAAGAAATTGCGGACATCCGCGCCGAGCACCCAGTTCACTTTCCTGCGTTCGATCCCAACCGCGAGCGCATCCAACGCGTGATGCGGGCCGTGTCCTGGCCGGAACCCGTAGGAAACCCCCTGAAATCCGCCTCGTAGACAGCGTTCAATACCTCGACGACGGCCCGCTGGACGATCTTGTCCTCCAGCGAGGCGATACCGAGCGGTCGCTGCCGCCCGTCCGCCTTCAGGATGTACACGCTCCGTGACGGTTTCGCGTGGTAGCGCCCACTGTGCAGCCGTGCGTGCAAGTCGTCGAGGTTGGCCCCCAACTCATGCCGATAGACCCCCACGTCACCCCGTCCACTCCCGGCGCGGCCTTCCGGCGAAGCGCCCAGAACGCCGCCCGCAGGCGATCGACGGTGACATGGTGCAGCAGCGCCGTGAACCGCACGTCATTATCCTGTCGTGCTACCTGACGCACACGATCCAGCGCACTTGGCACGCCTGGTCCGGCCCTGTGTCCAGAGCGTGTTTCGCTGGCCGTGTTCCCCTTGGTCATGCCCCCTTCCCTCCATCACCTCCGCCGCCACGGACGTGGCCTTGTTCAGCGACTTCGCAGGTACTACGGGCATGTCCGACTTCCCACGCTCTTGCATCTCCGGCATGCCGCCTCAACGTTCCCCCAGCGGCCCGCCCCTCGATCAACGACGGCGGGCAAGACATGGGATCTCCCGGTTCTCACGCATGAAGATTCCGTACATGCACAGGTTCTCTGACCGCGCGGGGTCCATCGACGACTCGCGATAGCGCAGCCGACGATGTTGCCTTCCGCCAAGTTCGACGACGTCGGCACCCCCGGACTCTCTCATTTCGTGGCTCAATAGCCCACCCCTGTCCAACGCTTCGCTGCGCCCTCACGGAACGCCGACGCATGGCTCGGGGCCACCGTCGACCGCTACTCCTTCGATGTAGAGCTCTCACATCTCCTTCTTCATGCCGGTTTATCCCGGCGCTTTCCGAACTTACGAGCGAGACCACCGACGCGACGCGCCGGTGGTCCTACAACTGGCAACCCCGGTAGTCCCATCACCCTGGCAAAATCAGGGCACACTGGTCCTAAGCTCATGGAACACGTCGGTGCCCCCAGTCGGACTCGAACCGACACTTGGCGGATTTTAAGTCCGCTGCCTCTGCCAATTGGGCTATGGGGGCGTTGCAGCTCAGACCCTATTCCATCTCCTCGCGCAGCCAGCGGGCGTCGCCGAAGGTTGGCGCTGTCCGCTGACCACTGCGGCGTCGACTCCGCGGCGCTGGACGCGTCGAGGCCCAGCCCCGGTCGGCGAACGAACTCCGGCACCGGGGTAGCCGTGAACATCAATATTTGAGAAGGGGCTGGCTGGCAGCAGAGTCGGATCGAGTGAACAGCTCGGACAGGCGCGCTTCCAGATGGGAGCAGGAGCGTCACCAGCGAGCTTCGCCGCCGGCCTCATGGGCTCAACAAGAATTCGGCCACATCCCAATTTCGCCTCCGCGGCAGCCCCCGGATGGGATGATCGATTGGACGGAACGGAAGGAACGCCATGTCCGAACTAAAGACGCCGACCGCTGTATTACACGAAGGCCCCCGCAGTCTGTCGGAAGCCGAAACCGCCGATATCGAACGGCAAGACCTGAAGGGAATTCGCCAGGTCGACATCGACGACGTCATCGAGTATGTGCACCACGGCCTGAGGAAACTCCCTGACTTCGAAACCCTGTACCGCAAATACCTCAAGCAGCGGTGGGACGTCTACGAACTGGACTTCACCCAGGACCGCATCGACTGGACCGAGAAGATGACCGAGGAGGAGAGGGAGTCCTTCGTCGGGATCGCGTCGGGATTTCATCACGGCGAACGGCAGGTGGAGATCGAGCTGCCGGTGTTCATGATCGGCGCCACTGAGGAGGAGAAGCTCCACATCGCCGCCCAGATCGAGGACGAGGCTCGACACACGGTGTTCTTCGACCGGTTCTACCGCGAGGTGGTGGGTATCGGGGGCGCCGACATCATGGAGGTGCTCGACCGTACCTTCCCGTGGGTGCAGGAAACGTTCGTCGGTCCGTTCGGATTGCTCGCATATCAGGCGGACGAACTGCGCAGAAATCCCTATGACCAGCGTGCTCGCGTCCGGTACGGGACGACCTACTTCCTGTGGATCGAGGGTGTGCTTGCGCTGTCGGTCATGAAGGTCACCCTGTCCTACGCGCGCTGGCGCGGTTTCCTTCCCGCGTACTACACCGGGTTCACCGCGACGTGCCGTGACGAGTCGCGACACGTGCAAGGCGGTATGCGGTACCTCCAGGACGCGGTGCGGCGTGACCCGACGATGTTGAAGGAGATCCACGACACACTCAACACCATCCTGATGATCAGCGGCGTTTCCAGCCGGACGTTGTACTACGAACCGCTGGGTTGGACCGAAGACGAAGTTCGTGTCCTGCTGATCCAACAGCTTCGTCGAAAGATGAACGACGTCGGCATTTCTCTGTCCCAGGAGTTGGACGACCTGCTCGTGCAGATCCAGCCGGTGCTGGCAGGGGGCTGACCATGACGTCGCCGATATTCTTCAGTCCGTCATGGGCCGAGGCCGTGGGGAAGGCGCTCGAGGCCGGCCCCGACGAAGCAACCCTCGCCGGGAAACTGCCGGAGTACTGGGATTTCTGCAACCTGATCCGCTACACGTACCGCTCCTCGTGGGCGCTCGGCGTCCGCGATCTGCCCGCGGAGCTGGGCGGTGGTGAGCGCTATCTCGTGGTGGCGTGGGGCGACGGTCATGTCACGGATTGCCGCATTGTCGACGGTTCCGAGACGGCGGACGCTACCTACGTTCTGGCCGCCGACTTCCGAGACTGGAAAGCGTTGCACGAAGGCTACGACGCACTGCGGACGGTGATGTATCGAAAGCTTTTGTTGGAGCGCGGCGATCTGCTGGAGTTCTTCAAAGCCATTTACTTCTTCGTCGAGTCGCTGGCGCTGATCGCCAAGGTGCCCACCAGCTTTCCCGCAAACGCAGAAGCCCTCGCCCCTACCTGACCGTCTTCAAAGTCTGGGTTGCGGCAAAGTCTGGGTTGCGGCGCAGGAAGGCCAAGCCGCCGTGTCAGCCCCGCCCCCTGAGAATGGACCGCGTCGTGGTCCGTCTGCGGGCCGGATGTGCCGTTCTGTGGCATTTTCGGGCACTTTTGTGTCTTCTCACCGGGTCGGTGCCGATCGGTATACCGTGCCGATATGAGCGGTTATCGAGACCTTTTCAGGGCCAGCATCGACGAACCGGAGAAGTTCTGGGCGAAGGCCGCCGAGGCAGTCACCTGGACGCGCGAGCCGACCCGCGTCCTCGACGACACCAACCCGCCGTTCTACCGCTGGTTCCCTGACGGCGAGCTGAATACCTGCGTGAACGCCTTGGACCGCCACGTCGACGACGGCCGCGGTGATCAGGCCGCGCTGATCTACGACTCGCCCGTCACCGGCGCCAAACGCACCTACACCTACCGAGAATTGCTCGATCAGACCGCACGGTTCGCCGGCGCACTGCGCGGGCTGGGCGTCCAGAAGGGCAACCGCGTCGTCATCTACCTCCCGATGGTGCCCGAGGCGCTGATCGCGATGTTGGCGTGCGCCCGCTTGGGCGCGGTGCACTCCGTGGTCTTCGGGGGATTCGCCGCTCATGAACTCGCCACACGCATCGACGACGCCAGGCCCACCGCGGTGGTCTCGGCCTCCTGCGGTGTCGAACCGACCCGCACCGTCGAGTACAAACCGATGCTCGACGCCGCACTGGACATGGCCGAGCACAAACCGGCCGCTTGCGTCATCCTGCAGCGCGATCGTCACCGCTGCGAGCTCACCGCCGGACGTGACCACGACTGGACCGACCTGATCGCCGGCGCCGAGGCCGTCGACCCTGTGCCGGTGGCCGCCACCGACCCGCTCTACGTCCTCTACACCTCGGGCACCACCGGCAAGCCCAAGGGCATCGTCCGCGACAACGGCGGCCATGCCGTCGCGCTGTTGTGGAGCATGCGTCACATCTACGACACCCAGCCTGGCGACGTGTACTGGGCCGCCTCGGATGTCGGCTGGGTGGTCGGGCACTCGTACATCGTGTACGCGCCATTGCTGTTGGGCGCCACAACCGTTCTCTACGAAGGCAAACCGGTCGGCACCCCGGACGCGGGCGCGTTCTGGCGGGTCGCCGCGGAGTACGGGGTGAAGGCGCTGTTCACCGCGCCGACGGCCATCCGCGCGATCAAGAAGGACGATCCGCAAGGCCGTCAGCTGGGCCGCTACGACCTGTCGAAACTCGAATACCTCTTCCAGGCCGGCGAGCGGCTCGACCCGGACACATACCAGTGGGCGTCGGACAAGCTCGGCATCCCGGTGATCGATCACTGGTGGCAGACCGAGACCGGCTGGGCGATCGCCGCCGACCCGATGGGCGTCGAACCAATGCCGGTGAAGCCCGGATCGGCGACGCTGCCGATGCCCGGATACGACGTCCGGGTCCTGCGTTCAGACGGCTCGGAGTGCTCTGCGAACGAAGAAGGCGCGATCTGTGTGAAGCTGCCGCTGCCGCCCGGCACGCTGCCGACGCTGTGGGGTGACGACGACCGTTACATCGCGTCGTATCTGCGCGCGTTCCCGGGTTACTACCTGACCGGCGACGGAGGCTACATCGACGAGGACGGCTACTTGTTCGTGATGGGCCGCACCGACGACGTAATCAACGTGGCGGGTCACCGGATGTCGACGGGCGCGATCGAGGCGGTGCTCGCCGCACATCCTTCCGTCGCCGAATGCGCGGTGATCGGGGTGGCCGACGAGATCAAGGGGCAGGTCCCGCGAGGGTTCGTGGTCCTCAAGACCGGCGCCGACGCGGAGGGGATCGAAGCGCAGCTCGTCGCGACTGTGCGCGACTACATCGGTGCCGTGGCGGCTTTGAGGCAGGTCGACGTGGTCCCCGCGCTGCCGAAGACCCGCTCGGGCAAGATCCTGCGCAAGACGATGCGCGGTATCGCCGAGGGGCGCGACGAGCCGCTTCCCTCGACGATCGAAGACGAGGCGGTGCTGGACAATCTTCAGCCGGTGCTGCGTGAGAAGCGGTAGCGACCGCTTCTATCCCGGTATCGCCAAACAACTTTGGCCACTTCGGTTTCTGCTGTCACAATTCGCGGTGTTTTGTCGGCGGTTCGAACTAGTGTTCGAGGTATGGATGGAGAAGCGGTGCTCGCGGCGTTTGCCGGATTCGAGGCAGCTCGCGAGGCGCTCGCCGGCTTATCCGTGGAGTCGCTGACCGCCGCCCAGACGCTGACCGTCTTGCAGATGCGTGAACGCGGGCATCGCCGCGACCTGGCTCGACCACGCCCTGACCGCCCGCCTCATCGACCAAGCCGATCCCCATGAGATGGGCGCCACGTCGATCAAGAAGCTGCTCACCGAGCGGCTCCGAATCACCGACGCCGATGCCGGTGACCGCCTCACCGACGCCCGCCAATTGGGGCCGAAGTACACCCTCACCGGCGAACGACTGCAGTCCGATCTGCCCCATACTGCCGACGCGTTGTCTCGCGGCGTGATCGGCGTCGCCCATGTGCGGATCATCCAGGACTTCGTGAAAAGACTGCCGACATGGGTGTCGTTCGCCCGCCGCGACGACTACGAACACGACCTCGTCACCCACGCGCAGACGTTGGTGCCCGAGGACTTCCGCAAAGTCGCCGAGACCTTGCTGGCCCACATCGACCAGGACGGCGCCGAACCCGACTACCCCACCCAACAACGCCGCCGCACCGTCACGGTAGGCCGCCAGCAGGCCGACGGGATGAGCCACCTCGACGGCTGGATCGACCCCGAATTCCGGGCCTTCCTCGATGTGGTGCTGGCCAAACACGCCGCCCCCGGCGCCAACCTGCCCCACCACGACACCCACCACGACACCCACCACGACACCCACGACGACACCCACGATGCCGCCCGCACCGGCCGCGACCACCGCACCGCCGGCCAACACCACCACGACGCCATCAAAACCGTCCTGCGCGACACCGTGGCCTCAGGCCGGCTCGGTCAGGTCGCCGGCGTGCCCGCCACCATCGTCGCCAGCACCACCCTCGGCGAACTCGAACGCGCCGCCGGATGGGCCCACACCGGCGGCGGCAACCGCCTGCCCCTCCGCGACCTGATCCGCATGGCCGCCACCTCCCGGCACGAACAAGGATTGCCGCACGGCTCGGCACGACCGTTCGGCTACGAACCCGACAAGATCACAATCCGCCCCGCCGAAGCGAAAGTCATTCGGGAGATGGTCGACCGCTACCTTGCTGGCGCGTCGATCCGGTCGCTGACGATCAGGCTCAACGACACCGGTGTCGCCCCAGCGGTAGCGAAGTCGTGGCAAACCACCGCGGTGCGCCAAATCCTGATTTCCGGGCGTATCGCCGGGCTCCGCGAGCATCATGGCGAGGTGATCGGCGCGGCGGCGTGGCCGGCGATCATCACCCCCGCCGAACGCGACCGCATCCTGGCCCGGATGACTGCCCGCTCGGTGACCAAGACTCGCGCCCCACGCACCTACCTACTCTCAGGCATGCTGCGGTGCGGGCGCTGCGGGAACCGATTGTTTCCCAAGCCCGCCATAACAATCCGACTAACCGGGTTCGCCGCTACGTCTGCTTGAAAGGCCCCGACCATGGCGGCTGCGGCCGAGTCACCGTCGTCGCACTACCGGTCGAGGAACTGCTCACCGACGCGGTGCTGACCCGCCTCGACTCACCACAGCTCGCCGACGCGCTCAACGGTAGGGCCAGGGTCGATGCTGATGTCGCCGCATTGGCGGCCCAGCTCGACGCTGACACAACCCGGTTGGATGAGTTGGCCGGACTGTATGCCGAGGGTGCGGTATCAGCGCGGGAATGGATCGCTGCCGCGACCCCATCAACGACCGCAGCGCTGCAGCGCGCCGCGACATCGCCAAGGCCACTGACACCAGTGCAGTGGTGGATTTGGCGGGCACCGGTAACGTGCTGCGCGGCCAATGGAATGACCTCGACATCGACCGCCAGCAAGCGGTCGTGAAATCGGTGCTTGATCACGCCGTGATCGCGCCCGGCACCCCCGGCTCCCGCAAGTTGGATATCAACCGGGTCCAGCCAGCGTGGCGCATCTAGTCTAGACAGCGTTGGATGCCTTTCGCTTCTCCGATCAGAGCCCCTGCCGGTTTGATCGCCATGTCATCGGGTTGTACCCGCCGAGCCATGGATCGGCATTGTCGGAAACGCTTGGTAAGGTCAGGGCTCTCACGCGGTTTGACTTGTGCCCCATACTCATTCAACAGATTGAAACGACTTGGCGACCGTTCAGGTGTGTCGTGGGTATTGGTAGCCGTCGCGCAGATCGGGCCGAGAGTTGATGTGTGCCCACAGCTTCGACGAGTACACCTTGTCCTTGCGGATGCTGTCGACGAGTTCGGCGAGCATCACCAGCCACGCCCATGGTGACGCTGTCTGATAGAGCTGCGGCTCGGCACGTTTGAAGTTGTTGAGCACTGGCGGCGGGATTTCCGGTACGCGGTGCCATACGCGGGAGTGGTGAGCGCAGATGTTGCGCAGTACGACCAGCGATCTCATCAGTGATGCGGTGAACCCGGCGTGGGGAAACCCGAAGGTCTTACACACGGCGGTTCGGACGGTGTGCTGATCGAGCAGCCCATACATCTTCGATAGTGTTCCGAAGGTGAGCACCTCCACCGCTGCCCATATCGGTGGCGTCTCGTTCTTGGCGGTGTGATGAGCCACGAATTTCTCTTTGGAGCGAGTGAGTTCGCCTCCGATGTCGGTGATCAGGAAGTCCCGAAGCACATTGCCGTAGCGGTCTCGCTTGTCGATGTAGGACGCGGGGTCCAGATAGCTGTCAACGGGCATGTGCATCGCCACGTAGTAGGCCAATCGTGAACGGAACGTCACTTCCAGGATTGACAGTCCTTCCATCAGGATGCAGCGCAGTTCGTGGTCGAAGGTGTAGGTCGACCTGATCTGAGCCACGGTGCCCGCAGCGGTGAACCGGTTGTCGCCGTGGCCTGGCCGGACCTGGAAGTATCGCCAGTATCCCGAGAGCCGGTAGTAGTTGTTGTCGATCAAGAGGCGCACCGCCGCGTGATACTCGCCTTGCGCTGCTCATAGTCGTCATGGGACGGAAGCGGAATGGGCAGGCCTCGTTGGGCCAGCAGCTCGATCTGCCTATCGATCGGCAGCGCAGGTTTCACCATTCCGGGCATACTAGCCAACGAAAAAGCCCCGCCTGGTTGGGGAAGCTTGCGCTCTAGCCCTGGCGGGGTCTGTTACCTGGAATCTACACGATATACGCGACAACGAAAAGCCCGGGGCGCCGCGATGCTCAGTATTCGCGGTCACAGCTGCTTCTGGCCTGCGAATCGCGTCGGCAGCTGGCGGGTCTGCGAGGTCAGCCGGCCTTTGCCACCCTGATGGCGTCGACACGCCTGATGACGTCAGCATGGCTTGGGGATCGATCAGTGAGGTTTACTCCCCGCTCGGCGCTCTGCTTGGCCAACGGCAAAGAAGGCAAAGGGCAGGACTGGCAGCGGCCCGACGCCGACTGACGACCGCCGCAGCTACCTGACCCCGCAGAATTCGATAGGAACATCGGGATGCTCGGTGGGCATCAACGTTGAGGGGATCAGTAGCCGCGCAGCTCTTTGATTTCCTGGGGGACCTCGGTGGCATGCTGTTTGTTCCAGGTGCCGTGGTCGTCTGGCGAGACGTAGAAGGTTCCCACGTCGCTGGACAGGATCCACAGTTGATGGGGTTCGGTGGTTAGCCAGGTGAACAGCACGCCGTGGCGGGTGCTGTAGGCGGCATCGTCGCGGTAGACCTCGTTGCCGTCTTGGTCGCGGATGACATCGACCAATGTCTTCACCGTGTTCTGCGGCTCACCGTCCTCGGCATAGGCGGTGTAAAGCCCCGACGGCGAGGTTTTCGGTTCTCCGGGGCGCACGGCACGCTTGTCGATCTCGTTGTCGCGACCGAACAGGCCGCAGCCGACAACGGCCGCGGCCACCGCGAGCACGAGCGTCACGGTGGTGACGATTCGGAATGTCATTGGTACGGGTAGCCTTTCGCGCTCACCAAAGCTCCGCTCTGGTCGAGGATAAACTCGGTTTGGCTGTGCCAGCCGATGTGAATTTGGTAGGGCTGCGCCTGCCCAAGGGTGATGATCTCAGCGACCTTGTCTTTGAACGTATCCGTCGCGTACTGGGCATTGGCGTCGATGATGTCGTTCCATTGATAGCCGCCGTTCACTGTCACCTTGTAGGCGCCATCGGATAACGGTTCCACGTGGGTTGTCCCGTCAATTTTGAAGCCGCCCGCGTCGGCGTTGGTGCCGTTGAGGTACTGGTATCCGGTGATGGATTCACCGTTCTGCGTTGTCGCAGCGAACTGATCAGAGTAGTCGCGGTCAGCGCCACCACCCGCCAGGTATTCAGTGAGTGATTGTTGAGCTTGGCTGTGCACGTGGCCGTCGAGTTCTCGGGCCAGGCCGTTGTGGTTCATCATGTATTGCGACCATTCGGGGTTGTCTTGGATGGTCCAGTCACGGCCTCCGCCGACGAGGTAGCGGTCGAGGATGGCGCGTCCGGCCCAGTCGCTGTCGAGCCAGTCGCTGCCGCCGCTATCGCCGCCTTCGGGTCGCCGGAACAAATCGTCGTCGCGGACCCGCCGCCCGTATTCGCCGTCGGGATCGCGTTCGCGCCCGTCGGGGTGGCGGGCGTCGCGGTCACCGCCGATTTCGTTGTCGACGGGCTGGATTGTTGCGTCCTGGCCGCTGTTCTCCCCGTCGAAGGTGACGGTGTCGAGTTCGGTGGCTTTGGCGGTGATCCGCCGGCCGATGAGGGTGTCGGTGGCAGAAGCTGTTCGGCGTTCCACCGGATATTCTCGGCGTGTTCGGCAGTGGCGGTGTATCGCGCTGCCATGGTGGAGATATCGATTCGTCGGGTATCGGTCACGCCCAAGTCGTCGCTGACCCTGAACCCGTCGGCTTCCGCTTCGCGGATCGCCTCCAGTGCGTCGCGCTGGGCCGCCCGAAGATCACCCGCACCGGCTGACGCCAAATCGGCAGCAGCGCGCACGGTGTCGCTGGCCGCGCGTACGACGCTGCTGTCCCGCGTAACACGGTCGAGTGCTGCGTCTTTAGCCGTACCTTCCCAGCCGGTGCCGCCCGGCGCAGCAATATTCTGTCGGTGCTGGTCGATTAGTTCGTCGGACTCGCCGGCTGAGGTTCGCCACCGTTCTGCGGCGTCCTCAAGGTGGGTGATGTCCCAGGTTTCGATCTGCGAGCGCGTCGGTACCGCAGCTGCCGGTGCCTTCACCGCGCTCATATCGTCCTCGTCACGTCCTCGGCAGCGGATTCGTCGGTGCGGGTGTACACCGCGCCCGCGGCCCGCAGATCGCTGCCCTGACCCTGTACCCGTCGGGCTTGGCGCGTCCGTGCCGCGGCCAGTGACCCGTCCAGCGCGGCCACACCCGCGTGACTTGGTTGGCTACCCGCTGCGCTGCCGCTGGGGTTGGCCGCCAGTCCTTGGGCGATGTCCACGCTGGCGGTTGCAGCCGCGCTGAGTCCTGCCGCATCGACGGCCAGCCGATCTGGCACCACAATCCCCCTCGACCACAGATAGCTATCCGGCACAGTATCACCTGACCACACCCCTGTTCGTCAGCAGCACCGGGTTTGCTACCGCCGCACGTCATCCCCATCGCAGCAGGTCGGTGAGCAATTTCGACGCGCAATCGCCTCCGTGAGCGTGAGCTGCGGTCCGGGTATAAACCGGGTGTCGTACCGCCCTCTTATGGTCGGGGCATGGTTACTCCACCTTTTCCGCTTCGTGTTCCTGCTTCCCGCCCGTCACGGTGGCAAAACTGGGTGCTCAATGCCTTGTATTCGGGTGATCGCCGCACCGTCAACGACTGGCTCGGGTTGATGAACAGCCACCTGCACACGCCAGACGGTGCCACGGCGATGGCCACCGCCCGCTACACGGTGCAGTTGCTCGGCTACGCCGAGGATCTGCGAGCCGCGGCCCAAGTACTGGCTGCGCACGGTCATCCGGCCGGGCGGGCGTTGCTTGCCGATGCCGCCCTCGACCTCACCGCAGCATTGGACCGTCTCTATCCCGCACGTGACGTCCTGCTACACGCCGCGGGGGCCGACCGCGTCACCGACACCGACGAGCAATGAGCGAAGGGGTGGCGATGACCGGGTGGTGCGATCAGCTGCGCACCTGGGTACATGAGCGCACCCGCCCGCACACCACTGGGTCGGTGTCCGAGCCGGTGACCGATGAGCAGGTGCGAGCGGCGTGGGAGCCACTGTCACCAGTGACGGCACACAGCTGGCGAATCAATCCGCTACTGGATTGGCCGCTGCAACCGTATGCCGGGATGTCCAAGGTGTGGTTGTGGTCACGGTTTGTGGACTGGTCGGCCGATCGGGAGGACGACTGGATCGCCCTGGATGAACGGGGCACCGGTCCACCGAGGCGGTCGAGGATGGATGCCGCGACCATGGAGATGCTCACCGACGCCCAAGCCGATGAGCGCCATACGCGGATGCTGGCCTGGTGGTCACACAATCAAGAGCCTCACCTGCGCCCCACTGATCAGGCCGCCGCGGTGAGTGTGTGGTTGTGGCGCAACAGGTTACGCGATCAGGCCGTCGATGTGTACGCCAGAATCTGGCGGAAAGTCTGCGATCGACGCGAGTCGGAGAGCCGTCTACCCTGGCCGGCGGATGGCGCCCTGCGGGGTTTTCGGCGCGCGGCCTACCGCGACTGGGATGATGACGACCAGTCGGCGTTCGATGCGCTGTTCACTGAGCGTCACGTCACCCCAGACATCGACGAGGGACTCGGCGAACTGACCCCGTGACCACTCGTAGCGGGGTATCCGGGCGGCACCCTATCGCTCGTTGCGCTGGCGATGCGGATGACGGCCACTTCACGTCGCGAGTGAACCGGCATTGAATCGTGGTTCGTGCTGCTGCCTGGTCGCGGTCGAGCGTGTTGGCTGACGGTCGATGTCAAGGCTCAACCCGGTGGTTGACCGCACGCGGCGCTGGCCTTGACACCAACTGCCAGCCAACAGGACTGCGCTGATATGACCAGGCGAGAAACAACATAGCTGTTGGGGCTCCTTCGTGCTGGCACTCGCTCAGATCTGTCGGTTGCCGTGCTCAGCGCAGCAGGGTGGCGATATCGGGGAGAATGGCGGGATTGGTGATGGTGACGGCGAGTTGTTGGCGCTCACAGGATTCGACCAGCCAGGCGGTGAATTCTTCACGACTATAGGACTTCTCGATCCTCCGCTCCGCGTTGCCCTTATGGATGCTAGCCATCGGGCACCCCGACAGGAGCGTCACGGCGCTGTGGTTGCAGTGCCTCGCGCGCGGTATGACGCTGCTGGATGCGACGCAGTGATGCACTGATGATCAACGTGCGGTCGCCGACGCTGGGGTGGCCGGCGCGGTCAAACTCCCACGCCACCAGATCGTCAGCATCAAAAGAGCTAGTGGAGTCGTCGCCCAATGTTGAATCAGTCTGTTGTGCAGCGTTTTTTGCGTGTTGTTCGTGGGTCCAGGTGGCGCGTCGTTCGCGCAGTGCGGTCATGGTGGTGGAGTAGCGCCGGGATTTGCTGGTGATGTGGCCGCGGAAACCGAGGGTGTGTAGCCAGCGCCTGATGCCGCTAACTCCTTGGTCGGCGAGATCGCTGATGGTGCCCAGGATGGCGCGCACATGCGCGGACACCTCCAGGTCGCCGATGGCTTCGGTCGAGAGGGCCGCTGCGAGGGCACCGGCTCCGGCTACATCCCGCGAATCGGCGACCACATATCCCGCGGATCGGCGAAGTAGATAACGCGAATCGGCGATGCAGCCATCGCGGATCGGCGAGCTCTTGGATATATTGTCGCAGTGAATGTGCCGCACCGTGTCGCTCGAAACCTGCGTCCGAGGGTTGAAGAGGCGCTGGCCGACACGCGGATCGTTGTCGTTCAGGGCGCGCGACAGGTTGGCAAGTCCACGCTGGCGGCCGAGATCACACGCCACCGCGGCGGGCGTTTAGTCACCCTCGACGATGACGTGACCCGAACGGCAGCGGCCACAGATCCCCACAGTTTCGTTCGCCAGTTCCCCGACGAACTACTCACGATCGACGAAGTGCAACGGGCCCCAGAACTGGTCCTTGCGCTCAAGGCCACCGTTGACGCCGACCAGAGGCCAGGCCAGTATCTGCTCACCGGATCCGCCAATCTCTTGCAGCTCCCAGCGACCGAGGACAGCCTCGCCGGCCGGGCTGAGAGCCTCGAACTCTTCGGATTTAGCCAAGGCGAACTCGCCGGAGTTACTGATGCCTTCATCGACCGGCTGTTTGCCGGCGATCTCTTCCTTGGTCACGAAAGCGACCTGACCCGTCATGACTATCTCACCCGCGCCTGTACCGGCAGCTACCCCGAGGCTGTCAACCGAACGTCAACCAGACGCCGAAATGCATGGCTGGATAACTACGTCGACCGCATCGTCAAACGCGATGCATTGGACGTCTCCAATCTCCAACGCATCGCCGACCTGCCGCGGCTCATCCGACTCCTGGCCGCACGCAGCGCATCCGAGCTCAACCTGAGTTCCCTGGCCGCTGACGCGGAGATCCCCGTGCGCACCCTGCCGCCCTACCTCGATCTCCTCGAGACCCTGTATCTCATCGATCGCATACCCGCATGGTCGACCAACCTTTCCAAGCGGGTCGTCGATCGACCGAAAGTCCTCCTCCTCGATTCCGGACTGGCCGCTCGCCTCGTCAACGTCTCACCTACTGGAGCCGGGCCGAATGCCAACCCGGACGCAGCAGGGGCCATCATCGAAACTTTCGTGATCTCGGAACTCCGGCGACAACTCGGATGGTCACAACAGACCCCTCGACTCTTCCACTATCGCGATCGAGACGGCGCCGAGGTAGACCTGATACTGGAAACCGCCGACGGCCTCATCGCCGCGATCGAGATCAAGTCGGCGGCAACCCTCCGAAGCAAAGACACCCGCTGGATCACCCGACTCCGCGACAGAGTCGGGACACGCTTCGCCGGCGGCCTCATCCTCCACACCGGTCCACAAGCCCAGCCATTCGGCGACCGGCTCGCAGCCGTCCCCATCGACGCCCTCTGGTCCGCCAGGGGGTAGCTTCCCGACTTGCAAACAACCTCACCCTGGCCTGTCAACCCGCCAACCTCATGATCGACAAAACCGGCTGGACCACCCACCGCCCCGGCAACGGCCGCACCCACTGGAACCCACCAAAACACCACGACACCGGCCAACCCCGCCTCAACCACCACTTCCACCCCCACCGCTACCTCAGCAATGGCGGCGACAACGGCGACGGCGACGGCGACGGCGACGGCGACGGCGACGGCGACGGCGACGGCGACGACGACGACGACGACGAACCTGAATAAAGGGCCATGACCTGCAGACCGCGTGTGCTGGCGTATAAGTGTGGGTTTGCACCGGCTGTACTCGGGTACCTGTGCCGACGTCCACCCAGGAAAAGGAGTGACCATGGCATACAGCAATTCGGCGAGGGCCGGCGGAGTAATGGGGAGTTACACGACCACGCTGCAGAAAGCGGCCGCCGCGGTTGGCGCCGTCTTTCTCCTCATCGGGATCCTGGGATTCATCCCAGGCATCACGACCGACTACGACACGATGACATTCGCCGGGCACGAATCCGAGGCCGCTCTACTCGGCATCTTCAACGTGTCGATCCTGCACAACATCGTGCACTTGGCTTTCGGCGTGGCGGGAGTCCTGATGGCACGCAGCTGGAACGGGGCGCGCGTCTATCTCATCGGCGGCGGCGTCATCTACCTCTTGCTGTTCATCTACGGTCTGCTGATCGATCCCGACAGTAGCGCGAATTTCATCCCGGTCAACAACGCCGACAACTGGCTGCACCTCGTGCTGGCCATCGGCATGATCGGCCTCGGCGTCGCGCTCAGTCGTGGCAATAATGCCCTCGCGACGGGTGGCACGGCGCCGCCGAGCACCCGCTGATTCGAGGCGATACTCGGGCGGTTCCGACTGATCAGGCACCCGCCCGGGTGTTGCGTTGTCGGTTTGGTCAGGTCGACAAGAGGTAAGCGATGGTGAAGAGGCCCACGTTGATGGCCGTCCAGGGTGCGGCACTCATCGTCGGTACCGGGTACCTCCTCCTCGGCGCCCTCGGCTTCCTCCCCGGCGTGACCACCGATTACGAGAGTCTCCGGTGGGCCGGGCATCAGTCCGACGCGCTGCTGTTCGGTGTCTTCGCCGTCTCGGGGCTCCACAACGTGCTCCATCTCTTGCTCGGCGTTGCCGGCTTGTTCTGCGCGCGTACCTATGCGGCGTCGCGGGCGTACCTGCTCGCCGGCGGCATCGCGTTGCTCGGCGTATGGATCTACCGCGCCCTCTCCGGACGCAGCGGTATCGCGGACGTGTTCCCCCTAAACCGCGCCGACAACTGGCTGCACTTCGCGCTGGGCGTCGTGATGCTGGTGCTGGCTCTGACCCTTGCCGCACAACACGACCCGACGAAGCCGCGATCTCCTTCACGCGCCAAGCCCCGGGCCTAGCCGGTGCTCAGCGCGCTGCTGTGGGGGCTCGTCGCCGCCTCGTCGTTGATCATCGGTGCCCTGGCGGGTGTCGCACGCGACTGGAACCGGCGCCTGGTCGGACTGGTTCTCGGCTTCGGCGCCGGTGCGCTGGTCGCCAGCATCTCCTTCGAGTTGGCGGAGGAGGGTTTCCGCGTTGGCGGCGCCCTTGCAGTGTCCCTCGGCCTGGCGGTCGGGGCGGTGACGTTCTTCGTCGCCGATCATCTCGTCGACCGCCTCGGCAGCGGGGGCAAAGAGGCAGCGGGCATACCCCTACTACTGGGTGCCCTGCTGGACGGCATCCCCGAACAAGCGGTGCTCGGGATCGGGATTGCCGGCGGTGGGTCGGTCAGCCCTGCGCTGCTCACGGCGATCTTCGTCTCGAACCTTCCCGAGGCCATCGGATCGGCCAGCGATCTGCGCGCCGCCGGTCACCGCACCAGGGGCGTCGTCCTCGGCTGGACGGCGGTCGCCCTGCTCTGCGCCGCCGCCACCGTGGGTGGCTACCAGTTGCAGGAGATAGCAGGCGCACCGTTGCAAGGCGGCATCGACGGTTTCGCGGCCGGTGCGCTGCTGGTCATGCTCGTCGGCTCGATGATCCCGGAAGCCACCGAGAAGGCCCGCGAACAGGCCGGGCTCGCCGCTGTCCTCGGCTTCGCGTTGGCCGCCGGACTGTCCCTCGCCTCGTGAACCGAACCGCCGCGGGTCGGTGGGCCGCCGTTCCGTCAATGACGCCTGGCGTAGCACCTCGGCGCCGTGCATGCGTGGCCGGCGTCGGCGCGCCAACGGCTTCCGGCCACCGCGGGTGCCGCGCTACCGATCGTCGCCGTGCGCTAACCGATCGACAGAGCGATGCCGTCGAGGATGTCGTGCTCGCTGACGACCAGTTCGTCGATACCGGCCCGCTCGCCGAGTTCACGTGCCAATTCTTCGACGATGATCGCGCCGCCACCGATCACGTCGACCCGCCCCTCGTGCATCGGGCCCAGCGCCGCCCGCTGCTGACGCGTCATCGCGATGAGTTCGTCGCATACCGCCAGCAGCGAACCGAATCCGACCCGCGACAAGTGGATCGCGTCTGAGTCGTATGTCGTCATCTGATGCGCCAGCGCCGCCAGCGTCGTCATGGTCCCGGCCACCCCTACCCAGGTGCGCGCACCCGCCACCGGCACGTGCCGCAGCGCCTCGTCGAGTGCACCCCGAATCACCTGGCGAGCGGCCGCCACCTCCCCGGCGGTCGGCGGATCGGAGTGCAGACACCGCTCGGTCAACCGCACGCAGCCGATGTCGGCCGAGAAGCTGGCATCCACGGCTTCCCGGCCCACCACCACCTCTGTCGACCCGCCGCCGAGATCGACGACCACGAACGGCGCGTCGGCCGGATCCAGGTCACCCACCGCGCCGCGGAACGACAACTCGGCCTCCTCGATGCCGGTGATGACCTCCGCAGCCGCCCCGTCGGCCACCTCACCCAGCACGTCGGCGGTCATCTGGAAGAACGCGTCGCGGTTGGCGACATCACGGGCCGCCGACGTCGCGACCATGCGTACCTTCGCCACCTGGTGCGCACGCATCAGTTCCGCGTACGCGGCCAGCGCAGCCCGCGTGCGGGCCAGTGCGTCCGGCGCGAATTCGCCTGTGGCGTCAACCCCTTGACCCAACCGCACGATGCGCATCTCGCGGTGTACGTCGGTCAGCCGGCCGTCGGCCGCGTCGGCGATCAGCAGCCTGATCGAGTTCGTCCCGCAATCGACTGCCGCAACTCTGTTCCTCACGCGCGCCCCCACCTGTCCCGCTCCAGGATCCCCTCCATACCCGGTTCCGCGGCCAGGATCGCCAGCGCCTCGTCACCGAACGGGTTCACCCCCGGCCCCTTCGCCAGCGAGTGTGCGATCACCACGTGCAGACACTTCACCCGGTCGGGCATTCCGCCACCGGAGAAGGTGGTCCCCAGCGGTTCGATCGCGTCGCGTTCGGCCAGGAACGACTCGTGCGCCCGCCGGTACGCGTCGGCCAGAGTGGGGTCCTGCGAGAGCTTTTCGGTCATCTCCCGCATCAGGCCCTCGGATTCCAGGCGGCTCGCCGCCGCGGTCAGCACCGGATGGGTGAGGTAGTACAGCGTCGGGAACGGGGTGCCGTCGGGCAGCCGCGGCGCAGTCTTGACGACACCGGGCTCTCCGTTGGGGCAGCGGTAGGCGATCTCCAGGACACCGCGCGGTTCGCGGCCCAACTGCCGTGCGACGGCGTCCAGGTCGCTTCGCTCAACCACCGGGCGGCAGGGGTGGTGGGGGCGCAGGCCCGGGAGCGGGGGGTGGGGCGGGTGCACCGTGCGGGTCGTCGGCGATCGTCTGCCACAGGGCGGTGTACCAGGGTTGCCCGGACGGGCCGTTCGGCTGTTCGTCTGCCGGTCGGCTGCCGGGCGCCACCGCCCCGGGCGGCAGCTGCACCTGGAACGGGATGTCTCCCGGCATCACGAAACCGAGCCGCTCACGCGCCTGCGCCGCGATGAACACCGGATCGGCCAACTTCACCTTCTGCTCCTCGAGTTCGGCGATCTGCTCACGCAACTGCTCCTCGGTGGCCTTGAGCTGCTGCATCTCCGTGCGTTGCGCGAAGTAGGTGCGCACCGGCCCGGCGATCGTCAGGGTCAGCACACACACCACGGCTGCCAGGATCGCGGCCCGGCGCGCGGCCGAACCGAAACGCTGCTCGGACTGCTCCTCGGCGATCCGTTCGGCCCGCCGCACGATCGCATGACCGACCGATTCGGTGTCGTGCTGTTCGGACGCCGGTTTGGCCTCGATGGCGCGCGGTTCCCGGCGCTGAGTCGACGTGCCCTTCGGGCGGCCCCGATTCGCACCGCCGGGCTTACCCGGCCGGGGGGCCGGGGACCGACGTTTCGGATCGGGCCGCTTCGATTCCGGCACGGGCTATTTGGTCTCCGGGGCGAAGCGCGGGAAGGCCAGGTCGCCTGCGTAGCGAGCCGCGTCACCGAGGGTCTCCTCGATGCGCAGCAACTGGTTGTACTTGGCGACGCGCTCGCTGCGCGCAGGCGCGCCGGTCTTGATCTGGCCGCTGCCGACGGCGACGGCGAGGTCGGCGATCGTGGTGTCCTCGGTCTCGCCGCTGCGGTGGCTCATCATCGTGCGGTACCCGCTGTTGTGGGCCAGCGCGACGGCGTCGAGTGTCTCGGTCAGCGTGCCGATCTGGTTCACCTTCACCAGCAGCGCGTTGGCGGCTCCGCGTTCGATGCCCTCCTCCAGACGCTCGGGATTGGTGACGAACAGGTCGTCACCGACCAACTGCACCCGGTCGCCGATCCGCGTCGTCAACGACACCCAGCCGTCCCAGTCGTCCTCGGACAGCGGATCCTCGATCGACACCAGCGGATAGGCCTCCAGCAGCGAGGCGTAGAACTCGGCCATCTGCTCGGCGGTGCGGGTCTGTTTCTCGAAGCTGTACCCGGTGGCTTCGGTGTAGAACTCCGTGGCCGCCACGTCGAGCGCCAGCGTCACATCGGTGCCGAGCTTGAACCCGGCGGCCTCGATCGCCGAGGAAATCAGGTCGAGCGCGGCCTTGGTACCTGCCACGTCCGGCGCGAAACCGCCCTCGTCACCGAGCCCGGTGGCCAACCCCTGCTTCTTGAGCACCGACTTGAGCGAGTGGTACACCTCGGCACCCCAACGCAGCGCCTCCTTGAACGACGGGGCGCCGATCGGGGCCACCATGAACTCCTGCACGTCGACGCCGGTGTCCGCGTGCGCACCGCCGTTGAGGATGTTCATCATCGGCACCGGCAGGATGTGCGCGTTCGGGCCACCGAGGTAGCGGAACAGCGGAAGACCGGCCGATTCGGCCGCGGCCTTGGACACGGCCAGCGAGACCCCGAGGATCGCGTTGGCGCCCAGCCGGGACTTGTCCGGGGTCCCGTCGAGGTCGAGCAGGGCCTGGTCGATGATCCGCTGATCGTCGGCGCTCATCCCGATCACCGCGGGTGCGATCTCGTCGAGGACGGCCTGCACGGCCTTGTCGACGCCCTTGCCGAGGTAACGGGCACCACCGTCGCGCAGTTCGACGGCCTCGTGTTCACCTGTGGACGCGCCCGAGGGCACCGCGGCGCGCGCGAAGGTGCCGTCGGTCAGCGCCAACTCGACCTCGACCGTCGGGTTGCCGCGGGAGTCGAGGATCTCGCGGGCTCCGACCTGCTCGATGATGGGCACTGGCGTCTCCTTGAGAGTGATCTGCGTGGGCTCGGGCATGCGCCCATCAGCCTAGATGCTGTGGCCGTCGGCGGCGCCACAGGAGTTGGCCGCCTACAGTCGGCGGCCCTCGGCGTACGCGGTGGCCCAGTCGCGCACCGTGCGGGCGTACTGCTCGGAGTAGTTGTAGGCGCGTAGCCCGTTCATCCAGCCGCGTGGAGTGGCGAGATCCTTGCCGGTGTAGCAGAGGTAGCCGGCCGCGGACAGGGCCGCATCGTCGATGTTGTCCGGGTGGGCCTTGCCGTCGCCGTTGGCGTCCACGCCGTACAGCCGCCAGGTCTCGGGGATGAACTGCATCGGCCCCATCGCCCGGTCGAGTTCGTCGTCGCCGTCGAGCAGCCCGGAGTCGGTGTCGCCGATCTCGAGGTTGCCGCTCGAACCGTCCAGCCGCATACCGCGGATCGGCGGGGTGACCTCACCGTTGGCGGCGACCATCGCGCCGCGGTAGTTGCCGTGGTGGCTTTCGACCATGCCGATCCCCGCCAGGGTGGTCCAGGTCAGGTGGCAGTCCGGATTCTCCACTTCGGCGACCCGGGCGGCGTAGGCGTAAGCCTCCAGCGCGGTCACCGGGATGCCCAGCTTCGGCGCCCGCTCCGCGGCCCACTCGTGCAGCGCATCGGCAGCCCGGCCGTCGGCGTACGTGTCGACCGCGGGCACGGGATCTCCCGGCGGCGGCGGAACGCCCTCAGGGATGGGAATGCCCATCTGCCATGAGCAGCTCGAGGCCAGCACCAGGAGCGTCGCGACGACGACGGCGGCCACGGTCACCAAGCGACTCTTCGTCCGCGTCGACAGGCTCCCCTCGTCAGACAAAGCACTCCCTCAACCGACTGTCGTCGCTCCATGCTCCCATGCGACGGTACGTAACCGGCCCTTCCACAAGCCGTGGCGAGGTTGCTGCGACGCGTCGACAGGCCGGCTCCCAGGGTATCGACTTCGCGCAAATGCGGCCGTGGACTGGCATTGCGCGGCCGACTTTTAGGTATGCCTATCCTCTGGCGTCGATGCGGGGTAATGTTCGGCTCCGATCAAGGAGGTCCGATGGGACGGCAAATCGCCTGGCAGGTACCGGTGGTGGCACTGGCTGTGGTTCTGGCCGGTTGTTCGAGCAACAGCGAGGGTGGCGGCGAACCCGACACCTCGTCGACGACCACGACGTCCGAGGCCGCCGCGGCGGTGAGTCCAGAAGCCGAGAAGGCGGCGGCCGACTACAAGGCGTACGCGGTCGCACAGGCCGGTGAGCTCGTCGGGGCCGTCAAGACGCTGACCGACGCGGTGCGGGCCGGCAACCTGCAGGCCGCCCAGGACGCCTACGCCCCGTCGCGCCTGCCGTGGGAGCGCATCGAGCCGCTGGCGGGGCTGGTCGAGGAGATCGACGGCAAGGTCGACGCGCGCGTCGACGACTTCGCCGGCGTCGACGACCCGGCGTTCACCGGATGGCACCGCCTCGAGTACCTGCTGTTCTCGCAGAACACCACCGAGGGTGGCGCGCCGTTCGCCGATCAGCTCGACGCCGACATCGCCACACTGCGCACGCAGCTTCCGACGGTCGACGTCACGCCCGTCGACGTGTCCACCGGCGCTGCCGAGCTGATCGAAGAGGTGTCCGAAGGGAAGATCACCGGCGAGGAGGACCGCTACGCCAAGACCGACCTGTGGGACTTCCAGGCGAACCTCGAGGGTTCGCAGGCCGCGGTGAACCGGCTGTCGCCGGCACTGGTCGAGGCCGACCCCGCCCTGCTGGGCGAGATCGAGGCCGGCTTCTCGGAGATCTTCGCGACCCTGGGTCCGCTGCGCCGCGGTGACGGCTTCGTGCTGTTCTGCACCGAGAACGACCCGTACCCGTCGCCGCGTTGTCCCGAGGTGACCGTCGACCCGGCGACCATCGACAAGATGAAGGCGCAGCTGGCCGGCCTGTCCGAGAACCTGTCCCAGGTGTCAGGAGTGTTGAAGCTGACGTGACCCGAGGTTCGCGGCGTAGAGGTTTTTCACGCCGATCGTTGCTCACCGGCGCGCTGGGCACCGGCGCCGCCGTCGGCGTCGGTGCCGCGCTGTCCGGATGTTCGGGCGCGCAGCCGGCCGCGCCGGTGTCCGGAGCGCGGTTCGTCCCGTTCGACGGCCCGCACCAGACCGGGATCACGGCGGTGCCGATCCCCGAGCAAGGGCTGATCGCCTCCTTCAACGTGTTGTCGCAGGACCGGGCGGGGCTGGCGGCGACGCTGGCCGCACTGACCGACGAGATCCGCGGGCTGATGGCCGGCCGAGCGCCCGAGGTGCGCGACCCCGCCTATCCCCCGGTCGACTCCGGGATCCTGGGAGAGAAGCCACCACCGGACGATCTGTCGGTGGTCGTCGGCGTCGGGGCGTCGCTGTTCGACGAGCGGTTCGGCCTGGCCGACCGCAAGCCCCGGGAACTCGAGACGATGCCGTTCCTGGCGAACGATCGACTCGACCCCAAGCGCTCGCACGGGGACGTGTCGATCATCCTCGAGGCCGGTCACCACGACACCCTGCAGTTCGCCCTGCGCCAGCTGATGCGCCGCACCCGCAGCCACCTGGTGTTGCGGTGGATGATCGACGGCTACGCCCGCGGTATCGGCGCGGGCCCGGCGACGGAGGCAGCGACACCACGAAACTTGTTGGGATTCAAGGACGGAACCTCGAACCTCGACGCCGACGACGACGCGGTGATGAACCGCCACGTCTGGGTGGGTCCCGACGACGGCGAACCGGAATGGGCGGTCGGCGGCTCGTATCAGGCCGTGCGCGTCATCCGCATGTTCGTCGAGTTCTGGGACCGGACTCAGCTCGCCGAGCAGGAAGCCATCTTCGGGCGCCACAAGCTCAGCGGCGCACCCATCGGGATGACCGACGAGTTCGCCGACCCGAACTACGCGCAGGACCCGGACGGCAAGCGGATCAAACTCGACGCCCACATCAGGCTGGCGAACCCCCGCACGGCCGAGACCGAACAGAATCTCATTCTGCGCCGCGGCTTCTCGTACTCGCGGGGCTTCGACGGTGCCGGCCGCCTCGACCAGGGGTTGGCGTTCGTGTCGTACCAGCGCAGCCTCGAGAAGGGCTTCCTGACCGTCCAGCGGCGCCTCAAGGGCGAACCGCTCGAGGAGTACATCCTGCCCGTCGGTGGCGGGTTCTTCTTCATGCTGCCGGGGGTGACCGGCGAGGATCGCTTCCTCGGGGATCAGCTCGTCGGCTAGGACTCGTCGGCTAGGACTCGTCGGCGCGCGCCGCGCCCGACGGCCAGTGCGTCCGCCACTCCGCTTCGGTGATCGGGCCGGGCGCGCTGTCGAGTCCGTCCGGGGCGTCCTCGTCGCGGCGGGCGGCCGCCACCGCGCGCTCGACGCGGCGGACAGTGTCCATGAATTCGAGAACGTCCGCGCGCAAGGCGTTCTCCGCATCGTGATCGGCCGACACGCTGACCGTCGTCAGCGTTTCGGGGATCAGCTCGGCGGGCAGGCCGGCCGCGGTGACCCTGGCCAACACCTTCTGCGCCAGCGCCAATGCCGGTTGAGCGGTCGGCACATCGTCCATACAGGAGTCGCGCACTTTCTCGGCGGCCTTGCGCTCCTCCCACTGTGCCAACTGCTCGTCGAGCGACACCGATTCTCCGGCGAGCACTGCCGGCACCCGGTTGCCGAGTTTGCGGATCAGGGAATCGGCCACGTCGTCGATGGTGAATGCGTGCTGCGACGCGTCCTCGGCGATGCGGGCGTGGAACAGCACCTGCAGCAGCACGTCACCGAGTTCGGCGCGCAGTTCGTCCGCGTCACCGCTGCGCACGGCGTCGAAGACTTCGTAGGTCTCCTCCAGCAGGTAGCGGCGCAGCGAATCGTGGGTCTGTTCGCTCTCCCACGGCCCGGATGTGCGCAGCTTGTCCATCATCGCGACGGCGTCGACGAGGCGTTCGCCCGGCTGCGGTTCGGGGGCCGAGATCAGCCGGTCACCCGCCGCCAGCCGCGACCTGACCGCGGGGTGGTCGGGATCCGACGACAACAGCACCGGCGCGGCCTCGTCGTCCGACGGGTCGGAGAACCATGGCCGGGCCGCCGGCAGCGACCACGGAACCTTGATCGGCATCTCCTCGGTGTACTGCACGTCGCCGGCGAGCAGTCCGATCGCCTCAACTGGGACCAGTGAGGGACGGCGGGGATCGACCAGGACGACCGTCATGCTCGTGGCCCCCCGATCTTCGCCATGTCGACCTGCGCCTGCGGCTTTCCGTTGAGGGCCAGGATCAAACCAGCCACCATCGCGACCAGCTCGGCGTCGCGGATGCGTGGTGACCCGACGCTGTCGGCCGCCCGCGGAATCGGCACCGTCACGGTCCGCGTCGTCGCACGGTAGCCGCCGCCCGGATACATCCGCTTGAGCCGCAGCTGCCCGGAGTCGGGCAGCTCCATCGGCGACAGTTTGACCGTCGACGCCGACACCGAGCTGACGTCGGTGATGCCGAATTCTCGGCACAGCAGACGCAGCCGGGCGACGCCGACCAGACGCTGCGCCGGTTCCGGCAGCGGCCCGTACCGGTCGACGAGCTCGTCGACGACGGCGTCCACCCCGGCGTCGTCGGCGGCCGCGGCCAGCCGCCGGTACGCCTCCAACCGCAGCCGGTCACTGCCGATGTAGTCCGGCGGCAGGTTCGCGTCGACCGGCAGGTCGATCCGCACATCCTTCGTTTCCTCTGGTGTGGCAACGGTTTTGCCCTCCAAAGATGCGGAGTACGCCGCCCGATATGCTTCCACGGCCTCACCGACCAGTCGCACGTAGAGGTCGAATCCGACGCCGGCCACGTGACCCGATTGTTCGGCGCCCAGCACGTTGCCGGCTCCGCGGATCTCGAGGTCCTTCATCGCGACCGCCATCCCCGCGCCCAGTTCGTTGTTCTGGGCGATCGTGGCGAGCCGGTCGTAGGCCGTCTCGGTCAGCGGCTGGTCGGGCGGATACAGGAAGTAGGCGTACCCGCGTTCGCGGCTTCGGCCCACCCGGCCCCGCAACTGGTGCAGCTGGGACAGGCCGAACGTGTCCGCGCGCTCGACGATCAGCGTGTTGGCATTGGAGATGTCCAGACCCGTCTCGACGATCGTGGTGCAGACCAGGATGTCGTACTCCCGGTTCCAGAATCCCTCGACGGTTTTCTCGAGCATCTCCTCGGGCATCTGGCCGTGGGCTACCACGACCCGTGCCTCCGGCACCAGCGCCGCGATCTTCGCCGCCGCCTGATCGATGGTGCGCACCCGGTTGTGGATGTAGAACGCCTGCCCGTCGCGCAGCAGTTCGCGGCGTAACGCGGCGGCGACCTGCTTGTCGTCTTGCGGCCCGACGTACGTCAGCACCGGGTAACGCTCCTCCGGCGGCGTCAGGATCGTCGACATCTCCCGGATGCCGGCCAGGCTCATCTCCAGCGTGCGCGGGATCGGGGTGGCGCTCATGGTGAGCACGTCGACGTGGGTGCGCATCGACTTGATGTGCTCTTTGTGCTCCACGCCGAACCGCTGCTCCTCGTCGACGACGATCAGCCCGAGGTCCTTCCACACCACCCCCGTCTGCAGCAGGCGGTGTGTGCCGATCACGATGTCGACCGACCCGTCCTTCATCCCCTCGAGCACCGCACGCGATTGCGCGGGGTCGGTGAACCGCGACAGGCCCTTGACGGTGACGGGGAAGCCGGACATCCGAGTGGTGAAGGTCTGCAGATGCTGATCAGCCAGCAGCGTCGTCGGCACCAGCACGGCCACCTGCTTACCGTCCTGCACCGCCTTGAACGCCGCGCGCACCGCGATCTCGGTCTTCCCGTAACCGACGTCACCGCAGATCACCCGGTCCATCGGCACCGGCTTTTCCATATCGGCCTTGACCTCTTGGATGGCCGTGAGCTGGTCGACGGTCTCGGTGAACCCGAACGCGTCCTCCATCTCGTTCTGCCACGGCGTGTCCGGCCCGAAGGCGTGGCCCGGCGCGGCCTGCCGCTTGGCATACAGGGACACCAGTTCGCCGGCGATCTCACGAACGGCCCGGCGCGCCTTGGTCTTGGTGTTGGCCCAGTCGCTGCCGCCGAGTTTGGACAGCGACGGCGACTCGCCGCCGACATAGCGCGACAGCTGGTCGAGGGAGTCCATCGGCACGTACAGCCGGTCCGAGCCGTCCTTTCCAGCGCCCCTCTTCCCCGATGCGTACTCCAGCACGAGATACTCACGGCGCGCCCCGCCGACGACGCGTTCGGTCATCTCGAGGAACCGGCCGATGCCGTGCTGATCGTGGACCACCAGGTCGCCGGCGGTCAGGGCCAGCGGGTCGACGACGTTGCGACGTTTGGCGGCCAGCCGCTTTCCCTCGGTGGCCGCGACGCGGCTGCCGGTCAGATCGGCCTCGGTGACGATCACCAGCGAGGCGCCCGGCAGGACGACCCCGTCGTGCAGCGGGCCCTTGAGCACGCCGACGACACCGGGCTCCGGTTCCGCGCCGGGCTCCAGCCTCGCTGCGGGAGCGTCGTTCTCGCCGAGTTGTTCGACGACGCGCTGGGCGGTGCCCGCACCGGGTGTCACGACGGCGGCGTAGCCGCCCGTCGCCACGTGCGCGCGCAGCATCGCGAAGATCTCCTCGACCGAGTGCTGCTGTCCGCGCACCGACGGCGCCGACCGGATGTCGAGTTCGATCGCCTTCTCGTCGGACAGCTGGCTCAGCGTCCACCACGGGTGGCCGCCGGCCCGAGCGCCGGTGCGCACCTCCTCGAACCCAAGGAAGCCGGACGCGCCCATCGCCTCCAGGTCGATCGGGGCTGTGCTGGCGTCACCGAATGCAGCAGCCGACCACGACGCCTCGAGGAACTCCCGCCCGGTCTTGATCAGGTCCCCGGCGCGGGTGCGCACCTTCTCCGGGTCGCACACCAGGATCGGCGCCGAGTCCGGCAGGTGGTCGGACAGCATCGCCAGCTCGGTCGGGCGCAGCAGCGGTAGCAGTGCCTCCATCCCGTCGACCGGGATGCCTTCGGCGAGTTTGGCCAGCATGTCGGGCACGCTGCCCGGGACGGTGTGCTCGTGGGTCGGGTGGGCTGCGGCGAGCACAGCGGCGCGACTTCTCACCTCGTCGCTCATCAGCAGCTCGCGGCAGGGCACCGCGATGACGGTGTCGACCTCGATCTCCGGGATGGACCGCTGGTCGGCGACGGCGAACATCCGCATCTCGGAGATCTCGTCACCCCAGAACTCGACCCGGACCGGATGTTCGGCGGTCGGCGGGAAGACGTCGAGGATGCCGCCCCGGACGGCGAACTCACCGCGCTTGGCCACCATGTCGCACCGGGTGTAGGCCAAACCGACCAGTCGGGCGATCACCTGCTCGAATTCGATCTCGGTGCCGACGGCCAGCGTGACCGGTTCCACCTCGGCCAGACCGGCCGCCATCGGCTGCGCCAGTGAGCGTGCCGTGGTCACCACCACCCGCAGCGGCGGGCCCAGGCGCGGGTCGTCGGGATGCGCCAGCCGGCGCAGCAGCATCATCCGCGCCCCGACGGTGTCGACTCCGGGTGAGAGCCGCTCGTGCGGAAGCGTCTCCCAGGACGGGAAGAGCGCCGCCGAGTCGCCGAGGACACCGCGCAGCTCTGCGGTCAGATCGTCGGCCTCACGGCCGGTGGCGGTGACGGCGAGCAGCGGACCGGCCTGGGCGAGCGCCGCGGTGACGAACAGCCGCGCGCTGGCCGGCCCGACCATCGACAGGTCGTCGGGTTTGCCGGCGGCGCGGCGCGCGAGATCGGCCAGGCACGGATCCTGTAGCGCGAATTCGACGAGACCCGCGATCGGGGTCTGGACAGATGGGTGCCCCGATACGGTCATGATGACCCCATCCTAGGCGCCCCCGCCCGGGAGCCGCCCGCCCTGGTGGGACCGGCTACTCGTCGTCGTGCAGCCCGGGGTCGGCTTCGAGGTGGGTCAGCCCGTTCCACATCAGGTTCACCAGGTGCGCGGCGACGACCTCCTTCTCGGGCATGCGGGTGGCCAGCCACCACTGCGCGGTCATCGACACCGAGCCGACCAGCGCTTGGGCGTAGAGCGGCGCCAGTTCCGGGTCCAGCCCGCGCCGCGAGAAGTCGCCGGCCAGGATCGAGCTGACCTGGTTGACGGCGTCGTTGAGCAGCGTCGAATAGGTGCCCGAGGTGATCGCCGCAGGGGAGTCCCGGATCAGGATCCGGAAGCCGTCGGTGCGCTCCTCGACGTAGGTCAGCAACGCGAGTGCGACCCGCTCCACCCGCACCCGCGAGCGGTTGTTGGTCAGCGACGAGGTGATGCCGTCGAGCAACGCCGACATCTCGCGGTCGACCACCACCGCATAGAGCCCCTCCTTACCGCCGAAATGCTCGTAGACCACGGGCTTGGACACGTTCGCCCGCTGTGCGACCTCCTCGATGGAGGTCCCCTCGTAACCACGCTCGGCGAACAGCGACTTGGCAATCTCGATGAGCTGCTGGCGCCGTTCGCTGCCGGTCATCCGGGCGCGGGGTACGCGCACTTCTTTGTCGGGCGCTGCCATTCTTGGAGCGTATCGGCTTGGACTACGATCTCGGGTGATCGATCCGTCGTGGTGTAATCGGCAGCACCTCTGATTTTGGTTCAGATAGTTCAGGTTCGAGTCCTGGCGACGGAGCACACATGACCACATCGACCGATACCGCGGTCCTCGTACTGGCTGCCGGCGCCGGGACCCGGATGCGTTCGGACATCCCGAAGGTGCTGCACCCGCTCGGCGGCCGCAGCATGCTCGCGCACGCCCTGCACACCGTGGCCAAGCTCGCCCCGCAGCACCTGGTGGTGGTGCTCGGGCACGACCGTGAGCGCGTCGCGCCCGCGGTCGAGGCGCTGGCCATCGAGCTCGGCCGCCCGATCGACATCGCGATCCAGGACCGGCAACTCGGGACCGGCCACGCCGCCGAATGCGGGCTCTCGGCGCTACCCGAAGACTTCGCCGGCGTCGTCGTCGTGACCGCGGGTGACGTCCCGCTGCTCGACGCGGACACCATGGCCAACCTGCTGGCCACCCATGGTTCGGCCGCGGCGACCGTGCTGACCACCACGGTCGACGACCCGACTGGCTACGGGCGCATCCTGCGGGGCCAGGACAACGAGGTCACCGGAATCGTCGAGCAGGCCGACGCCAGCCCGTCGCAGCTGGCCATCCGCGAGGTCAACGCCGGCGTCTACGCCTTCGACACCACCGCGCTGCGTTCGGCGCTGCGCCGGCTGGGGTCGGACAACGCGCAGAACGAGTTGTACCTCACCGACGTCGTCGCGATCTTCCGCCAGGACGGCCGCAGCGTGCGCGCCGAACACGTCGACGACAGCGCCCTGGTCGCCGGCGTCAACGACCGCGTGCAACTGGCGACGCTGGGCGCCGAACTCAACCGCCGCATCGTCAACGCCCACCAGCGGGCCGGTGTCACGGTGATCGATCCGCGCGCCACCTGGATCGACGTCGACGTCACCATCGGTCGCGACACCGTGATCCGCCCCGGCACTCAACTTCTCGGCCGCACCCGCATCGGCGGCCGCTGCGATGTCGGACCGGACACCACGCTGCGCGACGTCACCGTCGGCGACGCCGCCTCGGTGATCCGCACCCACGGCTCGGAGTCGGTCGTCGGCGACGGCGCTTCCGTGGGCCCGTTCACCTATCTGCGGCCGGGCACCGTCCTTGGCGCCGAGGGCAAGCTGGGCGCCTTCGTCGAGACGAAGAACGCGACGGTGGGCGCCGGCACCAAGGTGCCGCACCTGACCTACGTCGGTGATGCCGACATCGGGGAGCACAGCAATATCGGCGCGTCGAGCGTGTTCGTCAACTACGACGGCGAGACCAAGAACCGCACGACGATCGGTTCGCACGTCCGCACCGGGTCGGACACCATGTTCGTCGCGCCCGTGACCGTCGGCGACGGCGCCTACACCGGTGCCGGCACGGTGATCCGTGACGATGTCCCGCCGGGTGCGCTGGCAGTCTCCTCGGGATCGCAGCGCAACATCGAGGGGTGGGTGATCCGCAAACGCCCGGGCTCTGCCGCTGCCCGCGCGGCCGCCGAAGCGGCCGAGCAGGCCCGAGGTCACCGCGACGACCACCAGGGGTCGTGACCTCGACCACTTCTGTTCGCGTTCCGGCAACCCGGCCACGAACATTCAGATTCGCTACGTACGATTGGGCCGACACGATCCCCGACCGGCGAGGGCGCACAGTGGGCACCGAGTGGACCGACAACCGCAAGAACCTGATGCTGTTCTCGGGCCGCGCGCACCCCGAACTGGCTGAACAGGTCGCCAAAGAGCTCGACACCCCGGTGACCGCGCAGACCGCCCGCGACTTCGCCAACGGCGAGATCTTCGTGCGCTTCGACGAATCCGTGCGTGGCTGCGACGCGTTCGTCCTGCAGTCCCATCCGGCGCCGCTGAACCAGCACCTGATGGAACAGCTCATCATGATCGACGCGCTCAAACGCGGCAGCGCCAAGCGGATCACCGCGATCCTGCCCTTCTACCCGTACGCGCGCCAGGACAAGAAGCACCGTGGCCGTGAGCCGATCTCGGCCCGACTGGTCGCCGACCTGCTCAAGACCGCAGGCGCCAACCGGATCCTCACCGTCGACCTGCACACCGACCAGATCCAGGGCTTCTTCGACGGACCCGTCGACCACATGCGGGCGCAGAAGCTGCTGACCGGCTACATCGCCGAGCACTACCCGTGCGAGGACATGGTCGTGGTGTCCCCCGACTCGGGTCGTGTCCGGGTCGCCGAGAAGTGGGCGGACTCGCTGGGCGGCACGCCGCTGGCGTTCATCCACAAGACCCGCGATCCGCTGGTGCCCAACCAGGTGGTGGCCAACCGCGTGGTCGGCGACGTGCGGGGGAAGACCTGCGTGCTGACCGACGACATGATCGACACCGGCGGCACCATCGCCGGAGCGGTGAAGCTGCTCAAGCAGAACGGTGCGGGTGACGTGATCGTCGCGGCGACGCACGGTGTGCTGTCCGCCCCCGCGGGTGAGCGGCTCGCCGGATGCGGTGCCCGAGAGGTGATCGTCACCAACACCCTGCCGATCGGCGAGGACAAGCAGTTCCCGCAGCTGACCGTGCTGTCGATCGCGCCGCTGCTGGCCAACACCATTCGTGCGGTGTTCGACAACGGTTCGGTGACAAGCCTTTTCGACGGGTCAGCATAGATGGGTTCGGCATCTCCGGGCACCCGGTCGGCCGGCCCGATCGACACGGTGAAACAGATCCTGTGACGGCTCTCCGCGTGGCGGCGGGCACCGCGCTGCTGGTCCTCGCCACCGCTGCCTGCGGCGCGCAAGCCCCTGACTACCAATCGGTCTGGAGCACGTCGAGCAGCGCACCTCCGCCGTCGGAGACACCGACCGAGGCGCCGGTGCCGATCGCGCAGTACCTCGAGGAAGTGGGTGTCACCGGCCGCACGGTCGCCCCGGAGAAGCTGCCCGACCTCACCGTCAGCATCCCCACGCCCCCCGGCTGGCAGCCGTATCCGGGCCGGCAGTTCGAACCGGGCACCCGGGTGATCGCCAAGGGTGACACGTATCCGATCGCGGTGCTCATGGTGTTCGAGTTGAGCGGGCAGTTCGACCCCGCCGAGGCGGTCAAACACGGCGACGACGACGCCCGGCTGTCGGAGAATTTCAAGGAACTCAACGCCTCGCAGGACAACTGGCGCGGCCTGCCGTCGGCGATGGTCGAGGGCACCTACGACCTCAACGGCCAGCGGATGCAGACCTACAACCGGATCGTCATCGCAACCGGGTCGCCGCCGGCCAACCAGCGCTACCTCGTCCAGCTGACCGTGACCAGCTTCGCCAACGAGTCCGAGAAATACGGCAAGGACATCGAGGCGATCCTGGCCGGCTTCACGGTCGCGCTGAAGACGTAGCCGCACGCGCCGATACAGTGGCAGACATGAGTCACTGGACCGCAGCCGACCTTCCCTCCTTCGCCGGCCGCTCGGTGATCGTCACCGGCGCCAACAGCGGTCTGGGGCTGGTCACCGCCCGAGAACTGGCGCGCGTGGGCGCCGACGTCGTACTCGCGGTGCGCAACACCGCCAAGGGCGCCGAGGCGGCGGCAACCATGTCCGGCAACGTCACCGTCCGCGAACTCGATCTGCAGAACCTCGCGTCGGTGCGCGAGTTCGCCGCGGGCACCGGGAGGGTCGACATCCTGGTGAACAACGCCGGGATCATGGCCGTGCCCTACGCGCGGACCGTCGACGGGTTCGAAAGCCAGATCGGGACCAACCACCTCGGCCATTTCGCGCTGACCAACCTGCTGCTGCCCGAGATCACCGACCGGGTGGTCACGGTGTCGTCGTTCATGCACATCTTCGGCCGCATCAACCTCGACGACCTCAACTGGAAGGCCCGGCCGTATTCGGCGTGGCTGGCCTACGGGCAGTCGAAACTGGCCAACCTGTTGTTCACCAGCGAACTGCAGAACCGGTTGCGGCGCGCCGGATCGCCGGTGCGCGCCCTGGCGGCCCACCCGGGCTATTCGCACACCAACCTGCAGGGGAAGTCCGGCCGCAAGCTCGGTGACGCGGTGATGGCCCTGGGCGGCAGGTACTTCGCGACCGACGCCGACTTCGGCGCGCGCCAGACGCTGTACGCGGTGGCCCAGGATCTGCCCGGCGACACCTTCGTCGGCCCGAGGTTCATGCTGCGTGGTTCGACCGGTCCGGCGTGGCGCACCCCGCGGGCCCGGGACATGAAGACCGCCGCGGCGCTGTGGGAGCTGTCCGAGCAGCTCACCGGCACCACCTTCCCGCTCTAGGCTTCCGCCGCGGATTTCCGACGGACCCCCGTGTTGCGGTAACCTCGACGCCGCATCACGGCGAGGGTGGCACGGCCACCGTTATCGACGGGGAACAGACTGTTCATGCTGTTGTCCGCCCTGCCGTGTCCACCACCGGCATACAGGAGCAACACGTCATGGCCAAGAATGCGCCCAACAAGCTGACCGCCGCGGTCCGCACGGAGACCGGTAAGGGCGCCTCCCGCCGCGCCCGCCGCGAGGGCAAGGTGCCCGCCGTCCTCTACGGGCACGGCACCGATCCTCAGCACCTCGAGGTCAACGCCCGCGACTTCGCCGCGGTGCTGCGTCACTCCGGCACCAACGCCGTGCTGACCCTCGACATCGACGGCGACGAGCAGCTCGCGCTGACCAAGTCGCTCGAGATCCACCCGATCCGCCGCAACATCCAGCACGCGGATCTGCTGGTCGTGCGCCGCGGCGAGAAGGTGACCGTCGAGGTCAACGTCATCGTCGAGGGTGAGGCCACGCCGGGCGCGCTGGTCACCCAGGAGGCCAATGCCATCGACGTCGAAGCCGACGTGCAGTCGATCCCCGAGCAGCTGGTCGTGTCGGTCGAGGGCGCCCAGGAAGGCACCCAGATCACCGCCGCCCAGGTCGAGCTGCCCTCGGGCGTCACCCTGGTCTCCGATCCGGAGACGCTGGTCGTCAACATCGTCAGCGCGCCGAGCGCCGAGCAACTGGAGTCCGAGGGCGGCGGGGCGTCGCTCGACGAGCAGGCCGCCGAGGGCTCCGCGTCCGCCGAGGGATCGGCCGAGTAAGACGACATGGCCGAGCCGTTGCTGGTGGTGGGCCTGGGCAACCCCGGGCCCAACTACGCCAAGACCCGCCACAACGTCGGCTTCATGGTGGTGGACCTGCTGGCCGGGCGGATCGGTTCGGGATTCAAGGCGCACCGCAAGTCCGGCGCCGAGATCGCGACCGGTCGCCTGGCGGGCAGGGCCGTCGTGCTGGCCAAGCCACGCACGTACATGAACGAGTCGGGCCGCAACGTCGGCCCGCTCGCGCAGTTCTATTCCGTCGCGCCCGCCGACGTCATCGTCATCCACGACGAGCTCGACATCGACTTCGGCCGCATCAGGCTGAAGTTCGGCGGCGGCGTTGCGGGCCACAACGGCTTGAAGTCGGTGGCAGCGGCATTGGGCAGCAAAGATTTTCAGCGTGTCCGGGTGGGAGTCGGCCGGCCGCCCGGCCGTAAGGACGCGGCGACGTATGTGCTGGAACCGTTCACGGCCGTCGAACGCACTGAGGTGCCGACGATCTGTGAACAGGCCGCCGACGCCACCGAACTCCTGATCACCCAAGGGTTGGAGCCGGCTCAGAATCTCGTGCACGCCTGGGCATGACTCCCCATGACGCTGCTGACCGCCGGACACGGGCAGGAGCCGAGCGGACGATCGGCCTCGGTGGGCGCCCCTGACACCTCGCGGCGCCCAGCGACTACTGGAAACCGGTGTCCTACCTGCTCGACGACAGACACGACGTGCTGCTGGTCAACGCCGCCTCGGTGCGCAACCTACCCGGGCGCAAATATGTCTCCGAAGCAACGTGACCAGCCGACCTGGGTGCCCATGGGCTGGTTACGGCGTCCTTCGTGCGCTGGTTATGGCGTCCTTCGTGCGCCGACACCGATCCAGGCGCTACGGGATCTAACCAGCACGCTCCGTGACCAGCACCAGTACGGCCCGCGACGAGTGCGGGGTCCGTTCCGTGCCGCGCTCGCCGCGTCGCCAAAGGCCAGCTAGTCGCTGGTTCCGTACGGCCCAATGCGAGCAAGTATCGCGTCGACTATCATTCTTCCGATGTCGGTGTACGGCGGCAAAATGGCTTTGAGGAACGGCGATCCGTCGACCCTCTCGACCACTTCGAAGAACACAGCTTGGAAGCGTTCGATCCGGTTCTCCAGCCACACGGGCTGCTCAGCGATGTCCATCACCGGGCTCAGTGGCACGAACGGCCCGTCGATCAGAATCTGTGTCACGGCGGGAGCCATGGGCGCCGGCGCGATGGTTTCGGCGTTAGCAACTACCGCCGGAAACGCGGCGGCGGCAACGACCGCGCACGCCGCGGCGCCCACCTGCACTCGAGTAAGTCCTCCACGAATCTGCGTCGCCATAGTCGACATATCCCCCCCCTTGTTAGTCACCTGTAGACCAGCAAAGCGTCCCACGCTGCAGTTGCCGTGTCAACCGGAACGCCAGGGTAGTCATTCACCGCGACCGGACTCCCCGTCTTCGCCGCGGCCGCAGCGCACCTCCCACAGCTCGGTGCGGCTGCGGTGGTCTGTCCCCTACCGTGGGGGCCGTGCAGCCCGAGCCCTCGGGCACGCTGATTTCATTCCGCCGACGGCAGTGTTATCGCCGAACCGCTTCACCGGGTCGATCGCTCCGATGGCCGGTGTCGTGCACGACGGTAGCGGACCGCCAGCGACGTTCCCGCGAGCTACATGACCAGCGAGACCGAGTTGGCGCGGCGCAGCTTGCCCGACGGCGTCTTTGGGATGGTGCCGGGGCCGAGCACGACCACGTTGCGCGGCCGCACGTCGACCTCGGCCACCACCTCGTGGGCGACCTGCCGCTCGATGCGGTGCACCTCGTTGGGGTCCTGCCAGGCGTTGGACTCCACCGCGACGGCGAAGGTCTCCCGCGAATGTCCGGCGTCGAGGCGGACGGCTACGGCGCAGCCGGGGCGCACCCCCTCGACGCGGCCGGCGGCCCGCTCGATATCGGTCGGGTAGATGTTGCGCCCGGCCATGATGATGACGTCCTTGACGCGGCCGCAGACCACCACGTGGCCCTCTTCGGTCAGATAGCCGAGGTCACCGGTGTCGTACCAGCCGTGCTCGTCCTGCGCGGGCACGAAGCCGCCCATCGTGATGTAGCCGGGGGTCAGCGGCTCACCCCGCAGTTCGATGACGCCGACGCCGCGGGCGGGCATCACGTTGCCCTGCTCGTCGATGATCCGGGCCTCCAGGCCTTCCAGCAGCGGTCCCAGCGTAGCGAGACGCTTGGTGTTGCCCTTGGTCGCGGGCACGGCGCGACGCAGCGCGGCCAGCAGATCGGCGTCGACCTCGTCGACCACCAGACCGGCGCCGCACTTGGAGAACGACACCGCCAGCGTGGTCTCGGCCATGCCGTACGCGGGCAGGATGGCCTCCGGTTTGAGGCCGAACGGCCGGCCGGCGTCGATCAGGTCCTCGACGTCGGCAGGTTCCACCGGCTCGGCGCCCGAGAGCGCGAACCGCAGTGTCGACAGGTCGAACTCACCGGGGGTGGCCTGCCGGCGCAGCCGCTTGGCCAGCAGCGCGTAGGCGAAGTTCGGCGCGGCCGTCATCGTGCCCTTGTACTTGTCGATCAGCCGCGCCCACAGCAGGGTGTCGCGCAGGAAGTCCATCGGTGTGACCTTGACCAGCTCGGCGCCGAAGTACATCGGGATGGTGAGGAAGCCGACCATGCCCATGTCGTGGAAGCAGGGCAGCCAGCTGACCATGACGTCCTTGGTGACGTCGTACTCGGCGCCGATGAACATGGCCTCGGCGTTGGAGTGGATGTTGCGGTGGGTGATCTGCACGGCCTTGGGGGATCCGGTGGACCCGGACGTCAGCTGCATCAGCGCCAGCTCGTCCTCCCCGACGTCGATCGGATCGATCGGCGCGGCCGTCAGCAGATCGGCGACCGTCAGGACCAGTAAGCCCTTTTCCTGCAGCACCGGGATGGCGACGTTGAACGGTTCGGAGACGATGACGGCCTTGGCCTCGATCATGCCGATCACCGTCACGGTGTCCTCGGCCCACGTGGCGAGGTCGGTGCGCGGGGTCGGCTGGTGGAGCATGGTCAGGCTCGCGCCGCGCATCCACAGGCCCTGGGCGGTGGGGGCGATCTCGACGGGGAAGCCGGCCAGCACACCGACGGCGTCACCCAGGCCGACACCGGCGGCAGCCAGACCACCGGCGATGCGGCGGGCGCGCTCGTGCACCTCACCCCAGGTCTGGCGGACGGGGTCGTGCGGCTCGCCGGTCACCATGCCGGTGCTCACGGTTCGCGCGTTGCGGTACATCTTCTCGGTGAACCTGCTCACGACATCCTCCTGTGGACCGGCGCCACTGCCCGGCTTCTCATGCTCCGCCTGTCCACGAGCGTTGCCGAGTAGGCACGCGCACACGGTTGGGGAGCAGTTGGGTATCGAAACGGTGATGGCCGGTCGGCCCGGCGTTTCGCCGCGGCTGGCCCGGGTGCTGCGGGTCCACGTCGGAACCCGCCGACGGCGCCGGCGGGGAAAGGACGCGCGTCCGGCGCTCGACCGCTGACTTTCACCGTCGACCATCTTAAGAGACCCTTAAGTAACTACCAAACTCTCGCGCCGATTGAGGCGTTCGTCACACCTCCGGGTTCCCAAAGGCTCACGCCGACGGCGACGGCGACGGGGCAGGCACTACGCGCGCGCCGTGGACCGGTCCGCTGACCACCCGCACGGTCCGGCACACGCCCGCGCCGGCCAGCTGCGCGCCGACGTCGATCGCCTGTGGCGACGAGGCGCACAGGAAGGCGCACGTCGGTCCGGAGCCGGACACGATCGCGGCCAGTGCACCCGCGTCCAAACCGGCACGCAGCGTCCTGCGCAGCTGTGGGTACAGGCTCAGCGCGGCCGCCTGCAGGTCGTTGCCGAGCAGCGGCGCCAGTTGGTCGGCATTCCCGGACGCCAGCGCCGCCAGCATCGGCTCCGGGTCGCTGAGCCTGGGCGGTTGCGGGCGGGTGCCGCCGGCGGTCGCGCGCAAGCGGTCGAGCTCACCGAACACCTTCGGCGTAGACAGACCCTTGTGCGCGAAGGCGAGCACCCAGTGGAACGTGCTGCGGGCGAGCACCGTTGCGAGCTCCTCCCCGCGACCAGTGCCCAGCGCCGTTCCGCCGTGCAGGGCGAACGGCACGTCACTGCCCAGTTCAGCGGCCATCGCGTGCAGGTCGTGCCGCGGCACACCGATCTCCCACAGGTGGTTCATCGCGACCAGGACCCCGGCGGCATCGGCGCTGCCGCCGGCCATGCCGCCGGCCACCGGGATCGACTTCTCGATCGAGACCGTCACATCGGGCGATCTGCCGACGTGTTCGGCCATCAGCTCGGCGGCTTTCCACGCCAGGTTACGGCGGTCGGCGGGCAGCGACTCCGCGCCCTCGCCGGCCAGTTCCATCGACAGCGTGTCGGCGGTGGAGACGGTGACCTCGTCGAACAGGGAGACGGCGTGGAAGACCGTCGTCACGTCGTGGTAGCCGCCGCGCAGATCACCGACGCCCAGGAAGAGGTTGACCTTGCCGGGCACCCGCACGGTGACCGAGCCGGTGGGCACCCACTCAAAGGCGGTGTTGCCGTTGCGCACCGATCGACACTATCGCCGCATGTGGGCGGCGCAAACTCCAACCGAGAACCGAATGCGAACTAGAGGACGCGAACCTGCTCCTCGCTCTCCCCAGAGCGCTTCAGCAACCGAACGAAGTCCGCGATCGCGAGGGTCTCGCCCCGCCGCGAGGGGTCGATGCTGGCCGCCAGCAGCCGGCGCGCGGATTCGTTGCCGGATCCGGCCCACTCGGCGAACGCATTGCGCGACGTCTTGCGGCGCTGCGCGAACCCGATATCGATCAGATCGAACACCTGTGCGCGGAAATCGGCGTCCGTGGGCCACGGGGACGTCTCATAGCGATCGATGCGGACCAGACCGGAGTACACCCGCGGGATGGGCCAGAAGACCGTCGGCGAGACCATGCCGTAGCGGCGGACGTTGCCGTAGAACCGCACCTTGGCGCTCGGCACGCCGTAGTCCTTGCCGCCGGGGTCGGCGGCGAGCCGCTCGGCCACCTCGGCCTGGACCATGACCATCACCGAACAGATCGTCGGGAACTCCGCGAGTAGATGGAGCAGCGCGGGCACCGCGACGTTGTACGGCAGGTTGGCGACCAGTGCGGTCGGCTGGTTCTCCAGATCCGCCGGCGTCAGCGTCAGAATGTCCTGGTTGATGACCGTCAGACGGTTGATCTCGCTGTGCGAGTGATCGGCGATCGTGGTCGGAAGCTGTTGGGCGAGCAGCGGATCGATCTCCACCGCGGTCACATGGGCACCGCGGTCGAGGAGCGCCAGCGTCAGTGATCCGAGTCCCGGCCCCACCTCAAGCACGTGGTCATGGCGGTGCACACCGGACGCCGAGACGATCCGGCGCACGGTGTTGGCGTCATGGACGAAGTTCTGCCCGAAGGACTTGCGTGGGCGGAAATCGATGTCTTTCGCAAGGCGCCGGATCTCCGTCCGCCCGAGTAGTCGGATTGTCACGACGCCCCCAACCTTCCGCTACACGTGGGCCAGGCGCCCCAGCCTTGCCTTGCCCGCGTGACCTCAGCAACCGCGATCTGTTCTTCTCCCGTCGCCAGATCGGCCCTCGGAGCATACCTTAGACCCCCGTTGCGCTCCCAGGTGTTGTGATCGAACTGGACCCCACCGTAGTAACCGTTACCGGTGTTGATGGACCAGTTACCTCCGGCTTCACACCGAGCGAGGGCATCCCAGGTCGCTCCTGCACGCACCGGGGGCACCTCCGTACCCGGCTTCGCGCCGACCCGCAGAACCGCGTTCCTTGCAGGGGAAACGACGACATTAGCTACTGGCAGCCTGCCTGTTTCCACACCGTTTACCTTTGAGACCGCAAAGGTAACGTCCTGTACACCGGGAGTTCCGGCATCTTCGACGATCTGCCGGCTCATGTTGAGGTTGACGTCCTCGATGCGGGTGTCGGCCGGTTGCAGCGGCAGCCGCTCGGTGACCTTCTCGACGCGGATCCGAGTCACCTGGACCTGCATTCCGTCGACCACCGGGGCCGACGCGGACGGCACGACCTGGTCCCGCTGCTGCAGCGGTGCGCCAGCGGCCTCGAGCAGACCGGCCACATTGGGCGCGGCCAGGCGCACCGTGCTGATCGCTCCGCCGTCGTCGATCTGGACGGTCTTCGGCGTGACGACCGGAAGCGACATCCCGCCGAGCGGTACGCGGCTGGCGCGCGAGGCAGCGGCCGGGGCGCTGTCGGTCATCTGCAGTTGCGCCAGCGCCTCGTCGACCGTCGACGCCGTGGTCCACACCTGCCGGGTGTGCTGGCCGTCGAGCGAGATGTCCAGCGGCCGGCTGCGCCGCAGCACGATGGTCTCCGACTGACGAACCTGGGCGTCACCAGCCGGGAAGAGGTCGTCGCGGTCGCCGACCTCGAAACCGTTCTCCTCCACGACGTCGATCACACGCGACTTCATCGTCGACACGGTGGTCTCGGTGCCGTCCACCGAAAGAGTGACCGTCTTGTGGGCGGCGACGGCGTAACCCCCCGCGAAGGTCAGTGCCACCAGCAGTGCGCCCACGACGATACGCAGCATGGGCGAGCGCGCCTCGTGCAGCCTGTTCAGAGCAGTCAAGTTAAGGTCGAATCCCTGGTTTCGGTACGAACGCTTCGAAGAATGCGCGGCCAACTCCGCTTACGATCACGAGACGGTAACGAACTCCCTTACCGAGAGCAACCCCCACCGATCCCGTATGCGCCGATGGCGGTGTCGGTGGTTTGCCGAGCCAACTCCTCGGCCGACCCGCTCCGGACCTCGGCGAGAGCCCGCACGGTGTACGGCAGGCAGTACGGCTCGTTGGGTGCCCCGCGGTACGGGTGCGGGGTGAGAAACGGTGCGTCGGTTTCGACGAGGAGCTGCTCGGCGGGGATCAACTGCGCCGCCTCGCGCAGCGCGTGGGCGTTCCGGAAGCTCACCGTCCCCGAGACGCTCAGCAGCCAGCCCGCGTCCACACACGTGCGCGCCATCTGCGCATCCGAGGAGAAGCAGTGGAAGATCACCGTCTCCGGTGCACCCTCGGCCGCGAGCACGTCGAGGACGACCGCGTCGGCGTCGCGGTTGTGGATCATCAGCGGCTTGCCGATGCGCTTGGCCAAGTCGATGTGCCAGGCGAAGGCGTCGCGCTGCACGCCCGGTTCAGCGCAGCCGTCGAGCTTGCCGGGCCAGTACAGGTCCATTCCCGTCTCGCCGACCGCCACGACCCGCGGGTGGGCGGCGAGCCGCTCGATCTCGGCCTTCGCCTCGTCGGTGAGCGCGCCGGCGCGCGTGGGGTGCAGAGCCACCGCCGCGTACACCCGGTCATCCCATTCGGCGGCCTGGGTGACCCAGCGCACGGACGCCAGGTCGTCGGCGATCGTCACTGCGGCGCGCACCCCGACCGCGCCCGCCCGGTCCAGTGCCGCCCGCACGTCGTCACCGTCACGCGCGCCGCAGGCGTCCAGATGGGTGTGCGCATCGATGAGCGGCCCCAGCGGTTCGGGAGCCGGCGGCGCCGGACGGTTCGATCGACTCACGTCCCACACCATAGAGTCAGTCCACGTGAGCACCACCCTCCCCGGCGCCGGGACGAGCACCCAAGGGGCCCCGTTCTACATCACGACCGCGATCGCCTATCCCAACGGCGATCCGCATGTGGGCCATGCCTACGAGTACATCGCCACCGATGCGATCGCCCGGTTCAAGCGCCTCGACGGATCCGACGTGCGCTACCTGACCGGCACCGACGTGCACGGACAGAAGATGGCCGAGACGGCGGCGGCGCTCGGTGTGTCCGCCGCCGAATTGGCGCGGCGCAACTCCGATGTGTTCGAGCGGCTCCAGGAGAAACTCAACATCTCGTTCGACCGCTTCATCCGGACGTCGGACGCCGACCACTACGCGGCCTCACGGGACATCTGGCAGCGGATGAACGCCGCCGGCGACATCTACCTGGACGTCTACTCCGGCTGGTATTCGGTGCGTGACGAACGGTTCTTCACCGAGGGCGAGACCAGCGTCGGGCCCGACGGCGCCCGCATCGCCACCGAAACCGGGGCGCCGGTCACCTGGACCGAGGAGCAGACCTACTTCTTCCGGCTCTCGGCCTACACCGACCGGCTGCTCGCCCACTATGAAGCCCACCCCGAGTTCATTCAGCCCGACGTGCGGCGCAACGAGGTAGTCAGCTTCGTCAGCGGTGGGCTTCGGGACCTGTCGATCTCCCGCACCACCTTCGACTGGGGGGTTCCGGTTCCCGGCCACCCCGACCACGTCATGTACGTGTGGGTGGACGCGCTGACCAACTACCTCACCGGCGTCGGCTACCCGGACACCGACTCAGAGGCATTCCGGCGTTACTGGCCGGCCGATCTGCACATGATCGGCAAGGACATCATCCGGTTCCACACCGTCTACTGGCCCGCTTTCCTGATGTCGGCGGGCCTCGAGCTCCCGCGCAAGGTCTTCGCCCACGGCTGGCTGCTCAACCGCGGCGAGAAGATGAGCAAGTCGATCGGCAACGTCGTCGACCCGGTCAACCTCGTCGACACGTTCGGCTTGGACCAGGTGCGTTACTTCTTCCTGCGCGAGGTCCCGTTCGGCCAGGACGGCAGCTACAGCGAGGAGGCCATCATCGGCCGCATCAACGCCGATCTGGCCAACGAGCTGGGCAACCTTGCGCAGCGCTCGCTGTCGATGGTGGCCAAGAACCTCGGCAGTGCCGTGCCGGAGCCGGGCGGGTTCACGCCCGACGACGTCGCACTTCTGCAGGCCGCCGACGCGCTGCTGGACCGGGTCCGCGGCCATTTCGACCACCAGGCGATGCACCTTGCGCTCGAGGCGATCTGGTCGGTGCTCGGCGCGGCCAACCGGTACTTCTCCGCCCAGGAGCCGTGGGTGCTGCGCAAATCGGAGGCGCCCGACGATCAGGTGCGGTTCCGTACCGTGCTGTACACGACGCTCGAGACCGTGCGGATCGCGACGCTGCTGACCCAGCCCGTGATGCCGGATTCGACCGCCACCCTGCTCTACCTGCTCGGCCAGCCCGCCGATCAGCGCACCTTCGCCGCCGTTTCGGTACGCCTGGCCCCGGGCACCGCACTGCCGAAGCCCGTTGGGGTGTTCCCGAGATATCAGGTGGACGAAGCGTGAACGGACTGCACGAGAACCTGCAGGGCATCTTCGAAGAGGTCGCCCGGCGCAACGCCGGCGAGACCGAGTTCCACCAGGCCGTCTACGAGGTGCTGCAGAGCCTGGGACCGGTGGTGGCCAAACATCCCGAGTACGCCGACGCCGCGGTCATCCGCCGGCTGTGCGAACCAGAGCGGCAGATCCTGTTCCGGGTGCCGTGGGTGGACGACAGCGGCGCCGTCCAGATGAACCGCGGGTTCCGCGTCGAATTCAACTCGGCGCTGGGCCCGTTCAAGGGTGGCCTGCGGTTCCACCCGTCGGTGTATCTCGGCATCGTGAAGTTCCTCGGGTTCGAGCAGATCTTCAAGAACTCGCTGACCGGTATGCCGATCGGCGGCGGCAAGGGCGGTTCGGACTTCGATCCCAAGGGCCGCTCGAACGGCGAGATCATGAGGTTCTGCCAGTCGTTCATGACCGAGCTGTACCGCCACATCGGCGAGTACACCGACGTGCCGGCCGGCGACATCGGCGTCGGCATGCGGGAGATCGGCTACCTGTTCGGTCAGTACAAACGCATCACCAACCGTTACGAATCCGGAGTGCTCACCGGCAAGGGCATGACATGGGGCGGATCGCTGGTGCGCACCGAGGCCACCGGCTATGGGACCGTCTACTTCACCGCCGACATCCTGCGCGCCCGCGGAGAGTCGTTCGACGGCAAGCATGCCGTGGTGTCCGGTTCGGGCAACGTCGCCATCTACGCGATCGAGAAGATCCAGCAACTCGGTGGCACGGTCGTCGCGTGTTCGGACTCCGACGGTTATGTGGTGGACCCCGACGGTATCGACCTCGAGGTGCTCAAGGAGGTCAAGGAGGTCCAGCGCGGCCGCGTCGCGGACTACGCCGAGATTCGCAAGGGGCGAGCGCGTTTCGCCCACGGCAACGTGTGGAACGTGGAGTGCGACATCGCGGTGCCCAGCGCCACGCAGAACGAGATCAACGGCGCCGACGCCGCACGGCTGGTCAAAGGCGGCTGCCGCATCGTCGCCGAAGGCGCGAACATGCCGTGCACCCCGGAGGCGGTGAAGCTCTTCGCCGAGGCCGGCACCGTCTTCGCGCCCGGTAAGGCCGTCAACGCCGGCGGTGTGGCGACCAGCGCGCTGGAGATGCAGCAGAACGCCTCCCGCGATTCGTGGACGTTCGACCAGACCGAGCAGAAGCTGGCCGAGATCATGTCCCGCATCCATGACCGCTGCCTGCAGACGGCCGACGAATACGGTCAACCGGGCAACTACGTGGCCGGCGCCAACATCGCCGGCTTCACCCGGGTGGCCGACGCGATGCTCGCCCTCGGCCTCATCTGAGCGATGTAGCTCACATCCGCATCGCCGAAACCGCGCCCATGAAGGGCCTCTCGGCGATGGCCAATCCGGAAAAGCTGACCGGCAGCGATCTCGTCCTGACTGAAGCCGAACACCTCGCGCGCCCGTCGACGTCGCCGGTCGACGCTGCGGTGAAAAACCGCATGGTGATCTCCGTCGACGTCTTCTCATCGACCGGCTGCAACGGCACATCGAGGGCGGCGCCGGTGCTGCCGACTGCGTAGATCAGAGAGTCGTAGTCGAGCGGGGACAGCTTCGAGGGTGTCATCACCGTCGAGATCGTCGACGGGAAGATCAGCCACTTCTACGCGATGCGCAACCCGGACAAGCTGGTCGGCGTGGATGCCCCCCGGGAGATCACCCGCATGATCTGAGAAGCTGAGGCAGTGTGGATGGAGCGGCTAGGCGACCTCGGCGACGCGCCGGCGGTCCTCGCCGGAGTTGCCTCAGCCGGTGCCGCGCTCGGTCTTTCGCCGCCCGCGGCACTGATCGGGGACTGGTTCGGATCCTCGGCGGTGATCGCCCCGTCGGTGGCGATCGCTCCCGTCGACCCGACCGAGGTGTTCGACGTGCCGCCGGGCGCCGGGAACACCGTCGGCGGAGGGTGGTTCGGCTACCTGTCGTATCCCGACCCCGGCGCGAACGGTGTCGGCCCGCGTATTCCGGTGGCGGCCGGCGGCTGGTCGGACTGCGTGCTGCGACGTGACCGCGACGGCTGCTGGTGGTACGAAAGCCTCGGCGGGACAGCCGCTCCCGCGTGGCTGTGCGCGGCTGCTCGACAGCCCACGGCGCCGCCGGCCCACCAGATCCACTGGAGGCCACCGGATCGCGACGCCCACCGCCGGGGTGTGACCGACTGCCTCGACGCGATCGGCGCGGGCGAGGTGTACCAGGCCTGCGTGTGCACACAGTTCACCGGCCGCCTGCACGGGTCCCCGCTGGGCTTCTTCGTCGACACCGCGCGGCGCACCACCCCGGCCCGGGCCGCGTACCTGGCGGGTGACTGGGGTGCGGTCGCATCGCTGTCGCCGGAATTGTTCCTGCGCCGCCGCGGCACGGCGGTGACGTCCAGCCCGATCAAGGGCACGCTGCCGTCGACTGCGGATCCGACCGAGTTGCGCACCTCGGTCAAGGATGTGGCGGAGAACATCATGATCGTCGACCTCGTCCGCAACGACCTCGGTCGCGTCGCGAGAACCGGGACGGTGACGGTGCCCGAACTGCTGACCGTCCGCCGGGCGCCCGGGGTCTGGCACCTGGTGTCCACGGTCACCGCAGAGGTGGACCGCGGCCTGCCGATGGCCGAGGTGCTCGACGCCACCTTCCCACCGGCGTCGGTCACCGGCACCCCCAAGGGCCGAGCCCGCAGCCTGCTGCGGAATTGGGAGCCGGATCGACGCGGTGTCTACTGCGGCACCATCGGCCTGGCTTCTCCGGTGGCGGGTTGCGAACTGAACGTCGCGATCCGGACGGTGGAGTTCGGCGCGGACGGATCCGCGGTGCTCGGCGTCGGTGGAGGCATCACCGCCGATTCCGATCCGGACCGCGAGTGGGAGGAATGCCTGCACAAGGCCGCGTCCATCGTCGGGCCCTGTTCGCCGGTTCGGCGCACCCACCGATCCGCGGTAGTCAACCCGGTGTGACTGACCAGACCGACGTCGGCCTCCATGCCGCTTCCCGTCAGGCGCTCTCGAGTTTCGCCGAACCCGACGGTCCGCGGAGTTATCACCACCGGCCAGTCCTAGCCGCGCGAGCGCAGCACCGCGTCGTAGAGTTCGCGCCGCGACGGGGCGCCGGGGTTGGCGGCGATCACCTCGGCGCAGGCATCCTTGACGCGCACGCCGGTCGCGACGCGGTCGTTGACGTCGGCGACGAGGACGTCCAGGTCGGCGGACGGCACCGCACCCGCGAGCACGACCGTGATCTCCCCCAGTACACCGTCGGCGGCCCAGTCGGCGAGCTCGGCCAGCGTGCCGCGTCTGACCTCCTCGTGGGTCTTCGTCAGTTCTCGGCAGACCACCGCCCTGCGGTCGCCGCCGAGCGTGCCGGCGGCGTCGCGCAGGGTGTCGGGCAGGCGGCGGGGTGATTCGAAGAACACGCAGGTGCGCTGCTCGGTGGTGAGCGCCTGCAGCCAGGTGGTGCGGGCCACCTGTTTACGCGGTGGGAAGCCCTCGAAACAGAACCGGTCCGACGGCAGGCCGGAGACCGCCAACGCCGTCGTCACCGCCGAGGGCCCCGGCAGGCAGCTGACCGTCAGCCCGGCGTCCACACAGGCAGTGACCAGCCGGTATCCGGGGTCGTTGATCAGCGGCATCCCGGCGTCGCTGACCACGAGCACCGTCGCCCCCGACTTGACCGCCTCGACCAGCGCCGGAACGCGCGTCGCCTCGTTCTGGTCGAACAAACTCAGCACCCGGCCCACCGGCCGAACGCCCAGCGACTGAGCCAGCTGGCGAACACGGCGGGTGTCCTCGGCGGCGACGATGTCCGCCCGCGCGAGCGCGTTCACCAGCCGCTCCGATGCGTCGCCGGGCTGGCCAAGCGGGGTGGCACCGAGCAGCAGACGACCAGCGGTCATTTCGGCGGGCAGGAGTGCAGGGACCGGGGGGTGTCCATCAGCACAGCCTACGATCTGAAGACGTGACCGCCCCCGCCACCGAAGCTCCGCGCGCGGTTCCGGTCATCAGCCCCGCCCCTCTGGTGCCGGTGGCCGACTTCGGACCCGTCGACCGGTTGCAGGGCTGGGCGATGACGGCCGTGATCACCGCGCTGGCCGCGATCACCCGGTTCCTCAACCTCGGCTCGCCCACCGACGCGGGCACCCCGATCTTCGACGAGAAGCACTACGCCCCGCAGGCCTGGCAACTGCTGCACAACCACGGCGTCGAGGACAATCCCGGCTACGGGTTGGTGGTGCATCCGCCCGTCGGCAAGCAGTTGATCGCGATCGGCGAGGCGCTGTTCGGCTACAACGGGGTGGGCTGGCGGTTCTCCGGCGCGGTGTGCGGGGTGGTGCTGGTCCTGCTGGTGGCGCGGATCACCCGGCGGATCAGCCGTTCGACTGCGGTGGGCGGCATCGCCGGGCTGCTGCTGATCGCCGACGGCGTCAGCTTCGTCACGTCGCGCACCGCGCTGCTCGACGGGTTCCTCACGTTCTTCGTCGTCGCGGCCTTCGGCGCCCTGATGGTCGACCGCGACCAGGTCCGTGAGCGGATGCACGTCGCGCTGCTCGAGGGCCGGATCGCCGAGACGCCGTGGGGTCCGCGACTGGGCGTGCGGTGGTGGCGGTTCGGTGCGGGTGTGCTGCTCGGGCTGGCGTGCGCCACGAAGTGGTCGGGGCTGTACTTCGTGGCGTTCTTCGGCGTCATGACGTTGGCGCTCGACATCGCGGCGCGCCGGCAGTACCGGGTGCCCAGGCCGTGGGTGGGGGCCTTCCGGCGAGACCTCGGGCCGTCGCTGTACGCGATGGTGCTGGTCCCGTTCGGCGTGTACCTGGCGTCGTACACGCCGTGGTTCGCCTCCGAGACCGGGGTGAACCGGCACGAGGCCGGGCAGTCCATCGGCGAGGACAGCCCGTGGCCGGTGCCCGACGCCGTTCGGTCGCTGTGGCATTACACCTACGCCGCCTACCGGTTCCACTCCGGGCTGACCAACTCCGACGGCAACCACCATCCGTGGGAGTCGAAACCGTGGACGTGGCCGATGTCGCTGCGGCCGGTGCTCTATGCGATCGACAACCAGGACGTGCCGGGCTGCGGTGCGCAGTCGTGTGTGAAGGCCGTGATGCTCGTCGGCACGCCGGCCATGTGGTTCATCGCGGTACCCATCCTGGGCTGGGCGTTATGGCGCGCGTTCGTCAAGCGTGACTGGCGCTATGCGGTTGTGCTGGTCGGCTATTCGGCGGGTTTCCTGCCGTGGTTCGTCGACATCGACCGGCAGATGTACTTCTTCTATGCCGCGGTGATGGCACCGTTCCTGGTGATGACGATCGCGCTGATCCTCGGCGACATCCTGCACGGGCCGAGGCAGAACGCGGAGCGGCGCACGCTGGGGCTGATCGTCGTCGCCGGCTATGTGGCGCTGGTCGTCACGAATTTCGCCTGGCTCTTCCCGATCCTCACGGGTATCCCAATCAGCCAGTCGACGTGGAACATGCAGATCTGGCTCCCGAGCTGGCGCTAGCTGTGCGTTGGTCGTTTGCGCGACGGTCTGGTTATTGCACACATGGTCGTTGCCGGACGATCATCCACAGCCCTGGGCGCAATATCTCCACTGGCCACCCGGATCTGTCGGCGACTCCCGCCAGCATCGAGCCATGTCGGAGGCGGTGGTCGGCGGCGAAATGCTGGCGAGTGGAGTGCTCACCCGTGGGCAGCTGCGATGGAACTATCGCCGGCTCTTCCCGGATGTCTACGCGCGGAAGGAGTCGCCGCCGACGCTGCGGCTGAGGGTCGCCGGCGCCTGGTTGTGGTCGGGGAGAAACGGCGTGATCACCGGCCGCGCCGCCGCGGCGACACACGGCGCGCTGTGGGTGAGCGCGACAACGCCCATCGAGATGCTGTGGCAGTGCGGGCGGCCGCCGGACGGGATCATCGTCCGGAATGAACGGATCGCCGACGACGAAATGCTCGTAATGGACGGTCTCCTTGTCACGACACCGCGGCGGACGGCTTTCGATCTCGCGAGGCATCTGCCCCGCGACTCCGCGGTGGCTCATCTCGACGCGTTGGCACGGGCCACCGGCATCACCGCAGCGGAGGTGCTCGCTCTTGCCGAGCGGTATCCACGGGCGCGCGGGCTGCCACGTGCACGCATCGCGCTCGATCTGATGGACGGCGGGGCGCAGTCGCCGAAGGAGTCCGAGCTTCGCCTGACACTCATCGACGGTGGACTTCCCCGGCCGCGTACGCAGATCAGCGTGACTGACGGATACCGCGAGGCGTTCATCGACATGGGGTATGACGAACCGAAGGTGGGGCTGGACTACGAGGGGACCCACCACAGCACCGATCGGGGTCGGTACGTCTACGACATCGGGCGCGCGGAACTCATCGACAGCGAGGGCTGGATCGACATCAAGGTGGTCAAGGAGCACAGTCGACGATTCATCCTGCACCGGGTCCGCGAGGCATTCATCCGCCGCGGGTGCGGCCCTCAGACTTTGCGCTGACGGTCGTCGAAACGAGTCGAACCACAGCCGTCGGCGCAATCTTCGGGCTTCGCGCTAACCGGCGTCAGAGCGGGTCACGGGCCACCGGACACGACATGCACCGCGGCCCACCCCGTCCGGTCCCCAGCTCCGACGCGGCGATCGCAAGCACCTCGATACCCGAATCCGCAAGCCTGGCGTTTGTTTCGGTGTTGCGCTCGTAGGCAACCACGACACCCGGGGCAAGCGCCAGCGTGTTGTTCCCGTCGTCCCACTGTTCGCGCTCGGCGGTCACCGGGTCCAGCCCCGTGTCGATGACCCGCAGCCTGTCGATCCCCATCGCGTCGGCGGCGGCGCTCACGAACGGCGCGGCGTCGTCGATGCGAACCCCGCCGTCGCCGTTGCGGCGAATCGTGAACGCCGACAGCGAGTCCACCACGTTCGGGTACATCACCACAGCATCGACGTCGACCATCGTGCAGACCGTGTCCAGATGCATCTGCGCCCGCTCCTGCGCGATCGGCACGGCAAGCACGGTGTGCGCCAGATCGTCGTCGAACAGGCTGCGCGCCAACGCCTCCGCTCCCGCGGGCGTCGTGCGCTCCCCCACCCCGACGGCCACCACTCCCGGGGCGAGCAACAGCACGTCACCACCTTCGACCGGGGCCGACCGGGATTCGTAAGCGCGTCGCACACCGAGGAACCGCCGGTGGTGGGCGTAGATCAGGTCGGTCAGCGACGTCTCCCGCGACCGGGCCGGCAGCGACAGCGACGTGATCGCCACCCGCGGGCCGATCCAGAACGACGAGTCGCGGGTGAACAGCAGATTGGGCAGGGGCTCGATCACGAAATCCCCGCCGTGATGCATCCGACGCACCAGCGACAGGTCGCTCGCCGCAAACGGCAACTCGTTGAACGTCATGCCGGCGACCAGCACGTGCGCCAGGGCGCCGGCCTCCAGCGTCCGCAGATACGCGGAAAGTTCCTGCGCCAGCGGCAAACCCAACCGTCGCGGGTCGACGGCGGCGGCGATACCGTGCATCCGCGCCGCCCCACTGGACAGCGCCTCGCTCAGCAGATCCGCCAACAGCAGCACCTCGACACCGCGGGACCGCAACAGGTCGGCGAACGCGTCGTGCTCCTCCTGCGCTCGGGCCACCCATGGCAGCCCGTCGAACAGCAGCGCGTCGTTGTTGCGTGGGGTCAGCCGCTGCAGCTCCGCGCCGGGGCGGTGCAGGATGACCGCACGCAGCGCGCCGACCTCGGAATCGCAGCCCAGTGTCACACTTAGCACCGTAGCGCCAACACCTCTCCGTCAAGACCTGAAGTAAAGTTCAGGTCATGGACGGCCATGAGCTGACCCCGAGCGAAATGTCTGCCCGCAGCGGTGTCGCGGTCTCGGCGCTGCATTTCTACGAACGCGAAGGGCTCATCAGCAGCCGGCGCACCGCGGGCAACCAGCGCCGCTACGCACGCGAGACGCTGCGGCGGGTCGCCTTCATCCGGATGTCGCAGCGGCTCGGGATCCCGCTGGCCCGCATCCGCGCGGCGCTGGCCACCCTGCCCACCGACCGGGTGCCGACGAGCAAGGACTGGGCCAAGCTATCCGAGAGCTGGCGCGAGGACCTCGACGATCGGATCCTGCACCTGCAGCGGCTGCGCGACAACCTGGCGGGCTGCATCGGCTGCGGCTGCCTGAGCCTCAAGACGTGCAGCCTCGCCAACCCCGGCGACGTCCTCGCCGGCAGTGGGCCCGGACCCGTTCGCCTCTGAGCTGTCGAACGCTTGTGCGATACACTGCGTTCCATGGAGCTGGCTCTACAGGCCTCGCTTTTCGAGCACGCAGAGCGCCGCGTGCTCGGTAACGGCGCATGGCTCGACGTCCGGTCGGGCTGGCTGACCGATGCCGCCACCCTGTTCGACGAACTCCGTGAAGGCATCCCGTGGCGGGCCGAGCGCAGACAGATGTACGACCGGGTGCTCGACGTGCCACGGCTGCTGAGCTTCCACGATCTCGTCGACGACGAGGCGCCCCATCCCCGCCTCAAGCAGATGCGCCGGCGGCTCAACGACACCTACGGCGGCGAACTCGGTGAACCGTTCACGACCGCCGGGCTATGCCTCTACCGCGACGGCAACGACAGCGTGGCTTGGCACGGCGACAACATCGGCCGCAGCAGTCGCGAGGACACGATGGTCGCGATCGTCGGCCTGGGCGCCACCCGGATCTTCGCGCTGAGGCCACGCGGCGGCGGCCCGTCGCTGCGCATCCAGCACCACCACGGCGACCTGCTGGTGATGGGGGGATCGTGCCAGCGCACATGGGAACACGCGATCCCGAAGACCACCAGGCCGACCGGCCCGCGGATCAGCATCCAGTTCCGGCCGCACGACGTGCGGTGACGGTCAGCCCTGGACGGCGGCGACCGCGTCGACGAGCAGCCGGCGGGCCCGTTCGGTGTCGACCGGCGCCACCGGCTTGTCCGGGATGACGAGGGGATTCGCCGTCACGATCACCATGAAAGACCCGAAGCGGGCGGTGTAGTTGTACAGCTCCCCGGTGCGCGGCGCGCCGGCCACCACGGTCTGCAGGACGCGGTGCGTTGCGCTGGTCTGCACACCGTCGATCTGCGGCGCCTCGACCACCTCGACGGCCCCGCGCAGCCCCGGGCCGCCGAACTCGACCTTCTTGCAAGAGTCTCCCGGATCGGTGACCGGCAACGGCGCGTTCGTCTCGACCGCGAGGGCGATGAACCGGTTGCCTTCACCTTCGGCGGTGGCAGCGGCCATGTTGCCCTTCAGATCTCCCTCGGGCAGTCGTCCTTCGGCCAGCTTCGCGCACTCAGGAGGCTCAAATGTCATGCCGGGCGGCAACTCCTGCGGTTGCAGCAGTTTCGGGTCGATACCCGTCGGCGCGATGTCGCGGTACTGGAACCGTTCCCCGAACGTCGCCCTGACTTCCGAGATGCGCGCGATGTCGGCGTCGGCGTCCGGGGTGGGCCCACATGCGGCGAGCAGTCCGACGCAGGCCGTGGCCGCGGTCCTCTTACAGGTGGACATCGCCGCCAATGTACCGGGCGAGCGGCGGTCAACCCCGCAACGCCGCCACGGTGCGGGTCAGCAGATCCGTGGCGAAGTCGTCGCCGAGCGCAGGGTGCGGCGACCCGGGGTCGGTGACCACGGTGACGTACACCAGGCGGATGTCCTCATAGGCGACCAACGTCCGGGCGTGCGAACGAGTTTCGGCTCCCCCTTCGACGACCGTGACGGTGTCGGCCACCATGCCGAGGCCGGCGGCTCCGGCCACCGGCGGCGGCTCGGCGAGGCGCACGGTGCCCGTTGTCGGACCTGACGTGATGGTCCAAGCGCCGCACTCGTCGAGCAGCGCGCGGTCGGCGGGCACCGCTCCGTCGGCCGCCACCGCGTACACGATGCCACCCTCTCCGGACGCCGAGAGCCCGCGCACCGTCGACGGCTCGACTGCGGGCGCGGCCAGCACGCCGCACTGCGGCGGGTCCGCCGTCCAGTTGGGGCCGTATCCCCACTGCGCGAGCGGTGTGACGCGGCCCTGCAGTTCGGCCACCTCATAACCCGGCGGCAACTCGTATCGGACCCGGTCCATGCGGGATGGGTCGATCGGACCGGCCGATTCGGCGGTCGACGGGGCAGGAGGGGGTGGCGACGGCTGACCGCATGACGAGACACTGACGGCGACGGCCAAGATGACCGCGAAGCGGCGCACGTCGCGTTGATACCACAGTCGGTATCACAGCGTGCGCCGCGGCTCGGTCAGGCTGCGCCCGGGTCGTTTTCGGCCCGGTCACTCCGGGAGTGCCTTGCAAACCGGTCCCTATCGCGTGGGCGATCCTGTTCGTTTTGCTCCGAAGTGTCGGCGGCGTCCTGTGGACTCTGTTCACGACGGCCGGTGGAGCCGGTGGACAAGCGCTCGAACGCACGGCGCTCAGCCAGCGCCGCCGGCACGGTGTCCTCGCGCGGCGGCGCCAGGTTGCTCAAGCCGCGCGGGCGGTCGGTGATCGGCGTCCGCGGATGGTGTGGCGTCGCGAGATCCTGGTTGTCGTCGGCCACCGTTACTGCACTTGCGGGATTGACCTCCGTCGCGCCGAGCTCAGGGCCGAGGTCTTCGCCGCCCACGCCGTACGGGCTCGTCACCGGGTCCGTGCCGAGGGGACGGAAGCTGGGGTCGCCGGCAGCCTCGGCAAGGCCGTCGTCGAGGCCGGTGGGGATCGCGACAAGCAGGTCGACGACGCCGGTGACCGGGTTGACCAGCGGGATGAGGCGGGCGCGGGTCGGGGTGCCGACATTTTCGGGGTCCCGGTCATAGCCCCACTCGACGATCACGCGCAGTGGTGCGTCAAGTGCGGTGAGGATGGGCGACGGCACCCCGAGTTGTTCGAACGGCATCAGCAGCGGCAGACGCTCGGTGGGGATCAGGTAGTAGGTGGTGTCCCCCTCAGTGCCCTGCTCCAGCGGGGTTCCGACATCTTCGCTCCAGTAGTCGCCGTGCAGGTAGTAGATCCCGAGCAGCGCGTTTGTCGTGGCCACGAGGTTCAGCGGGTACACCGGGAAGTCCGCCCAGCCGTCGTACTGGCGGGCGATGTCGATGGTGGGAAACAGGTACTCGGCGTCAACGAGCGGGCTGTCCGTCGGTGTCTCTCCGCTGAAGGTGACGTCGAGCAGCGGGATGTAGAGGCCCGCGAATCGCTGGAGGACACCGCCGTTGGGCCGGTTGGGGTTGGCGATCAACACGACGGAGACCTCCGGCGGCGCACCATTTTGTGGCGCGTTCGACGAGCTTGCGCTTCTCGATGGTCGCGATGACCGCGCTCTGGGAGTAGCCGTAGACGACGAATGGACCCTGCAGTGTGACCGGCTCCGGCTCCGCCTCTGTCTCTGATCGTCCGGCACCGATCGCGCCACGCACGGCTTGCCCTGAATGCAATTGTCCAGGTTGACGACCCCGGCGTCGACCGAGTCGTCGAACGTCATGGTGCCGAAGACGGGGGCGAACTCCTCCGGCGTGTGAACCGCGACGGCGGTGTAGCCCACGGAGGTGGTGGACCCGCCGATTCCGCTCGGCGCGACGTACACCCGGATCGCGCTGGTGGCGTATTCGTCGACGAAGGTAAGGTCGTCCGCCCATTCGCCGTCCTCGCCCACCAGGGGATGTTCCGTGCCACCCATCACGAGAACCGTGGCGAGCAGGTGCACCGCCGACGGCAGAGTCACCGACCACCCGATCGCCAGCGCCGCTGAAATGGCACCGATCACGAGCGCCAGCGAACGGACGGACTTCCGAACCATCGACCTCCCCTAGGAATTCTGCAGGCTGACCATCTTCAGCGCACTTCCGATCCAGGGAGCTGCGCAGCATGCCAGGCGAGTCCCACGCGTCATCTGAGAGATTCACAGGGGAAATGCTGTCGACTGCAAGCAACTGTTTGCTTGGGGAACGACAACACCGGACTCCACCAGCACAGTAATGGTCCGCGACGCCAAAACGGCATCCGCGGCGATGACTTCTGCCGACCCGTGGCGGACGGCGACCCGGGCGAGCTCCTCTCCTGCTCTTGGGGGCCTCCGGCGAGGCCGATCGGCGTGACGTTGACGATCACCTCGGCAGACCGTGCCAACACTTCGCCGGTAGTAGTAGTAGTCGTAGCGAGGCGGTCTTCGCGAGCTCGTCGGTTACTCGCGTCGCGTGCCGCCACGGTCCCGGAGGTGAACCCGAGGTCGCGAAACGCCGCGCCGACGGCGGATGCCTATTGAGGTAGTCGGTGTTGGAGCGGTCTGCACAGCCGGGCGTCCGTGCTCAGCGGCGGCCGTCCCATCAGCCGACGGCCCGGATGACCTGACGGGTCACGTCACGAATCTCGGCGGTCAGTTCCGGCGGGAAGGGCAGCGTGGCGGGGTCTGGCACGTCGACGGTGGTGGTGACCACCCCGAGATCCTCACGGCGCCAGAGCGCCCCGAACCGGTCCAGGATCCTGCGCATCGCGTAGTTGTCGGTCAGCACCCGGGCGGTGAACCGGCGGACCCCGTCATAGCTCGCCGCGACGACGAGCGCGGACATCAGGACCGTCCCGACGCCGCGGCCCTGGTAGTGGTCTCCGACCGTGAGCGCGACCTCGGCGGTCGTCGGATCAGCTTCGTCCCGGACGAACCGGGCGTCCGCTACCACCGGACCGTGGGCGCCGTCGGTCATCACCCACACGAAATGGTCGGCGTAATCCACCTCGAAGAGGTAGGCCATCAGCCGCGGCGTGGGTTTGCGGGCCGACTGGAACCGCCGGTAGAGCGTTTCGCTGGAGAACTCGACCGGCCCGTTGACGGTACGTTCGTTGTCGCCGGGCAGCACCGGCCGCAGATACAGCTCGGTGCCGCCGCGCAGCGGCATCGGAATCGGCGCGACGAACGTGGCGAGCCGCTGACGGGCGAGGCGCACGAGTTTGTTCATCATGCCGGGGACGTCGAGCATGGTGGCGAACGCTTCGTGGGCACCGACCCAGCCGGTCACCTCGTCGAGCGCGGTGACGGTCGCGGTGCGGGTGGTCTCCCGCATCAGGGCGATCTCACCGACGATCATGCCGTGGTGGACGTCGATGACGGCGTGCAGACCTTCAGCGCCGGTGTGGCTGACCTGGACCCGCCCGGAACCGATCAGCAGGAACGACACCGTGTTCGCCCTGGCGCATCAGGATCTCGCCGGGCGCCGCGGTCAGCGGCTGCAGCTGCGCCGCCAGCGGCTGCAGGTCCTCAGTGGAGTTGCCGGCGAAGAAGTCCAGTGCCGCGAGATCGTCCGGGCAGACGGCAGCCATACCGGACATGGGTCCGAGGCTACGGAGATGCACCAGACCCGACGAGGAAAGGCCGGTGACGTCTTGCCCGCAACAAAAAGCGCCCGGTGTCCGTGGTAACGGATCCGGGCGCTGCTCGTTGAATCAGATCGGCTCAGAGCGGCTCACCACTCGAACAGCTCGGGCCCGCCCGAGTCGAAGATATTGTCGTCGATGGGCCCCCACCCGAGCTCGCCGGCGGTGACGGACGGCACGGCGCGCAGCGAGTCCTTCGACTCACCGCCGGCCGGCGGCAGCGGTGCGCCGATGTCGGCCGCGCGCACCTCCGAGGGCCCGGCGTTCACGACACCGACATCGGCGACGCGGATGCCGTCTTCGGCGACGGGGAACGCGGACGGCGCCGCTGGGTCACCCTCGACGTCGTCGACGTCGGCGCCTGCGGTCCCGGCTCCGAACGCCAAGAAGGCTCCGGTGACGGCGACCGCACCGAGTCCCATGATGCCCAGCTTCTTGGTTCTGCGGACGAGGGCTTCGGCGTGTTCGGCCATCTGCCTCCCCTTTCTCTGTGGGATCTGGTCCCGGACTGTTGACGTCAAGCGCGCTGACGCAGATTATCAGGCAAGGACATACCCCGCACCTGCACGGACCCATCAGATTCGGTGAACTTCTGGGGTCGGATTCCGGCAACGAAAGCAGATCGGCGCTTCGCTTCTTCTACACGTCGACTCTTCCACACGTCGGCGTCGATGCCACGGGATACCAGCCGTGGCGCAGGTCGACGGCGTCCACGTGCCAATGCCGCTTGGCCGGTCCTGGTCAACGTGGCGCGCCTGCAAGTCAGGAGCTGCCGGTGGCGTAACCACCAAGTTCGCCTGCCTAACGGTCCTGCCTGTCCACGACTTCGACTCCGTCTTGTGGCGGGCAGCCCATAGAACAGCTGCGCCCTCGGGAACCGGTCGGCACAGCTACGAGATCAGTTCACGGATGTCGTCGGCGCTGAGGGCGGAACCGAACGCGTTGCCGCCGTCGATGACGCTGGCGAACAGCTCCGCCTTGCGTGTGTTGAGCGCGAGCACCTTGTCCTCGATGGTGTCGCGCGCGATCAACCGGTACGCCATGACGGTGCGGGTCTGTCCGATCCGGTGGATGCGGTCGACGGCCTGCGCCTCCACCGCAGGGTTCCACCACGGGTCGAGAAGGAAGCAGTAGTCAGCCTCGGTGAGGTTCAGCCCGAACCCGCCCGCCTTGAGGCTGATCAGGAAGACCGGCGCGTCACCGTCCTTGAATCGTTGGATCGCCTTGGCGCGGTCCCGGGTTCGGCCGTCCAGATAGCAGGAGGCAATGCCCTCCGCGTCGAGACGGTCGCGGACCTGCCCCAGGAATCGGGTGAACTGGCTGAACACCAGCGCGCGGTGACCGCCGGAGACGACCTCACGCAGATGTTCGACGAGCGCGTCGATCTTGGCGCTGGGCAACCCGGTGTGGGCGGGGTCGACCAGTCCAGGATGCAGCGCCAGCTGCCGCAGTACGGTCAGCGACTTGAGGATGGTGAACCGGTTGTGTTGGATGTCGTCGAGCAGGCCGAGCACCTTCTGACGCTCCCGCTGCAACCGGATGTCGTAGATCTTGCGGTGGCGTGGGGTGAGCTCCACGTTCAAAATCTGTTCCTGCTTGGCCGGCAGCTCGGGAGCGACCAGGGCCTTGGTGCGGCGCTTCACCAGTGGCTTGATGCGGCGCCGGAACAACTCCAGCAGTTCGGCGTCACCCGATTTCTCGATCGGCTTGGCATAGTAGCCGGCGAACTTGTCGGGGTCGGGGAACAGTCCGGGCGCGGTTATCGCCAGCAGCGACCACAGCTCCATGAGATTGTTCTCCATCGGGGTGCCGGTGATGGCGAGTTTGAACGGTGCCTGAAGTTTGCGCGCACACTGATGGGTCTTGGCGTGGCGGTTCTTGACGTACTGCGCCTCGTCGAGGATCAACCCGGACCACGCCTGGGCCCCGTGAGCGTCGCAGTCGAGCCGGAACAGCGTGTAGGAGGTGACGACGACGTCGGCATCGCAGACCAGCTGGTCCAGGTTCGCACCGGACCGGCCCAGGGTGTCGGTCACCGTCACGACCTTCAGCCCGGGCGCGAACCGCGCGGCCTCGACCACCCAGTTCGACAACACACTGGCCGGCGCCACCACCAGGAATGGCCGGCCCGCAGCCCGTTGGCGGGCATGGCACATCAGCGCCAGCGTCTGCACCGTCTTTCCCAGGCCCATGTCGTCGGCCAGGATTCCGCCCAGGCCGTGGTCGTAGAGCGTTGCCAGCCAAGCGAACCCATCGTGCTGGTACGGACGGAGCTCGGCGTTCAGCGTGTTGGGCACGGCGATCGGATCGAGGGTCTGCAGCTCACGCAGCCCCGCCACCTGACGCCGCCAATCTTTGGCCTGACGCACCCCCGTGGCCAGGCCAGCCAGGTCGTCGAACAGTCCCGCCTGGAAACGGCTGATTCGCGGTCGGTCGTCGCCGTCATTGAGAGCGCGGGCTTCTTCGACCAACGCACGCAGCTTCAGCAGTTCCGGCTTGTCGAGCGCGATGTAGGCGCCGTCGTCGAGCAGCAGGTAGTCGTGGCCGGCGGTCAGCGCCGCCAGCACCCGGGGCAGCGGAATCTTGTTGCCCTCGACACTGATCGTGATTCCCAGGTCGAACCAGTCGGTTTCGCCGCTGACCGAGGCAACCCTCACTCCGATCTGCAATGAGCCGCCGGCCTCCCGGTAATCGGCAGGCTCGCCGGTGATCTCGACGGTGACGCCGTCCGTGGCACCCAGCATCGGCTGCAATTCTGTCGCGAAACGCATGGTGTCGACGCCGGCGAGGATCGTCGCGGTCAGCGCTCCCGTGTCGTCGCGCAGACCACACCGCTCCAGGGGCGCACTGATGTCGGCAGCCAACTCGCGTTCGGCGTCCAGATCACGAACACCGATGTCGTCGAAGGTGTCGAATGGGGTGCGGAGTTCCTTGTCGCCCACCCGGTACGACCAAGACCAGGTGAGTGCCAGTTGATGCGCGGCGCGGTAGTCGGCACTCAGCACCAGTTGCGGGCCGGTGATCTCCGGGGCGGTGAACGAGCCGTCCGACGACGTCACCGCGGCGACCGAGCGGAGCCGAGGGAAGTATTCGACGGCGAACTGTTCGGCCGAATCGGCCGGAATCACCAGCGTCTCGTTGCGCACGATGAGACTCTGCAGCGCGGTTGGTGCCGCGGCAGCGAGGGGCGCTATCCGGAGCACTTGGTCGCCGTAGGCGACGCCGTGCGCGGGGGATCCGATGAACGCCGCCACAGTCACGGATGCGCCGTCCACCTCGAGCACCGGGCGCACCGTGAGGGCACCCGAACTGTCGGTGGCCACGTCGAGATTTACTCTCGCCGCAGCGCCCATGGCCACCTTCTGCCCGGTCCCCGCGTGCACCAACCGCACACCCACTCGCCTGGCCTCGGTCAACAGCGGCCAGAGTTGCGCACTGTTCAACCGGCCCAGGTCGATCGTCTTCACGACGCCGTATGAGTAAGGGCCGTGTGAGTAAGGCAGGTAGCCTCCCGTGGCGGGAGACTGCAAGAGCGCGAACAACTTGCGCAACTTCTCGATGTGCTCAGGGTGATATCCGTTATGCACCAAAGTGGCCAGGTTGGACCAGTTCACGTCACTGCCCACCCAGCCGCCACGCTTGCCCGGGCGCACGACGCGGGCCTCCAGCGTCGGCGAGCTGTCGCCCGCGACCAACTCCAGCTGGATGCCCAACGGAATGGCCGCCCCATAGGGTGCGCTGGCTCCGGTGCGTCCGACGGCCTCAGGCAGCAGCGCGTCCAGCGACTGCCGCCAGTCGGCACGTGGCGCGGGTGTCTGGTCGGTGCCGGCTGCCGTGACCACCAAGGCCGCGACGTGTTTGCAGTTCAGCTGCATCGGGCAGCTGCACCGTCCGCCCTTGAGAGCCCACGTGCCGGCCGGCTCGCGCACCAGGTGCACGGTGGTGGCGTACGTGCGGCCGTGGTTTCCGCGAACAGATCCGACCAAGCTGCCGGGGTTAGGACTCCACAGGCAGCGCAGAACCCGGCCGCTGTGGGCGTACTCGGTCCCGTGGCGAACCGTGTCACGCCCCAGCCGCGCCACGGCGTCGTCTAGCGAGATCCGCGGATAGGTCAACGTCTGCATGGGTTCAGACGATAGAGGGGGACCCCGACATAGCTGGTCGGTCGCGCGGCGTGTCGATCCGAAGTGGTGCTGATGAGGCGTATGCGACGTCGGCCCCTGGCTGGCCACGCCAACCTGCGCCGCGGCACCGTGGCTAGCGTGCTCCTCGCATGGCAGCGTGGAACCACCTGGCGGCTTGGGGCACCGTTCAACCTCCTGCACCCGGCAACACGTTTCTGAGACGCTACTTGCTGCTTAGCGGGAGGGCGCACACATTCAGAGTCCCCCACTCACCCGAGTCAAACGGCAGTCCCGCGACTGACATCAGGCCCTATTTTCCGCTTGTAGACAGCCAAACTGGCGGGTTCGAGTAAGGCTTCTTAGGCGCCGAACAGTGGAGCTAAGGGGAATCGAACCCCTGACCTACTCGATGCGAACGAGTCGCGCTACCAACTGCGCCATAGCCCCTGATACCGGAACGAAAGGCTACCAGCCGTCGCGCACCGGCCGAAACCGACCTACTGCCCGGCGGCTCGGGGCAGGTCGAAGTGCCGGGCGAACGCAACCTCGTCGAGATGCTCGAAACTCGGGTCATCGTCGTCGATCTCCAACACCGCCGCACCGGGCCTGCGTAGGCGGGCGGGCACCACGTCGAGTTTGGGGTCGTCGGTGTTCTCCACACCCAGCCGCGAGCGGCGGACGCGCTGCGCGCGCCTACGCCGCACCTGTTCTTCGATGCGGGTCTGCCTGCGTAGGTAGCCGAGGTAGAGGGCGGTCACCGTAGCGACCGCACCGCACAGCCACCAGGCCCACGGCACGACGAGGGAGGCGAGGACGGCCGAGGCTAGCAGCGCCACCGCCATCGACGTCACCATGCGCTTGCGGAAACGGTACTTGCGGGCGCTGACGGCCTCGGCGGTCTTCGACGGGTACCGCCGTCGGCGCGCCGCACCGAGCGAATCACCGGCCGGCTCGGCGTCCGGAGCGGCCTCGATCCCCGACGAGTCCGGCACGTACTCGTATTCGTCTTCGGTGCCGTCCTCGGCGAACTCGGCGCCGTCGGAACCCTTTGCGCCCTCGGCGCTCTGGTCGCCGCTTTCGTCGCCGGCCTCATCCTCGTCGTCGACCTCATCCTCGTCGTCGACCTCGACCTCGTCCTCGGCGTCGAACTCGGCGTCGAACTCCGGTGCCCCCTCGGCGGTGGGCAGGATCTCTTCGAGCGGCTCGTCGGCGGCGGAACCGACGGGCAGCGCGTCGGAGCCCTCCTCGACGATGTCGACGTCGAGGTAGTCCGGCTCGGTTTCGCACTGCGGCGCGGCGGCCAGGACCACCGTGCCCTGAGGCTCGGCGCCGAGGGATTCGCGGTCGTCGAGGGGTTCGTCGAGTTCGTCGGCGGACGGGCGCCACTGCGGATCGGAGTGGTGGCCGGCCGCCGGACGGGACCGACGGAGCAGTCGAGCGCTCTGCCCTGAGTTCAACACGCGGGTGGCCAACGCGACGTCACTGGTGCGCCGCACGGCATCGCGCTTGCTCACCAGCATGGGCACCAGCACGAAGAGCCAGAGCACCACGAGGGAGATCCACAGCAGAGATTGGGGGATGCTTGGCATGCGCCTGCTCCTTTCCCCTACAAACTAGGTCGGTTGACCAGCGCACGTGGGGTCGACGCGCCGAGACAATTACACACCTGTAATTCGCTTGTGACAAGCACCATCAGTCACATATGTCACATCAGTAACAGCAGTCAGGCCCAGTCGGCGCGGCCCAAACGTACCAGGGTCGACGACGCCGACCCGCTGATCTCCTCGACGGTGACCGCCACCAGCAGGTGGTCACGCCACGCACCGTCGACCTCCAGGTAGCGCTTGAGTAGACCCTCTTCGCGGAAGCCGACCTTTGCCAGTACGCGGCGACTCGGCGCGTTCTCCGGTCGCACGGTGGCCTCGACCCGGTGCAGCATCACCGGACCGAAGCAGTGATCCACCCCGAGCGCCAGCGCCGCTGTCGCCACGCCGCCTCCGATGCGGTCACTGGCCACCCAGTAGCCGATCCATGCCGAGCGCAGTGCGCCATGGGTGACGTTGCCGATGGTCAACTGCCCGGCGAAATGCCCGTCCACTTCGATGGCGTACGGCAGCATCCGCCCTTTGCGGGCCTCCGACCGCAAAGTCGAGCACACCGACGGCCAAGACGAATATGCATGCCGCAGCGGCCAATCCACGCCGGTGACCGGTTCCCACGGTTCCAGATGGGCACGGTCGGCCAACCGGATGCGGCTCCACTGCGCGGCGTCGCGCAGCCGGACCGGACGCAACCGCACCACTCCGGCGGGCACCCGCAACGGGCCCGCGGGTGTCGGCCATCCGGGATGCAGAGAACTCGACCGCAGCAGGTTCACCTCGACTCACATCAGCCGTGCTCAGCCGCGTTGCGCCAGGAAGGCGACGTCCACGGTTTCACCGGTACGGACCTCATCGACGTCGGTGGGGACGATCACCAGACAGTTTGCCTCAGCCAGCGTGGCGAGCAGGTGCGACGAGGCCCCCGGGGCGCCGCCGAGCGCCTGGACGAGGTAGTCGCCGGTGTCCTGATCGCGCATCAGTTGACCACGTAGGTAACCCTTGCGGCCCGCCACCGAGGTGATCGGAGACAGCGCACGCGCGGTGACCACCCGGCGCATCGGCGCCCGCTTTCCCAGCGACAACCGGATCAACGGCCGCACCATCACCTCGAAGACCACCAACGCACTGACCGGGTTGGCGGGCAACAGGAACACCGGAACCCGGTCGCGGCCGAGCTGGCCGAAGCCCTGCACCGAACCGGGGTGCATCGCGATGCGGGAGACCTCCATCTCCCCCAGCTCCGAGAGCACCGCGCGAACCGACTCGGCCGCGGCGCCGCCGACCGCGCCCGCGATCACCACGATTTCGGCGCGGTTGAGCTGTCCCTCGACGGCTTCGCGGAGCTGGACGGGATCGGTGTCGACGATGCCGACCCGGTTCACCTCCGCACCGGCATCGCGACCGGCGGCGGCCAGCGCGTAGGAGTTCACGTCGTAGACCTGGCCATTGCCCGGGGTGCGCGAGACGTCGACCAGCTCACCCCCCACGCTCATCACCGACAGTCGCGGGCGTGGGTGAACGAGCACCCGCTCACGTCCGACCGCCGCGAGCAGACCTACCTGTGCTGCACCGATGATGGTGCCCGCGCGCACCGCCACGTCACCGGGCTGCACGTCGTCGCCGGCACGGCGGACGTACGCACCGGAGCGCACCCCGCGCAGCACCCGCACCCGGTTCGCGCCGCCATCGGTCCACCGCAGCGGCAGCACCGCGTCGGCCAACGTCGGCATCGGCGCACCGGTCTGGACCCGGGCGGCCTGCCGCGGCTGCAACCGGCTGGGAGTCCGGGCACCCGCCTCGATCAAGGCCATCACGGGCAGGCTGACGTCGCGGCCATCGTGGTCATCGGCCCCCACACCGCCGCCGACACCGAGGACGTCGACGCTGCGCACCGCGTAACCGTCGATCGCGGCCTGGTCGAAACCGGGCATCGGCCGCTCGGTGACCACCTCTTCGGCGCACATCAGGCCCTGGGCTTCGGCGATGGCAACTCGTACCGGTCGCGGAGCCACCGCGGCGGCCGCTATCCGAGCCTGCTGCTCCTCAACCGAACGCACAACACGCCTTTCTCCACTTCTGCCGGGCCTGTCGCGCAGTTCTAGTTCTCGGGCAGGCCCAATCGCTCAACCAACCACTGCCGCAGCTCGGGGCCGTAGTCGTCGCGTTCCAACGCGAAGTCAACCGCAGCCTTGAGGTAGCCGCCGGGATTTCCGAGGTCGTGTCGGGTTCCGCGGTGCACCACCACGTGGACCGGATGGCCCTCCTCGATGAGCAGCGCAATCGCGTCGGTCAGCTGGATCTCGTTGCCGGCACCGGGCTTCACCCGTCGCAGCGCGTCGAAGATCACCCGGTCGAGGACGTAGCGGCCGGCGGCCGCGTACGGCGACGGCGCGTCCTGCGCCTCCGGTTTCTCGACCATCCCCTTGACCCGCAGGACGTTGGGGTTGGCGGCGTCGGGCACCGTCTCGACGTCGAAGACGCCGTAGGCACTGATCTTCTCGGGCGGCACCTCGATGGCGCACAACACCGAACCTCCCCGTTTGGCGCGCACCTTCGACATCGTCTCGAGCACCCCGGTCGGTAGGACCAGGTCGTCGGGCAGCAGCACCGCGATGGCGTCCTCGTCGTCGGACAGCGAGGGCTCGACACAGCTGACGGCATGACCGAGGCCGAGCGGTTCGGCCTGCACGACCGATTCCACCTTGATCAACGCGGGCGCGCGACGGACCTTTTCGAGCATCGTCTTCTTGCCGCGGGCTTCGAGTGTTCCCTCGAGCACCAGGTCCTCGACGAAGTGCGCGACCACGCTGTCCTTGCCCTCGGAGGTGATGATGACGAGCCGTTCGGCGCCCGCCTCGGCGGCCTCGGCGGCCACCAATTCGATGCCGGGGGTGTCTACGACCGGCAGCAATTCCTTGGGCACCGTCTTGGTGGCGGGTAGGAAACGCGTACCGAGCCCAGCGGCGGGCACGACGGCGGTATACGGGATGGGTACTTCTGGTCGACTCATCGCAGACAGATTAACCGCTGTGCGCTGGTTGAACCGGTTGTGGCGGCACCTGTATTCCGCGGGCGGGATGTCATCGTGGAGAGGTGAGGCCGCCGACGAAATCCGAGATGCGTGCGCAGGTGTCGCGGGCACGCCGCACGGTGCCGCCGCAAACACGCGAACGGGAGGCCGCGGCGCTCGCCGCGCACCTTGCTGGAATCGCCGTGGCCGGTGCAACCGTGTGCGCATACGTGCCGGTCGGTTCGGAGCCGGGATCGCTGGCGATGCTCGACGAACTGCTGGCGCGGGGCGCACGGGTCTTGTTGCCAGTGGCGCGCCACGACGAGGCGGGCGCCCCGACGCCGCTGCGGTGGGGCGTGTACCGCCCGGGTCTGCTGGTCGACGCACAATTCGGTCTACGTGAACCGGCACCACCGTGGCTTCCGGCCGCTGCCGTGGCCGACGCCGCCGTCGTGTTGGTTCCGGCCTTGGCGGTGGACCGCTGCGGGGTGCGCCTGGGCCGCGGGGCCGGATTCTACGACCGCTCGCTGCGGCGGGCGGATCCCGCGGCGCTGCTGGTGGCGGTGGTGCGTGACGAGGAGTTCGTCGAACGGGTCCCGGCCGAAGGTCACGACGTGCCGATGACGCATGCCCTCACACCGGGGTGTGGACTGGTCGCGCTGCGGGAATCAGAGTGACCGCGTAGCGGTTCTAGCACTTGAGCCGGTAGAGTGCTAACAAGTTTGACGACCTCGGAGGTTTTCGTGCCTACCTATTCCTATGCGTGCACCGAATGCGGCAATCGGTTCGATGCCGTGCAGGCGTTCAGCGACGATGCGCTGACCGATTGCCCCCAGTGCAGCGGCCGGCTGCGCAAGCTCTTCGGCAAGGTGGGAGTGGTGTTCAAGGGCAGCGGCTTCTACCGCACCGACAGCCGCGAGCCGGCGAATACGTCGAGCAACGGCTCGGCCGACAGTGCCTCGGAGTCCACGAGTTCTGCGGAGAAGTCGAGCTCGTCGTCGAGCGAGTCGGGGTCGAATTCGGGGTCGAGTTCCGGGTCGTCATCGACTTCGTCGAGTTCCACTCCCGCCGCCGCATCGAGCTGATCCCCGAAGTTATCCACAGGCCCGCGCCGACCAGGCGCGCGCCGGGTCGGCCGCTGCCTAGCGTGGCGGCATGGGTGAATCACTGGATCCGACACCGCTGGCACGGCTGATCGGGCTGCGGCCGGACTGGAGCCGCACCGTTGCAGCGCGCCGCATCGCGGCGGCGGCGCTGGTGGTGCTCGCCGCGGTGGCCGCGGCGCGTTCGGATCCCGACGGTGACCAGGTCGACGTCGTCGTCGCAGCCAACGATCTCACTCCGGGCACCGAGCTGGCCGAAACTCATGTGCGGGTGGAGCGCCGCCCACTGACGACCGTGCCCGACGGCGCCGCCGCCGACCCTGCCGAAGTGGTCGGCGCGACGGTCGCCGGACCGGCTCGCCGCGGCGAGGTTCTCACCGACGTACGGCTGCTCGGGCCGCGGATCGCCGAGGCCGCCGCGGGTCCCGACGCCCGCATTGTGTCCCTGCAGTTGGCCGACGGCGCACTGGTGGATCTGGTGCGCGCCGGCGACGTGGTCGACGTGTTGGCGGCGCCGATGTCGGATCCCGGGGTGGACGCGCGGCCGCGGGTGATCGCCACCCGCGCCGTGGTGGTGTTGGTGTCGGAGAAGCGGCAGGGGCCCGGTGCTGCCGGTGAGCGCGCCGTGCTGGTGGCGCTGCCGGCGCAGGCGGCCAACGACGTGGCGGGCGCATCGTTGACGCAGGCAGTCACGCTCACCTTCCACTGAGCCCTTCCACTGAGCGCCCGAACAGCGGGCTAAGGTGGCGCACCGTCACCGGTCATGCGGACGAGTAAGGGGATGAGCGCATGCTGAAAGGGTTCAAGGAGTTCCTCGCCCGCGGCAACATCGTGGACCTGTCCACCGCGGTGGTCATCGGCACCGCCTTCACCGGGCTCGTCACGGCTTTCACCAACAGCGTCGTCGAACCGCTGATCAGCCGCATCGGAGCCGGTGGTGACGCGGACTACGGCATCTTGCGGATCGGCATCGGCGGCGGTCAGACCATCGACCTCAACGTGCTGCTGTCCGCGGTCATCAACTTCCTGCTCGTGGCGGCGGTGGTGTACTTCCTGATCGTGCTGCCGTACAAGAGGCTGCGCGAACGGGGTCAGGTCGAGCAGGCCCAGGACACCGAGTTGAGCCTGCTCACCGAGATCCGCGACATTCTCGCCCAGAGCAACGGGCCGGCCGGGCCGACGGTCACCGGACCGGGCACCGGCCCCAGCACCGGCCCCAGCCCCGACACCGCCGAGACCACCAGCGCCGACACCCACTGAGCGGCCGAACACAAAACAGCCCCCGGATCTCTCCGGGGGCTGTTCGGTGACGCTGTAAGCGTCAGTTCATGTTCCACGGTTCGCCGTAGGTGGTGACGCTGTCACCCTCCGAGGCGATCAGCCGGGCGTAGGGGCGCAGCAGCACGCCACCGGCCGCACCGGTCACCGTGCCGTGGGCGTTGGAGACGGCCACCGCGCCGTCGGCACCCTCGACGTCGACCGCGAAGGTCGCCACTTCCTGGATGCCCGGGCCGTTACCGAGGTCGGCGCTGATCGACACACCGGGGAACAGCGGCGGGGTCTGGATGCCTTCGATCGGCACGAGGTCGAGGTTTAAGTCTCCCCCGTTGTTCTCGATAATGTTTGTCTCCGCCCCATCGAAGGCGATGTTGGGGGTGGTGTAGCTGAAGTTGATACCCACACCGAGCGACCAGGGGAAGCCGATCTGGTAGCCGAGCTCGAGCGTGCCCTCGAAGTCGTCGGCATCTTCGCCGGCCACGATGTAGTTGGCGCGGCCCGAGTGGAACCACTCGCGCGTGAGGCGGTTGCGGTCGAGCGGGAACACCCCGTTGAGGAAGGTGTCCCACTGCTGGATGGTGAGAGTCCGGCCCTGCCCGTCGACCAGGCTGAGCTCGTTGTCCAAACCTGCGTTGGAGGTGCCCGTGCTCGTGAACAGAGCCGCGATGGCCGCAACCAACGCGATCAGCACCCGACTGATTGCCTTCATGATCTCCCTAGCTGTTATGGCGGTGACTGCTCACCGAGTTTGTCGTTGGGCGCCTGATCTACGGCTCTTACCAAACACCCCGCAAGATCAACCTGTGATCCGGATTAGAGACTCCACAGACGGTTCTTACGCCTAGCTCATCGTGACGGGAGGAACATATCGGGGAGCCACCCCGGCGGCAACGCGTACGCAGTCCGGCGGCGGACCAGGGACCCGCACCGGTCGAGGTTTGCTGAGACTTCCCGTGGACGGTGCAAGGAGGCGGCACCCGGGCACGCCGACCGTTCACAGTCCTCGACGTCGCCGGAAAGGCCCCGACATGACTCGGATTATCTCCGACCGGAGCGAACTGCCTGCTTGATCATGAAGCAGCGGTCAGTGGTGGTGAGGCGGAACGTTGTCGCGCAGCCAGCGCTCGTGCTCGGCGTGATCCCCGAACGCCCGGTCGTCGCGTTCGTCGGAGGACGTCTCGGGCAGGGTGTCGCCGAAAATTTTGTTAACTGAACCGGCGGCCGGGTGTGGTTGCTCACACACCGGAGCCCTCGTATGTGACGAAGGTCACAAATCCACAACGATTAATGTTCACTTCCCGGTAACGCCGCAGACAGCGGCGGTAACGGAGGCGAACCAGAAACGACGCATCGACCTCAGATCTCCAGGCTCGAGAGCTGTCCGATGATTTGCACGGCCAACGGGCTCAGGGTGGCCATGCCGTCGCGCACCGCAGCGCGGGACCCGGCGATGTTGACCACCAGGGTGCTGCCCGAGATGCCGGCCAGCCCACGGGACACCCCGGCGTCGACGATGCCGGCGGACAGCCCGGACGCGCGCAGCGCCTCCGAGATGCCGAGGATTTCGCGGTCGAGAATGTCGCGCGTCGCCTCGGGCGTCACGTCGCGCGGCGTCACCCCGGTGCCACCGACCGACACGACGAGATCCACCCCGCCGATCACGGCGGTGTTCAACGCGTTGCGGATCTCCACCTCGTCGGCGGACACCACCACGACACCGTCGACGACGAAACCGGCCTCACCGAGAAGCTCGGTCACCAACGGACCGCTGTGGTCCTCTTCGTCGCCATGGGCGGTGCGGTCGTCGACGACGACGACGAGCGCGCGGCCCACCAACTCCCCTGGCTGCTCCATGAGCTCAACCGTATAGGTGGGCACGCACAGCGGCGCAGCCACTCGCAGTGTTCGCGGTGCTCCGGTGCCGGTCGTCACTGCTGCATCTTTCCGAGCGTCACCTGCAGGCTCTGCGGCTCACCCGACGGATCGAGATAGGTCAGCGTCACCTTGTCGCCGGGCGCCTTCGACCGCACCGCCGCCACCAGCGCATCGGCACTGTTGATCACCCGGTCGTCGACCTTGGTCACCACCACGCCGCTGGGCAGCCCCGCCGCGGCCGCGGCGCCGCCGTCGTTCACCTCGACGATCTTCGCGCCGTCGGTGGCGGCGTCGTTGCTGACCTGCACCCCGAGCGACGCGTGTGAGGCGGAGCCGTTCCGGATCAGCTCGTCGGCGATGCGCTTGGCCTGATCCACCGGGATCGCGAAGCCCAGGCCGATCGAACCGCTCTGCGCCTGCGCCGAATCGCCGCCCATGGTGGCGATCGCGGAGTTCACCCCGACCAACTCGCCGTTCATGTTCACCAGTGCCCCGCCGGAGTTGCCGGGATTGATCGCGGCGTCGGTCTGGATGGCGTCGAGGACGGTGTTCTGGTTGCGCGTATCGCCGCCCGCGGCAACCGGCCGGTTCAACGCGCTGATGATGCCGGTGGTGACCGTCCCCTCGAGGCCCAGTGGCGAACCGATGGCGACCACGTCCTGACCGACCCGCAGATCGGCGGACGACCCCAGCGCGATCGGTGTCAGTCCCGAGACGTTCTCTGCGCGCACCACCGCGATGTCACTGCTCGGGTCGGTGCCGACGACGGTGAACGACGCGCTGCGGCCGTCGGAGAAGATCACCTTGGTCTGGGCGCCACCCGGCGCGCCGGGCCGGGCGGCGGCCGCGGCCACGACGTGGTTGTTCGTCAGGATCAGACCGTCCGAGGTCAAGACGATGCCCGAACCCTCCCCCGACGCACGGCCCAGATTCGTCTCGAGCTTCACCACACTGGGCACCACCTTGGCGGCCACCTGCTCGACAGAGCCCGCAGGCAGGGCGGCGGCGGGAACGCTCGGCGCCGCACCGGTGACCGAGCTGCCGAACGACGGCCGGTCCTGGTGGACCATCGTCGCCACACCGCCGCCGATACCCGCGGACAGCACCGCCACCGCGAGCGCGCCGGCCGTGAGAAGACCTGCCCGCGAACGCTTTTGAGGGGGCCGCGGCTGCGGCATCACCGCGGTCGGCTGAACGGCGCCCCGGTACGGGTCGTACGGCGCCCGGAACTGCTGCTGCGGTTGGGCGGCGTAACGCCAGTCATAGGGCTGCTGCGAATACGTGTCCGCCCGCTGGGCGCCCGGATAGCCCGGGTCCGAGCCGACCGGACGATGCTGCGGCTGCTGTTGCGGCGGCGGCGAGTACCGCGGGTGGTTCGTCATAGCGGTCGATGCTCTTCCTGGTAGATGATCCGACAGTTCGTCCAACGAAAGGGCGTGTGCTTACAGTGCCCAGATGGACTGAGAATCCACTTAGAGTTCCTTCGAAGCGGACCGAGACATGCCGTTCGTTTCGGCGTTCTTGATCACCCGCCGGTCCGCGCGTGAGCCGGCCGAACGCATGTCGGGGTCGAACTGCGCCGTCGGCACCGGAGCCCCGTTGCCGCCGTCGGAGGACAGCGGACGGCCCGGCAGCATCACGTAGAACGAGGTGCCCGGCGGGTTGCCGCCCGCCACTGTGTCCTCGACCCGCAGCGCGCCACCGTGTTTGAGGACGACCTGTTTGACGATGGCCAGCCCCAGACCTGAGCCGGGCATCGCGCGGGCGGCGGTCGACCGGTAGAAACGCTCGAACACCAACCCGCGCTCGGCCTCCGGGATGCCCGGCCCCTGATCGGATACGACGAGTTCGGCGTGGACCGGGTCCGTCTGGGTCAGGCGGACTCCCACGCGACCGCCGGGCGGGCTCCACTTCGCCGCGTTGTCGAGGAGATTGAGCACGGCGCGCGCCAGCCCGGCGGCGTCGCCGTAGACCTGCCAGCCGACGGTGTTCACGTCGAACTCGATGTCGTTGCGGCGCCGACGAACTCGCTCCAGGCTGCGGTCGACCACCTCGGCCATGTCGACGGTCTCGTAGACCACCCCACCCGCTTCGTCGCGGGTCAGGTCGACCAGATCGCCTACCAGAGTGGAGAGTTCCTCGATCTGGGCGATCACGTCGGATCGCAGACCGGCCATCTCGTCCTCGGGCAGCCGCGGCGCACCCGGCGCCTGCGAGGCCATGAGCAACTCGACGTTGGTGCGCAGCGACGTCAGCGGCGTCCGCAGTTCGTGACCCGCGTCGGACACCAGCCGCGCCTGCCGTTCGCGCGACTCCGTCAGCGCCCGCAGCATCATGTTGAACGCCTCGGTGAGCCGGGCCAGCTCGTCACTGCCGAACACCGGGATGGGCCGTAGGTCGTCGGTACGGGCCACCCGTTCGGCCGCCTGGGTCAACCGGCCCACCGGCCGCAGCCCCGCACTGGCGACCATCCCACCGGCGATGGCTGCCACGGCCACTCCGACCCCGCCGACGATCAGCAGCACCGTGCCGAGGCGGCCCAGCACCTGACCCGTCGGCGCGAGACTCTTGGAGATGAGCAGCGAACTGCCGTTGGTGAGGTGTACCGCGAGGATGCGCTGATGGTTGACGGTGCGCAGCGACAGCAGCAGCTCCCCGGAGATGACGTCCTTCTCGGCCTCACCGAGCGGCAGCGTCTGCCCCTGCTGGTTGGCGGTGTAGATGGACCGGCCCGGATTGACCAGCATCGCGTTGACGTCGGAGTACGCGGTGCCCTCGATCGCCTTACCAGGGTCGGCGGCCAGCGACCCGCTCTCGATCAGCAGCCTCGCTCGGCTGTGCAGTTGGTTGTCGATGTCGTCGTAGAGCGCCCGCGACACCACGGCGTAGACGGCGACCGACATCAGCACGACCACCATCGCCACCATCGACATCGCCAGCAGCATCACGCGCCACCGCAATGACAGCGAGCTGGTGTTGCGCGGAGGTTTGCGCCGCGTCGGCGCCGGAGCGGGCGGAAACGGCAGGGTCATCAGGGCGGCGTCTCGCGGAGCACGTACCCCACACCGCGCACGGTGTGGATCAGTCGTGGCTCCCCGGACGCTTCGGTTTTACGGCGCAGATAGCCGATGTACACCTCGAGCGCGTTCCCCGAGGTCGGGAAGTCGAAGCCCCACACTTCCTCGAGGATTCGGCTGCGGGTGAGCACCCGGCGCGGGTTGGCGATGAGCATCTCCAGCAACGCGAACTCGGTGCGGGTGAGGCTGATCTGCCGAGAACCCCTGGTCACCTCGCGGGTCACCGGGTCGAGGGTCAGATCCAGGAAGGTCAGCGCCGGCGAGTCCGCGCCGTCGTCGGGTGAGGTGCGGCGCAGCAGGGCGCGCATCCGCGCGAGCAGCTCCTCCAGCGCGAAGGGTTTGGGCAGGTAGTCGTCGGCGCCGGCATCGAGCCCGGCGACCCGCTCGGACACCGAGTCCCGGGCGGTCAGCACCAGGACCGGCAGGTCGTCGCCGGTGCTGCGCAGCCGCCGGCACACCTCGAGGCCGTCGAGCCGGGGCATCATCACGTCGAGCACCACGGCGTCGGGCCGATTATTGGCGATGAGGTCGAGAGCTTCGACACCGTCCTGGGCCAACTCGACCGAGTACCCGTTGAAAGACAGAGACCGGCGCAGGGATTCTCGCACCGCACGATCGTCGTCGACGACAAGTATGCGCACAGGCACAGTTTCACCTCGACGCCTGAGACTTGGCTGAGAGGCGCGCCGCTACGGTCCTCGAAGTGGGGCTAGCGGCGATCGAGGTCGATGAGGCCCATCCGGGCGGCCTTGAGCAGGCGACGGGGCACTTTGTGGTGCTGACCGTCGACGGTCACCCCGACGAGTTCGGCCGGCTTGGCCTTCCACTGCGCGCGGCGGCTACGAGTGTTCGAACGCGACATTCTGCGCTTGGGCACAGCCATGATCGAGCTTCTCCTCTGAAGGGTCTGGGTGCCACGCGCCACCCGGTTGAGCGCGGGCCGCAGGCAAGTACTGTCCAGGATAGCCGGTGAGCTGCGCCGCCTCCAAAACCTGGGCGTTCAGCGCCGCCCCAGACGGTGGCGCACGGTGTCGAAGAGCATCGGGTAGGCGGCGACGACCAGGCTGGCCACCACCACACCGAACCACACGACCGTGCGGTGGCCGGAGGCACCAATCGCTCCGAAGTCCTTGACGTGGGACCGGCAGTAGCGGCTAACCTACCGGTTGGTTGACGGGGCCCGGTTGGTTGACAGGGCGAGACGATTGGGAGCGGGCATGGGAGTACGGATTGGCTGACCCGGTGCGCATCGGCAACTGTTCGGGCTTCTACGGGGACCGGCTGGCCGCGATGCGCGAGATGCTCACCGGTGGGGAACTCGACTTCCTCACCGGCGACTACCTCGCCGAACTGACCATGCTGATCCTGGCGCGTGACCGGGCGAAGAACCCCGACCGCGGCTACGCGAAGACGTTCCTCACCCAACTCGAGGACTGCCTCGGCCTCGCCAGCGAGCGCGGCGTCCGCATCGTCACCAACGCCGGCGGCCTGAACCCGGCCGGGTTGGCCGCGGCGGTGCGTGCGCTGGCCGATCGCCTCGGCCTGTCCGTCAACGTCGCCCATGTCGAAGGTGACGACCTGATCGGCCGCGCCGGTGAACTCGGGTTGGGCACGCCGCTGGCGGCCAACGCCTACCTCGGCGCGTGGGGCATCGTCGACTGCCTGAACTCGGGCGCCGACGTCGTGGTGACGGGCCGAGTCACCGACGCCTCGGTGACGCTCGGCCCCGCCGCCGCGCACTTCGGCTGGAAGCGCACCGACTACGACGCCCTCGCCGGGGCCGTCGCCGCCGGGCACGTCATCGAATGCGGTGTGCAGGCCAGCGGCGGGAACTATGCCTTCTTCGCCAGAGACTTCCCCGATCTCAGCGTCATGACCCATCCGGGCTTCCCGCTCGCGGAGGTCCACGCCGACGGCTCGTCGGTGATCACCAAGCACCCCGGCGGCGGCGCCGTCAGCGTCGACACCGTCACCGCACAGCTGCTCTACGAGATCGCCGGCGCGCGCTACGCCAACCCCGACGTGACCTTGCGGGTCGACTCACTGCGACTGCAGCACGACGGGCCCGACCGGGTGCGGATCAGCGGTGCGCGGGGCGAACCACCGCCACCGACGGCGAAGGTGTCGCTCAACAGCGTGGGTGGGTTCCGCAACGCCATGACGTTCGTGCTCACCGGCCTCGACATCGAGGCGAAGGCCGACCTCGTGCGCCGGCAACTCGAAGCAGAGCTGACCGTGAAACCCGCCGAACTGGAATGGACACTGGCCCGCACCGATCACCCCGACGCCGACACCGAGGAGACGGCCAGCGCACTGCTGCGCTGTGTGGTCCGTGACCCGGACCCGTCCAATGTCGGACGCCGGTTCTCCTCCGCGGCAATCGAACTGGCGCTCGCCAGTTACCCCGGTTTCCACGTCACCGCACCGCCCAGCGACGGACAGGTCTACGGTGTGTTCACCGCCGGCCACGTCGACGCCGCCGAGGTGCCCCACATCGCCGTACATGCCGACGGCACCCGCACCGACATCCCCGCCGCTACCGACACCCGCGTTCTGGAGCAGGTCGACGAACCCGCACTGCCCGAACCGCTGCCGCCGGGGCCGACGCGGCGCGCACCACTGGGCCTGATCGCGGGCGCGCGCAGCGGAGACAAGGGCGGCAGCGCCAACGTCGGGGTGTGGGTGCGAACCGACGACCAGTGGCGCTGGCTCGCGCACACGTTGACCGTCGACGCGCTGCGCCGCCTGCTCCCGGAGACCGCCGATCTGCCGGTGACCCGCCATCTGCTGCCGAACGTGCGGGCGGTGAACTTCGTCATCGAGGGCATCCTCGGGCAGGGCGTGGCCTACCAGGCCCGGTTCGACCCGCAGGCCAAAGGACTCGGCGAATGGCTACGCAGCCGTCATCTCGACATCCCCGAGGAGTTGTTGGCGCAGTGAGCAACTGGCATACCGCCGAACGTGAGCAGTCGCGGAAGTCCGGCGGCGGCGGCGACGGCGAGATCTTCACGTCCCTGGCCGCCAAGACATCGGGATACCGGTCGTGACGGCGCTGAAGTCCACGCTCGATCCGTCCTCGCCGGGCTATGTCGCGGCCGCCGACGCCATGGCCGCGAAGCTCGCCGAACTCGATGCCGAACACGACAAGGCGCTCGCCGGCGGCGGCGCCAAGTACGTCGAACGCCAGCATGCGCGCGGCAAACTCACCGCCCGCGAGCGCATCGAACTGCTCCTGGACCCCGACTCCCCCTTCGTCGAACTGAGCCCGCTGGCCGCCTGGGGCAGCGAGTTCACCGTCGGCGCCAGCATTGTCACCGGGATCGGCGCCGTCAACGGTGTCGAATGCCTGGTCGTCGCCAACGACCCCACCGTCAAGGGCGGCACCAGCAACCCCTGGACCCTGCGAAAGATTCTGCGCGCCAACCAGATCGCGTGGGAGAACCGGCTCCCGGTGATCTCCCTGGTCGAATCAGGCGGCGCCGACCTGCCCACCCAGAAAGAGGTGTTCATCCCCGGCGGGCAGATGTTCCGCGACCTCACCCGCCTCTCGGCGGCCGGGATCCCCACGATCGCACTGGTCTTCGGCAACTCCACGGCAGGCGGGGCGTACGTGCCCGGCATGTCCGACCACGTCGTGATGATCAAGGAGCGCTCGAAGGTGTTCCTGGCCGGGCCGCCGCTGGTCAAGATGGCCACGGGCGAGGAATCCGACGACGAATCGCTCGGCGGGGCCGAGATGCACGCCCGCATATCGGGTCTGGCGGACCACTTCGCCGTCGACGAACTCGACGCGCTGCGGATCGGCCGGCAGATCGTCAAACGACTGAACTGGCGCAAGCAGGGACCGGTCCCGGCCCCGGTCACCGAGCCACTGTTCGACAGCGAGGAGCTGCTCGGCATCGTCCCACCCGATCTGCGGATCCCGTTCGACCCGCGCGACGTGATCGCCCGGATCGTCGACGGCTCAGACTTCGACGAGTTCAAGGCGCTCTACGGCTCGTCGCTGGTGACGGGCTGGGCGCGGCTGTACGGCTACCCGATCGGCATCCTGGCCAACGCCCGAGGGGTGCTGTTCAACGAGGAGTCGCAGAAGGCCACCCAGTTCATCCAGTTGGCGAACCGCTCGGACACCCCACTTCTGTTCCTGCACAACACGACCGGATACATGGTCGGCAGGCAGTACGAAGAGCGCGGGATGATCAAGCACGGCGCGATGATGATCAACGCCGTGTCGAATTCGACGGTGCCGCACCTGTCGCTGTTGATCGGCGCCTCCTACGGCGCCGGGCACTACGGCATGTGCGGGCGCGCGTACGACCCCCGGTTCCTGTTCGCCTGGCCGAGCGCGAAGGCCGCGGTGATGGGCGGTACGCAACTGGCCGGTGTCATCTCGATCGTCAGCCGCGCAGCCGCCCAGGCGCGCGGCCAGCAGGTGGACGAGGAGGCCGACGCCGCGCTGCGGGCGGCGATCGAGGCGCAGATCGAGGCCGAGTCGCTGCCGATGTTCCTTTCGGGGCGGCTCTACGACGACGGGGTGATCGATCCGCGCGACACCCGCACCGTGTTGGGGATGTGCCTGTCGGCCATCGCCAACGGGCCGATCGAGGGGACGTCGAACTTCGGCGTCTTCCGGATGTGAGGCCGCCGATGCTGGCGAGGGAGGGCACAGTGATCACCAGAGTCCTGGTCGCCAACCGCGGGGAGATCGCCCGCCGCGTGTTCGCGACCTGCCGCCGGCTCGGCATCGGCACCGTGGCCGTGTACACCGACCCAGACGCCCACTCCCCGCACGTCGCCGAGGCCGACGCGCGGGTGCGGCTGCAGGGCAACAACGGATACCTCGACAGCGGTCAGCTCGTCGCCGCCGCCCGCGCCGCCGGGGCGGACGCAATCCACCCCGGATACGGCTTCCTCTCCGAGAACGCCGAATTCGCCGCAGCCGTGCAGGAGGCCGGGCTGACGTGGATCGGCCCGCCGGTCGCCGCCGTCGCGGCGATGGGCAGCAAGATCGAGGCCAAGAAGATGATGGCCGCCGCCGGGGTGCCGGTGCTCGACGAACTCGACCCGGCGGGTGTGACCGCCGACCAGTTGCCGGTCCTGGTGAAGGCCTCCGCCGGTGGCGGCGGTCGCGGCATGCGGGTGGTCCGGGACCTCGACGCGCTGACCGACGAGGTGGCCGCCGCGCAGCGCGAAGCGCAGTCGGCGTTCGGAGACCCCACGGTCTTCTGCGAGCGATACCTCGCTGCGGGCCACCACATCGAGGTCCAGGTGATGGCCGACGCACACGGCACCGTGTGGGCGGTCGGCGAGCGGGAGTGCTCGATCCAGCGCAGGCACCAGAAGATCATCGAGGAGGCGCCGTCACCGCTTGTCGAACGCACGCCCGGGATGCGCGTCAAGCTGTTCGACGCGGCCCGCCTCGCCGCCAAGGCGATCGGATACACCGGGGCCGGGACGGTCGAGTTCATGGCCGACTCGAACGGCGACTTCTTCTTCCTGGAGATGAACACCCGCCTGCAGGTCGAGCACCCCGTCACCGAGGCCACCACCGGGCTCGACCTCGTCGAACTGCAGCTCCTGGTGGCCGACGGTCAGCGACTCGACGCCGAAGCGCCGTCAGCACGCGGACATTCGATCGAGGTGCGGCTGTACGCGGAAGATCCGGCGCGCAACTGGCAGCCGCAGGCCGGCACCGTGCACCACTTCGACGTGCCCGGCGCCGCAGTGCAGTTCGGCCCGCAGACCCGGGCGGGGGTGCGGCTGGACTCCGGCGTCGTCGACGCAACGGTGGTGTCGGTCTTCTACGATCCGATGCTCGCCAAGGTGATCTCGTACGCATCCACCCGCAGACAGGCCGCGGCGATCCTGGCGGACGCGCTGCTGCGGACACGACTGCACGGCGTCCGCACCAACCGCGACCTGCTGGTCAACGTGCTGCGGCATCCGGCGTTCCTCGACGGGGCAACCGACACCGCCTTCTTCGACACCCACGGCCTGGCCGGACTCGCCGCACCGGCCGGTGACCCCCGGGCGGCCGGATTGTCCGTGCTCGCCGCCGCACTGGCCGACGCCGCCCGAAACCGCCATGCGGCAACGGTGTTCGCGGCCGCGCCGAGCGGCTGGCGCAACCTTGCCTCGGGGTATCAGACCAAGCGGTACCGCGACACCGCCGGCGACGAGCACGACGTACGGTACCGGTTCACCCGTGCCGGTGTGCGGTTCGCCGACCGCGACGACGTGGAGCTGGTGTCGGCGACCCCGCACCGGGTGGTGCTGGCAACCGGCGGGGTGGAGTTCGGGTTCGACGTCGCCCGCCACGGGGATGCGGTGTTCGTCGACTCCCCGCTTGGTGCCGCCGAATTCGTCACACTGCCGCGCTTCCCCGACCCGGAGGCCGCCGTCGCGCGCGGTTCGCTGATCGCGCCGATGCCCGGGGCGGTGGTGCGCGTCGGCGCCGCCGTCGGGGACACCGTCACCGCCGGCCAGCCGCTGGTGTGGCTGGAGGCCATGAAGATGGAGCACACGCTGACCGCACCCGATGACGGCGTGCTCGCCGAACTCAACGTCACCATCGGCCAGCAGGTCGAGGTCGGCCAGGTATTAGCGCGAGTACTCGCCCGCGTCCAGACCGAAGGAGAAGACACATGACAGGTTTCGTCGAAACCGAAGAACAAAAGGCCCTGCGCCAGGCGGTGGCCACGATGGCCGCCAACTACGGGCAGGAGTACTACCTGGGCAAGGCCCGCGCCGGTGAGCACACCACCGAACTGTGGGCCGAGGCGGGCAAGCTCGGGTTCATCGGGGTGAACCTGCCCGAGGAGTACGGCGGCGGCGGCGCAGGCATGTACGAACTGTCCCTGGTGATGGAGGAGATGTCGGCGGCAGGTTCGGCGCTGCTGATGATGGTGGTGTCCCCCGCCATCAACGGCACGATCATCAGCAAGTTCGGCACCGACGACCAGAAGCGACGGTGGCTGCCCGGAATCGCCGACGGGTCGATCACGATGGCCTTCGCGATCACCGAACCCGACGCCGGGTCGAACAGCCACAGAATCACCACCACCGCGCGCCGCGACGGCGGCGACTGGATCCTCAACGGTCAGAAGGTGTACATCTCCGGCGTCGACCAGGCGCAGGCGGTGCTGGTGGTCGGCCGCATGGAAGACCACAAGACCGGCAACCTGAAGCCGGCGCTGTTCGTCGTGCCCACCGACACCCCGGGTTTGAGCTGGACGAAGATCGACATGGAGCTCGTCAGCCCGGAGAACCAGTTCCAGTTCTTCCTCGACGACGTCCGGCTACCCGCCGATGCGCTCGTCGGCTCCGAGGACGCCGCGATCGCGCAGTTGTTCGCCGGCTTGAACCCGGAGCGGATCATGGGCGCCGCCAGCGCTGTGGGAATGGGCCGCTTCGCCCTGAGCCGTGCGGTGGACTACGTGAAGACCCGCCAGGTGTGGAAGACCCCGATCGGCGCGCACCAGGGGTTGGCGCACCCCCTGGCGCAGAACCACGTCGAGATCGAACTCGCCAAGCTGATGACGCAGAAGGCCGCGGCGCTCTACGACATCGGGGACGACGCCGGCGCCGCCGAGGCCGCGAACATGGCGAAGTACTCGGCCGGCGAGGCATCGGTTCGTGCGGTGGACCAGGCCGTGCAGTCGATGGGCGGCAACGGGTTGACCAAGGAGTACGGCGTCGCGGCGGTGTTGACCGCGTCACGGCTGGCGCGTATTGCCCCGGTCAGCCGGGAGATGATCCTCAACTTCGTCGCGCAGACGTCGCTCGGCTTGCCTCGGTCGTACTGATGGAGTCCTGCTGATGTCCGAGCTGGTGCGCTACACCGTCGACGGCAACGTCGCCCGGCTGACGCTCGACTCTCCGCACAACCGCAACGCGCTGTCGACGGCGCTGGTCGAACAGCTCCACGGCGGTCTTCGCAAGGCTCGCGAAGACGCCGGGGTGCGGACCGTCGTCCTCGGTCACACCGGGGGCACGTTCTGCGCGGGCGCCGATCTGCGCGAGGCCGCCGGACGCGAACCGGGTGAGGTCGCAGTGGACCGGGCGCGGGAACTGACCGGCACGCTGCGGGCGGTCCTCGAGTCGCCGGTGCCGGTGATCGCGGCGATCGACGGGCATGTGCGCGCGGGCGGGCTCGGCCTCGTCGGTGCCTGCGACATCGTGGTGGCCGGCACGGGCAGCACCTTCGCGCTGACCGAGGCCCGCATCGGCGTCGCGCCGTCGATCATCTCGATGACGTTGCTACCGAAGATGACACCGCGGGCCGCCGGCCGGTACTTCCTCACCGGCGAGAAGTTCGGCGCGCAGGAGGCCGAGCGCATCGGGTTGGTCACCGTGGCGACCGACGACGTCGAGCCCACGGTCGCGGAGTTGGCCGCACAGATCGGCCGGGGATCGCCGCAGGGCCTGGCGGCGTCCAAGGCGTTGACGACGGCGGCGTTGCTGCGCGCGTTCGACCGCGACGCCGCGGCGCTGACCGAACAGTCCGCCGCGCTGTTCGTCTCCGAGGAAGCACGCGAGGGCATGCTGGCGTTCCTGGAGAAGCGGCCCCCAAGGTGGGCTGGCTGATGTGGTCCACGTCGCCCTGAGGTGCTCCACATCGCCGGGATCCCAACTGCCGACGCATGTTCGGACTTTGGCGCGGATGCGGTGACGGCGACGGAAACCGCGACCGACTAGAGGGTTCGCCGGCGCGGGCAAGGGCACAGTTCAGCCAACCCCCTTGCATGTGCCGGCGTTCGTCGTAGGCTCGTGGTTGATGAGCACACCTGCAACGCCGCGGAACGGCTCCAAGTGCGCTGCCGACACCGACCGAATCGAGGTCGCGCAGTTGCTCACTGACGCCGCGGCGCAGGGGCGCCTACAGATGACCGAGTACGAGAGCCGTCTGAAGAAGGCGTACGCCGCCCAGACCTATGACGAACTCGCCTCGCTGAGCGCCGACCTGCCGGGCGCGATGACCGCTCCACGCCGCATCGGACCGTACCGGCCTGCGCCGTCGACGGTGTTGCTGGGGATCATGACCGGATTCGAACGCCGCGGCCGGTGGAACGTGCCGCGGCGGGTCACCACCGTCGCACTGTTCGGCGGTGGTGTCTTGGACCTGCGCTACGCGGACTTCACCGCCCCTGAGGTCGAGATCCGGGCGTACTCCGTGTTCGGCAGCCAGACGATCCTGCTGCCGCCGGAGGTGAACGTCGACCTGCACGGAGGCGCCTTGATGGGATCGTTCGACCACAGCGTCGTGGGTGACGGCATACCCGGCGCGCCCTGCGTGCGGATCGCAGGCTTCGCGCTATGGGGAAACGTGCGGGTCAAGCGCCGGCGGCGCAAGCGCGCCGCCGCCACCGACTAGTCGGTTGACTTGTTCGTGGGCGGGTCACCATCTTTATTTTCAGCACGTTGGGACCCGCGGTCGGTCGCCTTCTTTGCCACATCGTCGATCCGCTGCCGCGGTCCGGCCTCGGCGGAGGAGTCGGATGTGGCGCCGGTGACGTTGCGCCCCACTTTGCGCAGGAACTTCGGGGAGTTGGCGGTCTTGTCGTCCGCTGACGGAGAGACCAAGCCGGTAGGCAAGCTGGCCACTCTGTTCTGGGGCACACCCGATTCCACTCTGGTGCCGTCGACCTCGGCCTCGCCCGCCGGAGGACGTGCGTTGTTGTCCGGGTCGGCGAGGTTGCGCAGGAACGTCTCGGTCTCGTCCGGTGTGGGTAGCAGCGCAGCCGGCTGGTAGACGTCCGGATTTGCCAAGGGGTCGTTGCCCGGGTAGCCGTAGTTGACGACGTCGGTCAGCGGATCCTCGATCGCGTCGGCGACCTTGTTGCCGGCCTCCCCGCCATAGGTACGCAGTGGTTGTAGCAGCGGCAGGCCGTCGCTGCGATAGCTGATGTAGGTGGTGTCACCCACTTGCTCGATGACGACGGTCTCGCCGTCGATCACGGCGGTGATCTCCTCGCCGTCAGTCAGTTCTTTGGGGCACTCGCCCGCGCAATCCGCGCCGCTGAGGTCGAGGTTGCCGTTCGCGTCGACCGGCAGGTCCACCGCCTCCTGGTCGAGCCGGTTGCCGAAGTAGGCGGCCAGCGAGTTCGCCATCGCGAACGGGTTGAGCACGTATGCCGGGGTGTTGCCGTTGATGTCGTACTCGTAGCCGACGTCGATGACCTTCGCGCCGGGCGACGTCGGTGTGGGCAGCGGGTTCACCCCGATCAACGCGAACACCGGGTAGCGGGTGCCGAAGCCGCCGTTGGGGCGGGCGACGTTGTTGTCGAGCACGTAGACGGCGTTGGCGGCGACGGGGTCGCCGGTGGCCTCCAGGTAGCTGAGCAGCAGGCTGACGTTGGCCGCACCCCATCCCGAGGACATGACGACGTTGTCCTCGTCGTCCTCGTCGGTGGGGTTCTTCAGCGCGTCGTACACACCGAACGGTCCGGTGAAGAAGTTGACCTGCACCACCTCACGGCTGCCGGTGGCGAATTTGCCGCCGTAGAACTCTGCGATCCCGGCCCCGGTCGGGTTGGTCGAGCTGCCCTCGATGATCAGCGCCGCCACGTCGTACATCGTCGAGGCGACGCCCTCCGGGTGCACCACCGCGACACCACCGGCGGTGGCCACACTGGCAACGATCACGCTGCTCAGCGCGGCAGGCAACACCGCCCGGTGCAGCCGCCCCGAGGGTGCGGCGTCGACCCGACGACGCGGTTCAGCGCGGTGCTTCGCCATTGATTCCCCTCGGCAGAATTTGCGTGCGATCCGTCCGCGGAGAGCCTCCACTGTCTTCACCCGGACGGTATGAATTCAGCAAACGATAACGCACAAGCGCGGGTTTGCGTAGCAATTATCGCCGGCGGCGTGAGGTCAGGTAGTCACCGACCACCGCGGCGCCGAGCCCGTCCGCGTCCGGGACCACCACCCGGCCCTGCACCCGCCGGGCCACCTGGTCGATGAAGCGGGCCAGCCCCGGGTCGCTGCCCAGCCGGAAGATCGTGACCTGCGCGCCGAGGCGGGCCACCTCGTCGAAGCCCCGCACGGTGTGGGCGATGGTCCGCGGATGCGGCGGGTAGTCGAAGAACACCTGGGCGCCGTCGCGTCCGCCGAAGTCCTCCAGGTGGGCGGTCGGCTCACCGTCGGTCACCACCAGTACCACCGGCTGGGCGTTCGGGTGCCGGCGCAGATGCCGGGTGGCCAGCGCCAGCGCATGGTGCAGGTTGGTGCCCTGTTCGTAGACGCCCTCCAGACCGGTCAGTTCGGCCGCACTCACCGTCCTGGCGTACCGGCCGAACGCGACGATCTGCAGTGCGTCGGAGCGGAATCGGGTGCTCACCAGATGGTTGAGCGCCAGCGCGGTCCGCTTCATGGGCAGCCACCGGTTCTCCATCACCATCGAGAACGAGGTGTCGACGAGCAGCGCTACCGCGGCCTGCGTCCTGGTCTCGGTCTCGGAGATCTCGACGTCGTCGACGGTGATGCTCACCGGGATCTCGCGTTCGCCCGTACCGGACTGTCGTAGCACGGCGTTGGTCAGGGTGCGGGTGACGTTCCACGGTTCGGTGTCCCCGAACTGCCACGGCCGGGTGGCTCCGGTCAACTCCCCCGCCGCGCCGGCGCGACGGGTGTCGCGCTCACCGTGGCGGCCCGAAAGTCGTTGCGCCACTTCGCTGAGCGCGGCCCGCCCCAACTGACGCATGGCCTTCGGGGACAGCCGCCATTTTCCGTCGGACCCGCGGTCGAGGAAGCCCTGGTTCATCAGGGCGCGTTCGAGTTCGGCCAGGGTCCGCGCGTCGACGGCGGCCTGGTCGCCCAGCTGACGGGCCAGCGCGTCGAGGTCGACGTCGTCCATCGTGGCGCCCGGGTAGCTCTGCGACAGCTGTTCGGCGAGCTGTTCGAGCTCACCGATGTCGGCCAGCGCCTGCGCGCCTTGCCCCATCCCCAGCGGGTTGTCGCCGGAGAACTCCGAGGAACCCGACCAGTCCTCGCCCGGGCGGGCCGCCTGCAGATGGGAGTCGAGCCTGTTGAGCGCGTTCATCAGCGACGGCGACCCGAATGCCTGCTGCGCCAGCGCGTCGAGTTCAGCCCGCTGATCCGGCGAGAGGCTGTTGCGGAAGCGCTGCGCGGCCGCCGCGCGTTTGGCCAGCGAGTCGAGCAGTTCGTCGACGTTGCGGGGGTTCTCCGGGAAGAACTCGCCGTGCTTGGCCATGAAGTCTTGAAAGTCTTCCGGGGAGTCCTGTCCTTTCGAGTGTTTCTCGAGCAACTCGTTGAGGTCGTCGAGCATGTCGTTGACGCGCTGGCGGTCCTCGTCGGTGGCGTTCTCCAGCGCCTCTTTCATCCCGGCGAACCGCTGGTCGAGCATCTCGCGGCCGAGCAGATCCTTGATCTGGTCGTACTTCTCGCGGCCCTCGGGGCTGCGCCACTGGTAGTCCGACAGTTCCTGGACGGCCTTGGCCGGTGACGGGGACAGCGCCTCGATCTGCAGCTCGCAGAATCGCGCGTCGTCGTCGATGGCGCGGGCGAGTTCCTTGCGTTCGGCGAGTACGGCCTCGTCGAGCAGCTTCTTGACCTCCTGCAGCGTGCCGTCGAGGCTGTTGCGTTGCAGCAGTTCTCGACGGCGCCGGTTGGCCTCGGCGGCCAGCCGGTCGGCTCCGCGCATGTTCTTGGTGCCACGCCGCAGCAGTTCGGACAGGGCGCGCCGCGGCGAGCTGCCCTCCATCACTTCCTCGCCGATCTGCTCGAGCGCCTCCCGCAGATCGACCGGCGGGGCAAGTGGATCCGGCCCGCCGGTGTAGCGGGAGTACCGCGACGACCGGCCGTGCCCGCGCGCCGAGGCCCGTTCAGCCATAGACCGTTTCGCCTTCTCCGGAGACCTTGTCGATCCGTTTGGCCAGGTACAGCGCCTCCAGCGCCAGCTCGACGGCGGCGGCCCGTTCACCGTCGGTCTGCGCGCCGAGGCGGGTCGCGATCGCGTCGATCACCGGCACGTCCGGCAGCGCGGCGAGCACGTCCTTGGCCGACACCCGCTCACCCGTCGTCACCGGGGACCCGTCCTCGAGGGCGGCGACCAACGGCCCGACGTCGAGACCACCGAGCACCCGCTGCGCGGTGTCGGCGGTGGCGCGGCGCAGCAGATGCTCCAGCACCGCCTGCTCCCGGCCCTCCTCACCCGATTCGAACTCCAACTTGCCGCGCAGCACGTCGACGACCGTGCCGAGGTCCACCACGCGGGCGACCGGCTCCTGCTCCCCGAGGATCGTCGAGCGGTGCCGGGCGGCCGCGGCGACGGTCTCCGCCGCAGCGATCGCGAACCGCGCGGAGACGCCCGAACGCTGGTCGACCGAACCCGATTCGCGAAGGTTGCGGGCGAAGCGGGCGAGGATCTGCAGCAGATACTCGGGGACGGCCGCCGCGAGCTGCGCCTCCTGGGTGATCACGCCGACCTCCGCGTCGAGCTGCAGCGGATAGTGGGTGCGGATCTCGGCACCGAACCGGTCCTTGAGCGGGGTGATGATACGGCCGCGGTTGGTGTAGTCCTCCGGGTTCGCGCTGGCGACGACGAGGACGTCGAGCGGCAGCCGCAGCGTGTAGCCGCGGACCTGGATATCGCGCTCCTCCATCACGTTGAGCATCGACACCTGGATGCGCTCGGCGAGGTCGGGGAGTTCGTTGACCGCGACGATGCCGCGATGGGCGCGCGGAATGAGGCCGTAGGCGATGGTCTCCGGGTCACCGAGGCTGCGGCCCTCGGCCACCTTGATCGGGTCGATGTCGCCGACCAGGTCGGCCACGCTCGTGTCGGGGGTGGCGAGTTTCTCGGTGTAGCGCTCGCTGCGGTGCCGCCACGCCACCTTGAGGTCGTCGCCGGAATCGGCGACGCGCCGAATCGACTCCGGGGTGATCGGGCTGTACGGGTGCTCGCCCAGTTCCGAACCCTCGATGACGGGCGTCCACTCGTCGAGCAGTCCGGTGAGCGCACGCAGCAACCGGGTCTTGCCCTGGCCGCGCTCACCGAGCAGGACGATGTCGTGTCCGGCGATCAGCGCCCGCTCGAGTTGGGGGATCACCGTGTCCTCGAAACCCAGGATCCCGGGCCACAGATCGCGGCCTTCGGCCAATCCGGCCAGCAGGTTCTCCTGGATCTCCTGTTTGACGCCCCGCTCGCGATGACCGGAGGCGCGTAGTTCGCCGACGGTCCGGGGAAGATCGTGGGGTTGGGTCACCACTCCACGCTACGACTGTGCGCCGAATGCGGCACTGCTTCCCCCCGTGAGCGAACAATGACGGCCCTCACGACGCGTTGGCCGCCACGTGGCTTCGGGCGTGCGCGATGGCGTCGTCGAGCGAGTCCATCAAGTGGTTCTCGTGACGGAGGGAGTCGAGCACTCCCACGCTGGTGATCATGTTCAGGTGCTCTGGGCGCACACCTTTGATGATCACCGTGATTCCGCGGGCCTCCAGTTCGGCGGTGATCTCTGCGAGTGTGCGTGCGCCGGTGGCATCGAGCATGCCCAGCTGTGACATCCGGACGATCACGACCCGGATTCCGGCGGCTTCGGCCCCGAAGGCTTCGGCGATCGCGCTGGAGATGCGCTCGGCGGCCCCGAAGAACATCGCCCCGTCGAGCCGCAGCAGAGCGATGTGTTCGTCCCCTTCGGAGCGCGGACCGGGCAATTCCTCGCGGGTTACGCTGCTGCGGCCTGCCAGATTCCGCAGTGCGAAGAACGCCGCGGCCAACACGCCGATCATCACCGCCTCGATGAGGTCGAAACTCACCGTGATCACCGCCGTCACCACGAACGTGAGCGCGTCGGAACGGCCCGACCGCAGTATCGACCGGATGGTGCCCGCCGAAATCATCCGGAACGACGTCACCATGAGGACACCCGCCAACGCGGCCAGCGGAACCCGGGACACCGGGCCGCTGAGCAGATAGACCACCCCGAGCAGGACCACCGAGTGCACGATAGCGGCGACGCGGGTCCGTGCACCCGAGCGGACGTTGACGGCCGTCCTGGCGATCGCGCCGGTCGCGGGCATCCCACCGAAGACCCCGGACGCCACCGACGCCAGTCCCTGGCCCAGCAGTTCGCGGTCGGGGTGGTACCGACCCGTCGGTGACATCGTGGCCGCGACCCGGGCCGAGAGCAGCGATTCGACGGCCGCCAGCGCGGCGACGGTGACCGCCGCCCCCAGCAGCGTCCGCAGCGCTTCGGTGTCGACCGTCGGCAGCACCGGCGCGGGCAGGTGTGACGGCAGCTCACCGATCGCCGCGACTGGCACGTGCAACGCGATCACGCCGACCGTAGCTCCGACGACGGCGAGCAGCGATGCCGGTGCGCTGGGGCTCAGCCGGGGCAGCGCGACCATCACCACGGCGACGAAGCCCACGACCGCGAGCGTGTTCGCGGCGGCGGCCCAGTCGGCATGGGTCAGGACATGCACCGAGGTGCTCAGGGTTCGGCCGCCGGGGGGCGCGGAGACGCCGAGCGCCGCGGGTAGTTGCTGGGCGAAGATGATCACCGCGATGCCGAGGGTGAAGCCCTCGATCACCGGCCACGGGATGAAGGTGACCGTCCGGCCCAGACCCGCGACCCCGCAACCGGCCACGAGCAGGCCGGCGACAACAGTCACCAGTGCCACACTGCCGAGGCCGTGGGCTGCGACGATGGGCGCCAGCACCACCGCCATCGCGCCGGTGGGCCCGGACACCTGGACATGGGATCCCCCGAATACCGCAGCGACCACCCCGGCGACGACGGCGGTGATCAGGCCGGCGGCCGCGCCGACTCCGGAGCTGATGCCGAAAGCCAGTGCCAGCGGCAGGGCGACCACGCCGACGGTCACCCCGGCCATCACGTCGCGTCGCCACGAGGTCGGCAGATCGGCGTAGTCGGAACGACGAGGCAGCAACCGTGCCGGGTTCACGAGTCCGACCGCAGCGGAGGCAGCGACGTCAACGTGTCGAGTTCGGCTCGCCGTGCGTCGAGCGTGTCCGCAAGGAAGGTCCGCGCGATCACCAGCAAATCCCGAATCTTCGGGTGGGCGAGCCGGTAGTGGACCGCGTTGCCGGTTCGCTGGGCGCTGACGACGTGGTGTCGTTTGAGCACGGCGAGATGCTGGGACAGCACGGTCGGTTCGACGTCGATCGACGACAGCATCTCGCTGACCGGGGTGGGCCGTCCAGCCGCGCTGAGTACTTCGAGGATGCGGATGCGGGCGGGATGGGCGAGCGCCTTGAACAGATTCGCCTTGATCTCGTAAAGCGGCTGTTCGGGCGGGTCGACGATGCGGTTGGGCACAACGGCGCTTTCAGTGGTCGAACGATTGATGGATTGCGTGACTTCGCAATCCAGGGTAGCTTGCGATGAAGCACCGTCGAGTTCGTCGTCGGTGATTATCGTCACCGGCAACCTGGATCGGGCCGGTAGTCTGCGGCCATGCCCTTGGAAACCGGTCAGGTCTTCGCGGGCTACACCATCGTGCGACTGGTGGCCACTGGCGGCATGGGTGAGGTGTACCTGGCGCAGCATCCCCGGCTGCCGCGGCAGGATGCGCTCAAAGTGCTGCCCGCGTCGTTCTCCGCCGACGAGGAGTACCGGCACCGGTTCAGCCGCGAGGCTGACCTGGCCGCCGCGCTGTGGCATCCGCACATCGTCGGCGTGCACGACCGCGGTGAGTACGACGGGCGGCTGTGGATCTCGATGGATTTCGTCGACGGCCACGACGCCGCCCGGCTGATCGTCGACCGGTATCCGAACGGAATGCCCGCCACCGACGTCATCGAGATCGTCACCGCCGTCGCCGATGCGCTCGATTACGCTCACCAGCGCCAACTGCTGCACCGCGACGTCAAACCGGCCAACATCCTCGTCACCGGTTCCGACCGGGCGCGCCGACGGATCCTGCTAGCCGACTTCGGCATCGCCCGCCACGCCGAGGACAACACCGGCCTGACGTCGTCGAATATCGCCGTCGGGTCGATGAGCTACAGCGCGCCCGAGCAGCTGATGGGTCATCCCATGGACGGGCGAGCCGACCAGTACTCCCTGGCCGCGACGGCCTACCGATTGTTCACCGGCAGCCCGCCGTTCCCGCACAGCAACCCGGCGGTGATCATCAGCCACCACCTCAACACGCCGCCGCCCCGCCTCTGGGACACCCGGCCGGAGTTGCGGGCCTTCGACGCGGCGATGACGCGCGCACTGGCGAAGGAGCCGGCGGCACGCTTCGGTTCCTGCCACGACTTCGCCGCCGCGCTGGCGCAGGCGACCGGCACCCTGGCCACGCCGCCGTCGCCCGCCGCCGCACCGCCCTGGCCCGTCGGCCCGCCGCCCGGCGTCTCCTATCCGGGGCCGCCGATCCCGGTGCCTGCGGCCCAGCCGCAGCTGGGGGCGCCGGGTCCGCCGGTGATGGTCTCGCCCTGGATGCCGAGCGGCGCACCCTATCCGGGCGTTCCGTACGGGGCGGCGCAGGGGCAGCCGCCGCGCCGCCGCCGCGCCCTGATCGTCGCGGGCGCCGTCTTCGCCGTCGTCCTGCTGGTCGCCGCTGTGGTCTCGGTGGTCTCGGTGAGCGGATCCAACGACGACACGACGCCGAATCCCGCCACGACGACCACGACGACCACCCCGCGGCCCCAGGCCGCGGGCTCGACCGCGATGTCGGCGGGCCCGGACGGTTGCGCAGGCGCGTGTGCCGGGCCAGGCTGGCATTTGCCGTCGTCATCAGCCCGACGTCGGCCGTCAGTTCGAGGGGATTCATGACCGGCGCAATTCGGGAATGGTGGCGCCAGCCCGACCACTACTACTGGATCACCGCGTTCCTCGCGGCGCGCGGCGCCCAACGCGATATCTGCCGCGTGGTCGCGGGATCGCTCGTCGGATTCGCCGTCGTCCTGCTGGTGTCGATGTTCAGTCCGGCGGGACCGACCGGCGTGGCCGGGCGCACCGGAACGTCGGTCATCGCGGTGGTCCTCGTCGGCATGGCGATCGCCTGGTGGCGGGAAGGCTGGCCCAGCCAACGTCAATCAGCCGGGTTCGTGGTCGCAGCCGCACTGTCGATCACCGTCGGGTGCATGATCAAAGCCGATCCGTTCAACGGCATGTTCGGCGCGGCGACGTTCGCGGTCCTCGCCGGCTACATCGCTTTCTTCCACACGCCGAAGATGATGGCGTTCAACTTCGTGGTGGCGCTGCTCACCGCGACGGCGCTCGCCGTGCGGGTGGCGCTCGACGGCGATCCGGCGCTGGCGATGTCGACGTTGATCTTCCTGATCATCCTCTATGTCGCCACCCCGTCGGTGTGTCAGGCGCTGGTCCAGCTGTTGGGCATCGACGTCCTCAACACCGACATCGACCCGCTGACCGGCCTCTACAACCGCGATGCGTTCGACCGCGCCGCCGCGGCGTACATTAGCTCCCGCAACCGTGACGACGACCGGTACTTCGTCCTGGTCGTCGTGGACCTGGATAACTTCGCGTTGCTGACCCAGGCCAAGGGCCGGCAGGCCGGCGAGCGGGCGCGCGTCGCCGCCGCGCAGACCCTGCGGGAGAACACGCGGCAGAACGCGGTGGCCGCCCACCTGCCCGAGACCGAGTTCCTGATCGCCGACAGCTTCCCGACGACCGACAGCTCGGCGCTCGTCGAGCGGGTGCGCGGCGCGATCCGCACCACCCCGCCGCGGACGTCGGCGAGTATCGGGGTGGTCAGCACGCCGATGCAGGCGCTCGCGCAACGGCCACCGGAGCAGATCCTCGACGAGTTGCTCGAACTCGCCCGCTCGGCCGTCGTGGTGGCCCGGCGGGCGGGCGGCAACCAGGCGCACCACATCAACTGCCCACCGCTGCGGGCGCTCGAAGACGACGAACCGCCGCTCTAAAGCGTGTCCCGCGAACTGGGGCTCACGATCACGTGCGCTGAGAGCGCCTCGGCGACCGGTCAGTGCGCGAAGTGCCGCGCGCCGGTCAGGTAGAGCGTGATACCGGCCTGGGCCGCCGCCTCGGTCACCACGTCGTCGCGCATCGAGCCGCCGGGGTGCACGACCGCCTTCACGCCCGCCTCCGTGAGCGTCTGCAGGCCGTCGGGGAACGGGAAGAACGCATCCGAGGCGGCCACCCCGCCGCGCACCCGGTCACCGCCCCGCTGCACGGCCAGCCGGGCCGCGTCGACCCGGTTGACCTGGCCCATCCCCACCCCCACGGTGGCGCCGTCGGCGACGACGACGATCGCGTTCGACTTCACCGACCGGCATGCCCGCCACGCGAACGCGAGGTTCGCCAGGGTGGCCGGATCGGCGGGGTCCCCGGTGGCGAGCGTCCAGTTGGCCGGATCGTCGCCCGCGGCGTCGAGCGCATCCCGTTCCTGCAGCAGCAGGCCACCGCTGATCTGGCGGAGCTCGGTGCCGGTGACCGGCGGCTGCGACGCCATCAGGATGCGGATGTTCTTCTTGCCGGACAGGATCTCCACGGCGCCGGGCTCGTAGGCCGGGGCGATGATGACCTCGGTGAAGATGTCGGCGACGGTCTCGGCCATCTCGACGCTCACGGTGCTGTTCGCGGCGATGACACCGCCGAACGCCGACAGCGGATCACACTCGTGGGCCTTGCGGTGCGCATCGGCGACCGATACCGACGAGATCGCGATACCGCACGGGTTGGCGTGCTTGATGATCGCGACGCATATCTCCTCGTGGTCGAACGCGGCCCGCCACGCCGCGTCGGCGTCGGTGTAGTTGTTGTACGACATGTCCTTGCCGTGCAGCTGCTCGGCCTGCGCCAGCCCCGGCCACGCCGTGTCGTCGCGGTAGAGCGCCGCCTGCTGATGCGGGTTTTCGCCGTAGCGCAGCACGGCGGCGCGACGCCAGGTGCCGCCCACCCAGGCGGGCAAGACAGCGGGCGCATGATCGTCGCTGGGTGCCAACGTGGAATCCATCCAGGCCGCGACCGCGACGTCGTATTCGGCGGTGTGCCGAAACGCCACCGAGGCCAGGATCTTTCGTTCGGCCAGCGTGAAGCCGCCGGAGCGCACCGCGGCGAGCACCCCGTCGTAGCCGTTCGGTTCGACGACCACCGCCACGCTCGGGTGGTTCTTGGCCGCCGCGCGCACCATCGACGGACCGCCGATGTCGATCTGCTCGACGCACTCGTCGGCCGACGCTCCGGATGCGACGGTCTCGCTGAACGGGTAGAGGTTCACGACCACGAGGTCGAAGGCCTCCACGCCGAGTTCTTCTAGCGCCGCGACGTGCTCGGGCTTGCGCAGATCGGCCAGCAGTCCGGCATGCACCTTCGGATGCAGCGTCTTGACGCGGCCGTCGAGCACCTCGGGGAAACCGGTCACCTGCTCGACCGGGGTCACCGGCACGCCGGCGCGCGCGATCGTCTTCGCCGTCGACCCGGTCGACACGATCGCCACGCCCGCTTCGTGCAGACCACGGGCCAGTTCCGGCAGGCCCGTCTTGTCGTAGACGCTGATCAATGCACGCCGGATCGGCTTCTTCGTCGGGTCATCGCTCATCCTATGGTCGCCTTTCGTCCGGTCCAGGTCACGCCGCGCTGCGCCATGGCGGCCAGGACATCCGCCAACAGTCGTCGTTCGACCACCTTGATGCGCTCGTGCAGGGTCGCCTCGTCGTCGCCGTCGTGCACCGCGACACCTTCCTGGGCCAGGATCGGCCCGGTGTCCATCCCCGCGTCCACCAGGTGCACTGTGCACCCGGTCACCCGGACGCCGTAGGCGAGGGACTCTGCGACAGCGTGAGCTCCCGGGAATGCGGGCAGCAGGGCGGGGTGGGTGTTGACCACCCGGCCGGGAAAGCGGTCGAGGAACTGGGGTCCGAGGATCTTCATGAAGCCGGCGGACACCACCAGGTCGGGTCCGTGTTCGGCGGTCGCCGCGGTGATCGCGGCGTCCCACGCGGCACGGTCGGGGTACTCCCCGAGCCGCACGGTGTAGGTGGGCAGCTGGGCGGCCGCGGCGATGTCGAGAGCGGCACACTTGCGGTCGGTTCCGACGGCGACGACGCGGGCAGGGTAGTCACCGACGGCCGACTTGAGCAGCGAGGCCAGCAGCGATCCCGTGCCCGACGCGAGCACCACCAGCCGTGCAGGTGCGCTCGGAGGCACACGGAGCGGTTGCTGCACGCGCAGCAGCCTAGTCGGCTCGGCGGCGCTGGTCGTCGTCGGTGGGGGCACGGCCGTTGCCGGCGGCGCCGGCGGTGTCGTCCGCGGTGTCGTCGGTGTCGTTGCCGGTGTCGTCGGCGGTGTCGTCGGCGATGAAGTGCTCTTCGGGATCGAACACGGCTGCGGGCGGCAGTGGTTCGGCCGGCCCGGATGAGTCAGGGGTCTGCGGGGTCTGTCCAGTCTGCGCGTCGCCGAGCTGGTGCTCGGGCACCGGTTCGGACCCAGGCTCCACGTCGGGTTGCTCGGGTTCGAGTTCGAGTTCGGGTTCGGCCGCCCGGACGCGGCGCGGCCGCCGGACGATGCCGCCGGTCATCGCGACCGTCAACCCGCCGATCACCGTGAACCACAGGAACACGCCCGGGCCGAAGGTCGTCTGGTCAACCCCGACGTGACCGAAGTTGCCGAGGCGTCCGCCGCCCGCCACACCGAGCAACGCCATGGTCACGGCCGCCACGGCCGACGCGACGACGAGTTTCGCCGCCGCGACGTGGATGGGTGCGGGCGCGCGGGCGACCTGCTGACCGACCGCGACTGCGGAGGCGGCGGCGATGATGAGCAACGCCACCCAGACCGGCCCGAGCGGGGGTTCGGGAACCGCCGCGAGGATGGGCAGTGCGGGAATGTCCCCACCGAGAACGGTGAACGAACTGAACGTCGCCAGACCGATGTGCGCGCTCGATCCGACCGCGACCGCCGCCGCCCCGACGACGACGTTGGGCAGGTACAGCAGCGACAGCACCGTCAGGCTGAATTGACCGAAGACCGAATCGGTGATCGCGAACAGTTCGTGCATCGTCGACCAGTGCACGACCAGCGATCCGGCGGTGAGGACCCCGCACAGACCGGCCAGCGCCAGCAGACCGGCCGTCGCCGCGCGGAACGCGTCGGGCAGCCAGTTGGGCAGCGGTGTGGTCGCCACTGTGCGGCGACCCACCCGCGAAGCCACCCCGATCGCGGCGCCGATCAGGTGAACGGCCAGCACCCCGCCGAACGCGCGCAGCGCTGACGGGGTCTGCAGTTCCGTCAGCACCGAGGCGGCGTCGTGGATGACGGCCAGCGCGATCGCGGCGATCAGCAGCGGCCCGCCCAGCGCGGAGGCGATCACCCAGCGGGTGACGAACCACGAGCTGTGCGGCGACGTCGCGGCCGCGGTGGTCCGGGCGGTTCCCCACACCATGATCAGCACGGGCATCAGCGGCATCGCGCCGAGTTCACGGCCCCCGATGGAGATCGGTACCTGGTGCACGCCCAGCCACATGCTCGCGATGGCGCCGAACGCGCCCGTCATATCGCTGTTCGCGATGAGCAGTTGCAGCAGCGTCACCGCCGCGATCACGACGAGCGCCACGACGGACGGCCCGAACGCGACCCGCAACAGATCGCGGGCCTGGTGGATGCCGACCGGCCGGTTCTCCACTAACGGCGCCCCTCGCACAGGCTGGCGTGCGCGTTGTTCACGCACACGCGGTCAGGTTACGAGGGGTTCTGAGCGGACTGCTGCGACGACGGTGGTTGCTGGCCCTGTCCGGTGCCGCCACCCTGCTGCTGTGGCTGACCGTAGGTCGGGAAACCGGTGGGAGGGGTCGGCGGACCACTCTGCTGTCCCGCCTGGAAGCCACCGGTCGACGGCCCGCCACCGGGGTAGCCGCCGCCGTACTGCGACGGGTACCCGGGACGCTGGGGCTGGTGCTGTCCGGTCTGCGGCTGACCGGTGTGGGTCTGGCCGGTGTGGGCTTGCCCGTAGTACGAGCCGGGGCTGCCGTATTGGCCGTACTGCTGCTGGTCGTACTTGGGCCGCGGTGTGGGCGGGGTGAGCACACCGGTGTCGAAGAGCAGCGCGGCCACGGCCGACCCGGCCTGCAGCAGCGACAGCACGATGAGTGCGTAGAGCGCCCAGCCGATCGAAGCCTCCGACGGCTTGTTGATCAGTTCGGCGATCACCAGCAGCAACGCCAGCACCGACAGCACGGCCACGATGGCGACGTAGGTGCGGCCCTTGGACAGCAACGTCACCCCGGCCAGCAGACCGGCGGCGAGCGCCGAGATGACCGCGAGCCCGATACCGAGCGTCGAACCGCTGACCGTGCCGCCCAGACCGAGGAAGTCCGAGGCGTTGACCTCGAAGATCGGCCCGAAGTTGCAGAGGTAGACGAGCAGGCCGAGCGCCGCGACCACCATGAGCAGGTAGGCGGGCAGCTTGTTCGGGCCCTCCCCGGCGGCCGGCTGCTCGGGCAGCTTGCCGAAGTGCTGCGTCGGGGCCGAGAACTGAGTGGTGGGCTGATTGGCCGGTGGATATCCGGGGCTGCCGGGTGAGTAGGTCATGACCTCTCCTGTGCTGATCGGGCGTGTGACGTGGGGAACACGTGCGCGGGACACGGACCACCTGAGCAATTCGCTCTCCCACGCTAGCGCACCCATGTTCGTACCGGGCGCAGGACGGTGCCTAACCGTCGCGCCGTTGCCGTCGCGCCGTTGCCGTCGCGCCGTTGCTGCCAAACACCGTCGCAGGACCGTGGTTCTCCGCGAAGACCGCTGCCCGCTGTCGATCTTGAGCATCGGCGGCACAGAGCCGCGCACCGAAGTGCTCGATCTCCTCGTGATTGTGCAGGAAGCCGCCGTGGACCCCGGTCCGCCGAGATCGACGTTTCGGCCGGATGTACTCGCACTTTCGCGCCCATACGTTCGTTTGGGCGCGAAAGGCCTACTGGTTCTGGAGGAGATCGCGGGCGAGCGCGGCGGTCTCCGACGGGGTCTTGCCGACCTTCACCCCGGCTGCCTCGAGAGCCTCCTTCTTGGCCGCCGCGGTGCCCGACGAGCCGGAGACGATGGCACCGGCGTGGCCCATCGTCTTGCCCTCTGGAGCGGTGAAGCCCGCGACGTAGCCGACGACCGGCTTGGAGACGTTGTCCTTGATGTAGTCGGCCGCGCGCTCCTCGGCGTCGCCGCCGATCTCACCGATCATCACGATCACCTTGGTGTCGGGGTCCTTCTCGAACGCCTCGATCGCGTCGATGTGCGTCGTGCCGATGACCGGGTCACCGCCGATGCCGATCGCGGTGGAGAAGCCGAAGTCACGCAGCTCGTACATCATCTGGTAGGTGAGGGTGCCGGACTTCGACACCAGGCCGACCGGACCGGACCCGGTGATGTTGGCGGGGGTGATCCCGGCCAGGGCCTCACCCGGGGTGATGATGCCCGGACAGTTCGGACCGATGATCCGGGTCTTCTGCCCTTTCTCGACGTTATAGGCCCACGCAAAGGCGGTGTCCTGCACCGGGATTCCCTCGGTGATCACGACGAGTAGCGGGATCTCGGCGTCGATCGCCTCGATGACGGCGTCCTTGGCGAACTTCGGCGGCACGAAGACCACCGACACGTCGGCGCCGGTCTCCTTCATCGCCTCACCGACGCTGCCGAAGACCGGCAGCTCGATGTCCTTGCCATCCTTGTCGACATGGCTGACGGTCGTGCCGGCCTTGCGGGCGTTGACGCCGCCGACCAGCTGGGTCCCCGCCTTGAGCATCAGCGCGGTGTGCTTGGTGCCCTCGCCGCCGGTGATGCCCTGGACGATGACCTTGCTGTCCTTGTTCAGGAAGATGGACATTGGATAGCTCCCTTACTTCGCAGCCAACTCGGCGGCCTTGTCGGCGCCTTCGTCCATGGTCTGAGCGAGCACCACCAGCGGGTGGTTGGCGTCGGCGAGGATCTTGCGCCCCTCCTCGACACGGTTGCCGTCGAGGCGTACGACCAGCGGCTTGTCGGCTTCCTCGCCCAGGATCTCCAGCGCCTTGACGATGCCGTTGGCGACGGCGTCGCATGCGGTGATGCCGCCGAAGACGTTGACGAACACGCTCTTGACCTGACTGTCGCCCAGGATGACGTCCAGACCGTTCGCCATCACCTCGGCCGAGGCGCCGCCGCCGATGTCGAGGAAGTTCGCCGGCTTCACACCACCGTGCTTCTCACCGGCGTAGGCGACGACGTCGAGGGTCGACATGACCAGGCCGGCGCCGTTGCCGATGATGCCGACCTGTCCGTCGAGCTTGACGTAGTTGAGGTCGTTCTCCTTGGCCTTGAGCTCCAGCGGGTCAGTCGCGTCGCGGTCCTCGAACTCGGCGTGCTCGGGGTGACGGAAGTCGGCGTTGGCGTCGAGGGTGACCTTGCCGTCGAGGGCCAGGATCTGGTCGTCCGGCGTGCGCACCAACGGATTGACCTCGACCAGGGTGGCGTCCTCGTTGACGAAGACATCCCACAGCTTGGCGATGGTCACCGCGGCGGAGTCGAGGACCTCGGCGGGCAGGTGGCCCTTCTCGGCGATCTCTCGGGCGAAGGACTCGTCGACACCCTTGGTGGCATCGACGGGGATGCGGGCCAGGCGGTCGGGCTTGGTCGCGGCGACCTCTTCGATCTCCATACCGCCCTCGACCGAGCACATGGCCAGGTAGGTGCGGTTGGCGCGGTCGAGGAGGAACGAGATGTAGTACTCCTCGGCGATGTCGCTGGCCTCGGACACCAGAAGCTTCTTGACGACGTGACCCTTGATGTCGAGGCCGAGGATGTTCTGCGCGTGGGTGAACGCGTCGTCGGCGGTGGCCGCGTACTTCACACCGCCGGCCTTACCGCGGCCGCCGGTCTTCACCTGCGCCTTGACCATCACGGGCTTGCCGATCTCCTCGGCGATCGCCTTGGCGTCTTCGGCGGTGTCTGTCACCCGGCCAGGCGTGGTCGGGACGTTGTGCTTGGCGAACAGCTCCTTCGCCTGGTACTCGAAAAGGTCCATGGACTCACTGTCTGTCTGCGTTGACGGTCACGTTATTTCGGACGCTTGCGCCCAGGGGGCTGGGGGGAACTTTATCCACACCGGCTGAGCCCGTCGTTACCCCCCACCGCCGATGTGGGAGATCTCACCGCGTCGCTGCCGTGATCCATCTCACAAATCTCGATGGGTTCCGCTCCCGGGTTGCCACCTTCATTGGGATTTGGTTAACGTGCCATCTGGTCTTGATAGGTAACGGTCAGATCACGACAAAGGATTCTTCAGGTTGGCAGCGCATCGTTCGTCCCGATCCCGCCAGGGAGTCTCGATGAATGCTCGCCGGCGCCAAGGGCTTTCGAAACCCGCCGAGCACGCCGCAGAAGTCACCGACATCATCCCGTTCAACGAGTTCGGCGGTCTGGCCGACCTCGACTACGGTGACAGCACCGCCTTCGACCGGGAGTCGCAAATAATCCGGGCCCCCGAACTCGACGACCTCCACGACACCGACGACCTGATCCCGCTGCGGCTGGCGATCCCCGAGGGCTTCCGCGCCGAGGGTGACGTCGACGCTGCACGCCGGTCACGGGCCTACCGCGACAGCCACACCGACGTCAGTGACGGCGCCGCCGCCACCGACATCATCGACCTCCGTGGCCGCGGCGGCGCCCACCGCAAGGAGGCCGAAGGCCCGATCAAGAGCCGTCTGGTGATCGCCGCGATGGCTGCCGGTGCGACCGCCGCGGGCGCCTATTCGATGACGCAGAACACCGCTCCGGCCACCACCGACACGGTGCTGGCCTCGGGTGACACGACCGTCGAGGGGGCGTCCATCACCGGATCCGTCCAAGGGATGCAGATCGTCTCGGTCGCCTCGACCGCCAACGCCGCGGTGCACACCGAGGAGATCCAGAAGGCCGCCGCCTTCGCCCAGGAGCGCGCCGAACGCGAGGCGCGCCAGCTGAGGCCCCTCTACGTGATGCCCACGAAGGGCGTCTGGACGTCCGGGTTCGGTTACCGCTGGGGTGTGCTCCACGGCGGGATCGACATCGCCGGACCGATCGGCACGCCGATCCTCGCCGCCTCCGACGGTGTGGTCATCGACGTCGGCCCGACCGCCGGCTACGGCGCCTGGGTGAAGCTGCGCCACCCCGACGGCACGGTGACGCTCTACGGCCACCTGAACACCTGGTCGGTGAACATCGGCGAGCAGGTGATGGCCGGTGACCAGATCGCGACGATGGGCAATCGCGGTAACTCCACCGGGCCGCACCTGCACTTCGAGGTGATGGTCGACGGTTCCAACCGCATCGATCCGGTGGGGTGGCTGTCCAAGCGGGGCGTCACCACCGGAAGCTATGTTGGCTGAGTGAGCTCAGCTGACTCGACTGGCCAGCCAGCCGATCCGGCCCCGCCCTCCCCGCAGGACGACCCCAAGACGAGCATCATTCGCCGCCATCCGACCGGCGGGCTGCCCACGGTCATCGCCGAACCCCAGACCAGCTACATCGCGCCGCCCGCGGTCGAAGACCGGACGCAGACGTCGTACATCCCTCGGGCCCGGCCCGTGGAAATCCCGCCGACCGTGGTCGTCGCGCATCCGCGCACCGCCATCGCCGCGGCGGTGCTCGCGATCGTTTCCGGATGGGCCACCGCCGTCATCGCCACCGACCTCATCGCCGGGTGGTGGAGCACCGACCGGTTGTTCTGCGTGGCGATCGGCTTCCTCACCACGATCTCGGCCGCCGCCACCATCGGCGGGCTCGTCATGCTGCTGCTGCGCCGGCGGATGAGCCGGCTGCTCGTCGTCGTCGGCTGTGTCATCGGGCTGCTGATCTTCGGCAGCCTGTTCGTCGCGGGCGCGAAGTTCCCGTGGATCGTCTACGCGATCCCGGTGCTGCCGCTGTCGGCGATCGTGCTGACGTTGCTGCCCAGCACACGACGGTGGGCGCAGTCAGGTTAGAGCTTCTGCACCGGCGCGTGATTGTGCATCAGCTTGACCCGTCCGGCGCTGCCGAAGTCGATCAGTGACATCGCCGATTCACCGACGCCGGCCACCTCTTCGACGCGGCCCAGCCCGTACTTGTCGTGGATGACGCGGTCACCGGGTTCGAGCACGATCGGCGCCTTCCTGCCGCCACCGGAGCGCATCGGCGCCGGGCGCGGTGTGCCGAAGCTCGTACCGGCGCTCGTACCGAAGCCCGAGGCCATGCGGCCCGGTGCGCTGAACGACGGGGTGGGATCGGTGCGCCGCCAGTCGATGAGGTCCTGCGGAACCTCCCGCAGAAACCGCGACTCGGGATTGAGCATGGGTTGCCCCCACGACGAGCGCACCTTCGCGCGGCTGAGGTAGAGGCGCTGGCGGGCGCGGGTGATGCCGACGTAGGCCAGCCGGCGTTCCTCGGACAGTTCGGCGGGGTCGCCGAGGGCACGCATGTGCGGAAACATGCCGTCCTCCCAGCCGGTGACGAAGACCACGGGGAACTCCAGCCCCTTGGCGGTGTGCAGTGTCATCATCGTCACCACCCCGGCGCCGTGCTCGGGTAATTCGTCGGCGTCGGCGACCAGCGACACCCGCTCGAGGAACTGCGCGAGCACCCCGGTGTCGGATAGGTCCTCGTCGACCGGTTCGTCGAGGTCCTCGGCCAGCGCCGCGGCGTTCGCCCGGTCAATGCTGAATTCGTGTGCGACGCTGACCAACTCGTTGAGGTTGTCCAGCCGCGCGAGGTCCTGCGGATCGTTGGACGCCTCCAGCTCCGCCCGGTATCCGGTGCGGTCCAGCACGGCCTCGACCAGCTCACCGAGCTCGTCGCCGAGGCGTCCGCGCAGGTCGTCGAGCATCTGCACGAAGCTCTTGATGCACTTCTGCGAGCGGGTGTTGAGCATCGGCACCCTGCCATCGGCGGCGGCTTGCAGGGCGTCGTCGAAGCCGGCGCCGATGTTCTCGGCGTACACCGCGACGCAGGCCTGCGCGCGGTCGCCGATGCCGCGGCGGGGGGTGTTGAGGATGCGGCGCATGCTCACCGAATCACCGGGGTTGTCGAGCACCCGCAGGTAGGCGACGATGTCGCGGATCTCACGGCGTTCGTAGAACCGGACGCCGCCGACCACCTTGTACGGGATGCCGGCGCGGACGAACACCTCCTCCAGCGCGCGTGAACTGTTGTTGGTGCGGTAGAAGACGGCGAAATCTGAATAGCTGTAGCCGTTGTCGGCCAGCGCGTCGATCTCGCTGGCGACGAAGCGGGCCTCGTCGTGTTCGTTGTCGGCGACGTAGCCGACGATCAGCTCCCCTTCGCCGGAGTCGGTCCACAGCCGCTTCTCACGCCGGCCCGCGTTGCGGGCAATCACCGCGTTCGCGGCGTTGAGGATCGTCTGGGTCGAGCGGTAGTTCTGCTCCAGCAGGATGGTCGTCGCGTTCGGGTAGTCGCGCTCGAAGTCCTCGATGTTGCGGATCGTCGCGCCGCGGAAGGCGTAGATCGACTGGTCGGCGTCGCCAACCACACACAGTTCCGCCGGCGGGACCTCGGTGTCGGTGAGGTCGTGGCCCACCAACTCGCGCACCAGCACGTACTGCGCGTGGTTGGTGTCCTGGTACTCGTCGACCAGGATGTGGCGGAACCGGCGCCGATAGTACTGCGCGATCTGCGGGAACCGTTGCAGAACAGCGACCGTCTCGCCGATCAGGTCGTCGAAGTCCAGGGCGTTCGCGGCGCGCAGCCTGCGCTGGTACTCGGCGTAGACGTCGGCGATGATCCGGGCCAGGTCGTCGGCCGCCTCGGCGGCTTCGGCGGCGGCCTGTTCCGGACCGATCAGCTCGTTCTTCAAGTTCGAGATGCCGTTGGACAGCAGGCGGGGCGAGTACTTCTTGGTGTCCAGGCCCATGTCCTTGCCGATCATGAGCAGCAGCCGGCGAGAGTCGTCGGCATCGTAGATCGAGAAGTTCGAATTGAGGCCGGGCAGCAACGAAGCCTGGTTGCGCAGGATCCGCACGCACGTCGAGTGGAACGTCGCCACCCACATGGCTCTGGCGCGCGGGCCGATCAGACCGGCCACCCGTTCACGCATCTCGGCGGCGGCCTTGTTGGTGAACGTGATGGCCAGCACCTGGCCGACCCCGACGTCGCGGGCGGCCAGCAGGTAGGCGATGCGGCGGGTCAGCACCGCGGTCTTACCCGAGCCTGCACCCGCCACGATCAGCAGCGGCGACCCCTCGTGCAGCACCGCCTGGCGCTGCTGGGGGTTCAGGCCGTCGAGGAGTTGCTCGGCTCTGTCGTCACGCCGGGATCTCGGTTCAGTCACGTTCACACTCATGTCTGTCCCAACGTACCGCCGCGCGGTGACACTTTTTGCGCTGGCGCGGCCGCAGATGGCACACTGACAACCGTGCTTGACCAGTGGCGATTTTTTTACGGGTACCGGCCTGCGGTGCCCGTGGTGTAGCTGGTTGCTTCAGCCCCGCGGTCCGCGTCCGGACCCGGGGCTCTTCTCGTGTGTGAGGCCCGAAACCGGATGAGACCAGAACCCCCACACGAGGAGTCAGAGATGAGCATCGAAACAGATCAGTCGCTCGACGTCGACGCCCTGCGTCAGGAGATCGACGAACTCGACGCCGCCATCCTCGCCGCGGTGCAACGGCGCACCGCGGTCTCCAAACTCATCGGCAAGGCCCGCATGGCCTCCGGCGGCACCCGCCTGGTGCACAGCCGAGAGATGAAGGTGATCGAGCGCTACAGCGTGCTCGGCCCGGAGGGCAAGGACCTGGCAATGCTGCTGCTGCGCCTGGGCCGCGGCCGCCTCGGCCACTGATTCTCTCTGCGCCGAGATCGACGTTTCGCCGAAACCTCCTCGCACTTTCGCGCCCATGTGTTCGTTTGGGCGTCATGACGATCACCCCGTGGAGGAGAGCGCCTCGGTCAGCCACGGCGTCAGCCATTCGACGGCCTCCCTAGTGGGATGTACGCCGTCGTCGCGCATCTCGATCCCCGCCACCCGGTCGGTGTAGTAGCCGCGCGGTGAGAGCTTCTCGTTGAGGTCGAGCACCGTGACCTCGGGCCGCTTCGCGGCAGCCTCCCGCAGCAACTCGTTCCAGGCGTCGGCGCGGTCGGGGTCGTCCTCCGGGTAGAGGCTGCCGTCGGCCTGTTCGGCCCGCCGGTTGTACGGCGCGGTGGTGACGACGACGCGCGCACCCGTCGAGCCGAGGATGTCGAGCGCCCGGTCGAGTTCCCCGCGCAGGTAACCGTCGTACGCATCGTCGCCGACGTGGCTCCACCTGCCCTCGTTGATCCGGTCGACCAGCTCCCACCGGCCGATCATCAGCAGCACCACGTCGGGGCGGTCGTGGTCGATGCGCTGCGCCCACCGGCTGGGCCAGGTGTCGCACTCCGGTTTCTGGGTGAGCGTCTGCCCAGTGGTCCTGTAAGGGCCGCCGCGGGCGATGCCGCAGCCGATGGTCGTGTAGTTCGTGAAGTGCAGACCCGGCGTCTGTGGCAGGTACCGCATCAGCGTCCACGCCACCGAATCCCCGAACACGGCGACACTGCGGGTGCCCGGCGGCCGCTGCACACCCGCGGCGCCGACGGCGACCGGCCGCTCCGGTAGCACCGCCGCGGCGGAGTTGATGTCGAGCAGTCCACCGGGGGGCACATCGTCACCGGCGTGTCCGCCGCCCACCGGGACGACGGAGATCGTCACCACGGCGGCCGTCGCCGCGGTGGCCAGCGCCAGCGGAAGCTGCGGTACCGTGGTGGGCCGCCACTGGCGGATCGGCCGTTCCAGCAACCAGTAGCTCAGCCCCGCCACGGCCAGCGTCGCCGCGCAGCGGGCAGCCAGCAGCGGCCAGCCCGTCCATCCGGTGCGTTCGCCGTTGAGGAACAGAAAGATGGGCCAGTGCCACAGGTACACGCCGTAGGAGATCGCGCCCAGCCATACCAGCGGCCGGCACGCCAGCAGTCGTGCGACCGGACCGCGCTGGTCGAGCACCACGGTGGCGACGACTAGGACGGCGGCGGCCGCGGTCACGGTGAACAGGCCCATCCGGTACTCGTCCGGCACTCCCGTCGCGGAGTGCGCGAGCACCGCCAGCCCGGCCAGGCCGAGCACCGACAGCAGACGCGCCGCCCAGCGCCGCCAGCGCGCGCGGATCGGCGTGCCCATCGTGACCGTCGACCAGTCCTGCACCAGCAGCGCCGCCGCGGCCGCACCGATGAGCAGTGCCTGCACCCGGGTGTCGGTGCCGAAATACACCCGGTTGGCCGTCGCTTCCGAGGTCAGCAGCATGGCAGCCGCCGCGGACCCCGCCGCACCGACCGCCGCCAGCCCGAACACGCCCCAGCGCACGGCCCGCAGGGTGGGCGCCGACCGCCGCAACGCCAGCGCGCCGACGACGGCGACCAGCAGTATCGGCCACACCAGGTAGAACTGCTCCTCGACTCCGAGGGACCACGTGTGCTGCAGCGGTGAGGGCGGGCTGCCCTGGGAGAAGTAGTCGGTCTGCTGGGCGACGAACGCCCAATTGGCCACCCAGAAGAACGCGGCGACGGCATCCTCGCGCAGGGACGTGACCGCCTCGGGCGGGAAGAACACCCGCGCGGCGACCACCGCCAGCACCAGCGCGAGCAGGGCCGGCAGCAGGCGGCGGGCTCGCCGGACCCAGAACCCACGCAGGTCGACCCGGCCGGTGCGGCCGAGTTCGTCGAGCAGCAGCGAGGTGATCAGGAATCCGCTGAGGACGAAGAAGACGTCCACGCCGAGGAACCCGCCCGGGACACCGGGCACACCGCCATGGTCGGCCAGCACCAGAGCCACCGCAACGGCGCGGATGCCGTCGAGCGCGCGGATCTCGCGGCGCCCAGCGGTCCCGCGGCGCGTCCTGCCCGCGACCGGCGCCACCCAACGGCGGCGTGCGGCAACACGGACCGGCGCCGCAGTCACGGCAGTCACGTCTCCGGCGCCTCCCATATCTGTCCCGAGCACGGAATTCTATGGGTGGCGCCCGGCCGAATCCGGAAGGCGCGCCTGGGATTACTTGGGCAAAGCGATGTACTTGGTGTCGAGGTACTCCTCGATGCCCTCGGTACCGCCTTCGCGGCCGAAACCGGACTCCTTGATGCCGCCGAACGGCGCGGCGGCGTCACTGATCACCCCGCGGTTGACGCCGACCATCCCGGATTGGATGCCCTCGGCGACGCGCAGGGCGCGGTCCAGGGACCGCGTGTAGACGTAGGCCGCCAGACCGTATTCGGTGTCGTTGGCGGCGGCGATGCCCTCCTCCTCGGTGTCGAATCCGGTGATCGGGGCGACCGGACCGAACACCTCCTCCTTGAGGATGCGGGCGCCGGCCGGGACGTCGGCGAGCACGGTGGCCGGGTAGAAGTTGCCCGGTCCCCCGGGCGCGACACCGCCGACGGCGACGGTCGCGCCGCGCGACACCGCGTCGGAGACCAGTTCGGTCACCTTCTGCAGCTGCTTGTCGTTGATGAGGGGACCGAGTGTGGCGGATTCGTCGAGGCCGTTGCCGAGCGTGACCTCACTCATCCGCTTGACCAGCTTCTCGGTGAACTCCTCGCGCACGGAGTTGGCGACGTGGAAGCGGTTGGCGGCGGTGCACGCCTCACCGCCGTTCCGCATCTTGGCCAGCATCGCGCCGTCGACGGCGGCGTCGATGTCGGCGTCGTCGAACACGATGAAGGGCGCGTTGCCGCCGAGTTCCATCGACGTGCGCAGCAGTTTGTCCGCGGACTGTTTGACCAGTGACTTGCCCACCCCGGTGGACCCGGTGAAGGTCAGCTTGCGCAGCCGGCCGTCGTCGAGGAGCGCCTCGGTGACCGGTCCGGGGCTGCTGGTCGGCAGCACCGACAACACGCCCTTGGGCAGCCCCGCCTCGTCCATCAGCTTGGCCAGGTACAGCATGGTCAGCGGCGTTTCCTGCGCGGGTTTGACGATCATCGTGCAGCCCGCCGCGAACGCCGGGCCCATCTTGCGGGTCCCCATCGCGAGCGGGAAGTTCCACGGGGTGATCGCGTAACAGGGCCCGACGGGCTGTTTGGTCACGACGATACGGCCGGTGCCGGCCGGGCTGGACGTGTACCGGCCGCCGATGCGGACCGCCTCTTCGGCGAACCAGCGGAAGAACTCGGCGCCGTAGGTGACCTCACCCTTGCTCTCGGCGAGCACCTTGCCCATCTCCAGGGTCATCAACGCGGCGATGTCGTCGGCGCGTTCGGTGATCGCCTCGAAGACCGAGCGCAGGATCTCGCCACGCTGACGTGCGGGGGTGGCGGCCCATTGCGCCTGCACCGCGCAGGCGGCGTCGAGTGCGGCGACCGCGTCCTCGGCGGTCGCGTCCCCGACGGCGGCGAGCACCTCGCCGTTACTCGGGTCGAGCACGTTGAACGTGGACGTGGCCTGCCGTTCCGCACCGCCGATCCACAGCCCGGCCGGAACTGACGTCAACAGTGCGGTGGTGTCCATACCTTCATCATTTACACCTTCGTTTCCGTGCCCGCACTAGGGTCTTGGTCATGGATTCCGATGCTCACCAGATTCCCGACATCGCGGCGACTTCCGCCTGGCGGGCGCTCATCCGCCATCACGATCACATCCGAGGTCGGCATCTGCGGGAGTTGTTCGACGAGGATCCGTCGCGCGGCACGGAGCTGACGGTGTCGGTGGGTGATCTCTACATCGACTACAGCAAGCACCGGGTGACGCGGGAGACGCTGCAGCTGCTGGTGGACCTCGCGGGTGCGGCCGGGTTGGAGCAGCGCCGCGACGCGATGTTCGCCGGCGTGCACATCAACACCTCCGAGGACCGTGCCGTGCTGCACACCGCGCTGCGGCTGCCGCGTGATGCGCAGTTGACCGTCGACGGTCAGGACGTGGTCGCCGACGTGCACGACGTGTTGGACCGGATGGGCGATTTCACCGATCGGCTGCGCCGTGGCGAGTGGACAGGCGCGACCGGGCAGCGCATCAGCACCGTCGTCAACATCGGTATCGGCGGCTCGGATCTGGGGCCGGTGATGGTGTATCAGGCGTTGCGGCACTACGCCGACGCCGGCATCTCGGCGCGCTTCGTGTCCAACGTCGACCCGGCCGATCTGGTCGCCACGCTCGACGGACTCGATCCGGCCACCACGTTGTTCATCGTCGCCTCTAAGACCTTCACCACGCTGGAGACGCTGACCAACGCGACGGCCGCCCGGCGTTGGCTGACCGACGCGCTCGGTGACGACGCCGTGGCCAAGCACTTCGTGGCGGTGTCGACCAACAAGAAGCTGGTCGACGAGTTCGGCATCGACACCGACAACATGTTCGGATTCTGGGACTGGGTCGGCGGCCGGTACTCGGTGGACTCCGCGATCGGGCTGGCCGTGATGGCGGTGATCGGCAGGCAGCGGTTCGCCGAGTTCCTGGCCGGGTTCCACCTGGTCGACGAGCATTTCCGCTCGACACCGCTTGAGGCCAATGCGCCTGTGCTGCTGGGCCTGATCGGGCTGTGGTACTCGAACTTCTTCGGTGCGCAGTCGCGCGCGGTGCTGCCGTATTCGAACGACCTGTCGCGCTTCGCGGCGTACCTGCAGCAGCTGACGATGGAGTCCAACGGCAAGTCGGTGCGCGCCGACGGGTCAGCCGTCGGGACCGACACCGGTGAGATCTTCTGGGGCGAGCCGGGAACCAACGGCCAGCACGCGTTCTACCAACTGCTGCACCAGGGCACTCGGCTGGTACCCGCCGACTTCATCGGGTTCTCCCAGCCCACCGACGACCTGCCGACCGCCGACGGCACCGGCAGCATGCACGACCTGTTGATGAGCAACTTCTTCGCCCAGACCCAGGTGCTGGCCTTCGGCAGAGATGCGGCGGAAATCGCCCGTGATCTTCCGGCGGACACTCCCGCCGACGTCGTACCGCACAAGGTGATGCCCGGGAACCGGCCCACGACAAGCATTCTCGCGACCAAGCTGACCCCTTCGGTGGTCGGCCAGCTGATCGCGCTCTACGAACACCAGGTGTTCACCGAGGGCGTCGTCTGGGGTATCGACAGCTTCGACCAGTGGGGTGTGGAGCTGGGCAAGACCCAGGCCAAGGCGCTGCTGCCGGTCCTCACCGGCGACGGGTCACCGGCCGAGCAGTCGGACACCTCGACCGACGCCCTGGTGCGTCGCTACCGAACCGCGCGAGGGCGATCGGCCTAAGGCGTCGACGCCTTTCCTCGGACAGTGCCGGCATCGCTACTTCAGCAGGCGCGACATCCGGCGGTCGGCGAGCACCCTGCCACCGGTCTGACACGTCGGGCAGTACTGGAACGACTTGTCGGCGAACGACACCTCACGCACCGTGTCCCCACACACCGGACACGGTAGACCGGTACGCGCATGCACCCGTAGCCCAGACCGCTTCTCCCCCTTGAGCGTCGCGGCCTGCTGGCCCACCGACCGACAGACCGCGTCTGTGAGCACCGAACACATCGCATCGTGCAGGGTGCCCAGTTGGGCGGTGGTGAGTTTGTTGGCGGTGGCGAACGGCGACAACCGCGCCAGGTGCAGGATCTCGTCGCTGTAGGCGTTGCCGATCCCGGCCATCACCTTCTGGTCGGTGATCACGGTCTTGATGCGGCCACCCTGCTTGCCCAGCAGGGCACCGAGGTCCTCGGTGGTCAACTCCAGCGCGTCCGGTCCGAGCGTCGCGATCCCGGGGACGTTCACCGGGTCGTCGACGAGCCAGACCGCCAGCCGCTTCTGGGTGCCTGCCTCGGTGAGGTCGAAACCGGGCGCCGCACCCGGGGGCCCGAGGTGCACCCGTAGGGCGATCGGCCCCTTGCCGGGTTTCAGCGGAACGGCCGCCAGCTTGTCCGACCAGCGCAGCCAGCCGGCGCGGGACAGATGAGTGATCAGATGGAGGTCACCGGCCTGCAGCCCGAGGTACTTGCCCCAGCGGTGCGCGCCGGTGACCTCACGGCCGTGCAGTGCGGTGATCGGCGGGTCGAACGTCTTGAGCACCGAGAACGCCGACACGTCGACTCGTCCGATCGGCAGTCCGACGGCGTGGCGCCGCAGGTGGTCCGCCAGTGCTTCGACCTCGGGCAGTTCCGGCATGAGTCCAGTGTGCCGTCAGTCGTGCGAGAGGACACCGCCACTGAGCAAAGACGGCACCCAACTCACGATCGACAGCAGGATTTGGCACAGATCGCCGTCCACCAGGAGCCGTCCACCAGGAGCCGTCGGTATAGACACCCGGGAGGCTCAGGCGCGAAGCAGGTAGGTGTCCATGATCCAGCCGTGTCGTTGCCGGGCCTCGGCGCGCAGCGTGACGATCCGCTCCCCCACCTCGCCGACGGTCCCGGAGACGAGCAGTTCGTCGGCGGTGCCGAGGTAGGCGCCCCACCAGATCCGGGTCGGCGCGGGGGTTTGGGTGAACGCGCAGTCACCGTCGAGCATGACCACCGCGGTCCCGGTCAGGCCGTGTTCCCGTAACCGCCGCCCGGTGGTGATGAGCACCGGTTCGCCGACGTCGTTGAGCGGGACCCGGTGCCGTGCGGTGAGCGCCTGGATGGCGGTGACGCCGGGGATGACGTCGTAGTCGATGTCGACGTGGACGGCCACCCGGTCGAGGATGCGCAGTGTGCTGTCGTAGAGCGACGGGTCACCCCACGCGAGGAAGGCGCCGACCCCGTCGTCGGCGAGTTCGCGTTCGATCGCCTCGGCCCACATCTGCGCGCGGGCGGCGTGCCACTGGTCGACGGCCCTGCGGTAGTCACCGGTCTTGGCCCGCGCCGGATCGGGCATCTCGACGAAGCGGTAGCCGGGTTCGGAGATGAACCGTTCGCAAATGAGGCGACGCAACGCGACGAGGTCGTCTTTGGCCTCACCCTTGTCCATCGCGAAGAACACGTCGGTGTCGTTGAGCGCCGCGACGGCCTGGGCGGTCACGTAATCCGGGTCGCCCGCACCGATGCCGATGACGTGGATCCGTCGAGTCACGCAGGTGAGTATGCCCGGGTGAGTGGGTCAGCCGTCGTCGCGGCCCCGGCTACGTCGCAGGGCCTCACCGCGTTCGACGTCCTCTTCGCTCGCGGCTTCCTTCTTCTCGATGACGCGGGTGTCGCGCGGCGGCAGCTGCAGCTCACGCTCGGCGGGCAGACCGGCCTGCAGCTGGCGGCCCCGTTCGAGTTCGGCGTCGAGTTCCGCGCCGAACAGCAGTGCGAGGTTGGTGATCCACAGCCACAGCAGGAAGACGACGACGCCGGCCAGCGTCCCGTAGGTCCTGTTGTAGCTGCCGAAGTTCGCGACGTAGATCCCGAACGCCACGGAGGCGACGATCCAGGTGAGGATGGCCAGCCCGGCACCGAGGCTGATCCACCGGAATTTGGGCTGCTGGACGTTGGGCGTGACGTAGTAGAGCACCGCGACGGCGATGACGACGAGGATCAGGATGATCGGCCATCGGCCGATACTCCACACGGTCACCGCCGCCTCCCCGAGGCCGATCGCGTTGCCGACGGCTTCGGCCACCGGGCCGCTGACCGCCAGCATGAACGCCACCAGTGCCGCCGCGAGCAGCGCCGCGAAGGTCAGGACGAGTTGCAGCGGACGCAGCTTCCACACCGGGCGGCCTTCGCCGATCTCGTAGATCCGGTTCATCGCCCGGCTGAATGCGCCGACGTATCCAGAGGCCGACCACAGTGCGGTGAGGATACCGATGACGAACGCGAAACCCGCAGACGGCGACTCGACGAGTTGCTGGATGGTGGGACGCAGAGTGTCGACCGTCGAGGCCGGCGCGACCTCCGAGACGATGTCGAGCAGGGCGTCGGTGGTGCGCTGCCCCTGGCCGAAGACGCCGAGCAGCGACACCATCACCAGCACGGCGGGGAACAGCGACAGTACGGCGTAGTAGGTCAGCGCCGCGGCGAGGTCGGTGCATTGGTCGTGGCCGAATTCGCGGGCGGTCTTACGCAGCACGTAGAGCCCCGAAGGTTTGGTCAGGTCGGTCGGCGATTCCGGCTTGCGCGGGTCGTCCGGGTCGGGTGCGCGCTCCTTCGTGGACGCATCGTCAGCCATGCCGTGGTCTCTACCCTGGCGGCGGTGTCCCAAACCGCGGCCGCTTCCGCGCGGACCTGAGCCGGTGCTCGAATCCGGGCGAAACACCAGTCACGAGTTCGCGTTCGGCAGGCCCGTGACACCTCACCGCCAGGCGCTGTCCTCGCCGCGGCGCTGGTCGGCGACGCGTCTGCCGGGCGCATCGTCCTCTTCGTGCGCGACAGCGTCGAGCACCTTGTCGGCCTTGCCGTCGGGCATCAGCGGCGGCAGCAGTGGGGTGTCGCCGCCGACCACCGCCTCGATGACCGTCGGCCGGTCGGCCGACAACGCTGCCGCCCAGGCGTCGTCCGCGGCAGCCGAGTCGATCACCCGGATACCGCGCAGCCCAAGCAATTCGGCATAGTCGGCGTACGGGAACCGCGGTACGTCCTGTGATGCCTCGAAGCGCGGATTGCCCTCCATCTCGCGCTGTTCCCACGACACCTCGGTGAGGTCCGCGTTGTGCAGGACCAGCACCACGAACCGGGGATCCGCCCACGACCGCCAGCGGTCGGCGACCGTGACGAGCTCAAGCAGTCCGCTCATCTGCATCGCCCCGTCACCGACCAGCGCAACCACCGGCCGTTGTGGCGCGTCGAGTTTGGCGGCGACGCCGTACGGCAGCGCACAACCCATCGCGGCGAGGTAGCCGGATACGTGCGCGGGAACACCGGGCGGCAACCGCAGATGGCGGGCGTACCAGTACGTCGACGAGCCGACGTCCACCGCCACGCGTGCGTCGGCAGGCAGGTGGTCCGACAGTGCCCGGACCACGGCCTCGGGATTGGCGTCAGTGGTCTGGACAGCGGCCCGTCGCCTGGCCTCCTCGCCCCACTGCTCCCGCCACCGACGCACCTGATTTTGCCAGCCGCGATCCTCTTTCGGCTCGAGCAGCGCCGACAACGCCGAAAGCGCTTGGGCGGCTTGTCCGACGACCGGTGCGTCGACGGGATACTTCGCACCGATCACCCGCGCCTGGATGTCGATCTGCACGGCCTTGGCCTGCCCGGGTGCCGGGTAGAACTCTGTCCACGGATCGTTCGAGCCGACGATCAGCAACGTGTCGCAGTTCGCCATCAACTCCGCGCTCGCGGTGGTGCCGAGGTGGCCCATGACGCCGGTGTGCCACGGCTCGCCCTCGTCGAGCACCGGCTTGCCCAGCAATGACGTCGTCACCCCCGCCCCGAGGGTCTCGACCACTCGGGCGATCTCGTCCGCCGCACCGGCGGCGCCGCGACCGACCAGCAGCGCGACTCGCTGACCGGCGTTGAGAACGGCGGCAGCCGAACGGATCTGATCGTCGGGCGCGGCGACCCGGGCCTGCGCGCTCACCGCCGTCGACGGCATCACACCGTGGCTGTGTGCCAAATGCTCCGGCATCTCGGCCTGTTGCACGTCGTGCGGAATGATCAGGGCGGTGGGCGTCGACGTCGCGATCGCCGTGCGCATCGCGTTGTCGAGGGCCATCAGCGCCTGCTCCGGTGCGAACACCGTCTGCACATACTGCCCGCACACGTCCTTGAACAGCACGTGCAGGTCGACCTCCTGTAGGTAGCCGCTGCCGAGCGCGGTCGACACCACCTGCCCGACGATCGCCACCACGGGCCGCTTGTCGAGTTTCGCGTCGTAGAGGCCGGCCAGCAGGTGGATGGCGCCGGGGCCCTGGGTGGCCATGCAAACGCCCACCCGGCCGGTGTACTTGGCGTGGCCGCAGGCCGTGAACGCCGCCAGTTCCTCGTGCCGAGTCGAGACGAATTCCGGTGCACCGGAGCGCTGCAGCGCCCCGAGCAAGGTGTTGATGCCGTCACCTGCGTAGCCGAACACCCGGTCGGCACCCCAGTCGCGCAGCCGAGCCACGAGGGCGTCGGCGACAAGTTCTGTCATGACCCCGACATACCCGCCGGGGCGACGGCAAATCAGCGGTGCCGCGCGGCGAGCACTGCGACCGCCACGGCGAAAACTCCACCAGCCACGCCGGAGACCAACAGCGGAACCGTGCCGTCGGCACCCCAGAGCAGGCCCGCCCACAGCCCGGCCGCCAGAATCGCGAAGCCGCTCGCGCCCTGGAACACCCCCTGCGCACCGGCCTGCACGTCGGCCCCCACCAGAGACGAGATCCACGCCTTGCCGACGCCGTCGGTGCACGCGGTGAACAGCCCGTAGACCCCGATCAGCAGCCACGCGGCGACGATGTCGCGGGTCAGGCCCAACCCGGTGTAGCCGACGGCGAAGAATCCCAGCCCGACCGCGAACACGGCGGGTTTGCCGACGCGGTCGGCCAGCGCGCCGGCCGGGTAACTCGCCGATGCGTACACCACGTTGTAAGCGACGTAGGCCAGGATCACCTCGACGACGGAGAAACCGATCTCGTTCAGCCGCAGCAGAAGCAGCGCGTCGGGGAAGTTGATCACCCCGAATGCGACCAGCAGGGCGGTCACCCGCCAGTATCGCCGAGGGAGGCCCCGGACCCCCGAGAACAGCGGCGGCCGCGCGGCCGGCACCACCGCCCTCGCCCGTTCACGCACCAGAAACACCAGCGCCACGGACAGCGCCGCGGGGACCACCGCGACCCACAGCAACGGGGCGATCTGTTGGTCGAGCAGTTCGTAGCCGGCCAGCCCGAGCAACGGCCCCACCACCGCGCCGAAAGTGTCCATGGTGCGGTGGAATCCGAAGACCCGGCCCCGTACGGCCGGCTCGACACCGTCGACCAGCAACGCGTCGCGCGGTGCGCCGCGCAGCCCCTTGCCGAGCCGGTCGGTGACTCGACCGGCCAACACCCCCGGCCACGTTCCGGCGACCGCGATGATCACCTTTCCCAGCGCCGCCATCCCGTAGCCGGTGGCGATCAACGGCCGTCGAGAGAACCGGTCCCCCAGCGGCCCGGATGCCAGTTTGGTCAGGGAGGCCGCTCCCTCGGCGGCGCCCTCCACCGCCCCGACCACCGACGCCGGCGCACCCAGCACCGAGGTCAGGTAGATCGGCAGCAGCGGATAGAGCAACTCGCTGGCGGCGTCCTGCAGGAACGAGACCGCCGAAAGCAATCGGACGTTTCGGGTCAGCCAGGTCTGCGGCGTTGGCATCCGATCATGATGCCGCAGTTGCCGTCACCGAGGGTTCTCGTCGGTCAGCGCCGCGAATCCTTTGGCCTGCCCCCGCGCAAGGGCAGCCCGGACCACGCCGACGATCAACCCCTGAAGGGCGGCGGCGATGAAGATCTCCTTCATGGAGCTCCGCAGATCCTCAGGGTCCGGCGGTTCGGTTCCGGCCGGGTTCGCCCGCTGCCAGATCTCAGAGAAGACCTTGCTGGCTATCAGGCCACCGACGATGCTGCTCGCGAGGGCCAGAGGCTTATAGAAGGTTTTCGCCACACTCACGGCGGTGGCGTTCCCGGCCCGTCGATCTTCAAACATCCGTCGCCGGAAACGCGATCGGGCGGCGGTAATCCGATTGCCGATCCCGGGAAAGGGTACACGCCGCAAGTGGCCGTCGGAAGCGTGAACGGAGACCGCGCCCTGCGGGGTGTGGTCGCGGTCGGCGCGTCCGCGGGCGGTGTGGAGGCGCTCACCACTCTCGCCGCCGGTCTTCCGGATGACCTGCCCTACGCGGTTCTGATGGTGTTGCACGTGCCGCCCTCGTCCCCGAGCGTGCTGGCCCGGATCGTCGATCGCAGCGGCCCGCTGCCCGCCGTGTCGGCCGAAGCCGGGGCACCGCTGCAACCTGGCCGGGTCACCGTCGCGGTACCGGATCACCACCTCCTGGTCGCCGAACACCGCGTGGTGCTGTCGGAGGGGCCGACAGAGAACGGGCACCGGCCCGCGATCAACGCGCTGTTCCGGTCGGTCGCGTTGACGTTCGGACCCCGCGCGGTCGGTGTGTTGATGTCCGGAGTGCTCGACGACGGTGTGCTCGGGATGGCGGCCATCCGATCACGAGGTGGCACCACCGCCGTACAGGACCCCGACCAAGCCCTGTTCCCGGCGATGCCGACCAATGCCATCCAGGCCGGGGTCGCCGATCACCGGATCCCCGCCAAGGAGATCGGCGCCTTCCTCAGCAGCCTGGCCGCCACGAAGACCGAGGAACTCAAGATGGAACGCGACCCAGGCATGGAATTGGAGAACCGCATCGCGATGGGGCGGAGATTCTCGAGCAACTTCGACTCCGAGAGGTTGGGCCCGCCGTCCGGATACACCTGCCCCGACTGCAACGGCTCCTTGATGTCCACCAGCGAGCAGAGCTTCCGTTGCCGGGTCGGTCATGCCTGGACGGCCGACGCCCTGCTGCAGGCCCGCGACGACGAGGTCGAGAACGCTTTGTGGATCGCGCTGCGCAGCCTCCAGGAGAAGGCCAAGATGTCGAGAAGGCTGGCCGACACCGTCGGACCCGGCACCCGGGCCACGCGCTATGTCCAAACAGCCGACGAGGCCGAACGGGCGGTCCAGGTGCTCGGAGAAAGGTTGGCGGAGGCGCCGGATTTGGAAGCCCACAGTGAACGGTGACGCGGTAGGGACGCTTGCCGTCGCCGCGGAGACCCACGGCGAGGCGGCGGTACTGAGGGTACGCGGAACCCTCGACAGCACCACCTACCTACCGCTGCGCGACCGCATCATCAAGGCGGCGCTGGACGAGCCACGGGCCGTGATCGTCGACATCTCCGAGCTATCGGTGCCCGCCGAAACTGCCCTGGCGGTCTTCACCAGCGCCCGCTGGCACGTCCAGCGGTGGCCGGAGATTCCCATCGCCCTGGTGTGCGAACACCCGCAGGGCAGGGAAGCCCTTGCCCGCAACGGTGTCGCCCGGTACGTGCCGGTGTACCCGACGGTCGACGACGCGCTGCGCGCGATGGCGTCCGACAGCGAACCGACCTACCGGCGCCGGGCGCTGGCGACGTTGCCGCCCGGTCCGCCGAGCCTGTCGCGCTCCCGGGAACTCGTCGACGAGTGGCTGACGGGTTGGTCACTCACCGAGATGGTTCCCGTCGCCAAGGTGATCGTCACGGCGCTGGTGGAGAACGTCCTCGAACACACCGACAGCCAAGCCGATCTGCGCTTGGAGACCAACGGAACGGAACTGACGGTGGCGGTAGTCGATACCAGCCGCGAACCCCCCAGCCCCCGGGAGCAGCCGGCGGCTGCGCCGACCGGACTGCAGATCGTCGCCGCACTCAGCCGGGTATGGGGCACCGCACCGACGCCCGGTGGGAAAACGGTGTGGGCGGTCCTCGGCCCGGAGAACCGGCTGTAAAGGATGACGAGTCGGTGTGAGCGTATGGTCGATCCACAGACATCGGGGCGACAGCGGAGACGAAACCTTTAACGGCGAGACGGACCAGGCATTCGAGGCCCTGCTGCACTACCTGCGCGATGCCCCGGGGGTTCGACTTCACCGGCTACAAACGCGCGTCGCTGATGCGGCGGGTCCGGCACCGCATGGATTCGGCCGGCTACCAGACCTTCGAAGAATATCTGGACGCGCTACAAGCGAACCCCGACGAGTTCGACGCGCTGTTCAACACGATCCTGATCAACGTCACCGCGTTCTTCCGCGACCCGCCGGCATGGGATTTCATCAGGGACACCGTCGTTCCGGAACTTCTCGCCGCCCGGGGGCCCAAGGACCAGATCCGGGTCTGGAGTGCGGGCTGCGCGTCGGGCCAGGAGGCGTACAGCGCCGCGATCCTGTTGGCGGAGGCGATAGGCCCCGAGGATTTCCGACGCCGGGTGAAGATCTACGCGACCGACGTCGACGAGCATGCACTGGCCGCCGCCCGTGCGGGGTCTTACACCGAGAAGGAACTCGAATCCGTGCCGGCGGACCTCCGCTCGCGTTATTTCGAGCCGAGCAACGGGCGATTCCTGTTTCGCAAGGATCTGCGCAGGGGTGTCATCTTCGGACGCAACGACCTTGTGAAGGATGCACCCATCTCCCGCGTGGACCTGCTGCTGTGCCGTAACACGCTGATGTACCTCAACGGCGAGACGCAGAAGATGGTGCTGGGGCGACTGCATTTCGCGTTGGCACCGCAGGGTTTCATCTTCCTCGGCCATGCCGAGATGCTGCTCAGCCACAGCGACAAGTTCACCGCAGTGGACATGGACAGCCGGGTGTTCCGGAAGGCTGCCGGCTCCCAGGCCGACCCCGACCGGTTCGACGCGGCTTCGCCACTGTTGCGGCACGGCGACCTGTCGAGTCTCGATCCCTTACGCGAATGCGCCTTCCGGGCGGGGCCGGTTCCGCAAATCGTGGTGACCGGCGACGACACGGTGGCCATGGTGAACGAGCAGGCCGAGCGGATATTCGCGTTGTCCCCGCGCGACGTCGGCCGCCTCTTGCGGGACCTGGAGTTTTCCTACCGGCCTCTCGAACTGCGCAGCTTTCTCGAGCGGGTCAAGGCAGAGCGCCGATCGACCTTGGTCCGCGATGTGCGGTGGCGTCGCAGTGGAGTCACCGACACGTGGTATGAGGTGCACTTCAATCCGCTGGTCGACAACAACGGCGGCTTGCTGGGGATCTCCATCGCCTTCTTCGACGTCACCTCCACTCGCGGTCTGCTGGACAAGGTCACCGAGGGCAACCGCCAACTCGAGTCCGCCTACGAGGAACTGCAATCCACCAACGAAGAACTCGAGACCACCAACGAGGAACTCGAGACCACCAACGAGGAACTGCAATCCACGATCGAGGAGCTCGAGACCACCAACGAGGAACTGCAGTCCACCAACGAAGAACTCGAGACGATGAACGAGGAGTTGCAGTCCACGAACGACGAACTGCACACCATCAACGACACGCTGCGGGAGCGCAGCGTCGAACTCGACGAGTCCCGGTCGTTCGTGAGGTCGCTACTCGATTCGATACATCTGGGACTGATCATCGTCGATCGCGAGATGCGGGTCGTCGCATGGAACCGAGGCAGTGAGGACATGTGGGGGCTGCGGTCGGAGGAGGCCGTGGGCAAGCCGTTGCCGGCGTTGGATATCGGGTTGCCCACGGCGGAGATCAAGCCGCTGATCGGCGGGGCGTTCGTCGATCCCTCGAGCATGGAGCAAACCGTGGTCGACGCCACCAACCGACGCGGCCGTGACATCCGACTGCGGATCACCTGCCGGGGATTCGGTGTCGGCGATGCGGTCAACGGTGCACTACTGCTGATGGAAGCCCAGCGCTGACGGGTTCCTAGTCGTCCTTCGCTCGTCTTCGCGCTGGAGTCGGCTCTGCTCGACGGCCGCCGAGTCGTGCTGCTCGGCAGCGTCGCGGTGCCGGGCCGCCGCATCCTGGTGGACGTCGGCCACGTCGTCGGAGGCGAACACCGCAGCCTGCTCATGCGCCGCCGCTGCCCTGCGGTGCGCCGCGCCGGCATCCGAGTGTCGGGACGCGGCGGCGTTGTGTGCATCGGCCGCTCGCTCGAGCGCCCGCTCCGCCCGTTCACGCGCGCGTTCGACGGTTGCGGCCGTCGCTGCGCCGCCGTCAGTTAGCTCGCCACCTCGCTGCTGCAGTTCCTCCGCTCGAGTGCGCGCCGACTCCGCACGGGCGACAGCGGAACTGTGTGCGTCCGGCTCGTGCGGCGTGGCGTTCATCGTGCGGGATGATCGGCGTTGATCAGCCGCTCGGCGACCACGACCAGCGGGGTGTTGGTGTCCTGTGACAGGCGCTTGAGTAGTTCGAACGCCTGCACCGCATCGACGTCGAACCGTTCCATGATGATGCCCTTGGCCTGGCCAATGATGTCGCGTGACGCCAAGGCGCTACGGAATTGTTCGTCCCGCCGCGCGATATGCCACGCGATGGCGGTGTGCGCCGCCAACGTCAGACCCTCTTCGACGGCCCCTCCGTCGAAGGCACCGGGTTGCTCGGCATAGAAGTTGAGGGCGCCCGCCTGCTTGCGGCTGGTGAAGAGTTGGAACGACAGCACCGAGCGGATGGGCGTCTCGGCCAGCGCATCGAGCCGGAAGCGGGGCCACCGCTGGTCGACAGTCAGGTCATCGACGGCGATGGTGAGCTGATTCCACGCGGCCGACAGGCACGGCCCCTCCTGCCTGCGGTCCTGGATCTCGTCGAGGACGAAGGCGAAGGGATGCGTCGCACCGACGGTCTCCACCGCACCGTCGCGGGTCGCGGTGGTGATTCCGCAGTACTGCGCCCCCGGCAGGAGCCCCACGACACTGCCAGCGAGCTCGTCGAGCACAGCTTGCGCGGAGGCGTCGAACCGTCCCCCGAGATCGCGCACCAACTCGGCGAGCCGGAGCGCGATGGCACTTTCGGACCGTGTCGACATGCGCACCCCCTTCCGTCGTCACCCTCCGCAAGAATACTGCTCCAGCGCCGCTCTCTGACGACCGCGGATCACGCGCGGAGCGTGGCATGCGGGCTCAGACCGTATTCCTCGCGATACATCACCGCAAACCTGCCGGTGTGCGCGAACCCCCACCTCGCGGCGATCTGGCTGACCGTCTCATGTGACCGGTCGGCGGCGACCAGGTCGAGGTGAGCGCAATGCAGCCGCGCACGGCGCAGGTATTGCAGCGGCGTCGTGTCCAGGTGGCGACGGAACATGTACTGCACTGCCCGTGGGGAGACGTAGACGGCCGCGGCGATGTCGCCGAGCGTGATGTCGTTGGTGAGATTGGCCTCGATGTAGTCGATCGCTCGCTGCAGCAGTGCCGGTCTGGCATCGCGGTCGTCGATACCCGACTCGGCCGTCAGCGTGCTCGGGAATGCGGAGAGCGTCACGGCTGCCAGCAACCTTGCGGCATGGCCGAGTACCGAGGCGGTGGTGCGCGCGTCGTCGGCAAGTACGCAGTTCTTCACGTACTGCACCGTCTGTTGCCAGAGCCGTCCGGCGTTCTCGTCGACAGGATGGAAGAGGGAGAACCGGAGGGGCTGTGGACCCTCCTCTCCGGGCACTCCCGTCGCAACGCTGGCGAGCAGTGCGGGGCCGAGAAGCACCGCGGTCAACGCGGTGTTCTCGAATGCGGCCTGGTGCGGGAGATCCGGTTGCGACAGCAGGGTGACCTGCCCCGCGCGGGCCAGCCCGTCTTGTCCGTCGCATCTGCCCGACACCCGGCCCCGGGTCACCCACACCGCGGCCACCTTGTGCAACGCGTCCGGCGATGCGGTGAACTCCCCGACGAACTCCACGTCGTCGATCACGAAACACCCGGCGTCGTAGCGGGTGTGCGTCAGTACGGTGTCGCCGACCGGCGGATCGGGCAGCCTCCTCAAACGGATCCGGGCACCGTAGGCATCGTCGAGGAATGCCGCGGCCTCATCCGGATCCATGATCTCCACACGGGTGCGCACCGGGCGGACGGTGGAGTCGATATGTCTTGTTATGGGATCACCTCGGGCGGGTGACAGCAGTACGGGGCTGAGGCTGAACCCCCGGATTGATCATCACCTTAGCGAAACCGCTTCCCACCGCCCGCCCTGGACGGCGCAGCATCCTGCCGATGCGGTGTGGTGAGATGGCCCATGCCAGTTTTGGACAAATTTCGTCTCGACGACAAGGTTGTCATCGTCACCGGCTCCTCTTCGGGTCTCGGGGTGGCGTTCGCCAAGGCGTGCGCCGAGGCCGGCGCGGATGTCGTGCTGGCCGCCCGCCGCGTCGAGAAATTGGAAGGCACCGCCGAGCTGGTTCGTGGGGCGGGGGGCCGTGCGTTGCCGGTGGCCACCGACGTCGCCGATCCGGCGCAGTGCCAGGCGCTGGTCGATGCGGCGATGGCAGAGTTCGGGCACGTCGACGTGCTGGTCAACAACGCCGGCGTCGGCACCGCCGTACCCGCCACCCGTGAGACGCCGGAGGAGTTCCGGGCCGTCGTCGACGTCAACCTCAACGGCGCCTACTGGGCGGCGCAGGCCTGCGGGCGGGTGATGGGCCCGGGCAGTTCGGTCGTCAACATCTCGAGCATCCTCGGCATCACCACGGCCGGCCTGCCGCAGGCGGCCTACAGCGCGAGCAAGGCGGCGATCGCGGGGCTGACACGAGATCTGGCCCAGCAGTGGGGGACTCGCAAGGGCATCCGCGTCAACGCGATCGCGCCGGGATTCTTCCACTCGGAGATGACCGATCAGTACAAGCCCGGCTACCTCGAGAGCGTCATCGGACGCGCGGCACTCGGCCGGCCGGGAGACCCCGAGGAACTCGCCGCCACGCTGGTGTGGTTGGCGTCGGACGCCGGCGGCTACGTGACCGGGCAGACGATCGTCGTCGACGGTGGCGTGACGATCACCTAGCGCTCGACGACTGTCGAGACGTCGCGGATCCGGCGCCGGCTGGCCTCCCGGTAAGGCAGCAGGGTGCACGGTGTTGGCGAGGTGCGCCACGATGCGCTCCCCATCAGCATCTGGAAGGCGATGGCAGGATGGCATTCGGCCCAGTCCGGTGAACCGGTTTCCGCCACGGCGAACCGGGTACCGCAGACGCGCAGCACACCAGAAAGGGGCTCATCGATGGCAACACCGGGAACGCAGGGCACGCCGACGGCCGCGCCGAGCTGGGACAAGGCGCCCGTCCAGAAGGCGGCGCTGGCAGTGGGTGCGGTTTTCCTGCTCGTCGGCGTCCTGGGTTTCATTCCCGGCATCACCAGCCACTACGACGAGCTGGCCTTCGCGGGTCACCGCTCCGGGGCCATGCTGCTCGGGATCTTCGCGGTGTCCGCGCTGCACAACGTCGTGCATCTGGTGTTCGGCGTGCTCGGGGTCGCGCTGCACGGCACGTTCAACGCGGCGAAGTGGTACCTGATCGGCGGTGGCGTCGTGTACGCGGCGCTGTGGCTCTATGGCCTGCTGATCGACCACGATTCGGCGGCGAACTTCGTGCCGCTCAACACCGCCGACAACTGGCTGCACCTCGGGCTGGCCGTCGGAATGCTGGCGCTGGGTGTCCTGTTGGGCCGCGTCCCCACCCGACTGCACGACCGGCGCCACACCTAGCTCCTCACCTGGCGGATAGGAAGCCTTACCCGCGATCCGACAACCCTGGACGACACCTCCCGCCTCGCCCCGCGGTTGTGGTCGGCCTCGCCGTCGGAGGCCGACGTACCCTCGGTCGCGTGCGCCCAGCCATGCCTGTCACCGTCGACGAGTTCCAGGTCGCCGATCCCGCGGATGCATGGGCACGGGCAGGCTTCAGCGTCGATGCCGATGACGTGTGCCGGATCGGCGGGGTGCGGGTCCGACTCGTCGGCCGCGCCCGCGGCAGCGGCATCGTCGGGTGGTCATTGCGGAACGTGCAGGGGGACTCGCTCCTCGACGGAATCCCCACGGCGAGGTCCTTGGCCACGGCCGCCGAGCCCGCCGCCCACGCGAACGGGGTCACCGCGGTCGACCACGTCGTGCTTCTGTCACCTGACCTGAAGCGGACCGTCGAATCGCTGGCCGCTGTGGACGTGGCAGCCCGCCGTGAGCGCGACGCCGAGCTCGGCGGCCGCCCGATACGTCAGATTTTCTTCCGGCTGGGAGAGGTGGTTCTCGAGGTGGTCGGCGCACCTGACACGGCCCGGGAGGGCCCGTCCACCCTGTGGGGCATCACCTACCTCGTCGCCGACATCGATGCGACGGCGTCGTTCTTCGGTGGGCTCACCGCGCCGGTGCAGGCCGCGGTGCAGCCCGGGCGACGGATAACGACGGTGCGACATCGTGACCTGGGGATGTCGGTCCCAACGGCGATGATCTCGGCGCCTATCCTCAGTGCATGGCCGACCCCACCGCCGTCGTGATCATCCACACCGACGGCGGATGCCGGCCCAACCCGGGCCCCGGTGGATGGGGAGCCGTGCTGCGATGTCGCGGACACCTCCGCGAGATGTGCGGCGGGGAACCCGGGGTGACGAGCAACAACCGGATGGAGCTGACCGCTCCGATCATGGCGCTGGAAACGCTCACCAGACCTGTGCTGGTGCACCTGCACACCGACAGCACGTATGTCCGCAACGGCATCACCAAGTGGGTGCTCGGGTGGGAGCGCAACGGCTGGCTCACCGCCGCAAGGCAGCCGGTGAAGAACGCCGACCTGTGGCGGCGGCTGCAGACCGCCTGCGCGCGGCACCATGTCGAATGGTTCTGGGTGAAGGGCCACTCCGGGGTCCCCGACAACGAGCTGGCCGATCAGTTGGCGACCCGCGGGCTGCAGCAGGCGATCGCCACCGCGTCCGTTTCCCCCTGACCCGACTTCGGCACCGGGAGCAGACAACTACTCCCACACCACCTCGTCGGGCGATTTGTCCAGGCGCAGCCCGCGCCACGACGGTTGGCGCAGCCTGCCGTCACCCGTGCGTTCGCTGTAGCGCACCTCGCCCACCAATTCGGGCCGGACGAACGTCACACCTTTGGCGTCCTGGGTGGGAAGCCTTGCGGCGAAGGGCGATTCCTTGGTGTGCAGTGGAGCGAGCGTCTTCTTCAGGTTCGCCAGGTCCTTCTCGGTGAACCCGGTGCCGACACGTCCGACGAACTGCAGTCCATCCGGCCCGGGGATACCGAGGAGCAACGCGCCGATACCACTGCTGCGCCCACCCTCACCTTGCCGCCAGCCGCCGATCACCACTTCCTGGGTGTTCCACAGCTTGTCCTTGATCCACGCCGACGAGCGCCGCCCGGGCTGGTAGGTGGAGTCCCACTTCTTGGCGACCACGCCTTCCCACTTGCGTTCGCGGGCATGTTCGAGCGCCTCGGGGCCGTCACCGTCGAGCAGTGGCGGAACGGTCAGCCCGCCACCACCAGCCAGGGTTTCCAACAACTTTCGGCGGTCCCGGTACTTTGCCTTCAGCAGCCAGCGGCCGTCGAGACGCAGGATGTCGAACGCCCAGAACTCGACGCGGGTGGACCTGGCGCGGTTCTGCAACTCCCCGAAACTGGGCACACCCTTGTCGTCGAGCGCGACGACCTCCCCGTCGAGCACCACGTGATGGTCGGCGAGATCGGCTGCGAGGGAACGTAGTTGGGGATACTCGCCGGTGACGTCGCGGCCGCTGCGGGATTTCAGGCAGAGCTTGCCGTGGTCGGCGTCGACCAGCAGCCGGTAGCCGTCCCACTTTCCTTCGAACGCCCACTGTTTGGCGGTGTATTTCTCGACCGAGCCGTGGGTGGCGAGCATCGGCGCGAAATCCTCGAAGGTCGGGTTGCCCTGATCCTTCATCCGGTGCGCGAGCCAGTTCTTGCCCTCGGTCTGGATCAGCGCGTAACGGCCGTCGACCTTGCTGCCGTGCAGCGTGACGATCACCTCACCGCCCTTGGCGGGACCGTCCGGGGCGTGGTCGTTGAACTTCTCGGTGTCGTACGTGCCGCTGTCCCAGACGATCATGTCGCCGCCGCCGTACTCACCTTTCGGGATGGTCCCGTGGAAGGTCAGGTACTCCATCGGATGGTCCTCGGTGTGCACGGCGAGGCGGTTCTCCGACGGGCTGTCGGGCAGGTTCTTCGGCACCGCCCAGCTGACCAGGACGCCGTCGCGTTCCAGGCGCAGGTCGTAGTGCAACCGTCGGGCGTGGTGTTCCTGGATGACGAAGCGGTCGTTGTTGCCGACGGTCGGCGGGCGTGGCGGAACCGGTTCGGGAGTCTTGGCGGGGTCCCGCATGCTGCGGTACTTCGTCAGCCGGTCCTCGACGGGCACCTTCTCGTCGAGGTCGGCCAGCAGGTCGCCGAACTGTTCGACGCGCTCGAGCACCTCGTCGAAGCGCAGGTGCCGTAGATCGGGGTCCTCGATCTCATCCCAGGTGCGCGGCGCCGCGACGGTCGGCTCGGCACGGCCACGCATCGAGTACGGCGCGATGGTGGTCTTATTGCCGTTGTTCTGGCTCCAGTCGAGGAACACCTTGCCGGTGCGCAGGCTCTTCGTCATCGTCGCCGTGACCTGTTTGGGCATGGCCTTCTCGAGCTGCTGAGCGACGCGCTTGGCGAGCACCGAGGCGCCCTGGCTGCTGATCGGCGCCTCCAGCGGGACGTAAAGGTGCAGACCCTTACTGCCGCTGGTCAGCGGGTAAGCGTTCAGTCCGATGTCGGCGATCAGGTCGCGGACCTCGTGGGCGACCTCGCACAAGTGGCGGAATGTGACGCCCTCGCCGGGGTCGAGGTCGAACACGATGCGGGTGGCGGGTCCCGGGGTGAGGTTGTCCGTGTCGCCGACGAACCGCCACTGCGGCACGTGCACCTCGAGCGAGGCCTGCTGGGCGAGCCAGGCCAGGCCTTCACGGGTGTCGATGATCGGGTAGGTCGTGGTGCCGGACTTGTGCACGATGGTGCCGCGCTTGAGCCAGTCGGGTGCGGAGCTGGCCAGTTGCTTCTCGAAGAACTCGGGCTCGCCGACGCCGTTGGGCCAGCGCTTGCGGGTGACGGCCCGACCGGCGATGTGCGGCAGCATCGCGTCGGCGACGTCGACGTAGTACTCGAAGACCTCCGCCTTGGTGGTTCCCGTCGCCGGATACAGCACCTTGTCCGGATTGGTCAGGCGCACCCGACCGAATTGATCCACCACTCCACCGTATTACCCGTTTGGCCGCTATACCCGGCCCGTGGCGCGCGATCACCACACCGGTGAAGCCGAAGCGGTGCTTGGAGTTCGCGGTCCTCGACGCATGGTCATCGGGACTTCACGGTGTGTCGACGTGCAGGGTATTTCCCGGAGCGCCGCGGGCACCGCCAACCGCAGGCCTTCCGGCTGGGCGCTGAGGCACCCTCCGTTCACAGCGGGAGCCGACGTCGGTATCGCACCAGTTTCCCGGCAGGTAACTTCGAGACGATGGTGCGCGCGCTGGTGATCGGTGAGGCGCTGATCGACATCGTCGAGCGCGACGGGAAGGTCACGGGCGAACACGTCGGCGGCAGCCCACTCAACGTCGCCGTGGGGTTGGCCCGGCTCGGGCGCGGCGTCGACTTCCTCACCCACATCGGCGACGACGAACGCGGCAGGCGGATCGTCGAATACCTCCGCGACTCGGGCGCGCACCTCGTCGCCGGCAGCACCGGAGCCACCCGCACACCGACGGCACGAGCCATGCTCGACGACACGGGCTCGGCCCACTACGAATTCGACATCGAGTGGCAGCTCGCGGGAACGCCGGAGGCCGCGCCCCCGCTGGTCGCCCACACCGGCTCGATCGCCGCGGTGGGGGAGCCCGGATGCCGCGCGACGGCAGCGCTAGTGGAGGCCTACCACCCGTCGGCGACCGTCACCTTCGACCCCAACATCCGCCCGGCGGTGATCGAAGACGCCGACGCGGTCCGCATCCGCATCGGCCGTCTCGTCGAAGGCGCCGACGTCATCAAGGCCAGCGACGAGGACCTGCGGTGGCTCGACCCGGATCGGTCACTCGAACAGACCGCCCGCTCATGGCTGCAACTGGGGCCGTCGATCGTCGCGGTCACCGGGGGTGAACAGGGGGCGTTCGCGGTGTGCGCGGCCGGTTCTGTGCGGGTGGCCGCCCGGCCGGTCGATGTGGTGGACACGGTTGGAGCCGGCGATGCCTTCACGACGGGACTCGTCGATGCGCTGTGGACGCACGGTCTGTTGGGCGCGCAAAACCGCCCGCAGCTGCGCGGAATTTCCCTCGACACACTGCACGACGTGCTGCAGACCGCCGCGCTGTCCTCGGCGCTGACGGTGTCGCGCGCAGGTGCGGACCTTCCGGACCGGGCCACCCGTGACGCCGCGGCGCACGGATCCGTCGGCCTTCCACGCTCGAGGTAGCGACGGTGAACCCATCACGACTATGCGGCGTACTCCGGCGGGTACCGCAGCCACGGAAGTGAACCGCATCCGTGGTTGCGGTGGGCCATACTGGGCTGATGCGATCCATCTGGAAGGGTTCGATCGCCTTCGGCTTGGTGAACGTGCCGGTCAAGGTCTACAGCGCGACCGAAGACCATGACATCAAGTTCCACCAGGTCCACGCGAAGGACAACGGACGAATCCGCTACAAGCGGACCTGCGAAGTTTGCGGTGAGGTGGTCGAGTACCGCGACATCGCCAAGGCCTTCGAATCCGACGACGGGCAGATGGTGGTCATCACCGACGAGGACATCGCCACACTGCCGGAGGAACGCAGCCGGGAGATCGAGGTGCTCGAGTTCGTTCCCGCCAGCGACCTCGACCCGCTGATGTACGACCGCAGCTACTTCCTCGAACCCGACGGCAAGTCGTCGAAATCCTATGTGCTGCTTGCCAAAACGCTGTCGGAGACCGACCGCGTCGCGATCGTCCACTTCGCGTTGCGCAACAAGACGCGGCTCGCCGCCCTGCGCGTCAAGGACTTCTCCAAGCGTGACGTGATGATGATCCACACGCTGCTGTGGCCCGACGAGATCCGCGACCCCGATTTCCCGGTGCTGGACAAGGAAGTCGAGATCAAACCGGCCGAGTTGAAGATGGCCGGTCAGGTGGTCGAGTCGATGACCGACGACTTCAACCCCGACCGCTACCACGACGACTACCAGGAACAGCTGCGGGAACTGGTGGAGGCCAAGCTCGAAGGCGGCGAGGCGTTCGCCGTCGAGGAGCAACCCACCGAACTCGACGAGACCGAGGAGGTGTCCGATCTGCTGGCGAAGTTGGAGGCCAGCGTGAAGGCGCGGCGCTCTGGCGGCGGCGAGTCCGGTTCCCGCTCCGTCGGGGACGATTCCGTCGATTCCGGCGGGGAAGACAAGCCGGTGAAGAAGGCGGCCGCCAAGAAGGCGCCGGCGAAGAAAGCCGCCAAGAAGAAGACGGCGGGGAAGAAGGCGTGATCCGTTTCGGTAACGCTGGGGCCAGAATGCACGCCCCGACCGCCCCAGCGTTACGCGAACGCCAGATAAGAGGTGTTCAGAGTCCTGACTCCTCGCATCGCGCCTCGCTACGGTGCGCCGGTCGAGGAAGTGAGGCGGGTGTGATCCTGGGCAGATTCGGCTCGACGGCCGGGTCGCGACCGTCACCGGCGCTGGCCGCGAGCTGGCGCCTGTGCGGGCATCGAACAGATCCTGCGCCTGGAGATCATCTCCTACGCCACCTACGACAGCCCGGCGGTTATCTTCGACGTTATGGGGTTCGGCAAGCCGCTGACGGTCTGCCGATGCTGCTGCAGCCCGGCGCACTCAGCCTGGCCTGAGGTTCGGTGTTCGCCAGCGCGCCGCCGGGCTGGGCATCGAAGTCGACAAGCTAACCGGGACCTACGTGCGCGAGCCCATTCGGGAGGACTCCGATATCACCTCGGGTCCGCTCCCCAATACGACCGCCACCGCACTGGGTTTCGAGGTGCGCGGGATGCGCGAGGCAAGGTCGCCGTGGTGCTTGGACACGTGACCCGGGCTGCGTGAAGGCCTCTGTCGCGGACTGGCCCCAGCCAGCGCAGCCCTGGAATACGAACAACTCTCGACTTGCCTCTCTCAACTGGGAAAGGGCTGTACGCTTCCTGACTAGCGGACACTCGATTGAAGGACGTGGCTATGCGGACCTCTCTGCGCTACCTCACACCACTGGCCGTCGCTGCCGGGATCGCCGGCGCGATCCTCGCGGCGCCGGTCGCCGTCGCCCAGCCGAGCGGTGAGCACGACGGCAATTGCCTCAACGTGGCGCCCAACGCCCTGGGACAGGGGTCCACGTGCCCGCCGTGGGAGACGCAATTCGCGACGCAGCCTAAGGACATTCACAACCAGAGCACCTTCCTGTACCCATTTGGCGATTCGTACTACGGTGCCGCCACCGTGGTGGACTGGGGTTAGAGGATCGTGAACAAGATCGTCGGATTGGTGCCGCTGGCCATTGCCGCAGGCATCGGCGGGGCGGCGCTCATGGCCCCCACCGCGGCGGCCCAGCCGAACTGCGTCACCACGGGTCAGACCACGTTCGGCGGGTCTACCACCCAGTGCAGCAGTCCGGGCAACACACAGATCGTCACCTCGCCGGGACAGACGAACTACCTGTATCCGTGGAACGACTACTACTACGGACCGGCATTGGTCTTCGGCTGGTAGGTCGCAGCGACCGAAGCCCGGCCGTTCAGGAGGTCATCGATGCCGATCGGATTGCCTACAGCGACAACGATGTCCGCCGTTGCGCTGGTCGGTGCGACGATACTGGCGGCACCCACCGCGGCGGCGGCGCCTGTGTGCGTGAACACCGGTCCGCGCACGACGCAGTGCGAGACCGGCGGCAGCACACAGATCGTCACCACGCCACCGGTGACCAACAACGGTTGGCCGTACGGAGGCTGGGGTTACGGCGGCCTGATCGTCGGCTTCGACATCTGAGCGAGTGACCCGCCGAGATCGACGAAGTGGCGGGATCTACTCGGACAAGTTCGCCCGTTTGTTCGTTTGGGCGGACGGAGCGCGCGCCGTCGGGAGGTTTCGGATAACCTAACTTTCCTATTCGCTGTGCCATAGGGGAGGAAGACGGGTGCTGCCGGACATCGACCGTCGCACGACGAGGCCGACCTGGTCACTGCTGGGACCGGCGTTCGTCGCCGCGATCGCCTACGTCGATCCGGGCAACGTCGCAGCCAACGTCAGCGCCGGCGCCCAATTCGGATTCCTGCTCGTCTGGGTCATCGTGCTGGCGAACGTGATGGCAGGCCTGGTGCAGTACCTGTCGGCGAAGTTGGGGCTGGTCACCGGCCGGTCGTTACCGGAATCGGTCGCCGGTCGGACCCGCACAACCACCCGCATCGCCTATTGGCTGCAGGCTGAGTTGGTCGCCATAGCAACCGATCTGGCCGAGGTGGTCGGCGGCGCGATCGCGCTCTACCTGCTGTTCGACCTGCCGCTGCTCATCGGTGGTGTGATCACGGGCGCGGTGTCGCTGATCCTGCTGGCCGTGCAGAACCGCCGCGGGCAGCGGCACTTCGAGCGGGTGATCAGCGGTCTGCTGCTGATCATCGCGATCGGCTTCCTGACCAGCGTGTTGGTCGAACCGCCGCCCGTGGCCGACGTCGCCGGTGGCCTCATCCCGCGTTTCGACGGCGCCGAGAGCGTCCTGCTGGCGACGGCGATGCTGGGTGCGACGGTGATGCCGCACGCGGTCTACCTCCATTCCGGCCTGGCCCGGGACCGGCACGGCCACCCGGAGCCGGGCTCGCGGCGGCGTCGACTGCTCATGGCCACCCGCATCGACGTGGGGCTGGCAATGCTGATCGCCGGTGCGGTGAACATGTCGATGCTGCTGGTCGCCGCCACCAACCTGCAGGGCGTGGCCGACACCGACACCCTCGAGGGCGCCCACGCCGCGGTGCAGGACACACTCGGCCCGGCCGTCGCCCTGTGCTTCGCGATCGGCCTGCTGGCCTCCGGTCTGGCGTCGACTTCGGTGGGCGCCTACGCGGGGGCGATGATCATGGGTGGGCTGCTGCGCCGGACCTATCCCCTGCTGGTCCGCCGCCTCGTCACGCTGTTGCCCGCGCTGGTGATCCTCGCGATCGGCGTCGACCCCACCCGCGCCCTGGTGCTCTCGCAGGTCGTCCTGTCCTTCGGCATCCCGTTCGCGCTGATCCCGCTGATCCGGTTGACCAGCGACCGGCAGGTGATGGGAGCCGACGTCAACCACCGTGTCACCACCACGCTCGGCTGGGGCGTGGCGGGTTTGATTAGTCTTCTGAACGTGGTGCTGATCTATCTGACCGTGACAGGCTGAATGCTGCGCGCTGGTCGACACGCCTACTTCGCGTACGGGTCCAACCTGTGCGTGCAGCAGATGGCGCAGCGCTGCCCCGACGCCGTCGATCCGCGTCCGGCCACACTCGCCGACCACGACTGGCTGATCAACGAACGCGGCGTGGCCACCGTCGAGCCGGTCGTCGGCGCGCAGGTGCACGGAGTGCTCTGGCAGGTATCCGACCACGACCTCGCGACACTCGACAGCGCCGAAGGCGTTCCGGTGCGCTACCGCCGCGATCGGCTCACCGTCCAAACCGACCACGGCCCTGCGCCGGCGTGGGTGTACATCGACCACCGCGTCGAACCCGGCCCGCCGCGACCGGGGTACCTGGAACGCATCATCGACGGCGCACTGCACCAGGGCCTTCCGCACCGCTGGGTCGAGTTCCTCAGCCGCTGGGATCCGATGCACTGGCCGCACCGGCCGCGATACACCGGAACGGCAGGCCCCCAATCACTTTCGGAGTTGCTCGCGGACCCCGCGGTGATCGAGCACAGCGCGCTGCGATCGCGCTTCGGGTTCCTGGCGATCCACGGCGGCGGGCTGGAGCAGATGACCGACGTCATCGCCGAGCGCGCCGCCGAAGCTGCCGGCGCATCGGTGTACGTGGTGCGCCACCCCGAGCAGTACCCGCACCATCTGCCGTCCGCTCGGTACGTGGGCTCCGAATCGGCGCGGCTCGCGGAGTTCCTCGACCACGTCGGCGTCGCGGTCTCGCTGCACGGTTACGGCCGCGTCGGCCGCAGCACCGAGCTGCTGGCCGGCGGCCGCAACCGGGCGCTGGCCGCCCACTTCGCCGAACACGTCGCCATCCCCGGGTATCGAATGATCACCGACCTCGACGACATCCCGCCGGAGTTGCGTGGGCTGCATGCCGACAACCCCGTCAACCGGGTGCGCGGCGGCGGCGCCCAGCTCGAGTTGACCTCCCGGGTGCGCGGTCTGAGCCCGCGCAGCCCGCTGCCCGGCGACGACGGTCTGTCACCCGCCACGTCGGCGCTCGTGCAGGGGCTGGTCGCGGCAGCGCGGTCCTGGTGATTTACGTCCGGGCCGGCTGAGCCGGCACCTCCCCGTGTCCAGGTCGGAGTCGGATCGCGGAAGCGGCGGGTCACCCGCTGGGCCTTGACGATCGCGTCGACCGACCCGCAGCCGCGCAATCCACGGCCGGGGCTATAACCATCCATCCGGGCATCGGCTCCGAATGACGAGTGTGGAACCGAAAACGACGCCCGCGCTGTACCGGACCCGTGTCACGCACCTGCGCCGCGCGCCCGTGCATCACTACTTCGAGCTCAACAGCTACAGCTGGTACGTCGACCTCGACGAGCTGCCGCGGCTGCCTGTCGGATTGCGGTCCTTCGCCCGCTTCGACGTCCGCGACCACTTCGACAGCGTCCCCGGCGATACGCTCCGGGCGCGCATCGACACCTTCCTGCGCGCGCGGGGCATCGACCTCGGCGGCGGGCGCGTCACCGCGCTGCTGCAGCCGCGAGTGCTCGGCTTCGCCTTCACTCCGCTGAGCCTGTTTTGGTGTCACGATTCCCACGGCGTCGTGCGCCACGTCATCGCCGAGGTGCGCAACACCCATGGCGAGTGGTACGCGTACGTGATGCCGCCGGACGGGCCGAATCCGGCGATGGTCCGCAAACGGTTCTACGCCTCACCGTTCAACGGGGTGGACGGGTACTACCTGGTGCGGGCGCCACGGCCCGACGGCGACCTCGACCTGACCATCTCCCTGCACCGCGAGAACCAACCGGCGATCGTCAGCACGCTGCGCGGCAGCCACAGACCGGCGACCGTCGCGCAGGTGCTGCGGTTGCAGATGACCAAACCAATGGCGCCGCAGATGATCGCGCTCAGCCTGCGCGTGCAGGGGCTGATCCTGCGGGCGCGCCGGGTGCCGGTCACACGCCAGGCGGCCGTCGAGGTGCCGCCGATCCGCACCACTCACGTCGCACATTCTGGAGCAAAGGCGTGACGGCGCACGGAACCGGCTACGCGACAATCTGTTCGGCCCACCGTAGCCGAGGACGGCCGTATCGATGACCGCCCTGACAGGGCCGGTTAGGCTACCGCTCGTGACCACTGACCTCGACGTACTGTTACGGCAGGTGGCCCAGCGGGACGTCGACGCGTTCGCCGCCCTCTATGATCGGACCAGAGCGCGGGTGTACGGGATGGTCACCCGGGTGCTGCGCGATCCCGGCTACAGCGAAGAGACCACTCAGGACATCTACCTGCAGGTGTGGCGGTCCGCCGGTAGCTACGACCCCAAGGCGGGGTCGCCGATGGCATGGCTGCTGACGTTGGCGCACCGCCGCGCCGTCGACCGGGTGCGTTCCGAGGAGGCGGCCACACAGCGCGAATCCCGGTACGGCGCCGCGAGCGTCGACCCGCCCGTCGACCACGTCGCCGACTCGGTGATCCTGCTCGACGAACGTCGCCGTGTCGTCGACTGCATGGCGTCGCTGTCCGATCTGCAGCGGGAAGCCATCCAGCTGGCGTATTACGAGGGACTGACGTACGTCCAGGTATCCGAGCGCCTGTCGGCGAATCTAGCCACGATCAAATCCCGGATGCGTGACGGCATCCGCGGCCTCAAGAACTGTCTGGGCATCTCATGACCGAGCCGAACAACACCGATCTCCTCAACCTCGCCGCCCCGTATGCGCTGCATGCGGTGTCTATCGACGAGCGGAATGACATCGAACGGTGGCTGACCACCGTGCCGCCCGAGGTGGCGGATGCCTTCACCCACGAGGTCCGCTCGGTGCAGGAGACCATGGCGGCGCTCTCGGCGAGCACGGCCACCGAACCCCCCGCTCACCTGCGCGACAGCGTACTCGCCATGGTCGCCGACGATCCGGTGCGCGACCTGGCCGGCACCCGTCGCCGCCCCGCCGGTGAAGCGCGCTGGCGCACGGCCCTGCTGGCGGCCGCGGCCGTCGCCGTCGTCGGGCTCGGTGCGCTCGGGGTGGGGTTGGCGCTGCGTCCCTCGGTCTCCCCGACGACGGCCGACCAGGTGTTCGCCGCACCGGACGTCCAAACCGTGTCCGGGCCGATCCCGGGCGGAGGTACCGCCACGGTGGTGTTCTCCAAGGAACGCGACGCCGGCGTGCTGGTGATGAACGACGTCCCACCGCCGAAGCCGGGCACCGTCTACCAGATGTGGCTGGTCGGATCCGATGGCCCGCATTCGGCGGGCACGATGGACGACGAGGCGATCTCGCCGTCGACCACCGCCGTGCTGTCCGACATCGAGGCGTCGCAGGCGTTGGCGTTCACCGTCGAACCACCCGGCGGTTCCCAGTGGCCGACCTCCCCGGCGTTCGCCGAGCTACCGCTGACCTAGATCGACAGGCCCGCCAGCGTCGCGTCAGCGGCCGCATCGACGACGTCGGCGATCTCGCCGCGACGCCGCCATGCCGCGCGCTGACGCATCGCGCCGTTGCCCTCGTCGTCGAGCCGCGCCAGTTCGTCGCGGACCAGGTCGTGGTCACCGACGGCCCGCAACGCCGGGGCGATGCGGTCGACGAGGCCGTCGAGCAGATCACGTGCCGGTACGGGGGCGTGTGACGCCGCGAGGTCGATCGCCATCCCGTCCAGCCCGTCACGGGCCGACCGCCAGTAGGCGGCATCGAGCGCGTGCGCCGAGATGCGCGGCACGCCGGCGCCCTGCCGCTCGTCGGCGAGCAGCGTCATCACGGTCGCGCGCACGATCGCGGCGAACAGCACGGTGTCGGCCACGGTGGCGGGCACGTCGGCGACGCGCACCTCGATCGTCGGGAAGTTGACCGACGGGCGCACATCCCAGTAGACCTGTCCTTCGTCGAGCATGGCGCCGGACTGCAACAGCATCTTCACCATCGCGTCGAACTCGTCGGCGGAGTCGAAGTGCGGCGGTGCGCCCGCGCTGGGCCAGCGTGCCCACAGCATCCGCCGCCAGCTGGCGTAGCTGCTGTCGGCGCTGCGGTAGATCGCGGAGTTGGCGGTCAGCGCGAGCAGGACCGGCAACCACGGGCGTAGCCGGTTGCTCACCCGGATGGCCACTTCGCGGGTGGGGACGGCGACGTGGACGTGCGCGCCGCAGATCCCCTGTTCACGCGCCAGCATCCCGAACCGGTCGGCGATGCGGCGGTAGCGCGGGTTGTCGGTGATCGGGAATTCGTGCGGCACGGTTGGCGGCACGGCGACGGCCAGCAACCGGGCGCCGCTGTCTTCCGCGGCCCGCGCGGCGGTGGCCCGTAGGTGCGTCAGTTGCTGCCGGACGTCGGCCATGTCGCTCGACACCCCGGTCGCGGTCTCGACCTGGCACGACGTCAGCTCGAGTTGCAGGTCGACACCGCGGTCACTCGCATGTCGAGCGACGTCGCGGTTGAGCGCTACCGGGGCGCCGGCGTCCTGGTCGACGAGCAGGAACTCCTCTTCGACCCCGACGGTGGGATGGTCGGCCATGGTGTCGACCCTCCTCAAGGCATTGATCCGGCCCGTCGGGCGTACTCACGACGGGCCGGATCTGGGTGTGGCTATGGGTTGTCCTCGCGGCGGCGCGGATCGTCGGGTCATTAATAACCTCTGGCTAACCGATCAAACATCCAATATCTCCGGCGCGCATTAGGCGCGGTGATGGGCAGGGACGTCCGCTTCGGCGTCGGACTTCACTGCGCCTGGTCGTGGCCATGTGAAGGAGGCGGCGCGCCGTGGCCGAAGCCGGGCCCGGCCGGTGACGCCGGCATGCTGTCGGGGTCACCGCAGCACATGGCCGAGCGGCTGCGCCAGCTCTGGCACCGTTACCGCCTGCCTACATCATCGCGCAGGCGCCGCACGAGGAGGCGTTCGCGAAGGTCACGCGGTGTTGCGCTGACGGTGAACCGTGGGCGGTAAACTGCCACGGCCGCCCCCGTAGCTCAGGGGATAGAGCACGGCTCTCCTAAAGCCGGTGTCGCAGGTTCGAATCCTGCCGGGGGCACTTCGTGTTTTTGCAGATCAGCGCAGGTTTCTGGGCTGTTGCCCTACTGCTCGTCGCTCCTCTCTGGTCGGTGTGTGGTCGGTGCTTCAGTGGCATCGGATGGTGCCGGCTGGCTTGCTTTGTCTCGCTCAATGGCAGCCAGAAGGCGTCGCGCATTCTCGGGAGAGCGCAGCAGGTAGTCCGTTTCAGTCGAAGATTCGTCGCTTTTCATGGCCGCATCTGCGTCGGCCATCTTTCGGCGGATCTCCGCGACCCTTTCTGCCCTCCGAGGGTTGGCCAGGATCCGGCGCAGGCGTTCCCCGCCGCGATCAACGAACTTCATTGTCTTCATCCTCCAACGTCGTCGCCCGGGCCCTCGCTCCGATGACGCAACGAGCGGCCACGTCCAGACGGTGCGCCACGTCGTCGAGGTCACTCGGGAACAGGCCAGCATAGTGGTTCAGGGTCGTTGCAGCGGATTCGTGGCCGAGGAGACGTGCGACGGCAACGACCGACGCGCCAGCTCGAATGGCGAGCGAAGCCGCGGTGTCGCGCAGGTTGTGGGGCGTGATGTCGAGGCCGAGGGCCGCAACCGCGTCATCGAACACGTCGCGCCGAAAGTTCCGGTTCCGGAGCGGTGTCGACGTCGCGGATGGGAAGACGAGTTCATCGGACCGTTTAAGCTCGCCGAATGCCGCGAGTTGCTCAGCGATGATGCCCGGGACCGGGACGGTCCGTGCCTGATGGTCCTTGACGGGAGACATCTCGCCGCGCGGAGCTTCTTCTGAGTACGCCCGAGCGACGCGCAGCGTTCGCTTGTCTAGGTCGATGTCTTCCCATCGCAGGGCGGCCAACTCACCCCAACGGAGACCGCAGTAGCCGGCGACCAAAATCAGCACTCGGTCCCGCGGTTCGGCCAAATGGCCGGCGAGCCGCCAGAGCTGATCATGCGTCAGCGGCCGTGGGTCGTTGCCCTGCACTTTCGGCAATCGGATACCTGCCGCAGGATTGCGGTGTATCGCCCCATCGCGCACGGCATGCTCGAAGACTCGCCGGAGAACACCTAGCGAGTGGCGTGCAGTCGCGGCTGATTGCTTGCGGGAGATGTCGGCGGCCCAGGCCTGCACCTCGGATGGCCGTACCGAAACCAGCGGCCGCCGTCCGAACGCGCCAGCGATCTGCTTTGCAACGACGCCGCGAATCTTCCGCTCCGTCGCCTGCGCCCGAGCAGGCTGAGCCGCCATCCAGATCTCGCACCATTCGCGGACCGTCCTCTCACCCGCCTTTGGATCTGCCCAGGCCCCGGTCTTCAGGGCGTCGACCTGTTTGCGTTCCCATTCCTGAGCGTCACGCTTGCGCGCGAATGTGCGAGAGGCAACGTACCGCCCGCGGTAATAGACCCTGGCGCGATACACGCGGGTGCCGTTGGGTCCCGATCTCGGCTCAATCACGCCGTCACCCGTCCAGGCGAGACTCTCGCCGCGAATCGAGCCAGGCTTCGACCTCCGCTGCGTCCCAACGAAGTGCCGTGCCAATGCGGATCGCAGGCGGACCGTCCCCCCGCAAGCGCCAGGCTCTGATGCAGCCCACCGAAACCCGAAGGCGCATAGCCACCTGATCGATTTTCAATAACTGTGGTTCCCCCGAAATCGTGGAGGGTTTCCTATGCCGCTTCCGGCTTGGTCTTGGATTCCCTGATCTCGTAGTTGACGGGCGAGAGCCCATCGGCGGCACTGTGCCGGCGTTGGTGATTGTAGAAGGTGTAGCACCAGTCGATAACCGCAGCCTGCGCATGAATGGTATCACGGAAACGATTGCGCGACAGCACTTCCCATTCCAGCGAGGAGAAGAACGCCTCCGCTGCGGCATTGTCGAAACACGACCCGACCCGGCCCATCGACTGCCGAATCCCCAACTGCCGGCACAGCGTGGTGAACGCGTGTGCGGTATAGGTGCTGCCGCGGTCGGTGTGGAATATCACCCGCTCGGACTGCTCATCGCGCCAGATCACCTGGCGGCCGCCGCGCGCGGCCACGGCCATCTTGATCGCCGCACACGCCAAGTCGGCATCCGGATGCAGGCCCATCGCCGCCCCCAGCAGCCGGCGGCTATAGAGGTCCAGCACGGTCGCCAAATACAGTTTCTGCCCGCACTCAGTGGGGATCTCGGTCATGTCACCGACCCACTTCCGGTCCGGCGCCGCCGCGGAGAAATCTCGTTGGACCAGGTCAGGGAACTTCGGTGCCGTCTTGTCCTGCTTGGTGAGCCCGTTACGGCGCTTGATCTGGCGCGCCACCAAACCCTGGCGGCGCATCGAGGGGCCACCGTCTTCCGACACCTCCCAACCCAGATCACGTAGATCAGCGATCAGCCGCGGCGACCCATGCAGCCCCTTGGCCGCGGTGAACGCCGCCGCCACTGCCGTATCGAGCGCGCGCGCGCCGATCGGTGTCGGTGTGCAACCCATCGGCGGATTCAGCACGGGTGATCCACTTGTAGAACCACGACACGCTGACACCCAACAGCACACATGTGATCGTATGCGGCACTCGATATTTGGTCCTCTGGTCGGCGATGAAACGTGCCACGCTCACTTCGTCGCCTCCTTCACCCACAGGACCACTGATCGCTTGAGGACATCGCGCTCCATCCGCAGCTCGGCGTTCTCGCTGCGCAGGCGTTTGAGCTCCTCGACATCGTCGCGGGACAACTCAGCCCGGCCCTCGCGGGCCTCGCGGTCCTGGGCCACCCAATTGCCCAACGTGCCCTCGTGGACCCCCAGGTCCCGCGCCACCGCCGCGATCGACTTACCCGTCTCACGCACGATCCGAACAGCCCCCTCACGGAACTCCCGGTCGTACTTCTTCCGCTTCTCTGACATCACTACCCCTTATAGCTGATGCCTCCACGGTCTCGGGGGAATGTCACCTTGTGGAGTTGCGCATCATCAACGAGCACCGGTTCGTCAGTCGCCGTACCGTCCCGGTACAAGCAGCTGACATCCGTTCGAAGGCCGGCTTGCTACTCGCGGCGGACCAAGAGGCCGCAGCCAGGATCACTACGGCCGCCGCTGGACTTAGCGGCCTCGCCTTTCCAGAATCGTCCGGAGGTGCCATTCAGGCAGTCGACTTCAAGCAGGCACCACCTGAAGAGCCCACACCCGAGCCGACTCCCGGCGAGCGGCATCCTGAGTACGAGGACCGCAAACCCAATGGTGAATGGGCGCCCGGCAACAGTGGCATTGACGGCGACGCCGAGGCACACAGAACATTCGACGAAATGGAAGAGAACGGCATCCCAGTCATCCGCGACAAGGTGGCGGTGCGCGTCGTCGACCCCGAGAACGGCCACACATACACTCGCTACTACGACGGACTGCGGCCGACCGGAAGACCGGGCGAGTACATCGGCATAGAACACAAGGTGAACAAGTCGCCCATCACGTCCAACCAGCAGACTGTTGACGACTTGGTCCGGTCTGGGGTCCCAGCCACGGGAAAATTGAACGGCGAACCGATTATCGTGAGTGATGTCCAGGTCATCCGCGTCGAGAGGGCACCCGTCGATGCCCCTGTCGTCGAGGGCGGACTCGACGAGAAGGTGATCGAATTCGCCCCGAAAGGCATCGATAACTGGGGAACTGAAATCACCCCCGAGCAGATGGAGGATGCAGGCTTTCCGTGGAACGTCATGGAGAAGTTCCTAGAACAGTCGAGGCCGCACGATTCCAAAGACCCGAAGGATTGGGCCTGACATCGTGTTAAAGCGAATCATGATGACGAGGAGCAGCTGCGATGAGTGACCGGCGGTCCGGCCGCACGACGCACGTACTGAAGTACAACGGCGGCACGTTCTCCATCGAGTTAGGTCCTCGAACCGACATCAACACGTTTCGCGAGCCGCTGAGTCGCTTCAACGGTACAAAGCCATGGGCACTCACACTTGTGCCGATACCCGAGACCATGAACTACGACGAGATGCTTGAGAAGAGGATCGAGCCGACACGATTTCTGCAGGCCGGAGGGTACGCCGACAGGATGACGGTTGAGATTCGTCGCGCAGGCGGCGATGAGTGGAACTTGGACTGCATCTGGGGTGTACTTGGCCATCAGGCGGACGGCGAGCAGCAGCTAGACGTGCCAATCAAATTGCCAGCGAGCACGCAGTTGGTAAGCAGTTCAGAGGTCTTCAAAGCTGAAGAAGCCGCCGAATTGTTCTACACCTACTTCAAGACCGGAGATATTCCGGATAACTATGCACTACGCCCGATTGGCGGCTGGACCGCTGAAGGCGAGTGGGTCAACCTCAGCCGCCGGCCAGCCAGCTAGTTGCGCTATCTACTTAGTTCTGAAGGGGCGTCCGCTGCGGGCGTGAATACCTCTGGGAATCTGAGCTCCGAGGCCTTTCCGGAGAATGCCGTTGACTCGGGTGCGCGCTCGACCATTCGGGCTATCGACGCAGAACAGAGTTGCCCGCTGAGGTGGGTCTTCAGGGCGGCGACCCCGTCGCCGTCGCTAACCGCTCCAAAAGCGAAGGCAGTTCGTCGAACACTTCGCCAGACGCCGTCACATTGGGCCGGGCACGCACCAATGTCCATCCCGATTTAGACGACAGCGTGTTCGTGGTTAGGTCGACATGTCCGCGCACAACCAGAGCAACACGAGGGTGGTCAAGTGCGATGAGCTTTCCACGCACCTTCGCATTAAGCAGATGCTTGCCTGTCGTGTCGATCGCCCAACAGAGACCTTCATCAACCCACCACAAGAAGTCCGGGTAAAACTTCGTCGATTCATCGACCTTCGCGGGAAGCGGAATACCGAAGCCTTGGGCAGCTGTGGCGGGGTTGCGAACCCACACGCCAACATTCAATGCGTCAAGTGCGACGGCGAATTCACGTTCGTCGTTGTTCAAGTCATTTGTTGAGTATTCACCGTGGGCAGCCCGCTTGAACGCCGCCATGTCCTTGCCGCGCGGGCGGTACTCGCCGACCGTAAACGTAGCCGTATCCGGATCAGGGTCGTCTTGATATTCGACGCCCGTTTCGTACATTTCGACTACTCGGTCACCAAGGACCTTGAGCTCAGTCTGCGCCACCGACCCGAGACACGAGAACTGTTGATATCCGTCACCCCTAAAAGTGTCCGGATGTATCGCATTAAGGCAGCCCCGGTTCCGATTCTGTATATGCCGACGAAGGTAAACGCCATTCTGCGTCCGAGCACTTCGAACAACATCGAGGTACTCATCGCGCTCCTGCTCTTCCCGTTCCAGCGACACAACCGTACGCCGGCCGCGCCCTGGGGCTCCGAGGCTTTCCTCGGGCCACTCGGACGCACGTGCCCCAATTGCCCTTACAGCTGCGGACATAGACGGGGCACGTAGAGTCCGCTTCGGCAGCGTCAGCCTTTCCTGCCACTCCTTTTTCAAGGGTATCGAAGGCAGAGGATCTTTTCGAGTCTTTACCTTAATAAGCGGAACATCTGGTTCATCTTCGGGCGCGTACAGGCGCATCTCCGCACGAAGTTCGCTCACCACAGCGTCGTACGACTCCGCGGGGACATTAAGAATCAACGTCGCAGTGTTCAGTATTTCATCGGCGAAGTGCTGCGCACCGGGTTGGCGAAGAACGCGACCAACTATCTGCTTGATCCGCACGTAGGACCGAGTAACCCCGTCGAAATAACAAACATAGGCTTCTGGGTCATCCCAGCCCTCTTGAAGCGTCTGGTTAAAAATAACATGCCTGTAGCGATCGTGGAGACCACTTAAGCTTGAGATCTTCTCTGCCTCTTCTGGCAAATCTTTCGTGTCGGTGTATACCGCTATTTCGTCGGCGGGTACACCGTTTGCCCGAATGAACCGCCAAATCTTTACAGGTGGCGGCTCTTCTATCGAACCCCGGGGCGAATTGCTACGTTCTACAACGTAAATTGCTCGCGGATGCACTGTCGCGCCTGCATCATCAGCAGCGGTCCTCAAGCGGGTCATGGTTTCGAGCACACCGATAAGGCTTTCATCAGTGCCACTTTGGAAGTCGATGAGTTCGACCGTAGTCTTGAGTAGCTCAGCCTCTACCACGTCCCGGGTTCGGACCCGAGCAACTCCAGCCGTTAGTAGATTCCTCCACCCGCCTTCACCCGCTTCAAGCGCTTCGGCCCACTTCGAGAACCGATCATTCATTACGGGTGTCGCTGATGCCATAAAGAAGCCTTTAGGGCGAAGATCAGCTAGCTGGTCGAGTTGCGTAGCGCTTTGATTGTGACTCTCGTCCGAAACCACCCATAATGGCCGCCGTAGATCATTCCTCAGTTGACTCCACGGCGAGGTATCGCCAGCCCAATCCTGATACACCCTGTGCAAGTTCAGGCGGGCATCGGCCGACCCAGGACCTCCCGCGCTCTCGGCCTCGTTCCAGGACGCGACTGTCAGCAGCCAAACCTGGATCTTTCACGTAATTGGCAGTCGATGGGTGTCGTGAATGTGAAAGGTGCGCTGCCTCAAGGATAATCATGGTTTCCATGCCGTAGCTATCCGAGAAGGGAGCGCACCTGACAGATGCACGATAACAGTGATTGGTCGAAGAGTCTGCGGTGTGGAGGTGCGCGGCGGCGATGCGGGCATGCGGGATGTGATCCCGCGGATGCTCGCCGACGCGACCGGACTTACCGAGGCGTTGTCGGCGGCGGTGTCGCGGCCGGAGGTGACCCACGACCGGGGCGCGGTGTGGCGCGACGTGGCGGTCGCGATCGCCGGCGGCGCGGAGAACCTGGCCGGGTCCGCGGTGCTGCGGGATCAGGGGCGACTGTTCGGGCCGGTCGCGTCGATCCCGACGATGTGGCGGTCGCTGAACGAACTCGACCACGCGGCGCTGGCGCGGATCGCGACGGCGCGCAACAAGACCCGGGAACGGGTGTGGGAGCTGATCGCGGCACGGCACGGCCGGATCCCGCCCGCGCGCACCTGCTACGGGGATCTGGGGCCGGTGATCGTGATCCGCATCGACGCCACCCTGGTCACCGCGCACTCGGACAAGGAGTGCGCGGCCGGGAACTCAAGGGTGGCTACGGTTTCCACCCGTTGACGGCGTGGTGTGACAACACCGGGGAACTGCTGGCGATCATCGCGCGGAAGGAAACGCCGGGTCGAACACCGCCGAAGACCACGTCGCGATCATCGACGCCGCGGTCGCCGCAATCCCCGGCGCGGTGGCGGCCCAACCTGCTGGTCACCATCGACGGCGCCGGGTCCAGCCACGCCGTCATCGAGCACCTCACCGCGCTGAACAACCGGCCGGGCTGGTCGGTGGCCTATTCGGTCGGGTTCGATCTGGACGAGCGGGCCCGCACCGCGATCGGCCACACCCCCGAGGATGTGCTCACCGGCGCTCGACCCGGCCGGCGATCCGCGCGAGGACGCCCAGGTGGCCGAGCTGACCGGGCTGCTGCGGGACTCCGCCGGCGGGGACCGGTTGGATGGCTGGCCCACCGACATGCGGATCCTGGTGCGGCGGGAGAACATCGAGCACGGCACCCAACTGTCGCTGTTCGAACAACTCAACGGATACCGCTACCAGGTGACCGCCACGGCCACCCGCGGCGGGCAGGTGCAGCGGCTCGAGGCCCGCCACCGGGTGCACGCCCGCGTCGAGGGGTTCATCCGCAACGGCAAGGCGACCGGTCTCGCCAGGTGGCCGTCGGCGTCATTCGCCATCAACACCGCCTGGGTCACCGCCGCCGCCATCGCGATCGACCTGCTGTGCTGGACCCGGCTGCTGCCCCTCGACGGGCCGCTGGCCAAGGCCGAGCCGCACACGCTGCGTTACCGGCTACTGCACGCCGCCGCCCGGCTCGTCTCCCACTCCCGCAAACTGATCCTGCGGATCCCCGAAACCTGGCCCTGGGCGCAGGAATTCGCCGACGCGTTCAACCGCGTCCTGGCCATCCCCTGACGCACCGCGCCGTTGTCACGACGACCCCAAAGTAAGGAGCGAACCACCCACCGGGACCGTGGAAACCGGCGCCACCGCACGACACGCGGCGCCGAGACATACCCGGAACCATGAAATCAAGATCAAGACGGCCGGTCAGCAACCGCCACCGTCCAACCCGGCCTACCGTGAAATTCTGAGGTCCACGATCCGTCTTCGTTCTCGGTAATTTGCGGGACAGACGTGTGGACGAACGCGAAGGCTCTCCCAGTGGTGCGCATGAAGTCTTCCAAGTTCGTCCGGTCTTCGGTATTTGCCATCAGTTATCCCCTGCGACATCCGTGCGATCTTTCTGAATTAACTCGGCGATCACGTTGAGCGATACAGGCGAAAGACCCCACGCATCAAGCCCAACGTGGATGGCGCGTTTGGCGAGTCGCTGTGAACTGTGGATATGACCGTGCAACAGCCAAGCACCGAGATCTGCCATCTTCCACTGGTTGAATCGGGAGTCGCGCGCGTTCTGTTCGTAAGTGTTGAGGTACGGGAAGTGTGAGAGCAAGATGTAGCGCCCGGCTAACTTGCGACGCGCTGACTGCTGAACAGAAGCAAATGTCTGTAGGTACGCCGGGAGCAATTTATGAGCATCGACGTGCATCGGATGGACACCATCGTGATTGCCCGCCACCAAGTGCTTGGTCCCCGGGCGGTCCGCGAGCCATGCGAGCGCACGCAGCTGACTGGACCGTCCGCCGCCCGAGATGTCACCGAGAACCCACACGACATCGTTGTCGCCTACGAGTCGGTCCCATCGTTCAGCGATCTCGGCGTCGTGGTCGGTCGTCTCGGCAAACCCACGGAGATTGGCTACGAGCCGATGACCGATATGGAGATCTGAGGTATACCAAGTTTCGGTTCTGAGCGTCATTTTCAGGTCTACGAGATCACGTGGGTCAGCCGACGTGATTCACGGTGAATCACCACGTGTGCCTCGTGGATCGGTGGTTGTCCAGTAAGGATCGGTCCAAGCGCGGCGTTCTGGAGACAGCGTGAGCGTTGTCCGACCTGGTGCAAGTTGGAGGACGGCAAAGCTCTCGTCGATTGACTGCCGAAGTGCTTCCGCTGCGTCAGCGTAGTCAGCGAGCCGACCGAGTAGCGCCCTGCAGTCGGCCACCCATTCGTCTTTCAACCGATGGGTCTGGGTTCGGCCGAGACGGGCGGCGCGCTTGTAGATTGTCCGTGGCGTTCGATTTGTACCGCCGGAAGAGTGGATATCGGTAACTCCGCAACCGGCTAGAGCCAGCGCGGAGTCCATCACTTCGGTGGCACGGGTAAGCATGCGGCCACGGGATTCTGTCAGAGCAAGGAGCTTGCCAAAGTTGGCCCGAAGAACTTCGATCACTGAATCATGTTCCGATACAAGCTTTATCAAGGACCTAGAGCCCAAGACTGAAGACGATGCCGCGCGCACGATTCGATCGTTGAGTTATGCAAGGCGCTCGCACTCAACCCGTTGAGTTCCACAAAGTGCGCCGATTGCGCTCCGGTTGGCGTCGAGGTCGGCTCGGAGAGAACGCAATTGAAGCGTAGCCTTCTCCGCGAACCTGGCCGCGGGTGACATCGCCAACACGGCGAGGGCGTCTTGGCGGACATCGTCTCTGGGGTCGTAGTAAGCGCGCACCGCGTCGCGGCGGATCTGCGGTAGATAGAGCTTCGCCTTTGTGAGGGCGGTTCCCGTCAGCGCGGACACATGTAGAAGATCACCAACCGTTGCGCCGGCCTGGAACGCTTTGGCGACGATATCGGGCGGCAGCGCAGGCAGCACCTGGGATATGCGGACCTCCAGATGATCTGTCATAGGGCGAGTGTAGGTCGCAGCGCCGACACGGCCAACAGATTTAGTCCTCTAGCTGGGTCTTTGAATACGTAGGCATGCCGCTGGAACGCTGTCCGCTCATCGACAACCATGGGTACATGAGCACGTTCGACCGTACCGGGTACGCCATCATATTTGGGTGTCAGTTCAGCAGCAGAGGTCATCAGTGCCCCTGTCAGGAAACTGGCGTGGCCGCAGCGGACGTACGCCGATTGGCGTCCCCAGTTGGCCTCGGGCTTCTTCGAGGTGGTCGATGATGTCTCTCGATCGATCTTGGGATTGCGAAATTCCCGACTTCCACCTTCCACTGCTCGCCCGTGTACGAGTTTCGATGACCCGAGCCCGGTTGGAACTCCGAACGAGGGTCAGTATTCCGCTCTGGCCTCAGAATTTCACGGTAGGCCGGGTTGGACGGTGGCGGTTGCTGACCGGCCGTCTTGATCTTGATTTCATGGTTCCGGGTATGTCTCGGCGCCGCGTGTCGTGCGGTGGCGCCGGGTTCCACGGTCCCGGTGGGTGGTTCGCTCCTTACTTTGGGGTCGTCACTTTGGGGTCGTCGTGACAACGGCGCGGTGCGTCAGGGGATGGCCAGGACGCGGTTGAACGCGTCGGCGAATTCCTGCGCCCAGGGCCAGGTTTCGGGGATCCGCAGGATCAGTTTGCGGGAGTGGGAGACGAGCCGGGCGGCGGCGTGCAGTAGCCGGTAACGCAGCGTGTGCGGCTCGGCCTTGGCCAGCGGCCCGTCGAGGAGCAGCAGCCGGGTCCAGCACAGCAGGTCGATCGCGATGGCGGCGGCGGTGACCCAGGCGGTGTTGATGGCGAATGACGCCGACGGCCACCTGGCGAGACCGGTCGCCTTGCCGTTGCGGATGAACCCCTCGACGCGGGCGTGCACCCGGTGGCGGGCCTCGAGCCGCTGCACCTGCCCGCCGCGGGTGGCCGTGGCGGTCACCTGGTAGCGGTATCCGTTGAGTTGTTCGAACAGCGACAGTTGGGTGCCGTGCTCGATCTTCTCCCGCCGCACCAGGATCCGCATGTCGGTGGGCCAGCCATCCAACCGGTCCCCGCCGGCGGAGTCCCGCAGCAGCCCGGTCAGCTCGGCCACCTGGGCGTCCTCGCGCGGATCGCCGGCCGGGTCGAGCGCCGGTGACCACACATCCTCGGGGGTGTGGCCGATCGCGGTGCGGGCCCGCTCGTCCAGATCGAACCCGACCGAATAGGCCACCGACCAGCCCGGCCGGTTGTTCAGCGCGGTGAGGTGCTCGATGACGGCGTGGCTGGACCCGGCGCCGTCGATGGTGACCAGCAGGTTGGGCCGCCACCGCGCCGGGGATTGCGGCGACCGCGGCGTCGATGATCGCGACGTGGTCTTCGGCGGTGTTCGACCCGGCGTTTCCCTTCCGCGCGATGATCGCCAGCAGTTCCCCGGTGTTGTCACACCACGCCGTCAACGGGTGGAAACCGTAGCCACCCTTGAAGTTCCCGGCCGCGCACTCCTTGTCCGAGTGCGCGGTGACCAGGGTGGCGTCGATGCGGATCACGATCACCGGCCCCAGATCCCCGTAGCAGGTGCGCGCGGGCGGGATCCGGCCGTGCCGTGCCGCGATCAGCTCCCACACCCGTTCCCGGGTCTTGTTGCGCGCCGTCGCGATCCGCGCCAGCGCCGCGTGGTCGAGTTCGTTCAGCGACCGCCACATCGTCGGGATCGACGCGACCGGCCCGAACAGTCGCCCCTGATCCCGCAGCACCGCGGACCCGGCCAGGTTCTCCGCGCCGCCGGCGATCGCGACCGCCACGTCGCGCCACACCGCGCCCCGGTCGTGGGTCACCTCCGGCCGCGACACCGCCGCCGACAACGCCTCGGTAAGTCCGGTCGCGTCGGCGAGCATCCGCGGGATCACGTTCCCGGCATGCCCGACCACATCGCCGCCGCGCACCTCCACACGCAGACTCTTCGACCAATCACTGTTATCGTGCATCTGTCAGGTGCGCTCCCTTCTCGGATAGCTACGGCATGGAAACCATGATTATCCTTGAGGCAGCGCACCTTTCACATTCACGACACCCATCGACTGCCAATTACGTGAAAGATCCAGGTGGACGGCGCGATACCCGGGCGCGGAATGGGATGTCAGCGGCGCGAGTGAACAATCCGCTCGCGACCAACTGGGCCTCGAACTGCGTAAGCGGATGAACGGCGCTGTCGACAACGATTGGCAGACCGTCGCGCTCCGGGAGCACTTTGCTCAAGGGCCAATCGCCGGTGTTTACGAGTTGGACCCCGAAACCACAGCGAGAATCCACAACCCGCCGAATTTTGGCGCGCTGGAGGCGGCGTTGGCGGCAATCCATCAGCGCCGCATTCGGCCGGATATGTAGTGGCCGCTGCAAATTCCGCCGCCTTGAGTGACGCTCACCGGCACCTGGCTTCGATCGCGAATATCAACGTCACTGACCTCGGCTTGCGCCGTGTCCATCGGGACTATGTCGCTGGTCGGTTGGGTGCGCCCCTATCTCGCGATCGGCATCACGCCGACGAACACCACATAGTCACCAGCCAAGCCGCGACTCCACAACACAGCGAGATCGTCGACGGATAAGGATCGCACCGGCACCTTCCACATTTTAGATTTAGAGCCGTTCGATCCCGTGATTTCTTCGCGCCGGGCCGGGGCACTGTCCGGGTTCTGGTCGATCAGTTCGAGCACGTCGCAGATTGCGTCCCAGGTCTCATCGTCGGCAGATTGACATTCCCCCGAGACCGTGGAGGCATCAGCTATAAGGGGTAGTGATGTCAGAGAAGCGGAAGAAGTACGACCGGGAGTTCCGTGAGGGGGCTGTTCGGATCGTGCGTGAGACGGGTAAGTCGATCGCGGCGGTGGCGCGGGACCTGGGGGTCCACGAGGGCACGTTGGGCAATTGGGTGGCCCAGGACCGCGAGGCCCGCGAGGGCCGGGCTGAGTTGTCCCGCGACGATGTCGAGGAGCTCAAACGCCTGCGCAGCGAGAACGCCGAGCTGCGGATGGAGCGCGATGTCCTCAAGCGATCAGTGGTCCTGTGGGTGAAGGAGGCGACGAAGTGAGCGTGGCACGTTTCATCGCCGACCAGAGGACCAAATATCGAGTGCCGCATACGATCACATGTGTGCTGTTGGGTGTCAGCGTGTCGTGGTTCTACAAGTGGATCACCCGTGCTGAATCCGCCGATGGGTTGCACACCGACACCGATCGGCGCCGCGCGCGCCTCGATACGGCAGTGGCGGCGGCGTTCACCGCGGCCAAGGGGCTGCATGGGTCGCCGCGGCTGATCGCTGATCTACGTGATCTGGGTTGGGAGGTGTCGGAGAAGACGGTGGCCCACTCGATGCGCCGCCAGGGTTTGGTGGCGCGCCAGATCAAGCGCCGTAACGGGCTCACCAAGCAGGACAAGACGGCACCGAAGTTCCCTGACCTGGTCCAACGAGATTTCTCCGCGGCGGCGCCGGACCGGAAGTGGGTCGGTGACATGACCGAGATCCCCACTGAGTGCGGGCAGAAACTGTATTTGGCGACCGTGCTGGACCTCTATAGCCGCCGGCTGCTGGGGGCGGCGATGGGCCTGCATCCGGATGCCGACTTGGCGTGTGCGGCGATCAAGATGGCCGTGGCCGCGCGCGGCGGCCGCCAGGTGATCTGGCGCGATGAGCAGTCCGAGCGGGTGATATTCCACACCGACCGCGGCAGCACCTATACCGCACACGCGTTCACCACGCTGTGCCGGCAGTTGGGGATTCGGCAGTCGATGGGCCGGGTCGGGTCGTGTTTCGACAATGCCGCAGCGGAGGCGTTCTTCTCCTCGCTGGAATGGGAAGTGCTGTCGCGCAATCGTTTCCGTGATACCATTCATGCGCAGGCTGCGGTTATCGACTGGTGCTACACCTTCTACAATCACCAACGCCGGCACAGTGCCGCCGATGGGCTCTCGCCCGTCAACTACGAGATCAGGGAATCCAAGACCAAGCCGGAAGCGGCATAGGAAACCCTCCACGATTTCGGGGGAACCACAGATTGCTCCAGCGCATCGAGCTGCGCAGCAGCTTCGGGTGCGTACTCGATGCCCACTTACCGGCGCCGCTTATACGTGCGTTTCACAGCAGTGGACGGGTCGTCGACGAACTCCTCGATACGCGCACGGTCGGCAACCGGGAGCGCCAGATAGCTCGCCTGGGCCGCCGACATGACCACGGCCGGTTCCAACACCAGCACCCCGCCCGGTTCCTCGCGGAGCAAATAGGTCGAGTCCGGGTGGCCCGCCAGCGTGACACGACCGCGGCTGTCAGTGCGGATCATCTCACTCATTCCACCACCTTACCCGATGGGGGTTGAACCCAACAAGGGTACGGCCCCTCGTGCTCGGTAACCGCGTATGGATCCTAGGCGCCAAGCTGCAGCACACTAAGCCCATCAATTGGTCCGAGCGACACATACACGATTCTGACCGAAGTACGTCCGAGACATGCTTGAATTTGGCGGCGAGGCCGTGGTGAGCGGCCATCGGTATCTGTCGGTGTCCACCATTAGTGTGTACGACAGCAACGGAGTGAGAGGACTGGGGGCTTGCACAAGGCGAAGGCGGCGTTTCGCTTCATCGATCTCTTCGCGGGTCTTGGTGGCTTCCACGTGGCGCTTCGTGACCTCGGGGGCGAAGGGGTGTTCGCCGCCGAGTGGGAACCGACACTTAACGCGCTTTACGCGACAAATTTCGGTCTGGCAGCGTGGATGGACATCAACGAACTTGAATCCGCCACAACTATCAGGGCAGAAATTCCTGACCATGACGTTCTCACCGCTGGATTTCCCTGTCAGCCGTTCTCGAAAGCCGGCGAGCAATTGGGTTTCGAGCACACACTTCAGGGGCACCTATTCTTCCAAGTGCTGAAGATCCTCCGGGTCAAGCGCCCGCAGCGTTTCATCCTCGAAAACGTCCCGAATATTCTCTACCACCGCGGCGGGCACTCACTATCGAACGTCTACGTCTTCTTTGCGGACTACCACGATGTCGACGAGGCTCTTCGCAACGTGATCTCGGGGTCTATGCAAGACAACTCAGACGTTCCACTCCCCGTAGTGCTGCAGGGCGAGGGGTTCCTTGCCACCGGGAAGATCGCCAACCTGGGAAACAAGCCGCTACATCCCGGTCGCAAACCGTTCGTCCCGATCGTCAACAGCGGTGAAGACGAGGATCCAAACACGAAACTCGTCTACGACCTCTTCTCCCAGGGCGTATCGGACGATGTGACAGCTGGAGGCAGACTGCGTGGTCGCATTCTGACTGAACCTCTGTCACTTGTTGAGGCTGCCAGCCTCCTCGACCAACTTTCCTTCGACGCGTATCAGCCGGGTGTCGACAATTGGCAGGGCGAGCTGTGGTCGCAGGTCCAGGCGCGGGTGAACGCGATCCAATCGATGCCTGACGGCTACCACCTGTATCGCCCAGCTGCGCCCCAGAGCGGGCCGGCTTCGCCGGTTCGCAGAGACTGTCCTTACGCCATCCCGGCGTACTTCCGGCTATGGGAGGCGTGCCTCTCCCGCCGTGTCCGCGGCCTATTCGTGACAGGTCGGCGTGATGCGTTGTGGTCGATGACCGACCTGGTGACCAAACACCGCCAACGCCCAAACTTCTGGATCGGCATCCGCTATGGAAGTGGGGCTCCTGTCCAAGGGAAATTGGCGGATTTGCCCTTCATAGTCCCTGTGACTCAAAAGCAAGTCAACAAGGGCGGAATTCGAGGAACCTGGGGGGCGAACAAGCCAGACGCGGGCCCTGACCAGTACCGCGGCGACGAATACGCCACCCGTTCCGTCTGCCAACTCAACCTGATGCGTTCCCTGAATGTCGTGCGTCGATGCGGATCCGGTTGTGGTCTTCACTTCGGTTCCGACCGCGCCCCAGGTGAAGTCACGGAGCGACGGCTGCCAACCGTCCCACGCTTCAACGACTGGTGCCACCGTCGTGTCTTCTGCACATCGGCAGAAAGCATTGAGAAGTAAGAGTTCGCCCTAAAGCCGGTGTCGCAGGTTCGAATCCTGCCGGGGGCACTTTGCGGGGTCGCGACGCCGAGACTGCATACAGGCGCGTTCGCCCGCCGATTCGTGATCTGCGGCAGTCTCGCCGCGAACACTGAATCGGCGAAAGCGTTAGTGGCGGCGGTTGTTCACCATTCGAAAGCGCGGCTAGGGTGTTCGCGTGATCCGATCCAAAATGCCGAAGACCGCGGCACTGGCAACCGGGGCGATGGCGTTTGGGATCGGCGTCGCCCTCGCCGGAGCCGCCCCCGCCTCCGCAGGACCGGATGTCTGCGTCAGCGGTCCGTATGGGTTCGCCTCCGCCTGTGTCGACGCGCCGCGATGGGACGAGTGGTATGACGGCGGACCGCGCGGCCGAGGCAACGGCCACTGGAAGCACGGCCACCACAACCGCTGATCAGCTGCGGGTGTCGATCACCTGCTGTGCAATCTCGGTGAGCTTCTTGTTACCGTCCTGTGACAGTCGGCGCATCATCTCGAAGGCCTGGACGTCGTCGACCTTGTAGCGCTCCATGATGATGCCCTTGGCTTGGCCGATCCTGTCACGCGTGGAGAGCGCGGACCTCAACTGCTCCCCTTCACGGTGGGCGAGTAGCGCGGCGGCCGCGTGGGCGGCCAGCACCGTGCCGGTGGTTTCCGCGTCGGTGTCCCACACCCGGGGGCTGAACCCGAACAGGTTGAGTGCACCGGCGGTCCGGTCGGCGGTGTAGAGCTTGAACGACAGCCCGCTGAGGACCCCGACCTCCACGCACGCGGGGGCGTACTGCGGCCAACGCGTCTCTTCCCGGAAGTCGTCGGTGCGCACCACGACGTCTTGGAGCGCGGCCTGCACACACGGCCCTTCGTTGTACCTCATCTGCAGTTCGTCAAGTTGATGAGGTACGTCGGTGACCTGAGCCACGGATTCGAACGTGCCCCCGCGACCGACGAGCAGGATACCCGCCGCGTCGACGCCCGGGATGAGTTCCTTGGCCGCTGCCGTGACACTGGAGAGAATCTCGTCGAGGCCGCGAGGCGAGGCGAGGGTGCGCGCCAACTCCGCCATGCGCATGGCGAGGTCCTGGCTCTGCGGCATCGTCATGCAGCCCAGTCTTCCCGATGTGGCTGCAACGCACACCGAATAGGTTTGTGATCCCTACGTCGGGGCATTTGTTGCCGCAGGCGGATGTGGCGGTCGACCACCACACCCGCTGAGGTCTCGTCGGTTCAGACCTCGAGCCGACGGGGCCGCCCCACCGTTGAGACCCACGGGCACCCCGTGCGCGCCCGGGATGGAACCCCCGCCCCGCCACTCCGGCGGCCGGCACATCACCAACCCTTCGCGCCCGTCCCCTTCACACCCGTCGAAGCCCCGGAACGTGCCCCTCTGTTCCGACACCGCCAAAAAAGGGCTAGCACTCTCATATGTCGAGTGCTAATCTGAGGGCGCACAGTGATTTGGCTGCCCGCCAGGGTGGCGGGCTTCGGATCGACGAGGAGGTGGATTGCTGTGCTTCGCTTTGATCCGTTCAGTGACCTAGATACCTTGACCCGGGGTTTGCTGAGCAGCCAGACCGGATCAAACCGCACTCCCAGGTTCATGCCGATGGACCTCTGCAAGATCGACGACCACTATGTGCTGACCGCCGACCTTCCCGGCGTCGACCCCGGTTCGGTCGACGTCAACGTCGACAACGGCACGCTCACCATCTCGGCGCATCGCACGGCCCGATCCGATGACTCCGCGCAGTGGCTTGCCAACGAGCGGTTCTTCGGCAGCTACCGGCGGCAGTTGTCGCTCGGTGAGGGCGTCGACACGGCGGCGATCTCCGCGACCTACGAGAACGGCGTGCTCACCGTCACGATTCCGATGGCCGAACGCGCCAAACCGCGCAAGATCGACGTCGCCCATGGCGGCGGTCAGAAGTCCATCAAACCGACAACCGTCGACGCGGAGTAACCGCGCGACCGGGGCGGCTCCCCGAGGCTGCGGGTGGATCAATGATCCACCCGCAGCCGTGTCGTCTCAGCGTGGGCGCCGCGACATCGCCGCGACCAGTGACCACACCGAACACAGCAGGGTGAGGACGGCGACGACCCCACCGACGTAGAGCCCGTAGCCGGGTTCCACCGGATCGTGGACGTTGATGCGGTAGTACCACGCCGTCATCCCGACGATCAGCAACGAAAGACCCACGGCCGCAGTAGAAGCCGCCCGTTCGGACAGACCCCGGGCCGCCATCGCGCCGGCCACCACCAGTACGGACGCCAGCAGCACGATCAACTGCCCGGCACCGAAGCGGCTCGGAAGCACCAGGCTGCCGACTGTTCCGCCGATCGCGCTGGCATGTCCACCGCCGTCGGCGGCGGTGGTCAGCCACGGCAGCCACGCGCTGACGGCGAGCACCGCCGCGAACAGCGCGACGAGCCACCCCGGACGCAGCATGCGATGAGACTAGCGTGCGCGCTCGTGCGTCGGCGTCGACCACGGGGCGGATCATCTCTAGGCTGAGGTGACCTCAACCAAGGCGGTGCATGCGATGAGCGAACTCCCGCAGTGGGCACAGCAGCTCGACCTGTCGCCGCACCCCGAGGGCGGCTGGTACCGGGAGACCTGGCGCAGCGATCTCACCGTCACCCAATCCGCGCTACCCCCGGACTACACCGGTCCGCGCAGCGCAGGAACCGCGGTCCTGTTTCTGCTCATGCCGGGTCAGCAGTCAGCGTGGCACACCGTGCGCAGCGCCGAACTGTGGCTGTATCACCGCGGCAGCCCGCTGACACTCGAGATTGGGTCCCACCAGCACTCGGCCACAGCACATCTGCTGGGCAGCGACATCGACGCCGGGGAAAGCCCCCAGTTGGTCGTGCCCCCGCGGCACTGGCAGCGCGCCCGGCCGCGGGACGACGAGCCCACCCTGGTGAGTTGTGTGGTGGTACCCGGCTTCGATTTCGCCGACTTCGAGTTGGGCGCTGTCAGCGACTGAGCAGGTCGGCGGCGGCCGCCACGAGCGCGGCGTTGTCCGGGGCAGCGGAGCCGTCGGGCAGCAGTAGCGTGTCCTCCAGACCGATACGTGTCTGCAGACGGCGCGCACCCGCGTGTTGCAGCAGGGGCCAACAACTTTGGTCGAGTCCGTGCAGCAATATCGGCGCTGGCGAGTCGGCGGACCGCACGATGTCGAGCAGCGCGTCAGCGGTGTCGGTGTCGCCGTCCTCCTGCAGTTCGATCATCACCCGCAGACAGTGCGGCGCCAGCTCGGAGGCCGCCCACGACTGGGCCGCGTCGGCGTGGAAGATCCCCACCTCGACGCCGAGACCCTTGCTCAGTAGCAGTTCGGCCAACTCGGGCGACCCCGGCTCGTGCCAGTTCAGCGAGGCGAAATCCGGGAGCACCGACCAACTCTCCACCGTGCGGTGGCGGCCCCGCGCATCCGGCAGCGCCCAGAAGCCCGTCGTCACCCCGAGGGGAAGGCCCGGTGCGGCATGGCGAACCGCGACGACAGCTGCCCCGACGATCTCGGGATCCAGCGAGTCGGCTCCGTCGGTCCCCTTGGGGTGCAGGTGCACCGACTGCGCCCCGGCTTCGTGGGCGGCGACGGCGGCCACCGCCAGTTCGTCGGGGGTGACCGGGAGCGCGGGGTGCTGATCGGGCGTGCGGGCACCGTTGATGCACGCCTGGACGTAGACGGGAGGGCTCGGCATGACGCTATCTTCCCGCTAGATCAGCCCTGAAGCGACGCACCGTGGCAGGTGCGCGGGGAGCCAGGTTCCTGAGCACGCCGGCACCGGCACCGGCACCGGCACCATACACGGAGACGGGCCATTAGCGGCGGCGGCCTGGGGCCGTTGGGGTTACGAAGCGGCCTCCGGCGCGTACCCGAGCGCGGCCTTGACCTCGAGGAACTCGTCGAACGCGAACTGCCCCCACTCACGGCCGTTGCCGCTGCGCTTGTAGCCGCCGAACGGAGCGTTCATGTCGAACCCGTGGTTGATCGCGACAGAGCCGGCGCGGATGCGACGGGCGACCTCGCGGGCCTTGTCCAGATCGGCCGCCGAGACGTAGCCCGCCAACCCGTAGTCGGTGTCGTTGGCGATCTCGATCGCCTGGTCGAGGTCGTCGTAGCCGAGGATGCACAGCACCGGCCCGAAGATCTCCTCACGCGCGATCGTCATGTCGTTGGTGACGTGCGCGAACACCGTCGGCTTGACGTAGTAGCCCTTGTCGAGGCCCTCCGGGCGTCCGCAGCCACCGACGGCGACCGTCGCGCCTTCGTCGATGCCCTTCTGGATCAGGCCCTGGATCTTGTCGAACTGCGCCTTCGAGGCGACCGGTCCGATCGCGGTCTTGTCGCTGGGATCACCCACCTTGACCGCACCGGCGGTCTGCTTGGCGATTTCGATGGCCTCGTCCATGCGTGAGTTCGGAACCAGCATGCGCGACGGCGCATTGCAGCTCTGACCGCTGTTCATCATCATCACCGAGACCCCCGCGGCCACACTCTTGGCGAAGTCGTCGTCGTCGAGCACGACGTTGGGGCTCTTGCCGCCGAGTTCCTGCGTCACCCGCTTGACCGTCGGCGCGGCATTGCGCGCCACCTCGATCCCGGCGCGCGTCGACCCGGTGAACGACACCATGTCGACGTCCGGATGGCTCGACAGCGGGACGCCGACGCCCGGGCCGTCGCCGAAGACGAGGTTGTAGACACCGGCGGGAACACCTGCAGCGTCGATGATCTCGGTGAAGATCTGCGCCGAGTACGGGGCGACCTCCGACGGCTTGAGCACCATGGTGCAACCGGTGGCCAGCGCCGGGTACACCTTGCAGGCGATCTGGTTGATCGGCCAGTTCCACGGGGTGATCAGCCCGCATACTCCGACCGGTTCCTTCACCACCAGCGTCGAGCCGTGTTGTTCTTCGAACTCGAAGTTCTTCAGCACGTCGATCGCCGTCATGAGATGCCCGAGACCCATGCCAACCTGGGGGCCCGCCGCCAGCGACGCCGGCGCACCCATCTCCTCGGACACTGCATCGGCGAGGTCACCGGCGCGCTGCTGGTACTCCGCCAGGATCGCCTGCAGCACGTCGAGGCGCTCCTCGCGGGTGGTCTGCGACCACGTTGCGAACGCCCGGCGGGCGGCGTTGACCGCCAGGTCGACATCGGCTGACGACCCCAGCGCGATCCGGCCGGACACCTCCTCGGTGGTCGGGTTGTCGACCTCCAGGGCATTCGGACGAAGCGGCTCGACCCACTGGCCGTCGATGTAGAACTTCAGATACTCACGCATGGGTCAAAGTTTTCCCTATCCACCGGCCTACTGGATGCGTTTTGCATACCAAGTGCGGAATCTGTCTACTTCCGGGTTTTTTCTGCGAGTTCGCTTTCGGGTCGATGCAGACGTGGACCACCGCGGTCTTCCCGCTGGCTGGATATCACGCTCAGTGAAGGCCACTGTTCCGCTGTTGGGTGAGCCATCGCGCCGCTGATTGGTGGGCCGCTGCTCCGGTGTGGGGCGAGCCGCGTGCGTCTTGGGCTTGGGGTAGTGCCGGTGGGACGGGCCAGCTGGTGGTCCGCCCCACCGGCGGCTGGTCAGCCGGGCAGGCCGAAGTGCTTGCGCATTGATTCGTCGCAGGTCAGCACGGTGGCATGGGCGTTGGTGGTGATGCGATCGATAATCGCGTCGCGGTCGGCCCGCGATACGCCGGTGCGAAGGTTGTCCGGGACCAGCAGTCGGGCCGTGCCGCCAAAAGCCTCGAATGCGTGCACATGCGCATCGATCCACGACACCAGCGTCATATCGGTGAACGCCTCCACATACGTGAAAGCCGAAAACGACAGCGCGGCCACGAACAGCCACGCCTCGGTCGCCGCACCGGTCAGCGGGTCGGCGAAGCTCATCGCATCACCGGCCCAGTCGACCTCGATGGATTCGCCCGGGGTACGCACGATGCGCATCGATGCCCCCGTCGCGGCCACCCAGCGGCGGTACTGTTCGTTGAAGAACGAGTACCGATACGGCACTCCACCGCTGGCCCGGCACGCCGCGACGTACTCATTCCACAACAGCAACAGCGTCACCGACGGGCGCCCGAGTTCGCGGTGCACATGCTCGAAATCCGGCGCCACACGGTCTGAGTCCGGCCTGATCGGTGCGGGCAACAACCGGTGGCGGACCTCGTCAGCAGCGAGGTCCGCCACCTCCCAAAGCCCACGCCGGCCGCAGTTGCGGCTGCGAACACCGACGCCACGGTGTTGCGCGAGCAGCCCAGCACATCGGCGATACCGCGCTGACTCACCCCTTCTGCACGTAGCCGCAGGATCTGTTTGTAGTCGACCATCGAAGGCGACCCCTTTCGTCACGTCCGCGTCCCAATGACGCGGACCGACGAACGGTCGCACCCACAACATCAGCGGCACCACGGCTCATCCGCCACCGGCATAGTGGCTCACCCCGCAACGGAACGATGGCTCACCCAACCCCGGAACAATGGCCCTAACCAGCCGTAATATCCAGCTGGCGAAGGCCGTTGGCACGCCGGGCGCGGGACAACTGCTCGAAGTGCGCTTCTAGACCCCCACCTGCAGGTCCCACTGTGGTCGACGCCGATGACGCACACCGGTGGCGGAACCCGTGCCGGTCGCCGAGATCGACGTTTTGGCGGTTTCCACTCGCACTTTTTCGCCCGTGTGTTCGTTTGGGCGATCGCGTCAGGCCGGGGCGAAGACCGCCTTGAACCGGTCGAGTGACTCGCGGATGTCGCTCTTGAGCGCACCGGCGACGAGCATGCCGATCGGCCCGAACAGCGCGGGGCCACCGAGGTGGATGTCGAACGTGACGGTCGACCCCTCATCGGACGGTTTCACCTTGGCCATCAGCTTGACCTTCACCCCACCCCTGCCGTCGCCGTTCAGCGTCATCGCCTGCGGGGGCTTGTAGTGCACGATGGTCCAGTGGATCCGGTTCGGCATGCCCATCACCTCGACGATCGAGTCGATGCGGGCGCCCTTGTCCAGCGTCTCGGGTAGCTTCGACCGCCACGCCCGGTGCATAGACAGCCATTCCTTGTATCGCGACAGGTCAGAGGCGCACTCCCACGCCTTCTCCGGCGGTAGGGGGACGTCCACGGAGACGGACAGCTTCGCCATGAGTCAGGGGTGCAGAGGCGGATTCGGTGGGCTGACCGGCGGCTGCTCCTGAGGGTCGCTCTTGTCGACGTAGTTCTGCGCCGCGCCCTGGGCCTTGTTCACCTTGTCGGCGTACTTGCCCTTGGTCTTCTGGTCGAAGAGGTCGCCGGCCTTCTCTATCGCGCTGCCGGCCTTGTCGGGGTTCTTCGACACCCAGTTCTTCACCTTGTCGAGGAATGCCATGACACGACCTTACCGGCCGACCGCCAACACCGACCGCTCGCGCCACAGCCGTCGGTGCTCCCCCGGCAACCTTCCCTGCAACCACCAGAGCGCTTCGACGGCGGCCGCCCCGACCAGGCCCACCGCGAGCGCCATCGAGGTGGTCGCCACGTCGGTGGGGTCGAGGATGAACAAATCCTGAGCCCACGGGATCGAGAAGATCACCACATACGCCAGCGCCGACACCGCGACCAGGGCGACCCGCCACCACTCGTAGGGGCGGGCCACCACGGCGAGCACCCAAACGGCCGTCACCAGCAACGTAATGAGCGCCGCGGTGGATGCCTGGATCTGCTCCGTCTCGCTGGCGGCGCGGCCCTGGTAGGCCAACAGGTACGACGTGAACGTCGCGACCCCCACCACGAGACCCGACGGCAGCGCCGAGGACATCACCCGACGTACGAATCCGGGCTGCGCGCGCTCGTTGTTCGGCGCCAGCGACAGCACGAAGGCCGGGATGCCGATGGTGAACCAGGCGGCGATCGTCACGTGGATCGGCTGGAACGGGAACAGCAACGGGTCTGTCCCGAAGATCTCGGACGCCAGGCCCGCCACCCCGACGAGGACCGCCAGCAGCACCGAGTAGACGGTTTTGGTCAGGAACAGGTTCGAGACGCGTTCGATGTTGCCGATCACCCGGCGGCCCTCGCCGACCACATACGGCAGGGTGGCGAACCTGTCGTCCAACAACACGATCTGCGCGACGGACCGGGTGGCCGGGCTACCCGAACCCATCGCCACGCCGATGTCGGCGTCCTTGAGCGCGAGCACGTCGTTGACGCCGTCACCCGTCATCGCCACGGTGTGGCCGCGCGACTGCAGGGCATGCACCATCGCCCGCTTCTGGTCCGGGCTGACACGGCCGAACGTGGTGTGCGACTCGACCTCCTCGGCCAGCTCGTCGATCTTGTCGGGCAGGTGCCGAGCGTCCATGCAGTCGCCGTGCAGCCCCAGCGAGCCGGCCACCGCGCCCACCGACAGTGCGTTGTCACCGGAGATGACCTTGATCGACACCTTCTGGGCGGCGAAGTAGTCCAACGTATCTCGGGCGTCGGGCCGCACGCGTTGTTCGAGCGCCACCAGCGCGACCGGGGTCACGGCGCCCGGTGCAGCCGGATCGTCCACCGGCACGTCGGAGGAACCCACCATCAGAACCCGCAGGCCGTGGGCGCCGATGGCCTCGGCCCTTTCGGCGACCGGCGACGACGGGTCGAGCAACACGTCGGGCGCACCGATCACCCAGTTGCCGTGCGCGCCGTAGGACACCCCGCTCCACTTGGTGGCCGATCTGAACGGCGCGACGGCGGTGGCGGTCCAGCCGGGCGGGTTCGGGTAGGCCTCCGCGATGGCCCGGATGCTCGCGTTCGGGCGGGCGTCATCGGAAGCCATCGACGCCAGGACGTCCTCGACGGGATCGTTGGTGAACGTCTCGACGTCACTGAGGCGCATGCCGTTCTCGGTCAGCGTGCCCGTCTTGTCGGCGCACACCACGTCGACGCGGGCCAGCCCTTCGATGGCAGGCAGTTCGTTGACCAGGCACTGCCGGCGGCCCAGCCGGATCACACCGACCGCGAATGCGATCGACGTCATCAGCACCAGACCTTCGGGCACCATCGGCACCAGTGCGCCGACCATGGCCAGCACCGCCCGCCGCCACCCCGTGTCGGTGGTGAACAGCTGGGTGTAGATGGTGAGCAAGCCGGCCGGCACCAAGAGGTAGGTGATGAACCGCAGGATCTGGTTGATCCCGCTGCGTAGTTCCGATTTCACCAGCGTGAATTTGCTGGCCTCGTCGGCCAGTTTGGCGGCATAGGCTTCGCGCCCCACCTTGGTGGCCCGGTAGGCCCCGGATCCGGCCACCACGAAGCTGCCCGACATCACCGTGTCGCCGGCGTCTTTGGCGATCGCGTCGGCCTCGCCGGTGAGAAGGGACTCGTCGACCTCCAGGTTGTTGTCCTCGACGACCTCACCGTCGACGACGATCTGGTCGCCCGGGCCCAGCTCGACGATGTCATCGAGCACCACCTCGCTCGGGCTCAAGGGGCGGGACACCGGTCCGCACGCCGTGCGCCGTCGCACCAGCGGTTTGGCCTGCCCGACTATGGCCAGCTTGTCGAGCGTCCGCTTGGCCCGCAGCTCCTGGATGATGCCGATCGCGCTGTTCGCGATGATCAGCAGGCCGAAGGCGCCGTTGATGACCGATCCGGTGGACAACACGATGACCAGGAGCACGCCGAGGATGGCGTTGATGCGGGTGAAGACATTGGCGCGGACGATCTCACCGGTGGTGCGCGCGGCCCGCGTGGGAACGTCGTTCGACTGGCCCGCGGCGACGCGGCGGGCGACCTCGTCTTCGGTCAGCCCGGCGACGGTTACGGCCGGAGCCGCCGTCATCGCGGCACTCGGCTCTTCGCGCAAGCGCTCATCGCGGCACTCGGCTCTTCGCGCAAGCGCTCATCGCGGCACTCGGCTCTTCGCGCAAGCGCTCATCGCGGCACTCGGCTCTTCGCGCAAGCGCTCATCGCGCGAAGACCCCGTTGCGTTCCTGGTCGAAGTACTCCAGCGTCAGCCGGTTCCCGTCGAAGGTCGCCTTGGAGACCGACCCCGGCGGGGAGTTCTCGGTGACGAAGCTGAATGTGAACACGTTGCCGTCCCAATGCGTCAGCGGCCAGACCTCACCGCGCGGCCCCACCCGCAGACCGAGCGTGCCGCCCGCCTCGGTGACCTCCGCGGGGCCCCAGAAGCCGTTGTTGTAGGTGCCTGCGTAGGACGGAAGCGGTGCCGGCGGAACGGGATCGGCGGGCGCCTCCTGACCGACGAGCGACCCGACCGGCTTCTCCATGTCGGCGAACACCTTGTTGTAGAGGCCGAACCAGTCCTGACGCACCTCTCCGAACTGCACGAGGTCGGCGAACTGCGCGGTCAGCGCTTCGGGGACGCCCGCCGGGGTGGCATTGGTCAGCGCGACGATCGCCACGTCCGCGGACGGCAGGAACAGCGCGTTGGACCCCGCCCCGAGCTCGAAGGCGCCCGAATGGCTGAATTCGACGCGCGCGGCCGACGTGGTGCCGACGTTGAAGCCGAATCCGTAGAAGCCGGTGCGCATCGCCGGTTCGCTGGCCGGGCTCGAGACGCTCTGCGGTGTGACGGCGGGCAGCAGCGCATCGGGCTCGACGAGCTGCTGACCGCCGGCTTTACCGTCCGCGAGCACCATGGCCAGCCACTTGGCGAGGTCGTTGACCGACGAGCTCACCCCGCCTGCGGGGCTCTGCGGGTCGGGGTTGCGGACGTAGCGCGGCTCGTAGCGGCCGTCGACGTGGATGTGGCCGACCGCGCGGTCGGCGCGCTTCTCGTAGTCGGCGAAACGCGAACTCGTCGACCTCATCCCCAGCGGCCGGTACAGCACCTCCTCGGCCAACGTCTCCCACGGTGTGCCAGCACTGGTGGCGACCGCCTCCGCGGCGGAGGTGACCCCGAAGTTGGTGTAGGCGTAGGAGTCGCGAAACGGCGCCAGCGGAAGCTCGCGCAACCGCTCGAGGATGGCGCGGCGATCGTAGCCGACGTCTTCGAGCAAATCGCCGGCATGATCGGGCAGCCCGGAGCGGTGCGAGTACATGTCTCCGACGGTGACCATCTGGGTCAACGTGGGGTCCGACAGTGCAAACCAGGGCAGTTTCGACACGATCGGGGTGTCCCAGCCGATAGCTCCCTCGCTGACTTGACGCGCGACGACCGTAGCGCCCAGCGGCTTGGACAGCGACGCGATCTGGAACACCGTATCCGGGTCCACTTTTGCGCCGGTATTTACGTCGGTGACACCGAATCCCTTGGCGTACAAGGTCGTTCCGCCGTGGACAACGGCCACGGCCATTCCGGGGATCCCCGTCTTGGCCAGCATGTCCTCGGCCATCCCGTCGAGTTGCGCGACCGCCTTGTCCACGGCGCCGTCCGGCAGCGGCATGGCGGGTACGAGTGGCGGTGGCACGTCGGACTGCGGCGTGGCCGGTGGCGGCTGCGCCGACTGCGGCTCCTCCGTCGACGCCGAGTCGCATCCCGCGACCAGGGTAAGCGTCGCGGCGAGGGCGACGAACGGCAGAAGTCGGCGCTTCACAGCCTGCACGCTAGCCGCTCAGAGCTGCCACCACCGGTCTATCGGCGGTGACGCGCCACGCTCGACGCGCTGCCCCGGTCTGGGCACCACGACACTGACGCCAGCCGGACCGGCCGTCGACAGCAACCGCTCGACGGGTTCGGCCCAGGGGTGCGGCGCCAGCCGGAAGGTGCCCCAGTGGATGGGCAGCAGCACGCCACCGCCCGCATCCGTCATGTCCTGGTGCGCGCGGACGGCTTCCTCGGGGTTCATGTGGATGCCGGGCCAGGCCGGGTGGTAGGCGCCGACGGGTAACAGCGTCAAGTCGAACGGTCCATATTGCGAACCGATCCCGCTGAAGCTGGCGGTGTAACCGGTGTCCCCGCCGAAGAACGTGCGGTGCTTCGGACCGGCGATCACCCACGACGCCCACAGCGTGGTGTTGCGGCTGAACAGCCGACCGGAGAAGTGCCGGGCCGGGGTGCACACCAGCGTCAGTTCGCCGATGCGGTGACTCTCGTTCCAGTCGAGTTCGACGATCCGGCCCTCGGATATCCCCCACTTGCGCAGGTGCGCACCCACCCCGAGCGGTACGACGAACGGCGCGCGTTGACTGCGCGCCAGCCCGAGGATCGTGTCGACGTCGAGGTGGTCGTAGTGGTCGTGGCTCACCAGCACGGCGTCCACGGCGGGCAGTTGTTCCAAGGAGACCGGCGGCTCGTGGAGGCGGTGTGGACCGACGGTGCGCGACGGAGAGCAGCGCCTGCTCCAGATCGGGTCGGTGAGCACGCGGTAGCCGTCGACCTCGACAAGTGTCGTCGAGTGCCCGTGCCAGTAGACCGCCAGACCCGACGCCTCCGCGTCAGGAGCCGCCGGTGTCACGACCGGGATCGGCCCACCGGGCCTGCCGCTGTCGCGTCCGGTGAGCAGTTCACGAGTGAGGAGCCGGCGTTGTTCGGCGCCCAAGCTTATGGTGGCGGCCGGTTCGAGGTTCACGAACGCCGCGCCGCGGTAGTTAGCGGAGCGTTTGGCGACCGGGTAGATCTCGGCGGGCGTTGCGCCCAGCGCGGCGGGCGTGCCCTGCAGCGCCCGCAGCACCCAGCCGCCGGCCAGCACGGAGGCCGTACCGAAGCCGAACCGCAGCGCCGCACCCAACATGTCAGGCTCCCTGGAACCTCGGTGGCCGCTTCTCGATGCGCGCGACCTGAGCCTCGATGATGTCCTGGCTGGCCCATGCCTTGTCGAACAGTTCCTGGTGCGCCGGCCAGGGATCCTGGTAGGCGCCGTCGTCGTTGAGCACCCGCTTGGCGTGCTGCAGCGCCAGCGGCGCGAATCCGGCGATCTCTTGAGCCCACGCCTGCGCGTCGGCGAGCGTGCCGGACCGGTTGGCCATCCCGGTCTGCAGCGCGAGGTCGGCCGTGAGCCGCTCGGCCGCCAGCAGCATGCCCCGCGCCCGCCCGGCCCCGACCAGCGACGTCAGCCGCCGGATGCTCCAGTTATCAAGAGCGATACCGTATTTCGCGACTGGGAATTGGAAGTAGGCGTCGGGCGCCACGACCCGGAGGTCGCAGATCATCGACAGGATGACGCCCGCGCCGATCGCCGGGCCGTTGATCGCGGCGATCACCGGGAGCGGCGCCCGGTCGATGGCGAAGTTCAGCGCCCTCGCCTTGTCGGGCAACTCTTCGGCGATGCCCTGGCCGCCGGACAGGTCCGCGCCCGAGCTGAACACATGGCCCTGCCCCGTCAGGACGATGGCACGGACGTCCTCGGTCGCAGCCTTCTCGATTGCTTCACGCAGACCGTCGACCAGCTCGCTGTTGAGTGCGTTGCGGCGCTCTGGCCGCTGCATCTCGAGGGTCAGCACCTGGCCGTCGCGGGTGACACCGATCATGCCGCCACTGTATCTACCGTCACACGATAGCCACCGTCATTTCGCGTCCGGCGTCACCACCTGCCACGGTTCGCCGAGCCCTTGCACCTTGACCACGTCTCCTTCTGCCCGCACCTGCACCCTGACGTCACCCAGACGAAGGTCGGTCAGGGCCACATGGCCCCAGTCCCGAGGCAGGCGAGGACTCACGACCAGTCGTCGCTGCGGCACATGCGGCTGCAGACCGAGGAACGACCGCACCAAAAGGAGCGGCGCCGCGCTGGCCCACGCCTGCGGTGAGCAGGACGTCGGATACGGCACGGGCGAGGCGAACTGCGCACGAGCGAACCCGCAGTACAACTCCGGCAGCCGGCCGCCGAACGCGCCGGCAGCGTCCAGCAGCCCGGTGGCGAGTCGCTCCGCGAGCGTTACGGCGCCGCGGACGTGGGCGTACCTCATCAACCCCGCGATCGCGATCGCCGTGTCATGCGGCCAGACAGACCCGTTGTGGTAGCTCATCGGGTTGTAGGCGCCCATGGTGGTGGCCAGGGTCCGCAGGCCGAAACCCGAATCCATGTCGTCGCTCGCCAGCGCCTCGACGAGGCGTTCGGCGTGCTCGTCGGGCGCAATACCGGTCCACAGACAGTGGCCGACGTTGCTGGTCAGGGCGTCGACAGGGTGCTTACGGTTGTCCAGCGCGACGGCGTACCAGCCCTGCTCGGGAAGCCAGAACGCGTCGACGAACCGCTGCCGCAGGCGCTCCGCCCTGGCGCGTGAGCGTGCCGCGGCGGCAGGGTCGTCGAATTCTTCGGCCAGCTCCGCACGGCCCAGCAACGCCGCATAGTGGTACGCCTGGACTTCACACAGGGCGACCGGCGCGTCGGCGACTCGGCCCGCCGCGTCGTTGATGCCGTCGAAACTGTCCTTCCAGCCCTGGTTGATCAGCCCGCGGTCGGTGGCGCGCCGGTACTCGACGAAGCCGTCCCCGTCACCGTCGCCGTAGTGTTCGGCCCACTCCAGCGCGGCGTCAGCGGCGGGCAGCAGGGCATGAACGGCCGCCTCGTCGGCACCCCAGCGCCACGCCTCGGCCAGCAGCATCACGAAAAGCAGGGTCGCGTCCACGGAGCCGTAGTAGACATTGCCGCCGAGGGCGTCCGCGCTGGCCGGACCACGACGGATCTCGTGCATGATCCGGCCCGGCTGTTCCTCGGTGATCGGGTCGACCCGGCGACCCTGCGTCTCGGCGAGTTGCTGCAGAGTGCCCACCGACAACCCGACGTCCAGCGGCAGCGCCATCCATGCGGTCAGCAGGCTGTCTCGGCCGAACAGCGTCATGTACCAGGGCGCGCCGGCCGCCACGAACGGTCGGCCTCCGGCCTCGTCGTCGATCAGCAGCGCTCCCAAGTCGCTTTCGGTGCGGTTCAACGCCTGCATGAGGATCGGATGAGCGGTTTCGACCGTCGTCGTGGTGTCCCGCCAGGCCTCGATCTTGCGGGCAGGCGCGCTGTCCTCGAGCTCTTCACCCCTGCGGAAGCGGCTCGCCACGCTCTGGTGCGCCCATGTCGGCTGCGCCACCACCTCGAGCTCCCGGCGTTGCCGGGGCGGCACAACCACCCGCCAGCTCAAAACGCCCGGCGCCACCACCGGGCCGCTCGATGCGGTCACCCGCACACCGCGCACCATGTCGGTTCGGTCGTGCAGCACCAACTCGTCATCGACAACGGACATCTCCGCGCCACTCGTCGCCGCGCGGCCTTCCTTGACGGAGAACAAGTCCGAGAAGTCCGCATCGGCGAGCAGTTCGATCGACACCACGGTCGCCTCGTCGTCGAGGTTGTGCAGCGAAACCGTCTCCCGCATGCCGTCGGCGATGAGACGTTCACGGACCACCAGCAGCGTGCTGTCGGCCAACCCCGGTCGCGGCCCGCGACGCATGACGAACTGTCCGGCGAACGCCTCGGGTGTGTGAACCGCCAGCGGTTCGGGCGGCCGTCCGTCCACCCGTAACTCCAGGCGGGACAACACACGGGCGTCCCTGAAGAACAGCCCGTGCGATCCGCCTTCGCGAATGTCTCCCCGCCGGTCCGACAGACAGAACGTGCCGCCTTCGACCAACGTGACCGTGTCACCACCGGGGCCGATGCTCGCCGACTCGCCGGTGTTGAGCGCGGTGGTCATGCGCTGGCCCGTTCGTCGCAGCGATGCTGGTCCCCTACTACCCGACGCGGCGTGACCCCGTTGCCTGGCGTGGGGCGCCGGTCGACCATGCGCCGATAGATCCGCTCATAACCGGACCCGAACTGGCTGACGCTGAAATTCGCGGCAACGTGCCGCCGGCATGCGGCGGGTTCGAGTGCAGCGGCTGCAGCGATGGCGTCGGGCAACTCAGCTGGGTCGTCGCAGATGATGCCGGTCACCCCGTCGACGATCACTTCCGGCACCGCTCCCCTGCGCAGTGCCACCACCGGGGTGCCGCAGGCCATCGATTCGATCATCACCATGCCGAACGGTTCCTCCCACTGCACCGGGAAAAGCACACAGCGCGCGCCGGACAACAACTCCCGCTTGGCAGCGGCATCAGCGGGACCGAAGACGTGGTCGTTCTCGGTGAGCAACGGCCTGACGCACTGGTCGAAATACGCCTTCTCGCCCGGTTCGTCGCACTTGCCCGCCAGCACGAGCGGGATCCCGGCCCGGTGAGCCGCCTCCAGCGCGAGGTGGGCGCCCTTGTAGGGGGCGTACCGTCCCAGGAACAGTGCGTAGCCCTTCTTGTCGGCGGCGAATGGCCAGTCCTCGGTGCGCACCGAATTGTGCACTCGACCAACCCAATTGAGATCTGGAGCGAGCTCACGTTGCCGATCGCTGATAGCGATCAGCCCGGCATCGTCGCCGAGTTCGCGGTAGTACGGTTCGAGGTCGGCGTCGATCGGCCCGTGCACGGTCACGACGGTCGGCAAGCCGAGCGCGCGGTAGGCCTGCGCGTTGAGCGGACCGGCGAAGGTGTGGTCGTGCACGATGTCGGCGCCGACGCGCTCCACGATGTCGGCGACGGCCCGGCGAACCTTCAACGTGTGCATCACTTCCGGGTAGGGCTGGCCGAGACGGTCCGGAAGTGTCGTTTCCCACACTGGTACGAACTCGGCGGCCGTACCGGGCGTGCCGGCCCCGAGCAGGGTGACGTGATGGCCGCGGGCGACCAGCGCATCGGCCAGGTCGGCCACCACCGCCTCGGTGCCGCCATACCCCTTGGGCGGGACGTCGAAGTAGGGCGGTGCGACCAGCACGACACGCAAAGGGCGCGAGACGGTGTCGGACGCCGAGACCATGTCGGACGAGGAGACCATGTCGGATGAGGAGACAAAAGCGCTGCTGCTCAACGGGGTTCCTTTCTGTCGACTTCACCTGAACTAGCACTCTCATCTGTTGAGTGCCAATTATGGCGAGCCGGACGCCACTTCGCCACAGTTGCGCGCCAGCAGCCGGATAGCCTTGCGCCGTGAGCCGGATCGGTGCCCTGCAGTTGCGTGACGCCGTCCTGGACGAGGGGTCGTTCCGCAGCTGGGACGCCCCACCGCTGGCGGTGGCCACCAGCGACTCCTACCGCGCCGAACTGGTTGCTGCGGCGGAGGCCACCGGGCTCGACGAAGCAGTGCTGACCGGTGAGGGCCTGGTCTTCGGCCGCCGGGTCGCCGTGGTCGCGGGTGAATTCGACTTCCTCGCCGGCTCGATCGGAGTGGCCGCCGCCGAACGCATCACCGCCGCGGTGCAGCGCGCCACCGCCGAACGGCTCCCACTGGTGGCGTCGCCGTCGTCGGGCGGCACCCGGATGCAGGAGGGCACGGTCGCGTTCCTGCAGATGGTCAAGATCACCGCCGCGGTTCAGCTGCACAAACAGGCACACCTGCCATACCTGGTCTATCTGCGCCACCCTACGACCGGCGGGGTATTCGCGTCCTGGGGTTCCCTCGGCCACGTCACCGCCGCCGAACCCGGCGCGCTGATCGGGTTCCTCGGTCCACGCGTCTACGAGCACCTGTACGGCGAACCTTTTCCGTCGGGCATCCAGACCGCGGAGAACTTGCACCGGCACGGAGTGATCGACGCAGTGGTGCCGCTGGACATGCTGCGCGCGACGTTGAACCGCGCGCTCACCGTCGTCTCCGATGCCCCAGGGCCGCCGCCCGAGGCACCCCCGGCCGAACCGCCGGCCGACGTGCCGGCGTGGACGTCGGTCGAGGCATCGCGGCGTCCGGACCGTCCGGGGGTGGGTCACCTCTTACGGCATGGCACCACCGATCGTGTGCTGCTGTCGGGAACCGGCCGCGGCGAGGCGGCGACCACGCTGCTCGCCCTGGCCCGGTTCGGCGGTCAGCCCGCGGTCGTCCTCGGCCAGCGGCGGGTGATCGGCGGCATGGTCGGGCCTGCGGCGCTGCGCGAGGCGCGCCGCGGGATGGCCTTGGCGGCCGGACTGCACCTGGCGTTGGTGCTGGTCATCGACACCGCGGGACCGGCGTTGACGGTCGAAGCCGAACAAGGCGGGCTAGCCGGGGAGATCGCGCGCTGCCTGGCCGACCTCGTCACGTTGGACACCCCCACGCTGTCGGTGCTGATCGGACAGGGTTCCGGTGGGCCCGCGCTGGCGATGGTGCCCGCCGACCGGGTGCTGGCCGCACAGCACGGCTGGTTGGCACCGCTGCCGCCCGAGGGTGCCAGCGCGATCGTCTACCGCGACCTCGACCATGCGGCGGAACTCGCCGCAGCCCAGGGTGTCCGGTCGGCGGATCTGCTACGCAACGGCATCGTCGACACGGTCGTCGGCGAACATCCGGATGCCGCCGACGAGCCGCTGGAGTTCACCCACCGGTTGTCGGCGACCATCGCCGCGGAACTACACCTGCTGCGCGACGTGCCTGCCGAGACCCGGCTGCAGCGGCGGCTCGATCGCTACCGGCGCATCGGGTTGCCGTGACTCAGCCGCCGAGCTCGTCGACCGCGGTGTTCAGCGCGGCCGCCTGCTCCTCGAGGCCGCGGTCGTCCAGCGACGCACCGCCGGTGCGTTTGAGCAGTTCGTGGCGGGAGATGATCTCGAGCGCGCCCTGGTAGCGCTCCGAGCCCAGCTGCCCGTCCGTCACCACCTCGGTGCGGCCCTCGATCAGCACCAGCACCGCCTCCCCGTCGGTGTCGAGTAGTTGGCGTACGTCCTCTGCGCTGATTGTCATCACTTGCCCCGTCCGGTCTGCTGCTGTAGTCGGTCTATCATCTCCGATGCCTGCGCCTTGGTCAGGTTCTCCGGGATCTCCTCCCCCGCCTCCTGGGCGAGGGTGTTGAGATAGCTGCGCTGCGGGCCGGTCATCGGCTCGCCACCGGTGACCCACTGCGATTGATCCTTCTGCGGGTTCTCCTGCGGCGCGACGCCTGCGTCCTCACTCATGACGGTCCTATGCCCGCTCACGGGCGCCATTAAGCGCGTCACCCGAACACAAGTGCGACCCGGTGACGACCATTACCTCTCCGTGCCTGTACCTCTCCGTGCCTGCCCTCAGGCCAGCGACTGCTCCCACGCCCGGTGCAGCGCCGCGTAGCGGCCGTCGTCGCGGCCGATCAACTCCTCCGGCGCGCCGTCTTCGACTATGCGACCACCTTCGAGCACCAGCACCCGGTCGGCGATCGCGACGGTCGACAACCGGTGCGCGATCACCAGCGCCGTGCGGTCACTGAGCACGGTCTCCAATGCCCGCTGCACCATCCGCTCGCTCGGGATGTCGAGCGACGACGTCGCCTCGTCGAGAATGAGCACCGCCGGATCGGCCAGGAACGCCCGCGCGAACGCGACCAGCTGACGCTGCCCTGCCGAGAGCCGGCCGCCACGCTTGGCGACGTCGGTGTCGTACCTCGCGGGCAGCGTGTCGATGAAGCGGTCAGCGCCGACCGCCTCCGCCGCCGCGCGAACCTCGTCGTCGGTGGCTTCGGGATTGCCGAATCGGATGTTGTCGGCGATGGTGCCCTCGAACATGAAGTTCTCCTGGGTCACCATCACCACGTGCCTGCGCAGTTCGCTCTGCGACAGCCGACGCAGATCTGTGCCGTCGAGGGCCACCGAGCCAGATGTCGGGTCGTAGAACCGGGCGATCAACTTGGCGATCGTGGTCTTGCCCGCACCCGTCGTGCCGACCAGCGCGACGGTCTGCCCCGCGGGCACGGTGAGGGTCAGCCCCGGCAGCACGGGCCGGTCCGGTGAGTAGCCGAACGTCACGTGGTCGATCGAGATCTCGCCGCGCACGGTGTCCAGGCGCACCGGGTCGGCGGGGTCTTCGATGCCCGGCTGCTCGGCGAGCACACCGGCCAGTTTCTCCAACGCCGACGACGCCGACTGGAAGGTGTTGAAGAACTGCGAGATCTCCTGCATCGGTTCGAAGAACATCCGCAGATACAGCAGGAACGCGGTCAGCGTCCCGATCGTCATCTCGCCGTGCAGCACCCGGGAGCCGCCGTAGAGCAGCACCACCCCGGTGGTGATATTGCCGACCAGCTTCACCCCCGGCATGAACACCGCGAGCAGCCGGAACGTCCGCTCGTTGATCTCGCGGTACTCGTCGGCGATGTCCTCGAAAATCTGCTGGTTGCGTGGTTCGCGGCGGTAGGCCTGGACGGCTTTGATGCCCGTCATCGTCTCGACGAACTGGACGATCACCAATGCGGCGCTCTCACGCACCTTGCGGTACGTCTTGGCCGACTCGTTGCGGAACCACCACACCAGCGCCACCAGGACCGGGAACGCGGCAAGGCACATCAGCCCCAGCTTCGCGTCGAGCGTCACCAGCAGCACCGACGTGCCGACCAGCGTGAGCACCGCCGTGATCAGGCTGTCGAAGCCCGTTTCCAGCATGTCCTGGATGGCTTCGACGTCGTTGGTCGACCGGCTCACCACCCGGCCGGACGTGTACCGGTCGTGGAAGGCGATGTCGAGGCGCTGGAAATGCCGAAACACCCTGCGGCGCAACTCCAGCAGCACCTTCTGGCCGATCTTGCCGGAACGCCGCAGAAAGAACATCCGTCCGCCGGCCTGCACGAGCACCACCGCGCACAGCGCGCCGACGATCAGCATGAGTTCGCGCGCCGACCCGCCTTCCAGCAGCGGTGGGATGCCGTGGTCTATCCCACGCTGTACCAGCAGGGGCACCGACAGCCGTGCCGCGTTCTCCACGACCACGACGAGTGCGAGCAGGATCAGCGGGGCCTGGTACGGCTTGAGCAGGTTCCCCAGCAGCGCCCGCGCCTCGCGGCGGCGAGGCACGCTCTCGTCGATCGGGAGGTCGTCGCCGGTGTTCTCTTCGACGCGTCCGCGCCAGTCGGTGACGGTCATCGGCGTTCGGCCTCCGAGGTCACGAACCGCGGATCGGCGCTCGCCGCTTCGGTCGCCTCCTGTTCGGTGTAGGAGTGTTCGATGCGCTCGCGTGCGTCGTCGTCCTCCCAGGTGGCGATGCGCTCGGCGCCGTCGTCGAGTTCGTCGTCGGCGGCCAGCAGGTAGCGGTACTGCGGCACGTCGGCGAGAAGTTGGGCATGCGTGCCGACGTGGGTGACCGTCCCGTGCTCGAGCAACGCCACCTTGTCGGCGAGCAGCACCGTCGACGCCCGGTGCGCGACGACGATGCCGGTGACGGCGTGCAGCACCCGGCGCAGCGCCTCCTCGACGACGGCCTCGGTGTGCACGTCGAGTGCGGACAGCGTGTCGTCGAGGACGAGGATCCGGGGGGCGGCCAGTATCGCGCGGGCCAGCGATAGACGTTGCCGCTGGCCGCCGGACAGGCTCATCCCCTGTTCGCCGATGCGGGTGTCGAGCCCGAACGGCAGGTCGTAGACGAACTCCGCGGCGGCCACCTCGATGGCTTCCGCGATCTGGGCGTCGGTCGCGTCGGGGCGGCCCAATCGTAGATTCTCCGCGACCGACATCGAGAAGAGCGTCGGGTCCTCGAACGCCGTCGCGACCGCCTGGCGCAGCGCGGGCAGCGACAGTTCCCGGATGTCGACGCCGTCGACGCGGATCGACCCCTCGGTCACGTCGTAGAGCCGCGACAGCAGCGACGCCAGTACCGACTTGCCCGAGCCCGTCGACCCGACCAGCGCCAGCGTCTCCCCCGGTTCGACGGTGAAGGTGACGTGGCGCAGTGCCCAGTTGTCCGGCTCGGCGGGCGGCGCCACCCTGTCGCTGTCGGGGAACTTGAACCCGACGTCGACGAGTTCCAGACGGCCGCCGCGCGGGGTCTCGTTGCACGGGCCGTCGGTGATCTCCCTTGGCGCGTCGAAGATTTCGGCGATGCGGTTGGCCGCGGTGTAGGACTCCTGCATCATCGACAGCAGGAAGCCGAGCGAGGCGATCGGCCACACCAACGACAGCATCATCGTGATGAACGCGACCAGAGTGCCGAGGGTGACGTAGCCGTGGCCGGCGGCGTACGCGCCGAACCCGAGCACGACGATCAGCGCCAGGTTCGGGATGACCTCGAGCAGCGTCCAGAACTTCGCGGACACCGACACCCGACCGACCTGGGTGTCGTAGAGATCGGTCAGCTGCCGGTCGAATCGGTGGTAGACGTAGTCCTCCCGGCCGAACGACTTCACCACCCGCAGCCCCAGCGCCGACTCCTCGACGTGGGTGGCGACGTGGCCGGACTGGTCCTGCGCCAGCCGGGAGAGCCGAGTGTACTCGCGCTGGAAGTGCAGGACCGTCAACGTGATCGGCACGATCGACACCAACACGACCACGCCCAGCGGCCAGTACATCGACAGCAGGATTGCGGTGACGACGACGATCTGCAGGCAGTTGAGGACCAGGAACACCAACCCGAACGACAGGAACCGCCGGATCGTGGACAGGTCGTTCATCACCCGCGACAGCAGCTGTCCGGACTGCCAGCGGCCGTGGAAACTCATCGGCAGGATCTGCAGCCGGGCGTAGAGGTCCTTGCGGATGTCGGCCTCGACGCCCATGGTGGCCCGCGAGACCAGCCACCGGCGGATGAACCACAGCACGGCCTCGGTGATGCCGACGCCCATCGCGGCGGCGCCCAGCACCCAGAGGCCCTGCTGGTCCTGGTTGCGCACCGGCCCGTCGATGACGGCCCTGGTCATCAGCGGAATCGAAATCGTCGCGCCGAGGCTGGCGATCGCGACGACGAACATCGCGATCCAGCGCGCCCGGTAGGGCATCAGGTACGGCAGGAGCCGCCACAGGTCGGAGCTGGCCCTCGGCCGCAGGCGCCGAGCAGCGATCGCGGGCGCCGAAACGAGGGCGCGAGAGTCGGGATGGGACACTAAAGTCCATCTTCCCATCGGCGGCAAGCCGATAACGTCACGGCGGAAAGCGTCACGCAACCGCCTCGGACTCCTGCGGACCGGACTCCTGCGGACCGAACTGGGTCTCGTACAACTCGGCGTACCGGCCGCCTCGGCCGATGAGCTGACGATGGGTGCCGCGTTCGACGATCCGGCCGTCCTCGACCACCAGAATCATGTCGGCGGCCCGCACCGTCGACAAGCGGTGCGCGATGACCAGCGACGTCCGCCCGGCCAGCGCTTCACCGAGCGCCTGCTGGACCGCGGCCTCCGACGACGAGTCCAGTGCCGCCGTCGCCTCGTCCAGCACGACCACCCGTGACCTCCCCAGCAACAGGCGGGCGATGGTCAGCCGTTGCCGTTGCCCGCCGGACAGACGGTATCCACGCTCACCGACCACCGTGTCGAGCCCGTCGGGCATCGCGGCGACGACGTCGGCGAGGCTGGCCCGGTGCAGCACCTCCCACAGCTGGTCGTCAGTCGGCGCCGCCGAGGCGGCGCCATCGGGTCCCGCGTCCGGCGCGGCGAGGAGCAGGTTGGACCGGATGGAGTCGTGGAATAGATGGCCGTCCTGGGTCACCATGCCGACGGTGTCGCGCAGCGATGCGAAGGTCAGGTCGCGCACGTCGACACCGGCCAGCCGCACGGCGCCGGAGTCGACGTCGTAGAGGCGGGCCAACAGGGCCGCGATCGTCGACTTGCCTGCCCCCGAGGAGCCGACGAGCGCGACCAACTGGCCCGGCTCCGCGGTGAAGTCGATTCCGTGCAGCACCTCGCCGTCGTCGCGATCGTCGAGCACCGCCACCTCCTCGAGCGAGGCCAGCGAGACCTTGTCCGCCGTCGGATACGAGAACCGCACATGATCGAACTCCACACGCACCGGGCCGTCGGGCACCGCAACCGCGTCGGGCTTCTCCCGGATGATCGGCTCCAGGTCGAGCACCTCGAAGACGCGCTCGAACGACACCAGCGCGCTGGCGATCTCGACCCGCGCATTGGCCAGCGCGGTCAGCGGCGCGTAGAGACGGGTCAACAGCAGCGCGAGCGACACGATCTCTCCGGCCTGCAGATGCCCGCCGAGCGCGATCACCCCGCCCAGCCCGTACACCAGCGCCAGCGCGAGCGCCGACATCAGGGTAAGCGAGTTCATGAACGTCGACTGCAGCATCGCCGAGCGCACCCCGATGTCGTGGACCCGTCCGGCGCGCACGGCGAATTCGTGGGCTTCGGCGGTGGGGCGTCCGAACAGCTTCACCAGCGTGGCGCCCGGCGCCGAAAAGCGTTCAGTCATCTGGTTATTCATCGTCGCGTTGTGGATGGCGCGCTCGCGCGACAGATGCGCCATCCTGGCGCCGATGCGGCGGGTGGGCAGCACGAAAACCGGCACCAGCACGAGTGCGACGACGGTGATCTGCCATGAGATCGCGAGCATCACCCCCAGGGTGAGCATCAGCGTGACCAGGTTGGCGACGACACCGGACAGCGTGTCGGAGAACGCACGTTGCGCGCCCAGCACGTCGTTACCCAGGCGGCTGACCAGCGCCCCCGTGCGGGTGCGCATGAAGAACGCCACCGGCATCTTCTGGACGTGGGCGAACACGGCGGTGCGCAGATCCAAGATGAGGCCCTCGCCGATGGTCGACGACAGCCAGCGCGTCAGCAGCGACACGGCTGCCTCCGCGAGCGCGGCGGCGGCGATGACGAGCGCCAACCCGACCACCACTGACGGTGCGCCCCCGCGGGTGATCGCGTCGACCACGCGGCCGGCCAGCACCGGGGTGGCCACCGCCAGCGTCGCGCTGACCACGCTGACCGCCACGAAGGCGGCTAGCCTGCGGTGGTGGCGGTCGGCGAAGCGCCAGATGCGGCGCAGCAGCGCACGGTCGGCCAGCGAGCGCAGATCCCCGCCGCGGGCGTGCGCCTGGCGGTAGAGGGTCTGCCGGGCGACCATTTCGATACTCATTGATCCACCGTAGAACCTCAACAAAAGGTGAGGTCAATTGTTCCCGGCCGACTGCGCCGGTTCAGCGAGCCCGGGCGCGGGTAAGCACCCCAACCGTGACAACTCCGCAGAACAGGATTGAGAAGTGGGAGCGTCGAACGGAGTGGCCGTTGGCGGGCGTCGCCCTGCTCTTCCTGGCCGCCTATGCCGTCGACGTGCTGGTCCGGCCGCACGGCGCGGGCGCGGACGTCACACGCGCGGTGACCGCGGTGTCGTGGTCGCTGTTCGTGGGCGACTACCTCGTGCGGCTGGGACTGGCGCGAGACCGGTGGCGATGGTTCTACCGGCACCTCTTCGATCTGGCCGTCGTGATCCTGCCGCTGCTCCGTCCGCTGCGGCTGCTGAGGCTGGTCACGCTCATCACCGTGATGCAGCGCGCGGTCGGCAACGCCATCCGCGGCCGGGTGGTCATGTACACCGTCGCCGGTGCGGTGCTGCTGGTGTTCGTCGCGTCGCTGGCGGTGCTCGAGAGCGAGCGCGGACAACCCGGCGCCCACATCACCCACTTCGGTCAGGCCGTGTGGTGGTCGATCACCACGATCACCACCGTGGGCTACGGCGACCTTACCCCGGTCACCACAACCGGGCGGGTCATCGCAGTGTTGCTGATGATCGGCGGAATCAGCCTCGTCGGGTCGATCACCGCGACGCTGGCGTCGTGGATCGTGCAGCGGGTGGCAGACGAGGACGACGCAGGGCGCACGGTGACCACCGCGCACATCGGCAGGCTGCTCGACGAGATCACGGAGTTGCGCGGGGAGGTCGCACAGTTGCGTGAGGAGGGACGGCGATCCGGCGGGCAGCCTCCCCCAGCCTGACCTCTGTTTCAGGCAAGATTGCTCCCATGGACAGTGGTGTGGGGTCACCCCGGGTACTGGTCGTCGACGACGATCCTGACGTGCTGGCGTCGTTGGAGCGCGGGTTACGGCTGTCCGGATTCAACGTCTCCACCGCTGTCGACGGCGCCGAGGCGCTGCGCAGCGCCACCGAGACGCGCCCGGATGCGATCGTCCTCGACATCAACATGCCGGTGCTCGACGGCGTCAGCGTGGTGACGGCGCTGCGCGCCATGGACAACGACGTGCCCGTCTGCGTGCTCAGCGCGCGCAGCAGTGTCGACGACCGGGTGGCCGGTCTGGAGGCCGGCGCCGACGACTACCTCGTCAAACCCTTCGTCCTGGCCGAACTGGTGGCGCGGGTCAAGGCGCTGCTGCGCCGGCGTGGTTCGTCGGCGACGTTCTCGTCGGAGACCATTCAGGTCGGCCCGCTCGAGGTCGACATCCCGGGGCGGCGTGCCCGCGTCAACGGCGTCGACGTCGACCTGACCAAACGCGAATTCGACCTGCTGGCGGTGCTCGCCGAGCACAAGACCGCCGTGCTCTCCCGCGCCCAGTTGCTCGAACTGGTGTGGGGATACGACTTCGCGGCCGACACCAACGTCGTCGACGTGTTCATCGGATACCTGCGCCGCAAGCTCGAGGCCGGCGGTGCACCCCGGCTGCTCCACACCGTGCGCGGTGTGGGGTTCGTGCTCCGGACGCAATAGGTAGGACAGCAATAGTGAGTCTGCTGTCCCGGATCTTCCGCCGCACCCCGTCACTGCGGACCAGGGTGGCGTTCGCGACGGCGATCGGTGCGGCGATCGTCGTGATCATCGTCGGGACCGTGGTGTGGGTCGGCATCACCAACGACCGCAAGGAGCGGCTGGACCGCCGGCTCGACGAGGCGGCCGGTTTCGCGATCCCGTTCCTACCTCGCGGCCTCGACACCATCCCGAAGTCGCCGAACAACCAGGACGTCGTGATCACGGTGCGCAGACCGGACGGCGAGGTCACCTCCAATTCCGAGGTCGTGCTGCCCGAGGCGCCCGCCGGCTACGCCGACACCTACGTCGAGGGAGTCCGCTACCGGGTGCGCACGGTCGACATCCGCTACCCCGAGCCGATGACGGTGGCAGTAGGCGCCACCTACGACGCCACCATCGCCGACACCAACAACCTGCACCGGCGGGTGATCATCATCTGCGCGTTGGCCGTCGGGGCGGCCACCCTGCTGGGCTGGCTGCTGGCCGCGTTCGCGGTGCGCCCGCTCAAACGCCTCGCCGAACAGACCCGTCAGATCGACGCGGGCGACGAAGCGCCCGACGTCGAGGTGCGCGGCGCATCCGAAGCCGTCGAGATCGCCGAGGCCGTCAAGGGCATGCTCGAACGGATCTGGTCCGAACAGGACCGGACCAAGGCCGCGCTCGCGTCAGCCCGCGATTTCGCCTCGGTCTCGGCCCACGAACTGCGCACGCCGCTGACCGCGATGCGGACCAACCTCGAGGTGCTCGCCACCCTTGACCTCGCCGACGACCAGCGTAAAGAGGTGGTCAACGACGTGATTCGGACGCAGTCGCGCATAGAGGCGACGCTGTCCGCGCTGGAACGCCTCGCCCAGGGTGAACTGTCGACCTCCGATGACCACGTGCCCGTCGACATCACCGAACTGCTCGACCGGGCCGCCCACGACGCGATGCGCGTGTATCCGGACCTGGAGGTGACGCTGGTTCCCGCGCCGACGGTGATCATCGTCGGACTTCCCGCAGGGCTGCGGCTGGCCGTCGACAACGCGATCGCCAACGCCGTCAAACACGGCGGCGCGAACCGGGTGCAACTGTCGGCGGTCAGTTCCCGCGCGGGGGTGGAGATCGCGATCGACGACGACGGTGTCGGCGTCCCAGAGGAGGAACGGACCCGGGTGTTCGAGCGGTTCTCCCGCGGGTCGACGGCGTCGCACTCCGGCTCCGGGCTGGGGCTGGCGCTGGTTGCACAGCAGGCCGAGCTGCACGGCGGCACCGCCACACTGGAGTCCAGCCCGCTGGGCGGGGCGCGGCTGCTGCTGCGCCTACCCGGGCCGGGTGGCTGACCCGGCTCGAAAGTGAGCTGGTGGGCGAAGGTTTCGCGATTCCTTGCTCATGAGCTCACGACTGTCGGGGCTTAGCTAGCGGGTGGCCAGCAGGTCGATGACAAAGATCAGCGTCTTGCCGGAAAGCCGGTGACCGCCGTCGGCGCGGCCGTAGGCCTGGGCGGGCGGAATCGTCAGCTTGCGACGGCCGCCGACGCGCATTCCCGGGATGCCGTCCTGCCAACCCTGGATCAGCCCCTGCAGCGGGAACTCGATCGACTGGCCGCGGTTCCACGAGCTGTCGAACTCCTCGCCCGTGTCGTACTCCACGCCGACGTAGTGCACTTCGACGTTGGCACCGGGTACGGCCTCGGCGCCCGCACCGATGACCAGGTCCTCGATGACCAACTCGGCCGGGGCCGGGCCGTCCGGAAAGTCGATCTCGGGTTTCTGCCCTGGGTTCACAGTCACATCCCCACGGTAGTCGGGCAGACTGGAGCCGTGGCATCAGACCAAGACATCCTGGCTCAGGTGAACAAGCTCGTCGCCGAGGAACAGCAGCTCCGCGAGGCCCTGCAGGAACGGGAGATCGACGAGAGCGAAGAACATCAGCGATTGCGTGCGGTGGAGATCCAGCTCGATCAGTGCTGGGATCTGCTGCGCCAGCGGCGCGCGCTACGTGACAGCGGTAAGGACCCACGGGAGGCGGAGGTACGTCCGGCCGACGAGGTCGAGGGCTACTTGAACTGAGCGCCACCTACGACGTGTTGATCGTCGGTGGCGGCCACAACGGGTTGGTCGCCGCCGCCTATCTGGCGCGGACGGGCCGTCGGGTCCAGGTGCTCGAACGGCTAGACCATGTCGGTGGTGCCGCGGTGTCGGCGCATGCGTTCGACGGCGTGGACGCCCGCCTGTCGCGCTACTCGTACCTGGTGAGCCTGCTCCCCAGGCGCATCCTGGACGACCTCGGCGCGCGGATCCGTCTGGTCAAACGTCGTTACTCTTCGTACACGCCCGACCCGGCCACCGGCGGGCACACCGGCCTGCTGATCGGGCCGACCAGCACGTTCAACGCCATCGGCGCCGCCGGCGACGAGGCCGGTTTCACCGACTTCTACCGCCGCTTCCGCACCGTGACCGAACGGGTGTGGCCGACACTGACCACACCGCTGATGACGCGCGAGCAGGTGCGTCGCCATGTGTTGGCCGGAGGCGACGCGGACACGTGGCAGGCGGTCACCGAGGCGCCCATCGGGCACGCGATCACCGCGGCCGCACGCAGCGATCTGGTGCGGGGGGTGATGGCCACCGACGCGCTGATCGGGACCTTAGCCCGTACCGACGATCCGTCGCTGGTGCAGAACGTCTGCTTCCTCTACCACCTGCTCGGCGGCGGCACGGGCGGCTGGGACGTGCCGGTTGGCGGAATGGGCGCCGTGAGCGGTGCGCTGGCCGCGGCGGCTGCCGGCTTCGGCGCGGAGATCACCACGGGCGCCGAGGTCACCACCGTCACGCCCGACGGTGAGCTGACCTACCGGGCGAACGGACGGGAACACCGGGTGGGCGCCCGCTTCGTGTTGGCCAACGTCACCCCCGCCGTGCTGGCCGGCCTGCTGGACGAGCCGGCGCCGTCGTCGATGCCCGGCTGTCAGGTGAAGGTGAACCTCATGCTGCGGCGGTTGCCGAAACTGCGCGATACCACGGTGACGGCCGAGCAGGCGTTCGGCGGGACGTTCCACGTCAACGAGACGCTGCGCCAGCTCGACGCGGCCCACGACCGTGCGGCGGACGGTGAGGTCCCGCAGCCACTGCCCTGTGAGATCTACTGCCACTCGCTGACCGACCCGACCATCCTCTCCGATGAGCTGCGTGCCGTGGGCGCCCAGACCCTCACCGTGTTCGGGCTGCACACCCCGCATTCGCTACCGGCCGACGGCGACGACGAGCGGATCCGCAACACGCTGACCTCCGCCGCGCTCACATCACTGAATTCAGTTCTCGCCGAACCGATTCAGGATGTGGTCATGGAGGATGCGGCGGGTCGGTTGTGCATCGAGACGAAGACCACCACCGACCTGGAACACAGTCTGAACATGACCGGGGGAAACATCTTCCACGGCGGCCTGCAGTGGCCGTTCGCCGAGGCCGACGAACCGCTGGACACCGCGGCCCAGCGCTGGGGCGTTGCCACCCGTCACCCGCGAATAATGCTGTGCGGCTCAGGTTCCCGTCGGGGAGGCGGGGTGTCGGGGATCGGTGGCCACAATGCGGCAATGGCTGTGCTGGACAGCTCAGCGTAGGTTGGCCTGCGGCAACGCCACCTGGATGCCGGCCGGGGCCGCCGCGGGGCTTGTGATCGCCACACCGGCCACCGCGACGCCGCGACGCCACGCATGCCGCCGCACCATAGCGACATCGCGCCGACCGACGGGGTGCGCCGCTACAACGTCACGCTGACCCGGATTGATTACTCAGCTCGTCTCGAAGGTGAGCTTCGCCAGCGCCGTCCGCAGTGCGCGCAGTTCGTCGTCGTCCAGGGCCGCCAGCACGTCGGGGGCGGGATCGTCGATGGCCTCGATCCCTGCGAGCACCGCGCAACCGGCCTCGGTCAGCGACACCGTCTTACAACGGCGGTTCGCCGGGTCGACTTCGCGCACCACCAGGCCGCGCTCTTCCAGATCGTTGACGGCGACCGTGGCGGCCGGGGCGTCGAGGGTCGCCGCCTGCGCCACCTCTTTCACCGTCATCGGCTGGCGGCCCAGCCGTCGCAACACCCGGACGCGACTGAACGGCAGACCGGTCTGCTCGACCACCGCGCGCCGCCAGCTGTCCCGGTTGTCGAAGACCAAGGATGTCAACGCATTCCAGACCTCGTCGGCGAGCGGATTACGCGGCACGGGGCACCCCCTGCGACACCACATCCCCTGAGATCAGCGGCGCCAGCCGGTCGGCGGACCGCATCGCCCGGCCCGACGTCGAGTAGACCGCGAGCGCGGTGATGACCAGGCCGAGTGCGACGCACACGAACCACAGCGGCCGCGCCGCGGTGGCGAAGTCCGTCGACGTGCCCGCCAGCGCTCCACCCGCGACGGAACCGCACAGCGCCACACCGATGCTCACCCCGATCTGCCTGCTGGTCGACGTCACCGCCGACGCCGCGCCGGCACGCTCCAACGGCATCCCGCTGACCGCGGCGTTGGTGATCGGCGCGTTGACCGTCGAGAACCCGATACCGAAGACGGCGAAGACGATCAGCAGTTCCCAGACGGGGGTGGTGGCGGTCAGGAAGCTCAGCATCGCCGAGGCCGCCGTGATCAGTACGCCGGCGATCAGCAGCGACGGCCGAGCGCCGAACCGCCCCACCATCCGGCCGGATAGCGGGGAGAACAGCAGCGCGCCGATCGCGATGGGCAGGTAGATCAGACCGGTCTCCATGGCGGAGTAGCCACGCTCACCCTGCAGATACAGCGACATCATGAACAGGAACGCGCCCCAGCCGGCGAACGCCGACACCGCGGTCACCGTCGCCGCGCTGAACGGGATGCTCCGGAAGAAGCGCAGGTCGATGAAGGGGTCGTGGCGGCGTGACTCGTAGCGCAGGAAGAACACGAACGCCACTACGGCGACCACGGCCGCGACGAGTGTGACCGGATTCGTCCAACCCAGACCGGGCCCCTCAATCAGCGCGAACACGGTCCCGAACAGGAACGCCACGGCCAGCGCCTGACCGATCGGATCGATGTTGCGCATGGTCGTCGACTTGGTCTCGGGCACGAACACCGCGGTCAGGATGATCGCCGCCGCGCAGATGGGCAGGTTGATCCAGAACACCGCCCGCCAACCGGCCGTCTCGATGAGCAGACCGCCGACGATCGGCCCCAGTGACATGGCGATGCCGACCACAGATCCCCAGATGCCCAACGCCCTGGCGCGTTCCACCGGTCCGGTGAAGATCTGCGAAACGATCGACAGTGCAACCGGGTTCATCATCGAACCGCCGATCGCCTGCAACAGTCGCGCCACGATCAGCGTCTCGATGTTGGGCGCGAGACTGCACAGCAGCGATCCGAGTGCGAAGACGGTGAGCCCGATCTGGAACACCCGGCGCCGCCCGAACCGGTCCCCCGTCGCGCCCGCCAGGATGAGCAGCGACGCGAGCACCAGGGTGTAGACGGCGACCATCCACTGTAGTTGCGACGGTGTGGCGTGCAGATCCGAGCGGACCGCCGGGATCGCGACGTTGACAATCGTGGCGTCCATGGAAACGATCAGCAGGCTCAGACAGCACGAGACCAGGATGACAGTCTTGCGCCGCGTGCTCATGCCGACAGTGTCAATCACACAACGATTGTGAAACTACAACTATCGGCGAAGCAACCCCCACGCCGAGAATGACGTAGTGGCGAAGATCACTCGCACTTTCCCGCCCGTTTGTTCGTTTGGGCGAAAAATGACCTAGCGGTTCGAGGTGTCGATGTAGTCGCGCTCGGTGTAGCCGGTGTAGATCTGCCGCGGGCGGCCGATCTTGCCGGGCTCGGAGTGCATCTCCCGCCAGTGCGCGATCCACCCGGGCAGCCGGCCGAGCGCGAACAGCACGGTGAACATCCGCGTGGGGAAGCCCATCGCCCGGTAGATCACGCCCGTGTAGAAGTCGACGTTGGGGTACAGCTTGCGCTCGACGAAGAAGTCGTCGGTCAGCGCGACATCTTCGAGCGACTTCGCGATGTCGAGCAGCTCGTCCTCGACGCCTATCTTGCCGAGGATCTTGTCGGCCTGCTCCTTGACGATCCGGGCGCGCGGATCGTAGTTCTTGTAGACGCGGTGACCGAAGCCCATCAGCTTCACGCCGTCCTCACGGTCCTTGACCCTGCGTACGAACTCGCGGACGTCACCGTCGGACTGCTGGATCTTCGTGAGCATCTCCAGCACCGCCTGGTTGGCGCCGCCGTGCAACGGGCCCCACAGTGCGTTGATGCCGCCCGAGATCGAGGTGAACAGGTTGGCCTGCGACGACCCCACCAACCGCACCGTCGAGGTCGAGCAGTTCTGCTCGTGGTCGGCGTGCAGGATCAGCAGCATGTCGAGCGCCCGCACCATCTCGGGGTCGACCTCGTAGGGCTCGGCCGGGAAGCCGAACGTCATCCGCAAAAAGTTCTCCACCAGCGTCAGCGAGTTGTCCGGGTACAGGAACGGCTGTCCCTCGGACTTCTTGTACGCGTAGGCGGCGATCGTCGGCAGCTTGGCCAGCAGCCGGATCGTCGACAGCTCGACCTGGCCTTTGTCCATCGGGTCGAGCGAGTCCTGGTAGTAGGCGCTCAACGCGTTGACCGCGCTCGACAGCACCGGCATCGGGTGGGCGTTGCGCGGGAACCCGTCGAAGAAGCGCTTGAGATCCTCATGTAGCAGGGTGTGCCGCTGGATCTTGGTGGTGAAGTCCTCGAGCTGGTCGGCGGTCGGCAGCTCACCGTAGATGAGCAGGTAGCTCACCTCGATGAACGTCGACTTCTCGGCCAGCTGCTCGATCGGGTAACCGCGGTAGCGCAGGATTCCGGCGTCCCCGTCGATATAGGTGATCGCACTCTTCGTCGATGCGGTGTTGACGAAACCGCCGTCGAAAGTGGCGTAGCCGGTCTTCGCCAGCAGCGACCCCAGTGCGATGCCGTCGGCACCCTCAGTGGCCGGGACGATATCCAGCTCAAGCTCGCCGCCGGGGTAGCTCAGCTTGGCGCGCTCAGTCGCACTGGACGGATTTTCGGCCACGGGAATCCCTTCATCGTCGCTCCGCGGATGCAGACCCTCGTCTACAAAAGGTAGCCCCATCGTGACGGACGTGCTTGCGGGGGGCGGGCAGTTGCTCAGACCAGCTGCCTGACGTCGGCGGTGACGTCGAGGAATCGGGCATACGCCATCTCTATGCGGGACACGATGCCGTCGACGGTCATGGTTCCCCGGTCGATGTCCGGACCGAAATCGGCGAGTGCGGCCATCATGATCGCGCCCCACACCGCGGCCACCAGTTGCAGCCGCCGGTCGTCGGGTCCGGTTCCCATGCGCTCGACGAGTGCGAAGTTCACCGCGCCGAGGCGAAATCGGGTCGAGGCGTGTATGAGCGCCTTCGACGACGTCACGATGCGCGCCGACGCCAGCAGCCGCTGCTCGGTCAGACCGGTCGGCGGTGCCGACTTGGTGCGCGTGAACGCGGTGATGTGGCTGCGGAAGATCGCCTCGAGGTGGCTGATGTCAGGCGGTTGCTTACGGAGTTCGACGGCGACGACCTCGATGATGTCGTCGATGGCGGCCAGTACCACCGCTTCCTTGGTCGCGAAGTACCGGCTGAAGGTGCGCGGCGAGACATCGGCGACCGCGGCGATCTGATCGACGGTGGTGTTCTCGAAACCCTGTCGGTCGCACAGCTCCACCGCGGAGTTGATCAAGGTGGTCCGAGTGCGCTGCTTCTTCCGTTCGCGCAGGCCCAGGACCGGTGCGCCGTCGAGATCAGACACCGTTGGGATGCTAGTCCCACCGGAGGCAAAAAGCAGTTGATCTTGCCATCCGGCGCAGATCGCCTGTTCTCCGGGCTTTGTCACTTTCGGACAGGGTGCGGTAGCCACGAACGCCGGTGCGAGCGCGGCGGCGACGAAGCCCACCGCCGCCAACACGCGGACGACACCGTGCAGCACCCACAGGTTGTTCCCCGCCAGCGCGGGCTGCACCGGCACTACGAAGAACCGCCTCCCGCTAGGGCTGGAGCCGCACGACGCGCCCCCCGCTCAGCCGGATCCTGTTGTGCACGCGGTTTTCCCGACCCTGCCAGAACTCCACCACCTCGGCTGCGATGCGGTAGCCACCCCAGTCCGGCGGCACCGGCACCGTGTCGTGATCGGCGAACCGCTCGGTCACCTCGGCGAGTCGATCGAGCAGCGCCTCCCGCGAGGCGATCGGCCGGGACTGCTGCGAGGCCCACGCGCCGAGTTGCGATCCGCGGGGCCGCTTGGACCAGTAGTCGGCGGTCTCCTCGGCCGACACCTTGGTCACCGGTCCGCGCACATGGACCTGACGCCCCAGGGCGAACCACGGGAACGTCGCCGAGGCGTAGGGTGCGCCCGCCAGATCTGCACCCTTGGCGGAGCCGTAGTTGGTGAAGAAGGTGATACCGGTGTCGTCGACGCTCTTACACAACACAGTGCGGGTGACCGGGCGTCGGGCGGCGTCGACGGTGCCGAGCACGATCGCGTTCGGCTCGCAGATCGCGGCCGCCTCCGCATCGGCTAACCACCTGCGCAGCAGGGCAACCCAGCCGTCGGCCAGCCAGTCGACGTCGAGGTCGGCGCTGCCGTCTTTCTCCACCGATCCGTATTCCACCCGCATCCACGCCAAGTGCTCGTTGTCGGCCTCCGTCACCGCGCCAACGCTACGCCGACCGGTCCCCGGCGACTGTTGCCCCGGGTGCGAGAATCTGGCCATGACTCAGACGTCGCCGTCGGTGCCGGAGAACTTCGTCGAGGGGCTCGAGGGAACGGTGGCGTTCACCACCCAGATCGCCGAACCCGACAAGGACGGCGGCGCGCTGCGTTACCGCGGCGTGGACATCGAGGACCTGGTCGCCAACCGGGTGACCTTCGGTGACGTGTGGGCGCTGCTGGTCGACGGGAAGTTCGGCGACGGGCTGGCGCCTGCCGAACCGTACCCGTTGCCGATTCGCAGCGGCGACGTCCGCGTTGACGTGCAGGCCGGCCTCGCGATGCTCGCACCGATCTGGGGCTACAAACCGATCCTCGACATCGACGACGACACCGCCCGCGCCCAACTCGCGCGTGCCTCGGTGATGGCGCTGTCCTACGTCGCACAATCCGCGCGGGGAATCCACCGGCCGGCGATCCCACAGCGGTCGATCGACGAATGCAGCACCGTCACAGCGCGTTTCATGACCCGGTGGCAGGGCGACCCCGATCCGAAGCACGTCGAAGCCATCGACGCCTACTGGGTGACCGCCGCCGAACACGGGATGAACGCCTCGACGTTCACCGCCCGGGTCATCGCCTCCACCGGCGCAGACGTCGCGGCCGCGCTGTCCGGTGCCGTCGGCGCGATGAGCGGCCCACTGCACGGCGGCGCACCGGCGCGGGTGCTGCCGATGCTCGACGACGTCGAGCGCACCGGTGACGCCCGCGCCGTGGTCAAGGGCATCCTCGACCGCAAGGACAAGCTGATGGGGTTCGGGCACCGGGTGTACCGCGCGGAGGATCCGCGGGCCCGCGTACTGCGCGCCGCCGCCGAACGTCTGGAGGTCCCGCGCTACGAGGTGGCCGCCGCGCTCGAGCAGGCAGCACTGGCCGAACTGGCCGAGCGCCGCCCCGACCGGGCAATCGAGACGAATGTCGAGTTCTGGGCTGCGGTGATCCTCGACTTCGCCCGCGTACCCGCCTCGATGATGCCGGCGATGTTCACCTGTGGGCGCACCGCCGGGTGGTGCGCCCACATTCTCGAGCAGAAGCGACTGGGCAAGCTCGTGCGCCCGTCGGCGATCTACGTCGGACCCGACCCCCGCAGCCCCGAGTCTGTCGAGGGCTGGGACCGCATCGCCGCCAAGTGAGCGCAGATCCGGTCGGCATATTCGCCGGAGCCGCAGACAGTTTCGCCGATCTGGTGGGCCGGCTGCCCGCCGCCTCGTGGGACGGTCCTGGATTGGGTGAGTGGGATCTGCGGGCGCTCGTCGGCCACACCACGCGCTCGCTGATCACCGTCAGCGCCTACCTGCAGACGACCGCGGCGCGAGAGGACGTCACCAGCGCCGCCGAGTACTACGTCAAGGTGACCCCCGCCGCGCTCGGGATCGACCCGGCGGCCGTGGCGCAGCGCGGCAGGCAGGCGGGCCGCGATCTCGGGGAGGATCCGGCGGCGAGCGTCGCCAGCCTGCTCGCGCGAGCACGGGCCGACGTAGACGTCGTCCCCGATGATCCGTTGATCGAGGTGATCGGCGGGCTGGGCATCCGGCTGAGCAATTACCTACCGACGCGGACGTTCGAGCTCGTCGTGCACGGTCTGGACATCGCGCGGGCGGCGGGTGTCGACTACGCGCCGCCGGCCGAAGTGCTGGCCGACGCGGTGCGGTTGGCCGCGGACATCGCGGTCATCTCCGACCGCGGTCCGCAGGTGCTGCTGGCACTGACGGGACGGGTTGCACTACCGCCGGGGTTCTCCCTCGTCTGACCGATGAGATCTGTCGGTGGCGCGGGGGTGGGCAGCCGGAAAGTCAGAAGACCGCCTTCTGAACCTGGTCCGGGCCGCTGATCTCACCGTCGGGTAGCTTCTGCAGCCCGTCGAGGATGTCCTGGTCGGCGCCGTTGCTCTTGGCGTGCTCGATCAGGTCTTCCTTCGAACAAGGGTACGAGACCCCGCCCAGTGTCTTCTGCACATCGATCGGATTCGGCATGCGGTCGCTCCTTCCCATTTCGCTTACGCGAGCGAGAGTGACCGCCGACCGCCGACCGAAACGTGCCCTATCCGAGCAATCCGGCGAGCAGGCGCCGCCCGAGAGTCGGCGCCGGTGCGGCCGCCGCGGCCTCCAGCATGTCGGGGACCGAGGTGAACTTCACCCGAGGGCGTTGCCCGCCACCGCGTGCGGTCTCCGCCGCGTCGATCGCGCGCCAGCCCGCGGTGTCGACCACGTCGGGCCGGCGATCTCGCACCAACCGGTCGAGCTCGCGGTAGCCGGCCGACGGCGGGGCGAGCACCCCGGTGTTGTAGTCGGCCACCAGGTGGTGCACCGTCTGCGCGGCGCAGGACTTGTTGGTGCCGATGAACCCGGTCGGTCCGCGTTTGATCCAGCCTGCGACGTAGCTGCCCGCGACCGGTCGCCCCGACGCCGGGTCCACGACGCGGCCGCCGTCATTGGGCACGACGCCGGCGGCGTCGTCGAACGGCAACCCGGTGATCGGCCTGCCGCGGTAGCCGATGGACGTCAGCACGAGACCGGCGTCCAGGCGGCACGCCTGATCGGTGCCGGTGACGGTGAATTCGACGCCCTCGGCGCGCGTCTCGCCCGTGACACGTCGCGGTGTCAGCCGGTAGGCCAGCCGGATCCGTGGGCGGGTGACCGGCGCGGAGGCGTCGGGAAGCTTCGCGAGGATCTCGAGCTTGTTGCGGGTGAGCGGGTCGGTCTCGTCGGTCAGGTCGCGCCGAACGAGGTCATGGTCGGCCGCCTCCAGGACGACGTCGCATGTGGCCGTCAACCCGATGAGCTCGGGCAGCGTGAACGCCGATTGCGCGGGCCCGCGACGAGCGGCGATTACCACCTCCTCGACCCGCGAGGCGCGCAGCGCGGCCAGCGCGTGGTCGGCGATGTCGGTGGCGGCCAGCAGGTCCGGTTCGGTGGTGAGGATGCGGGCGACGTCGAGGGCCACGTTGCCGTTGCCGATGATCACCGCGCGGTCGTGGTCCAGGCGCACCGGTAGGGCGGCGTAGTCGGGGTGGCCGTTGTACCAGGCGACGACCTCGGTGGCCGTCGCAGTGCCGGGCAGGCCCATTCCGTCGATGTCGAGGCGGCGGTCGTTGGGAGCCCCGACGGCGTATACCACGGCGTGATGGTGGGCCAGCAGGTCGGCGTGACTCACGTGCGTGCCGACCTCCACGTTGAGATACAGCCGCAGTTCGCGCCGGGCCGTCACCTGGTCGAACAGCCGCGTCACCCGCTTGGTGCTCTGGTGGTCGGGCGCGACGCCCGCACGGACCAGGCCGTAGGGCGTCGGCAGCCGCTCGAACATGGTCACCCGCACCCCGCGTTGGGTGAGGAGTTCGTCGGCGGCGTACATGGCGGCAGGACCCGACCCCACGATGGCGACCTTCAGCGGGCCGCCGGGACGCGAGTGGACGACGGGAGCGTCTGGCACCGGCGCCAGCTTGGACGTCGGCGGCACCTTCTCGTCGGGTCGGCGCTCGGGGTAGAAGGCGGCGTTGAGTTCGACGAACGGCAACTGCGCCTCGGTCAGCATCGACACCGGGGCGATCGCACCGACCGGACAGGCGCTCACGCACGCCCCGCAGTCGACGCAGGCCGCCGGGTCGATGTAGAGCATCTCGGCGGTCGCGAAGCCCGGCTCGTCAGGGGTCGGATGGATGCAGTTGACCGGGCATGCGAACACACACGACCCGTCGCTGCAGCACGACTGGGTGATCACATGGGGCAAGGCCGTGCGCCCTCCTACGCCGCGGTGGCGACGTGTTGGCGATGCGGTTCGCTGCGGTACCGGCTAGGGCGTCCGTCGATCCGGCAGATGCGCCACATCAGCTTCGCCAAGGGGTTCATCAGGCCGGTCTCGTGGCAAAGCATCCGGACGTCACCGAACATGTCGCGCAGGAACTGCCGCGACTCCGGAGCGCGGAAGAACAACTCCTTCTTCACCGATTTCGGGATGTCGAACTCACGCCAGAACGATTTCGGCGGGACGATGATCGCCTGGCACAGCACCCGCATCGCCAACGGGACGTACAGCGACAGGACGAACCGCTGCCGGCGCGGTAGCTGCGGCAGGCGCTTGCGCAGGTATTCGTGGGCGAACGAGATGTGGCGCGCCTCCTCCGCGACGTGGATGGCCATCACCCGCGCCATGATCGGATGCAGGTCCTTGCCCTCGCGGAGCACGTTCTTCTGTGTGTGGTCGATGGGCTCCTCGCCGGCGAGCACGCCGAAGAAGAACGGGATCGGCAGGGGACCGGCGACCAGCGGGATGAACGGAGACAGCCAGCGCAGCATCCGCGGCATTCCGGGTACGTCAGCGCCGATGCGGTTCACCATCTCCTGGAACATCATGGTGTGGTTGCATTCTTCGACCGTCTCGTGCATGCAGTAGCGGTACTCGGGTGAGCCGTTGGGCACCCAGAACGCGTAGTTCGTCAGGCCGCGGATGAGGATGATTTCGAACTGCAGGCCCACCTTGGCGACATTGGCCTGCCGCCACCGGCCGATCTCGATCTGCCGCTCCAGCGGCTGGGACTGATACCACGGATGCCGCCCGAACGGATCGGTCCGCGGAAGGACCCACCGCTGGTCGTCGTCGATCACAGCGAAATCTGGACTGTCCCAGTCGATGTCGGTGTACGGGTTGAAGTTCCGTCGCACCGACCCCTCGGACAGGGTGGTCAGTGTGTCCACGTAAGCCTTGTCTTCGGTGACGTCCATGTTGCGACGCCACCGGCGGACGGTGCGTGTGCGAGCCATGAGAACCTCCCGTGCGGGTTTACATTCAGCCGTCTCCTGTACACAGTACCGCAGGTATCGGGTAGAAGTCCATGGGCCGACTGAGGGTTGCTGAGCATCGCCGGGCTTTCAGTGCGCTGACGGGCGCCGACCGTCGATTACCGCTCCGAAATCGCCGGGAACTAGGCTGGTGAGCCATGGCCGAACTCTCCATACCCGCCGACCTCAAGCCCCGCGACGGACGCTTCGGGTCCGGGCCGTCGAAGGTGCGTCCGGAGCAACTCGCCGCGCTCGCGGCCGCCGGGGACCTGTTCGGCACCTCGCACCGCCAGGCTCCGGTCAAGAACCTCGTGGGCCGGGTTCGCGACGGCGTCAAGGCGCTCTTCTCGGTGCCCGACGGCTACGAGGTCATCCTCGGCAACGGCGGCAGCACCGCGTTCTGGGACGCCGCGGCGTTCGGGCTGATCGACCAGCGCTCCCTGCATCTCACCTACGGCGAGTTCAGTGCGAAATTCGCCTCGGCCGTCGCCAGGAATCCGTTCGTCGGCGACCCGATCGTCGTCAAGGCCGATCCCGGCAGCGCGCCGGCACCGCAGGCGGATCCGTCGGTAGACGTCATCGCGTGGGCACACAACGAGACCTCGACCGGTGTCGCGGTCGCGGTGCAGCGCCCCGCCGGCTCCGACGACGCGTTGATCGTCATCGACGCGACCTCCGGTGCGGGCGGACTCGCTGTGGACATCGCGCAGGCCGACGCCTACTACTTCGCCCCGCAGAAGAACTTCGCCGGCGACGGCGGCCTGTGGCTCGCGGTCGTCAGCCCCGCCGCGCTGACGCGCATCGAGGCGATCGCGCAGTCCGGCCGCTGGGTACCCGACTTCCTCTCCCTGCCGATCGCGGTGGAGAACAGCGTCAAGAACCAGACGTACAACACCCCCGCGATCGGCACGCTGGTGCTGCTCGCCGAGCAGCTGGACTGGCTCAACGGCAACGGCGGGCTGGACTGGGCCGTCAAGCGCACCGCCGACTCGTCACAGCGGCTGTACTCGTGGGCCGAAACGTCGAGCTTCGCCACCCCGTTCGTCGCCGACCCGGCGCTGCGCTCGCAGGTCGTGGGCACCGTCGACTTCTCCGAGGACGTCGACGCCGCCGCAGTGGCAAAGGTCTTGCGCGCCAACGGGATCGTTGACACCGAGCCGTACCGCAAACTCGGCCGCAACCAGTTGCGCGTCGCGATGTTCGCTGCCGTCGATCCCGAGGACGTCAGTGCGCTCACCGAATGCGTGGACTGGGTCGTCGAACGGTTGTAGTCGGTGCCGCGTGTCAACGTGGTGATAGGCAGGTAACGCAGTAGGCTGACCAGCTAATCGGGCTGGCGCCTGGCGCCGCGAACGAGCCCGGAGGAGGTCGCAGTGCGGGAACTCAAGGTCGTCGAACTCGACGTCGACGGCAACACGGTGCTCTGCCAGACCGACTCCGGCGAGAGGTTCACCCTGCGCATCGACGACCGGTTCCGCGCCGCGGCCCGCGGGGACCGGGCCGCGTTCAATCGATCCGCCGACCAGACCATGATCGATGTCGAGGTGCACAACGCGCTGCGCCCTAGGGATATCCAGTCCAAGATCCGCGCCGGGGCCTCGGTCGAGCAGGTCGCCAACGCCTCCGGGATGCCGATCGAGCGGGTCGAACGGTTTGCCCACCCGGTGCTGTTGGAACGGTCACGGGCCGCCGAGCTCGCGACCGCCGCGCATCCGGTGCTGTCCGACGGCCCGGCGGTGCTCACTCTCCTCGAGACAGTCAGCACCGCGCTGGTCGCCCGCGGGCTCGACCCGGACGCGACGAACTGGGACGCCTGGCGCAACGAAGACGGACGCTGGACGGTACAGGTGGCGTGGAAGGCCGGCCGGTCCGACAACGTCGCCCACTTCCGGTTCTCCCCCGGCTCGCACGGCGGTACGGTCACCGCGTTCGACGAGGCGGCTCACCAGCTCATCGACCCGGACTTCAGCCGCCCGCTGCGCCCCGTCGCACCGCTCGCCCAGCTGGACTTCGACGCTCCCGTCGCCCCGCGGGCACCCGTGGCCGCGTCCGCCCCTGCACCGCTGCACCAACCCGAACCTGAGCCCGAACTCACGGCCGAACCGGAACCTCCCCCAGCAGCCGGGACCGTGCCGGAACCCCAACCCAAGCCGGCGAAGTCGCGCAAAGCCAAGGCCCACCCGACGGTTCCCGGGTGGGAGGACGTGTTGCTCGGCGTGCGCTCCGGCGGTCAGCGATGAGCGCTCGCGCGAAGAGCCGACAACACCCGATGAGCGCTAAGCCGGCGCCAAGCCGCTGAGCGTGATAGCGAGCAGGGCGATCCATCCGCCCGCCACGCCGACGCCCGCACCGAACGCGAACCAGCGCCACACCGGCCGGGTCCGCCAACCCCATACCGTCGGCGCCAACCCTCCCACGGCGACCGTGTTCAGGCCGACCGCCAGCAGTGGGTGCACCCGCAGCAGCCCGAGGCTCAGCACGATGACGGCCGTGGCAATCACCGCTGCCACTCCGGCGGCCACCGTCAAACCCGTGCTCCACGGCGTGGATTCGTCGGTCACCGGGTCAATCTAGCCGGATCGTGCCCGTTCGTAGAACGCCAACGCGGCGGCGGTGGCCACGTTGAGCGAATCGGTGCCCCGTGACATCGGGATGCGCACCCGCCGATCGCTGGCCCGCATCGACCGCTGGGTAAGACCCGGGCCCTCCGCACCGACGAGGACCGCGACCTTCTCGTCACGCAGCGCGGCCATCGCCGTCGCCAGAGTGTCCGCGGCGGGGTCCGGCGTCATCGCGAGCAGGCCGAACCCTTGGTCACGCAATAATTTCAGCTCGTCCGGCCACGCGGCGGCGCGCGCGAACGGCACGAGCAGCGCATGGCCCATCGACACCCGCACCGCCCGCCGGTACAGCGGGTCGGCGCACCCCGCCCCGAAGATCACCGCGCCGACGCCGAGTCCGGCGGCGTTGCGGAACATCGATCCGAGGTTTTCGTGGTCGTTGACACCTTCGAGCACCGCCACGGTGCGGACACCGTAAAGCGCGTCGGCCACGCTGATCTCCGGCGGTCGTGACGCCGACGCCAGCACACCCCGGTTCAGATGGAAGCCGACCACCTTGGCCATCACCTCGGCGTCCGCCCGGTAGAACGGGGCGTCGACACCGTCGAGGTCCGCACCCAGTTCGGTGAGCCGACGGTCGGTCCCGAACAGCGCGCGGGGGGCGAACCGCGATGCCAGCATGCGCTGCACCACCAGCACGCCCTCGGCGATCACCAGCCCTTTGCCGCCGGGCAGGTCGGGTCTGCGGTCGATGCTGTTGAGGTTTCGGAAGTCGTCGAGGCGGGGGTCGGCGGGGTCGCCGACGTCGATGACGGTGGTCAACGCCTCGATCTCCGCACGGCGGCGAAGCTTACGCGCTGTGCTCGGCCAACGCCGACATCAGGTCAGCGCGATCGGCATGAACCCGCGAGCAGAACCGACAACGCTGGCTACGGTCCCTATTCGATGGGCTAGGTTGGCACTGATGGCCGACGAACACGCCCCGGAGAGTGAATCACCGCAGCCACCCCCACTGCCGGACGCCCTGCTCGATCCGCGGCCCGTCATTCTCGTGATCGCCGCGGTGTGGCTCATCGCCGCCGTGCTGGCGTTCACGGTCGCCGCACTGCACGAATGGCGTCCGTTCACGATCGCCGGGCTGGGCATCGGCGTGTTTGGCACTTCCGTCTTTCTGTGGCAACGTCACGCCGTACGCCGCGGCGCGCGCGGCGCCCAGAGCGGACTTCGCTGAGGACTCAGCTCACCGCCCCGATCGCAGGAGGACACATGGCCGCAAAGTTGCTTCGTGCGGAGATCGATATCGACGCCCCGGTGACCAAGGTGTGGTCACTGGTCTCCGACCTCGGCCGGATGCCGCAGTGGAGCCCGCAGTGCCGGGTCATGAAGGTGCTCGGCCCGCTGCGGCCGGGCGCCAAGACGATCAACCTCAACCGGCGCAAGTTCCTCGTCTGGCCGACCACCTGCACCGTCACCGAGTTCGTACCCGAGAAGAAGGTGGCGTTCCGCGTCGATGCCAACAAGACGGTGTGGAGCTACGAACTCGAGCCGACGGACACCGGAACGCGGCTGGTCGAGACCCGCAACGCCGAGAACGGTACGACCGCGGTGTCGAACATGACCGTCAACGCATTCTTCGGCGGCGTCCCAAGCTTCGAGCGGGAGCTGGTCGTCGGGATGAACGAGTCACTGGCCAAGATCAAGGCCGCCGCGGAGCGGTAGTCAGTCGTCGCCGGCGACGTCGATCACGCCGTCGTCGTACGGGTCGTACAGTGGCGACCCGGTGAACTGCGGCGCCGGGGTGTCAGAGTGCGCACCGCAGCCGTATTCGGAGTCGACCACGTGGCCGTCGGCCGACATCTCGTTGGCGCACACGCCGAACATGACCCCTAGCGAACCGGACAGCGGCAGGTAGAACCCGCAGTCGCGACAGACCCGCTTCGTCGAGCGGGCCATCGCCGAACCGGGCCCGAACTCGCCGTCGTGCCAACGCTGAGCGGCATCGATGCGCCCCCACCGACTCAGTACCTGTTTGCGGCCCAGCCCCACTTCCGCCGCGGTCTCGTCGACCTGCGGGTCACCGCTGGCGAGGTAGCCGGGCACCAGCCGGGGATCTTCGCGCGGCGGCGCGAGCATGTCGCCGGGGCCGAGGTCCCCTGGTTGCACCCGCTCATGCCACGGAACCCACTTGGGGGCCAGCAGCGCCGTCGGACCCGGGACAAGCACCAATTCACTGATGGTGGCCTGCTCCGCGCCGGGGTACGCGGCGACGACGACCGCCCACTGCCAGCCCCGGTAACCGGGCATGTCGGCCAGGAACCGGTGGGTCGCCGACGTCGGATCCTCGAGCGACGCGCCGAGGTACTCCCCGATCGTGTCCGGTCCGCTGAACTCGACGAGCGCAGCGCGGGCCTGCTCGGCGGCGCCCATCAGCACCGCCTCGAGGTCGGCAGGGGGTTGGGCCACGTCGGCGGCGGTCCCGGTCAGACTGTCCATCGCCTCCCATAGTGCCGCAGAGCGATACCGGAAAGCCACACCGGTCGGCGGTAAGCCGCCAGTCGGCGCCATGGGGGACAATCGTGGCGTGGCCGGCCGACGCGATAAGAGTGACGAAGACTCCCGGCGCGACGCTCGTTACCACCCTCCGCGGCCGCCCGCCGGCCACGACCACCCCGGAATGGCGAACTACCCGAGCGACGGGGGTGGCTACCGCCGCCCGCGCAGGCAGCCCACTCCCAGCGCGAACCGCTGGTTGCCCCCGCTGGACGAGCCGACGCCCCCTCCCGGATATCACTACGATCCGCCGCCCGGTGTGGGTGGGGCTGCGGGCAGGGTCACCGTCACCCGCGCCGCGGCGCTGCGCGGCCGCGAGATGGGGTCCAAAATGTACGGCCTGGTGCACCGGGCCGCGACCGCGGATGGCGCGGACAAGTCGGGCCTGACGGCCCTCACCTGGCCGGTGGTGGCCAACTTCGCCGTCGACGCCGCGATGGCGGTGGCGTTGGCGAATACGTTGTTCTTCGCCGCGGCCAGTGGGGAGAGCAAGAGCAAGGTCGCACTGTACCTGCTCATCACCATCGCGCCGTTCGCGGTGATCGCACCGCTCATCGGCCCGGCCCTCGACCGGTTGCAGCACGGCCGCCGTGTCGCGCTGGCCGCCTCGTTCCTGGCGCGAACCGCGCTGGTGGTGCTGCTGATCGCCAACTACGACGGCGTGACCGGGAGCTACCAGTCGTGGGTGCTCTATCCCTGCGCATTGGGGATGATGGTGCTGTCGAAATCGTTTTCGGTGCTACGCAGCGCCGTCACCCCCCGGGTGCTGCCCCCGAGCATCGACCTGGTGCGGGTCAACTCACGGCTCACGACGTTCGGGCTGTTGGGCGGCACCGTGGTCGGCGGTGCGGTCGCCGCCGGTGCGGAATACCTGCTCAACCTGTTCCAGTTGCCCGGTGCGCTGTACGTCCTCGTCGCCGCGACGATCGCGGGCGCGGCGCTGTCGATGCGGATTCCGAAATGGGTGGAGGTCACCGCGGGTGAGGTGCCCGCGACGCTGAGCTACCACGGTGGCAGCGGTGTCGTGCGGCGCGAGCCGCCGCCCGAGCGGTCCGGCAAGGCGCGCCAGCCGCTGGGCCGGAACACCATCACGGCGCTGTGGGGCAACTGCACGATCAAGGTGATGGTCGGGTTCCTGTTCCTCTACCCGGCGTTCGTCGCGAAATCGCACGACGCCAGCGGTTGGGAACAGCTGCGCATCCTCGGCCTGATCGGTGCTGCGGCCGCCGTCGGCAACTTCATCGGCAACATGACCAGCGCGAGGCTGGAACTGGGCCACCCCGCGCGGCTGGTGGTGCGGGCGGCCACCGCGGTGACCGCGGTCGCGCTGCTGACCGCAGTGACAGGGAACCTGCTGGTGGCAGCGGTCGCCACGCTGATCACCTCGGGTGCCAGCGCCATCGCCAAGGCCTCGCTGGACGCGTCGCTGCAGGACGACCTCCCCGAGGAGTCCAGGGCGTCGGCGTTCGGGCGCTCGGAGTCGCTGCTGCAGCTCGCGTGGGTCGCCGGCGGCGCCACCGGGGTGCTCGTCTACACCGACCTGTGGATCGGCTTCACTACTATCACGGCCGTGTTGATTCTCGGGCTGGCCCAGACCGTGGTGAGCTACCGCGGCGAATCGCTGATCCCAGGGTTCGGCGGCAACCGGCCGGTGCTGGCCGAACAGGAAGGCCGTCGCCCCGACGCCGCCGGGGTGGCGTACGAGTGAAGCGCGTACCGGCCGTGCTGGCGGCCGTCGCGGTGCTGGCGGCCGCGGCCACGGTATTCATCGTGGGGCAGCTGACCCGCGACCACGAGCCCGCACTGCCACAGATCAGCGCGTTCACCCACGGAGAGTTGACCCGCGTCGGGCCCTTCCAGTTCTGCGACGTCATCGACCCCACCGACTGCATGCCCGCCGGTCATCAGGGGGAACTGGCGGTGAACGAACGTGATCCGGTGCAGCTGTCGGTTCCAGCGGCGATCGCCGAGGCGCCGTGGCGGCTGCTACGCGTCTACGAACGCCCCGCCGACACCACCGAATCGGTGTTCCGGCCCGACACCCGGCTCGCGGTGACGATCCCGACCGTCGACCCGCAGCGCGGCCGGCTCACCGGGATCGCCGTGCAGCTGCTGACGCTCGTGCAGGACGAGGCCGGGGAGGTCTTCGAGATTCCGCACGCGGAGTGGTCCGTGCGGATGGTGTGGCCCTAAGAGCTGCCCTAGAGCGGAGTGTGCTCGGGGACCACCCGCTCGCCCTCGCGCGTCGGGCCCGGCGGCGTCCCGTCACCGAACGGTCTGCCGCCCAACGCTTCCCGCCCGTGCGACGTCAGCCAGTTGGCCAGAGCGGGGCCCTTGGGCACCACCTGTGTCGGGTTGATGTCGGAATGGACGATGTAGTAGTGCTGCTTGATTTGCACGAAGTCGACGGTGTCGCCGAAGCCGGGAGTCTGGAACAGGTCCCTGGCGTACCCCCACAAAGCAGGCGTCTCCGAGAGCTTGGCTCGATTGCACTTGAAATGCCCGTGGTAGACGGGATCGAACCGGGCCAGTGTGGTGAACAACCGGACATCGGCCTCGGTGATGGTGTCGCCGACCAGGTATCGCTGCCCGGCCAGCCGGTCCTCGATCCAGTCCAGCGCGGCGAACAGCCGGTCGTAGGCCTTCTCGTACGCACGTTGTGAACCGGCGAATCCGCAACGGTAGACGCCGTTGTTGACCTCGGTGTAGATGCGCTGAGCCACCTCGTCGATCTCGTCGCGGTGTTTGTCGGGGTAGAGGTCAGGCGCACCGTCGCGGTGGTAGGCGGTCCACTCCGTCGAGAAGTCGAGCGTGATCTGTCGGAAGTCGTTGGTGACAACCTGGCCCGTCGACACCTCGACGACCGCGGGCACCGTGATGCCCTTCGGGTAGTCGGGGAACCGCTTGAAATAGGCGTCCTGCAGTCGCGGGGTCTTCAGCACCGGGTCGACGCCGCCGGGGTCGAGGTCGAAGGTCCAGCTGCGCTCGTCGTGCGTTGGCCCGCAGAAGCCGATGGACAGCGCGTCTTCGAGGCCGAGCAGTCGACGGACGATGATCGTGCGGTTGGCCCACGGGCAGGCGCGCGCCACGATCAGACGGTAACGCCCCGGCTCGACCGGGTAGCCGTCGCGGCCGTCGGCGGTGATCCGGGTCTCGATGTAGTCGGTGTCGCGGTCGAATTCGCCTCCGCTTGCGACGTAGCTCATGGCCGCAGTGTGCCCCTTCTCCGAGTGTGAAGCCGGCGGGAGAAATCCCGAGGAATTCGCAGTGGTTTCGCACCAGCGCGGAAGACGAAAGATCAGGCGTCGAGTTCGCGGGCGACGGCCTTGACGACCTCCGACACCCGGCGCGCGACCTTGCGGTCCGGGTAGCGGCCTTTCTGCAGGTCCGGCTGGATCGCACTCTCCAGCAGCGTGATCAGGTCACCGATCATGCCGTGCAGTTCGTCCGGGCTGTGCTTGTGCTCGGGACGTTCGGCCTCGCGCCGAGTCTTGCTCAGGCTCGGCGGCGGATCGATCAGCGTGAGGCTCAACGCTTGGGGGCCCCGGCGGCCCGCCGCGACGCCGAACTCGACGCGCTGGCCTGCCTTGAGACCGTCGACACCCGCGGGCAACGCCGAGGACCGGACGTACACGTCCTCGCCGTCCTCCTGGGACAGAAAGCCGAAGCCCTTCTCGGCGTCGTACCACTTCACCCTGCCGGTCGGCACTTTGGTCACCTGCTCGTCGTCTCGCACCAACATAAGGAAAAGCGTCCCGCTTGCGCCGGGACGCGTCGATGCCGATCCTACTCGGACTCGACCGGCGACTTCACACCCTTATCGGTAGGCTTTGTGCCACCGCTGGAGGAAGAAGTGCGCCCGATATGCGAGTCATACTCAACATCATCTGGTTGATCTTCGGCGGCCTGTGGCTTGCGCTGGGGTATGCGCTGGCGGGAATCGTCTGCTTTGTCCTCATCATCACCATCCCGTTCGGGTTGGCGGCCTTCCGGATCGCGTCCTATGCGCTGTGGCCGTTCGGCCGCACCATCGTCGAGAAGCCGGGCCCCCGACCCGGCGCGCTGGTCGGCAATGTCATCTGGGTACTGGTGTTCGGGATCTGGCTGGCGATCGGCCACATCGTGAGCGCGGCGGCGATGGCCGTCACGATCATCGGCATCCCGTTGGCGCTGGCCAACCTCAAGATGGTCCCCATCTCGCTGGTGCCGCTCGGCAAGGAGATCGTGCCGGTCGACCAGGTAAGAACCGACCGGCGAGCCACCGTATGACCTTGACTGCACTCGGCGTCCCGACCATCCAGCGCCCTGCCGCCGGTATGCCCACCACCGGACCGCTCGTCGACACCTTCGGCCGCATCGCCACCGACCTGCGGGTGTCGCTGACCGACCGCTGCAACCTGCGCTGCACCTACTGCATGCCTGCCGACGGCCTGGACTGGCTCCCCGGTGGGCAATTGTTGCGCGCAGACGAACTCGTCCGGCTGCTGGGCATCGCGGTGACCCGCCTCGGCATCACCAACGTGCGCTTCACCGGTGGTGAACCGCTGGTGGTGCGCCATCTCGAAGAAGTGGTGGCCGCCACGGGTGCGCTGCGGCCCCGCCCTGAGATGGCGATGACCACCAACGGCATCGGGCTGTCCCGGCGCGCCGAGTCGCTCAAGGCGGCGGGACTCGACCGGGTCAATGTGTCACTCGACAGTGTCGACGCCGCGCACTTCGCGCGCATCACCCGGCGCGACCGGCTGCACGACGTGCTCGCCGGGTTGGCCGCCGCCAAGGAGGTGGGTCTGGCCCCGGTCAAGGTCAACGCGGTCCTCGACCCCGACACCGGCCTCGACGACGCGGTCCCGCTGCTGCGCTTCTGTATCGACCACGGCTACCAGCTGCGCATCATCGAGCAGATGCCGCTCGACGCCGAACACCGGTGGCGGCGCGGACGCTCACTGGAGGCCGCCGGCATCCTCGCCGCGCTGGGTGAGCACTTCACCCTGGTCCCCGACCCCGCGCCGCGGGGCGCCGCGCCCGCACAGCTGTGGCGGGTCGACGGCGGAACCGCGACGGTCGGGGTGATCGCGTCGGTGTCGGAGGCCTTCTGCGCGGCATGTGACCGCACCCGGCTCACCGCCGACGGTCAGGTGCGCAACTGCCTGTTCGCTCGCGAGGAGAGCGATCTGCGACGGCTGTTGCGCGACGGCGCCGACGACGAGGTGATCGAGCAGGCCTGGCGCGCGGCGATGTGGACGAAGGCCGTTGGTCACGGGATCAACGATCCGAATTTCGAACAGCCCTCCCGGCCGATGAGCGCGATCGGAGGGTGACGTGTCGACCACGACAACGGTGCGCGTCGCGGTCCGCTACTTCGCCGCCGCACGGGCCGCCGCCGGCACGGAATCCGAGGATCTCACCGTGCCCACGGGCACGACGGTTCAAGCCCTGGTCGACGGATTGGCGTCGCGCAGCCCGGAATTCGGCCGGGTGCTGGCTCGGTGTTCGTACCTCTGCGACGGTGTCGCCGTGCGGGATGCTGGAATGGCGCTGATCAACGCGCAGACGCTCGATGTGCTTCCCCCGTTCGCCGGCGGATAAGCGTGATTTGCATCACATAACGATATGGTCACAAGCTGGCTATAGCCGACTTCACGCCCGCAAACTCCTGCGAAAACGACGAGCCAACTGCACCTTTAGAGCCCCTTTAAGATTTGCTCTCGCCGAAAACGCGGCGGTGGCGAAAAGGTGACTGGTGGGCGGTCAGCGGTTACGGTTCTGTCCCAGGCCAGACGACCCTAATCAACTGGCCCGCCCCGCCCGATAGCGCCGAGCTCCATCCGTCGACGCGGGGACCACAAACCACCTGGATGGAGGCGGGGGACCCACCGGTCCACCGAAGGACCCGGGGCTGCCAGCGGCCCCTTGGGGTGAAGCCGAGATCGGGCAACCGAGACCGGCCGGGTGACCTCTCCCACCCGAACCCGACAGCTGACCTCGCGGGCGCCGACGAGAGGACCTATCGCACTTATGAGTGGACGGCATCGCAAGCCCACGAACTCCACGGTCAGTGTCGCCAAGATCGCCTTCACCGGTGCTGTCATCGGTGGCGGAAGCCTCGCCCTCGCCGGCCACGCCGGTGCCGCCACCGACGGTGAGTGGGACCGGGTAGCGTCCTGCGAATCCGGCGGCAACTGGGCCATCAACACCGGCAACGGCTACCACGGCGGCCTTCAATTCTCGCCCAGCACGTGGGCCGGCCACGGCGGCGGTGAGTTCGCACCCGCGGCCTACCTGGCCACCAAGGAAGAGCAGATCGCCGTCGCCGAGCGGGTGCTCGCCAGCCAGGGCAAGGGCGCATGGCCGTCCTGCGGAGGTCCGCTGTCCGGCGCGACGCCGCGCAACATCGTCGACCGGCCGATCGACGCGGCCCCACTCAACGGCATCGTGGCGCCTCTGCCGCCGATCGATCCTTTCGCGCCGCCGCCACCTCCGGCCCAGGTGCCGTTCGACGCGCTGGCCGCACCGGCACCCGCACCCGCCCCGCTGCCGCCCGGGGCCCTGCCTCCGGCTCCGGTGCCTCCGCCGCCGCCCGCACCGATCGACGCGCTGGCTGCACCCGCCGCAGCGCCCCCGCCCGCGGCTCCGCTGCCGCCCGCTCCGGTACCCCCGCCCGCGGCTCCGGTGCCCCCGCCCGCGGCGGCACCGCTCGACGCGCCGCTGCCGCCTCCGCCCGCACCGGTAGACCCCGCGGCCTGGGCTGCCCCAGCTCCGGCTCCGGCGCCTGCCGGTGTGCCGCTGCCCCCACCCGCCGATATCCCTCCGCCGGCCGCGCCGGTCGACAGCGCCGTCGCCGCGGCCGCCGCGAACTGGGACACCGTTGCGGCGCCGGCACCGGATCAGCCGCAGCCGCAGAACTGGTCGCTCGGCGTGCCGGCGCCGCTGCAGCCCGCTCCCCCGGCTCCCGCGCCGCACCCTGCTCCCCCTGCTCCCGCGCCGGGGCCTGCTCTCGCGCCGGTGGCCGCACCGGCCCCCGACCCGCTGGCCCCGCTGAACGCGGTCGACATCCCACCGCCGGTCTTCGACGCCGCCAATCAGGTGGCCAGCGGTCAGGTTCCGGCCATGCCCGCCGGTCTGCCTCAGGTGCCCGCCGAGGTGGCGCATCTCGCCAGCCCGGAGAACCTGCCGCCGGGGACCACCGTGAACCCCGGGCAGGTGCCCGGGCAGAGTCCGAACGTCACCTACCTCAAAGAGCTCTGGCACGCGATCCAGACCCAGGAGGTCTCGGGTGCTGATGCGCTGCTGGCGTTGACCCAGCGGCCGCTGACCACGCCCGACACCCCCGGTGGCCCGGCACCCATCCAGGTTGGCACGGCCCCCGTACCGGCCCCGGCGCCCGCAGCAGGTCCGCCCCCCGCGCCGGGCGCTCCGGTCCTGCCGCCCGCTTGAGTCAGGTCACGCCGAGTTCACCCACTCGTCGGAGCCGTCGCCGAAGAACTGGTGTTTCCACACCGGTACCCGGTCCTTGACGGCGTCGACGAGCCGGGAACAAGTGTCGAACGCCGCCCTGCGATGGTCCGCTGCCACAGCGGCCACCAGGGCGGCGTCGCCTATTTCGAGGGGTCCGACGCGATGGCTGACGGCGATCGCACGCACTCCGTCGGCGTCTGCGGCGATCTCGGCGACCACCTCCTCGAGGACATGCGCGGCGGTGGGATGCGCGGTGTATTCGAGCCGGGTGACCCCGCGCCCGCCGTCGTGGTCGCGGACCACACCGGCGAAACTCACGACGGCGCCCGCGGACCCATGTACCACGAGTTCTGCGTGCCCGGTCAGGTCGATCGGTTCCTCGGTCACGGCGGCGCGGAGCACGACGGCGGTCATCGCGGATGGTCCTTTCCGGCGAGTTGATCAAGAGCGTGGTCGAGGATGTCGCCGAGCACCGACAGGCCGTCTTTGACCCCACCGGGCGAGCCGGGCAGATTCACCACGAGTGTGCGCTCGGCCACACCGCAGATCCCCCGCGACAGCACCGCGGTCGGCACCTTCGGCAGCCCGGCCCTTCGAATGGCCTCGGCCAGGCCGGGCAGTTCGTAGTCGATGACGGCCGCGGTCGCCTGCGGGGTGGCGTCGGTCGGGGAGATGCCGGTGCCACCTGAGGTGATCACGACGTCGACACCGTCGGCGACCGCGCCGCGCAACGCCGTTTCGACGGGCTCCCCGTCGGCCACTAGGACCGGATCTGGCGCCTCGACACCCCGGCCGGTCAACCACTCGACGATCAGGGGCCCGGTTCGATCCTCGTACACGGCTGCGGCGGCTCGGGTCGAGGCGATGACCACGCGGCCGGTGCGCGTCACGTCCGTGTCCAGGTGCCGGTCTTGCCGCCCTCTTTACGCAGCACCGCGATGTCATCGATGCGGGCGGCCGGATCGACCGCCTTGATCATGTCGTAGATGGTCAGGGCCGCCACGCTCACCGCGGTCAGCGCTTCCAACTCCACACCGGTGCGGTCGGTGGTCCGCACGGTGGCGGTCACGCGGACGTGGCCCTCGCCGATGCCGAAGTCGACGTCCACACCGGTCAGCGCCAGCTGGTGGCACAGGGGGATAAGCTCGCTGGTGCGTTTGGCGGCCATGATGCCCGCGACGCGGGCGGTCGCCAGCGCGTCACCCTTGGGCAGCCCGCCGGAGGCGATCAGTGCGACCACGTCGGGTCGGGTATGCACAGTGCCCGCGGCGGCGGCGGTGCGTTTGGTGACGTCTTTGGCGGTGACGTCGACCATGTGCGCCGCGCCGGACTCGTCGACGTGCGAAAGCCCGTGGCCCGAGCCCGTGGTCACTATCTGTTGACGACGGTGACGGGATGCAGGTACGGCAGCTCTTCGGCCGGCAGCGGGAAGGTCAGGTCACCGAACGGCGAGAGCGCCCCGACGCGATCGGTGGCCAGCTCGCTTACGGCGTGCTCGTCACCGTCGAGATGCGTGGGCCACCCCGGATCGATGTACTGCTTCTTCGATTTCTTGTCAGCCACGCCCACATTGTGGCAAACGCCGCAGCGCATGGCGAGGCGGGGTGGCTGGTTTACGCTGGTCAGCGATGACAGCACAGATTCCGGGCGTCCCCCTGGCCGCCTGGTTGGCCCAACTACCCGACGAGCGGCTGATCCGGCTGCTGGAGTTGCGCCCTGACCTCACCCAGCCGCCGCCGGGCACGATCGCCGCGCTGGCCGCGCGGGCGACGTCGCGGCAGTCGGTGAAAGCCGCCACCGACGGCCTGGATTTCCTGCGGTTGGCCGTGCTGGATGCGCTGCTCGTGCTGCACGCCGACACCACCGCGGTGCCGTTGACGAAGCTGTTCGAGCTGATCGGGGCCCGTGCCGACGAGAGCACCATCACTGCCGCGGTCGAGGACCTGCGCACCCGCGCGCTGATGTGGGGTCACGACGAGGTACGAGTGGCGGCCGAGCTTGCGTCCGGGCTGCCGTGGTATCCGGGCCAGGCGGTCATCGAGACCGCCGCGCACGGCGCCGACGCCATCGCACACGAACTGGCCGGACTCGACACCGCTCAGCGCGACCTGCTCGAGCGGCTCCTCGAGGGGTCGCCGGTGGGACGCACGCGGGATGCGGCGCCCGGAACGCCGGCCGACCGACCGGTGCAGCGCCTGCTGGCGGCGGGACTGCTGCGTCAGGTCGACGACGACACCGTGATCCTGCCCCGCCTCGTCGGCCAGGCGCTGCGCGGCGAGGTGCCCGGACCGACGGAGCTGACCGCACCCGATCCGGTCACGACCTCGACGAAGATGTCCGATGTCGACGCGGTCGCCGCGGGTGCGGCCATCGACTTGCTGCGCCAAGTCGACGTACTGCTCGAGGCGCTGTCGGCGGCCCCGGTGCCGGAACGGCGTAGCGGCGGTCTCGGAGTGCGCGACCTCAAACGCCTCGTGAAAGCCACCGGTATCGACGAGCGACGGCTGGGGTTGATCCTCGAGGTCGCGTTGGGTGCGGGCCTCATCGCGGCCGGATCGCCGGAACCCGATCCGGGCGAGGGAACCGGCCCGTTCTGGGCGCCGACGGTGGCGGCCGACCGGTTCACCGAATCGCCGACCGCGGTACGCTGGCACCTTCTCGCCTCGACGTGGCTGGATCTGCCCGCTCGGCCGGGGCTCATCGGCAGCCGGGGTCCCGACGGCAAACCCTATGGCGCGCTGTCCGATTCGCTGTACTCGACGGCGGCGCCGCTGGACCGCCGGCTGCTGCTGAGTGTGCTGGCCGACCTGCCCGCGGGCTCGGGGGTCGACGCGGCGTCGGCGTCACGGGCGATGATCTGGCGCCGACCGCGCTGGGCGGTCCGGTTGCAGCCCGAACCGGTCGGCGGCCTGCTCGCCGAGGCACACACCCTCGGCATGGTGGGTCGCGGCGCGATCGCGACGCCCAGCCGCAAACTACTGGGCGGCGAGGCGCCCGAGGATGTCGTGGCGGCCATGGCGAAGGTGCTGCCCGCACCCATCGACCACTTCCTGGTGCAAGCCGACCTCACCGTGGTCGTGCCGGGGCCGCTCGAACGCGACCTCGCCGAGCAGCTGGCGGCCGTCGCAGCGGTGGAGTCGGCGGGCGCGGCGATGGTGTATCGGGTCAGCGAGGCGTCGATCCGGCGCGCGCTCGACACCGGCAGGACCGCCAGCGAACTGCACTCGTTCTTCGGGCGTCATTCGAAGACCGCGGTGCCGCAGGGTCTGACGTATCTGATCGACGACGTCGCGCGCCGCCACGGCCAGCTGCGGGTCGGTATCGCGGCGTCGTTCGTGCGATGCGAGGACCCGGCGCTGCTGGCGCAGGCCGTGGCCGCACCGGCCACCGACGCCGTGGAGCTGCGGCTGTTGGCCCCGACGGTGGCGGTGTCCCAGGCGCCGATCGCCGACGTGCTCGCCGCCCTCCGAAACGCCGGGCTCGCCCCCGCGGCCGAGGATGCGTCGGGCGCGATCGTCGACATCCGCACTCGCGGGTCGCGGGTGCCCGCCCCGGGTCGGCGGCGGGTCTACCGGCCGGTGCCCACGCCCAGCGGCCAGACGCTCGGCGCGATCGTCGCGGTGCTCCGCAAGGTCGCCGCCGCGCCGTCCGGGAACATGCGGCTCGATCCCGGCGTTGCGATAACGCAGTTGCAGGAAGCGGCTGTTCAGCAGACGTCGGTGGTGATCGGCTACGTGGACCCGGCTGGGGTGGCCACGCAGCGGGTGGTCGACCCGGTCAACGTCCGCGGCGGCCAGTTGACCGCCTACGATCCGGCATCCGGTCGAGTGCGCGAATTCGCCATCCATCGCGTGACGTCGGTGGTGTCGGCCGAGAGCGAATAATGGAGCAATGACTTCCAGCGAGAAGCGGAGCGGGATCGCGCATGACTGACGGCCCTTTGATTGTGCAGTCCGACAAGACGGTGCTGCTCGAGGTCGACCACGAGCAGGCGCAGGCGGCCCGCGCCGCGATCGCGCCGTTCGCGGAGCTGGAACGCGCCCCGGAGCACATCCACACCTACCGCATCACCCCGCTGGCGCTGTGGAATGCCCGTGCCGCGGGCCATGACGCCGAGCAGGTGGTCGATGCGCTGGTGTCATTCTCCCGCTACGCCGTCCCCCAGCCCCTGCTCGTCGACATCGTCGACACCATGGCCCGCTACGGCCGCCTGCAGCTGGTGAAGAGCCCGGCGCACGGCCTGGTCCTGGTCAGCTTGGACCGGGCGGTGCTCGAAGAAGTGCTTCGCAACAAGAAGATCGCCCCGATGCTCGGCGCCCGCATCGACGACGACACGGTGATCGTGCACGGCAGTGAGCGTGGCCGGGTCAAGCAGATGCTGCTCAAGATCGGCTGGCCGGCCGAGGACCTCGCCGGCTACGTCGACGGCGAGCGCCACCCGATTGACCTGCTCCAGGACGGTTGGCAGCTGCGCGACTACCAGGAGATGGCCGCCGACTCATTCTGGTCGGGCGGGTCCGGCGTGGTCGTGCTGCCGTGCGGTGCGGGTAAGACACTCGTCGGTGCGGCGGCGATGGCCAAGGCCGGTGCCACCACGCTCATCCTCGTCACCAACACCGTCGCGGGGCGGCAGTGGAAACGCGAACTGGTCGCGCGCACGACGCTGACCGAAGAGGAGATCGGCGAGTACTCCGGTGAGAAGAAGGAGATCCGGCCGGTCACCATCGCCACGTACCAGGTCATCACCCGGCGCACCAAGGGTGAATACCGCCACCTCGAGCTGTTCGACAGCCGCGACTGGGGGCTGATCATCTACGACGAGGTGCACTTGCTGCCCGCGCCGGTGTTCCGGATGACGGCCGACCTGCAGTCGCGCCGCCGGCTGGGGCTGACCGCCACGCTGATCCGCGAGGACGGCCGCGAGGGCGACGTGTTCAGCCTGATCGGACCGAAGCGTTACGACGCGCCGTGGAAGGACATCGAGGCGCAAGGCTGGATCGCGCCGGCGGAGTGCATCGAGGTGCGGGTGACGATGACGGACAACGAGCGCATGCTCTACGCGGTCGCCGAACCCGAGGAACGGTACAAGCTGTGCTCGACGGTGCACACGAAGATCGCTGTCGTCCGGTCGATCCTGGAGCGCCACCAGGGGGAACAGACCCTGGTGATCGGCGCCTACCTCGATCAGCTCGCTGAGCTGGGCGAGGAGTTGGACGCCCCGGTGATCCAGGGCTCGACGAAGAACGCCGAGCGTGAGCTGCTGTTCGACCAGTTCCGCCGCGGCGAGATCTCGACGCTGGTGGTCTCCAAGGTCGCGAACTTCTCCATCGACCTACCGGAAGCGTCTGTGGCGGTTCAGGTTTCGGGCACTTTCGGCTCGCGGCAGGAAGAAGCGCAACGGTTGGGCCGGCTGCTGCGGCCCAAGCACGACGGCGGCGGGGCGGTGTTCTACTCCGTCGTCTCACGGGACAGCCTCGATGCCGAGTACGCCGCGCACCGGCAGCGCTTCCTCGCCGAGCAGGGCTACGGCTATGTCATCAAGGACGCCGACGACCTATTGGGTCCGGCGATCTGAACACCGTGAGGCGATGGCTCACACGGCTCGTCATTTGATGTCCTTCTCGGCATCGGCCAGCGCGGCGAATTCCTCGTCGGGCGAGTTCGCCACCAGGTGGTGGCGGCTGTAGATCCCGAAGTAGGCCATGAATGCGGCGAACACCACCAGACACCAGGTGGCCGCCGTGCTGTCCACGAGGAAGGTCGCGACCACGGCCAAGGCGGCGATGACGAGCGCGAAACCGGTGGTGAGGATGCCGCCCGGGGTGCGGTACGGCCGCGGCATGCCCGGTTCGCGCACCCGCAGCGCGATGTGGCTGATCATCATCAGCACGTAGGACAGCGCGGCGCCGAACACCGCCATGTTGAGCAGCATTGCGCCCTGACCGGTCAGCGACAGAATGAAGCCGATGACACCGGGCACCACCAGGGCCAGCGTCGGCGCCCTACGGGAGTTGACCACCGACAGCCGCTTGGGCAGGTACCCCGCGCGTGACAGCGCGAACAGCTGACGCGAGTAGGCGTAGATGATGGTGAAGAAGCTCGCGATCAACCCGGCCAGGCCGATGTAGTTGACCACTTTGGCCATCGTCGTGTCGCCGAGTGCCTCCACCAGCGGGTTGCCCGACGCGCTGATCAGCTGGGCCCCGCCGGAGCCGGCCGCCAGCACCAGCACGGCGCTGCCGGTCACCAGCAGCACAGCCATCGCCGCGAGGATCCCCCGCGGGACGTTGCGGGACGGATCCTTGGCCTCTTCGGCGGCCAGCGGCACGCCTTCGATGGCGAGGAAAAACCAGATCGCGAACGGCACGGCCGCCCAGATTCCCAGGTAGCCGAACGGCAGGAACGACGAGGCGCCCGCCGCGTCGGTGGGCGCGATGTCGGTGAGGTTGGCGGCGTCGAAGCTCCCGGCCGCCGCGATGGCGAAGATGACCAGGCCGGCGAGCGCGATCGCCGTGATCACGAACATAACCTTGAGCGCTTCACCGACGCCGGCGAGATGTATCCCGATGAACAGCAGGTACACCGCCAGATACACCCACCAGCCGTCGGTGATGCCGAACAGTCCCAGCGATTCGACGTAGGCGCCGATGAACGTCGCGATGGCGGCCGGGGCGATTGCGTACTCGATGAGAATGGCTGTGCCGGTGGCGAATCCGCCCCACGGTCCGAGCGCGCGGCGGGCGAAGGTGTAGCCGCCGCCCGCGGCCGGCAGTGCTGAGGACATCTCGGCCATCCCCAACACCATCGCCAGGTACATGCCGGCGATGATCACGCCGGCGATCAGAAGCCCGCCGAAGCCGCCCTCGGCGAGCCCGAAGTTCCATCCCGAGTAGTCGCCGGAGATGACGTAGCCGACGCCGAGGCCGGCGAGGAGAACCCAGCCGGCAGTGCCCTGCTTGAGCGTCCGTTTGGCGAGATAGTCGCTGGATTCGCTCTGTGCGGTGTCCACCCGCCGATGCTAGACCGGGCGGGGATCTGCCGCCGGTCAAACATCGATGTGCCGGTCCTCTCGAATCGGCACCGGTTGGCGCATCGCGTCCTACCAGGCCGCCACGGCCATCTGGCCGCACCCGTGACAGCGCAGGCCCGAACACGCTAGCCTCGACACCCATGACCGGACGTCCGCGCACGCGCGCTGTCGCGACAATCCGCGGGGCCAGGCTTTCGCTGGCGTGCGTGGCCGTCGGCCTCGGCACACTCTGGCTGGCGGGCCCCGCGGCCGCCCAACCCGGCTTCCCTCCGGCGCCTGCCCCGGTTCCGGGGCCGCCGGCGCCGCCGCCGGTCGGCGCGCCGCCGGTCCCGCAGGTGCAGAACCCGGTCTACGGCTCGGGCGACGGGCCGCTCGGCTTCCTGCGCGACGCCTGGCATCAGGCCCAGAACCCGTACGGCATGGGGATGCCGGATCAGATGCCGGCGGTCTCCCCACCGCCGCCGGGCGCCGGTCCCCCACCCCCGCTGCCGCCCGGATACACGTCGTTCACCGCGCCGGAATCGTCCACGCCGGCTGTCGGGCCCGCCGAGGGACCGCAGGCCGCAGGCCCGCCGCTCCCTCCGGGCTACTACCCGCTGGACGGTCCGCCGCCGCCGGGGTACTTCGACCCACCGCCGCCTCCCCCACCGGGGCCGCCGCCGGCACCGCCGAAGATCATCGCTGGGCAGCCCTGAGCTGAGCCGCGTCCGTGTCTAGGCGTGCGGTCCGACGGCTTTCATCACCGTCAACAGCACCGCGGAGTCTTCCAGTGCGTGCAATCCGTGCCGCGTCTTCGGGATGACGATCAGGTCGCCGGTGCTGCCCTCCCAGCCGGCGTCGCCGGCGTGGAGGCGGACGCGGCCGTGCAGCACCTGCAGCGTGCCTTCCTCGGGGGCCTCATGCTCGCCCATGTCCTGGTCGACGGCCAACGCGATCAGCGTCTGCCGCAGCGAGTGCTCGTGGCCACCGTAGACGGTGTGGGCACTGCGGCCGCTGTTGTGGGACCGGGCGGTCTCCAGGTGTTCGCGGACCAGGGCCGTGAGTGAGATCTTCTCCATGGGAGGTGGTGTTCCCCGCTTCGTGTGTGTGCAATCACGGCGTCGCGGCACTCAGCTCAGCGCCGGGATGACCAGCTGCTCGAACATCTCGATACCCGACCGGTCGTAAGCCGCTTCGGGGAAATACACGATGGCGTATTCGCACCCGAGATCGCGCATCCGCGACAGCTTCTCGATGACCTGCTCCGGTGTGCCGCTGGCCGACTCCGGCGCCGTCGCGGTCGCCAGCATCGCCTCCACAGCGTCCTTGTCGGCCACTGCGACCTGCCGTTCCCGCACGCGCTCCACCCGCGCGGCGACGTCGTCGTTCGAGTCGCCGATCACGGCGTTGAAGTTGGCCGAGCGCACGATCGCGCCGTAGTCGGTGCCGACCTCGCGACAGTGCCCGGCCAGCACCTCCGACTTGTGTCGGAAGCCCTCCGGTTCGGAGGTGAAGTTGGTGTACTGCGCGTACTTCGCGGCGATGCGCAGCGTGACCTTCTCGCCACCGCCGGCGATCCACAGCGGAATACTGTTGCTCTGCAGTGGTTTGGGTTGCACGATCGCGTCGGTGACCTGATAGTGCTTGCCGTCGAGGGTGGCGCGTCCGTACCGCCACGCGTCACGCATGATCTGCACACCCTCGTCGAGCCTGCCCAGCCGCGCGCCGGCCGACGGGAAACCGTAACCGTAGGCGCGCCATTCGTGCTCGTACCAGCCTCCGCCGACCCCCATCTGCACCCGGCCGCCGGAGATGACGTCGACCGTCGAGGCCACCTTCGCCAAATAGGCGGGGTTACGGTAGCTCATCGCCGTGCACATCTGTCCCAGTTTGATGCGTGAGGTGGTCGCGGCGTAGGCGGCCATCAGCGACCACGCTTCGTGGGTGGCCTCGTCGGTCGGCACCGGCACGGTGTGGAAGTGGTCGTAGACCCACAGCGAGTCCCATGCGGTGCCGTCGGCGTAGGTGGCCAGCTCTGACATCACCCGCCAGTGTCGGTCGACCGGTATGCCGACCAAATCGAGCCGCCAGCCCTGCGGGATGAACAGTCCAAATTGCATGACCCCGACTGTAGCGGTGGGCTGCCGGGATTCCGGCAAACTCAGACCAGTTGTCGGTGGTCGTCATTACGCTCACGAACATGGCCCTGTCGAAAGAGCAGCGCGAGCAGTTTCTCGCCGAACCGCATGTCGCCGCGCTATCGGTGTCCGCCGGATCCGAGCGCGGCCCGCTGACCGTCCCGGTCTGGTATCAGTACTCCGCCGGCGGGCAGCCGTGGGTGCTCACCGGCGCAGGTTCACGTAAACACCGGCTGATCGAGGCGGCGGGATACTTCTCCATGATGGTCGAACGCCTTGAGCCGACGGTGCGCTATGTCACGGTGGACGGCCCGGTCAGCCGCATCGAACCTGGCACCGATGATCACCTCGTCGAAGTGGCCAAGCGGTATCTCCCGCCCGAAGCGGTCGAAACGTATCTGGAGATGGCCCGCCGTGAGCACGGGGAGAGCGTGGTGATTCACCTCCGCCCGCAGCACTGGATTTCGTCGGACCTCGGCTCCTTCTAATGCCCATCGCGCTGATGCCCATCGCGGCACCGGTCGCTCACGGCGCTCGACCGCCTCGGGTGCACGCCGTTGGACGGACTTCCACTGCCGCGAGCCTACCGGAGCCGGTCGATGCGACGGTGCGCTTGCGCCGGGCACCTCGCTTGACATCGGGTGCGGCCCCGGTCGTCGGTTACACCGACCACGCAGGCGTCGTGCATCCGCGGGTGATCTAGCAAGACCAGCCGCACCGTCTCGAGCGAAATCTGAAGCCGCCATCGGCGCGACGGCGGGCGGATCCGCCGACCGCCGGGGAAACTACAGCCTGACGTGGAGTTCTTGCACCGCACACGACGAAGCCCCCGCGACGGAAATCGTCGCGGGGGCTCGCGGGGGCGCGAACTACTTGGTCAGCGACTCCGGCGGGGTGAACCGGTCGCCGTAGCGCTCGGCCAGCTCACGGGCACGGGCCACGAAGGCCTCCTTACCGGTTCCCAGAGCGCCCTCGTAGCCGACGATGTACTGCGCGCTGCCGCCGGTGTACGGCGGGTAGCCGATGCCCATGATCGACCCGATGTTGGCATCGGCAGTCGAGGTGAGCACGCCCTCGTCGAGGCACTTCTGCGTCTCGATCGCCTCGGCGAACAGCATCCGGTCGATCATGTCCTGCAGCGGGATGTCGGCCTTGCCGGACCCGAAGGTCTCGCGCAGACCCGGCCACAGACCGGTCCGCTTACCGTCGACGTACTCGTAGAAGCCGGCACCCTTCAGGCGTGACGGCCGGCCGATCTCGATCATTTTGTTGACGACGCCCTCCGCCGGATGCGGCTCGTAGGTGCCGCCCGCGGCCTCGACGCCCTTGCGGGTCTCGGTGGCGATCTTCTGCATCAGCTCGAGGTTGAGCTCGTCGGACAGCTGCAGCGGCGCCGCCGGGTACCCGGCCATGCTGCCGGCTCGCTCGATGCTGGCCGGCTCCACACCCTCACCGAGCATGGCCAGGGCCTCGTTGACGAAGGTGCCGATCACGCGGCTGGTGAAGAAGCCGCGGCTGTCGTTGACCACGATCGGGGTCTTGCCGATGGCCATCGTGTAGTCGAAGACGCGGGCCAGCGCCTCGTCGGAGGTCTTCTCGCCCTTGATGATCTCGACCAGCGGCATCTTGTCGACCGGTGAGAAGAAGTGGATGCCGATGAAGTCTTCCTGGCGCTTCACGCCGGTCGCCAGACCGGTGATGGGCAGCGTGGAGGTGTTCGACCCGAGCAGCGCGTTGGGCTCGATGATGTCCTCGATCTCCTGGAACACCTTGTGCTTGAGTTCTTGGTTCTCGAAGACGGCCTCGATCACGAAATCGACGCCCTTGAGGTCGGCCGGGTCACCGGTCGGGGTGATCCGGGCGAGCAACGCGTCGCTCTTCTCCTGCGTGGTCTTGCCCCGTTCGAGCGCCTTGGCCTCGATCTTCTCGGAGTACGCCTTACCCTTCTGCGCGTTCTCCAGGCTGACGTCCTTGAGGACGACCTCGAAGCCCGCCTTGGCTGACACGTAGGCGATGCCCGCGCCCATCATGCCGGCACCGAGGACGCCGATCTTCTGGATCTCCTGCTTTGCGATGCCGTCCGGGCGCGAACCGCCACCGTTGATCGTCTGCAGGTCCAAGAAGAACGCCTGGATCATGTTCTTGGCGACCTGCCCGGTGACCAACTTGGTGAAGTAGCGGCTCTCGATGCGGCTGGCCGATTCGAAATCGACCTGAGCACCCTCGACCGCGGCGTCGAGGATGGCGCGCGGTGCGGGCATCGGTGCACCCTTGAGCTGCTTGCGCAGCAGCGCCGGGAACGACGGCAGGATGCTCGCCAGGCCGGGAGAGCTCGGGGTGCCGCCGGGCATCTTGTAGCCCTTGGCATCCCAGGGCTGCGTGTGGGCCTCGGGGTTCGCCTTGATCCACGCCTTGGCGGCGGGGATCAACTCGTCCACGGAGTCGACGACCCGGTCCACAAGCCCGATTTCAGCGGCCTTGGCGGGCTTGAACCGGGTGCCCTGCGAGAGCACCTCCATGAACGCCTTCTGGATCCCGAACATCCGCACGGTGCGGGTGACGCCGCCGCCGCCGGGCAGCAGGCCCAGCGTCACCTCGGGCAGACCGATCACCGACCCCCGGACGTCGGCGGCGATGCGATGATGGCACGCCAGCGCGATCTCCAGGCCACCGCCGAGCGCGGCACCGTTGATGGCCGCGACGACCGGCTTACCGAGGGTCTCCAGCTTGCGCAGGTCGGCCTTCATCTCCTCGACGTTCTCGAACATTGCGGCCGCATCGTCGGGACCGATGTTGATCATGCTCTTGAGGTCACCGCCGGCGAAGAAGGTCTTCTTCGCGCTGGTGATGACCACGCCGGTGATCGAATCCTTCTCGGCGACAAGGCGTCCGACGGTGTCGCGCATCGACTGCTTGTAGTGGTCGTTCATCACGTTGGCCGACCCGGTCGGATCATCGAGCGTGAGGGTGACGATGCCGTCGGAGTCCTGCTCCCACTTGATGGTGTTCTCGGTGCTCATCTTTGAGTGCACTTTCCTCTAGACCCGCTCGATGATGGTGGCCACGCCCATGCCGCCGCCCACGCACAGCGTGATCAGCGCGCGCCGCGCATTTCGGCGTTCGAGCTCGTCGACCATGGTTCCGGTGATCATGGCGCCGGTGGCGCCCAGCGGGTGCCCCATTGCGATCGCACCACCGTTGACGTTGAGCTTCTCGTCGGGGATGTCCAGATCCTTCTGGAACTTCAGCACCACCGACGCGAAGGCCTCGTTCAGTTCGAACAGGTCGATGTCGTCGACGGTCAGGCCGGCGCGGTCGAGCACCTTCTTCGTCGCCGGAGTCGGACCGGTGAGCATGATGACCGGGTCGGAGCCGCTGGTGGCGGTGGCCACGATGCGGGCCCGGGGGGTCAGGCCCTGCGACTGGCCGGCCTTCTCTGAGCCGACGAGCACCAGCGCGGCGCCGTCGACGATGCCGGAGCTGTTGCCGCCGGTGTGGACGTGGTTGATCTTCTCGACCCAGTGGTACTTCTGCAGCGCGACGTCGTCGAACCCGCCCATGGCGCCGATGCCGTCGAACGCGGTCTTGAGCTTGCCGAGGCTTTCCACGGTCGAGCCGGGACGCATGTGCTCGTCGTGGTCGAGGATGAGCAGGCCGTTCTGGTCACGCACCGGGACGACCGACTTGGCGAAGTAGCCACCCGACCAGGCTGCGGCGGCGCGCTCCTGCGAGCGCGCGGCGTAGGCGTCGACGTCCTCACGCGAGAAACCTTCGATGGTGGCGATCAGGTCGGCGCCGATGCCCTGGGGCACGAAACCGAGGCGGTAGTTGGTCTCCGGGTCAGTAGCCCAGGCGCCGCCGTCAGAACCCATCGGGACGCGGCTCATCGACTCGACGCCGCCGGCCAGCACGAGGTCGTCCCAGCCCGAACGCACCTTCTGCGCAGCGGTGTTCACCGCCTCCAGACCGGAGGCGCAGAAGCGGTTGAGCTGTACACCACCGGTGGTGTCGGGCAATCCGGCCGCGAGCACCGCGGTGCGGGCGATGTCGCCGCCCTGATCGCCGACCGGTGACACGACGCCGAGGATGAGGTCGCTGATCAGTGTCTCGTCCAGGTCCGGGAAACGACGACGCAGCTCGTCGATCAGGCCGGTGACGAGGTTGAGGGGTTTGACCTCGTGCAGCGAACCGTTGCGTTGCTTGCCGCGAGGCGTACGGATCGCCTCGTAGATGAAGGCTTCTTCAGACATAGCGCGAGCGTAACAGTCCAAACCAACCTGTTGGTTGGCCGGGGGCGCGCTACGCGGACTGGCGCCCCTCGAGCTCGGCCAGCGTCGGGTAGTCGACGTAGCCGGCCGGGCCGGGCGCGTAGAAGGTGCCGACGTCGGGTTCGTTGAGTGCGGCGCCCACGATGAGCCTGTCGATGAGGTCGGGGTTGGCCAGGAACGCCCGCCCCACCGCGGCAGCGCTGATGACTCCCCACTCGGCAAGCTCCTCGAGCTGGCAGAATCGGGTGTCGGTGTCGCGGCCGGTGTTGAGCACCACGGGGCCGGGCCACGCCCCGCGCAGCTCGCCGAACGCGGCGTCCTCGGGGTGGATCAGCAGGTGCAGGTAGGCCGCGCCCAGCGGGGCGATGCGCTCCAGCAGCGCCTGGTAGGTGCAGACGGTGTCGTTCTCCCGCATGTCGCCCGCGGTGTTGCCCGGTGAGATCCGCAGACCGACCCGGCCGGCACCGATCTCCGCGGAGACGGCCTCGACCACCTCGGCGGTCAGCCGTGCCCGGTTGTCCGGCGAGCCGCCGTAGTCGTCGATGCGCTGGTTCACCACGTCCGAGGAGAACTCGTGCAGCAGGTAGCCGTTGGCGCCGTGGATCTCCACGCCGTCCATGCCTGCGTCGACGGCGCGTCGCGCGGCGGCGCGGAAGTCTTCGACGATGGCCCCGATCTCGCCGACCGACAACGCCCGCGGCACGGGCAGCGGCTTCTTACCGGTGGGCGTGTGGGTCAGCACGTCGGCGGGGATCGCCGAAGGAGCCACGGATTGGTAGCCGCTGATGTCCGGGTGCGCCATGCGGCCCACGTGCCACAGCTGCACGAACATCTTCCCGCCCACCGCATGCACCCCCGACGCGATCTCGGCCCACCTGTCCTGGTGCCGCTCGGTGTACATACCAGGGGTGTTCAGGTAGGCGCCGTTGGCTCGCGCCGACACGGCCGTGGCCTCGCTGATGATGAGGCCCGCAGCAGCGCGCTGCGCGTAGTAGCGGGCGGCCAGCGGGGACGGCGTGCCGTCGGAGTCGGCGCGCGAACGGGTCAGGGGGGCCATGAAGATCCGGTTCGCGGCGGCGGTGTCGCCGATCTGGACGGGTTTCAGCAGGGCGGCGTCGCCGTCGAGTTTGAAAGTCACCTCGCAGTAGACGTCACCGGCACCGGAATTCATTCCCGTCACGTCGTTACGCTCGGGACCATGACGGTGTCCAGGCTGCGGCCGTACGCGGTGACGGTGTTCGCCGAGATGTCGGCGCTCGCGGCCCGGGTCGGCGCGGTCAATCTGGGTCAGGGCTTCCCCGACGAGGACGGCCCGCCGGCGATGCTGAAAGTCGCGCAGGAGTCCATCGCCGCCGGGGTGAACCAGTACCCACCCGGGCTGGGCATCGCACCGCTGCGGAAAGCCGTTGCTGCACACCGTAACCGCAAGTACGGCGTCGACTATGACCCCGACACCGAGGTGCTGGTGACCAACGGCGCCACCGAGGCTATCGCCGCCGCCGTGATGGGGCTGGTGGAGCCCGGTTCCGAGGTGTTGGTTATCGAACCGTTCTACGACTCCTACTCCCCGGTGCTCACCATGGCCGGCTGTCACCGCGTCGCCGTGTCGATGATCGAGCACGGCCGCGGCTTCGCGATCGACGTCGACGGGTTGCGCCGCGCGATCACCCCGCGGACGAAGGCGCTGATCGTCAACAGCCCGCACAACCCGACCGGCATGGTGGCCTCCGAGGCCGAGCTCACGGCGATAGCCGAACTCGCCGTCGCGCATGATCTGCTCGTGATCACCGACGAGGTCTACGAACACCTCGTGTACTCGGAGCCGCCGGGACACCGTCACCGCCCCCTGGCGGCGTACCCGGAGATGTCCGGGCGCACGGTCACCATCTCGAGTGCGGCAAAGATGTTCAACGTCACCGGATGGAAGGTCGGATGGGCCTGCGGTGCCGCCGATCTCATCGCCGGGGTCCGGGCCGCCAAGCAGTACCTCACATATGTCGGGGGTGCGCCCTTCCAGCCGGCCGTCGCCCACGCCCTCGACCACGAGGACGCCTGGGTAACGGCATTGCGGGATGCGTTCCAGGCCAAGCGCGATCGACTGGGTGCGGCGCTGACGGATCTGGGATTCGCGGTGCACGACAGCGCGGGCACCTACTTCGTGTGCGCCGACCCCCGGCCGCTGGGCTACAGCGACAGCACCTCGTTTTGCGCAGATCTACCCGAGCGGGCTGGCGTCGCGGCGATTCCGCTGGCAGCATTCTGCGACCCGGAATCACCGCACCTCGACCGATGGAACCACCTGGTGCGCTTTGCGTTCTGCAAGCGTGACGACACCTTGGACGAAGCCGTCCGTCGGCTGCAGGTGCTGCGCCGCTAGCCTGTCGGGCTGTCATCCTCGCTCCGCGGGGTGACAGGGCCTAGTTGCGATCCCCCGCGACCTTCAAGACCTGTTTGCGCAAACCGTCGGTCGCGGTTTCCATGGCACCCTTCATCGCCCGCTTGAGTACGAACCCCGGCAGCGGGACGGAGGGGTCGACGGCGATGTCGAACCGCACCCTGGTCTTATCCCCGTCCGCGGTCAGCGTGTAGGTGGCGTCCTGGCTCTTGAGCTGTCTGGCACTGACCAGCGTCCAGCTGACGGAACTGTCCGTCCAGGTGTACTCCACGACCTGCTCGTCGGTCAGACCCGCGGCCTTGACCTTCATCTTCACCCGGCGCGGTCTGCCGTCGGCGTGGGACTCGAGCACCTCGGCGCTCTGGTACTGCGGCGTCCAGGAGGGGGCCGAGTCGACGTCGGCCATGACGTCGAGGATCTGGGCCGGGGTTGCTTCGATGACCACTTCGCGTGAATCGCTGACTGTCATGCGCTCACCATAGCCACCGTGTCGGCGCCGCGGAATCACTCGGCGTGCTTGCGCACCGCCAGCACGCGCTCGCGCAGTCCGACGGTGGCGGTGTCGAGGACACCCTTGGCGGCGCGGCGCAACAGGAAACCCGGCATCGGCATGATCGGGTCGACGGTGACCTCGAATACAACCCGGGTCCGGTCGCCGTCGGGGATAAGGCGGTAACGCGCGTCCTGGGAACGCTGATAGGTCGAGCTCAGAAGCGTCCAACCGTAGCCGTCGTCGTGGTAGGTGAGCGCGATCTCCTGGACGTCGGTGATCCCGACCGTGGTGACGGTGGCGCGGCTTCGCGTCGGCCTTCCGTGTTCATCGCGCTCAAGCACCACCGAACTGCGGTGGGCGGCAGACCATTCGGGCAGCGCCTCGAGATCCAGCATGACAGGCAGGATCTCGTCGACCCGGGCGTCGATCACGACCTCGCGGAACTCACGGATAGCCACGACGGCGACCCTACTCGGGTGCCCGACGTCGGGATGGTCCTCCAGCGCCCCGATTGCTGAGATCACCGATGTCCCCGTGGGTCCAGTGACGGCGACGCGCCGTGACGTGCGGGAGAAGTTCCCGGTTCGTGTCCGGGGAAGCGTGCTATAGCCCGGGAGTGGGCATACAAAGGTGATCCGCAACCCGAAGGGACCCGCGATGAAGCTGATCTCGCCGACCGATTCGATGTTCTTGCTCGTCGAGTCGAGGGAGCATCCTATGCACGTCGGCGGGCTGCAACTGTTCGAACCGCCGGACGGCGTCTCGGGCGCGGAGTTCCTGCACGATATCCATCAGGCCATGTCGCAGCAGACCGGTTTCCAGGAGACGTTCCGCAAGCATCCCGGCACGGTGCTCGGTGGCGTCGCCAACCTCACGTGGGCCGTCGACGACGACGTCGACCTCGACTACCACCTGCGCCGGTCGGCGCTGCCCACGCCGGGTCGGGTACGCGAACTGCTGGAGTTGACGTCGCGGCTGCACGGCGGGCTTCTGGACCGGCACCGGCCGCTGTGGGAGACGCACCTGGTCGAAGGGCTCAGCGACGGACGCTTCGCGGTGTACGTCAAGTTCCATCACGCCCTCATCGACGGGGTGTCGGCGCTCAAGCTGACCCAACGCACACTGTCGGCCGATCCCGACGACACCGAGGTCCGGGTTCCGTGGAATCTGCCGTACAAACGGCGGAACCGGGATCAGGAGTCGAAGTCGGTGCTGCGCAGCGTCACCGAGCGCGTGGGTTCCGTTGCCGCACTGGTCCCGTCGACACTCGGGCTGGCGCGCGCGGCGCTGCTCGAGCAACAGCTGCAGCTACCATTCGGCGCGCCCAAGACGATGTTCAACGTCCCGATCGGCGGCGCCCGACGAGTCGCAGCGCAGTCATGGCCGCTGGCGCGCATCCGCTCGGTCAAACAGGCCACCGGCGCGACGGTCAACGACGTCATCCTCGCGATGTGCGCCGGCGCGCTGCGGTTCTACCTCACCGAGCAGCATGCGCTCCCGGACGCGCCGCTCATCGCCATGGTGCCGGTGAGCCTTCGCACCGAAGAGGAGGCTGACGCCGGCGGCAACATGACCGGCGTCGTGCTGTGCAACCTCGCGACCGACGACGACGATCCGGCTCGCCGGCTGGACACCATCAGCTTGTCGATGCGCAGGAACAAGCAGGTGTTCTCCCAATTGCCGCGGGTGCAGCAGCTGGCGCTGTCCGCATCGATGATCGCGCCCCTCGGTCTGGGTGCGGTCCCGGGATTCGTTTCGGCCGCTCCCCCACCGTTCAACATCGTGATCTCCAACGTGCCGGGCAGCCGGGTTCGGTTGTACTGGCGCGGCGCCCGCCTCGACGGCAACTACCCCTTCTCGATCGTGCTCGACGGCCAGGCGCTGAACATCACGATGGCCAACAACGGCGACAACCTGGACTTCGGGCTGGTCGGCGCCCGAGGCAGCGTCCCCCACCTGCAGCGGCTACTCGCGCACCTCGAGGATTCGCTCACGGAACTGGAGCGCGCGGTCGCGGCGTGACGTGACGGCTCAGTCGATGTTCGCCAGGGCCGCGCGGTCGGCGTTGTACCGGGGCCGCGCGGTGCGGGGGCGCCGGACGATGTCGGCGACAGGGTCTTCTGACAGCCGTCCCCGGCGAATGAAACCACGTCCTGGTGGCCAGGGCCGGGATCGAACCGGCGACCTTCCGCTTTTCAGGCGGACGCTCGTACCAACTGAGCTACCTGGCCGGAAGGCACCGGCCCGTGAGAACCGCAATGCCTCGCCGTGATGGCGACCCTGACGGGACTCGAACCCGCGACCTCCGCCGTGACAGGGCGGCGCGCTAACCAACTGCGCCACAGGGCCTTGCTGTGTGACCCGAACAGACGAGCCACGGGTACCCCCTACGGGATTCGAACCCGCGCTACCGCCTTGAAAGGGCGGCGTCCTAGGCCGCTAGACGAAGGGGGCCAAGCCGAATCTCTCCGGGGTACTCGCAACGTTTCCGTTAGGAGCTTCGATAGCTTAGGGCACCGACACCTGAATCCTCAAACGAGGGGCCCGTTACCCGTCTCGGTATCCTCTAGTAGTCTCCGTCCACACTGCCCCTATAGCTCAGTTGGTAGAGCTACGGACTTTTAATCCGCAGGTCCCAGGTTCGAGCCCTGGTGGGGGCACTTCGGATCACATGGTGAGCGCCTTCGCCGTTCGAAGGAGGCTACTCGATACATAGCGCTTCGGAGGACCTTCCGCCGTCTTGGGGATTTGGTTCGGTAAGTTCAGCGGCTCGAGTGGTCCCGACACTCGACCGGCGCCACATTGCGGGCCGGGGTGTGCCAGCCGGTTTGACCGAGCGCTACTTCTACGAGAGCTTCGCAGACCGCGACGAATTCGTCCGGGCCGCCTACGACGACGTCTGTACCCGGGCGGGTGCTGCTGCTGGCCCTGTTCACCGCGTACCTCGACGGCCGACTGAGCGCCACCCGTGAACAGTCCATCGACTACTGCGTCGACATGCTGCTCAGCAGGGTCACCAGTCACTGACGCGAGGGGTGGGCGGCCGCGATCGGGGGTACCCGAAACGGACGTGACCGAGGGCCGAAAAGGTGGTCCCCGCTGCACGAGCCGGACGTCCTGACCCGCGTGACACTCGCGGACGGAACTTGAATGTCACTCGGGTACACACATATATTGAGTGCGACCAACAGGTACAGATAACTCCGACGAGCCCTGCACCGCGAGGAGGATGAGCGCCGATGCACGAGAACCTGACCGACCTACACCTGCTGCGCGAGCTGGAACCGGTGGTCGAGAAGCTGCTCAACCGGCATCTGCGGATGCGCAAGGACTGGAACCCGCATGACTACATTCCGTGGTCGGACGGCAAGAATTTCTACGCACTGGGCGGTCAGGACTGGGACCCCGAGCAGTCGAAGCTCTCGGAGGTCGCGCAGACCGCGATGGTGCAGAACCTGCTGACCGAGGACAACCTGCCCTCGTATCACCGCGAGATCGCGATGAACATGAGCATGGACGGAGCCTGGGGTCAGTGGGTCAACCGCTGGACGGCCGAGGAGAACCGGCACGGCATCGCGCTGCGCGACTACCTTGTCGTCACCCGCGCGGTCGACCCGGTGGAACTCGAGGAACTGCGCGTCGAGCAGATGACCCGCGGCTTCTCGCCGGGCCAGAACCAGCAGGGCGATCTGTTCGCCGAGAGCCTGTTCGACTCGGTCATCTACGTGACCTTCCAGGAGCTCGCCACCCGCGTCTCGCACCGCAACACCGGCAAGGCGTGTTCGGAGCCGGTCGCCGACCAGTTGCTCCAGCGCATCTCGGCCGACGAGAACCTGCACATGATCTTCTACCGCGACGTCTCCGAGGCTGGTTTAGACATCGCCCCCGACCAGGCCATGCACTCGCTGCACCGGATTCTGCGCAACTTCAAGATGCCCGGGTACACCGTGCCGGAATTCCGCCGCAAGGCCGTCGTGATCGCCGTCGGCGGTGTCTACGACCCGCGAATCCACCTCGACGACGTGGTGATGCCGGTGCTCAAGAAGTGGCGAATCTTCGAGCGCGAGGACTTCACCGGTGAGGCCGCCCGCATGCGCGACGACCTGGGCGTGCTGGTCGAGGAACTCGAGGCGGCCTGCGAGAAGTTCGAGACCGCCAAGCAGAAGCGTCTGGAACGCGAAGCCAAGATGGCCGAGAAGAAGGCCGGTAAGGTCCTGGCGTCATCAGCGTCGTAGCCACGACCGTCGACACGGCCCGATCCGCACTCCGGATCGGGCGCCTCGCGCTGACCAGCCCCGTGGTGCTGGCCCCGATGGCCGGGGTGACCAACGTCGCGTTCCGCACGTTGTGCCGTGAGCTTGAAGTGGCCAGGGCAGGCACCGTCAGCGGCATGTACGTGTGCGAGATGGTGACCGCGCGAGCGCTCGTCGAGCGCCACCCGGTCACCATGCACATGACCGCGTTCGCCCCCGACGAGTCGCCCCGGTCGCTACAGCTCTACACCGTCGACCCCGCCACCACCTATGCGGCGGCGAAGATGATCGTCGACGACGGCATGGCCGACCACGTCGACATGAACTTCGGCTGCCCGGTGCCCAAGGTGACGAAGCGCGGGGGTGGTGCCGCGCTGCCCTACAAGCGCAAACTCTTCGGCCAGATCGTCGGCGCCGCGGTGCGCGCCACCGAAGGCACCGGCATCCCCGTCACGGTGAAGTTCCGCATCGGCATCGACGACGCCCACCAGACCCACCTGGACGCCGGCCGGATCGCCGCCGAGGAAGGTGCGGCTGCGGTTGCCCTGCACGCCCGCACCGCGGCGCAGCGCTACTCCGGCACCGCCGACTGGACGCAGATCGCCGCACTGAAAGCGCACGTCACTTCCGTTCCCGTTCTTGGCAACGGTGACATCTTCGACGCCGACGACGCGCTGGCGATGATGGCCGCCACGGGGTGCGACGGCGTCGTGATCGGGCGCGGCTGCCTGGGCCGGCCGTGGCTGTTCGCCGAGCTGTCGGCGAAGTTCACCGGCCGCCCGCTGCCGGTGCCGCCCACCCTCGGTGAGGTGGCCGACATCATCCGCAGGCACGGCGAACTGCTCACCGACCACTTCGGCGAGGACAAGGCGATGCGAGACATCCGCAAGCACATCGCGTGGTACCTGCACGGATTCCCGGCCGGATCGGATCTGCGCCGGGCGCTCGCGCTGGTCAAGACGCGCAGTGAGCTCTCCGAACTGCTCGACCGGCTCGACCCCGATGTCCCGTTCCCGCCGGCGGCGACGGGTCCGCGCGGACGGCAGGGGTCCGCTGCGTCGGTGTCCCTGCCGGAGGGCTGGCTGACCGACCCGGACGACTGCACGGTGCCAGCGGGTGCGGACGTCATGCACTCCGGTGGCTGACGAGTCGCTATACCGAGACGTTCTCGAGACGTTCTCCGGCTGGTCGTCTCACAGGAATGCTCAGTACGATGTGGGTCTCGTCGCAGCCCGGCTCCGGTGGCGGAGTTACCGAGGCGCTGCTACAAGACGGTGAGCACTCATAAGAGGGTGAGCACTGCGCGCGTTCTCGACGCGCCACGCTTGACGAAGTCGGAGGCCGGTTGGACATGAGTGACGGCGACAGCCCGCGAGCTGATGCCACTCGTGACCCTCGGCGTCCAAGCGACCCACGGTCCGACTGGGACAACGAATGGCTTACCCGATCGGTACGGCGATCGCCGGATGCCGCGCCGTGGGAGCGCAGTAGACCCCTCGAACGCCGCGAGCCCGAACCGGCTCCCGGTGTCACCGACGCCGCCGAGGCCGCCGAGGCGTCCAGCGAGGCCGGGGGCGGTCATGCCGCGGGTGTCGTCACCGTCGCCGACCTGATCGCCAAAATCAACGGCGACGGTACCGCGCCGGCGGAGCTGGCGCCCAAACGCCGACGCGCCGAACCCGAACCCGAACCTGAACCGCCCACTCCGGCGACAGAGGTCATGGAGGCGATCCGCGAACCGGCCGATTCCGACCGCCAGGACACCGAGATCATCCCTGCGGCGACCGGCGCCTACGCCGGGGAACTGCCCGTCCTTGCCGAGAATCCGGGTGAGCGGGTGCCACCCTGCCGGGTCGGGAACGGCGGCACCGTGGTCGCCGAGGAGCAGCCGCACCGGCGCCGCCGGATCATCCTGGCCGGACGCGCCGCAGCCGCGCTGCTGGCGGTACTCGCGCTGGCGCTCACCGGCGGTGCATGGCAGTGGCAGTCGTCGAAGAACAGCCTCATGAACAGGGTGTCGGCGCTGGATCGGGACAGCCGCGACATCGTCGATCCCAACGCCCAGTTCGGTGACGAGAACTTCCTGATCGTCGGTGTGGACAGCCGCATCGGCGAGAACAGCGACATGGGCGCGGGCACCACCGACGACGCCGCCGGCGCCAGGTCGGACACCGTGATGCTGGTCAACATCCCGGCCAACCGGGAACGCGTCGTGGCGGTGTCCTTTCCCCGCGACCTGTACATCGATCCCATGGAATGCGAGCCGTGGAACCCGGAAACGGGTGCCTATGGTCCGATCACCGACCCGGAGTCGCCGATGTACGGGCGCGACACCGTCTACACCGAGTACAAGCTCAACTCGGCGTACGCGGTCGGCGGACCAAAGTGTCTGGTCAAAGTCGTGCAGAAGCTTTCGGGCCTGTCGGTGAACCGATTCATGGCCGTCGACTTCGCCGGGTTCTCCAAGATGGTCGACGCCCTGGGTGGTGTCGAGGTCTGCAGCACCGAGCCGTTGGAGGACTACGAACTCGGCACGGTGCTGCCGACGGCCGGCCGGCAGATGGTCGACGGACACACCGCGCTGAACTACGTGCGCGCTCGACAGGTCACCACGGAGATCAACGGCGACTACGGCCGAATCAAACGCCAGCAGCGCTTCCTGTCCTCGCTGATGCGTTCGTTGATCTCCAAGGAAGTGTTCTTCTCGCTGTCGAAGCTCGACAACGTGGTCAACATGTTCATCGACGACAGCTACGTCGACAACATCGACACCCGGGATCTGGTCACGCTGGGCCAGTCGATCCAGGGCGTGACCGCGGGACGGATCACCTTCGTCACGGTGCCGACCACCGGCTACGCCGACGAATACGGCAACGAGATCCCACGCACCGACGACATGCGCGCGCTGTTCGCCGCCATCATCAACGACGACCCGCTGCCCGGGGAGAAGAACGCCGACAACACGCCCGTACCCGGAACCCCGGAATCGACGATGGCGGGCCCTGAAGCCGGGGCCACCGAACCCGCCGACGAGTCGAACGCCGAACTGGTCAACGCGGTCACCACCGAACCGCAGGACGTCACCGTGCAGGTGTCGAACTCCACCGGACAGCCGGCGCTGGGCGCCACGACCACCGATGAACTGCAGCAATACGGCTTCGACGTCACCACGCCGGACGACTACCCGAGTGCGCTGACCGAGACGACGGTGTTCTTCTCGCCGGGAAACGAGCAGGCCGCCGCCACCGTCGCATCCTCGTTCGCGAACCCGGCGATCGAACGAGTGTCCGGTATGGGCGACGTCGTCCAAGTGGTGCTCGGCACCGATTTCGATGCCGTCAGCGCGCCCGCGCCCAGCGGCTCGCCGGTCCAGGTGAACGTGTCGCACGACACCGGCAGCACGCCCGCTCCCCTGCCGGAGGATCTCAACGTCACTAACGCCGCCGACACCACCTGCGAGTGACCCGCCCGGCGGCATCCGGGCAGGCGGCATTCACCTTGAGTTCACTTCCGACTCCGTGACGGCGCGCCGTATTAGCTCTAGGCTGGCTCTATGCGCAGCGCGTACCACGAGCAGCTACAGGCCCTCACGAGTCAGCTCGGCGAGATGTGCGGCTTGGCCGGCAAAGCGATGGAGTGCGCGACACAGGCACTGCTGCAAGCAGACCTTGTCCTGGCCGAACAAGTCATCTCTGACCACGACCAAATCGCCACGATGAGTGCACGCGCCGAGGAGGCAGCGTTCGTCCTGCTTGCGCTGCAGGCGCCGGTCGCCGGTGACCTGCGCGCCGTGGTGAGTTCCATTCAGATCGTCGCCGACGTCGACCGTATGGGGGCGTTGGCACTCCACGTCGCCAAGATCGCGCGCCGCCGCCACCCGCAGCACGCGCTACCCGAGGAGGTCAACGGCTACTTCGCCGAGATGGGCCGCGTCGCGGTCGAGCTCGGCAACGCCGCACAGGAGGCGCTCGAGTCCCGGGACCCCGACAAGGCCGCCCGCATCCAGGAGGAAGACGATGCGATGGACGACCTGCACCGTCACCTGTTCACCGTCCTGATGGACCGGGACTGGAAACACGGCGTGACTGCGGCGGTCGACGTGACACTGCTGAGCCGGTTCTACGAGCGGTTCGCCGACCACGCCGTGGAGGTGGCGCGCCGGGTGATCTTCCAGGTGACCGGTGTGTACCCGACCGAGGAAGTCGTCCCGACGCCGCGCTGACCGGCACGCTGCCGAGAGCGAAAGGCCCCGCCGCGGCGGGGCCTTTCGTCTGGGTCGGATCAGCCGAACCGACCCGAGATGTAATCCTCGGTGGCCTTCTGGGTCGGATTGGAGAAGATCTTCTCGGTGTCGTCGACCTCGACCAGCTTGCCCGGTTTGCCCGTCGCCTCCAGATTGAAGAACGCCGTTTGATCGCTCACGCGCGCCGCCTGCTGCATGTTGTGAGTCACGATGACGATCGTGTAATCCTGCTTCAGCTCGGCGATCAGATCCTCGATCGCCAGCGTGGAGATCGGGTCCAGCGCCGAGCACGGCTCGTCCATCAACAGCACGTCGGGCTGCACGGCGATGGCGCGTGCGATGCACAGGCGCTGCTGCTGACCACCCGACAGACCGCCGCCCGGCTTGTCCAGCCGATCCTTGACCTCGTTCCAGAGGTTGGCACCTTTGAGCGAGCGCTCCGCCACCTCGTCGAGCGCCTTACCGCCGCGGACTCCCTGCAGCTTCAAGCCGGCGACCACGTTGTCTCGAATCGACATGGTCGGGAACGGGTTCGGCCGCTGGAATACCATGCCGATCGTTTTGCGGACGCTCACCGGGTCGACGCCGGAGCCGTAGATATCCTCTCCGTCCAGCAGTACCGAGCCCTTCACGCTGGCCCCGGGCAGCACCTCGTGCATCCGGTTGAGTGTGCGCAGCACCGTGGACTTACCGCAGCCCGACGGCCCGATGAACGCGGTCACACTACGTGGCGGGACGGCCAACCCCACGTCGGCGACCGCATGGAAGGACCCGTAGTAGATGTTGAGATCTTTGAGATCCAGGCGTTTGGCCATGACTGTGCTCCTAATTCCTCGTCACTTCTCAAGCCCGATTGCGGTTCAGCCAGCGCGTGAAGAAGGCGGCGCCCACGTACAGCGCCCCCACCAGCAGGATGAGGGTCAGCGCCGCACCCCATACCCGCATGCGGCCCGCCTCTTCCGGGTTGACCAACTCCGTATAGATCAGCAGTGGCAGCGACGCCATGTTGCCTTCAAGCACGTCGTAGTTGATGGACCGCGCGTACCCGACCAGCACGAGAACGGGTGCGGTCTCACCGATCACCCGCGCGAGCGCCAGCATGATCCCGCTGATGACGCCCGGCAGTGCCGTCGGAACAACCACCCGTGCAATGGTTTTCCACTTCGGAATGCCGAGCGCGAGAGAGGCCTCGCGAAGTTCGTCGGGTACCAGTTTCAGCATCTCCTCGGTGTTGCGCACCACGACGGGAAGCATCAACAACACCAACGCCAGCGCCACCGCGAACGAACTCTGCGGGAAACCCATCGTCGCGATCCACAACGCGAAGATGAACAGGGCCGCGACGATCGACGGGACGCCGGCGAGGATGTCCACCATGAACGTCACGGTCTTGGCGAACCATCCGCGCCCGTACTCGACGAGGTAGATCGCGGCGAAGATGCCCAGCGGGACGGCGAGGATGGCCGCCGCCGCAGCTTGCACGATGGTGCCGTAGATGGCGTGGTAGACGCCGCCGCCGAACTGTTCGGGCAATACCCCCGAGAGCGACCTGCTCCACCATGCCGAACTGATCACCGCGCTGAAGCCGCGGGATACCACTGTGTACAGCAGCCACACCAGCGGAATCATGGCGATCACGAATGAGGTCCAGAACAGCACCATGGCGATGCTGTTCGTGAGCTTTCGTTTTTGGCTGATGGGGTGGAATGTCGGCCCCTTGACCGACGCTTCCAATGTCGAGGTCATCCGCCGCTCACCCTCCCTCCGGCCGCCGCACGGGCGAGCGCATTGACGATGAAAGTCAGGATGAAGAGCACCAGGCCGGCGGCGATGTATGCGCCCGTCGGCAGCGGTGCGCTGAATTCGGCTGCCGCCGAGGCGATCTTCGACGCGAACGTGTAGCCGCCGTCGAACAGGGACCAGTTCCCCGGTTGCGCGGCCGTCCGCAGGATGATCAACACCGCAATGGTCTCGCCCAGCGCCCTGCCGAGTCCCAACATGGAACCGGCGATCATGCCGCTGCGGCCGTACGGATACACCGTCATGCGGACGACCTCCCACTTGGTGGCGCCCAACGCCTGCGCGGCCTCGACATGACCCTTCGGAGTCAGGCTGAACACCTCTCGCGCCACCGAGGTGATGATCGGAAGGATCATCACCGCCAGCACCACGCCCGCGGTGAAAATAGTACCGCCGCCGGCGATCGACACGTTCCCGTCCGCGAACAGGAAGATCCAGTTGAGGTTATCGTTCAGGAAACGTTGGACCGGTTCCAGGCGCGGCGCCAGCACGAAAATGCCCCACAGGCCGAAGACGATGGACGGCACTGCTGCCAGCAGGTCCACCAGGATGGCACACGGTTTCGCGATCGCCTTGGGCGCGTAATTGGTCAGGAACGTCGCAATGCCGATCGCGATCGGCACCGCGACGATCAGCGCGAAGATCGAACTCAGGACCGTGACCCGGAACAGGTCGGCGATACCGAACCTGAGGTCACTGGAATCGGAGGTGACGAATTCCGAGCTGGTCAGGAAGTCGGCGTTGTTGGCCTGCAGCGACGGAATCGCCCTGATGAGCAGGAACAAGCCCATCAGCGCGATGGCACCGATGATGGTCGCGCCTGCTGCCACTGCGACGGAATAGAAGATCCGGTCGCCCCATCGACCGCTGCCACCGCCGAGCAAAGATCCCCCGGTTGGCTTAGTAGGCATCTGAGTGGTTTGTCCGGTCTGCCGTGGGCTCGCCGCCTCCGGCGAGCCCACAGCAGTCGGTTCGGGTCGTACCGTCATCGTCCGACTACGAGATCGCGTTGATCGCGTCGGTCAGCTTGGCCTTGAACTGATCAGGGATCGGAATGTACCCGTTGTCCTCCAGACCCTGCTGGCCGGGGCCGACGGCGGCGGTCAGGAATGCCTTGACCGCGGGGGCGACCGCGGCGTCGGGGTACTTCGAGCAGACGATTTCGTAGGTCGGCAGCACGATCGGGTAGGCGCCCGCATCGGCCGGCTTGTAGAACGAGGACGTGTCCAGGACGAGGTCGTTGCCCTGGCCTTGGATCTTCACCGTGTCGATCGACTTACCGGCCGACTCGGCGCTCAGCGTCACCGGTTCGGGGCCGGCGGACGTGACGATGTCGGCGATCTGCAGCCCCTGACTCTTGGCGTAGGACCACTCGTTGTAGGTGATCGAACCGGGCGTGCTCTTGATCGCCGCGGAGGTGCCCTCGTTGCCCTTGGCGCCTTCGCCGACACCGCCGGCGAACGTCTTCCCGGCACCCTTGCCCCATGTGCCGTCCGAGGCAGCGTCGAGGTACAACTGGAAGTTGTCGGTCGTGCCGGACTCGTCGCTGCGGAAGAGCACGCGGATCGGCTGGTCGGGCAGCGCCTTGCCCTCGTTCAGCGCCGCGATCTCAGGGGCGTTCCAGTTGGTGATCGCGCCGTTGAAGATCTTGCCGAGTGTCGGGCCGTCGAGCGCCAACCCGTCCAAGCCCGCGAGGTTGTAGGTCACCGCGATGGGCCCGAAGACAGTCGGCAGGTTCCAGGCGTCGCTGCCGCCGCACCGCTCCTTCGCCCTGTCGTACTCGCCCTTCTCCTGGCTGAGCGGTGAGTCGGAGCCACCGAAGTCGGTCTGACCGCCGATGAACTCGGAAACACCGGCGCCGGATCCCGAGGAGGTGTAGTTCAGGGTGTAACCGGGGCAGGCGGTCTCGTAGGCGTTCACGAAGCGGGTCATCGCATTTGCCTGGGCCGAGGATCCACTTGCCTTGAGCGACTCCTTACCAGCGCACTCGATGCCCGCGGCGGTGTCGCCTGCGGTGCCTCCCGTGCCCTCGTCCCCGCCGGATCCCGACGAGGCGTTGTTGTCGCTGCCGCATGCCGACAAGAACAGGGCGCTGGCGGCCAGCAGGCCAAGCGCAACGCCGGATCGATTGGGCTTCACGTAGCTCCTTCAAGGAAGTGGCGGTGATCGACAATCGACCACCGTGTTCGCGGGCAGTAGCGTCGGAACGATCGTCCCGTCGAGCAGGGCCCTGCCTGCTCGCAGCTGAACCTAAGCGGCCGCTATGAACGGTCGGCCCCTGCTTGGTGAACGGAACATGAACCCGACATGGGGCCCTGGCCCGCCCCACCGGCGGTGATTCACTGGCGGCGTCAGCTCAGCAACTATCGACCCCCGATGTGATTGAGGTGGCTGGCCCTGACGATCCAAGTTCTGCGCTCGCAGTTCGGGCACAGCCGGCGATCGTCGATCGACTTCGCCACAGTCACGCGTCACCGTGGGAACTGCTCGGTGATGTTCGCCGAGGAAACCATCGAGCGGTTCCGGCTCACTTCCTACGCAACCGCGTAGCGCGTCCTACGCAACCGCGTAGCGCGCTCACACCGGTGGCGCCATGCGCGACGATCGCCGCAGAGTCAGGCGAAACCTTCGATGACTCACCCGGCGGCGTACGCGGCGTCGACGGAGAAAATGTCGAATCCCAAGCGCCGGTAGGTTCTGACCGCCGCGTTGTTGTCGGCTTCGACATAGAGCATCACGGTCGGCTGTGAGGAAGTCGACAGCCGCTCGGCCAGATGATGGAGTCCGGTCAGCGTGAGCGTCGCGCCCAGTCCGCGGCCCTGGGCCGTCGGGTCGACACCGACGACGTAGACCTCACCGAGATCGGTGTCGTGCACCTTTGTCCAGTGAAATCCGAGAAGTTTGCCCGATTCGTCGTCGAACGCCAGGAACAAGCCGTCGGGATCGAACCACGGTTCGGCACGCCGTTGGGCGATGTCGGCGCCGGTCCAGCCGCCCTGCTCGGGATGCCAGGAGAACGCTGAGTTGTTGACCCGCAACAACTCAGGATCGTCCTGTGACCCGGTGTAGCTGGCCAGGCGTATCCCGCGGGGCACTGTCACCGGGGGCAGATCGGTGAGCCCACGACGCATCTGCAGCAGCTCGCGCACCACTCGGAGGCCCAGCGTGCGGGCGGTTGCCTGCGCGGCTTCCAGGTTGCCGTGGGCCCAAATCCGGGCAGCCGCACCGCCTTCGGCAAGCCCGGCGCGCGCCATCGCCGCCCCGGTACCGCGCCGCCGGAAGTCGGGGTGCACCACCAGTTCGGCCATCGGCGGTGCGGTGTCGGAGGCGGGCGCGAGGTTGAGGTAGCCGACGACGTCGGCGGCGTCCGGGTCGACGGCCAGCAGGTGCCGGGTCCGGTCGGCGGGAAGCTCCCTGAGCACCTGATCACCGACCGGGGCCACGCCGTCGTGGTCCGTGGCGGCGGCGATGACGTCACGGATCGCGGCTTGCTCGCCCTCGGTCAGTGCGCTCCGCCAGTCGATCGACGTCACGGAGCGCGCAACGGATGCACCAGCGACGGCGGCACGCTGTCGGGCGTCTCGTAGTCGTCGTCGTCGTCGGAGAGTTCAGTTTCGGGTGCCGGCGGCCGGCCACGGGCGGGCCGGACCGCCTTGTATCCCACGTTGCGAACGGTGCCGATCAGCGATTCGTATTCGGGGCCGAGCTTGGCGCGCAGTCGACGGACGTGCACGTCGACCGTTCGGGTGCCGCCGAAGAAGTCGTAGCCCCACACCTCCTGCAGCAGCTGGGCGCGGGTGAACACCCGGCCGGCGTGCTGGGCCAGGTACTTCAGCAGCTCGAATTCCTTGTAGGTCAGGTCGAGCGGGCGACCCCGCAGCCGGGCCGTGTAGGTGCCCTCGTCGATCACCAGTTCGCCGAGGCTGATCTTGCCGGCGTTCTCCTGATTCGCGGCACCACCGCGACGCCCGACCAGCAACCGCAGGCGTGCATCGATCTCGGCGGGACCCGTCGCGGGCAGCAGGATCTCGTCGAGGCCCCACTCGTGATTGACCGCCACCAGGCCGCCCTCGTTGACTACCGCGACCACGGGAACCGACGTCCCTGTCGTTCCCAGCAACCGGCACAGGCCACGGGCGGCGGCCAGGTCGGTGCGGGCGTCGACGATTGCGACGTCGGCGGTACCGGCTTCCAGCAACGAAGAGACCTCGGTCGGGGCGGCACGCACGTTGTGCGCGAGCAGCGACAATGACGGCAGAACCGACTCGGGGTGCGGGTCGACGGTCAACAGCAGCAGATCCACAGGCCCTCCAGCAGTCCGGGGGCGTCGCCCGACGTCGATGTGCGGTGATCTCCCAGATTTGTGCCTGACACACGGCCGTTACCGACCGTTGGCAAAGTAACGATAGCGCGCCGGCGGCAGATCAGCCGCGTCAAGCCGGTTCAGGGAACGACCGGTAAGCCACAATGTGGCGATGCGCAAGCTGCTGATCGGGCTCCTCGCGACGGTGACCGCAGTGGTCGTCGGCGCGGTCGGCGTCGATTTCGGCGCGGCCGTCTACGCCGAATACCGCTGGTCACGGGTGTTGCGCGAGGTCGCACACCTGGATGCCGACCCGTGGGTGGGCATCATCGGCTTCCCGTTCGTCCCACAGGCGATGGACCACCACTACGGCGAGATGGAAATCCGCGCCAGTGGTGTTGATCACCCCGTGGTGGGTAAGGCGTCGCTGGAAGCGACCCTGCACGACGTCGACGTCAGCGAGACATCCTGGCTGGTCCGGCCCGGCGAACCCATAGCCGTCGGAAAGGTCGAGAGCCGCATCATCATCAACTCCACGCACGTCGGCCGCTTCATCGGCATCCCTGATCTGCTCGTCGAAGCCCCGACCGGGGAGACCAACGACGCGACGGGCGGTACCACCGAATCCGGGATCTCCAGCAACAAGGGTGTCGTCTTCACCGGCACCCCGGAGTCGGCGGGTTTCGACGAGCGGGTGTCGGTCGCCGTGGACCTGTCCATCAGCGGACCCGACCACACCACGCTGGTGATGACGGCCACCGACATCCTGACCGGCGCCGGCACGGCCGGCCAGGCAGTGCCCGTGGACAAGACCGCCGCGGTCCTCGACGCGTTCAGCGCGCCCATGCCGGGGCAGAAACTGCCGTTCGGCATCGCACCGACCGCCCAGGGTGCGCGCGGTTCGGATGTCATCATCGAGGGCATCACCGACGACATGACCATCACACTCGGCGGGTTCAGGCAGTCATGAGCTCGTCGTGGATCGTCGTGATCGCCGTCCTGATCGCAGTGTTCGGCGTCGCCTTCGTGGCGGGACGCCTGATGAACCTGCGCGCCGGCCTGCGCAAGGCCGAGGCCGCCGCGATGAACGTCGACACCTCCGGACTGGGGTTGTCCGAGACCGGCCCCACCGTCGCGCACTTCAGCGCCGTGTGGTGCGGGCCTTGCGACGCCGTGCGCCGCGTGGTCGACCAGGTGTGCCGAGAGATGCCCGAAGTGGCCCATGTCGAGATCGACATGGACGCCAATCCCGAAGCGGCTAGGCGGCTTTCGGTGCTGTCCCTGCCGACAACGATCGTCTTCGACGCCCACGGCCGCCCGCGCTATCGCACCTCCGGCGTGCCGAAGGCCGCTGACCTGCGGTCCGTGCTGGAACCGCTGTTGGCCTGAGCACCCTGTCATTGGGTAGGCTGGCCGCGTGTTCGCCCGCCTCGAGCTGATGCTCACCAAGCGCCGCGCAGTCGATCTGTGCCGCACCGCGGGTTGTTGCTGTCGTTGTTGTCGCTGAGCGCTGTCGCGCCGCCGTGGTCGCGCTCACTCGGGCCAGCGGGCTGTCCACAACCAGACATTGATCGCAACAGGAGTATGACTTGCCCATCCCTGCATGACTTCGCAGTAACGCAACGAAAGGATCATCGATGGCTCGCTCCGACGTCCTGGTCACCACTGACTGGGCCGAGAGCAATCTCGACGCGCCCAACACCGTGTTCGTCGAGGTCGACGAGGACACCTCGGCCTACGACACCGGACACATCGAAGGCGCGGTCAAGCTGGACTGGAAGACCGACCTGCAAGACCCGGTCCGTCGTGACTTCGTCGACGCCCAGCAGTTCTCGAAGCTGCTGTCTGACCGCGGGATCGCGGGCGACGACACGGTGATCCTCTACGGCGGCAACAACAACTGGTTCGCCGCGTACGCCTACTGGTACTTCAAGCTCTACGGCCACGAGAACGTCAAGCTGCTCGACGGCGGCCGCAAAAAGTGGGAACTCGAGGGACGTCCGCTGTCGAGCGAGACGGTGAACCGCCCCGCGACCAGCTACACCGCCAAGCAGCCCGACAACAGCATCCGGGCCTTCCGCGACGAGGTGATCGCCTCGATCGGCGAGAAGAACCTGGTCGACGTGCGCTCCCCCGACGAGTTCTCCGGCAAGATCCTCGCCCCGGCGCACCTGCCGCAGGAGCAGAGCCAGCGCGCCGGCCACATCCCCACGGCCATCAACGTGCCGTGGAGCAAGGCCGCCAACGAGGACGGCACCTTCAAGTCGGATGAGGACCTCGCCAAGATCTACGCCGGCGCCGGGCTGGACGGTGAGAAGGAAACCATCGCCTACTGCCGCATCGGTGAGCGCTCTTCACACACGTGGTTCGTCCTGCACGAACTGTTGGGGCACAAGAACGTCAAGAACTACGACGGCAGTTGGACGGAATACGGTTCCCTGGTGGGGGCCCCGATCGAGTTGGGAAGTTAGACACATGTGCACTCCTCCTAAGCAAGGGCAGACACTGCCCGCCGGTGTCGACCTGGAGAAGGAAACCGTGATCACCGGTCGTGTGGTGGACGGCTCCGGACAGGCGGTCGGCGGCGCGTTCGTGCGCCTGCTGGACGCCTCGGATGAGTTCACCGCCGAGGTGGTCGCGTCGGCCACCGGCGACTTCCGGTTCTTCGCCGCGCCGGGCACCTGGACGCTGCGCGCGCTGTCGAAGGTGGGCAATGGCGACGCCACCGTCGCTCCGTCAGGTGCCGGGATCCACGAGGTCGACGTCAAGGTCGCCTGACCGGGCTGCTCGTTGGTCACGCCGAGGCGGCCGCGCCCCGGCGTGTGCGTCGGCGGCGTGCGCATTTTCCGGAAATCCGCTGCACAGCCCACGGCGGTCGAGCACGATGTGGTCAGCTCCTGGGTTTTTCGCCGGGAGTTCACCGCGGGTGAACAGGACTGACCATGAACGTGTCGTTCGTGTGCGCGGCCGCTTCCGCAATCGGCGCCGTTGCGTTGGCAACCGCCCCCGTCGCCGCCTGCGGGGCCCGAGGAGGACTTCCTCACCAGCATCGGCAACGAGGGCATCGTGTGGGAGCCAGCGGACCCTCGGCCGTCCTCGACACCGGCCATGCCGTGTGCACCGACTCGAGCAACGGCGCCACTTTGCCGACGAGGTGGCCGATCTCGTCGGCGTCACCGACTGGACCGACTATCAGGCCGGCGTCTTCATCGGTGCGGTGACCGGCGCGTTCTGTCCCCAGTTCGAGAACAAGATCGGCTGACCGGCCGGGCGCCAACCGCGCACCTCCGGCGGTTAGACTGATCCGGTGGTCCTGTTCTACGAAATCCTGCTGGTGGTGTGCACCCTGGTGATCACGTGGTTTGCGCTCTATGCGCTCTACCGCCTCGTCACCGACGACTCGTGACGTCACCGCACGAACCCGAAGACGCCGCCGGTTCCATTTTCTCGACGTCCGGTGACCGCGCCGTCGCCGATGCCGCCGAACGCGCCAAGATCACTGCCGCACGCAACATCCCGGGCTTCGACGACCTCCCGATGCCCAAGGACACGGCAAATCTGCGCGAGGGTGCCGACTTCAACGACGCGCTTCTTGCGCTGCTGCCGCTGGTCGGCGTATGGCGCGGTGAGGGCGAGGGCCGCGGGCCGCACGGCGACTACCGGTTCGGTCAGCAGATCGTCGTCTCTCACGACGGCGGCGACTACCTGAACTGGGAAGCCCGGTCTTGGCGGCTCACCGAGTCCGGCGGCTACGACCGGGCGGGCTTGCGTGAGACTGGATTTTGGCGTTTCGTCGACGATCCCGCCGACCCGTCCGAATCGCAGGCGATCGAGCTCCTGCTGGCGCACTCGGCCGGCTACGTCGAATTGTTCTACGGTCGCCCACGCAATCAGTCGTCGTGGGAGTTGGTCACCGATGCGCTGGCCCGCAGCAAGTCGGGGATGCTGGTCGGCGGCGCGAAGAGGCTCTACGGCATCGTCGAGGGCGGCGATCTGGCCTACGTCGAAGAGCGCGTGGACGCCGACGGGGGGCTGGTGCCGCATCTGTCGGCGAGACTGTCGAGGTATGTCGGATAGTGGGCTTGCGAAAGGTCACGGCGGCCCTGGCCGCCGCGGGGATGTTGGCGGCCTGTACATCCGAAGAGTCGCCGCCGGAAACCGGTCCGCCGTCGTCGAGCCCGAGTGGACACGGCTCGTACGCGGAGTGCCTCAACGAGCACGGTGTGCCCGCCGCGCCGGGTCCGAACACGGGACCGCCTGCGGGGGTTGACCGAGCGGCATGGGACGAGGCGCTGAAATCCTGCGCCTCGCTCGCACCGGGACCGGGCTGACGCGGCACGAAGCCCCAGATACACGAAGCCCTAGATGTGGGCGACCCCCGAGCCGTTGGTTCCTGGGTGGACGGACCGAAGGGCTCGGGGGCCGGGTGACTGCGGGGAATTCGCCAGCGCACTGAGGTCGGTGCTCGACTTCCCCGGTGCTGCTAGCGGGCAGCCACCTCACATGTCCATAAGTCACTCAATTTGCCGGACCACCTCCTTCCCTGTGTACGAGCGACCGTACCCGCGTACACCCACACCGACAAGGAATTTTCGGTTCGCCATCAGCGATCACTGACGATGGCCGCGTCGACCAGCGCCGCCACCTCCGTCGCCAGTGGCGTCGGCCGCAGCGGCACCCCGTCCAGCGTGTGCACGCGGGCCGCCAGGGTGACGCTGGAGACCAACCAAACGCCCTGCGCCGCAAACAGATCAGCGGGCAGCAGCGCCCGGTAGTCACAGTCGTAACCCTTGTTGCGCGCCACCTCGAACAACGCCCGCGCAGTGGTGCCACGCAGGATCGGATACCACGGTGGCGGGGTCAGCAGCCCGAGGCCGCCGCCCTCCATCTCGGCGGCGATCACCACGGTCGATCGCGGCCCCTCCAGGATGTGTCCGTCGGAGCTGAGGAAGACGACATCTCCGGCACCATGCTTCTCGGCATGCCGCAGCGCGGCCATGTTCACCGCGTACGACAGCGTCTTGGCCCCCGCCAGCAGCCACGGCAGCTCGGCGGCCGCCGTCGGCAAGCCACGCGCCAACGTCAGCGCCGCCACCCCGTCCCGGCGGGCGGCCGCCACCCGGGGCGGCAGGGCGCCGATCGTGACGTATGCGGTTGGGCCTCCCCCGCTTTCGCGGCCGCGGCTGTACACCAACCGCAGCACCCCTTCACCGCCGCCGTCCGCCGCCCAGCGGTGCACCGCGGTGGTGACCGCCGAACGCCAGCGCGCGGGATCCGGGGCGGGCAGATCCATCAGTCGCGCCGAATGGGTGAGCCGCCCGAGGTGCGCCTTCAGCAGGCAGGGACGGCCGTCGCGGACCAGCAGTGTCTCGAAGATCCCGTCGCCGCGGACGGCGGCCAGGTCGTCGGCGTACAACAGGGGTTTCTGCGCGTCGTGGACGGCACCGTCGAGGGTGACGACCACAGCAGGTCCGCTCGCCATGGCCCATCAGCCTAGACCCGTAGAGTTGACCTATGTCAGCAGTTCCCGTGCCCGAAGGACCGGACGCCGGCTCGGTGTGGCACTACGGCGACCCGCTCGGCGAACAGCGCGCCGCCACCGACGACGCCGTGGTCGTCGACCGCTCGCACCGCGTCACCCTCACCCTGACGGGCGGTGAACGCCGGTCCTGGCTGCACACGATCTCCAGCCAGCACGTCAGCGAGCAGCCCGACGGCACGGTCGCCCAGAACCTGAGCCTCGACGGTCAGGGGCGGGTCGAGGACCACTGGTGGCAGACCGAACTCGGCGGCGTCCTCTATCTCGACACCGAGCCCTGGCGCGGCGCCCCGCTGCTCGACTACCTCCGCAAGATGGTGTTCTGGGCCGACGTGACGATCGAGGCTGCCGACCTCGCGGTGCTGTCCCTTCTGGGTCCCGCGCTGGCCGACACGCCGGTGCTCGACGCGCTCCGGCTCGGTTCGCTTCCGGCGGAATCGACCGCGGTGCCCCTGCCCGGCGGCGGTTTCGCGCAGCGCCTGCCCGCCGACGGACTCGAACTGGACCTCGTGGTGCCGCGTGCGCAGGCCGCCGACTGGCAGGACCGGGTCACCGCCGCAGGTGTCCGGCCCGCGGGAGTGTGGGCCTATGAGGCGCACCGGGTGGCGGCGCTGCAGCCCCGGCTGGGGGTCGACACCGACGAGCGCACGATCCCGCACGAGGTCGGCTGGATCGGCAGTGCGGTGCATCTCGACAAGGGCTGTTACCGCGGGCAGGAGACCGTTGCCCGGGTCCACAACCTGGGAAAACCGCCCCGCATGCTGGTCCGGCTGCAACTCGACGGGACCACCGATCGCCCGTCGACCGGTGATCCGGTGCTCGCCGGCGGTCGCACAGTAGGCCGGCTGGGCACGGTCGTCGAACACATCGACGACGGTCCGGTGGCGCTCGCACTCGTGAAGCGAGGGCTGCCCGCCGACACGCCGCTGAGCACCGGCGGAGACGCCGAGGCCAGCGCGGTGATCGACGCCGACTCCATACCGAGCGCCGACCACCTGCGCGCCGGCCGGCTTGCGGTCGAGCGGCTTCGCGGCGGCGGTCGGTGAACCTGGTCACCGCTGGCGAGGGCCTGCCAGCACTTGGCGGGCTGGCACGCTAAAGTGTTGGCAGGACAATAACGACATCGGAGAATCGGAGCCGCCAGTTCTCAGGGCCGCTCCGTTATTGCGCAAGGGGGTCCCCTATGGGCCGCGGCCGGGCGAAGGCGAAGCAGACAAAGGTCGCTCGTGACCTGAAGTACAGCTCGCCCCAAACTGACTTCGAACGGCTACAGCGCGAGCTGGCCGGCGGGTCCGACGAGTTGGATCCCAGCGACGGCGTAGCCGACGACCCCTGGGCGCCCGAGGACGACTGGCGCCGCTAGTCGTTCTGGCGCATCAGAATCGCGGGTGCTGACCCACCAGCATTGCCCGCGGCTCGTCCTTGCCACCCTTCTCGACGGTCCCGAGCGTCCAACTGTCGATGTGGCGGGCCGTCAGGATGGCCAGGGCCCGGTCGGTGTCCTCCGGCGCGACGACGGCCACCATGCCGATGCCCATGTTGAACGTCTTCTCCATCTCGCTGCGCTCGATGCGGCCGCGTTGGGCGATCATCTGGAACACCGGCGCCGGTGTCCACGTCCCGCGGTCAAGTTCTGCCATCAGGCCGTTGGGCACCACGCGCACGAGGTTCCCCGCCAGCCCGCCGCCGGTGATGTGGCAGAACGTGCGCACCTGGGTCTCGGCGGCCAGCGCGAGGCAGTCCTTGGCGTAGATGCGGGTCGGCTCGAGCAGTTCCTCGCCGAGTGTGCGGCCGAATTCCTCGACATGGCCGGCGAGGTTCATCCGATCGATCTCCAGCAGCACCTTGCGGGCCAGTGAGTAGCCGTTGGAGTGCAGGCCCGACGATCCCATCGCGATGATCACGTCGCCGGGGCGGACCCGGTCGGGGCCCAGCACGTCGTCGGCCTCGACGACGCCGACACCGGTTGCCGATATGTCGTAGTGGTCCGGGGCCATCAGGCCGGGGTGCTCGGCGGTCTCGCCGCCCAGCAGCGCGCATCCGGCGAGCACGCAGCCCTCCGCGATACCGGAGACCAGCTGGCTGACCCGTTCGGGGACCGTGCGCCCGACGGCGATGTAGTCCTGCAGGAACAGCGGTTCGGCACCGCAGACCACGAGGTCGTCGACGACCATCGCCACCAGGTCGAGACCGACCGTGTCGTGCTTGTCCATCGCCTGGGCGACGGCCAGCTTGGTGCCGACACCGTCGGTCGACGAGGCCAGCACGGGTTCGCGGTAGCCGCCGCGCAACGCGAACAGGCCCGCGAACCCACCGAGCCCGCCACGCACCTCCGGACGGGTGGCTTTCGCCGCCAGCGGTTTGAACAGTTCGACTGCGCGATCACCGGCTTCGATGTCGACACCGGCCGACGCATAGGAAAAGCCGTGTTGTTCGGTGCGCTCGGTCATCGAAGGAAAGGCTACCGGTCGCGCCCTTCGCGAGGGTAAACGCCCATCCTCATCCCTGCCAGCGCGTTTCCCCGAAACGGCGCCACCGGTGTGACACCGTCGACTGGTCCTGCAGGTTCCACATCAAACCGGCCGGTGCGCCGCTCGCCGTGGACGCGCCCGATCCCGGGTGTGGATTTGCCTGAGCGGTTCTGCGATCATCCGTGCGCCTACCGGTCCGAATCACACGAGACGGCAACGAACGGAGATTTGGAGTGCCTGACAACATCCGGTGCTTGGTGACGGGCGCTACCGGCTACATCGGCGGTCGACTCGTGCCCGCATTGCTCGACCGTGGCTTGCAGGTCCGCGCGATGGCTCGTACTCCTGCCAAGCTGGAAGACGCCGCATGGCGCTCACAGATGGAGGTGGCGCAGGGCGACCTGACCGAACCCGAGTCGTTGGCGGGGGCATTCGACGGGATGGACGTCGTCTACTACCTCGTGCACTCGATGGGCACGTCGAAGAACTTCGTCGCCGAGGAGGCCGAGTCCGCCCGCAACGTGGTGGGGGCCGCCCGTGCCGCGGGGGTCCGCCGGGTGGTTTACCTGGGTGGCCTGCACCCGGACGGCGCGGAGCTCTCGCGGCACCTGGCATCGCATGCTGCAGTCGGCGACATCCTCGTCGACTCGGGCATCGAGACCGTGGTGCTACAGGCCGGCATCGTGATCGGATCAGGCTCCGCCTCGTTCCAGATGATCCGCCACCTCACCGAGCGCCTGCCCGTTATGACCGCACCGAAGTGGGTGCACAACAAGATTCAGCCGATCTCCATCGACGACACCCTGTACTACTTGGTGGCGGCACTACTTGGTGGCGGCGGCCACCGCGGCGGTACCCACATCGCGGACGTGGGACATCGGCGGACCGGACGTGCTCAAGTACGGGGAGGCCATGCGCTCCAGGAGACTGGAACAGCGGCGAAGGGCGGCAGGCGTCACCTGGTGCGGTTCAGTCCCGCGGTCGCCGAATAGGAGGCCGAATAGGAAGCGTTGTCGTCGTCGACCTTCTCCAGCGGGATGCCACTGCGGGCGGCCGCTGCGAGCATGTGCTCGATGACGTTCTTGCCCAGTGCCGACTCATTCGGAAGTTCGATCGGGTAGTTGCCGTCGAAGCAGGCCGAGCACAACCGTGACGCAGGCTGTTCGGTGGCCGCAATCATGCCCTGCTGCGAGATGTAGCCCAGGGTGTCGGCCCCGATCGCGCGGCGGACGGCATCGAGCATCTGGTCCTCGTCCTCGGCACCGTTGGCGATCAACTCGGCGGGTGTGGCAAAGTCGATGCCGTAGAAGCACGGCCAGCGCACCGGCGGGGAGGCGATCCGGACGTGCACTTCGACGGCTCCCGCCTCACGCAGCATTCGGATCAGCGCACGCTGGGTGTTGCCGCGCACGATCGAATCGTCGACGACGATCAGCCGCTTACCGCGGATGACTTCCTTGAGCGGGTTGAGCTTGAGCCGGATGCCGAGCTGGCGGATCGTCTGCGACGGCTGGATGAACGTCCGGCCGACGTAAGCATTCTTCATCAGCCCCTGGCCGTACGGAATACCCGAGCCCTGCGCGTAGCCCACGGCGGCGGGCGTTCCCGATTCGGGGACGCCGATCACCAGGTCGGCCTCGACCGGCATCTCGCTGGCCAGCCGGCGGCCGATGTCGACGCGGGTGGCGTGTACGGAACGGCCGGCCAGCGTGCTGTCGGGCCGAGCCAGGTAGACGTATTCGAAGACGCAACCCTTGGGAGTGGGGTTGGCGAAGCGGGTCGACCGCACACCGTCTGCGTCGATGGCCAGCAGCTCGCCCGGTTCGATGTCGCGGACGAACGACGCGCCCACGATGTCGAGCGCAGCGGTCTCCGACGCCACCACCCAGCCACGGTCCAGCCTTCCCAGCGACAGCGGGCGCACGCCGTACTGGTCGCGGGCGGCATAGAGGGTGTTCTCGTCCATGAAGGTCAAGCAGAACGCGCCGCGCACGGTCGGCAGAAGGTCCAGCGCCGCCTGTTCGACGGTGGCGTCGGCGGCGCCGTGGGCCAGCAGCGCACCCAGGATGTCCGAGTCGGTGGTCGCCGCGCCGGGAGTGCGGCCGTTGATCAGGCCTGCCTCGCGCGCGCGGGCGGTCAGTTCGGTGGTGTTGACCAGGTTGCCGTTGTGACCGACGGCCACTCCGGTGCCGGCGAGGGTGTTGCGGAAGACCGGCTGGGCGTTCTCCCAGGTGGTTGATCCCGTGGTCGAGTAGCGGCAGTGCCCGATGGCGACGTGACCCTGCATGGCGGCCAGCGTCGGTTCATCGAACACTTGGCTGACCAGTCCGAGATCCTTGAACACCAGAACCTGCGAGCCGTCGGCCACGGCGATGCCCGCCGCTTCCTGGCCACGGTGTTGTAGCGCATAAAGGCCGTAATAGGTGAGCTTGGCCACATCCTCGCCGGGCGCCCAGACGCCGAAGACGCCGCATTCTTCACGGGGATCGTTCTCGGGCTCGATGTCGTCGTGGGCGCTCACGATATGGCTGCTCCCAAGGGGCTGTGGGTGACGTGCTGAGTCTACGGCTACATACCCGGTTAGGGGAATCAGCGCCACGTCATGAAACACCTATTTCCGCCACTACATTCCCAGGGCCACCACAGGCAGCCAATTGCCCAGCTCAGCGGCGCGAGATCCGGACAGCCGCAGCGCACCGGTCGCCGCTGCCTCGTCGAAGGGCAACAACCCGGTGGCGACGAGCAGCCAGGTGCGCGGGTCGGTCTCCACCACGTTGGGCGGATTGCCCCGGGTGTGAGCGGGCCCCGCGACGCACTGCACGGCGACGAACGGCGGAACCCGCAGCTCCACGCTGGCGCCGGGGGCCAAGCCGGCCAGGGTGCGCGCGGTCAATCTGACCGCCTCGGCGATCCCGTTGCGTTCGGGGGCCGGCGCGGTGTCGTCACGCAGCCAGTCCACGACAGCGGCCACCGCCGCGCGGGTCTGCGCAGGATCGGTGTTGCGGCGGGCTGCCATACCTCAGTGTCGCAAAGCCGACAGCCACCGCCGCCGACCGTGTGGCCCGGGAAGACTGCCGAGGATCACCGCGGCAACGCGACCAGCGCAGTGGCGAGTGCGAACGCGGTAGGTTGCCCAGCATCAGTATTCCGGGCCGTCCGATTCCCGGAGGACCGCGCGGATACGTGCAGTGTCGTCTGGGGTCCACCCCCGCGGCGGTGCCACGGCGGCCCACCCGTCGAGCACCGATTCGCCGTAGTTGTGGCCGTGTCCGCCTGGCACGCTGGACGCATTGGTCATATCCGCACCGACCTGCCAGAACGTCACGATGGGGTACCAGCGCATCGACGCGGTGCGGTCGGAACCCGCCGGCTCGCGCAGCCAGTCGGGGCGGGCGGTGAGCAGATCCGGTGAGTACCAGACGATCGGGTCGGACGCATGCTGCAGGAACAGCACGCGGGTGCCCTCCCACGGAGCGGCTGTGTCGCGCGCGATCTCGTCCGGATCGGACGCCTGGGAAAACCGCACGGTGCGGCCCCCGTCGTAGCGTGGCTCGACCTCCGGGGTGCCGGGATCGCGACGCTCCGTGATGGCCTTCCACAGCGGGCTGGCGTTGGGCGGTCCCACCCACAGCACCGAGGAGAATCCCATGTCGGCGATATCTGGTAGCCACGCGAACGCGGCCTGGCCGGCCATCGAACCCAGACTCTCGCCGTAGAGGGCGAGTTTCGGCCGCTGGTGCGGCGGCCGTTGCGACCATCGCTGCTGGACCGCGTCGATCAGCATGCGACCCGACTCCATCGACCGCTGTTGATCGACGAGGAACGAGATCCAGCTCGGCAGATAGGAATACTGCATCGCCACCATGGCGGTGTCACCGTCGTACATCAGCTCGATGGCGCGGGCGGCGACGGGGTTGACCCATCCGGTCCCCGTGGTCGGCACGATCACCAAGAGCTCACGGTCGAAGGCCCTGGTCCGCTCCAGTTCACTGAGCAGCACGGCGATTCGCTGTTCGTCGGTGTCGGCCGTCTGCAGACCGGCGTAGACCCGGATCGGTTCCTGTGCGGGCCTGCCGTTCACCCGCTCGATATCCTCTGCGTCGGGGCCGCTGGCGACGAAGTTGCGGCCCTGGTAGCCGAGGCTGTCCCACGCCGCCAACGACGCCGGGCTGCCGGATCGTTCGGGCTCGACGGGCTGGCTGACGCCCTCGCGGGTCGTGGAGTTCTGCGGCTGGAAAACGCGGCCGGCGGCGGCCAGGAACCCCTGCATCAGGACGCCGTTGATCAAGGTGACGAGCAGCACCACGATCACGACGGTGCCGATCAGCAACGCCATCTCGTCGCTCAACCGCCACCGGCGGATCAGCCAGCGGGCCAGCGTCTTGACGATGGCGAGGAGCACCCGGCTGACCGCCACGCACACCCCGCCGACCAGCGCCGAGACAACCAGCACACGGAGGTAACCGGAGATCTCCGGGCCCGGTAGACCCATCTCCGTCGAGATCTGCCGTTGCCAGGCAGCGGCGGGCACCAGCATGAGGACGCACGCGGCAATCGCCAGCCCGACGATGCCCGCCTCGAGCAGGTACGGCCTCCGTTGCGACGGCCGCCACGAGCGTCTGCCTCGTAAGACGAACCGCGCCGTGATCTTGGCGATGAAGACGCCGATGCCGTATCCGATTGCGGCGTTCACCCCGCCGATGAGGCCTTGGAACAGCCAGTCCCGCGGTAACAGCGACGGAGTCAGGGACAGGCAGAAGAACAGGGCACCGACGGTGACGCCGGCGAAGTCGAGCCGGATCAGGTCCCACGCCCAGAGGAACACGGGCCGGCGGCGCTGGGGTTCGGGGGTGTCGGTGACGGTGTCACCGACGATGTGGTGGGTCTGCGCTCTCACCCGAACAGTCCGGGCAGCACGCCCTCGGAGGTCGTGCGCAGCTCCGCCAGCGACACCGTGAAGTGGCCCTGCACCTCGATCGCGTCGCTTCCGGGGTCCACCACACCGATTCGGGTGGTGGGCAGGCCGCGGGCCTCGCACATCGAGCGGAAGCGGCTCTCCTCGGTGCGGGGCACCGCGACGACCACGCGGCCGGCGGACTCACTGAAGAGGAACGTGAACGGACCTGTGCCGTCCTGCACGTTCTCGGGAATGAGGATGCGGCAACCCGTTTCACCGGCCAGGGCGGCCTCGACGACCGCCTGGATCAGCCCGCCCTCACTGAGATCGTGTGCCGCGCTGATCAACCCGTCACGAGACGCGGCAGTGAGCACATCGGCCAGCAGCTTCTCCCGCTCGAGATCCACCTTGGGAGGAAGCCCGCCCAGGTGCCCGGCGGTGACCTGCGCCCAGATCGAGCCGTCGAATTCGTCGCGGGTTTCGCCCAGCAGGATCAGCGTCTCGCCCGGTTCGGTGCCCAAGCCGGTGGGAACACGCCGCTTGACGTCGTCGAGCACTCCCAGCACACCGACGACCGGGGTGGGCAGAATCGCGGTCGTCCCAGTCTGGTTGTAGAAGCTGACATTGCCGCCGGTGACCGGGATACCAAGGGCGGTACAGCCGTCGGCCAGGCCGCGCACCGCCTGGCTGAACTGCCACATCACACCAGGATCCTCGGGGGAGCCGAAGTTCAGGCAGTTCGTCACCGCGACGGGTGTCGCGCCGGTGACCGCGACGTTGCGGTAAGCCTCCGCCAGCGCGAGCTGTGCGCCGGTGTACGGATCGAGTGCGGTATAGCGGCCGGAGGCGTCGGTCGAGACCGCAATACCGCGACCGGTGGCCTCGTCGATGCGCAGCACACCGCCGTCGGCCTGTTCGGCGAGCACGGTGTTGCCGCGCACATAGCGATCGTACTGCTCGGTGATGTAGCTGCGGCTGCACAGGTGCGGACTGCCGACCATGGCGAGCAGGGTGGCGCGCAGTTCATCGCCGGTGGCAGGTCGCGGCAGATTGGCGGAGCTGTCGGCGTTGAGGGCGTCCTGGCTGTCGGGGCGGGCGACGGGGCGCTCGTAGACCGGTCCTTCATGCGCGACGGTGCGCGGGGGGACGTCGACGACGGTGTCGCCGTGCCAGGTGATCACGAGTCGGTCCCCATCGGTGACCTCGCCGATCACCTTGGCGAGCACGTCCCACTTACGGCATACCTCGAGGAACGCGTCGACGTTGTCGGGCGTGACGACCGCGCACATCCGTTCCTGTGACTCGCTCGACAGGATCTCGGCGGGAGTCATATTGGCCGCACGCAGCGGGACCTGGTCGAGTTCGACATGCATGCCACCGTCGCCGGCCGATGCGAGTTCAGATGTGGCGCAAGACAAGCCGGCGCCACCCAAATCCTGGATGCCGACCACCAGATCCGCGGCGTAGAGCTCGAGGCAGCACTCGATGAGCACCTTCTCCATGAAGGGGTCACCGACCTGCACGGAGGGGAGTTTTTTGCGACCCGGCGCCCTCGACGGTCCAGCTCCGCCTCCGGCTTCGTGTCCGTCGCCTTCGTCGCCGCCGAACGTCTCGCTGGCCAGTACGGACACCCCACCGATGCCGTCGAGCCCAGTGCGCGCCCCGAACAGGATGATCTTGTTGCCCGCCCCGGACGCGAACGCCAGGTGCAGGTCTTCCTTGCGCATGGCGCCGACGCACAGCGCGTTGACGAGTGGGTTGCCGGCGTAAGAGGGGTCGAAGACGGTCTCGCCACCGATGTTCGGCAGGCCCAGCGAGTTGCCGTATCCGCCTACACCGCGCACCACGCCGTCGAGCACCCGCTTGGTGTCGGGGGCGTCGGCGGCGCCGAAGCGGAGCTGATCCATCACCGCGACCGGGCGCGCGCCCATCGCCATGATGTCGCGCACGATGCCGCCGACGCCGGTGGCCGCGCCCTGATAGGGCTCGACGTAGGACGGGTGGTTGTGGGACTCGACCTTGAAGGTCACCGCCCAGCCGTCGCCGATGTCCACGACCCCGGCGTTCTCGCCGATGCCGGCGAGCATCGTCGCGCGCATCTTCTCGGTGGTGGTTTCCCCGAAATAGCGCAGATGCACCTTCGAGGACTTGTACGAGCAGTGCTCGCTCCACATCACCGAGTACATCGCCAGTTCGGCGTCGGTGGGCCTACGGCCGAGGATCTCGCGGATACGCTGGTACTCGTCGTCCTTGAGGCCGAGTTCGCGGAATGGTTGGGGCTGGTCGGGGGTGGCTGCGGCACGCTCGACGGTGTCCAGCGTGGGGGCAAGCTCCTGCGTCACGCAGACAGTCTATTTCCCCGGGCCACTGTGCTCCGCGTCGCGGGAGGACGGGCGCCGCGCGGCATAGGCATGGGCGATCGCCGGTGCGGCGACGCCGTGCAGGATGACGCTGCCAAGGACGCACAGCACGACGACCAGGCCGACAGTGTGTTCATCGGGTTGATCCAGCACGTTGAACGCCAGCAGGCCGAACACGATCGTGGTGGTCCCCCGGGGTCCGAGTGCGCCGACCAGGAGGCGTTCGGGCCGGTTGAAGCGGGTGCCGAGCATGCCGATAAGGACCGGGACGATGCGGACCACCGTGAGCGCCAGCAGGCTGAACACGACGGCGCCCAGGGTGATGCCGACTTCGAAGATCGCCACCGCGGCCACGCCGAAGGCGAACCACATGCCAACGGTGAGCAGGAAGCCGACGTCGTCGACGAGTTCGAGATCCCGGCGGATGTCGTGGGAGTGCCGCAGGAATTTGAAGGCGATGCCGCAGACGAACGCCGACACGAAGCCGTTGCCGTCGATGGACAGGCTCAGGCCGAAAGCCAGCAGCGGCGCGGCGACCAGGACCAGTCGATTGGACTGGTGGGTGGCCCAGGCCCGCCGTTGCGCGGTGTTGGCGGCGAGGGCGAGGAGGGTGCCGACCACCAGGCCGACGGTGATGGCCTTGGCGGCCTGCGGTATCGCCGCTTCGAGGGCCTGCAGCGGAGTGTCGGCGCGGGATTGCTGGTCGGCGAGCACGAGGGCGAAGATGAACAGCGGCGAGATGATGCCGTCGTTGTAGCCGGCCTCGACGTTGAGCAGGTCACGCACACGTTCGGGCACCCGGCGGTCCCGCAGGATCGACGACACCGGCGCGAAGTCGATCGGCACGACGATGCATGCGATGACCAGCAGCACCGCCCACGACGAACCGGGCAGCAGCCACAGTCCGAACACCAGGGCGAGGGCGACACCCAGCGGCAGCGCGACGAACAGGATCCGCATGGCGGCCTTGGGTTCGTAGCCGAACAGCCCGCCGCGGACGTCGGTGGCGTCGACGAAAAGCAGGATGGCCAGGATGATCTCCGCGACGTGTTCGGCGACCTCGGTGTTGAGTCCGTCCGCGACGCGATCGGAGGTGGCCAGTCCGATCACCACGCCGGCCAGGACGATCCCCATGGGTGCGGTGACGCGCCACCGCTCCATGCGGCTGGCCAGCACCCCCCACCCGGCCAGCACCGCCGATACGGCGATCAGGGACAGCAGCACGACGGCGATCTTTCCAGGAGGAGCACGGTTGTCGACCGGAACGCGACAAGGCCTCCTGCCGGTCCGACTCTTCCCCCGAGTCGGTGGCAGGAGGCCCTGGTGCCTCGCGGAGGCGGCTGCGCCGCCGCGTTGTTGCTGATGTAACTGTTACTGGTGTCACTGGTACTTGGTGTCACCGGTACTTGGTGTCACTGGTACTGGTGTCACTGTTGTCCTGCGTGCCGGTATCGCGGCCCGAGACCGAAGCCGACCACGATCGGAACACGTGCGCCCCCGAGAAGCCCACCGATCACGGGCGCCAACGCGGCACCTTCCGGGCCGAGGAGTTGCGACAGCAGCGGACCGAGGACGCGGTCAGCGCAGCGCCGTCGACCACCGTGTCGGTGAACGTCACCTCATCGACGATGAGCGACGGGAATGCCGGCACATACCGAGGTTCAGCGGGTCGGTCAACGCGAAGTTCTGCACCTCGGCGGTACCCGCCCTCGCTTCGATAAGAGGCAGCGCGCTGGCCGACGGAGCCGTGAGGCCCATCGTCATCGCGACGTGCCAACCTCTATCGGCCGCGCACGCTCAGAGAGTGCTCGCGAATGCGCACACCAGAGGCCCTCATGATCCTTGCGCGCGCAGCTCAGCGACTTCGTCAGGCTCACGGCGCGCCAATCCACCGCGGCCACTCGCAATTACCTACGCGATGGGCATACCTACGCGATGGGCATACCTACGCGATGGGCAATATTGAGCATTCTTCAGCGGCTTCGCTGAACCCCTGTCCATGAACGCTCACGAATGGAACCGACAGTGAGAGCCGAGAGCCAGCCAAACACACTTCCGCAACGGAAAAGTACCCAGAGGCGGCATACAGCAAAGATCATGCACCGGCGATGCAGAACTCGTTGCCCGCGGGGTCGGCCAGCACGACCCAGCTGAAGTCGTCGCCGAAGCTGTGCGCGCCCCTCTCCGAGGCGCCCATCCCGATCAGTCGGGTCACTTCTGCCACGACATCGCCCGCGGTGAAGTCGATGTGCACACGATTCTTCCCCGGCGTCACGTCCGACACCTTCTGGAAACCGAGCCGCGGTCGGTCATTCCGGATGACGACGACGAACTCACCCGGGGCAAAAGGAGTCACCTCGCCGCCGAGCGCCTCGGCCCACCACTGAGCCAGCGCGTCGGGGTCGGTGCAGTCGAAGGTGATCATCTCCACAGTCATCGCCATGAAACCGACCCTAAGTCAGGCCGGCGACAAAAACGCCTGCAACGCTGCGGAGTACGCCGCGACGTCGGCCGCGCCCATGAGCTCGCGCGCCGAATGCATGGCCAGCTGCGCCGCGCCGACATCCACCGTGGGGATACCGGTGCGCGCCGAGGTCATCGGCCCGATCGTCGACCCACACGGCAGGTCAGCCCGATGCTCGTAGCGCTGCATCGGCACACCGGCCTGCGCGCAGGCCAGCGCGAACGCCGCCGCCGTGCGTCCGTCGGTGGCGTAGCGCAGATTGGGCTGCACCTTGAGTACCGGACCGGCGTTCACCTCGATCAGGTGCCCGGGTTCGTGCCGCTCCGGGTAGTTCGGATGCGTCGCGTGCGCCATGTCCCCGGAGGCGACCACCGAACCGGACATCCTGCGCAACAGGTGTTCTCGGTGTCCGCCTGCCGCCAAGGTGATCCGCTCCAACACCGTCGGCAGCAGCTCCGACTGCGCGCCGTGATCGGAGGTGGAGCCCACCTCTTCGTGGTCGAACAGCGCCAGCACCGGAACCACGTGGTCGCCCGGCCGCGCGGCCAACAACGCCTCCAGTCCCGCATAACACGTCGCCTGATTGTCGAGGCGTGGCGCACTGACCAATTCCCGGTCCGCGCCGACCAACGTCGACGGTGTCAGATCGTTGGTCATCAGATCCGCGGCGAGCACAGCGTCCGCGGCCACGCCCGCCCGCTCGGCGACCCAACCCATGAACGACGCGGCCGAAGCTCCCACACCCCACACCGCGTTCACATGCCGCTGCGGGTCCAGGCTGACCCCTTTGCGGTCGTCGGACAGGTGAATCGCCAACTGCGGCACCCGCAGGATCGGCTCGTCGATGCGGATCAGCCGATGTTCGATCCGGTCCCCCACCCGAACCGACAGCCGACCGCTGATTCCCAGGTCCCGGTCCAGCCACGAATTCAGCCACGCACCGCCGTAGGGCTGCAAAGCTACGATGCGCCAACCGGTTACGAAACGGTCAGGGTGCTGCTTGACGCGCAGATTCGGGCTGTCGGTGTGACCGCCGACGATGCGGAAGGGCACGCGTGGATCCGCACCGGCCCGCCACGCGACCAGCGACCCGGCGCGCACGGTGAAATAGTCACCGGCCTCCGACGGCCACTGGTCGCCTTCGGAGAGTTCGGTGAACCCGGCGGCGCGCAGTCGATCCGCGACGGTGCCGCACACATGGAACGGTGACGGCGAGGCATCGATGAAGGCGCACAGGCTTTGCGGGCTGGCTGGCATCGTTTCATCTTGACGCAGCGAACCGGCTCATCGTGAACGAGGGGCGTGTTCACCGCCGGCGAGGTCTCAGCGGAGAGGAACGGTGATCGTGGCCATGTTGAGCAGGATCGCGAGACCCCCATGCCGAGCGCGATCTGACCGAAACTCAGCTCGATGCCACGTGCCTGGGCGAGGAACATGACGACGATCATGTAGTTGAGCACGGCCCCGTGTGCGCCGCTACATCGAACACCAGTGGGATGCGGTGCTGGCATCGTGAGTCAACAGGTCAAGATCACCCGCGCCCGGCTGCACGGCAGCCCGGTACATCTCGGCGATGTCACGGCGCCGGATGGACGCGGGCGCCCTGTGTGGTCGACCGACCCGGATGAGGTGGTGGGCTGGCTGTGCGACGGGTTCAGGTTCCGGTTCAACCAGCGCCGCTCGACGCGCTGCCGGTATTTGACGTGTGAGGACCGCAACGGCGCGCAGCACCTCAGGATCGACTAACACCGCTCGAACCGAACACCGGTCCGGATGGCTCCAGCGCACGGAATTCAGACGGTGAGCACCGCGTCGAGCGCCGAGTAGAACAGTCCGAGCCCGTCGTCGGAGGGACCGGTGAGCGCCTCGGTGGCGTGTTCGGGGTGCGGCATGAGGCCGACGACACGTCCGTTGGCCGAACTGACGCCGGCGATGTCCCGCATCGAGCCGTTGAGGTTCTCGCGGTAGCGGAATACCACCCGGCCGTCACCTTCGAGCTCGTCGAGCACGTTCTCGCTGGCGACGTAGCGGCCCTCGCCCGACTTCAGCGGGATCAGCAGGTCGGCGCCGTCCTCGTACCGCGTCGTCCACGCCGAGGTGTTCGAGGCCACCTGCAGCCAGGTATCGCGGCAGATGAAGTGCAGACCGATGTTGCGGGTCAACGCCCCGGGCAGCAGGCCTGCTTCGCAGAGCACCTGGAAGCCGTTGCAGATCCCCAGCACCGGCATGCCACCCTGGGCGGCGCGGACGACCTCACCCATGACCGGCGCGAACTTGGCGATCGCGCCCGCCCGCAGGTAGTCGCCGTAAGAGAAGCCCCCGGGCACGATGACCGCGTCGACACCCTTGAGGTCGGCGTCGGCGTGCCACAGGCTGACCGGCTCACCCCCGACCCGCCGCACCGCACGGGCGGCGTCGATGTCGTCGAGCGATCCCGGGAAGGTGATGACCCCTACCCGCACGTTCATGCACCCTCCCTCGTGACCGACCAGTCCTCGATGACGGTGTTCGCCAGGAGCGATTCGGCCATCTCGGCCACCGTCTCGTCTGTGACGTCGCCGTCGATCTCCAATTCGAATCGTTTGCCTTGCCGGACATCTAAGACACCGGTCACACCGAGGCGCCTCAAGGCGCCGACGATGGCCTGACCCTGGGGGTCGAGGATCTCCGCCTTGGGCATCACGTGCACCACCACCTTCGCCACGACGACGACTTTACCGGTGTCGTGGCGCTTCGCCGTCTACCGGAATGAGCCGCTGTCCACCAGCAACCACGTTCGAACCGCACCCCCGGCCGCGCCGGAGCGCAACAATGTAGCCATGCAATTGACCCATTTCGGCCATTCGTGCCTACTGGCGAGCTTTCCCGACGGTTCCGCGTCCGAGACAACGGTGTTGTTCGATCCGGGTACGTTCTCCCACGGATTCGAGGGCATCACGGGGCTGTCGGCGATCCTGATCACCCATCAGCATCCCGACCACGCCGACGTCAATCGGCTACCCGGGCTGCTCGACGCGAACCCGCAGGCCTCGCTGTACTGCGATCCGCAGACTGCCCAGCAGCTGGGGGGCTCGTGGTGCGCCGTGCACGCCGGGGACGAGCTCACGATCGGCCACCTGACCGTTCGCGGGGTCGGCGGCCATCACGCGATCATCCATCCCGAACTCCCTGAGATCGACAACATCTCGTACCTCGTCGGCGACGGTGACCATCCGGCGCGGCTGATGCACCCCGGCGACGCCCTGTTCGAACCGGGTGAACCGGTCGACGTGTTGGCCACTCCCGCGGCGGCGCCGTGGCTGAAGATCTCCGAAGCGGTCGACTATCTCAGGGCAGTCGCACCGGCCCGCGCGGTGCCGATCCACCAGGGCATCATCGACCCGAGTGCCCGCGGGATCTTCTACGGCCGTTTGACGGAGATGACCGACACCGACTTCCAGGTCCTCGACGAGGAGAACGGCACACAGTTCTGAACCGCGCCGGTCTAGGCGGCGTCTCGCAACGCCGCACGCGCCTCCCACCGGTACACCAGCGGCGCACACTCGTGCATCAACGCGAGGTCGACCGCGTCGAGCACGGCCCGCCGTGGCCCGATCCCGCCGAGTTGCTTGGCGGAGACGTTGAGGCGCACCATGCCCGCGCGACGGGCGGTCCGTTCGGCCGAGAGCACCACCGAGCGGCACCACCAGGGTTCGCTCAGGAACCCGGCGCCGACGCCCACCACGCGCGCCCGCTCCGTCGTACCGCGGACCAGGTCGGTCACGCCACCGAGCCCGGCGAGGATCCGAAAGCCGTTGCCGGGCAAGGCGGTCACGGTCCCCTGCGACACCGTCCACCCCGGCGCGGCGAACAGCCGGGTGCGCAGCCCTAGATGCTCGAGCACCCTGTCGGCGCCCATCAGTCGCAGGTTGGCCTCGTGCGCGGCGAGCGAGGCAAACTCGCTACGCCGTTTCTTGGTGGCGGCCTCGTCGAAACCGTGCAGCACGATCGCGTCGCCGGATGTGCGCCGCTCGCGCAGCCATTCGACGGTGGGAGCGTCGCGGTCGAGTCGGTAGCCGCCCTTGAGACGCGGCGCGACCAGGAACGACACCGGCACACCGCGGGCGTCGAGTTCGGCGCGGAACCCGGCGACATCGGTGAGGGTACGGGCACTGACGTGGGAGATCGAGACGATCAGTTGTCCAGCCACGCGTGCAGCATGACAATCGCAGGTGTCTCGACGGTTGCCGTGACGTCGACGGCAGCTGTCTATTTCGGCAGCACGGCCTCGATGGCTGAGATGACCTCGGGGGCGTCCGGTTCGGTACGCGGGCGGAATCGGTTGACCACCTGGCCGCCGGGCGCGAGCAGGAACTTCTCGAAGTTCCACTGCACCTCACCGGCCTCGCCGCTGCCGTCGGGCGTCTGCGTCAGTTCGGCGTAGAGGGGGTGACGGTCCGCGCCGTTGACGTCGGTCTTGGCCAGGAGCGGGAACGTCACGCCGTAGGTGGTCGAACAGAAAGTCTGGATCTCTTCGGCCGTACCGGGTTCCTGGCCCATGAACTGGTTGCACGGCACACCGATCACCGTGAGCCCGCGGTCTCCGTAGTCCTGGGCCAACTTCTCCAGCGCACTGTACTGCGGAGTGAGTCCGCACTTCGACGCAACGTTGACCACGAGCACGGCACCGTCGGCGAGCTCCCTGAGAGACGTCGAGGTGCCGTCGAGTGTGTTGAGCTCGATGTCGAGCAGGTAGGACTCAGTCATGCCCGGACGCTACCGCACGCCGCCAACCGCAGTCACCGTCCGGATCGGCCGTCGCAAGCACCCAGGCGTACTGGAATGCAGCTTCCTTCCACCGTTCGTACCGTCCGCTGATGCCGCCATGGCCGGCGCTCATCTCGGTCTTGAGTAGAACCGGGTTCGTGTCGGTCTTCGTGTGCCGCAGGGCGGCAACCCATTTCGCCGGTTCGACGTAGTAGACGCGGGTGTCGTTGAGTGAGGTCATCGCCAGGATCGGCGGATAGTCCTTGGCGAGGACATTCTCGTAGGGCGAGTAGGACTTCATGTAGTGGTAAACGTCCTCGTCCTCGAGGGGGTTTCCCCACTCGTCCCATTCGGTGACCGTCAGCGGCAGCGACGGGTCGAGGATGGTGGTCAACGGATCCACGAACGGCACCTGCGCGAGGAAGCCCGCGAACAGTTCGGGCGCCAGGTTGGCAACCGCGCCGATCAGCAAACCGCCCGCGCTTCCGCCGAGCGCCACCAGGTTCTGCGGTCGGGTGGTGCCGGTGGCGATGAGATGCCTTGCCACCGCGATAAAATCGGTGAAGGTGTTGCCCTTCTCCAGCAGCTTGCCGTGCTCGTACCACGGGCGGCCCAGTTCGCCGCCGCCGCGGACGTGGGCGACGGCGTAGACCATGCCGCGGTCCAGCAGCGAGAGCCGGGCGATCGAGAACCGCGGGTCCTCGCAGGACTCGTAGGCGCCGTAGCCGTACAGCAGGGTCGGTGCCGGGAACTGCAGGCCCGCACGGTGAACGATCGAGATCGGCACCCGCGCGCCGTCCGGGGCGATCGCCCACTCCCGCCGTTCGACGTAGTCCTCGGGCCGGTACCCGCCGAGCACCGGCTGCTCGCGCAGCAGCGTCCGCTCCCCCGTTGCGAGGTCGACGTCGTAAATCCGCACCGGGATAACGAAAGACGTCGCTCCGATGCGGAGTTTCGGTGCATCCCAGTTCGGGTTGCCGCCCAGACCCGCCGAGGTCAATTCGGTGTCGAAGGTGATGTCCTCGGCGCGCCCGTAGGTTCCGTCGGCGGCCAGCGGCCACAACTGGATCTTGGGCAGCGCCTCGGCGCGGTAGCTCAGCACGAGGTGTCCGGCGAACGCGTCTACCGCGTCGAGCCGCACATCCTCGCGATGTTCGACGAGCGTGCGGAACGCGGTCGGATCGGCCACCGGCGCCTCGACGAGCGCGAAGTTCTCCGCGCCGTCGTTGTGCATGATGAGAAACCGGTCCTCACCGCCGACAACCGCGTGTTCGACGGAGTACTCGACGCCGTCGCGGCGCTGCCACACCACGGCGAACTGCGCGTCCGGATCGGCTGCGTCGGCGTAGCGCACCTCCGAGGTGACGGCGCTGCCTGCGGCGATGATGAGGTATTTTTCGCTGCGGGTGCGACCGACGCCCAGCCAGTACTTGTCGTCCGGTTCGTGGTACACCCGCTCGGCGGGCGAGCCCCCGCCCAGCCGGTGTCGCCACACGGTGTCCGGCCGCCACGCGTCGTCGACGGTGGTGTAGTACAGGGTGCGGTTGTCGGCGGCCCAGGTCGCGCCCGCTCCGATACCGACGATCGTGTCGTCGTACTGCTCACCGGTGCGAAGGTCTCTGAACCGCAGCGTGTACCGCTCGTCGCCGACGGTGTCGACGGAGTAGGCCAGGATATTGCCGTCGATGCTTACGGTGGCCGCTCCCAGCGCGAAGTACTCGTGGCCCTGGGCCTCGACGTTCTCGTCGAGCAGTACCTGCTCACCCGGGATCGTGGTGTTTTCGTCGAGCAGCGGAGGTGTCCAGTCGCCGGCACCGGCTGCAGGACAACGGCAGTGCACGCCATACTGCTTGCCCTCGAAGCTGCGGCCGTAGTACCACCAGTCGCCGCGCCGGGTCGGCACCGACAGGTCGGTCTCCTTGGTGCGGGCTTTGATCTCGTCGAAAATCTTCCGCCGCAAAGGCGCCAGATGCTCCGTTTGCTCTTCGGTGTAGGTATTCTCGGCCTCAAGGTAGGCGATCACCTCGGGGTCGGACTTGTCGCGCAGCCACTCGTAGGGGTCGATGAAGACGTCGCCGTGGTGTTCGCGGCGGTGTGCGGCCCGCTTGGCCTGCGGCGGCGCAGTCATGCGCCGGCTCCGATCCACGCGGCGAAGCTCAGCCCCGAGATACGTTCATAGGCCTCGATGTAGCGCGACCTCGTCGCATCGACGATCTCGGGGGGCAGTGGAGGCGGCGGATGGTCTCCGGCGCGGTCCCAGCCGGACTCGGCACCGGTGAGCCAGTTGCGGACGAACTGCTTGTCGTAGCTGGGTTGCACCTCGCCCTCGCGGTAGGCGTCGGCGTACCAGTACCGCGACGAATCCGGCGTGAAAACCTCGTCACCGAGCACCAGCTCACCCGACTGATCGACCCCGAATTCGAACTTGGTGTCCGCGATGATGACTCCCTTCGTCAGCGCGTGTCCGGCGCCCTGGGTGTAGATCTGCAGTGTGCGCTCACGCAACTGTTCGGCGCGCGTCTCCCCGACCAGGCGAACGGTGGCGGCATAGTCGATGTTTTCGTCGTGCTGGCCGAGTTCGGCCTTGGACGCCGGCGTGTAGAGCGGTTCGGTGAACTTGCTGGCCTCGGTGAGTCCGGGCGGCAGCGTCAGGCCGCAAAGGGTGCCGGTCTTGCGGTAGTCGACCAGCCCGGACCCGGTGAGGTATCCGCGCGCAACACATTCGACGGGCAGCATCTCCAGCCGGCGCACCACCAGCGCGCGGCCGAGCAGCTCCTCGGGAATCCGCGCGTCGTCGGGTGGGCCCGCGAGGTGGTTGGGGGCGCCTGTTCGTTCCCGGATGAGGTCGAAGAAGAACACGCTCATCGCGGTGAGGATGCGGCCCTTGTCCGGGATCTGTGAGGGCAGGATGTGGTCGTAGGCCGAGATGCGGTCGGTCGCTACGAACAGCAAGTGCTCGTCGTCGATGCGGTACAGCTCGCGAACCTTGCCGCTGGCCAGATGCCGGTAGTCGGACAGGGCGGGGCGCATCGGGCCAGCCTATCGGGCAGCATCACACCCATGACTTCGCGGTTTGTGCCCTACGCCACCACCCCCGGCCGTCTGCTCGTCCAGCTGATCAGCGACATCGTCATCGCGGTGTGGGTCTTGATCTGGCTGTTCGTCGGGATGGCAGTGCACACTGCGGTGGCGACCATCGCGCAGGTCGGCCGGCAGGTGGAGGAGGGGGCGAACGGTATCGCCGACAACCTCGAGTCCGCGGGCGACCGGACCAACGACGTACCACTGCTCGGTGGCGCACTGCGCGGCCCGCTCAACGCCGCAGGCGAGGCCGCGCTCGACATCGCCAACGCCGGCCACGACCTCGACACCACCGCCTCTTGGCTGGCCTGGGTGCTGGCGCTGGCAGTCGCGTCGCCGCCGATCCTGGCAGTGGCGATGCCGTGGGTGTACCTGCGGGTGCGGTTCGTTCGCCGTAAGTGGACCGCGACCACGCTGGCCGCCACCCCCGCGGGTCAGCAGTTGCTGGCGCTGCGAGCGCTGGCGAACCGGCCGCTGGCCAAGCTGGTCAGCGTCGACAGCGACCCGGTCGAAGCGTGGCGGACCCAGGACGTCGCCGCCATCCGCGGGCTGGCGGCGCTGGAACTGCGGGCCGCAGGCATCGCCCGCCACTTGTGAGCTGCGACTGGTGCACGATCCGCCGGCACCCCCCGCTCGTGACGCTCGTGCTCGGCGCCGAAATATCCGCTGGGTCGAACCCGAGCTCACCAACCGGCGGAGCGGCGAGTGCCGCGGATCGTCCATCATGTCGAGCACCTGACCGGCGATCGGCAGATCCTCGCTGCCCCGCCGCACGGGTCACAGGATGGCGCCCGAGGTGTACTTGGCGGCCTCCGGATAGCGGCTGACCAACTCGTCGACGGCCTCGGCGACGCGGTCGACCTGGTCACCGGCGGCCCCGCTGAACGCCTGCCTGTCGGCCAGCGCCTGCTCGAGGGCCACATGGTCGAGCGGCAGTCGCGGGTCGGCGGCCAGCCGGTCCAGCAGGTCGGGTTCCCTCCCCTTCTCGCGCATGGCCAGCGCGACGGCCACCGCGTGCTCCTTGATGACCTCGTGCGCGGTCTCCCGGCCGACGCCGGCCCGCACGGCGGCGATCAGGATGCGGGTAGTGGCCAGAAACGGCAGGTAGCGGTCGAGTTCGCGCTGGATGACGGCCGGATAGGCGCCGAACTCGTCAAGCACGGTCAAAAACGTCTCGGTCTGCCCGTCGATCGCGAAGAACGCGTCGGGCAGCGCCACCCGGCGCACCACCGAGCAGGACACGTCGCCTTCGTTCCACTGGGCACCGGCCAGTTCGGCGGCCATCGAGGCGTAGCCGCGCAGCACCACCTGCAGGCCGTTGACCCGTTCACACGACCGCGTGTTCATCTTGTGCGGCATGGCCGACGAACCGACCTGGCCCGGTGCGAAGCCCTCGGTCACCAGTTCGTGGCCGGCCATCAGCCGGATGGTGTGCGCCAGCGAGGACGGACCCGCGCCCAGCTGCACCAGGGCGGAGACGACGTCATGGTCGAGCGAGCGCGGGTACACCTGGCCCACGCTGGTGAAGACGTCTCGGAAACCGAGGAATTCGGCGACGCGCCGCTCGAGGCCGGCCAGTTTGGCGGTGTCGCCGCCGAGCAGGTCTTGCATGTCCTGGGCGGTGCCCATCGGGCCCTTGATGCCGCGCAGGGGATAACGCGCGGTCAGCTCTTCGACCCGCTGCAGCGCGATCAGCGTCTCCTCGGCGGCGGAGGCGAACCGCTTGCCGAGGGTGGTGGCCTGGGCCGCGACGTTGTGGCTGCGGCCGGCCATCACCAGGTCGCGGTAGCTGACGGCGCGCTCGGCGAGCCGCGCCACGACGGCGACCCCGTGGGCGTGCACAAGCTCCAGTGAGCGGCGGATCTGCACTTGTTCGACGTTCTCGGTGAGGTCGCGGCTCGTCATACCCTTGTGCACGTGCTCGTGACCGGCCAGCGCGTTGAACTCCTCGATGCGCGCCTTGACGTCGTGGCGGGTGACCCGTTCGCGCGCCGCGATCGACGCCAGGTCGACGTGCTCGAGGACGCGTTCGTAGTCGTCCACCACCCCGTCGGGCACCTCGACACCGAGTTCCGCCTGCGCCCGCAGCACCGCCAGCCACAGTCGGCGCTCGGCGACGATCTTCGCTTCCGGCGACCAGATCGCCACCATCTCCTCGCTGGCGTAGCGGTTGGCCAGCACGTTCGGGATCGTCACAGACACACAGCTTACGGCGCGGATCGGGCAGGGCCGCTGACTGCCGAGGACGCCACCACCTACGGCGAGGACACCACCGGCGGCATCGTGACGCCGACGCTCAGTCGGACCGCTTCGCGGGGTGGGTGGGGCCGGTGATCCCGGCGTCACGGAGGCCGAGGCGGCGGTTGATCAGCCGGTTGATGAAGAACAGCACGATCCCGATCGCGACGAGGATCAGCGCGACGTAGTACTGCTGGGCCGGGCGGCCGGAGAACGGCAGCACCAGATACAGCGACGCGACGAAGCCGATCACCGGCAGCACCGTCGGCGTCGTGAAGTGCCGGCCGTCGGCCTGCAGGTCACGCCGCAGCCGCAGCACCGCGACGTTGACGACGGCGAACACCGCCAGCAGCAGCAACGACGTCGTACCCCCGAGCACCGCGATCGCACTGCTGCTGGCGAACACACTGACGTAGAAGATCAAGCCGAACGCGAGCAGCGTGGTGAACAGGATCGCCACCCAGGGCGTCAGCCGTCGGGGGTGAACGGCGCCGAGCACCGGCGGCAACACGTGTTGGCGGGCCATCCCGTAGATCAGCCGGCTGGCCATCAGCATGTTGATCAGCGCGGTGTTGGAGACCGCGAACATCGAGATGAACGGGAAGAGGTCGTCGATCGGCAGGCTGGGCGCCCCGGCCTTGACGACCTCCACCAACGGGGTGTCGCTGTCGGCGAGTTCGCCGACAGGCACCAGCGCCACCGCCACCACGGCGACGAGCATGTAGACGATGCCGGCGATGGTCAGCCCGGAGAGCAGAACCTTGGGGAAGGTCTTGACCGGATCCCTGGTCTCCTCGGCCATGTTCACCGAATCCTCAAATCCGACCATCGCGAAGAACGCCAGCGACGTCGCCGCCGTGACGGCCATGAACGCGTTCTTGTCGCCGTCGGTGTCGAAGGCCACGACGCGGCTGAAGTCCACGTCGCCACCGCGGGTGAAGGCCCACAGGCCCACGAACAGCACCAGCATCAGGCCGGTGGCCTCGATGATGGTCAAGACCACGTTGAGTTTGATGCTCTCGCCGACGCCCCGATAGTTCACCGCCGCCAGGACGGCCATGAAGCCCAGCGCTACGGCGGCCACCCCACCTGTGCCCCAGTCCAGGCCGAAACCCTCGACGAGGTTCGCACCGAAGAACCGCGACGCCGTCGAGGCCGACGTGATGCCCGAGCACATCACCACGAAAGCCACCAGGAACGTGACGAACTGCAGTCCGAAAGCCTTGTGGGCGTAGAGCGCAGCCCCCGCCGCCTGCGGGTACTTGGTGACCAGTTCCAGGTAGCTGAACGCGGTGATGGTGGCGATGAGGAAGGCCACCAGGAATGGTAGCCACGCTGCCCCACCGACTTCGGCGGCCACGTCACCGGTCAGCGCGTAGACGCCGGTGCCGAGGATGTCGCCGACGACGAACAGCAGCAACAGGCCGGGACCCATCACCCGCCGCAACTCGGGCTGCTGCCTGACCGTGTCTGGTTGGCTCATGCGTTCCTCCGTCACTGTTGCCCGGTCATCATCATCGGGCCGCGACGACGTCAACGCAGCGTCATTGCCGCAATCGTTGCCGGACCTGCGCTCCGCCCGCCGGTGCCAGGACGTCGATGACGTCGATCAGCGTGGCCCGTGCGGTGGCGCGCGGACTGTCCCCGTCGCCGACCAGGGCGGCGACCACCGCACCGTCGAGGGCGCAGACCAGTGCGGTGAGGAACTCCGCACGCACCATCCGGCCCGAGCGCTCCATCACCGCGACGACGGCGTCGGTGCGCTGGCGCAGGATGCGGCGCTGGACGTCGCGCAGCGCCGGCTGCCGGGCACACGCGATGTAGCGTTCGTAGCGGGAGATCAACTCCTCGCTGCCGCGGGCGTCGGGCGCGCCGAGTAGCAGGTCCACCAACACGTCCGCGGTCGATTCCGCGCCGCGTCGGCGCCGTGACAACGCCGCCACCCGTTGCCGCAGGCGCTCGGCCTCCCGGATTCCCTCGTATTCGACGGCCTTGACGATCAGGTCGTCCAGCGACGAGAAATAGTAGGTCGTCGACGCCAGCGGCAGGCCGGCGCGGCTGGCCACCGCGCGGTGCCGGACGGCGTCGAATCCTCCTTCACACAGGAGATCAGCCGCCGCACTGACCAGCGCATACCGCCTGCGTTCCCCCTTGGGAGTGACTGCTGCCGTCACGGTTAGCATGCTGCCAGCCACCCAGGTCGGGCATCGTCGTTTCGCGCAAACCCCACGCTTTCTTCAGGCAGGTCGGCCGCGGACGGGACGGCGGTGCTCCGGTGGCAAGATGGCCGCCATGTCCTCGCGCCTGAGTCGCCGCGCCGCCCTGCGCCTTGCCGCAGGTGCGGCCGCAGGCGCGGCGGGTGCGCACGCGCTTGCCGTCGCCATCCCGGCCGCAGCGGCCCCGCCGGCGCCCACCTACCTCACGGGTTCGTTCGTGTCGGCCGCCCGCGGCGGGATCGAGACCAACTGGGCGATCGCGCGGGCACCGGGGCAGACGGGTGCGCTGCGTCCGGTGATCGCACTGCACGGCAAGGGTGCCGACGGGGCCCAGGTGATGGCCGGCGGAGTCGAGCACGGTCTGGCGGAAGCGGTCGCCGCCGGCCTCCCCCCGTTCGCGGTCGTGGCGGTCGACGGTGGCGGAGGTTATTGGCACAAGCGTGCTTCCGGTGAGGATTCCGGGGCCATGGTGCTCGACGAGCTACTCCCGATGCTAGGCACGATGGGTCTCGACACGTCGCGCGTCGGATTCCTCGGCTGGTCGATGGGCGGCTACGGAGCCCTCCTGCTGGGCGCTCGGCTGGGCCGGCAACGCACTGCGGCGATCTGCGCGGTCAGCCCGGCGCTGTGGACGTCGGCGGGCGCGAGCGCACCGGGGGCGTTCGACGGCGCCGACGACTACGCCGCCAACAGCGTGTGGGGCCGTCCGGAATTCTCGTCGATCCCCATCCGGATCGACTGCGGCACGTCGGATCCCTTCTACTCGGCGACCCGGCAATTCGTCGCGCAGCTGCCGAATCCACCGGCCGGCGGGTTTTCCCCCGGCGGGCACGACGGCAGGTTCTGGAGCTCGCAGCTGCCCGCGGAGGTCACCTGGATGGCACCGCTCGTCAGCGCTTGACGACGATCTTGCCTTCGGCTGCCGTCTGTCCGATGTCGTGGCGGAAGTGGCTGCCCGGCAAGCGGATCGAAGAAAGGATCGAGTACGCGGCGGCCCTGGCGGCATCGAGGTCGGCGCCGGTACCCACCACGGACAGCACCCGGCCGCCGGACGACACAATGGCGCCGTCGGCGCGGCGGGCGGTGCCGGCATGCAACACGCCGTCGGCCTCGGCCCCGGCGATCACGTCGCCGACACGGGGCCGTCCGGGGTAGTTCTCGGCGGCCACCACCACCGTCACCGCGGCGCCGTCGCGCCACCGCAGCTCCGGGAACTGCGCGAGCCGCCCGGTCGCTGCGGCGTGCAGTAGCTGACCCAGCGGGGAATCGAGTAGTGGGAGCACCGATTGGGTCTCCGGGTCACCGAAGCGGCAGTTGAACTCGACGACGGCCGGTCCGCGTGACGTGATCGCCAAGCCCGCGTACAGCAGGCCCGAGAACGCGCTGCCACGCCGAACCATCTCCGCTGCAACGGGCTTGACTATCTCGTCGACGATTCGGGCGTAGACGTCGGCGGGCAGCCACGGCAGCGGCGCGTAGGCGCCCATACCGCCGGTGTTGGGCCCGGTGTCGCCGTCAGCGACACGTTTGAAGTCCTGTGCGGCGAGCAGAGGCACCACGGTTTCGCCGTCGACGACGCAGAACAGCGACACCTCGGGACCGTCGAGAAAGGACTCGAGCAGAACCGGATGGCCGCAGTCGAGCAGGCCCGCGGCGTGGGCGCGCGCCGCATCGCGGTCGGCGGTCACCACCACGCCCTTGCCCGCGGCCAGTCCGTCGTCCTTGACCACCCACGCGGCCTCTCCGGCCGGCGGGCCGAAGCGGTCGAGGGCGGCGTCGAGGTGTGCCGGATTGTCGACGATCTCGCTGGCCGCGGTGGGCACACCGGCGGCGTTCATCACTTCTTTCGCGAAGGCCTTCGACCCCTCGATCCGGGCGGCGTCCCTGCTGGGGCCGAAGCACGCGATCCCGGCGGCACGGACGGCGTCGGCCACCCCCAGCACCAAGGGCACCTCGGGCCCGATGACGACGAGGTCCGCGCCGACCCGGCGGGCGAGTTCGGTGACGGCCTCAGCGGAGGTGATGTCGACGTCGTGCTGGTCGGCGATCGCGGCCATGCCGGGGTTGCCGGGTGCGACCGCCAGCGCCTCGACTTCGGGGTCTCGGCGCAACGCCAGAAGGAGGGCATGTTCACGAGCACCGGATCCGATCACCAGGACGCGCACATGTGCACCCTAGACCCATCGCGGCATACAGTCGCAGCTCCGCAAGACGGCACCGCTCACTATGCTCAGAACAATGGCGACCGTCTTCACCAAGATCATAAACGGAGAACTGCCGGGCCGATTCGTCTACGAGGACGATGAGATAGTCGCGTTCCTCACCATCGCGCCGATGACCCAGGGACACACGCTGGTGGTGCCGCGCGCGGAGATCGACCAGTGGCAGGACGTCGAACCCGGCGTGTTCGCCGGTGTCATGGAGGTGTCGCAGCTGATCGGCAAGGCGGTCGTCAAGGCCTTCAGCGCCGAGCGTGCGGGCATGATCATCGCCGGCCTCGAAGTGCCGCACCTGCACGTGCACGTCTTCCCCGCCTACAACCTCACCGACTTCGGATTCGCCAATGTCGACAACAACCCGTCGCCGGAATCCCTCGACGAGGCACAGACCAAGATCAAGGCCGCGCTCGCCGAACTCCCCTGAGAGTCAGCGCGCCCTTAGTGTCAGCGGGTTTCGGCCGCAACGTCGTTGAACCGCGGCAGGAAAGCTGCGGGTCGGCTGCGAGAAATCCGTGAGTTCACGCTTGCAGTGTCCATACACTGGCGGCATGGACTTTGGCAAGAACCTGATGCAGCTCGCGACCGCGCCGGCGCGCATCGGGCTCGCCGCCGCGGAGACCAGTCTGGGGATCGCCACGTCGGCGATCGGGGTGGCAAAAGCCACCCTCGGGGAGGGCGATCCGCCGTTCGGGGCTAACCAGGGCGCCTTCGCACACGTGCTGGGCATCAACGACGCCGTGGAGCGGGCCAACCGGCTGGCCAGGCTGATGGACGAGGACCAGCCGCTCGGCCGCGCCCTGGCCCCGGACGGAGCCGTCGACCGCCTGCTCAAGCCGGGTGGCGTCGTCGACCGACTGACCGCCCCGGGCGGCGTGCTTGACCGGCTGACCCGAGACGACGGCGGGCTGATGCGCGCCATCGAACCCGGCGGGCTGGTCGACCAACTACTCGGCGAGGAAGGGCTCATCGAGCGGCTCATCGGCGAGGACGCGCTCGTCGAGCGGCTCATCGCCGAGGACGGCATCGTCGACCGGCTACTGGCCGAAGGTGGACTCGTCGACAAGCTGACCGCCCGCAACGGCCCCCTCGAACAGCTCGCCGACGTCGCCGACACCCTGAACCGGTTGACGCCGGGCCTCGAAGCGCTGGCGCCGACGGTGGAGGCGCTGCGTGAGGCGGTGATCTTGCTGAGTCAGGTGGTGAACCCGCTGAGCAACATCGCCGACCGGATCCCGCTGCCCGGCCGCAGGATCGGCCGGCGCACCCCGACCACACCCACGACGGCGGTGCGGTCGCAACGGGTGCTCGGCGTCGACGAGTGACCCGATAAACTCGGAGCCCTTGCCTCCTTAGCTCAGTGGTAGAGCAACGCACTTGTAATGCGTAGGTCGTCAGTTCAATCCTGACAGGGGGCTCCGACGTTTCGTCCCGGGTTTGATTCCCCCGGGCTGGCTCACCCCGCTGGCCGTCGCCTGCGGCGGCAGCGACGAGGCCTGCCCGCTGACGTTGACCTCATCCACTTCCGGGTACCCCGGAGCATGACCGTCATCGGCTTTCACTGCTCACACGAGCAGATCGACCCCGCCCAGCTACTCCACGACGTCCAGCACGCGCAACAGGCTGGTTTCACCGCGGCGATGTCCTCTGACCACTTCAGCCCGTGGAGCGAGCGGCAGGGAGAATCCGGTTTCGCCTGGGCGTTTCTCGGCTCCGCTCTCGCCACCACCGGCTTGCCGTTCGGAGTGGTCAGCGCCCCGGGGCAGCGCTATCACCCGGCGATCATTGCGCAGGCGATCGCCACGCTGGCGCAGATGTTCCCTGGTCGGTTCTGGGCCGCGCTCGGCTCCGGTGAGGCGTCCAACGAGCGGATCACCGGGCAGGCATGGCCCCGCAAAGAGGTTCGTGACGCGCGTCTTGTCGAGTGTGTCGACGTCATCAGACGCCTGCTGCGCGGCGAGGAGGTGAACCACGACGGCCTGGTGCAGGTCAACCGGGCGCGGCTCTGGACGCTGCCCGAGGTGGTTCCCGATCTCGTCGGACCGGCGGTCACCCCACAGACGGCGGCCCGCCACGCCGGGTGGGCCGACGGGCTGATCACCGTCAACCAGCCGCCGGACAAGCTCAAGGCGGTTCTCGACGGGTACCGCGACGGCGGCGGGCGCGGGCCGGCACGGCTGCAGATTCACCTGAGCTGGGCCCACACCGACGACGAGGCGATGGCGATCGCGCACGACCAGTGGCGCAACAACGTGTTCGACCCGCCGGTGTCCTGGGACACCGAGACGGTGGAGGCGTTCGACATCATCGGCGGCGCCGTGTCGAGGGAGAAGGTCGGCGGCGCGGTGCGCGTCTCGGCGGATCTCGGACGCCACGCCGAATGGCTCGTCGAGTATGTCGAGCAGGGGTGGGATGAGCTCTACCTGCACTTCGTCGGCAAGGATCAGGCAGGTTTCATCGACGCCTTCGGCGAACACGTGCTGCCGCAGCTCTCCCCCACGGCGCCGAACGCGGCGATCGCATGAGGACGATCGAAACGGGTGACCTCTGGTGGAAGAACGCCGTCTTCTACTGCGCCGACATCGAGACGTTCTACGACTGGAACGGCGACGGCACCGGTGACATCCGCGGCATGACGGAGCGCATCGAGTACCTCTTCGACCTCGGCGTCACCTGCCTGTGGCTGATGCCGTTCTATCCGACCGCCCGCAAGGACGACGGCTACGACATCGTCGATTTCTTCGGGGTGGACCAGCGCCTCGGCAACCTCGGCGACTTCGTGGAGCTGGTGCGCACCGCGAGGTCCAGGGGCATCCGCGTGATCATCGACTTCGTCATGAACCACACCTCAGACGCGCACCCGTGGTTCAAGTCCGCCCGGCGCAGCAAGGACGACCCATACCGCGACTACTACGTGTGGAGTGAGACCGAGCCGAAGTCGAGTCCGGCCGACGTCGTGTTCCCCGACCAGGAGGACAGCCTCTGGGAGCAGGAACCCAATACCGGGGAGTGGTACCTGCATCACTTCTACAAGCACCAACCCGACCTCAACATCGCCAACCCTAAAGTCCAGGAGGAGATATCACGCACCTTGGGCTTCTGGCTGCAACTCGGCGTCTCGGGGTTCCGAGTGGACGCCGTCCCGTTCCTGTTCGCCCGTGACGGGGCCCCGGGCGACCCCGGCGCCTTCGATCCCTACGAGTACCTCGGTGACGTCCGCAATTTCGTCACCCGGCGGGTCGGGGATGCGGTGCTGCTCGGGGAAGTGAACGTACCCTACGACGATCAGAAGGCGTTCTTCGGCGGGCCCGACGGCGACGGACTCAACATGCAGTTCGACTTCATCGGCATGCAGAATATGTATCTCTCGCTGGCCCGGGGTGATGCCGGACCGATCGCCGCGGCGCTGCGGGAACGGCCGCCGCTCGACGAGACGAGCCAGTGGGCCAACTTCGTGCGCAACCATGACGAGCTCACACTGGACAAACTGGGCGAATCAGAGCGCCAGGAGATCTTCGACGCATTCGGCCCGGACCCGGGGATGCAGCTCTACGGCCGTGGGCTGCGGCGGCGACTGCCGTCGATGCTCGGCGGCGACGAGCGACGCATGCGCATGGTGTACTCGCTGGCGTTCTCGCTTCCCGGCACGCCAGTGCTGTTCTATGGCGAGGAGATCGGGATGGCCGAGAACCTCGACATCCCCGGGCGGTTCGCCGTACGGGTCCCCATGCAATGGACCAGCGACGACAACGGCGGCTTCTCCAGGACCGCGCGGCGGCGGCTTCCCCGGCCGGTCACCGACGGCCTGTACGGTCCGGAGCAGGTCAACGTCGCCGACCAGCGCCACGACCACCAGTCGTTCTGGTGGTTCATCCGCGATCTCATCTACACCTACAGGCAGCAGCCCCAGATCGGGTGGTCGGCGGCCGAAGTGCTCGACCAGCCCCACCCGGCGGTGCTCGCTCACTGCTGTCGGGAGAAGACCGGGTGGATGTTGGTGGCGCTGCACAACTTCGGCGCCGACCGCGCCATGGTGCCGGTCCAGCTTGAAGACGCCCCGGAGGGGTCGACGCTTGTCGACCTGCTCGACGGATTGTCGGTCCACGAGTTGGACCAGAAGGGACGGCTCGAAATCGACCTCGACGGTTACGGGTACCGCTGGTTGCGGCTGCTGAGGCCTGGCGACGACCCGATCATCTGAAGGAGTGGCCGTGTGGGAGCTCCTGATCGGCGCCGCCGTCGCGCCGGCAGCAACCTGGCTGGCGCTAGTCGTCGTGCTGGTTGCCGTGCGGCCTCGCGGCGGACTACTGCCAGCGGCCTTGCGGATCCTGCCCGACCTCTTACGCCTTATCCGCCGCCTGGCCGCCGACACGTCGCTGCCCACCGGCGTCCGGGTGCGTCTTGGCCTGCTGCTGGCCTACCTGGCCATGCCCTTCGATCTGATCCCTGATTTCATCCCGCTCCTCGGCTATGCCGACGACGCGATCGTGGTGACGTTCGTGCTGCGCGGTGTCGTTCGGCGCGCCGGCCAGGACGCGGTGCGCGCACACTGGCCCGGCAGCGACGACGGATTCGCGGCGCTGGCACGTCTGACCGGTTGGAGCAGCACGACCGGGCGCTGACCGCCGTTTTGTGCCAACCTCACGGGATCGACGCGTCCGCCGCAACCCCTTCGTCGTGAGGCCGGAACGGCCTGGAACTGAACCCCGTCTAGTCGTATGTCAGGGCTCGTCGCTCCGGGCCAACTTCGGTGCGCCGAGTTCGCGCCAGTCCGGTAGGGAGGCATCCCGACCGGGAGCGGTTCTCGTTGTGCGCGGCCCAGTGCGCATGTCCGAGTTCATGGATGCGCGATGGTGGTCTTGCGTAGATCACGCCAGCGCCGGGTGGTCTCGAAGAAGCCGGGTGGTCTCGAAGAAGCCGGGTGGTCTCGAAGAAGTAGTGCCACTCCTGCAGGTACACCCTCTCGGCAACGGCGGGCCTGGTTGCGCCGTTGATGCGGAAGCTCAGATGCTGCGCGGGACCCGGACCGCGTTCGGCGATGGCCTCCTCGGATCCGAGCGTTTGGGTATGCGGCCGGTCGAGCCAGATCCGCGCGATGCGACCGTCGTCGAGGGTTTCGCAGGTCACCTGCTCGGCGTCTGCCACAGCAGCACCATACGTGGGCGTGTCGCAGGCCCGTTCGCGGGTCGCCTAGAGTTGGAACATGCCTGCACAGTCTGATCCAGCCGATATCGGTGACGTCGAGCCGCTGGCCGACAGCACAGCGCGTCAAGCCCGCAAGGTCGTCGCCGCCTACGCGGTCGACGCCGACGAATGCCGGGTCTTCTTGTCCATGCTCGGCATCGGACCGTCGAAACTCGAGGCGTAAGTGTCTCCGGAGGGCGACCCAGGCGTTGACTCCGGAGACTCCGACTTCGTCGTGGTGGCCAACCGGCTGCCGATCGACATGGAGCGGCTGCCCGACGGCAGCACGTCCATCAAGCGGAGTCCCGGCGGTCTGGTCACCGCGCTCGAACCACTCTTGCGCAAACGACGCGGCGCGTGGATCGGGTGGGCCGGCATCCCGGACAGCCCCGAGGACCCGATCGAAGAAGACGGGCTGCAGCTCTACCCCGTCGCCCTGTCCGCCGAGGACGTCGCCGAGTACTACGAGGGTTTCTCCAACGCCACCCTCTGGCCGCTGTACCACGACCTGATCGTCAAGCCGATCTACCACCGCACGTGGTGGGACCGCTATGTCGAGGTGAACCGGCGATTCGCCGAAGCGACCGCCCGCGCGGCCGCCCAAGGCGCCACCGTATGGGTCCAGGACTATCAGCTGCAGTTGGTGCCGAAGATGCTGCGCATGCTGCGGCCCGACCTCACGATCGGATTCTTCCTGCACATCCCCTTCCCGCCGGTCGAGCTGTTCATGCAGATGCCGTGGCGTACCGAGATCATCGAGGGCCTCCTCGGCGCCGACCTCGTGGGTTTCCATCTCCCTGGTGGCGCGCAGAACTTCCTCTACCTGTCCCGCCGGCTGACCGGCGCGAACACCTCACGCGCGAGCGTCGGGGTGCGGTCGCGCTTCGGTGAGGTCCACGTGGGGTTCCGCACGGCGAAGGTCGGCGCGTTCCCGATCTCGATCGACTCGGCCGAACTCGACGCCAAGGCCCGCAACCGCACCATCCGACAGCGCGCCCGCCAGATCCGAGAGGAACTGGGGAACCCCCGCAAGATCCTGCTCGGGGTGGACCGCCTCGACTACACCAAGGGCATCGACGTGCGCCTCGAGGCGTTCTCGGAGCTGCTCGAGGACGGCCGCGTCGACAAGGACGACACCGTGCTCATCCAGCTGGCGACGCCCAGCCGGGAGCGCGTCGAGAGCTACATCGCCATGCGCGAGGACATCGAACGCCAGGTCGGCCACATCAACGGTGAGTTCGGCGACGTCGGCCACCCGATCGTGCACTATCTGCACCGGCCGCTCCCCCGCGACGAGCTGATCGCATTCTACGTTGCCGCCGACGTCATGCTCGTCACCCCGCTGCGCGACGGCATGAACCTGGTCGCAAAGGAGTACGTGGCGTGCCGCAGTGATCTGGGGGGTGCGCTGGTGCTGAGCGAATTCACCGGCGCCGCGGCCGAACTCCGCCAGGCCTACCTGGCCAACCCACACCACCTCGAAGGCGTCAAGGATGCCATCGAGGCGGCACTGACGCAGGAACCCGAAGAGGGCCGCCGACGGATGCGCGCGTTGCGTAGGCAGGTCCTCGCCCACGACGTCGACCGGTGGGCCAGGGCGTTCCTCGACGCGCTCGCCGACACCCACGCCGACGCCGAACGGGTCTGAGACCGCTATCGTTTGCGGCCGAGGTGACCGACGTCGACATCTGAATCGCCGCGTTGTGAGACCGAGCCCGTCATCCGGTCGATCTCTAGACAACGCGCAAGACCCGCGGGGCGGCTGCCTGCTGCGGATCAGCTGACCGCGGCCAGCGCGAACGGCAGCACCTCCGGTGCGCCACCCGCCCGGACCACCCGGGCCGCCATGGTCAGCGTCCACCCCGTGTCGGTGAGGTCGTCGACGAGCAGCACGGGACCATCGACGTCCAGCGTCGGCGTCTCCCACGAATTATCCAGCGCGGCAACGCGATACGCAGAGTTCGCCGCCGTCACCGGCCGCCGCCCCGGCCGGTACCGCACGGTGCCCAGGTCGGTGAGCCGCCCGAGTTCGGCGAGCCGGCGCGCCAGCGAGCCGATCAGCATGGGACGGCTGTCGGAATCCATCGCGAGCACGGCGACCGGACGCCGGCGCCACTCCCACGCGGCCAGCACGTCGACCGCGGCGCGGACCACGTCGTCGGAGACTTCGGCGTCGGGTTCGTCGAGCACCTTACGCAGCCGGGCGCCCCAACCCAGGTCGGTGAGCCTTCCGATCACCCGCCCGGTCGCCGGTCCATCGTGGATGCGTCCGCTCAGGTCGAGACCCAGCTTCGCCAGCCCGGACGGCCACTGTTTGCGCGGGCTGAGCTCGACACCCGGGCGCATCAGCCGCTGCTGAGTGCCCTCGGCCGCGGTCGCGTCGACGTCGGCAGACCAGCGGTTGCCGGTGCAGTTGTCGCATCGGCCGCATCGATCACCTTCCCTGAGTTCAGGGTCGTCGAGTTGGCGGCGCAGGAACGTCATGCGGCAACCATCGGTGCGTTGATAGTCGAGCATCGCCTGCTGTTCGCGCCGGCGCGCCTCATCGAGCTTGCGGTAGCGCGGTTCGTCGTAAGTCCACGGCAGACCGGTGCTGACCCACCCGCCCTTCACGCGCCGCACGGCACCGTCGACGTCGAGGACCTTGAGCACCATCTCCAAACGGCTGCGGTTGAGGTCGACGAGCGGTTCGAGCGCCGGGGTGCTCTGCGGCCGGTCCGTCTCAAGCGCCTCGATCACCTTGCGCACCATGGCTTCCGAGGGGAAGGCGACCGACGCGAAGTACCGCCACACCTCCTGGTCCTCACGGCCGGGGAGCAAGATTACCTCGGCGCTCGAGGTGGCACGGCCGGCGCGGCCCACCTGCTGGTAGTAGGCGATCGGCGAGGACGGCGCCCCCAGGTGAACGACGAATCCGAGGGCGGGTTTGTCGAATCCCATGCCGAGCGCCGACGTCGCGATCAGTGCCTTGGCCCGGTTGGCCAGTAGGTCGGCTTCGAGCTGTTCGCGCTCGGTGGGATCGGTGGAACCGGTGTAGGCGGCGACAGGGTGGCCGTGTTCGCGCAGTAGCGCGGCGATGTCGTGGGCCTGGGCGACGGTCAGCGTGTAGACGATGCCCGACCCCGGTAGGTCGCCGAGGTGGGCGACGATCCAGGCGGCGCGCTGGGCCGGGTTGCCCGCCTCGACGACGGACAGCCGCAGCGATTCGCGGTCCAGGCCGCCGCGCAGCACGAGGGTGTCCCGCCCGCCCACCCCCAATTGCGCGGCCACGTCGTCGACCACTCGGTCGTTGGCGGTGGCGGTGGTGGCCAGCACCGGGATGTCGTCACCGAGCTCACCGACGAGCGTGCGGATGCGCCGGTAGTCGGGCCGGAAGTCGTGACCCCAGTCCGACACGCAGTGCGCCTCGTCCACCACCACCAGCCCGGCATCGGCCGCCAGCGCGGGCAGCACGTTGTCGCGGAAGTCGGGGTTGTTGAGCCGTTCGGGACTGACCAGCAGGACGTCGACGTCGCCGCCCCGCACCCGCGCATGGATGTCGTCCCATTCGGCGACGTTGCCGGAGTTGATCGTGGCGGCCCGCACGCCCGCGCGCTCGGCGGCGGCGACCTGGTTGCGCATCAGCGCCAACAGCGGGGAGACGATGACGGTGGGTCCGCGGCCGGCGGACCGCAGCAGCTTGGCGGAGATGAAGTACACCGCCGACTTGCCCCACCCGGTGCGCTGCACGACGAGGGCCTGACGGCGCTGGATCACCAGCGCCTCGATCGCGGTCCACTGGTCGTCGCGCAGCGTGGCCTGCGGTCCGGCGAGTTGTTCGAGCAGCGCCTGGGCGTCGTCACGGGTGGGCATGGGTCCCATCGTGCCGGGTGGGTGCGACTACGTGACGACGAGCCAGACGGCGGCGAAGTGACAGCTGGCCGCGGCGGCGGTGAAGCCGTGGAAGAACTCGTGGTGGGTGAAGGTGTTCGGCCACAGATTCGGCCAGCGCACGCCGTAGAAGACCGCACTGATGTTGTACAGGACCGCGCCGGCGACGAGCAGGGCGACGACGAACCCGGCGCCGATCAGCAGCGTCTCGACGAACGGGACAGCGACATAGCCGAGCATCAGATAGAGCGGTACCCCGGTCCACACGATGACCAGCACCTTCGTCCCGACATTCGAAGGCATCGCCAGCACCGCGAAGGTGTGTACGTGGCGGCGATAAACAGGAGGATCACCGAGTGGTCGAGACACGGTATGCGCGATCGGTAGGTCGTGATGACGGATGGGACTTCGTCTCCGCTCGTGCGGGTCCCGACGGCTTCGTCGATTCTCGTGACCCCACCGTGGGGCCTGTCGAAGGGGGAGGGTCAAGCCCTACAGCATCCGGCGCGCGAGGTCCTCGATCTCGTCGTCCGTCGCCGGGGTATGCGGCGGTACCGGCACCGCGCCCGGGCTCGAATCCTCGCTTGGCCCCGCACCCCCGGCGTGCAGGAGCGGCGTCCGCCGCTCCTCGTCGCGCTTCTGCTCGTCGGTGGATTTCGGCTCGCCCTCACGGACGGGGAGTGCCTGCGGCGGCTGAGGCGCCTGCGCTGGCTGCGGGGGTGCTCCTGGCGCACCGGCGGCCGCCGGGGGCGGTGCACCTCCCCCGGCGGTCTGCGCACCGCCACCCTGGCCGCCGAACTGCTGGGCGCCCTGCATCGCCTGCTGCATGAGCGAACCGAACATGCCGCCGCCCTGGCCCCCACCGCCGACCTGCCCGGCCGAACTCGCCGCCTGGCCGCCCATCTGACCGAGTTGCCCGAGCATGCTGGTCAGCTGACCGACCGCCTGGCCACCGGACTCGTCGGCGTTCTGATAGGCCGACTGCGCGGAGACTAGCTTGCCGGAGAACATGCCCTCTTTCGCTCGCAGCGCAGCGACATTAGCCGTCAACGGCGCGGCCAATGTAGGAAGCACCGCGGCGATGGTCGCGCTCATCGCGTCCTCGCCGGGCGGCACCATCGGCATCTCCGGCAGCTGCACCGTCGCCGTATCCCACGAGATGCCCTCGGGTTTCTTCAGCGGATCCATCAGCGGCCGGCTCCTCCCACGAACGTGTCACCACTCATCGTCGACGTCCTCGTCGAGGTCGTACTCCAGTGGCTCCGGCGCGGCCAGCCCGGCCCTCGTGCCGCCACCGCCGCCCGAACCGCGGTTGCCCACCATGCCCATCGGCGCGCCCATACCGCCACCAATGCCGCCGGCGGCCACCGGTGCGGCGCCGCCCACGGCGGCAGCGCCCGCCATGGCCACTTCGGGTGCGGGCGCGACCGAAACCGCGTTCGTCCCGACCAGACCGGCCAGCAAGGGGGTCTGCGCCGCGACGCCGCCGGAACCGGGCAACGATGCGGCACGCATCATCCCGCTGCCGCCGCTGGCTCCCGACCCACCGGCGAGCGGGTGGTTGGAGAACGACGAGAACGGCAAGCCCGCCGCGCCGAGCGAATCGGACTTGCCGCCCTGCCCGAACATCGACGTCAACTGCTGTAGCGGTTGGGACAGTTGCTGCAGCGGCTGCATCATCTGCTGAGGTACCTGCGTGACCATCTGCCCGAGCTGTTGCGGCAGTTGACCGGCGATCGACGTCAGCTGGCTCATCATCTGCATGCCCTGCTGGGACCCTTGTCCACCCGCCTTGCCCGCTTCCTTCGCGGCGTCTCGGGCGGCCTGCTGACCGGGCACGGTCGGCGGGACACCGGCAGTGGGGATGCTCGGCGGCGCCCCGAAGCTGCTGGCCAGTTCAGTGGAGCTGGCGGTGACCTGCGTGATGTTCTGCGACAGCCCCATCTTGATGCGGGCCTGGACGAGTTCCTGGGTGTTGCTGAACGGCAGCGCCTGGATCGCCTCGCACTCGTGCTGCGTCTCCTGCGCCATGGCGTTCACCAGCGTCTTGGTCCGCACGACGGCGACTTCCATCTGCCGCAGCTTGGCCGCGATCGCGGCGGCGTGGGCGGCATTGGCCTCGTGGCCACCGATGATCGTGCTGGCCTCACCGGCCGCGGCGACCGCTCCGCCGCCCTCCCAAGCGTCGGAGAGCTTCATCAACTGGCCCTGCTGCTCCGGTACGACGGATCCGCTGAGTTTCGCCGCGAGCTGCTCGTAGGACGCCGCGGCGGCCGCCAGTGTCTCCTCGTCGACGTTCGGCCATCCGGGGCCCGTCACGGTCTGAGCACCGTACGAGCTGGCGTCGGGCATGATCCCCACGAGCACGGGCCCCCTGTTCTCCGCGGTGACGACATTCGTCAGCAAACTTTACCGCGTAGCTGGCGGGTGTACCGGCGGGAATTCAACGCAGGCCCAACCCCGGCAGTGGCGGAGCGAACCCACCGATGAAGCGTCGCTGAATTTTCCTAAAATTAAGCTAATGTCTTCATATGGCGGGAGTTAAGCAAATTCCTTCATCGACGGCCGCGGTGATCGGCGACGTAGTCGCCTCCCGCCGCGCCCCCGACCGGGCCGCACTGCACCGCCACCTCGACGCCGCGCTCGGCGACGCCGGGTTCGCCTTCACGGTCGGTGACGAGTTCCAGGGGACCCATCCGAGCGTCGGCGCCGCAATCGACGCGGCACTGACCGTGCGGCTCGCGGTCGCCCCCGCCATCGACATCCGCTTCGGCATCGGCTGGGGGCTGGTCACGATGCTCGACGCCGAAACGGGGATCCAGGACGGCCCCGGCTGGTGGGCCGCGCGGGAAGCGATCGAATGGACCGCTTCGGCGCAGCGACAGCCGGGCCTCGCGGCGGTGCGCACGTCTTATCGCCGGGCCCTGGCGACCCCGGGTCCGGATGTCGACGCCGTCAACGCCGCCCTGTTGTGTCGGGACCACCTGCTTGGATCACTCGACGACCGATCACTGAGGATTCTGAAGGGCCTGTTGACCAACCACACCAAAAAGGACATCGCCGCCGCCGAGCACGTCAGCGCCTCGGCGGTATCCCAGCGCGCCGGCCGCGACGGGCTCGACCTGCTCGTGTTGACCTCGACCTACCTGCGCGGTGTCCGATGAGCGCGCTGGCCGTCCTGCTGATCGCGATCGGCCTCGCCGACACACTCCGGCGGATCACACCCCGCACCCGGTGGCCCGTCGTGATCGTGCCCGCCGCGGTCGTGGCCTGCGCCCTGCTGGCCGGCCTGTGGCACCGCGGCGACATCCCGTTGCTCCTGATCGCCGCTGCCACGGGGATCGCGTGGGAGGTACTCGGGGCGCGGGCGGAGCGCACCGGTCGACGGCCATGGGCACCGCTGGTCGTGCTGGCCACGGCCGCTGCCACGCTGATCGTGCTCTCCGGGTGGGCGTCCCACGTAGCCGGGTTGGTCGGCCGATGGTCGGACTGGACACAGTTCAGCGCGGTCAGCGCGGTCAACGCGGACCGGCTGCTGATGGTCGTGGCGGTCATCCTGCTGCAGTTGGCCACGGGAAACGCGCTGGTGCGGCTGGTACTGGCGTCGGTCGGGGCAGTGAAGCCCGCCGGAGAGCCGCAGCCGTCGGACCGGCTCAGGGGCGGCCGGCTGCTCGGGCCGATGGAGCGGCTGCTGATCCTCGGCCTCGGGCTGGCCGGGCAGTTGGCCGCCGCCACCGCCGTCGTCGCCGCCAAGAGCATCATCCGGTTCCCGGAGATCAACGCTGCGAACGCGAGGGGCAATGGTAACGGTGACTTGGGAATCGGCATCCACGGGGTGACCGAATACTTCCTGGTCGGCAGCTTCGCCAGCTGGATCATCGCGCTCGGCGGGTTGGCGCTGGCGCAATAAGGCGCAATAAGGCGCAATTACCCCAATTGCGACGCGACGATTCTGTGGAAGTACGGCGGCGACTGGACGCCGAGGCGCTCGATGGTCTGGCCGAGGCATCGGCGCCGGTCCGGACTCGAGTCACATGTGCTTTAGCCTCGACGTGATGAGTGGGGCGCACGCGAAGAGTCCAGAGCACCGGGAGGTGTCGCTGCGCGCCGGCATCCCACCGTTCTACGTGATGGACGTGTGGCTGGCCGCCGCCGAACGTCAGCGCAGCCACGGCGACCTGGTCAACCTGTCGGCGGGCCAACCCAGCGCAGGTGCCCCGACCGCCGTGCGGGAAGCCGCCATCGCCGCACTGCACCGCAACCAGCTCGGTTACACCGTCGCGCTCGGCATCCCGGAACTGCGGGAGGCCATCGCCGGCAGCTATACCGGCCGCTATGGGGTCACCGTCGAACCCGAAGACGTCATCGTCACCACCGGATCCTCCGGCGGTTTCCTGTTGGCGTTCCTGGCCTGCTTCGACGTCGGCGACCGCGTGGCGATCGCCAGCCCCGGCTACCCCTGCTACCGCAACATCCTGTCGGCGCTGGGCTGCGAGGTCGTCGAGCTGCCGTGCGGCGCGGAGACGCGATTTCAGCCCACCGCCGCCATGCTCGCCGAAATAGACCCGCCGGTGCAGGGCGTGATCGTCGCCAGCCCGGCGAACCCCACCGGCACGGTGATCGCACCCGAGGAACTGGCCACGATCGCCACGTGGTGCGAGGAAACCGGCGTTGCGCTGATCAGTGACGAGGTGTACCACGGGCTGGTCTACGAGGGCGCCCCCCAGATCGGCTGCGCCTGGCAGACGTCACGAAAAGGGTTGGTCGTCAATAGCTTTTCGAAGTACTACGCGATGACCGGGTGGCGGCTGGGCTGGCTGCTGGTACCCACCAAACTGCGCCGCGCCGTCGAGCGCCTGACCGGGAACCTCACCATCTGCCCGCCCGCGCTGGCACAGCAAGCCGCGGTGGCGGCGTTCACCCCCGAGTCGACGGCCGAGGCCGACGGTCTGCTGGCCCGCTACGCCGACAACCGTCGCCTGCTGCTCGACGGGCTGCGCGCCATCGGCATCGACCGGGTGGCTCCGACCGACGGCGCGTTCTACGTCTACGCCGACGTCTCGCATTTGACCGACGCGTCGTTGTCGTTCTGCGCGAAGCTGCTGGCCGACACCGGGGTCGCGATCGCGCCCGGGATCGATTTCGACACCGTGCACGGCGGCTCGTTCGTCCGGCTGTCGTTCGCCGGACCGACCGCCGACATCACCGAGGCGCTGAGCCGGATCGGAGCCTGGCTGCGCTGACGTATCGACTTGTCGGTGTGCGCCGCTACAGTCGGGGTCCTGCTCGAAAGCATGCTCGACGTCGATCCCGAGGACCGCTGCGTCACGATCCGACCGCCGGGCTGGTGCGAGGAATGCGGGCCGCGCCCAGCCGCCCGCAGGACCAGTGTCATCGAGGGCGGACTCAGTGTCGAGAGCGGACTCAGTGTCGAGGGCGGGCTCAGTGTCGAGAGCGGACTCAGTATCGACATCGTCAAGTTCGACGCTGCGTGACGTACCAATCCAGCAGAGCTGGATTGTCGACCGCGGTCGGCTCGACGACACGGGCCGGGTCACCGCCCTGGAGGAGCTTCTTGATCGGCACCTCGAGCTTCTTACCGGTGCGGGTGTGCGGGATGCCGGGGGCCAGCAGGATGTCGTCAGGCACGTGGCGCGGTGACACCTCGGTCCGGATCGTCGCGCAGATCCGGTCCTTGAGGTCGTCGGTGAGTTCGGCATCGTCGGTGAGTGTGACGAAAAGCGGCATCCAGTAGCCGCCGTCGGGTTGCTCGGCGCCGATCACCAGCGCCTCGGCGACCTCCGTCATCCGTTCCACGGCCTGGTAGATGTCGGCGCTGCCCATCCGGATGCCGTGGCGGTTGAGCGTCGAATCCGACCGGCCGTGCACGACGACGCTGCCGTGGTCGGTGATCGTGATCCAGTCGCCGTGCCGCCACACTCCCGGATACATCGCGAAATATGCCTCCCGGTAGCGACTTCCGTCGGGGTCGTTCCAGAACTTCACCGGCATCGACGGCAGTGGTTTGGTGATGACGAGTTCGCCGACCTCACCACGGACAGGCTGGCCCGAGGTGTCCCACGCCTCGACGGCGGCGCCGAGGTACGGCGCCGAGAGCTCCCCCGGCCAGACCGGAACAGTGCGCACACCGCCCATGAACGCCGACACCACGTCGGTGCCGCCGCTGATGGAAGCCACCTGCACATGCTCGCCCACGTTGTCGCGCAACCACAGTGCCGAGGCCGGGGGCAGCGACGAACCGGTGATTCCGACGGTCCGCAGCGCGGACAGATCGTGCTCCTGACCCGGTACCGCGCCCGCCTTGTCACATGCCAGCACGTAACCGGGGCTGGTGCCCAGCACCGTCGCCCGCACCCGGGCGGCGATATCCCAGAGGGTGTCGGCGGCTGGATACGTCGGGCTTCCGTCGTAACACACGATGGTCGCCCCGACCAGCAGACCGGCCACCTGGAAGTTCCACATCATCCAGCTCGGGCTGGTGAACCAGAAGAAGGTGTCCTCGGCGCCGAGATCCGACTGCAGGGCTACGGCTTTGAGGTGTTCGACCACAACCCCGCCGTGACCGTGCACGATGCCCTTCGGCAGACCCGTCGTGCCCGACGAGTACAGCACCCAAAGCGGATGGTCGAAGTCGACGGCGACCGGTTGCAACGCACCGCCCTCGGCGGTCACCGAAGCCCAGTCCAGCCAGTCCGCGTCGGGCACATCGGACCCGATCCGCGACACCAGGACCCCGGCCTGCAACGTCGGCAGCCCGGCGCGCAGCGCGGCGACATCGGGCGTCTTGTCATGGGTTTTCCCGCCGAAGCGGTATCCGTCGGCCGCGATCAGCACCACCGGTTCGAGCTGCCCGAGCCGGTCCAACGCGGCCTTGGCGGTGTAGTCCTGTCCGCACGCGCTCCAGATCGCCCCGATGCTCGCGGTGGCGAGGAAAGAAATGACCGCCTCGGGCACGTTGGGCAGGTAACCCGCCACGCGATCACCCGGGCCGACGCCGAGCGACTGCAGCGTGCGGGCCAAACCCGCGGCTTGCCTGAGTGTCTCGCCCCATGAGACCTCGGTGACCTCGCCAGCGCAGACTGAGCCACCCTCGGTGACGTAGAGGATGGCAGGCCGGTCGGCGCGGGCGTGCCGGACGACCTGGTCGGCGTAGTTCAGTCGCGTTCCCGGGAACCAGCGCGCGCCGGGCATCGCGTCGTCGGCGAGTACTTCGGCGGGCGCTTCACCGAGTTCGAAGTACTCCCACAGCGCACCCCAGAACCCGGCGAGGTCGTCGACCGACCACTGCCACAGGGCGTGGTAGTCCGACACGTCGGCGCCCGTGCGGCGCTGAACGAAGCGGGCGAAGTCGGTAACCCTGGCGCGGGCGACGTCGTCGTCGCTCGGCACCCACTGGGGTTCGCTCACCGGGCGCTCCACCCACCGTCCATGGTGTAGGCCGCACCGGTCACCATGCCGGACTGCGACGAGGCCAGCCAGCCAACCAGCGATGCCACTTCGGACGGTTCGACGAGTCGCTTGATGGAGCTCTCCTTGAGCAGGATCTGGGTCACCACGTCATCTTCACCGATGCCGTGAACCTTGGCCTGGTCGGCTATCTGTTTGGTGACCAACGGGGTTCGCACGTAACCGGGGTTGACGCAGTTGCTGGTCACCTGATGGGGTCCGCCCTCCAGGGCGGTCACTTTCGACAGCCCCTCGAGGGCGTGCTTGGCGGTGACGTAGCCGACCTTGTACTCCGAGGCGCGCAATCCGTGCACCGACGAGATGTTGATGACCCGGCCGAATTTCTGCGCGTACATGTAGGGCAGCGCCGCGCGGATGAGCAGGAAGGGCGCCTCGACCATCAGCGTCATCAGCATCCGGAAGTTCTCCGGGAGGAAGTCGACGATCGGGTCGATGCGTTGCACACCGGCGTTGTTGACCAGGATGTCGGCGTCCAGCGCCAGGCCTTCGAGCCCGGACACGTCGAGGAGGTCCACCACCCAGGCCTTGCCGCCGATCTCGTCGGCCAATGCGGCAGCGGCGGATTCGTCACGGTCGGCGACGGTGACGGTGGCACCGCAGGCGGCGAGTTCACGCGCACACGCCTCGCCGATACCGCTCGCACCGCCGGTCACCAGAGCGGTCCGCCCGGCCAGATCGGTCATGCGCCGATCCTGGCGGCCTCGCGGGCGAGGTCCTCGCGGTCGGCCCGGTCCAGGTCATGCAGGTCGATGCCGTTGGTCTCACGGGTGAAGAACACCGCGACCAACGTGATCGAACACGCGACGGCGAGATAGATCGCGATCGGCACCGACGAGCCGTAGATGTCGAGCAGCTTCACCGCGATGAGCGGCGCCAGCGAGCCCGCCACGATCGAGGTGACCTGATAGCCCAGGGACACACCGGAATACCTCATCCGGGTCGGGAACATCTCGGCCATGATGGCCGGCTGCGGCGCGTACATCAGCGCATGGATCATCAGACCGATGCTCACCGCGGCCGTCACGACGACGTAGCTGCCGCTGTTCATCATCGGGAACGCGAAAAAGCCCCACGTCGCGCCGAGGACCGCGCCAACCGTGTACACCGGGCGGCGGCCGAAACGGTCGGACAGCCAACCGACCAGCGGTACGACCGCGAAGTGGATCAGGTGCGCCACCAGCAGGTACCAGAGAATGTCGCTGGTGTCGGCACCGACCTGGACCTTCAGGTAGGTGATCGAGAAGGTGACCACGAGGTAGTACATGATGTTCTCGCCGAATCGCAGGCCCATCGCGGAGAAGACGCCGCGCGGGTAGCGCTTGAGCACCTCGACCACACCGTAGGAGGTGGCCTTGGCCCGCTCCACCTCCTGCTGTGCGGCGACGAAGATCGGCGCATCGGTGACCTTGGTGCGGATGTAGTACCCGATCAGCACGACCACGGCCGACAACCAGAAGGCCACGCGCCACCCCCACGACAGGAACGACGACTCGGGCAGCGTACTGGTCAGGATCAGCAGCACCACGGTGGCGAGCAGGTTCCCGACGGGCACGCCGGCCTGTGGCCAGCTGGCCCAGAAGCCACGTTCCCGGTTCGGGCTGTGCTCGGCGACCAGGAGCACCGCGCCGCCCCACTCGCCGCCGACGGCGAAGCCCTGGATGAACCGCAGCGCGACCAGCAGTGCCGGCGCCCAGTACCCGACCTGTCCATATGTCGGGAGGCAACCCATCGCGAAGGTCGCGACGCCGACTAGCAGGAGGCTGAACTGGAGGAGCTTCTTACGGCCGTATTTGTCGCCGAAGTGCCCGAAGACCACGCCCCCGAGCGGGCGCGCGACGAAGCCGACCGCATACGTCGCGAACGCGAGGAAGATCGCGTTGAGTTCGCTGGTGGTCTCCGAGAAGAAGATCTTGTTGAACACCAGCGTGGCGGCGGTGCCGTAGAGAAAGAACTCGTACCACTCGACGACGGTGCCCGCCATCGAGGCGACGACCACACGTTTGAGGCCGGTGGTGATCGAGTCCGGCTGGCTAGTATCCGGTCGCGAGGGATTCTGCGTGCTCATCACTGACTCCTTCGCCGTTATCCCCTGGTACCGGCACGCCGATCTGATCCGGATGCTGCCGCGTCGTCGTCGAGGCCATCCGCGAGCCGGTGGGCGATCAGCACGAGGTGCTGCTCGGCGCGGGTTGAAAATCAACTGCCGCCGCCACCGCAGCCGCCCCCGCCACCACCGGCACTACAGCCACCACCGCCCCTCCGGACCGCCTGTCCACGGACCACTGCCACTGTCGGGCGGGTCATCGTGGAACGCCGGTAGCGGCCGACGAGCAAGGACGTGATGACCAGACCTGTCATCACTCCGAGGGTCCACACCACTATTTCTGTGGCTCATGGCCAGAGCGTACGCCCGTCCGGCGTCGCCGCATACAGTGAGAAAGTGCGGCGGCGCAACAGGCATCCGCCCGATCAGGTAAGCGCGGCGGTGGCGGCTCTCGAACTGCCTCCGGCCGTTTTCAAGACCTGTCCGTGGCAGCCGCAGGAGCACATCGAATCAGGTCTGCGCCAGTGGCTACGTTGCTGTGGGCCCGCACGCCGGGACAGCCAAGTCATCGGAATGCCTTCGCGCAAGTCGACGAAGCATGGCACGGCTTCATCCTGTGCACCATCCGATACACCGCCTTCTGCACGGCTGTGTACGGCCGGTTCCTGCACCATTACCCCGAGGGTGGCGGGCCCGTCGATGCCGCGGCCGAACCAAGGGAAGAACAGCTGCGCCGGACGGTCATCGGGTGGTCAGTGGTCGCTCAGCCCGACGAATATCGCGTGTTGTTTGACATCGACCGTCATCCGACGGGAGATTGCCGACCTCCGGTGAGACAGCGCACGCCGTCCGGCTGGGCGTTCGCGACTAGAACGGGTTCTAATCGTGACAGTGTTCGACGGTCACGTCGACCGGCATCACAGCAGGACACGTCGGTGTCGAACCAGAGCTGAGGCGAGAAAGCGGAGATCGGGCTGCGTATCGTTTCCGGGGGGACACGCGGAACGAAGGGTGTCATTAGGCATGTCCGAGGTCTCGATGTCAGCACACACCGACCCGTCGTCGGGTTCGGGATCGCGATCACGCGGGACGGGCTCCGGCTCTCGGCCGCGTGAGGTGACGAACGTGGCGGTGCTCGCGGAATCCGAACTCGGCTCGCAGGCGCAGCGGGAGCGGCGCAGGCGGATCCTCGACGCCACCCTGGCGATCGCCTCCAAGGGCGGATACGAGGCCGTGCAGATGCGCGCGGTGGCCGAGCGCGCAGACGTCGCCGTCGGCACCCTCTACCGCTACTTCCCGTCGAAGGTGCACCTACTGGTGTCGGCTTTGGGCCGCGAGTTCGAGCAGATCGACACCAAGGTCGACCGTGCTCCGCTCGCCGGTGGCACGCCGTACCAGCGGCTCAACTTCATGGTCGGCAGGCTCAACCGGGCGATGCAGCGCAACCCACTGCTGACCGAGGCCATGACGCGCGCGTTCGTGTTCGCCGACGCGTCGGCCGCCGGTGAGGTCGATCATGTCGGAAAGCTGATCGACTCGATGTTCGCCCGTGCGATGAGCGACGGTGAGCCGACCGAGGACCAGTACCACGTCGCTCGCCTCCTCTCCGACGTCTGGCTGGCGAACCTGCTCGCGTGGCTCACTCGTCGCGCCTCGGCGACCGACGTCAGCAAACGGCTCGATCTGGCCGTGCGGTTGCTCATCGGCGACGGCGACCACCCTAAGATCTGAGAGCGTGGCCAACGGCGTACCGACAGACCTCCGGCAGGCGCTCGACAGCGCCGCGCGACTACCCCGACTGCTGGTCGCCTGCGACTACGACGGCACGCTAGCGCCGATCGTGTCCGATCCCGCCGACGCCCGCCCGCTGCCTGCTTCGGCGGCGGCCCTGGAGGCGCTGGCCGGGCTGCCCGCCACCACGGTCTCGCTGATCTCCGGCCGCGCGCTGGCCGTGCTCAAATCCCTCTCGGGAGTCTCCGAGCGCGTGCATCTCGTCGGCAGCCACGGGTCGGAGTTCGACACCGGCTTCGTCTCGCCGATGGACGCGCACGCCGAGGCGCTGCTGGTCGAGATCAAGCAGGCCCTCGACGCCATCGCGGCCGACTATCCCGGCGTGACAATCGAACTGAAGCCGGCCAGCGTCGCGTTGCACGTACGCAATACCTCCGACGACGACGGTGACGCGGCGATGCGCCGGGCCGACCTAGCGGCCGCGAGCTGGGATGCGCAGGTGACCGATGGCAAGGCGGTCAAGGAGTTCGCTGTCATCCACACCGACAAGGGGCAGGCGGTCGACATCCTGCGCGATGAGCACGACGCCTCGGCGGTGGTGTTCCTCGGCGACGACGTGACCGACGAGAAGGCGTTCCGCCGGATGCGCCAGGGCGACATCGGGGTCAAGGTCGGCCCCGGGGACACCGCGGCGGCTTACCGGGTGGACGATCCACGGGACGTGGCCGAGGTGCTCGAGTACCTGCTGGCGGTCCGGCGGTGCGCTCAAGCCAGGAGCACCGGGTAGTCAGGCCGGCGGACCGGCGGTGCGGCCGCGCACCATGCGGGTGTCGAGGATGTCGACGACGGCCAGACCGTTGCGAGGCGGCTGGTGTAGTAGCCGGCCGGCGCGACGCCCCTTCTCCATGCTGGGTTGCACTACCGTGGTCAGGCCGCGGCGCACCGCGTCGGGAATCCCGTCGAACCCCGTGACCGTCATCTGACCGGGGACGTAGATACCGCGCGAACGCAGATGGTCCATCGCCGACAGGGCCAGTACGTCAGCCGTGCACATCAGTGCGGTCAGCCGCGGATTGGTGGCCAGTGCCACCTCGGCGGCGGCACCACCTGAGGTGGGCAGGTGCTCGTAGCTCTCGACGACCGTCACCGCACGCCGGTCAAGGCCGGCCGCTGCTATCGCGTCGTACACGCCTCCGATGCGCTCACGCTGGACGTGAAATCGCGGTGTCCGTAGCGCCTCGGGGTCGGCGACAGCGGGTTGCCGGCTACCGTCGGGCCGCTCGAGTCCGAGGCGCATCGTGAGCAACCCGATCTCCCGATGGCCAAGAGACAGGACATATTCGGTGAGCCCACGCATCGCCGCCCGGTCGTCGATGCCGACCCGGGAGGTGCCGGGAACGTCTCTGGGCTGGTCCACCACGACGACCGGCAGGTGCCGTTGCTGCACGACGGGCAGATACGGGTCGTCGTCACTGGCGGAGTAGATGACGAAACCGTCGACGCCTGCGGCCAGGACAGCCGCCGAACCGTCCTCCAGGGTGCGGTTCGGCCCGACGGCGACCAGGAGCAGCCCCTGGCCGGCCTCCTCACAGGATTCGGCAAGGCCGGCAACGAAGTCCAACGCAGCGGGATCGCTGAAGGAATAGTTCAGCGGTTCGGTGATCATCAGTCCGACGGCACCGGCCCTGCGGGTGCGCAGCGACCTGGCCACCGGATCGGGTCCGGGGTAGCCAAGTCGCTTGGCGGCGGTGAAGATCCGCTCGCGCAGTTCGGCCGACAGCTGGTCGGGCCGGTTGTACGCATTGGAGATCGTGGTGCGGCTGACCTTCAGCTCCGCGGCGAGCGAGGCCAGGGTCGCGTGCCGCCGCGGCTCCGGACTCCTGGGCATGGATTGGCACGTTAGCCGATGCGCCCGTCGTCAGGTCACCAGCACGCGGTCGGCCGACGACCGCAATACGCGTTCGACAGTCCACACCGCGGCCCAGACGCCGCACGCGATCGTGACGATGACGAAACTCGGCGGAGCGTTGAACATGGCCGACAACGCAAGACCCACCCACACCGCGACCAGGTTGATCGCCGTCGACAGCGCGATCGCCGCCGCCGGCCTGGCAGTCAACATGATCGCCGCCGCCGCGGGCGTCACGACCAACGCGAACAGCAGCAGTGTCCCGACCGCCTGCACGGCCATTGTCACCGTGAGGCCGAGCAGCACCATGAACACCACCGAAAGGCCGCGCACCGGTACGCCCTTGGCATCGGCCACCTGAGCGTTCACGGAGGCGAACAACAGCGGCCGGTAGATCACGCCGATACCCGCCGACAGCACACCGAGCAGCACCGCGAACGACACGATCTGCTCTCCGGTGATGGCCAGTAGGTTTCCGAACAGCACGTTGGTCATCGTGCTGGAGTTGCGCGTCGCCAGAGAGTTGAACAGCAATCCGAGGCCGGTCGCCATCGCCAATACCGTTCCGGTCGCGACCTCTCGGTCGGCCGCCCGCCGGCCCAGCGCGCCGATCACCAGGGCACCGCCGATGCAGAACGCCCCGAGGCCCAGAGCGACCGGGAGCCCGAGAAGCACCGCGCCCGTCGCGCCGGGCAGGCCGATGTGGGCGAGCGCGTGCGCGGCGAACGCGGTGTTGCGCACGACGACGAAGTAGCCGATCAGCCCGGCGGCCAACGCGACGATGGTGCCGCCGAGAAGTGCGTTTCGCATGAACGCCGACGTCAGGATCTGCCACCAGTTCTCCTGGTAACTCAGCGCCAACGCGGTCGTGGTCATGAGCTCCTCCGCACATAGAGGTCGCCCTTCGGGGTGCGCACCACTTCGACGGCCGCACCGTAAAGGTGGGTGAGCAGTTTCTCGTCGACCACCCCGTCGAGAGCGTCGTAGTGCGGATGTCCGTCGAGCAGGTAGATCGCTCCGGTCAGGATGGGCAGCAGCGGGTTCAGATCGTGCGCGACGACCAGCACGGTGACGCCGAAGTCTTCGTTGACCCTCTTCACCAGCGCGACGAGTTCGTGCTGGCTGCGCATATCGAGCGCAGCCAGCGGTTCGTCGAGGATGAGCATCTTGGGGCGGCCGACCAGTGCCTCGGCGAGTGCGATTCGCTGACGCTGCCCGCCCGACAGTTGGGAGAGCCGCCGGTCGGCGATCTCCGTCGCGTCGACTGCGGCCAGCACTGTAGCGACGCGCTCGCGGTCCTGCCGCGACGCCCGGCCCAGCCCCCACCGGTGCCCGTTGAGGCCGAGCATGACGGCATCCCGGGCGCGGACGGCCTCCCCGGCGTTCGATCCGTAGTTCTGCGGGACATAACCGATCTGACCGTTGAGCGCCCCGGGCGGTCTGCCGAACACCTCGACACGACCGGCCGACGGCGGTAGCAGGCCGAGCACCACCTGCAGCAGGGTGGTCTTGCCTGCCCCGTTGTTGCCGATGACTGCGACGACACCGCCCGCGGGGACGTCGAAGTCGGCCTCCGACCAGACGGTGCGACGCCCCCGGACCACGCTGACGTCACGGAACGTCAGCGCCGGATCACCCGCCGACACCGAGCGCCTCGGCCAGCGTGGACAGTTGGTCCACCTGCCAGGACTGGAACGAGGAAGCGCCGGGCGGCACGGATTCGGTCACCTCGACGACCGGTACCCCAGCCTGTTCGGCAGCGGCGCGGATCCGTTGCGGCACAGAACCTTCTGTCTGGACGTTATAGATGAGGACGTCGACCCCTCGGCCATTCAGCAGCCGTAGGAAGGCGTCGAGGTCAGCGGGTGAGGGATCGGTCTCGTTCGCGGAGGTGACCTGATAGCCCTCCGGGGTACGGTTCACCAGCCCGACGGCGGCAGCCATGTCGTCGAACACGCTCTCGGTCGCGGCGTAGGTCTTGCCTGCGGCAGTGGCCTTGATGGATTCGATGACCCGGTGGTAGGGCGCGAGAGCGTCTCCGAATTGGGTCCCGCGTCCGTCGAAGTAGCCGGCGGCCTCCGGCGCGAGTATTCGGAGTTCGGCGGTGACCGCGTCAGCGACGGCCGTCACCGCGGCGGGGTTGTACCAGGCGTGCGGGTTCGCCTCGCCGGCATGGTCGTCGCCCTCGCCGGCGGGCTCCTCGCCCCCGGGCGCAGGATCTTCACCTTCATGTGCATGGTCGTCGGAGGCGCTGACCTCGAGCGCGTTCACGACCGGAGCGGCCGCCGCCGAACTCGCCGCGAGTTTGGTGGCCCATTCGTCGTAGTGACCGCCGTTGACCACGACCAGTTGAGCGCTCTCGAAGAGCGCCGCGTCCTTGGGTGCGGGTTCGAAGTCATGCGGGTCGACCGCGGAGCTGGCCAGAACGGTGGTGACCTCAGCGCAGTCTCCCCCGAGTTGGGAGACGATGCCACCCCACTGGTCGACGCTCACCACCACCGACACCGGCTCCGTCGGGCAGTCGCCGGGTGCCTGTGTGCTCGGCGCCGCCGCATCGTCGCCTCCAGAGCAGGCGGTCATGGCCAGAGGGATGAGCACCGCAAAGCCGGCGGCCAGGAGGTAGGAACCGGTGCCGCGCCGGGCGTTGATCATCATCCGATAATGATAACCGTTTGCATTGCTTCTAGCGACACTCACCGTGCCTCGTCCGCGGTCAGGGTGGGCAACACGCCCCGGTAGAGGCCGTCATGGCGGATGTTGACGTCACCGTACGGCGAGGTGGCGTTGCCGTCTTGAGCGCGTACCCGCTCGCCTTCCAGGCCGCCAGCCCACCGTCGAGGATGCGCACGTCCGCGAGGCCGGCAGCCGTGAGCACCCACCATGCGCGCGCCGATCCGGCTCGGTTCCAGTCCTCCTACACCACCGTGAGTACACCCTCGCTGATTCCCCACCGGCGCGCGGCGGCTTGCACCGCGGCGCCCGTGGGCAGCGGGCGGCGTCCCGGCCCAGGCACCGTGTGGTCGGACAGCTCGTCTTCGAGCGAGACGTAGACGGCGCCGGGCAGGTGCCCCTCTCCATAGGTAGCGCGGCCGTCGGGCCGGGTGAGCTGCCATCGCACGTCGAGCACGGTGGTTCGCTGGCCTTCGCCGAGGCGTCGCTCGAGTTCCGCTGAGGTGATCAGGATGTCGCCACGTGTCACGCCTCGATCGTCGCATCTTAGGCTGACCGGTGTGACCGACCACGCGTTCAGCGGCGACGAGCGCCGCGCCGTCTACCGGGCGATCACCGAGCGTCGCGATATGCGGCGGTTCGTGCCTGATGAGCAGGTACCCGAGGATGTGCTGTCGCGAATTCTGGCCGCCGCGCATGCCGCACCCAGTGTCGGCCTGATGCAGCCGTGGCGGTTCATCCGCATCACCGACACGCAGTTGCGCCGCGACATCCATGGCCTGGTCGACGAGGAGCGCCAGCACACCGCCGCGGCGCTGGGTGACCGCGGTGACGATTTCCTCGCGCTCAAAGTGGAGGGCATCCTGGACTGCGCTGAGCTGTTCGTGGTGGCCCTGCGCGACGGACGAAGTGTCCATGTGTTCGGCAGGCGCACACTGCCGCAAATGGATCTCGCCTCAGTGGCTTGCGCCATTCAGAACATGTGGCTGGCTGCGCGGACCGAAGGCATCGGCATGGGCTGGGTGTCCATCTTCGACCCACGCAGACTCGCGGGCCTGCTCGAGATGCCGGACGGCGCAGACCCCGTGGCGGTGATCTGCCTGGGACCGGTGCCCCAATTCCCCGACCGCCCTGTGCTCGAACTCGACCAGTGGGCGTTCGGACGCCCGGTGGCCGAATTCGTCACGGAAAACCGTTGGGAATGAGCGTCGCTCAGTGGTGGTGTCCGACGGCTCCGCTGAGCTCGTTGGGTGTCTGCTCGAGCGGGGTGGACGCACAAGATCGAGGTCTTCGACGCCGGGTGCGGGCCGACCTGCGTGCGGCCGAACAGGCCCGGCGGGTCCGCTATGCCGCGAGGGCCATCGCGGCGCCACCACAGCCGTTCGACGCCGTCACGGCCGAGCAGCCAGCGTCGAGCTGGCCGGGCTCGGCCAGCAGCTCGTGGGCAGAAGGCACCAAGCTGGTGAGTACGGCGATCAACCACAATGTGCTTTTCGAGCCCGATGACCACAACGTCGCCGAAGGCTGGAGCGTCGTGGTCAAGGGTGTGGCCCGGATCCTGCACGATGCCGACGAACTGGCCGAAGCCGAACGCGCGCAATTGCTTCCGTGGACCTCGACGGTCAAGCAGCACTATGTCCGGATTCGCCCGCTGGGCGTCACCGGACGACGGTTCGTCTTCGGCGCCGGGATAGTGCGCTAACCGACGTGGTGCACCTCTGCACTCGCCGCCGCGGCCGCCTCCGCCTGGCGGGGGCTCTCCCCACGGCGCTTGATGCCGAGCAGTATGCCGCGGGTGAGCATTGCCCTCGGCGGCCCGAACAGTTCGGCGAGCATGACCTCGCCGGGGTGCCGCAGTCCGAGCCGGGATCTGATCAGGAACTGGCAGCGGTCGGCCCCGCGGGGCATCAGATGGAACGACCACACCGCAGTCCAGGGCACTCCCGGCGGTTCGGCGAACAGCACGACGGTCTTTCCCTCCACGAGTTCGGCGACCCGCATCTCGATACCGTGCTCCAACATGCGTTCCAGCCTGCCCGGTCACACCAAGCGCGACTAGGGCCGGTAGTTCCTTTGCCGTTGCCGCCGTAGCCGTTTGTACGCCGCATCCACGACGACGACCGCCGGTATGGCGCAGAGCGCGACGGTGAAGCCGGCGACCGACGGACCGGCCTGCCCGAGCAGGCGTGCGACCGGGGGAACGTAGAGCAGGATCACCAGGACGGCCAACTCGGCGGCGATCGCCGCCACCAGCAGCCGGTTCGTCCGCACCGACACCGCCCACGCCGGTCGGGTGGCGCTGCGGCACGCGAACGCATTCGCCACCTGACCGAGCACGATTGCGGCGAACGCCGCGCCCGACGCGGTCACAAGGGGTTGTCCACCGGGGAACTGATCACCCGGGCGCCATCCGTCCGCGACGAAGGTCGCGAGGAAGGCGAGGAGCGCGACGGCGGCCTCGACGGGCCCCAGGACACCGAAGGCACGAATCACCACGGAACGGTCCAGTAGGTGGCCCCGCACCGCAGGTTTGTCCAGGGTCCGCCTGTCGGGTGGCTCGGCGCCCAGCGCCAGGGCGGGGAACACGTCGGTGCCGATGTCGAGGGCGAGCACCTGCAGCACACCGATCGCCAGGGGGAAGTGACCGGCGCTCAACGCCCACACGATGAACGGCGCGAGTTCGGCGACGTTGTCCGCGAGGTGGTAGGTCAGGAACCGGCGAATGTTGGTGAATGTCGACCGACCCTGTTCGATAGCCGCGACGATCGTCTCGAAGTTGTCGTCGAGCAGCACGACGTCAGCGGCTTCCCGCGCGACATCGGTACCGGACCTGCCCATCGCGACCCCGATCGCGGCCTCGCGCAACGCCGGTGCGTCGTTGACACCGTCGCCCGTCATCGCGACGATGTGACCTCGGCGTTGCAGGGCCCGCGCGATGTCCAATTTGGTCTCGGGGTCCACCCGCGCCACCACGACCCCGTCCCGGTCGAGCAGGCGACCAAGCTCGTCGAGGCCGTGCGGCAGCTCAGCGCCGAGAAGCACCGGCCCGTCACCGATCAGCCCGATCTCCCGGGCGATCGCCTCCGCGGTTCCCGGGTGGTCACCGGTGATCATCGCGACGCGGATGCCGGCGCGCCGGCAAGTCGCTATCACCGACTCGACACCAGGACGCGGCGGATCGTGGAGCGCCACCATGCCGACCAAATCGAGACCCTGCTCCGCGGCCTCCGCAGAAGCGGGAAGGGGTTCGTCTGCGCGGAGGTCGCGCATCGCCACCGCCAGCACCCGCAGTCCGCGCCCGGTCAGGCGCTGCAGCGCGTCGTCGGCACCAGCGGTGTTGCGGCACAGCGCAAGAACCGCGTCGGGCGCCCCTTTGACCAGCACCCGCCGGCCGACGACGACCGACATCCGCCGCCGTCGCGCGTCGAACGGGAACCGGCACTGTTCATGGTCGGTGTCGACCGGTGACCCGACGGCGCCGACCCGCCGGGCGAAGGCGTCCAGAGCCGCCTCCATGGGGTCGCCGCGGGGCAGCCAGACACCGTCGCAGAGCTCGATGCGCCCCGAAGAGCACCGGCGCGCCACCGACGCCATTTCCCCAAGCGCCGCAAGGGTCCCGGGCGCACAATCCACGGTGCCGTTCGGTTGATAACCTTCACCGACGACGGTGGCCGAGCCGACGGGCGTCCACGCCTCGACGACCGACATCTCGTTCCTGGTCAACGTCCCCGTCTTGTCGGTGCAGATGACGGTGGTCGAACCCAACGTCTGCACCGCCTCGAGGTGGCGAACCAGCGCATGTCGTCGCGCCATCCGCTGCGCCCCCATGGCCAAAGACAACGTGACCGTGGGAAGCAGGCCCTCCGGGACCACTGCGACGGTCACCCCGACGGCGAACAGGAATCCTGCCGAGGGAGGCATGCCGACGAACAGGGCAACGGCGAAGAACGCGGCCCCGACCGCCATGGCGACCAGCGCGATGACACGGGAGACGCGGGAGAGTTCCCGACGCAGAGGTGTCGGCATGCGCCCGTGCTCGGAGGTGAGGTCGGCGAGCTGGGCCAACCTGGTGCGACCCCCGGTGCGGGTGACGACGGCGCGCGCCTCCCCCTCCACGACGAAGCAGCCGGCGTGCAGCTGATCACCGGGGCGGGGATGCTCGGGCACACTCTCCCCCGTCAACGCCGAGGTGTCCACCGCCAGCGCCACAGCGTCGAGGACGGTGGCATCGGCCGATATCCTGTCGCCTTCGGCGAGCACCACGACGTCGCCGACCACCAGATCGTCCGCCGTGACGGGCCGCCTCAGCCCATCCCTCACCACGGTCACCTGCCGCGGAAGCATGTCGCGCAGCCCCTCGGCGGCGTGCTGCGCCCGCTCTTCTTGAGCGAAGGCGAAAAGTCCATTGAGTACCACCACGATCAGGATCGCGACACCCAGCTGCGGGAGCCCAGCCACGAACGCCAGCCCGCTGGCCGACCAAAACAGCAACGCGAAGAAATGCACGAGTTGCGCCGCCCGACCTCGCCTCGGTCGGCAAATCTCACCTAAGCAGGCGATGCGGTGCACATCGCCGGACGAACGGCCCCCATCGGGAGGACTTCAGTCCCTATCGGGCGCCGCTCCGGTGGTGGTCGGATATGGATGTCGCAGTTACCGAACTCGCTGGGAGCGATCATGCGCAATGTCGATGTGCAACAACATGATGACAAGATGACAGGATGACAAGTACGAACTGAAGGCCGAGATCCCCGGGGTAGATCCCTAAGCCTCGCGGCGATTCTCATCTTGACCGTTTCGCCGACGGGATGCCGCTACCGCCCACCACGATGAGAGCGCCGAGCGACCCCTGGCCGTTACCATCGACCCGTTACCATCGACCCTGAAACGGCATCATGCCGTGCGATGCACGCTGTGGTCCGGACAGTCCAACACCCACTCCGCGGGTGGCCAGCGACTCGTTTGGCTTCGCCCGCCGAGCAGAGGGAATTCGCTTTGGATGACCACCAATACGCCGACACACTGCGCGTCGCGATGTCTGAACTGACCGCGGAATTCTCCGGGTCCCCCAATATCGCCGCCATCCTTCACCGGGTGACCAGCGCCGCGGTCGACCTGATCGGGGGCGTGGATTGCGCGGACATCCTACTGATCTCTGGACCCGACAACTTTAGGTCGATTGCAGCCACCGACCAGATCGCTATCCAACTCGATGCTGCCCAACAACGCTTCCGCGAAGGCCCATGCCTAGATGCGGCTATCGACGATGTGGTCAGCATCAGCAACGACCTCAGCGAGGATCAACGCTGGCCCCGATTCGCCAAATCAGCGGTCACCGCCGGCGTGCACAGCATCCTGTCATTCCGGCTTTACACCCACGATGCCCGGAGGGGCGCGTTAAATCTCTTCGGCCGCAAACGCGATGTGTTCACCGCCGAAGCCGAAACACTAGGAGCCATGCTGGCCACGCAGGCCGCGATCGCCCTAATTGTGGAGGACAAGGAACTGCACTTCCGCTCCGCGCTGGCCAGCAGGGACATCATTGGACAAGCCAAAGGCATGATCATGGAACGGTTTGACGTCGACTCGCTACAAGCCTTCGAACTGCTCAAGAAGTTGTCCCAGGAATCCAACAGACGACTTGTCGAGATCGCCACCGAACTAGCGACCAAGGTTCGCTAGGGCGTGCACGTCGAACGCGGTGAGGTCGACCGCGAAGCTCTGCGAGCGTGACACGATGATCGCGCCGAGCGCCAGCATGCCCATCAACAGCAGTCCCATACTGGTGTCCGACGTGAGCTTGGACGAACGCCCGATCACCGCCACGCCGATTGCCATCACCAGCGCGGCGACCAGCCCGCCGGCCATCAGGCTGACGCCGAGCAGCGCCGCCAGCGCCCCTCCGGCAGCATCCCATGCGTCATCGCCTCACCCAGGAAGACGCTGCCGCGCAGCAGCACCCAGGATCCCACCATCGCGCACAGGCATGCGGCGATCACACCGGCCACCAAGGCCCGCAGGACCGCGTCCGCCTCGACACCGGTGTTCGACGGCGTGACGCTGTCCATCACACCGGGCGCGCGGTGACGGCACTGGTCGGCGCGAACGGTTCGGGCAAGTCAACCCTGCTCGGTGTGCTTGTGGGCGCTGCGGCTCCAGTCGGGCTGACGTGCGCGTGGACGACATCGCGTTCGCGGTGCAGCGCACCAGGTGACCGACACATTCCCGATCACCGCCGCCGAAGCCGTCATGATCGGCCGGGGGCGCCGGCTCGGCCTGCTACGGCGACCGAAGGCCGGTGACCGCTCGCGGCGGACCATCGAATTACGCTGGGCGGCGCAGCGCCGCACTAGGCTGGTCGCGTGCTGTCCGTCGACCTCAACGCGGATCTCGGCGAGGGTTTCGGCGTGTGGACTCTCGGCGACGACGACGCGATGCTCGAGATCGTCACCTCGGCCAACGTCGCCTGCGGCTTCCACGCCGGCGACCCGGCGGGACTCGCCCGGGTGTGCAGAGCGGCCGCCGACCGCGGTGTGCGGATCGGCGCCCAAGTCAGCTACCGCGACCTCGCCGGCTTCGGCAGGCGGTTCATCGACGTCACCCCCGAGGATCTGGCCGCCGATGTGATGTACCAGATCGGTGCGCTGTCGGCGCTGGCCACCGCCGCGGGATCGGCGGTTTCGTATGTCAAATCCCACGGGGCGCTGTACAACACGATCGTCACGAACCGCAGTCAGGGCCGCGCGGTGGCCGCCGCGGTCCACGCGGTCGACTCCCGCCTGCCGGTGTTGGGGCTGCCCGGTTCGGCGTTCTTCGCCGAAGCGCGAGACATGGGCCTGCAGACCGTGGCCGAGGCCTTCGCCGACCGGGCGTACCGGCCGGACGGCCAACTGGTGTCTCGGGGCGAAACCGGTGCCGTGCTGCACGACGTCGACGAAATCGCCGAGCGCGTCATCTCGATGGTGACCGCCGGCCGCGTCACCGCGATCGACGGATCGACGGTCGACGTTTCCGTGGATTCGGTGTGTGTGCACGGAGATTCGCCCGGAGCGGTACAGATCGCCACCGCCGTGCGCGACCGGTTGACGGCCGAGGGTGTCACCCTCGCACCGTTCAGCTGACGCCGGCCTGCTTGTTCGCGCCCCGTACGACGCTGTCGAGTAATCCGGGGATGGCGGCCTCGAGTTCATCGCGGCGCAGACGCTGGTAGGTCAGGCCGTCAAGCACCAGCCGCTCCGTCACTCCGGCCTCACGCAGAATCTTGAAATGGTGGGTGGCCGTCGATTTGTTGATGCCGTCGTAAAGCGCACCGCACTGCAGGGGCGTGCCCGCGTTGTGCAGCCGCCTGACGACCTCGAGACGCACCGGGTCGTGGAGCGCACCCAGCACCCGCTGAACCGATCCGACCGGACCGGCGGTCGCCGTGCCGTCCACCATGGGAGTGTCCTTCACCACGCAAGTTTGATGATTCTCGAACCGAGCGTACTCTCGACCGGGTTCGATGTCCGTCAAACCGGAAGGTGACCGCGATGGTGGCGTTCGACCGTCCGATCGACGACGATACGCAGCGCTGGGCCTACCCTCTGCTGCTCGTGCTGAGCGGCGTCGCGCTCGGGGTGTCGGGGCTACCCGCACCGCTCTACGGCATCTACGAGGCAAACTGGCACCTCTCCCCGCTGGCCACCACGATCATCTTCGCGGTGTACGCGGTCGCTGCACTCGGCGCGGTGCTGGTGTCCGGCAGGATCTCCGACGTCGTCGGTCGCAAGCCGGTGCTCGTCGTCGCGCTGGCGGCCCTGGTGGTCGGGCTCGGCGTGTTCCTCGTCGCCGACAACATGGCCCTGCTGCTGCTCGCGCGGGCCATCCACGGCGCCGCGGTCGGCTCGATCGTCGTCGCGGGCGCCGCCGCACTGTTGGATCTGCGCCCCCACCACGGCGTGCGCTCCGGGCAGCTCAGCGGCGTGAGCTTCAACATCGGGATGACGGTCGCGATCCTCGGGTCGGCGCTGCTGGCCCAGTACGCCCCACATCCGCTGCGCACACCGTATGCAGTCGTCGCGGTTGTATGCGTCCTCGTCGGCGCCGGGCTGCTTGCGCTTCGTGAACCGCATACCGTACGCACGCGGGGGCGTATCCGCATCGCCAGACCGGCAGTGCCCCCACAGATCAGCAGTGACTTCTGGTTCTCCGCGCTGGGCGCCATGGCATCTTGGTCGGTCCTGGGCGTGCTGCTGTCGCTGTACCCCTCGCTGGCGGCGCGCCAGACCCACATCGACAACCTCGTCTTCGGCGGCGCGGTCGTCGGAACCACGGCGTTGGCCGCGGCACTCGCCCAACTCGCAGCCACGCGCGTGCCCCCCCCGCCGGGCCGCGATCGTCGGTGACATCGGCATGGCCGTTTCACTATTGCTCACCATCCCGGTGCTGCTGAGCCATCAGTGGCCGTTGGTCTTCGTGGCGGCCGCCCTCCTCGGCGCGACGTTCGGGCTCGGATTCGGCGGTTCGTTGCGCCACCTGTCGGACGTCGTCCCGGCGGGCAGGCGGGGCGAGACCATGTCGGCCTTCTACCTCTCCGCGTACACGGCGATGGCGGTGCCCACGCTGCTGGCCGGCTGGGCCGCGACGACATGGGAACTCGTGGTGGTGTTTCCGTGGTTCGCCGTCGTGGTCGCCACGGCCTGTCTCGGCGCAGCGGTCGCTGGCATCCGCAGTGCCGGACGCGCTACGAGAGACGCCTAATGACCGCTACCGCATGTCGATGAACGGCAGCAACGCCATCTCCCTGACATTGCGGGTCGCCACGGCCACCTGCCGCTGGTGCGCACCCGCACCGGACCCGAGTCGCGTGGAAGCCGTTGCAGCGCAGACATCACGTCCGCCGCCGCTCTGGCAGCGCGCCGATCCGTGGCGCTGACGACTCAGCGCAGCCGCGTGTACGCCTGCGGCAACGGCATCCCGAGCTGGGCCATGACCGTGCGCAGCCGTGTCGGGTAGTCGGTGATGATGCCGTCCGCGCCGGCCGCGATCTGGGCGCGCATGGCGTCGGCATCGTTGATCGTCCACGGAATCACCCGCAGGCCCCGCGCATGGGCACGGTCGACGAAAGCGCGGTCGGCGACCAGCCGGAATCCCGGGGCGGACGGCGTCTGGCCATAGGGCACCGAGTAACCCGGGGACAGGATGGCCGCACCGACCGATACGGCGCCTTCGATCGGGTCGCCCACCACGGCCGGGTCCACCCCCGCCAGCCAGGGCGAGCCGGGTACCCAGGTGCTGTCGTCCCACAGCGCCACGAGCGGCACCGACGGTGCCGACTGCCGCACCAGCGGCAGGGTCCGCCAGTCGAAGCTCTGGATCTCGACGCGGTCCAGCATGCCGGCCTGCCGCACGGCGGCCAGGATGACGTCGACGAACTCCTGCGGGCTCGCGGACTGCTCCGGTTTGTCGGCTTCGACCTTGGTCTCGATGTTGAACCGGACGGAATCGGCGCCGTACGCACTGACGAGGTCGAACACTTCCGGCAGCACGGCGATCCTGTTTCCCGCCACCACCTCGGCGGCGGGGTAGTCGGCGAGCCGCTTGCCGCAGTCGAGGGTGCGGATCTGGGCCAGCGTGAGGCCGTGCACCAGCTCGCCGACGTAGGGGTAGCGGGGATCGTCCGGAAACACCGGCCCGGTGTCGCTGCACTTCGTCGGCTCGATGCGGGGGTCGTGCCAGACCAGGGGCTGACGGTCCGCGGTGATCACAACGTCGAGTTCGAGTGTGCTGACGCCGAGTTCGAGGGACTTGGCGAAGGCGCGGAGCGACTCCTCGGTGGTCTCGCCGCGCCCGCCGCGGTGCGACTGCAGGTCGAACGCCACGGGGTCGGCAGCGACGGGCGGCGCGGTGTGCAGCGATCCCAGCACGGTGGCCAGCATGAGCAGGGAGGCGGCGCGGCGCATGATCGTCGAGGTTAGCGAGCGAGTCAGCCACCGGCACGGGTGCGCGGCGCCGCGGATCGATTCGTCATCGAATGTTCGGCTGTCGGAAAGGAAGCTGCATCGGTGTTCGGGCTGCGGGCTGTTCGACAACTGTTCACCTTCTGATCCGCTGTATTCACCCACTGCTCCGACGCTGCAGCGAGCGCGCCGAGTCGATCCTCAGGACAATCACACTGTGGTGCCGTTCAGCAGATTCGTCGCGCTGGGGGATTCCTTCACCGAGGGCATCGGCGACCCACACCCGGGCAGTCCGAATGGGGTGCGTGGGTGGGCCGACGTACTCGCCGCCCGGCTCGCAGCGGACAATGCCGACTTCAGGTACGCCAACCTGGCCGTGCGCGGCCGCGTCATGGCGGACATCATGACCGACCAGGTGCCGGCCGCCGCCCTGATGGAGCCGGATCTGGTCTCGATCTACGCGGGCATGAACGACCTGATGGCGCTGAGCCTCGACGTCGACGCGATGATGGCGACCTATGCGGAAGGGTTGAAGTCGTTGCAGCAGACCGGCGCCGTCATACTGGCCTTCACCGCCCCCGATCTCGGCCCCAAGCCATTGTTCCGCGGATTGCGCGGACGGGCCGCGATCTACAACGAGCTGCTGCGCACTATCACCGACGACCTCGGGATCGGGCTGATCGACTTCTGGCGGTTCGACGAGTTCCGCGATTCGCGGCTCTGGGACCACGATCGCGTGCACCTGTCGACGCTGGGCCACGAGGTGATGGCGGCGCGCGTCTTCGACACCCTGTCGACGGCGGACGGGCGGACCGTGCCGTCGGCGAGATACCTCGCCACGCCCACGAGGCCGGCCACGGTGACGGAGAACCTGCGCTGGGCGGCCTCGTTCGCGGCGCCGTGGGCGGTCCGGCGGCTGCGGCGCATCACCCCCGGAGCCGGCGTGGCGCCGAAGTCCAGCACGCTCACCAAAGTGCTGTGACCGAAACCCGTTCACCCGCCATTGTCGAATCGTTCGATTCAATCGCGTAGCACCGAACATGTGCCACCACACCGACTCACATCCTCGGGCAGCCCACCGCGGGTGGCGGGCCTGCACCTGCAGTTCGGGGCCGACGCGTCGACGGAGATCGTCGCGTCCTGGCACACCCCCGCGCCGGTCGACGAGCCGCACGTCATGTACGGGACGCTGACCGGCGGCCTGGACAGCATCGTGGCCGCGGACACAGTCTCCTACACCGATGCCGCCAGCGGTACCGGGATCGACGTTCACCACGCACGCCTCACCGGCTTGGCGCCCGACACCGATTACGTCTACGCCGCCCTGCACGACGGCGCTCAACCCGAACTGGGTACCGTCCGAACCGCACCGCGCGGCCGGGCTCCGTTGCGCTTCACCAGTTTCGGGGACCAATCGACACCGATGTTGAACACCCTGCTCGGCCGATACTTCAGCGACAGCAACGGCTCGCCGGCGGCCGGGGACATCACCACCGCCATCGAGCGCACCCGTCCGCTCTTCCACCTGATCAACGGTGACCTGAGCTACGCGAACCTGTCCTGCGACCCGATCAGGACCTGGTCGGACTGGTTCGAGAACAACTCCCGCTCAGCGCGGCACCGGCCGTGGATGCCCGCGGCGGGCAACCACGAGAACGAGATCGGCAACGGACCCGTCGGATATACGGCGTATCAGTCGTACTTCGCGGTGCCGGACTCCGGGGCGCGAAACGACATGGGTGGACTGTGGTACGCCTTCACCGCCGGATCGGTGCGCGTCATCACCCTGAACAACGACGACGTCTGCTATCAGGACGCCGGCAACTCGTACATCCGCGGGTATTCGGGCGGAGCGCAGAAACGTTGGCTGGCAGGAGAGCTCGAGCGCACCAGCCGTGACAGCGCCGTCGACTGGATCGTGGTGTGCATGCACCAGACCGCCGTGTCGACCGGCGCGGACACCAATGGCGCCGATCTCGGAATCCGTGAGGAGTGGTTGCCGCTGTTCGACCGCTACGGGGTCGACCTGGTGGTGTGCGGACACGAACACCACTACGAGCGGAGCCACCCGGTCCGGGGTGCCCTGCCGACGGAGACGCTGACGCCCAGACCTGTCGACTCCGACGTCGACCACGTCGACACCAGCAGAGGGACGGTGCACCTGGTGATCGGCGCGGGAGGAACGTCGATCCCGTCGAATCGCAGATTCTTCGCCGACGCACGATGCCGCGTGCTGGTCGGCGTCGGCGAGATGGACATCACCTCCGGTCACCGGGTGCCTCGCTACGTGGAGGAGCCGGCACCCTGGCTCGCCTTCCGGGACACCGAGAATGCCTGCGGCTTCATGATGTTCGATGTCGACCCGGGAGCACCGGACGGGCCGACTACGATCACCGCGACGTACCTCGCCGTCGAGGGGCCCTTCGGGGACACCCGGGTGGTCGACCAGTTCGTGCTGACGCGGCCGCGTCGGGGTTGATCAGCTGCGGCGCTGGCGGGCAATCTCGGCCAGCACCACGCCCGCGGCCACCGAGGCGTTCAATGATTCGGTCGGGCCGGCCATCGGGATCGAGACCACCGCATCGCAGTGTTCACGGACGAGGCGCGACAGCCCCTTGCCCTCCGAGCCAACGACCACCACCACCGGACCGGTGGCGTCGAGTTCGTCGAGAATTGTGTCACCGTCGGCGTCCAGGCCGACCACCTGAAGGCCGCCGTCGGCCCAACTCTTGAGCGTGCGGTTGAGGTTGGTGGCCCGGGCGACCGGAAGCCGGGCTGCCGCACCGGCACTCGTACGCCAAGCGACCGCGGTCACCGACGCGGAGCGGCGCTGCGGGATCAGCACCCCGTGGCCGCCGAACGCCGCCACCGACCGCACGATCGCACCGAGGTTGCGGGGATCGGAGATGTTGTCGAGCGCGACCAGCAACGCCGGAGCGCCGTCCGCCTTCGCCGTTGCGAGCAGGTCGTCGGGATGGGCGTAGTCGTACGGCGGCACCTGCAGCCCCAGGCCCTGGTGCAGGGCGTTGTTGCTCATGCGGTCGAGGTCCGAACGCGGCACTTCGAGGATCGGGATCCCGGTGTCGGCGGCGATCTGAACGGCCTCGGTGACCCGCTCGTCGGCCTCGGTGCCCAGCGCCACGTACAGCGCACTGGCCGGCACCTCGGCGCGCAGGCATTCCACCACCGGGTTGCGGCCCAGCACCAGTTCGGTCTCGTCGGTCTTGCGAGCCGGCCGCCGCTGCTGTTGCTTCTGCACCCTGGCGGCCCGTTTGGCCGCCGGGTGGTGGGGCCGCTCATGCGCGGGCGGTGTCGCGCCGCGGCCTTCGAGACCGCGCCGCCGCACGCCGCCCGAGCCGACGGTCGGGCCCTTCTTTGTGCCCGCTTTGCGAACTGCGCCACGGCGTTTCGAATTACCCGCCATCGTCAGGCATCCTTGCTGTCGCCGTCGAGCAACGACCATTGCGGGCCGTCGGCGGTGTCGGTGACCTCGATGCCGGCCTCCTTGAGCCGGTCACGGATCTGATCGGCCGTCGCCCAGTCCTTGCGGTTGCGGGCCTCGGTACGGCTGTCGAGGGCCCACCGGACCAGCACGTCGATCGCGGCCAGTGCCGCCGACGTCTCGTCGCGCGACTCCCACCGTTGGTCGAGCGGGTCGCAGCCGAGGATGCCCATCATGGCGCGGATCGAGCGGGCCTGCGTCATCGCCGTCTCATGGTCGCCGGAGTCGAGCGCCCGGTTGCCCACCGCACGCGCGGCGTGCACCTCGGCCAGGGCAATCGGCACCGACAGATCGTCGTCGAGTGCGGCGGCGAACTTCTCGGTCCACTCGCCGGGCACCACGGTGCCCACCCGCGTGCGGACGCGGTGCAGGAAGTCCTCGATCCCGGTGTAGGCCTTGACCGCGTCCTGCAGCGCGGTCTCGGAGAACTCGAGCATCGACCGGTAGTGCGCACTGCCCAGGTAGTAGCGCAGCTCGGCTGCCCGGACTCGTTGCAGCACAGCGGGAATCGAGAGCACGTTGCCGAGCGACTTGCTCATCTTCTCGCCACCCATGGTCACCCACCCGTTGTGCAGCCAGAAGCGGGCGAAGCCGTCGCCGGCCGCTTCGGCCTGGGCGATCTCGTTCTCGTGGTGCGGGAACACCAAATCCATTCCGCCGGCGTGGATGTCGAATTCTGCGCCCAGGTACGCCTCGCACATCGCGACGCATTCGGTGTGCCAGCCGGGCCGGCCGCGACCCCACGGGGTGGGCCATGACGGTTCCCCCGGCTTGGCGCCCTTCCACAGCGTGAAGTCGCGCTGGTCGCGTTTACCGGTCGCGACGCCCTCGCCCTGGTGGACGTCGTCGATGCGGTGCCCGGAGAGCTTGCCGTAGTCGGGCAGCGTCGCGACGTCGAAGTAGACGTCCCCGTCACCGGTGTAGGCATGCCCGCGCTCGATCAACCGATCGATCAACTCGACCATCTGGGTGATGTGCCCGGTCGCCCGAGGCTCGGCCGACGGCGGCAGCACCCCCAGCGCGTCATAGGCGGCGGTGAACGCCCGCTCGTAGGTGGCCGCCCACTCCCACCACGGCCGGCCGGCGTCGGCGGCCTTGTTGAGGATCTTGTCGTCGATGTCGGTGACGTTGCGGATGAACGCCACGTCGAGGCCTTTGGCGGTCAGCCAGCGACGCAGGACGTCGAATGCCACGCCGCTGCGAACATGGCCGATGTGTGGCAGCCCCTGCACGGTCGCCCCGCAGAGGTAGATGGAGACATGTCCGGCGCGCAGCGGCACAAAATCGCGCACAGCACCCGCCATGGTGTCGTAGAGGGCTAGACCCGTCGGCGATGTCGCCGACCGGCCGGCTTCTGCGCGATCGGTCACGACGCGCCAGCTTACCGGTCTACGTGGGGTTATCCGACCGCGACCAGTCGGGGACGACCAGCGCCGTGGCGATCGCGGCCAAACCCTCGCCGCGGCCCGTCAACCCCAGCCCGTCGGTCGTGGTCGCCGAAACCGATACCGGTGCGCCGATCAGCTCGGACAGCAGCTCCTGGGCTTCGGCGCGCCGCGGCCCCACCTTCGGCCGGTTCCCGATCACCTGGACGGCCGCATTGCCCACCCGCAGACCGGTTTCCCGCAAGAGTTCTCTGACGTGGCGCAGCATGTCGGCGCCGCTGACGCCCTCCCACTCGGGCTGCCCGGTACCGAAGACATCGCCGAGATCCCCCAACCCGGCCGCAGACAGCAGAGCGTCGCAGAGCGCATGGGCGGCGACGTCACCGTCGGAATGTCCGGCGCACCCGTCGGCGCCCTCGAACCGCAGACCCAGCAGCCAGCAGGGGCGGCCCACCTGGGTCGGGTGCACATCGGTACCCACGCCGACGCGGGGCAGGCTCACCGCTCGCCTGCCAGGATCGCCTCGGCCAACACGAGATCGAGAGGAGTGGTGATCTTGAACGCCAGCGGGTCGCCGTCGACCACCTGCACCTGCCCGCCCGCCTGTTCGACCATCGACGCGTCGTCGGTGAAACCGCCATCGCCGGCCCGCGCATAGACACGGCGCAGCACGTCGATGTGGAATCCCTGCGGGGTCTGCACCGCACGCAGGCCGGCCCGCTCGGGGGTGCCGAGCACGGCCCCGTTGGCGTCGACGGCCTTGATGGTGTCGGCCACCGGAAGTGCGGGCACCACCGCGCTGTGGCCCGCCTGGAGCGCGCGGACGACCCGGGTCACCAGCGACGGTGGTGTGAGAGCGCGTGCGGCGTCGTGGACGAGCACGTAGTCGGCATCGCCCACGGCGGCGAGCGCGAGGCTCACCGATTCGGTGCGGTCGGCCCCGCCCGCGACGATGACAGCCTCACCCCCGAAGAGCAGCTTCGCTTCGTCGGTGCGACTCGGCGGAACGGCGACCACGATGCCGTCGACGACGCCGGAATCGCGCAGACCGGCGATGGCTCGTTCGAGCATCGGCCGGCCCGCGAGATTCACGAACGCTTTGGGCGCGCCGGCCGCGAGCCGTTGACCGGATCCCGCGGCCGGGACGACGGCCACTGTGGTCATCCGTGCGTCAGGAGGCGGCAGCCAGCGCCTCGTCGAGAATGATCGTGGCCTTCTCGTCGTCGGTGTTCTCGGCCAGCGCCAGCTCACCCACCAGGATCTGCCGGGCCTTGGCCAGCATGCGCTTCTCACCCGCGGAAAGGCCGCGCTCCTGATCCCGACGCCACAGGTCGCGCACGACCTCGGCGACCTTGTTCACGTCACCGGACGCCAGCTTCTCCAGGTTCGCCTTGTAGCGGCGTGACCAGTTCGTCGGCTCCTCGGTGTGCGGCGCACGCAGCACCTGGAAGACCTTGTCCAGACCCTCCTGCCCGACAACGTCACGCACCCCGACGTATTCGGCGTTGTCGGCGGGTACTCGAACGGTGAGATCGCCCTGGGCGACCTTGAGGACGAGGTACTCCTTCTGCTCGCCCTTGATGGTTCGGGTTTCGATCGCTTCGATCAACGCAGCACCGTGGTGTGGATAAACAACGGTGTCTCCGACCTTGAAAATCATCAGTTTCGAGCCCCTTTCACGTGCCCATGTTAACACGGGCCCCCGACACGTGTGGAACAACGGTGCAGGTCAGGGGCACAACGGGTGAAGATCAGGGGTTGACAGGGGGGTGTTTTCGTGCAACGGGGCGACGATCGGGAGAGCCATTGCCGACTCTCGGCCGGCACCGGTGCACGTGCCGCGCAACACCGTTGGACTGTGTGCCGGCTGCGCTCCACGGCCCACCGTGGTCACCGCCGACCGCCACCTACTACTCTGCATAGTCGAACTGTGAACGACTCTGGGCGACCCCCCTGCAGGAGGCTTGAGTGAACCGCATCCATCCGCGCGCTTCTGCCGTCACCGCCGGGGTGGCGGCGTGCGCGCTGGCACTCGGGCTCACGGCCTGCGGAGCCGGTCAGGTCTCCCAGACCGCCACCCAGGCGGCCGCCGTCAACGGCGTCAACGCCGAAACCGGTGACGTCTCACTGCGCAACGTCCACCTGCGCGCCCCGCAGAACTCGGACTACGTCCGTCCGGGCAGCCAGGTCGAGTTGCTCTTCGTCGCCACCAACGACTCACCCGACCAGCCCGACAAACTTGTGTCCATCCGCTCCGACATCGGGTCGGTGTCGCTCCGTGGCGACACGGCGATCGCGCCGACCGGCGTGCTGGTCGCCGGGGAGCCCGACGGTCAGACCGCCGCGCTGGAGAGCGTCGAGCCGGCCGAACCGCTGACCGCCGTCGTCAAGCTCACCGAGCCGATCACCAACGGGCTGACCTATCCGTTCACGTTCACGTTCCAACGCAGCGGCGAGGTGACCGTCTCGGTGCCGATCTCGGCAGGCGAGGCGCCCCGGCGTGACGACAGCGGCGGGGAGTCCGACCACTCCGGCGGACACTGACCCCAGCGCGACACGCGCAGGCAGTGACCGGCGCCGGTCGGGATTTGTCGGCCCCGACCGATACCGTCGTCCCGTGGCCAAGGCACGTTCCCAATACCGCTGTTCGGAGTGCCGGCATGTCACCGCCAAGTGGGTCGGCCGCTGTCCGGACTGCGGCACCTGGGGAACCGTCGAGGAAGTCGCGGTCCTGGCCGCCGTCGCCGGTGCGCCCGCTCGGCGCGCAATAGCACCCACCTGCCCCGCCGTCCCCATCAGCAGCATCGATCCGGGCCGAACCAGACACGACGCGACAGGGATCAGCGAACTCGACCGGGTCCTCGGCGGCGGACTGGTGCCCGGTTCGGTGACCCTGCTCGCCGGTGATCCGGGCGTCGGCAAGTCGACACTGCTCCTCCAGGTCGCGCACCGCTGGGCCGCCTCCGGACGGCGGGCGCTGTACCTGACCGGTGAGGAGTCCGCCGGGCAGGTGCGCTTGCGGGCCGAACGCACCGGCTGCGCCCACGACGAGCTGTACCTCGCCGCTGAATCCGATCTGCCCACCGCGCTCGGCCACATCGACGCCGTTCAGCCCAGCCTCGTGGTCGTCGACTCCGTGCAGACCATGTCCACCAGTGAGAACGACGGCGTCACCGGCGGAGTCACCCAGGTGCGGGCAGTCACCACCACGCTCACCCAGTACGCCAAGGGTGCGGCGGGGCCCGAGTCCACCTTGTGGGCGGCAAGTGGCATCGCCATGGTGCTGGTCGGCCACGTCACCAAGGACGGGGCGATCGCCGGGCCGCGGTCGCTGGAACACCTCGTCGACGTGGTACTGCACTTCGAAGGCGACCGCAACTCGACGCTGCGGATGGTCCGCGGGGTGAAGAACCGGTTCGGCGCCGCCGACGAGGTCGGCTGTTTCCAGTTGCACGACAACGGCATCGAATGCGTGGCCGATCCGTCCGGGCTCTTCCGGGACCAGCGGGACACCCCGGTGGCCGGAACCGCGGTGACGGTGACACTCGACGGCAAGCGGCCACTCATCGGCGAGGTCCAGGCACTCGTCGGGCCGCCGACCGGCCCTCATCCCCGGCGCGCGGTCAGCGGTATCGACTCGGCCCGCGCCGCGATGATCGCCGCGGTCCTCGACAAACACGCCAGGCTGCAGGTGGGACCCTGCGACATCTATCTGTCGACGGTCGGCGGCATGCGGCTGACCGACCCGTCGTCGGATCTCGCCGTCGGGATCGCGATGGCCTCGGCGTGCAAGGAGCGCGCGATGCCCGCCAATTCTGTGGTGATCGGCGAACTCGGCCTCGCAGGTGATCTGCGCCGGGTGACCGGCATGGACCGCCGGCTTGCCGAGGCGGCCCGGCTGGGGTTCACCACCGCGGTAGTCCCGCCCGGCACCACAGGGGTGCCGCCCGGACTGCGGCTGCTGTGCGCCGAAAACATCTCGGCGGCGTTGCGGGTGCTGGACCGCATCGCGGACAATGGCGGCCGACCCAGGAGGCATGATGGCCGTGAAGACCGCCAGGACGAGTAGCAACGTCGTCCAGCTGGCCCGTCCGACGCTGCGGGAGACGCTCGGCCGCCTGGCCCCCGGGACGCCCCTGCGCGACGGTCTCGAGCGCATCCTGCGTGGCCGCACCGGTGCTCTGATCGTGCTGGGCTACGACGACAGCGTCGAGGCGATCTGCGACGGCGGATTCGAACTCGACGTGCGCTACGCGCCGACCAAGTTGCGCGAGCTGTCGAAGATGGACGGCGCTGTCGTACTGTCCAGCGACGGCACCAGGATCCTGCGGGCCAACGTTCAACTGGTGCCCGACCCATCGATCCCGACCGACGAATCCGGGACCCGCCACCGCTCCGCCGAGCGCACCGCGGTCCAGACCGGCTATCCGGTCATCTCGGTCAGCCACTCGATGAGCATCGTGACCGTATACGTGGCCGGGGAGCGGCACGTGGTTCCCGACACCCCGACGATCCTGTCTCGGGCCAATCAGACCATCGCCACCCTCGAGCGCTACAAGTCCCGCCTCGACGAGGTCAGCCGGCAGCTGTCGACCGCCGAGATCGAGGACTTCGTGACGCTGCGCGACGTGATGACCGTCGTGCAGCGGCTGGAGATGGTGCGTCGGATCAGCCTCGAGATCGACGCGGACGTGGTCGAACTCGGCACCGACGGCCGTCAGCTCAAACTGCAGCTCGAGGAGCTCGTCGGTGACAACGACACCGCCCGTGAGCTGATCGTGCGCGACTACCACGCCAACCCCGACCCGCCGACGCCCGCACAGGTCAGCGCGACGCTCGAGGACCTGGACTCGCTGTCGGACAACGAACTGCTCGACTTCACGACGCTGGCAAGGGTTTTGGGGTACCCCTCCACCCTGGAGGCGCAGGATTCGGCGATGAGCTCCCGCGGTTATCGCGCGATGGCCGGCATTCCGCGCCTGCAGTTCGCCCACGTCGACCTGCTGGTGCGTTCGTTCGGCTCACTGCAGGGCCTGTTGGCGGCCAGCGCCGACGATCTGCAGTCGGTGGAGGGCATCGGTTCGATGTGGGCGCGCCACATCAGAGAGGGTCTGTCGCTGCTCGCCGAGTCGACGATCGCGGACCGGCTGGCCTGACGGCTCAGCCCACTCCGGCAGCGGGAGGCTGGGCACCCGGGGCGCCGGGTGCCGGCGCCTGACCCGGCGGCGTGGCGGGAGCCAGGATGAACGGCACCGGCGAGGACCGGAGGTTGCCCAGCTGCACGATCAGGTTGTACGTGCCGGCGCCGATCGGCTGACGGGGCAGGGGGCACTGCGGTGCCGAATCCATCCCCGTCCACGTGACCTCCGTTGTGACCTGCTCACCCGGAGCGAAGGTCTTGACCAGGGTCTCGTTCGACGGGGCGCAGTCGAGGTTGGACCACAGGCGGGTGTTGTCGAGCGAGTACACGTACGCCGCAAGCACGGCCGCACCCACGTCACGCTTGCAGGCGACCAGGCCGATGTTGGTGACGACCATCGTGAATTTCGGCTGATCGCCGACGACGTACTCGGGCTGGCTGGTGATGCCCTTGACGGCGAGCGTGGAATCCGGGCAGTCGTCGCCCTCCTGCAGCACCGGCGGCGGTGCGACGGCCGCGGTGGGCGTCGGCGTGGGTGGCGGAGCCTGCTGCAGCGGCGGCACGATCGGAGTCTTGACCTCTGGGTTCTCCCCCGGCAGCGGCGCGGGCCCCACCTCGGCGGTAGCCGACTGCTCGGCGTTCTTCGTCTCTGCGTCCGAACCGCTCGACACCACCATCGCGACCACTGCGGCGACGATCCCGATGACCACCACCGCGACGCCCAGCGCCAGCGCCCTGCGCCGCCAGTAGATCTGCGTAGGCAGCGGGCCTTGCGGTTCCAGATCCAGCACATGACCACGGTAAAGCCCGGTCACGCCCAATCGGCCGAGGTGCTTCGGCGTGTCGCCTCAGGCTTCGCCGATGTCGCCCAGGTGGGCGCGCAGCTGTGCGCGGCCGTCGGCCAGGTGATAAGTCACACCGGCGATGGCGACCGTGCCCGCCTCGATGCGCGAGGCGATCGCGGTGGACCGGTCGTGCAGTTGCACCGCAGTTTCGTTGACATGGCGCTCCTCGAACTCGTCGACTCGGGTCAACCCGTCGCGACGACCCAGCAGGATCGACGGAGTCACCCTTTCGACGATGTCGCGGACATAGCCGCCGGGCACGACGCCGTCGTCCAGCGCGGACAGCGTCGCCTTCACCGCACCGCAGCTGTCGTGACCGAGCACCACGATAAGCGGCACTTCGAGGACCGTCACCGCGTACTCGATGGAGCCGAGCACCGCGGAGTCGATGACGTGGCCTGCCGTGCGCACGACGAACATGTCGCCGAGGCCCTGGTCGAAGATGATCTCCGCGGCCACCCGGCTGTCACCGCAGCCGAATACCACCGCGGTGGGCCGCTGGGCCTCCGCGAGGCCGGCGCGGTGCTCGATGCCCTGGCTCGGATGCTCGGGCCGACCCGCGACGAAGCGCTCGTTTCCCGCTCTGAGTGCCTTCCATGCAGTCACCGGGCTGGTATTCGGCATGCGGCATATTCTGCCTGAGTGGTTGAGAGATGATCGACGCGGCCGGGCTTTTGGCTTGGTATGACCGTGAGCAGCGGGACCTGCCGTGGCGCAGGCCGGGTGTGACGCCCTGGCAGATCCTGGTCAGCGAGTTCATGTTGCAGCAGACGCCGGTGGCCCGCGTCGAACCGACCTGGCTGAGCTGGATCGCACGGTGGCCGACGCCGTCGGCCACCGCCGCCGCTGGTGCCGCCGACGTGCTGCGCGCCTGGGGCAAGCTCGGGTACCCGCGCCGGGCCAAACGTCTGCACGAATGCGCGACGGTGATCGCGACCGAGCACGGTGACGAGGTGCCGTCGGACGTCGAGGTCCTGTTGACCCTGCCGGGCATCGGCGCATACACCGCCAGAGCTGTGGCCTGCTTCGCCTATGGGCAGCAGGTGCCGGTGGTCGACACCAACGTCCGCCGGGTTGTCGCACGTACCGTGCATGGCCGTGCCGACAGCCCGGCGAGCAGCCGCGACCTCGACGACGTGGCCGCGCTGCTCCCGGAAGGCCCTGAGGCACCGCGTTTCTCGGTTGCGGTGATGGAACTGGGGGCGACGGTATGCAGGGCGCGCCGACCGCGCTGCGGCTTTTGCCCACTGGGCGCGTGCACATGGCGCTCGCTGGGGTATCCGGCGGCGACCACACCGACCCGCAAAGTGCAGCGCTACGCGGGCACCGATCGGCAGGTGCGCGGCCGGCTGCTCGATGTGCTCCGCGACCGCGAGTCGCCGGTGTCGCGCGCCCAACTCGACGTCGCGTGGCAGACGGACCCGGCACAGCGCGACCGCGCACTGGATTCGCTCCTCGCCGACGGGCTGGTCGAGCAGGCCACCGACGGCCGCTTCGCGCTCGCCGGCGAGGGTTCGTGAACGCGGCGATACCAGGATGGTGACCCACCCGGGGAACCTCCTGGGGGATACCGTCAGCACATGACCCGCAGCCTGGATCAGGTCGTCACCGCGGCGGCCGCGGAGTTGATGGCCGCCACCGCCGCCAACGTGGTCGACAGCTGCACCCGGGTCCTCGCCGACGTCGTCGCCCATCTCGGCGTCGACTTCAGCTTCCTGCGTCACAACGACCACATCATCAAGGCGACCAAGCTGGTGGCCGAATGGCCGATCCGCGATCACATTCCGGACCCGGATCCGATCGGGGTCATCTTTTTCTCCGAGGCCGACCCGATCTTCCGGCAGGCCGAATACCTCAAGACGCCCCTCATCGTGCGACCCGACCCGGACAACGACGACTACCAGCGCCGCATCGAGAAGGGCCGAGGTGTGCCGTCGGTGTCGATGGCGTGCGTGCCGCTGCTCTCGGGAGAGACGACCTCGGGCATCCTCGGATTCATCAAGGTCGGTGACCGCGAGTGGACCCCCGAGGAGCTGAACGCGCTGCAGGCGATCGCGACGCTGTTCGCCCAGTTGCAGGCCCGCATCGCCGCCGAAGAGCAACTCCAGTACCTCGCCCAGCACGACGACCTGTCCGGGCTGCTCAACCGCCGGGCCCTGATGGCGCACCTCGACCAGCGTCTCGCCGAGGGGCGCCCCGGTCCGGTGTCGGCGCTCTTCCTCGACCTGGACCGCCTCAAAACCGTCAACGACTACCTGGGGCACAGCGCGGGCGACCAGTTCATCAAGATGTTCGCCGAACGGTTGCGGGCCGGGACCGAGAGACCCGCCGCGATCGCCCGCGTCGGCGGTGACGAGTTCGTGGTGGTGCCCGACGACCCGATGGATGTCGAGACGGTCGAGAGCTTCGCCCGCCAGCTGCAGACCTTCTTGCAGCGCAGGGTGGAGATCGACGGGGAGATGCTCGCCCGTACGGTGAGTATCGGTGTGGCCGTCGGGACCCCCGGTGACGACACCACGTCGGACCTACTGCGCCGAGCCGACCAGGCCGCGCTGTCGGCAAAGAGCGCCGGGGGCAGCAGGACCGCGGTGTTCACCACCGAGATGGCGTCGCAGCACGCCATCCGCAACGACATCGAGATGCATCTCGAAGGGGTGATCGACGAAGCCAGTAGCGCTCTGGTCCTGCACTACCTACCCGAGGTGGACATGCGCACCGGAAAGGTGCTCGGCACCGAGGCGCTGGTCCGCTGGCGGCATCCGACGCGGGGCCTGCTGCTGCCCGAGTCGTTCATCGGCGTGGCCGAGTCCATCAATCTGGCAGGAAAACTCGGTCGCCTGGTGATGCGCTCGGCGTGCGCGGACTTCGCCCGCTGGAGGTCGCGGCGTACGGCCTGCGACGCGGTCCTGCGCGTCAACGTCTCCCCCGTGCAACTGGTTTCGGACGGGTTCGCGGCCACTGTCGCGGACACCCTCGATGAGTTCGGGGTCGGCGGTTCCGCTGTCTGCCTGGAGATCACCGAGAGTGTGGTGGTCCAGGACATCGAGGCCACCCGCCACACATTGGCGGCGCTCAAAGAGGTCGGCGTGCGTATCGCGATCGACGACTTCGGCACCGGCTACAGCGCTCTGACGCACCTGAAGTCACTTCCGGTCGACACCCTGAAAATCGACCGTGGCTTCGTGCGTGACCTCGGCGCCAGCCCCGGCGACCTGGCGATCGTTCGCGCGATCCTGGCGTTGGCCGACGCGTTCGAACTCGAGGTCGTCGCCGAGGGCGTCGAGACCGTCGCGGCCGCCACGACGTTGCTCGACCTGGGTTGCCCGCGCGCCCAGGGTTTCATGCTGTCCCGTCCGGTCGACGGCGCCGCGATGGAGGCACTGTTTCGTCAGGGGTGCATCGCCGTCGACGCCTGGCGTGGCGTGACGACGCCGCAACCGTGAACCGACGGCAGCAGCCCTACGCCGTAGGCTCGGCCTCGGTGTCGTTGCAACAGAACCGCCTGCGGTAGTCGGTGGGGGTCACGCCGACGGTCCGGCGGAAGTGGTGGCGCAGCAGGGTGGCCGTACCGAATCCGGACCGCTCGGCGATGCGCTCGATGTCGAGATCGCTCTCCTCGAGCATCCGACGCGCATAGAGAACCCGCTGATCGGTCACCCACTGCATCGGGGTGGTGCCCGTCTCCTCGACGAAGCGACGGGCGAAGGTGCGCGCCGACATGTTGGCCCGCCGCGCGAGCGTGCTGACGGTGTGCGGCTTCTCGAGATTGGCCACGATCCAGTCTAGTTGCGGCGCAAAGCGTTCCGAGCGTCTGAGGGGGATCGGCTGTTCGATGTACTGCCGCTGATCGCCGTCGCGCTGGGGCGGCACCACCATCCGGCGGGCGATCCGATTGGTGACCTCGCTGCCCAGTTCGCGCCGGACCAGGTGCAAGCAGGCGTCGATTCCGGCCGCGGTACCGGCACTCGTGATCAGGTTGCCGTCGTCGACGAACAGCACGTTACGGTCGACCCGAGCGGTGGGGTACGTCCGCGCCAGCAGATCGGCATACATCCAGTGCGTCGTACACGGCCTGCCGTCGAGCAGCCCCGCGGCGCCGACGACGAAGGCCCCCGAGCAGACCGTCAGGATGATCGATCCGCGTGCGGCCGCCTCGCGCAGCACCTCGAGCGCCTCGCGCGGGTAGCCGTTGCCGCCGGAGGCGATCGCGGGTACGGCGACCAGGTCCGCGCCTAGGAGATCGTCGAAGTCGTGCCGCGGGCTGAGGTGAGCGCCGATCGTCGAGCGCACGGGTTCACCCGCCACCGGTCCGCAGACCTTGAAGTCGAAAACGGGGACGCCATCCGCGGAGCGGTCGATACCGAAAACCTCGCAGATGATGCCGAACTCGAAAACCGCCAGCCCGTCGAGCACGAGTGTCGATACGCTTCTCAGCGGCATGGCAGCATATTAGCGTAAGCGGTCAGTCCTGCCACTGTTGGCGGACTGTGCCCAGTCGAAAGATAACTGCCGTGACTACAGCACTGATCTCCCTCGCCGTGTTGAATCCGTTCGCCCTGACGGCGGTCCTGATCTGGACAGCACGCCGGGCCGGGATCCTGCGCTGGGACCTCGACCAGTTCCGTGTGTGGGCCCCGATGGCAGGACGATTCGACAGCCGGCGCGACGAGGACCGCGATTATCACCGGGTCCAACACGACCTCGACGCGATCCGCACCCGCTTCGAGGAACACCCGGTGCGGCCGGCCTCAGGCGTGCTGGGGGAGCGACGTTAGGAATGCCTCCACGGCGCCGCGGTACACCTTCGGCTGCTCGTCGTGAATGAGATGACCGGCGTCGGGCACCTTCAGATACCTCGTGCGGTAACCGGTTTCGGCCATCTGACGCATCTGTCCCGGCGGCGTGACGGTGTTTCCCGCCTCGAGCAACAGGGCCGGGACCCGCACCTGTTGCCACTGATGCCAGAAGTCGCGGCGCCCCCACTCGGCGGCGATGTCGATCCAGTGACGCCGCCGCCCGTGCAGCCGCCACCCGGTCGCGGTGCGGTCGAAGGCCTCGAGGAAGTAGCGCCCGGCGATCGGGCCGAACTCGGCGAACACCTGTTGTTCGGTTTCGAACTCGACGGGCAGCGCGCGCAGCCACGGTTCCCAGGGTCCGGTGGTGCGGCCGCGAAAGTCCGGCGCCATGTCTTCGACCACCACCGCGGTCACCAGGTCGGGCCGGTCCGCGGCCAGGCACCACGCGTGCAGCGCGCCCATCGAATGACCGATCAGCGTGGCCGGGCAGCCGATGCGCGCGACCGCGTCGCCGAGTTCGGCCACGAAGCACTCTGTACCTATCGGATGCGAATCGACCACATCCCGGCCGCGGTGCCACGGCGCGTCGTAGGTGTAGACCGTGCCAAGACCGGTCAGCCACGGCAGCTGACGCCCCCACGTGGTGCCGCGTCCCATCAGGCCGTGCACCAGGACCAGCGGTGCGCCGTCGCCACCCCGGGGGGTCAACAGTGGCGAGTGCATGTGCTCATCTTGCCCAGCCCAAGCGGTAACCTAACCGCATGCCCAGCCAGAACCCTGTGGTGAAGATCAATGCAATCGAGGTCCCGCCGGACGCCGGCCCGGAATTGGAGAAGCGGTTCGCGCACCGCGCACACGCCGTCGACAACCAGCCCGGCTTCCTCGGCTTCCAGCTGTTGCGGCCCGTCAGGGGCGAGAACCGCTACTTCGTCGTCACGCAGTGGGAAACCGAAGAGGCATTCCAAGCCTGGGCGACCGGCCCGGCGATCGAGGCGCACAAGGGTCAGGCCGCCAACCCGGTCGCGACCGGTGCCTCGCTGCTGGAATTCGAGGTCGTGCTCGACGTTGCGGGGTCCGGCGAGAAGGCCTGACGCGACGCGAACAGCACGCCGGGTGACCGGCCTGGCGACTGCTGCCGCGCTCGTCGTCTCCTCAGTGTCCGGATGCGGCGACCAGCGCACCGCACCGGCCGACGCGGCTTACGGCGCGCACATCGGCACCACTACGCCACAGGGCCTGCGCGCCAAGCAGACCATGGACATGGTCAATTCCGACTGGCCCATCGGCGATGTCAACGTGCGCACGATGGCCGTCGAGGCCGAGGTCGACGGCATCATCGACGCCATGGGCAACCTGTGGTGGGACCGCCCGATCACCGTCACCGGGGTCGACATCCGCGCGGGCACCGCGACCCTGCGCGTCGAGACGCCGTACGGCGCCGAACAGGACATCGATCTGCGCACCGACGACAACGGTTTGGTCGACCGGTTCGACGTGACGTTGCGCCCGCCGGTGATCGAGAACTGGGCGGACATCGACGCCGTATTGGGCAGCTCCGGCGCGCGTTACTCCTACCAGGTGTCGCGGGTCACCCAGGGCGGCCCGATCGGCAAGTGCCAAAAGGTGTCAGGCACCAACACCGAGATGTCGCTGCCGCTGGCGTCGATCTTCAAGCTCTACGTACTGCTCGCCGTGGCCGACGCCGTCACCACCGGCCGCGTGAACTGGGACGACCAGCTCACCATCACCGAGCGTTCGAAGGCCGTCGGTTCGGCCGGCCTCGACGAACTGCCGACCGGTGCGACCGTATCGGTCCGCTCCGCGGCCCAGCAGATGATCTCCGCCAGCGACAACATGGCCACCGACCTGCTGATCGAGCGCCTCGGCCCGGGTGCGGTGGAGCGGGCGCTGGTAGCCGCCGGCCACCACGATCCGGCCAGCATGACGCCGTTCCCGACCATGCACGAGATGTTCTCCGTAGGCTGGGGTGAGCCCGATTTGCGCGAGCAGTGGAAGAAGGCCGACCCTGCCGGCCGCGCGGCGCTGCTGAAGCAGACCGATTCGCGTCCGTACGAACCCGACCCGGCCCGCACGCATACGCCGGCCTCCGATTACGGCGCCGAGTGGTACGGCAGCGCATCCGACATCTGCCGCGTCCACGCCGCGCTGCAGGCCGCGGCTGTCGGCGAGGCCGCCCCCGTCAAGGACATCCTTTCGGCCATCCCCGGGGTAGATGTCGACCGCGCGAAATGGCCATACATCGGGGCGAAGGGCGGCAACCTGCCCGGCGACCTGACATTCAGCTGGTACGCCGTCGACCACACCGGCCAGCCGTGGGTGGTGAGTTTCCAGCTCAACTGGCCCCGGTACCGCAGTCGCACCGCAGCGAGATGGCTGCTGTCGATCGTGCACCAGACCTTCGCGATGGTGCCGGTCGCCGACTGACGCGCGAGTCAAAGAGGGGACCGCAGTGTCCACGCGTGGCCGCGGAAGTGCAGCACCGTGCGGCTCACCGGCGCGATGTCCACGCGCCAGAACGACTTCGCGGGCGCGTCGAGCACGACCAGGATGGCCGCGCGCACGACAGCAGGATGGGTGACGGCCACCAATCTGCCGCGCCGACGCGCCAGTGAGTCCATCCACCGACGCACCCGCTCGATCACCTGAACCACCGTCTCCCCGCCGTGCGGCGCCTGGGCCGGATCGGTGAGCCAGATCGCGAGCTCGGCCGGCTCCACACCGCCGAGCACGTCGCCGCGCCACCGGCCGCAGTCGAGATCGGCAAGCAGCGGTTCGACGACGGCGTGCAGACCGAGAAGCTCGGCGGTCTGCCTGGTCCGCTTCTCCGGTCCGCAGTACGCGGCGTCGGTGGGCCCCAGCTCGACACAGGTGTCGGCCTGGCGGTTACCCTGGGCGTTCAGCGGCTCGTCGGTGGGGAACCGTCCGGCCGACACGGCGTCGGTCATCGCGTGCGACACCAGTGTCAGCCGGACGACCTCGCTCACGCCCGGAGGATCTCTCGGCGGCCGTCGAGCAGACGCGACGCCAGCGGTGCGAACACGCACGCGATCGTCGCCCACATCACTGCCTGAGTGCCCAGCGAGTACAGCCGGAAGTCGTAGAGGACGTCGGCCGGGAAGCCCTCGTACACGATCACCCCGGCGTCGTCACGGACGGGACCGGGCGTCTCGTCGACGGTCGGCAGAACCAGCATCAACACCGTGCTGACCACCACGTAGGCACCCGCGCCTGCCAGCGTGGCATTCCAGGTGCCGAGCCGCTCCTGCAATCGGCGCCCCAAATAGACGGCTCCGACTAGCAGCGCGGCCGACATGGCGACCACCAGCAGGTACAGCAGCGTCCGCTGCCGCAGGGTCTCGTCGAGACTCAGCGCCGGCGGGCTCGCCGGATATTTCAGAGACGGGACGACGTAGAGGCTCAACAACATGCCGGCGGCCACGTACAGCGACAGCAACCGAGCGGAGACGTTGCCGACTCGTCCGTAGGCGACGGCGAACACGATCGCGAACAATGCGCCCATCGCGACGCAGAACGTGAGCATGCCGAAGCCCAGGCCAACGTTCATCTGGATGGCGCGGGAGAATCCCCCGCCGTCCTCGCCGTGGCTGTGGCCGTGTCCGGCGTGTTCGATCGCCTGGTGAGCGGCGCCGACACCGCCTTCGTACGCGATGGCCCGGTCGATGACGGGTTCGACGAAGATCCGCGCGAAGACGAACGCGACCGCGGCTGCGAGGGCACCGGCCAGAAGGCCGCGCCCGATGATCTGCCGCTCCATGTTGACTTCGTCCCTCCTCTGCCGGTCGGTCAGTGGCAGGGGAAGCCGAGGAGATGGCGTGCGTCGTGGACGAATTCGTGGATCGCCGTGTTGTCGGCGCCGAAGACCGACCTCGCCCCCTGATCGAAGCCGAGGAAGTAGAGCACCAGCAGCGCCAGGAACGCGGTGGCCGACAACCAGACCGTGGCGCGCATGGCCGACAGGTCGATGGCCGGAACGCGGGTCTGGCGCGCTTGCGGTGACGTCATCAGGGGTCCTTTCCGGGATTTCGCGTCCCGAGTGGAATGAAGCAGGCGTCGGGTCTGACTCTCACAGTGGCGCGACCGTTCTGGATTCTCACCAGATTCCTACGCCTGCCGATTACATCGCACATCCTAAGCATGGCGCGGCGAAATCGCGCCGTCACCCTGGTCGAACGTCCGGGAAAGACGAAACGGGCGGCCCCCGTGAGGTGACCGCCCGTTTGCGACTCGTCGTTACTCGGCTGCGCCCGGCGCACCGGCGGCGCCGGCTTGCGCCAGATCTGGCTCGAGGGGCTCAGACCGCTTCGCACCACCGATGAAGGTGAATCTCGCGTCCTCGCCTGTCCCCTCGCCGTCCCAATTGTCGACGTCGACGGTGACCAGCTGACCGGGTCCGATCTCCTCGAACAAGATCTTCTCCGACAGCTGGTCCTCGATCTCGCGTTGGATCGTGCGACGCAGCGGCCGTGCCCCGAGCACGGGATCGAACCCGCGCTTGGCCAGCAACGCCTTGGCCCGGTCGGTGAGCTCCATCGTCATGTCCTTGGCCCGCAGCTGGTTGGACACCCGGCCGATCATCAGGTCGACCATCTTGATGATCTCGTCCTGCGTCAGCTGGTGGAACACGATGATGTCGTCGATGCGGTTGAGGAACTCCGGGCGGAAGTGTTTCTTCAGCTCGTCGTTGACCTTCTGCTTCATCCGCTCGTAGTTGTTCTCGCCACCGCCCTTGGTGAAGCCGAGCCCGACCGCCTTGCTGATGTCGGAGGTACCGAGGTTCGAGGTGAAGATCAACACGGTGTTCTTGAAGTCGACCGTGCGACCCTGACCGTCGGTGAGGCGGCCGTCCTCGAGGACCTGCAGGAGGCTGTTGTAGATCTCCTGGTGGGCCTTCTCGATCTCGTCGAACAGCACGACGCTGAACGGCTTGCGGCGCACCTTCTCGGTGAGCTGGCCGCCCTCTTCGTAGCCGACGTAGCCCGGAGGGGCACCGAACAGCCGCGACGCCGTGAAGCGGTCGTGGAACTCGCCCATGTCGATCTGGATGAGTGCGTCGTCGTCGCCGAACAGGAAGTTCGCCAGCGCCTTCGAGAGCTCGGTCTTACCGACACCGGACGGGCCGGCGAAGATGAACGAGCCCGAGGGGCGCTTGGGATCCTTCAGGCCGGCGCGGGTGCGACGGATCGCCTTGCTGACGGCCTTGACGGCGTCTTCCTGGCCGATGATCCGCTTGTGCAGCTCGTCCTCCATACGCAGCAGCCGAGTTGTCTCCTCCTCGGTCAGCTTGAACACCGGGATGCCGGTCCAGTTGCCGAGCACCTCGGCGATCTGCTCGTCGTCGACCTCCGCCACGACGTCGAGATCACCCGAGCGCCATTGCTTCTCCCGCTCCCCGCGCTGGGCGACGAGTTGCTTCTCCTTGTCGCGCAGGCTCGCGGCCTTCTCGAAGTCCTGCGCGTCGATCGCGGACTCCTTCTCCCGGCGGGCATCGGCGATCTTCTCGTCGAACTCGCGCAGGTCTGGTGGAGCGGTCATCCGGCGAATCCGCATCCGGGCACCGGCCTCGTCGATCAGGTCGATCGCCTTGTCCGGCAGGAACCTGTCGTTGATGTAGCGGTCGGCCAGTGTCGCTGCGGCCACCATCGCGCTGTCGGTGATCGAGACGCGATGGTGCGCCTCGTAGCGGTCGCGCAGACCCTTGAGAATCTCGATGGTGTGCTCGACGGTCGGCTCACCGACCTGGACCGGCTGGAAGCGGCGTTCCAGGGCGGCGTCCTTCTCGATGTACTTGCGGTACTCGTCGAGGGTGGTGGCGCCGATGGTCTGCAGCTCACCGCGGGCCAACTTCGGCTTGAGGATGCTGGCGGCGTCGATCGCGCCCTCGGCGGCGCCCGCGCCGACGAGGGTGTGCAGCTCGTCGATGAACAGGATGATGTCGCCGCGGGTGTTGATCTCCTTGAGGACCTTCTTCAGGCGCTCCTCGAAGTCACCGCGGTAGCGCGAACCGGCTACCAGTGACCCCAGGTCGAGTGTGTAGAGCTGTTTGTCCTTCAGCGTTTCGGGCACCTCGCCGTGGACGATCGCCTGGGCGAGGCCCTCGACGACCGCGGTCTTGCCGACACCTGGCTCGCCGATCAGCACGGGGTTGTTCTTGGTGCGGCGGCTGAGCACCTGCATGACCCGCTCGATCTCCTTCTCACGGCCGATGACGGGGTCGAGTTTGCCCTCCATCGCGGCTGCGGTCAGGTTGCGGCCGAACTGGTCGAGCACCAGGGAGGTGGAGGGGTTGCCGGACTCTCCCCCGCGGCCGCCGGTACCGGCCTCCGCGGACTCCTTGCCCTGGTAGCCGCTGAGCAGCTGGATCACCTGCTGCCGCACGCGCGTCAGCTCGGCGCCGAGCTTGACCAGGACCTGGGCGGCGACACCCTCACCCTCGCGGATGAGACCGAGCAAGATGTGCTCGGTGCCGATGTAGTTGTGGCCGAGTTGCAGCGCCTCGCGCAGGGACAGCTCCAGGACCTTCTTGGCGCGCGGGGTGAAGGGGATGTGGCCGGACGGCGCCTGCTGGCCCTGGCCGATAATCTCCTCGACCTGGCTGCGCACGCCTTCCAGGGAGATGCCCAGCGACTCCAGAGACTTGGCCGCTACACCCTCGCCCTCGTGAATAAGTCCCAGGAGGATGTGCTCGGTGCCGATGTAATTGTGGTTGAGCATCCGGGCTTCTTCCTGAGCCAGGACGACGACCCTGCGGGCACGGTCGGTAAAACGTTCGAACATCGGTGGTTACCTGCTCTCCATCGCATAGGTGGCGTACGTTGCCCAGAGGCGCCGCTACTGACTGTTGCCACTGAACTTCAGTACACCTGCCGTCCACTCTATCGGTCGGCTGCAGCGAGCGCCGTGATTGGCGGTCCGTACCGCCATCGAATACCAGTTTGCCCGGACCTCCGACGCCGTCGGTACTGCACCGTTCGCCCTGGTTGTTGCTGCTGACCATGTCAACGCTGCAATCCGGGGATTCGTTTCCGGAGCGCGGCGACGATCGGTTCGCCAGCAGCGAAAGCCCCTCTGCCCGGGCATCAGACGCGAAACGGGCAACGCACCAAGGCGTTGCCCATTGTTGCCGAACTCAGGTTGCGGCGTGGAAGGCGTCGATGACGTCGGCGGGGATCCGGCCGCGGGTAGAGACGTTGTGACCGTTACGGCGGGCCCATTCCCGGATCGCTGCGCTCTGCTCGCGATCGATGGCACCGCGGGCCCTGATTGGTCCGGTGGCACGGCCACGGCGGCGACCGCCGACGCGGCGCCCCGCGTCGACCCACTGCTTCAGGTCTTCGCGCAGCTTCTTCGCGTTCCTGCTGGAGAGATCGATCTCATAGCTGACTCCGTCGAGTCCGAATTCAACCGTTTCATCGGCGGTACCTTCACCGTCGAAATCATCGACCAACGTGACGGTGACTTTCTTCGCCATCAATTCACACTGACCCTTCTGCCTGCGCTTGGCGGATAGTTGTGGTTACCGGATCGCGGCCTCCCATGTGTCATATGAATATACACGATTCAACAACGCCGCTTTCGCAGGAGTTCACTTGGCGTGACGGCGAACAATCGGGAAGAGAATTGTCTCCCTAATTGACAGGCCGGTAAGCGCCATCAACAACCGGTCGACGCCCATTCCGGTACCAGTGGTCGGCGGCATGCCGTACTCCAATGCCGTCAGGAAATCGTCATCGAGAATCATTGCCTCGTCGTCACCGGCGGCCGCCGCCCGCGCCTGTGCCTCGAATCGGTCCCGTTGAATTACCGGGTCGGTGAGTTCGGAATACCCGGTGGCCAACTCGAACTTGCGGACATACAGATCCCACTTCTCCGTGACGCCGGGCATGCTGCGATGCGACCGCGTCAGCGGGGTGGTCTCCACCGGGAAGTCCCGTACGAAGGTGGGCGCCCAGAGATCCTCGCCGACGGTGTGCTCCCACAGTTCCTCCACCAATTTCCCGTGGCCGTATCCGCGGTCCCGCGGAATCTCCATACCCAGTCGGTCGGCGATCCGCCAGAGTTCTTCGGCAGTGGTCTGCGGCGTGATCTCCTCACCCAGCGCCGCGGACAGCGACGGGTACATTTCCACCGACTCCCACTCGCCGTCGAGGTCGTAGACAGTACCATCTGCCAATGGCACTTGACGGGTGCCGATCGCCTCGTCGGCGACCTCCTGAATTAGTTCCCGGGTCATGACAGCGGAATCGTTGTAGTCGCCGTATGCCTGATAAGTCTCCAACATCGCGAATTCAGGGGAATGCGTTGAGTCGACACCTTCGTTTCGGAAGTTGCGATTGAGCTCGAAGACCTTCTCGAAACCGCCGACCAGGGCGCGCTTGAGGAACAGTTCCGGCGCGATGCGTAGGTATAGGTCCACGTCGAGCGCGTTGGAGTGCGTGACGAAGGGCCTGGCCGCCGCGCCGCCGGCCAGGGTCTGCAGCATGGGAGTCTCGAGTTCGAGGAATCCACGCCGCTCCAGCGCGTTGCGGACAGCGCGTACGACGGCAACGCGTTGACGCGCGATGGTGCGGGCCTCGGGACGCACGATGAGATCGACGTAGCGTTGCCGCACGCGCGCCTCCTCGCTCATCTCCCGGTGCGCAACCGGCAACGGTCTTAGCGACTTGGAGACGATTTGCCAAGAATCGACCAGCACAGACAGCTCGCCGCGACGCGAACTGATGACCTGCCCGTGCAGGAACACGATGTCACCCAGGTCGACGTCGGCTTTCCAGCTGTCGAGCGATTCCTGCCCCACTTCGGCGAGGCTGACCATGGCCTGGAGCTGCGTACCGTCACCTTCCTGGATAGTGGCGAAACACAGCTTCCCCGAGTCGCGGGCGAACACGACGCGGCCCGCGACGCCGACGACCTCTCCGGTCTGGGAGTCAACGGGCAGGTCCGGAAAAGCGGCCCGCACCTCGGCGAGGGTGTGCGTGCGGTCCACGGCCACCGGGTAGGGGTCGCGCCCGTCGGCCAGCAGACGCAACCGCTTGGCCTGACGAATGCGGAACTGCTCGGGGATGTCAGGATCGTTCTCGGGCGTGTTGTCGCCGCCGGCGGTCGGTGTCACGGGGTGCCAGCTTAATTGCTGTCTTTGCCACCACCCTGCACGCCGCAATCGTCGGCGGCGACCTCAGCGCCTTTGACGAACCGATGCGCAGCCGCATCGATCACGACGCCGTCGCCGCGCTAGCTGATCAGGCGCTCGACTGGCGGTTCAAGGGACTCCCGCCGAATGGTGGGGCGCCTCGCCCGCGCAGATCTGCGGGAGTCCGCGCGGAGCGCGGTCGAGCGGTTGGCCGCGCGGAGCGCGGTCGAGTGGTTGGCCGCGGCGTTCCAGACCGGCCAGGTGCCGGTGACCGCCGGGCGCAAGGCTGGGCCCGCATCACCGCAGCGCGATGACGCGGCCGGTGGAGCAGCCAAGCCCGCGTCGCCATCGGGAATGGCTGCGCGCCTCGAATTGTCGAAGAATGTGAACCAGCACTCTCGGAATCCGAGCGTTGAACCACTGTGTGCATAGCGATCTTGACGAAGAATGACCAGCATGGGTGACATGAGCACGGGCGAGAAAGAATTCGCAAGAAAGACGACGACCGGGGACCATGCCGCCGCCGACTCGGCGGCCTCGGTCGTCCGTTGCCCGCACTGCGGGAAGTCCAACCGCGTCCGCCCCACCCCTCGGGGAACGCCACGTTGCGGATCCTGTCACCGACCGCTGCCCTGGCTGGTGGAGGCTGCAGCGGCCACGTTCGACGCCGAGTTGCAGTCGTCGGTACCCGTCTTGGTGGACCTGTGGGCACCGTGGTGCGGCCCCTGCCGCGCAATGGCCCCCAACCTCGAAAAACTCGCACAGCAACGTGCCGGCCGGCTCAAGATCGTCAAACTCAACGTCGATCAGGCCCCGTCGTCGGCTGCCCGCTTCCACGTGCAAGGCATCCCACTGCTGGTGCTGCACCGCGACGGTCGCGAGATCGGCCGCCTCGCCGGCGCCGTACCGCTGGCACAGCTACAGAACTGGGTGGACGGCCAGCTCAGCGAGGTTGACCGGTAGGAGGCCGGGAGGTGCCGGTATGACCTGAGCCACTGTGGAGGTTGGGCTGCTCCCTTCACCCGCTGCAGCACCCACCTTCTGGCTCGTCGCGCGAATCGGTGGGAGCCCGGCTCGGCCAGCCGCGTGCACAGTCCTAACGTCGTCGCTGGCCCTCCCGGTTGCGTTCGAAGACCAACCGCAGGCCGTCGAGGGTGAGGTGACGGTCGTAGTGCGCGACCGTGTGCAGGTCCGGAAGCACCAGCGGTGCGGTGTGACCGGTGGCGACCACCGCGACGTCGTTGCCGGAGAACCCGTCGACGTCTTCGCGGATTCGGTTTACCAGACCGTCGACCAGCCCGGCGAATCCGAACAGAGCGCCGGACTGCATGCACTCCACGGTGTTCTTCCCGATCACCGACCGCGGCCGGCTCAGTTCGACGCGGCGCAAGGCCGCCGACCGGGCCGCTGCCGCATCCGAGGACACCTGCACTCCGGGCGCGATCGCACCTCCGAGGAACTCCCCCTTGGCCGAGACGACGTCGACGCAGATCGATGAGCCGAAGTCGACGACGATCGCGGCGCTGTCGAACCGGTGGTAGGCCGCCAGGCAGTTGACGATCCGGTCCGCACCGACCTCCTTGGGGTTGTCGACCAGCAGCGGGATGCCCGTGCGGACACCCGGTTCGATCATCACGTGCGGAACCGACGGCCAGTACTGTTCGAGCATCAGGCGGACCTCCTGCAACACCGATGGCACCGTGGACAGCCCGGCGGCACCGGTGAGGCGCTCCGAGTCGTCACCGATCAGACCGTCGATGGTCAGCGCGAGTTCGTCGGCGGTGGCTTCGGATTCGGTCCGGATACGCCACTGCTGGACGACTTTCGCATGGTCGCCGGCTCCGGAGATCAGCCCGACGGTGGTGTGGGTGTTGCGGACGTCGATGGCGAGCAGCACTTCGCTACCTCGTCATCTCTCGGGTCACTTCGTTCCTGCTCTCCGGGGTGACATCAGGCCGTCGGCGGTGTCCGGTACCAGGGCTGGATCGCTGCCGAGGTGGACCTGCCTGTTGTCGGCGTCGACGAAGACCACCCGCGGCTGATATTCGCGTGCCTCGGCGTCCTCCATGGTGCCGTAGGCGATCACGATCACCAGATGCCCGGGGTGCACAAGGTGCGCTGCGGCGCCGTTGATTCCGATCACACCGCTGCCGCGGGCGCCGGTGATCGCGTAGGTCACCAATCGATTGCCGTTGTCGATGTCCACGATCGTGACCTGCTCACCCTCGATGAGGTCGGCGGCGTCCATCAGCTCGGCGTCGATGGTGACAGAGCCGACGTAGTGCAGATCAGACTGCGTAACGGTGGCTCGATGGATCTTCGACTTCAGCATCGTGCGAAGCATCAGTTCCTCCATGGCAGTTGATGGTCGGGAGACCCGACGCGGGGGTGGCCGTCGATACCGCCCGAGGCGCCGATGTCGACGGCGATGTTGTCGAGCAGCCTGGTCCGGCCGAGGCGCGCCGCCACCAGCAGGCGAGCCGCCCCCTCGTACGGCGCCGGTCCCAGCATCGGATCACGAAGCTGCAGGTAGTCGACGTCGATGGTGGGAACCTCGTCGAGGACGGCGCGCGCGGCGTCCAGCGTGGCCGCCGCACCGTTGGACGCGGCGTACATCCCGGCCAACAGGGCGGCCGAAAGGGCGCCGGCGTGTTCGCGCTCGACCTCGTCGAGGTAGCGGTTGCGCGACGACAGGGCCAGGCCGTCCGCCTCGCGGACCGTCGGCACACCGACGATCTGGGTATCGATGTTGAGATCGGTCACCATTTGCCGGATCAGCACCAACTGCTGGTAATCCTTCTCCCCGAAGAGCGCCCGGTCGGGCCGCACGATCTGCAGCAGCTTGCACACCACCGTGAGAACCCCCGCGAAGTGCCCTGGGCGCAAGGCTCCTTCGAGCTCGTCGCCGAGCGGACCGGGATGAACCGACGTCCGGGTGCCGTCGGGATACATGTCGGCGACCGTGGGGGTGAACGCGATCTCTACACCCTCCTCCCGCAGGGCAGCGAGGTCGTCGTCGAGGGTGCGTGGATAGGCGTCGAGGTCCTCCCCCGGTCCGAACTGCAGCGGGTTGACGAAGATGGACACGACGACCACCGCACCCTGCACCCGTCTGGCGGTCCGGACCAGCTTCAGGTGACCTTCGTGCAACGCCCCCATCGTCGGGACGAGGACCACGCGGCGCCCCGTGGTTCGCAGTGCGCGGGACACGTCGGCGACGTCACGCGGAGTCCGGTAGACGTTGAGTTGGCCTCTGGCGAATTGTGCCGGCCGGCGGGTGATCATGACTGCGCCGCCAGGACCGCGAACACGTCGTCGGATGCGTGCGCCCGCTGCGCGGTACGCCGGGAATTGGTCCGATACGCCTCTGCGATTTCGGGGTTCACCTCGGCGAGCGCACGCAGATGCGCACCGATCGCCGGGGCGTCGCCACGCGCCACCGGACCGGTCAGGGCGGCCTGACCGCGCTGCAGCGCGTTCTCCAGCGATGCCCTGGCCAGTGGGGCGATCACGCGCTCGGCGATCCCACCCGGTGTGTCCCCGACGAGTTCTTGACCCAACAGCTCCTGGCCCCACAGTGCGGACCGCAGAGCCTCGACGGCGTCGAGGATCACAGTGGTGACGTGATTACCTGCATGCGCCAGCGCCGCGTGGTACAGCGGGCGGGCGTCTTCACGAACCCGGAACGGCTCGCCGCCGATCTCCAACACCAACGACTGCGCGATCGCGTATCCGACGTCGTCGGCGGCGGTCACGCCGAAGCACGCGTCGGACAACCGAGCGACGTCCTCGTCAGCTCCGGTGAAGGTCATGGCCGGGTGGATGGCCAGCGGTGTGCACCCGCGTTCACCGAGCGGCGCGAGGACGCCGACCCCGTTCGCACCGGAGGTGTGCGCGACGATCGCCCCGGGCCGGACCGCGCCGGTGGCGGCCAGACCGGAGACCACCGCGGCCAGTTCGGCGTCGGGAACCGCCAGCAGCAGCAATTCGGCACGGCCCGCGACGTCGTGGATCGGCATCACCGCACTGTCGGGCAGTCGGCGCTGGGCACGCCGGCGGGAAGCCTGCGAGATGGCGCTATATGCGACGACGACGTGGCCGGCGCGCTCCAGCGCGACACCCAACGCGGTGCCCACCCGGCCGGCGGAGATGATGCCGACCGACAGCCGAGCCGGGCGGAGTCCGTCGGGCGGACCCCACGACGGTACTGAGGGCTGCTCCATTACCGGCGACCTCGCAAGTCTTGAGTTCTCGTTACGTTCCGGTCCTTCGTGCTCGGGTACCGGACGGTCGCTAGCAGATTAGCTCACGGCTCGCGGCGCCGACGACCACCGCCGGTGGGGTTGGCCTGCAGCCGCGCGAGCAATTCGGCGACGGACTGACCGCCGGTGTCCTCGAGGCTGCGCCGACGCCGGGCGTGCGCCTCGTCGGCAGTCTCCTGTGGACCTTGCACAGGCCCGGACCTCGGCACCGCGGACTCGGCCTCGCCGCCGTCGCCCGGCGGGGAGTGCCTGCCGCGGCGCGGTTCGGGCGGCGGCGGGGTCGGGGGTTCCTGCGCGCGCCGTCGTCCGACGTACTCCGGCGGCGGCTCCTGGGCGTGCGCGGGCCGCTCCCACGCGACGGGGGGCTCCGACAGCCGCGAGATTCCTGGATTGGTGTCGGGGTCGGGGTCGGGCTGTAAGAGCGGCTCACCTGTCGGCTCGCGACGCGGCGGCGGGCTCGGCGCGGCGGCGGGAGCCGCCCACGCCGGCGCCTCCCCTGGCAGGGACGCTTCTTCCGCACGGCGCCGCCGAGGGCGCGGCTCTTCTTGGGTCTGGGGTTTCGCTTCCGAGGGGCGGCGGTGGGCACCGCCGAACCCTGGGGGCGGTGACGCCACATCTGGTTCGGGCGGATGCGGTTCGGCGGGCACGTCGATGATGGGGCTTTCCTCGGTGCGCGACTCGCTCTGCCCGACGTCGGCGTTGCGGAGCATCTCGTCGAGCCTGCTGCTGCTCACACGACCGGTGGTCTCGGTGTCCGGCGCCCAATCGCGGTAGGCGCGCACGGTGGTGCGGTCGTGCTCGATCGCCGGTCGATGCGCCAGGTCGGTGTCGAACAGAATCTCCAGATTGGTTCGCAACGCGGCGAGTTCGGCCCGCAGGGCGGCCACCTCGTCAGCGGCCTGCGCCTGCAGTTCGCTGGCCAGTTCTCGGCGCAGCTGTGTCTCCACCGTCAGCTCGTACTCGCGGCGCGCCGAGATTTCGCGGTCCAGTTGGAGGTCGTAGACCAGTTTGAGATCGCGCGCCTTGGCTTGGTCCTGATCGCTTTGCCGGCGATAGATCACCGAGACGAACGCCGCGGCCACCGCCGCCCACAAAGCCAGGATGACAGCGAGTTTCAGCAACTCCACCCGGTTGGTGAACACCAGCGCAGAACTTGCCGCGATCGCCAGCACCAGCAACACTGTCAGCAGCATCCAGCCCGGCCTGCGATTGCCGCGCCGGGCGCGCGGTCCGCGGGGCAGGACAGTCATGGGCCGACTGTACCGCCACAGGTCACCGAGCGTGTCGACCCGCGCGGCGATTCCACTGCCCACCTCGGGGAGCTGTTCAGGCCGCCGGTGTGTCGGGGTCCTCGGGCCGCTCGGGCGGCGACTTGCAGCAATTCTGCAGCCAGAGACCGGCGGTCGTCAGCGCCAGTGCGCTGACCGCCGCGATCACCACACCCGGCGTGTCCGCACCGGCCGCCCGCAGTGCGCCGCGCTGCGGCAAGATCTGCACCAGGACCCCCGCCCACCAGCCGAGAACCGGGGCGCCGACCCATGCCGACGCCTTCGCGATCACGACGGAGCGGGCCACCGCCAGCGGATGCAGGCGGCCGGGACCGTCGCCGATCTCACCGTCGCGGATTTTGTTGCGCACGTTGACCCCCCACGCCGCAATCGCGACGGCGACGCCGAGCAGCGGTAAGCCGGTGAACACGGTGATAGGCGGGAACAGCCTCGGATAGGCCAGCAGCGCGGCGAAGTACCCGCCGATGCCCGCGATGAGAACCGCGGCCGCAAGGTCGCGTTTACGGGTCGGGCCCATCAGTCGGCCACGATCTCCGTGCGCAGTGCCAGGTCGGTCAGCCGCACGCCCGCAGGCTCGGCGGGGTCGAGTTCCTCGAGCCACCGTGCGACAGGCCGCGTCGTGTCCGCCACCGTCAACGTCGCATCGGGTTCGGCCGCCAGCCACGGCATCAGGACGAACGCCCGCAGATGCGCGTACGGATGCGGCAGCGTCAGTTGCGCGGCGCCGGAACGCATTTCGATGCCCCCGTCGTGGCAGGTGATGATGTCGACGTCGAGCGTGCGCGGCCCCCACGGCTGCCCGCGGACCCGGGCGGCCGCCTGCTCGAGCTGCTGTGCCCGGCGCAGCCAACCATGGCAGTCCCGGTCGGGATCGTCGGCGATCAGCACCGCGTTGAGGAACGCCCCCTGTTCGACACCGCCCCACGCCTCGGTCTCGTAAATCGGTGACACCGAGCGTACCGCCGACCCGAGACCGTCGACGACCGACTGCAGCCGCGCCAGGCGATCACCGACGTTCGACCCGATGGACAGCACGACCCTGCTCACGTGCGCTCCTCACGTCCGCGCGTCCGGTGCGCCACCACTGCGACGTCGGCGAAGTTCAGCGGAATCGGCGCTTGCGGTTTGTGCACCACCACCTCGACGGCCTCGACGCGTGGATCCTTCATGACGTCCTCGGCGATCTCCGCCGCGACCGTCTCGATGAGATCGCGCGGCGGGCCCGAGATGATGTCGTACGCGCGCTGCGCGAGCGCGCCGTAGTCCACGGTGTCGTCCAGGTCGTCGCTGGACGCCGCGGCCTTCAGGTCGAGCCACACGGTCAGGTCGATCACGAAGTCCTGACCGTCACGGCGCTCGTGGTCCAAGACGCCGTGGTTGCCGCGTACGGCCAGCCCGCGCAGCTCGATCCGGTCAGTCACTGCCCACCTCCCTCCCAGGCCCCCACCACTTTCACGGCGTCGACCGAGGCACGCACGTCGTGCACCCGTACACCCCACGCCCCGTGTAGTGCGGCCAGCGCGGAGATCACCGCGGTGGCCGTCTCCCGACCGTCGGGGGGACGCACCGCGCCGTAGGCGTCGGCGAGCAGCGCACCGAGGAACCGTTTGCGTGACGCTCCGACCAGTACCGGGATATCCGTCGCCACGAGCTCGGGCAGCGCGTGCAGCAGCGCCCAGTTGTGTTGTCCGGTCTTGGCGAATCCTAGGCCCGGGTCGATGATCAGGTTCATCGGATCCACGCCTGCGGTGACCGCGGCGTCCGCACTGGCCAGCAGTTCCGCGCGCACCTCGCCCACCACGTCCCCGTACACCGGCACCTGGTGTGGGCGCTCGGTGGCGACCGACCGCCAGTGCATCAGGATCCACGGCACCCGGGCGTCCGCGACCACCCGAGCCATGTCCGGATCGGCCCGGCCGCCGGACACGTCGTTGACGATCGCGGCGCCGTGGTCGAGGGCGGCACTCGCGACGCGGGCGCGCATCGTATCGATGCTCACGGTGATCCCCGCCGCGGCGAGCGCTTCGACCACCGGGATGATCCGGGCGGCTTCGACATCCGGGGCGACCCGGGTGGCGCCCGGCCGGGTCGACTCGCCGCCGACGTCGATGATCGCCGCGCCCTCGGCGGCCAGCGCCATCCCGTGTGCGACGGCGTGGCCGGGATCGAGGAACCGGCCGCCGTCGGAGAAGGAGTCGTCGGTGACATTGACGACCCCCACCACCTGCACCGCGTTGGCGCTCACTTGCGCAAGATCAGATCCAGCGCCTCGGCCCGCGAAGCTTTGTCGGTCTTGAACTGGCCGCGGACCGCGGAGGTGGTGGTGGTGGCGCCGGGCTTGCGTACACCGCGCATGGCCATACAGAGGTGTTCGGCTTCCATGACGACGATCACTCCGCGAGGGTCGAGTTTGCGCATCAGCGCGTCGGCGACCTGGCCGGTCAGCCGCTCTTGGACCTGCGGCCGCTTCGCGTACAGGTCGACAACCCGCGCGAGTTTCGACAACCCCGTCACCCGGCCGTCGACGCCCGGGATGTATCCGACGTGCGCCACCCCGTGGAACGCCACGAGGTGGTGCTCGCATGTTGAGTACATCGGGATGTCCTTGACCAGCACCATCTCGTCGTGCTGCTCGTCGAAGGTGGTGTTGAGGACGTCATCGGGATCGGTGTAGAGGCCCGCAAACATCTCCCGGTACGCCCGCGCGACCCGAGCCGGGGTGTCCACCAGCCCCGGGCGGTCCGGATCCTCCCCGACCGAGATCAGCAGTTCGCGCACCGCGGCTTCGGCGCGCGGTTGGTCGAACTCGGCGATCTTGACCGTCGCCGAACCGTACGCCCGCGTCATCGATGCCTCCCGTGTGAACTCCCGTGTGAACTCCCGTGTGAAGTTGTCAGTTCTGCGCAGGCGGGTGCTGACGGTCACCTGGACGGTCGCCGTCGCCTCCCCGCTCCTGTTGCGGATCGCCGGGCGCATTGCCACCCTGCGGTCCGTGTCCGGGATGGGGGTAGTGCTGGTACGGCGGATAGGGCTGCTGCCGCCGCGGGTCGCCCCAACCCGGGTTCGGCGGCGGAGGCGGAGGCGGCGGATACCAGTAGCCACCTTGCTGCCCCGGCGGCTGCTGCGACGGCGGCCAACCGGGCGCGTGCCAGCCGGCGGGGGCACCGTAGTCGGGCTGCGTCACACCATTGGGCGCCCCGTTCGGGGACCCGTTGGTGCCGTTGGAGCCATTCTTTCGGGCGGCTTCTTCGGCGGCCTTGCTGGCTGCGGCGATCGCCGCTTTGAAAGCGGGTTCCGGCTTGGGCTGCGGCCACTCCTCGCCGCGCTCGATCGCCAGCTCGCCAGGGGTTTTGATCGGCGGCTTGTCCGACGGCACCCGGCCACCGAAGTCGTCGAACATGGTCAGACGCGGGCGTTTCTTCACCTCACCGAAGATGGCCTCGAGTTCGGCGCGGTGCAGCGTCTCCTTCTCCAAAAGCTCACCGGCGAGCGTGTCGAGGACGTCGCGGTACTCGGTGAGGATCTCCCACGCCTCGGTGTGGGCGGCCTCGATGAGCTTGCGGACCTCGTCGTCGATGATCTGCGCGACCTCGTGGCTGTAGTCCGGCGACGTGCCCATCGTGCGGCCGAGGAACGGGTCGCCGTGTTCGGTGCCGTACCGCACCGCGCCCAACTTGGAGCTCATCCCGTACTCGGTCACCATCGCCCTGGCGATCTTGGTGGCCTGCTGGATGTCGGACACCGCGCCGGTGGTGGGCTCGCGGAACACCAGTTCCTCCGCGGCACGGCCACCCATGGCGAACACCAGCCGGGAGATCATCTCCGAGCGGGTCATCAGGCCTTTGTCGTCCTCGGGGACGGCGACCGCGTGGCCACCGGTGCGGCCGCGGGCCAGGATCGTCACCTTGTAGATGGGCTCGATGTCGGGCATCGCCCAGGCGGCCAGGGTGTGGCCGCCCTCGTGGTAGGCGGTGATCTTCTTCTCGTGCTCACTGATGATGCGGCTCTTGCGGCGGGGCCCGCCGACCACTCGGTCGACGGCCTCCTCGAGCGCGAGACCGGTGATGACCGTGCCGTTCTCGCGCGCGGTCAGCAACGCGGCCTCGTTGATGACGTTGGCGAGATCGGCACCGGACATCCCCACGGTGCGCTTGGCCAGCCCTTCGAGGTCGGCATCGGGCGCCATCGGCTTGCCTTGCGAGTGGACCTTCAACACGGCGCGGCGTCCAGCGAGGTCTGGGCTGGTGACCGGGATCTGCCGGTCGAACCGGCCAGGCCGCAGTAGGGCGGGATCGAGGATGTCGGGGCGGTTGGTCGCTGCGATCAGGATGACGCCCTGGCGGTCGCCGAAGCCGTCCATCTCGACGAGCAGCTGGTTGAGGGTCTGCTCGCGCTCGTCGTGTCCGCCACCCATACCGGCGCCACGCTGCCGGCCGACCGCGTCGATCTCGTCGACGAAGATGATGGAGGGACTGTTCTGTTTGGCCTGCTCGAACATGTCGCGCACGCGGGAGGCGCCGACACCGACGAACATCTCGACGAAATCGGAGCCGGAGATGGTGAAGAACGGCACGCCGGCCTCGCCGGCAACGGCGCGGGCCAGCAGTGTCTTACCGGTGCCGGGCGGACCGTAGAGCAGTACGCCCTTGGGGATCTTGGCGCCCAGCGCCTGGTATCGACTCGGGTTCTGCAGGAAATCCTTGATCTCGTAGAGCTCTTCGACGGCCTCGTCGGCACCCGCGACGTCAGCGAACGTGGTCTTGGGCATGTCCTTGGAGAGCTGCTTGGCCTTCGACTTGCCGAAGCCGAAGCCCATCCGGCCGCCGGTCTGCATCCGTGAGAAGAAGACGAACAACGCGACCAGCAACAGCAGCGGAAGCATGTAGACGAGGAGTGACCCCAGCACGCTGCCCTGGTTGACGACCGTGTTGATCTTGGCGTTCTTGTCCTGCAGGGATTCGAACAGCGTGACCCCGTACCCCGTCGGGTACTTCGTGAGGATCTTGTCGCTGTCCTGGGTGTCGCCGTTACCGCTCTTCAGGTCCAGCCGCAGCTGCTGTTCTCGGTCGTCGATTTGGGCGCTCTCGACGTTGTCGCTGTCGATTTGCGCGATCGCCACCGAGGTGTCGACGGGCTTGTATCCACGGGTGTCGTCACTGAAATAAAAGAACGACCAACCCAGCAACAGCACGACCGCGATCACGATCAGCGTGCGGATCACATTTTTTCGGTTCATCTTCTCCTAGGCCCGCGATGGTGTCTGCCGGCCACGTCCTTCCGATACGTGCAGCTGGGATAGTTCAGGCTACCGCTAGACCAACGTCTGGTTGTTCCCGACGGCTTGCCGGAGGGAACCGTGGATGAAGTCCGACGGCTTGCCGGAGGGAACCGTGGATGAAGTCCGACGGCTTGCCGGAGGGAACCGTGGATGAAGTCCGACGGCTTGCCGGAGGGAACCGTGGATGAAGTCCGACGGCTTGCCGGAGGGAACTGGCGTACTCCTGCGCGACCAGCGGTGTCGTCGACGCCGACCTCGGCCGCAACCCGCGTCAGTCCCTGCAGCGCGGCCGCGGATTCCATCCACATCGTGCTCGCCTATGATCCGCGGAGGTTCGTGAGCACGTTGACGGCCATCGCCGAAGGCGCGATCGACGGTCTCGACGGCGTGGGCCACGCCTCCACCTCGCTGTCGCGGCCCGACAGAGATGCAAAACGTGGTGGCCGCCGACGGTAGGGTGCCTCGCATGCCGATCTCTGCGCGCGCGAAGACCCGGTTACTCACCTTCGTCGCCGCGGCCGTGGCGATGGGCGGTGTGGCCGGGTGTGACGCCACCTCGGGTCCGGCGGCAACCGGATCCGCGGACACCCGACAGGTCACGGTCGTCGGATCCGGCGAGGTGAAGGGCATCCCGGACACGCTGACCGCCGGCGTCGCGATGGAGGCGATCGCTCCCGACGTCACCGGGGCGATGAACCAGTCCGGTGAACGCCAGCAGGCCGTGATCGATGCGCTGGTCGACGCGGGTATCTCCCGCGAGGACGTCAGCACCACACAGGTCAGCCTGCAACCGCAGTTCGGCGCCGAGGGCACCGAGATCATCGGCTACCGCGCGAGCAACTCGATCGACGTCAAGATCCGCGACCTCAGTACGGCGTCGCAGGCACTGGCGCTGATCGCGAGCATCGGCGGTGACGCGACCCGCGTCAATTCGGTCAACTATTCGATCGAGGACGATTCGCAGTTGATCCAGGACGCCCGGGCCCGCGCGTTCGAAGACGCCAAGAACCGCGCCGAGCAGTACGCCCAGCTGTCCGGCTCCGACCTCGGCAACGTCGTGTCCATCTCGGAGTCACCCGGTTCGACACCGCCGAACCCCATGCCGCGCGGCGAGGCGGCCATGGCGGTGCCGCTCGAGCCGGGACGGCAGACCGTCGGGTTCAGCGTGACGGTGATCTGGGAGCTCGACTGACCCGCGACCAACCCGGCCTCGTCCGATCAGTCACCGCTGTAGACCTTCGGTTCGAGGGTGCCGATGTAGGGCAGGTCGCGGTAGCGCTCGGCGTAGTCCAGGCCGTACCCCACGACGAACTCGTTGGGGATGTCGAAGCCGACGTACTCGATCGCGACGGCGGCGCGCACGGCATCGGGTTTGCGCAGCAACGTGCACACCCGCAGCGACCGCGGCTGACGGGTGGCCAGGTTGCGCAGCAACCACGACAGCGTCAAACCAGAATCGACGATGTCCTCCACGATCAACACGTCGCGGTCGTTGATGTCTCGGTCGAGGTCCTTGAGGATGCGCACCACACCCGACGACGAGGTCGACGAACCGTACGAGCTGACGGCCATGAATTCGAGCTGGGTGGGCAGCGGGATCAAGCGGGCCAGGTCGGTGACAAACATGACGGCGCCCTTGAGCACCGTGACCAGCAGCAGATCCTGACCGCTCTCGCCGATGGCGGTGCGGTAGGTCTCCGCGATCTGCGCGGCCAATTCCGCCGTGCGGGATTGGATCTGTTCCTCCGAAAGCAGCACTGACTTGATGTCGCCCTCGTACAGCTCAGGTCTATGCGCAGGCACGCCCACAGCGTGCCATGCCGTCACCGCCGGAACCAACGCGGCTGATCTTAGATCGGCTCACGATGCAGGGTGAGCATCCCGTTGCGACGCGCGGCGATCAGGCGCTGACGCACCGAGTTGGAGGGGACCGCCACTGGGCCCTGTCCCCGCCATGCGCTCACGAGTGCGTCGACGCCCTGGATCTGGGGGTCGGACAACCCTCGGGCGCCCCCGGCCAGCAGCCAGCTTCGGATCACCCGGCGTCGGATGGCGGCAGGCAGTTTCGCCAGCCGCGCAGCGTCGAGTCCAGCGCCGCACGCCACGTCGGCCAACGCGAGGTCGGCCTGCGTGTCGAGGGTGTCGTTGTCCTCCTGCAGCGCCGCGGCGGTGCGGGCGAGCGCCTCGGCCACTCCTCCGGAGAGGACGTCCTCGAGCAGCGGCAGCACCTCGGCGCGCAGCCGGCTGCGGGTGTACCGGGGGTCTCGGTTGTGCGGATCGGCCCACGGTCGCAAGCCGAGGTCGGCGCAGGCGGCGACGGTCACGGCACGCCGCACCCCCAGCAGGGGGCGGTACCAGGGCGGGTCGCACACCCGCATACCCGCGATGGAACGCGGACCCGAGCCGCGACCCAACCCGAGGAGCACCGTCTCCGCCTGGTCGTCGAGAGTGTGGCCGAGTAGCACCGGAGCGTCCCCGTGCGCGGCACGCAGCGCGTCGTACCGGGCCGTCCGCGCGGCGGCTTCCGGCCCTCCCGAGGTGCCGACGCTCACGCGCAGCACCCGCGCGTCAGCGCAGCCGAGCCGCAGCGCCTCGCCCCGCGCGGCGTCGGTGACGGCGGCCGAATCCGGCTGCAGCCCGTGGTCGACGATCAGCGCGGTGGTGGGCAGGAGGTCGGCGGCCACCGCGGTGAGCGCCAGCGAATCTGGTCCGCCGGACAGCGCCACACACCAGCGCTGCGCGCCGGCCAGGTGCTTGCGGGCGAACCGGGCCACCTCGGCGCGCAGCCCGGCTACAGCACGCGGTCGATCCATCGCTGCGGCTCGTCGACTTCTGTTGGCAGCGGGAGGGTTTCAATCCCGGACCAGATGGTGTTGAACCGTTCCATCCCGACCTCCGCCACGACATGGTCGACGAAGGCCTTACCGCGGGTGTACTGGCTGATCTTCGCATCGACGCCGAGCAGCGCGCGCAGGATGCGTTGCACCGGCGGCTGTCTGCGCTGCCGCCGCTGGTTGAAGCGGGCGCGGATGGTGGTGACCGACGGCACGACGGCCGGGCCGACCGCGTCCATCACGTGGTCGGCGTGTCCTTCGAGCAGGGTGCCGAGCACCAATAGCTGGTCGAGCGCGCGCCGTTGCGGTTCGGCCTGCACCGCGCGCATCAAGCCGAGCACGCCGGTCGAGTCCGGGTGGGTGTGCGCGTGCCGGTTGCGCACGTATCCCGCCAGCCGCGCGGCCACCTCGGTGACGTCCTCGCCGACGTCTCTGGTCAGGACCGCGAGCGCCGCCGCCATGTGGTCGGCCAGCCACGGGTTGGCCCGGAACTGGACGCGGTGGGTCACTTCGTGCAGGCACACCCAGAGCCGGAAGTCTTCGGGAGACACCCGCAGTTGGCGTTCCACCGCGATCACGTTGGGCCACACCAGCAGCAGTTCACCACCGCCGTCGGCGAACGGGTCGTACTGGCCGAGGATGCCCGACGACACGAACGCCAGCACCGCCCCGGTCTGGGCGCCGGTGACGCGGCCGGTCAGAAAACTGCTCGGCCGGTCCGTGCCGCCGGTCATCGTCCGCATCGACTGCGACGCGGCCCGGATCCAGTCGGGACGGTCGACGATCCGCGCCTCGGTGACGGCGTTGCCCTCATTGAGCCCGGTGACCTCACGCACGGGCAGTTCGGCCCCCCGCGACGCCGTGGCGAGCTGCTCGATGGCCTGGCGGCGGGTGTAGTCGGTGGCGGGCGGACCTGGCCGCGCGAGCTTGGCGCCGACGGTGGCGGCGAACCGCCAGTCCACTGTGCGCCCGACCGTGAACTCAGCGGACGACGCGTTCACGAGCCGCACCCGCAGGCGCGCAGCGTGGCGGCCAGGGCGTCGAGCGCGGTGCGTCCGCTCGGGCCGGCGTCGTTCGACATCAGTGCGAACGTGAGCACCCGGCCGCGGGCGTCGGTGACGATGCCGGCCAGCGAGTTCGTTGCGGTCAGCGACCCGGTCTTGGCGCGCAGCCAGCCGGCGGCTTCGCGGCCCGTGGCGGTGTCGAGGTAGCGGTTGGACAGCGTCCCGCTACCCCCGGCGATCGGCAGCAGATCCACCAGCGGCCGCAGCTCGGGATGGTCTTCGCCCACGGCCGCCGTCATCACCTCATCGAGCGTAAGCGCGGTCAGCCGGTCGTCGACCGACAGCCCGCTGGAGTCGAACAGCCGCGCGCCAGTGGTGTCGATGCCGACCTCACGGAGCTGCCCGAGCACCGCCTTGGCGGCTTCCTCGAAGCTCTGCGGGCGGCCGAGCTGGGCGGCCACCTCGCGGCCGATCGCCTCGGCCACCACGTTGTCGGAGAGGTTCATCATCACACGCAGCCGTTCCATCAGCGGCGGTGACTGCACGGCCGCGATCTGCCGACCGCCGCGGTAGGGCCCTGGCAGCACCGTCACCGTCGCGGGGTCGATGCGCAGGGCGGTGGCCAACGCGCGTCCGGCGTCGGCGGCGGGGGTCGGTGAGCGCCGCGACTCCTCGCTGACCGGCTGCGTGCGGCCACCGTCGAGCATGATCGGCACCATCGGCGCGATGTCGCCGCCGGGGATGTCCAGCGCATCCCAGCCGAACGCCATCTCCGGCCCCGTGTAGGCGCTGGTGTCGACAGCGACGGCGGTGGGTTCGATCCCGCTGCGCCGCACCTGGTCGGCGAGCTCGCTGATCCGGGCGGCATCCCGGTACCAGGTGTCGGTGCCGCGGGGGGCCGCGGACAGAGTCGGATCGCCGCCACCTTGGAGCACCACCAATCCCGGGTCCCGCTTCTGGTCACCGGCCACCACCGTGGTGGTCAGCCGGGCGTCTCGGTCCAGCGTCAACAGCGCCGCCGCGGCGGTGAGCATCTTATTCGTGGAGGCCGGCTGCATCGGCACGCCGGCGCGCTGCTCCCACAGCCGGTCGCCGGTGATCGCGTCGGTGACGCGGCCGGCCAGATTGCCGAGGTTCGGATCGGCCAGGGCGGGTGCGAGCGCGGCGGCGAGACCGGCATTGGTCGGTGTCGGCGCGGATTCGGAGACCGGCACGACGGCCGGCTTCGCGGTGGCCGGCGGCGGCTGGGGTTTGGCGGCCTGTGCATCGGAATCGCTACCGATAGCGAGCACCGCGGTGACCGCGACGACGACCGTCACCAGCACCAGCACGGCCAGCGCGAGCAGCATGTGGGTCGATCGCCGCCACCCGGTGGGCCGCATAACTCTCCTGCGCTCGAAGGGGGTGACCGCCACCCCTCCTGCAGCAGCGTATCGCTCGTTTACTGTGGACCCGCGTCGTCGTCACCCGACGACCCGGTGCGTACACAGACGAAGGAGCCGACAGCGGTGAAGTTCGAGGTCGTCATCGAGATCCCCAAGGGGTCACGCAACAAATACGAGGTGGACCACGAGACCGGCCGGCTCAAGCTGGACCGCTACCTGTACACGTCGATGGCGTATCCGACCGACTACGGCTTCATCGAGAACTCGCTGGGCGAGGACGGCGACCCCCTCGACGCGTTGGTGCTGCTGCCCGAGTCCGTGTTCCCGGGTTGCATCGTCGATGCCCGCCCGGTGGCGATGTTCCAGATGACCGACGAGGCGGGCGGCGACGACAAGGTGCTGTGCGTGCCCGCGGGCGACAAGCGCTGGGACCACGTCAACGACCTCGCCGACGTCCCGGAACAGGTGCTCCAAGAGGTCAAGCACTTCTTCGTCCACTACAAGGACCTCGAACCAAGCAAGTACGTGCAGGCCGCCGACTGGACCGGCCGCGATGCCGCCGAGGCCGAGGTGCAACGGTCGTTCGAGCGGTTCAAAACCGAAGGCCACTAGTTCGACAAAGAACGCGGACGTAAATTTTCGCCGCTGTAACACGGCGTAACGCGGTCGTGGTTTGACGCTCGCACCATTGGGCCATGCTTCTGCACCAGGGCATTGGCCTCGCGGCCTACAACGCCATGCCGTTCCGCCGTGCCATCCACGCGGTGTACGAGTGCTGCTACAGCGTGCCATTGGCGGCTGATCTGGCCCGCGGCCGGCCGTACGAGAACCACGACGCGCTGTTCCGCAAGGCGGACGCGCTGCTCTTCGCACTGTCCGAGGAGTCGATCGATTCCATCCTCGAGGCGCATCCGGACATCGGCCGCCGCCCCGGTAGCGCGAAGTCGGCCGCCGAACAATGCGCGGTGTTCGACGAGCGGCCCGAAGTGATGGCGCAGTTGAGGGCGGCCTCGCGCCGCTACCTGGAGCACTTCGGCTTCGGCTTCGTGATGCTGGTCAACGACCAGGGTGCGCAGGACGTGCTGGCCGCGATGACTGACCGCCTGCACAACGACGTCGACACCGAACGCAAGGTGGTGCGCAACGAACTGGCGCGCATCAACCGCACCCGGTTGGGACGGATGCTCGGCCCCGAAGGCGGCTACCACAACTGGTGAGCTGCTCGCCTACGCTGCGCGGGTGAGCACCGCACATTCCCATTTCCTCTCGCTGCCCGATCTGGCTTCGCGCGCGGCCGGCGGCGCAGTGGTGTGGGCCAACGACGAACTGTTCGCCGAGAAGGAGAACCTGATCGTTCCGGCGCCGGCCGAACACCGGCCGGCGACCTTCGGCCACAAGGGTCAGGTTTACGACGGGTGGGAGACGCGCCGCAGCCGCGGGGCGGACCGGGAGTCCTGCGATGCGGCGATCGTGCGGCTCGGTGTGCCCGGTGTCGTGCGCGGCGTCGTCGTCGATACAGCCTGGTTCACCGGCAACTACCCACCGGAGGTGTCGGTCGAGGCCGCCTACGTTGCCGGCCATCCCTCGGCCCGTGAGCTGGTCGAGCGCCACTGGACCACCATCGTGGAACGCAGCCCGGTCGACGGCGACACCCGCAATCCGTTCGAGGTGACCTCGGGCCGCCGCTGGTCGCATGTGCGGTTGTCCATCCACCCCGACGGCGGCGTTGCCCGGCTACGTGTGCACGGTGAGGGGCTGCTGGACCCGCAGTTCGCCGAGCTGCCGCTCGACCTGGCGGCGCTGGACAACGGCGGCCGGATCACGGGCTGCTCCAACATGTTCTACAGCTCACCGAACAATCTGCTGCTGCCGGGCACGGCGCGCACCATGGGCGACGGATGGGAGACATCGCGGCGCCGCGACGCCGGAAACGACTGGGTGCAGGTGCGATTGGCGGCGCAGGGGGTGTTGGGTTTCGCCGAACTCGACACGTCCTACTTCATCGGTAACGCGCCCGAGTCCGCGCGGCTGCGGGGATGTGACGCCGAGGGCCGATGGTTCGAACTGCTGGACGAGGTGGCGTTGCAGCCAGATACGCGCCACCGGTTCCTCATCGAGTCCGAGCGGCCGGTGACCGAGGCGCGGCTCGACGTCTTCCCGGACGGCGGCATGGCGCGGCTGCGGTTGTTCGGGCGGCTCACCGACGACGGGCTCCGCGCCGCGTCGGAGCGGTGGAGTCTGTCCGGCTGACATGTTTCATCGTCATCCTCGTTTTCATCGTCATCCTCGTTTTCATCATCATCCTCGTTGCAATACTTGCGCTGATCCGTCTCTACCTGGGCAAGCGGCTGGTCAAGGACACCACCCGGGCGGGGGTGTCCGGCGGATCCTCACCGCCGTCCTGCTCGATCTGTTCGCGCTGCTGTTCGCGACGCTGGTCGTACCCGGGGTGCTGGGAGTGCGGGAGTCGGAGTGGTTCACCTGGCCGGGTTACCTCTGGTTCGGGCTGGCCGGCTACCTGTTCTTGTCGCTCCTGGTGGTCGAGCCGGTGCGGCTGCCCATTCGTGGCTGGACGACACGTACCGCACCGCCCGCCGAGGAGTCGACCGAGCCGCCGGTGGACGCCGGGCTCAACCAGCGGATATTCCCCGCGAGAGCCGGCGCCGTCGCCGCGGGCGCGGCCTCGGTGCGCCTGTCGGCGTGGGGGTAGCCACCGCGCTCGGTCCCCCGCGGGGGTGGACCTGCAGCTGTCCGGGCACACCCCCGGAGGGCAGATGTGGCCGTTCCACTATGCGGTCAGTGCCGTGCAACCGGCCCTTGCGGGGCTGTCGACGGTGAACGGCCCCAGTTGTATGTGAGTCGGGGCGTGGGCTTTGGGGTCTTCCGGTGCGAATCGGTGCGCCACCGGACGTCGCTGTGCTGTCGCTGAGTCCCTACGCCTGACGCCGCAGGAGCAGGTGGTATGTCCGCCGCGCCCAACCCGCGGTGATCACCTGAGGGCCGACCGCGTCCCACCGAGGTCACGCTCGGCGGCGGCCGATGCGGGTCTGACGGTTGGAATCAGGGGGAGCCGAAGGACTTCTCGCCGTCGTCCTCGATCTTGTCCTGCGCCTCACCGACCGCGTCGGTGCCCTTACCCCGGGTCTTCATCAGGCTCAGGACCGTCGTGACGACGAGGGTGACGACGATGACGACCAGGCTGAGCAGAGTCGGAATCTCTGGCACCGGCACATGCTCACCGCCGTTGATGAAGGGTAGCTCGTTCTCGTGCAGGGCGTGCAGGACGAGCTTCACGCCGATGAACAGCAGGATGAACGCCAGCCCCTGCGACAGGTACACCAGCCGTTTGAGCAGACCGCCGAGCAGGAAGAACAGCTGCCGCAGACCCATGAGGGCGAACACATTGGCGGTGAACACCAGATACGGTTCCTGCGTCAGACCGAAGATGGCCGGAATCGAGTCCAGCGCGAAGATCAGGTCGGTGGTCCCCAGCGCCACGATCACCAGGAACATCGGTGTCATCAGCCGCTTGCCGTCCTGTCTGATCCACAGCTTCAGGCCGTCCCACTTGTCGGTGAGCGCCAGGTGGTTGCGGGCGAACTTGACCACCGCGTTGTCGCCATCGTCTTCGTGGCCGGTGTCGCGGGCGAGATTCCACGCGGTGTACACCAGGAACAGGCCGAAGATGTAGAACACCCAGGAGAACTGGTTGATCGCCACCGCGCCGAGCGCGATGAAGATGCCGCGGAAGATCAGGGCGAGGACGATGCCCACCATCAGCGCTTCCTGCTGATATTTCTTGGGCACGTTGAAGCTGGCCATGATGATGATGAAGATGAACAGGTTGTCGACGGACAGGCTGTACTCCGTGAGCCAGCCGGCGAAGAACTCCAGGCCGTAGTCCCCGCCGTGGTACACCCATACCCACACCCCGAACGCGATGGCCAGAGACACGTAGACCGACAGCGCGATCGACGACTCCTTCATCGAGGGTTCGTGTGGGCGCCGCGCTATGGCCACCACGTCGAACAGCAGGACCGCCACCGTGACCGCGATGGTGATGCCCCACTCCAGGGCGGAAACGTTCACTCGTGTACCTCCGGTCGTCGAATACGCCGGAGGTCTCTTCCGCCGACGCAGTACGCGTGTCGGCCCGCAGCACCGGCCGCCCAGTGATGGACGACGTAGTGACGACACCGCGGCGAAGGAATACTCCCCTCCAGCGCAGATTGTGCCCGGCCGTCACCGGCGAGGCCAATCGGGGTCCGATAAACCTGTTCGGACCGTGGATACCCGCCTTGACGGAATTGTCACCGCCCCCGCTCGCGCCGCGGGGTGCGACGGGCCGGCGGCTTAGTAGTTTGGAGTGGTGACAGCAGCGGTTCCCGGCGCAGGCCTTTCCCACCAGTACCTTCAATCCACGTTCGCCGCCGCGCCACGCACCCTCGTCGACATCCTGCACGAGACGGCCGCCCGCTATCCCGACGCGCCCGCCATCGACGACGGCACGGTCCAGTTGACCTACGCCGAGCTGATCGCCGACATCGAGGACAGCGTCGAGTGGCTGGCCGCCCGCGGGATCGGGCGCGGTGACCGCATCGGCATCCGGATGCCGTCGGGCAGCTACGCGCTCTATGTCGCGATTCTGTCCACGCTGGCCACCGGCGCCGCGTACGTCCCCGTCGACGCCGACGACCCCGACGAGCGCGCGCGCCTGGTGTTCAGCGAGGCCAACGTCGTCGCCGTCATCACCGAACAGGGGCTCGCGCGCGGCCCCGGATCCTCGCGCGGATGGCGCGCGGTCGCGCCGCTGAGCCGCGACGACGCGTGGATCATCTTCACCTCCGGATCCACCGGCGTCCCCAAGGGCGTGGCCGTCACCCACCGCAGCGCCGCCGCCTTCGTCGACGCCGAAGCCGACATGTTCCTGACCGACAATCCGCTGGGGCCCGGCGACCGGGTCCTCGCCGGGCTCTCGGTGGCTTTCGACGCGTCGTGTGAGGAGATGTGGCTGGCGTGGCGGCACGGCGCATGCCTGGTGCCCGCGCCCCGCTCGCTGGTGCGCAGCGGGATGGATCTGGGCCCGTGGCTGGTCGCCCGCGACATCACGGTGGTCTCGACGGTGCCGACCCTCGCCGCGCTGTGGCCGGCCGAGGCCCTCGAAGCGGTGCGGCTGCTGATCTTCGGCGGTGAGGCCTGCCCTCCGGAACTGGCGGAGCGTCTGGCGATCGACGGCCGGGAGGTGTGGAACACCTACGGTCCGACCGAGGCGACCGTGGTGTCATGCGCCGCACGCCTGGACGGACGCAGCCCGGTGAGCATTGGCCTACCGCTGCCCGGCTGGGACCTGGCGGTTGTCGACAAGGACGGTGTGCCGGTCGCCGAAGGGCAGGTCGGTGAGCTCGTCATCGGCGGTGTGGGGTTGGCCCGCTACCTCGACCCGGACAAGGACGCCGAGAAATACGCTCCGATGCCGACGTTGGGCTGGGACCGCGCCTACCGCAGCGGTGACCTGGTCCGGTTGGAATCGGAGGGTCTGTACTTCCTGGGACGGGCCGACGACCAGGTCAAGGTCGGCGGCCGGCGCATCGAGCTCGGCGAGGTGGACGCCGCGCTGGTGCACCTGCCCGGGGTGAGCGGTGGCGCCGCCGCGGTGCGGCGCACCGCCAGCGGGACACCGCTGCTCGTCGGTTACGTGGCGAGCGCGGATCCGTCGTTCGACCTCGCCGCGGCCCGCGCCGCACTCGCCGATGCGCTGCCCGCCGCGATGGTCCCCCGGCTCGTCGTGGTCGACGAACTGCCGACCCGAACCTCGGGAAAGGTTGATCGCGACGCGCTGCCCTGGCCAGTCGCCGGCGTCGAGGACGAGACCCCCGCGATGAGCGGCACGAGCGGCTGGCTGGCCGACCTGTGGCGCGACGTCCTGGCCGCCGCCGTCGACGGCCCCGGGGCCGACTTCTTCGCCTGCGGCGGCGGCAGCCTGTCGGCGGCGCAACTGGTCGTGGCGCTGCGGCAGCGCTACCCGATGGTGACGGTGGCCGACCTCTACGACCACCCCCGCCTCGGCTCACTGGCCGGATACCTCGACGAACTCGCCCCGCCGCCGGATGTCGTGGCCCGTGACGTCGCGCCGACACCCCGGCTGACCCAGGCCGCGCAGGTTGTCCTCACGCTGCCGCTGGCCACGCTGACGGCCCTGCAGTGGGTGGTGTGGCTGGCGCTGCTCAACAACGTCGCCGCCGAATTCTCACTGGTGACGTGGGCGGTCCCGCTGAACTGGTGGGTGGTGCTGGCCGGTTTCCTGCTGTTCGTCTCCCCTGTCGGCCGGATGGGCATCGCGGCGGTGTTCGCACGCATGCTGCTCGGCAACCTCCAGCCGGGCACCTACCGCCGCGGCGGCGCGGTACATCTGCGGGTGTGGCTGGCCGAACGACTCGCTGCAGCCAGCGGTGCCGAGAACCTCGCCGGTGCGCCGTGGATGGTGTATTACGCCCGGGCACTTGGCAATTCGATCGGCCAAGAAGTCGACCTGCACTCCGCGCCACCGGTGACCGGTATGCTCAAGATCGGGCACCGTTCGTCGGTCGAACCCGAAGTCGACCTGTCCGGGCACTGGATCGACGGCGACCAGTTCCACGTCGGTCACGTCACCATCGGCAACGACGCGACCATCGGCGCGCGCAGCACGCTGCTGCCCGGTGCCGTCGTCGGTAAGAACGCCGACGTGGCCGCAGGATCGGCCGTCGTGGGCAAGGTCAAAAACGGCCAGTACTGGACAGGTTCGCCCGCGGCGAAGTCCGGCAAGGCCCGGCACCCGTGGCCGGGACACCGCCCGCCGCGCGCCCCATTGTGGGCCGCTGTCTACGGGGTGACGTCGCTGCTGCTGGCCGGTCTGCCGCTGCTCGCCCTCGCGTCTGGGCTGGCGGTGATCGGCTGGGGTGTTCGCGACACGGCGTCGGTCAGCGACGCGATCGTTCCCGCGCTGCTGTGGACGCCGTTCGCCACGGTGGTCGCGGTACTGCTCTACGCGGCGTCGACTGTGGCGGCGGTGCGCCTGCTGTCGCTGGGTCTGCAGGAGGGCTACCACCCGGTGCGCAGCCGGATCGGCTGGCAGGTGTGGGCCACCGAGCGGCTCCTCGACGCCGCCCGCACCTATCTGTTTCCGCTGTACGCCAGCCTGCTGACGCCGTGGTGGCTGCGGGTGCTGGGCGCGCAGGTCGGCAGCGGCACCGAGATCTCGACCGCACTGTTCACGCCGAAGTTCACCGTCGTGGAGGACGGCGCGTTTCTCGCCGACGACACCATGGTCGCGTCCTATGAGCTGGGCGGCGGCTGGATCCACGTGGCGAAGGCCACCGTCGGCAGACGCGCGTTCCTCGGCAACTCGGGCATCACGCAGCCCGGCCGCAAGGTCCCCGACGACGGTCTGGTGGCGGTGCTGTCGGCCACCCCACCCAAGGCGAAGGCCGGGTCGTCGTGGTTGGGCAGCCCTCCGGTCCGGCTGCGCCGCCAGCCCACCGCCGCCGACGCGCTACGCACCTTCCATCCCACGCCGCGGCTCAAGGCCATGCGCGGTGCGGTCGAGATGTGCCGCCTCGTCCCGGTCATCGTGACGTTCGGGATCGGCGTCGGGGTACTGCTGTCCCTGCAGGCGTTGGTTTTCCACCTCGGCTACCTGTGGGCGGCGTTCCTCGGTGGGGCGGTGCTGCTGGTCGCCGGAGCGGTGGCGGGGGCCATCGCCGTCCTGGCGAAGCGGCTGGTAATCGGCCGCATCGAGGCGATCGAGCACCCGCTGTGGTCGTCGTTCGTGTGGCGTAACGAGGTGTCCGACACGTTCGTCGAGACCGTCGCCGCACCCTGGTTCGCCCGGGCGGCCAGCGGCACACCGGTGATGAACGTCTGGCTGCGCGGTCTCGGCGCGAAGATCGGCCGCGGTGTCTGGTGCGAAACCTATTGGCTACCGGAGGCGGATCTGGTCACCCTCGGCGATGGCGCCACCGTCAACCGCGGTTGCGTCGTGCAGACCCATCTCTTCCACGACCGCATCATGCGGACGGACACCGTGGTGATCGAGGACGGGGCCACCCTTGGACCGCACTGCGTCGCGCTGCCCGCCGCCCGCGTGGGTGCGGGCGCGACGGTGGGACCGGGTTCGCTGGTGATGCGCGGTGACGAGGTTCCGGCCTCGACGCGCTGGCAGGGCAATCCGATAGCACCGTGGAATCCGTTGCGCAAGAAGCGGGTGGAGGCCTCAGCCAAGAAGAAGAAGCCGACCCGCGACCGCGAGGGTTCCGCCGCGTGACGCGTTCGAAGAAGGCGAAGAACACCCCTGCCGTCATCGACCCCTACCTGCCGGGAACCGGCAACTTCGGATACCGGGTGTCGCGATACGAACTCGACCTGGAGTACAAGGTCGCCATCAACCGACTGTCGGGCTCGGTATCGATCACCGCCGTCACGCTGGTCGCCCTGCAGACCTTCACCCTCGATCTCGCCGACACGCTGCGGGTGACGAAGGTGGCGGTCAACGGCCGCCGGCCGGCCCGATTCTCATGTCCGCGCGGCAAATTGCGGGTCGAGTTGTCCTCCGCATTGCCCCCCGGGGCGGCGCTGGTCGTGGTGGTCCGGTATGGCGGCAACCCCGAACCGATCGATACCCTGTGGGGGGACGTCGGTTTCGAGGAGCTGACGAACGGGGCACTGGTCGCGGGGCAACCCAACGGCGCTTCCTCGTGGTTCCCGTGTGACGACCACCCCAGCGCCAAGGCCAGCTACCGCATCCAGATCAGCACCGACAGCCCGTACCGCGCGGTTGCCAACGGGGAGTTGGTGTCTCGTCGCGCGCGGGCCGGCCACACCGTGTGGACCTACGAGCTGGCCGAACCCACGTCGACGTACCTGATCACCCTGCAGGTCGGGATGTACGACATCCACAAGCTGGCGAAATCGCCGGTGCCCATGCAGGCCGCCCTGCCGGCCCGCCTGCGCCGCAACTTCGATCACGACTTCGGCCGCCAACCGCAGATGATGAAACTGTTCGAGAAACTTTTCGGGCCGTATCCGCTGGCCAGCGGCTACACCGTGGTCGTGACCGACGACGACCTCGAGATACCCCTTGAGGCGCAGGGCATCTCCATCTTCGGGGCCAACCACTGCAACGGGACGCGCGGGGCCGAACAGTTGATCGTCCACGAGTTGGCCCACCAGTGGTTCGGCAATTCCGTCACCGTTCGGCGCTGGCGCGACATCTGGCTGCACGAAGGTTTCGCCTGCTACGCGGAGTGGTTGTGGTCGGAGAACTCGGGCGGCCGCAGCGCCGACGAATGGGCGCACCACTATCACGCGCGGTTGGCCGAGCTGCCGCAGGATCTGCTGCTGTCCGACCCCGGCCCGAAGGACATGTTCGACGATCGGGTGTACAAACGTGGTGCGCTGACCCTGCACGTGCTGCGCGTACGCATCGGCGACGAGAACTTCTTGGCCCTGCTGCGGGATTGGACGGCGCGTCACCGGCACAGCACCGCGTCGACCGACGACTTCACCGGTCTGGCAGCCCATTACGCCGACGAGTCACTGCGCCCGTTGTGGGACGCGTGGCTCTACGCCGAGGACCTGCCGAAGCTGTGACCGACGCCGCGCCGCCGACCGGCCCGGTCACGCGGAGCAGCGTGGCCCGGGTCGGCGTCGCGACGGCGGTCACCGCGCTGTGCGGCTACGCGGTGCTCTACCTCGCAGCGCGTGACCTCGAGCCTGAGGGCTTCTCGGTCTTCGGTGTGTTCTGGGGCGCGTTCGGGCTGGCCAGCGGCGCGGCGTTCGGGCTGCTGCAGGAGGCGACGCGGGAGGTCCGCGACGCCCGGGGCGAGCATCCGACCGACGGTCCCCACACCCATCCGGTGCGGATCGGAGCGGTGGTAGGGGTCGGCGCCGCCGCCCTCGTCGTGGCGACCGCGCCGCTGTGGGCAGGCCTGGTCTTCGTCGAGGCGCGGTGGCTTTCGGTGGCGTTGCTCGGCGCGGGGCTGGCCGGCTTCTGTGTGCACGCGACCCTGTTGGGCATGCTGGCCGGCGCCAACCGCTGGACGCAGTACGGGGCGTTGATGATGACCGACGCGGTGATCCGTGTGCTGGTGGCGGTGGCGACGTTCGCGATCGGGTGGGGTCTGGGCGGATTCCTGTGGGCGACCGTCGGCGGCGCCGTCGCCTGGCTGCTTTTGCTCCTCTGCTCGCCCGCCACGCGGGCCGCCGCGCGCCTGCGGACACCGGGCAGCACGGCGACGTACCTGCGCGGCACTGCCCACTCGATCGCCGCCGCAGGAGCCAGCGCCATCCTGGTGATGGGGTTCCCCGTGGTGCTCAAGGCGACGTCGGACGACCTGGGCGCCACCGGTGGTGTGGTGATCCTCGCCGTGACGCTGACCCGGGCGCCGCTGCTGGTGCCCCTGACGGCGATGCAGGGGAACCTCATCGCCCACTTCGTTGACCAGCGCAGCGCACCGCTGCGTGCGCTGGTCGCCCCGTCGGCGGTGGTGTTGGCTCTCGGCGCGATCGGTGTGGTCGCCGCGGGACTGCTGGGACCGTGGCTGCTGCGCGCCGGGTTTGGTGAGCAGTACCGGGCCGACGGGACGCTGCTGGCGTGGCTGACGGCCGCCGCCGTGACGATTGCGCTGCTGACGCTGACCGGCGCAGCGACGGTCGCGGCGGGCATGCACCGCACGTACGCGCTCGGGTGGGTGAGCGCCACGGTGGCGGCGGTGCTGTTGCTGCTGCTCCCGCTGGCCCTCGAGACCAGGACCGTGGTTGCGTTGCTGTGGGGTCCGCTGGTCGGGATCGTCGTGCACCTCGCCGGACTTGCGGGTCCACAGGATCGGACGCATATCCTGCGTTCTCGACGAAGGAGGGCTCCATGACGTGGCTCGTCACCGGCGGTGCCGGCTACATCGGCTCGCACGTCGCACGTGCACTGGGCGCGGCCGACCTGCCGGTGGTCGTGATCGATGACCTGTCCACCGGCCTGGAGCAGTTCGTGCCCGAGTCCATTCCGTGTGTCCGCGGCACGCTGCTCGACGCACCCCTGGTCGAACGGACCCTTCGCGAGCATGCGGTCACCGGGGTCATCCACCTGGCCGGCTTCAAGTACGCCGGCGTATCGGTCCAACGCCCCCTGCACACCTACGAGCAGAATGTGTCGGCGATGGTGACGTTGCTCAAGGCGATGGAGGCCACCGGCGTCGATGCGATCGTGTTCTCCTCCAGCGCCGCCACCTACGGCACCCCGGACGTTCACCTCGTCGACGAGACCACGCCCACCAAACCGGAGTCCCCGTACGGCGAGACCAAGCTGATCGGTGAGTGGCTGCTGCGCGACGCCGGCCGGGTGTCCGGACTGCGTCACACGAGCCTGCGGTATTTCAACGTCGTCGGCTCGGCGTCGACGTCGCTGTTCGACGTCAGCCCGCACAACCTGTTCCCGCTGGTGTTCGACATGCTCTACCGCGGCGAGACACCCCGCATCAACGGTGACGACTACCCCACCCCGGACGGCACCTGTGTACGGGACTACGTCGACGTCAGCGATGTCGCGCTCGCCCACGTCGCGGCGGCCCGTCGCCTGGAACAGCGCCAGCCGGTGGAGCCGGTGTACAACCTGGGCAGTGGGGCAGGAACCTCCGTGCGCGAGATCATGAGCGCCATCCGGACGGTCACCGGAATTGACTTCGAGCCGCAGATCATGCCGCGGCGGCCGGGCGACCCGGCGAGGATCGTGGCCAACGGCGACCTCGCCGCACGGGACCTCGACTGGAAGATGCGCCACTCGCTCGAGGACATGGTGGCCTCGGCGTGGTCAGCACGCCAGGCCGCCGGGTCCGGGTATCCGGGAGCGGGTCGGTTCTGAATCGTGTAGCCGGTGCCGCCTTCGGGCTGATCGCGGTGCACCTCGCCGTCCGGGCGGTGCTCGCGTTCGGCGGCTACTTCTACTGGGACGACCTGATCCTCATCGGCCGGGCCGGCACCCAAGGCCTGTTGTCGCCGTCCTTCCTGTTCGACGACCACGACGGGCATGTGATGCCGGCGGCGTTCCTGCTGTCCGGGATGATCACCAGGGCGGCTCCGTGGTCGTGGGTGCTGCCGGCCCTGAGCCTGGTGGTGCTGCAGTTGTTGGCGTCGCTGGCGCTGCTACGTGCACTGCACGTCATCCTGGGGTGGCGCCCGGTTCTGTTGCTGCCCCTGACATTGGCGTTGTTCACACCGCTGACAGTGCCCGGGTTCGCCTGGTGGGCGGCGGCGTTGAACTCGTTGCCGATGGTCGCGGCGCTGGCGTGGGTGTGCGCGGACGCGGTTCTGCTGGTGCGCACCGGGCGGCAGCGCTACGCGGCGACGGCATTGGCTGTGTATGTCGGCGGACTGCTGTTCTTCGAGAAGGCCGCGGTCATCCCGTTCGTCGCGTTCGCGGTGGCCTCGCTGCTGGCCTACGTCACCGGTGACCGTGCGGCGGTCGTGACGGTGTGGCGGCGTGGAATTCGGCTCTGGGCCGTGGCGCCGGCCGTGACGGCCGCGTGGGTCGGGGTGTATCTGCTCGTCGTCGACCAGAAGCGGTGGAGCTTCGATCTGGCGATGACATGGGATCTTCTGGCGCGGTCGGTCACCCATGGCATCGTGCCGGGACTGGTCGGCGGACCGTGGGATTGGCAGCGATGGGCGCCGGCGTCACCGTGGGCGACGCCGCCGGTCGCGGTGATGGTGCTGGGGTGGGTGGCGCTGGCGGTCGTCGTCGCAGTCTCGTTCGTCCGCAAGCAGCGGGTCGGAGCGGTGTGGGCGGTGGCGGTCGGGTACGCGGCGGCCTGCCAGGTGCCGATCTACCTCATGCGGTCGTCGCGGTTCACGGCGCTGGAGTTGGCGCAGACGCTGCGGTACCTCCCGGATCTGGTGGTGGTCCTGGCGCTGCTGATGGCCGTCGGGTTTTGCGCGCCGAACCGGGCAGGAGCGCGGTGGCTGGACGCGTCGTGTGGGCGCACCGCTGTGGTCGGTGTCGCCCTGGCGGCGTTCGTGGCGAGCAGCCTTTACTCGACGGTGACGTTCCACCGAATCTGGCGGGACAGTCCGGTGCCGGCATATGTCGCGAATGCGCGGGCGGGCCTGGCCGAGGTGGACGAGCCGATGCTTGACCAGGAGGTCGATCCGCTGATCCTGCAGCGGGTCGCCGGACCGGAGAATCTGGCGAGCCACATGTTCGCGTTGCTGGGCGATCGGCCGGAGTTCGCGTCGAGCACCACCGAGCTGCGGACGCTGGACCGGTCGGGGCGGGTGGTCGACGCGTTGGTGACGTGGGTGCGCGCGATCGTGCCCGGACCGGCGCCGCAGTGCGGGTATCTGGTGCAGCCGGACTTCCCGGTGCGGATGCCGCTCGACGGGCCGCTGCTGCCGGCGGACTGGACCGCCGAGATCAACTACCTGGCGAACAGCGACGGGTCGCTGTTGATGGCGTTGTCGGAGGGCCCGGAGGTGAAGGTTCCGGTACGTCCCGGGCTGAATCGGGTGTTCGTTCGGTTGCCGGGCGCCGGTGACGCTATCACCGTCAGCGCGAGCACCGCCGCGCTGTCGGTGTGCATATCGCCCGGTCCGGTCGGATTTGTGGCACCGCGCTAGTCCGGGGTACGGGATACTGGGCGAATGATGTTGCGACGTGGCGGGCCGGGGTCCGGGTGAGCGCGCTCGACGGCTTCTACAAGAGCTGGGAAAATGCACGGCGAACGTTCGGCCAGGGAACGCCGCAGCCCGGTACCGACTTCGACAAGAGCCCGCAGTTGACCGATCTCGGGTCGGGCACGACCATGTGCTCGGAACTCACGGTAGCGACGGGCAAGATTTCCTCCATGACGTGAACCACATGCCTTGGAATGACGACGGCAAGGCAGCCGGGGCCCTGTTCGGCTGGACGCACGACAATCACCTCGATTCGGATATCGCTGACTCCACGGCGGAGGCATACGGACGGTACCTGGGCGAGCACAAGGGGCCATTGATGGACCTAGGCGGTCAGACGTTGGTGAATACAACCCGGAACTGGTCAAGGCATATGCCCACGGCCTGTCGCCTTATGTCGACGATATTGCCAGTGTGGGCAGCAGTGTGCAGTGTGGATGTCGTGATAATTCGTTCATTGGTCGTAATCTCGACGTACTGCGCCTGGTAGGTCAGGGGGTGGCCCTGTCCATCGAACCCGTGGACCGTTTCGAGGCCACCGACCACGAAGTCCTGAGAGTGCTCAGCCCCTTGAGCCATCCAGCGCTTGCGGGCGTCCGGGTTTGCCCATGCCTCAAACACCCGCTCGACCGAGGCCGGGTAGCGGCGTTCGAGCGTGAACGTCGAATGCGTGACTTCCATGATCATTTTCCCTTCAGGTAGTCTTCGAGCTGATCAAGTTGCCGTTCCCATTCCGTGCGTTGCCCACTGAGCCAGCCTTCGGCCTCACGCAGTGCCTTCGGTTCGATCCGGCAGCTGCGCACTCGGCCGACTTTCTCAGTGACGATCACGCCCGCCTCCTCCAGCACTTTGAGGTGTTGCATCACCGCAGGCAGGGACATAGCGAGCGGCTCAGCAAGCGCCTTGACTGGCGCTGGCTTTCGGACGAGCCGTTCTACGATCGCCCGGCGCGTCGGGTCGGCGAGTGCGTGAAAAACGCGACCAACCCCATCAAACCCTGGATGGTTAGGCACTTGCTTAACTATCGACGACGGTAGCGAATAAGTCAAGTAGCTGGTTAACCAATTCGAAGGTCGCCGTAGTCGTCCGGACAGAGCAACTGCCCCTGTCGACCTGGCTGGCCGCGCCACATCCACGTCGGCTCGTGCCACCAGCTTTTGTCCGGACGTTGAAATCGGCGGCGTGCACACCCGGGTGGTTGCCGAGCAGACCGCGGCAATCGACCCGGGGCGGCTGGGTCAGCACGAGTCGGGTGTCTCGGCCGCGAAGACATGCGCCGCGTTGATGCGGCACTGCGCATCCTCGTTGACCTCTGAGCGCTGGAACATGGCGCCGTCGGATCAAAAGATCTGGACAGCAGTGTAATACGGCGAGGTGTACCGGTTACACGCCGTATTCGACCGCCGCATATTCGGACCGGTTCGATGACCTCGGGAGTACTGGCGGCGCGCAGGGGCGCCACCTCGATCGATTCACTTAAGCAGACAGCCCTGTGGCACAGCGGCACCTTGGTCAGCGGAGTGTTCTTCCTCTTGGACTTTTGTTGTCGAGCGAGAAGGTGCAGGCTGAAGTCTGCGGGTAAGCGCAAACACTGGTCACTGAGCCCTTGCGATGGCCGAATTCTGGGGACGGAGGTTCGTCGATGACTGTTGCCGAGGCCGTGACACCGTTGGTTCGCGCGGCCGTGGGGCGAGACGCTCCCGTCGAAATCAGAGGTTGGGACGGCAGCCGATCAGGGCCGCCGAACGCCAAGTGGGCGATAAGGATCAACAACCGCAGGGGTCTGCGGCGCTTGCTGTGGGCGCCGAACGAACTGGGCTTCGCCCGCGCCTACGTGGCGGGCGATATCGAAATTGAAGGCGCCCTGCTCGCAGGCATGGAAGTCCTGGAGCAAATGTCGGATCCCGCGCGCGGCCCAGGTGTACGTATCGACACCGAAACGAAGAGGGCCCTGGCGAAAGCTGCGCTGCAGCTTGGGATTGTCGGCCCGCCACCGAAGCCGCCGAGCGAGGAAGCGAAACTCGCCCGCGGGCACCGGCACGACAAACGTCGCGACGCCGCGGCGATCAGCCACCACTACGACGTCGGCAACGATTTCTACCGACTGGTACTGGGTGAGTCGATGACGTACTCGTGCGGGTATTGGACGAGCCCGGACGACGCTCTGGCCGTGGCTCAATTCGCCAAATGCGATCTGGTGGCCCGCAAGCTGGGTCTGGCGCCCGGAATGCGGGTTCTCGACGTCGGCTGTGGGTGGGGAACCTTTGCTCTGCACGCCGCCCGCAACTACGGCGTGCGTGTCGTCGGTGTCACCCTGTCCCGCGAGCAGGCGGACTACGCCAGCAAGCGGATGGTTGAAGAGGGCATAAGGGAGTTGGTCCAGATCCGCGTCCAGGATTACCGCGACGTCGCCGACGGACCCTACGACGCGATCTCCAGTATCGGGATGGCCGAACATGTCGGAGCGGCGATGCTGCGCACCTACGCCGCTCACCTGTATGGGCTCCTACGTGCCCATGGCCGGTTGCTGAACCACGCCATCTCCCGCCGACCCCGCGAGCCTGCGGCGTTTTCGAAGACCTCGTTCATCGATCGCTATGTCTTCCCCGACGGGGAAATCCAACCGATGGAGACGATGATCAACGCGCTCGAGGGAGCCGGCTTCGAGGTACGTGACGTCGAATCGCTTCGCGAACACTACGCGCTGACATTGCGAGCCTGGGTGACGAATCTCGAGGACAACTGGCAGGAGGCGGTCAGGTGCAGCAGCGCCGGCCGTGCACGCATATGGCGGCTCTACATGGCTGGCTCAGCGCTGGGGTTCACGGCCAACCGGCTCGGGGTGAATCAGATTCTGGCCGTCAAGTGCGATGAACAGGGCCATAGCGGAATGCCCGCTACCCGCTCCGATCTACTGCGATCCCGGGCCTCGAATCCATGAGGAGCCCGCTGGCATCACATGGGTTGTCGCTCCGGGGATGCCATGCGGGGAATCGCCACCGTTGTGCCGACCCAAATCAACTTCACATCGGTGACACTGACCGGAGCCGTAGCGGCGGCATCTTCACGACGCCGCTGCTGCCGCCGCGGCCGACATGGCGGCCTGTTCATCGGGGTCGATGCCGATAGTGCGCACATACGGCCCGACAGCGCTGCCGTCCGACGAATTCGCTGGAACCCGTGCAGTCATTACCGCCTCGTAGTGCCTGGCGCTTATGAGTCCACGCCGCAATGCGCTACGTGACGCCGTCAACGCCGAGCGTGGCCGGCTGCCGATGGTGAAGGTGGAGAAGGACCACGTGTTCGAAGGTCCCGACGGCGAATTGCGGTTCATCGACATGTTCGAGGGACGTCCCCAGCTCTACATCCACCACTTCATCTGGATCGACTCGGCCGACGAAGGCTGCCCAAGCTGCACGATGGCGGCGGAACTCACTCTCGCCGAGAAGGACCGCGCGCTGTTGAACGCGAAGGGCGTGACGTTCGCGGCGGTGTCGCGAGCGCCGTACGCCAGCATCGCGCGCTACAGGGACAAGCATGGGTGGACGTTCCAGTGGTACTCGTCGCGCGACAACGATTTCACCTACGACTACCACGTCACACTCGACCCGACGCGGGCGCCGATCGAGTACAACTACAAGTCGTTCGACGATCTGCACGCCGCAGGGTTCGGCGAGGACGTCCTGCGCGGAGACTGGCCGGGCGCGAGCGTGTTTCTGCGGCGCGGCGACGAGGTCTTCCACACCTACTCGGCGTATGCGCGCGGGCTGCACCATTCGGCGCCGGGCTATCCGTTCCTCGATCTGACACCGTACGGCCGCCAGGAGCCGTGGGAGGACTCGCCAACGGGTTGGCCGCAAGGCTCCGACGCCGTCGGCGTCCCGATGGACGAGTAGCGATCACGACGATCGGAACGCTGGGCGGGTGCCTGCGTGGGTGGCATGGTATGCCTGATGCGGGTGTGGCTGAGGGGATAGGCGCCGGCCTGCAAAGCCGTCTACGCGGGTTCGAATCCCGCCACTGGCTCTGACGTGGGCGCTTCCCGGCTGCGTTCGAGACGCTGTACGGCTAGTTGTAGCGAGCGTCCTCATACAGAAGCTGGCTGGATCTGAGCGCCGGCCACGTCCCGGGGGGACACTTCATACCCACACGTCCTCACCGCAAATGCCGCCGTCATGCTCATCCTGAGTCCCGGTCAACAGCACGAACTCTCGCGGTAGCCGCTGCTCGGAGGTGTCGCCCTTCTCGCCGCGTCCCTGCTCATCATGTCCCTCGGCGGCGGGAATCCAAGGCGATGGCTGTATGTTGCGGTCCTCAACGCCTCGATCGCGCTGGAAGCGCTCACCGGAAGCCTCGCGGTCGAATCGGCCGGCGTCGCCACGGTAAACGGGACGCACGTTACGTGGGTGCATCGCCCATTCGCCCCCTGGGGTCAGCCGGCCCCCATCAGTTTTCAACCACGACAAAAGACTCTGCACCGACCGATTCAGTCCTGTTCCGACAGGGAAAACAACGATGACGACCAGCAGCACAACTTCGTATTCACTGAACGCGGATGTTCACCCGGCCGTCGACGTTGGCAACGAAGCGACCGTATGCCAGGTGGGCGACCGGTTCACCGGCATGGTAGCGGTGCCGGGAGTGCAAACATTGGCTAAGTTCATCGGCAACCTACGCCGAGGCGCACCAGTTTCCCGCAGCATCATTCCTGGCCATGGAATTACGCGCGACATCACCTGTCGTTCAGAGGGCTCTAAGCGCCGGGCGCTACCGTCTGGAGGCATGGATCACCGCGATGTCTCGGCGCTGGCCGAGGAGCTGGCGCAATGTACCTGCCAACATCTGCCCTGGAGCGACCAAAGGGTGATTGCCCTCGAGCTCGGCGTCGGCGAGTGCGACCTGGCCATTGACGACATGGTTCGGGCGGCGGTCCACGGGGCCTGCGCCATACCCGGCCACGTCATCGCGCGGCTACACGAATGGCTGGACGGCTATAACACCACCGCCTGCACCGACCCGGCTCAATTGCGGGACTATCTGAACCGACTCCGCTGCGCCTAGCCCTGCGGGCCCGTACACCAGGAGGGGAGTATTTCGTCCCATGTATTCTGGCAGAGGCGTTACTCGGCGCCGGCGAGTCGTGGCCAGGGTGTCAGATTGAGCTCTCCCACGGCCCGGTTGAACGTCGGCGGGCCACAACCAGAGCCGATACGTCGGCGGGATCTCGAAGTGGTCTTCGGGCCCGTACACAACCCGGGACCGCTGGTCCACGCAATACCGCTCACGCCACCTGTATCGATCGCGCGGCGCTTCACCGTCGACGATCTTCTTGGTGATCCCATGGAGCTTCTCGGCCGCCCGATACTCAGTGGTGCTGCGCGCCGACCGGCTCTCGGCGGCCGGCTGGGACTGGCTGCTGGCGGTATGCCGACGCACCGGCACCCGTCTTCTGCTCATCTGCCACGTCCAGGCCGTCCCACCGACCCTGGCCGACGTCCTGGAGGGCACCACGTACGATCCTCACCGACCTGCGGCGGGCCCTGCCGCGCCAGGCTGCGATTGCGGTCGTGCGCCGGCGCCGGAGTCTGTCGATCTGCCGCTCTACGCCACCGAGCAAATCGACACCTACCGTAGCGCGGCGCCAGCGGCGATCGGCCTGCGGGGGTTCCTGCAGACGACGCGGTGTACAAGCAGGGGCGGGCCGCGGCCGGCGCCTGGTTGGACACCCACCTCACCGGCGCGGGGAACGTTCTCGACATCGAGCGGGTGCAGCTGTTTTTGACCGAGCTCGTGCCCAGGACGGCCCGACCCGCAATCACAGCCTGCGCGGCTGCGGGGGGCCCAGGCCGGTTTCCGGCCCGCAGCTTCGACCTGAAGCTGCCTCCGTGGCAGCTCATGGTCACCGGCCAGCTGACCGGCCCGGGCCTGGACGCGCGCCGCTGGCTTGAGCGTGCCGGTCCTGCAGTGGATCCGGGCCGGTGTCGCCCACCCGACGATCGGTACCGGGATCGCGCTCAGCCTCCCTGACCCAGCTGCCGATCCTGTTCCTGCACAGCCTGCCCTGGGAGACGCTCTCACCGGTCAACGACGCGCTGCGTGTCGACCGCCACGCTGCGCCTGACCTGGTTCTCGCAACACGCCACCCTGGTTACGAGCACATTCACGATTCGCGGCATCACCCGATCACCGCCGTCTTCCCCGTCCCGCCCGCCGTCCGACCGCTGCTGCAGGCGGTCCGCTGCTTCGCCGCCGAGTCCGACAACACCACGGGGCGGCGTGTTCGCCTCGACGAGTTTCACCTTTGAGCATATCGGCGCGGCCGCGGCGCACTGCAAGATCACGCTGCCCCGATCAGCACCCCTACCGGGCCGCGAATCTCCTCCAGACCCGGCAGTCACGCCTTACCTGTACGTATACCCCGTACTTGGGCAGCAAGTTCGACACCGGCTTCATCGCGGATCAAGGCCGTCGCTCCCCACTCACACGTGCGGGCCGCCTCGGCGTAGGGCTCGAGGCATTGGACGCGGAACGGGCAGGGATGGCGTGTTCGCCCTCGATGCGCCCTCGGAGGGTTTCTTGGTCGGCGATCGACGACGTGTCGTACCGGGACTGGGTGTTGGGCGAGACCGGTTGATCTCGCGCCAGTACATGGCATCACCAGGCCGGCGCCGATGTAGTCGAGTACGCGCCGCGCGGTCTCGACGACCCGCTGCCCACCACGGCGGCCAATGCTGGAAATTGTCCGTCTGCCGTTTGCGCCATACGATCACGAGCCCCGACGCCACCTTCAATGGCCACAGCACCGAGGAGCATCAGGATCCCCACCGCCAAAAGGGCCGGCGGATGAGCTGTGCGTTGACATCTGGACGACCGAACCACTGACAACGAGCTGCGGCCTCTCACAGCTGATCGGCGAATTTTAGATGATTTGTCGTAGCTGTGGCGAATTCTCGCCGAATGTGGCGAGGATGTACTTGGTGGTGGATACTTTCGAGCGCCCACCGGTTTGGCCGCCGAATGGTGAGGACGGGTTGGACGCGGTATTTGTGACCGCGTCGGGGGAGCGGCGGCTGGTGCCGTAGCGGCGCTGCCGCTGGTGGTCGACGGGATCGGCGGGCCGGTGCGGTCGTTTCGGGGGCAGAGCTATCCGGGTTGGTACTGGTCGGCGGCGCTGGGGCGGCGGATCGTGGTTTGGAGCAGAACGAACGAGTATTGTCAGACGGTCACGACGCGGATCAGGTTATCCAACCCCGAGAAGTCGTCGGCGTTGCGACTGTACAGATCCAGGCGATTCGCGTGCGCCGTCGCGGCGATCAACAGATCGGCGAGCCTGCTTCTCGGATTTCGTCCTTCGTGTACCACCGCCGCGACGACGAGTCCAAAACTGCGCACGGCGCCACTGTCGAAAGGAATCGGCTCGAGCCGAGATTCCACCTCTTGCAATCGCGCCTGGCGCTTGGCCGCCTCCAACGGAGTTTTGGCCAGCAGGGGACCAGCGACTAGCTCTGCCGCCGTAATTGCTGAAATCGCCATCTCATCTGGTAATCCGGCGATCACCGCCGGATCGTGCCAGTCGATCACTACGGACGTATCCAGAAGACCGGACGCCACCTCACAGTCCTTGATCGATCAGCTTGTCGAGGTCGGCGCGGAATTGACGATGATCAATGCGCACCGCCGCGCCCGCCAGACTCGCCACTTCATCACGAGTAACGAAAATGCGCCGGCCGGCCCGTATCGGACACAGCTCGGCGACGGGTTCGCCGTTGCGGGTAACCACAAATGACTCGCCTGCCGCTACGGCGTCAATCACTTTCGCATTTTCATTGCGTAGTTCACGCTGCCCTATAGTCCTAGCCATTCGGCGACTGTAGCATAGTGTGCTACACCTCGCTACAGTATCAGCGAGGCCAAGTTCAAGACGTTGAAGTACCGGCCCGACTTCCCCGGCCGGTTCGGCTCGATCGAGGAAGCTCGATTGCACTGCCAAGTCTTCTTCGGTTGGGATAACGATGAACATCGCCACAGCGGGCTGGGCCTGCATACCGCCGCTGACGTTCACTACGGCCTGGCCGAGGCAGTTCGCGAGAAGCGTGCCGGCGTACTCGACGCCGCCTACGCCGAACACCCGGAACGGTTCGCCCGCAAACCGCCCGAACCGCCGAAGATCCCCGAAATCTCGTGGATCAACCGACCCGACCATCCAGAGGAGGACGCTCAGCAAATACCGCGCAACGGTGCCTCATTCAGGTTGACAGGTTCCGAAATCCCGGGTGGCGGCGGCTGATGCGGGTGTTTCAGCGAATCGCCACGACTCTGCTCATCGCTCTCCTACTTGCAGCGTGCACGAGCGACCCCGGTGTCGAGCGCTGGCAGGGTTCTATCGCAGAGATGAGGTACCTGTGGACCGCGGAACCCGAAATCGACGTACTGACCGGCCCTGCCGTGCTGGTTCGCGCGTTCATCGAATCGTTCATGCTTAGTCAGTATGTGGGGGACATGGCCTATGCGTACCCGGGGTTCGACCGAGCGGTGCCTGAAAATGGCTTCGAACTTTGGGTCACCAGGCCAGCTCTCGACGTTCCTAGTGATGAGCCGGCGGTAGGAAACATCGCTCACCACTTTCTCTCCATAATCCGCACAGATGGGGATGTCTCCGCAATAATTTGTAGTTACAGCTACCGTCTTGCCTCGAAATCTGATGACCGATCGTATCGGAGCGTGGCAGGCGCCGGACCGAAGGACACGCGCGGGATATACGTCACCAAAGTTGGCTTGACAGGTCGTTCGCCATCGATGCCGCCGCAAGCCGGCCCGCGCCCCGACCCCGTCGATGACGTCGTCGGTGACTGGCGCTTCCGCGGCATACTGGATTCCTTCACGCAGGGAAAGCAAGGTTTCGACGAAGCATGGCCTACCTACGAGGCCGATCTGAGGACGTGCGTCGACAAAGCCCCCGACCCTGCACCGGTGCGAGCCGAAATCATCGATGGGTCACATCCTCGTGACTTCTTCCCGACGGCACCCGCGAGCCCGGGTTGGCCGGAAACCCCTTCCTTAGTAGCCATGCCACCCTGGATCTCATGACTGACGCGCGCGAACAGGATTATTCAGGCGCTCCGTGACTCCTCGCCGGCGTTCTGCCCGAAGGTGACAAGTTCGTAAAGACGGCCGCATCGGCGAGTACCTTCTCGAGATGGGCGGCGGCAACACCTTCGGTCGGCTCTGGAGCCGCGAGGGCCTCAGCCGTCGCGACCGCAGCCTCGCCACCATCGGCATCCTGATCAACGGGCTGACCGAGGACGAAATCGCCGAGGTGATCTACCGCCAGCGGCGACGCCGGATCGCCGACGCAAAACTCGGCATTGAATGGCGCGGCGCGGATGTGCGCGGATGTGTTGGAAGCGACTTGAGACCCGTCACCACCACCGCACCACCGTCGCCGGCATCGATACCGTCCACCGCGCGGCCGGTCCCGCCGAACTCCTCCCCACGGTTCCTCACTCACCTCGAGAGAAGACGCCTTCGGTCCCAGTACCACTTCCGTGAGGACTGCTGGAACAACGCCGGCACCGACGCAAGATTGCCCAGCCGTCAGGCTCCACGGTTTAAGGGACCGAGTTCCTCGGCGAGCTGCCCGCCGACGTCGCCGACCGCATCACTCCTGCGTCGGCCGCTGATGAACCCTCCTGAGCGCATCCCCAACGTCATCAGATCCTGGAGGACCAGCCCACGACGCTGCAGTGGCTCGCCGACGAACTGGCCGACCTCCGCGAGCATCGCCCGCCCACACTGATCGTCTGGGTCCGTACGACGGTTACCTGCCCGAGCAGTCGGCCCGCGCCTACCGCCGAGACCTGCCCGACGCCCAGTGCACCTTGATCGGCGGCGGGCACTGGCTGTTGGAGACCCACCTCGACGAGGTGGCGCCGATGGTCGACGACTCCGAGCCTACGGCTGATGACACGAAACGCGAGACGCCAGCAACGGCGTCAACAACCCGTCTCGGCCTCCCGAAGCGGGACGAGATGAGAGCCGCCTAGGAGAATCGAACTCCTGACCTATTCATTACGAGTGAATCGCTCTACCGACTGAGCTAAGGCGGCGTGCCAGGCGAGCCAGGCGGCACGAGTCTACGGTAGCGCCCACCGGCTTCCAAAAAGGCCGGAGGTCAGTCTCGCAGCGCCTGCCCGACGGTGGCCACCATCGCGTCGACCGCGAACTTCGGCTTGACGTTGACCGCGAGCGCTTCGCGGCACTCCAGCACCGCCTCGATGCAGCGCAACAGCTTGTCCGGGGGCGCATGCGCCGCCAACGCCGCGACGTTGTCCGACATGTCCGGATGGTTTGCCTGCACATGTCCGGCCCCAGACGCGACCAGCAGCGCATCCCGGAAGTACGTGGCCAGATCGATCAGCGCGCGGTCGAGGGCGTCGCGGGATGCCCGGGTCTGGCGCGACTTCTGCCGCTTCTCCAGATCCCTGATCGCGCCGGCCGCACCACGCATCGTGCCCGCGGTGCCCTTCCCCGTGCCGCCCGCGCCCAGCGCCGTGCGCAATTCCTCGGCCTCAGCCTCGTTGCGGTCCACCGTCAGCGCCTTGGCCTCGGCTTCCGCCGACACCACCAGCTCTTCGGCCGCCGCGTAGGCCCGTGACGGTGTGGCGGCGTCCCGCGCCAGGCTCAACGCGCGTTTGCGGCGGTCGCGCGCCTGTTCGTCGACCACCAGCCGGCGCGCCCGCCCGACGTGCCCGCCGCTCACCGACGCCGCCCAGCGGGCGTCCTGCTCGGTCAGCCCGTCACCCTCGATCAACACCCGGGTGATGGCCTCCACCGACGGCGTCACCAGAGCGACGTGCCGGCAGCGCGACCGCAGCGTGATCGCGATGTCCTCGGGGTCCACCGACGGGGCGCACAGCAGGAACACTGTCGACGGCGGCGGCTCCTCGACCACTTTCAGCAGCGCGTTAGCCGCCCCCTCGGTGAGCCGGTCGGCATCTTCCACGACGACAATCTGCCAGCGGCCCGTCCCCGGACGCCTGGAGGCGATCTGCACGATGGAGCGCATCTCGTCGACCCCGATGGACAGACCCTCGGGGATGATCCGCCGGACGTCGGCGTGTGTCCCCGCCATGGTGGTGGTGCAGGCCCGGCACTCCCCGCAGCCGGGAACGCCCTCGGAGGTGCACTGCAGGGCGGCGGCGAAGCACAACGCCGCGATCGACCGCCCCGAGCCCGGCGGACCTGTGATCAGCCATGCGTGTGTCATGGTGCGGGTCGCCAAGGCACTGTGACCGCCGTCACCGCGGGCAGCGTGCGCAGCACCGACCAACTCCGCTTCAACAGCGGGTTGGCCCACCAAACGGGAGAAAACTCCAGCCATCACCGCCGACAATAGTGGGCAGACCGACAGAACTCGCTGACAGCGACGCTCAACGTCGCCTTCGCCCGATACGGTAAACGAGTGGCATCGGAAGCGATACCGATCAGGCGAATCAGCGCATTCGTCCGGTGGGTCGCGCGTACACCATGGCCGGTCTTCACCCTCGGCATGCTGCAGGCCGACATCATCGGTGCACTGTTCGTGCTGGGATTCCTGCGGTTCGGCCTGCCGCCGGAGGACCGCCTCCACCTCCAGGACCTACCCCGGCTCAACCTCGCGATCTTCCTGGGGTACCTGTTCGTGTCCTTCGTCGTCGGCGCCTTCCTGAGCCTGCGGCTACTCATCCCCGTCATCCGATGGCAGCGCCGCGACACACTCTTGGCCGACGGCGACACCAACACCACCGACCTGGCCAGGGCCCGCGCGCTGCGGATGCCCTTCTACCGGACCGTAATCAGCCTCGCGAACTGGTTTTTCGGGTCGATCGTTTTCATCGTCGCGAGCTGGCCGGTCGCCAGTAAGTCGGCGCCGGTCGTCGCCGTTGCCACCGCGCTGGGTGCGACGGCCACGGCGATCATCGGCTATCTGCAGTCCGAGCGGGTGCTGCGTCCGGTCGCCGTGGCGGCACTGCGCGGCGGCGTGCCGGAGAACTTCCGTGCGCCCGGTGTCGTGCTGCGGCAGGTGCTCACCTGGGTCCTGTCCACCGGCGTCCCGGTGCTCGCCATCGTGCTGGCGCTGGTGGCCAGCCACGTCGATATCCTCGATGCGCCCGCGGAACGGCTGACCATGCCGATCCTGCTGCTCGCCATCGCCGCCCTGGTGATCGGGTTGGCCGGCACAGTCCTGGTCGCCATGTCGATCGCCGATCCGCTGCGCCAGCTGCGCTGGGCTCTCGGCGAGGTACAACGCGGCAACTACAACGCCCACATGCAGATCTATGACGCCAGCGAGCTCGGCCTACTGCAGGCCGGATTCAACGACATGGTGCGCGATCTGTCCGAACGGCAGCGGTTACGCGACCTCTTCGGCCGCTACGTCGGCGAGGACGTCGCCCGCCGGGCACTGGAACGCGGCACCGAACTCGGTGGCCAGGAGCGCGACGTCGCCGTGCTGTTCGTCGACCTGGTCGGATCCACCCAACTGGCCTCGTCGATCCCGGCCAGCGAAGTGGTCAACCTGCTCAACGACTTCTTCCGGGTGGTCGTCGACACCGTCAACCGCCACGGCGGCTTCGTCAACAAGTTCCTGGGCGACGCCGCGCTGTGTATCTTCGGCGCTCCGATCGAGCATCCGGACGCCTGCGGCGCAGCACTGGCCGCGTCGCGGGAACTGCACGACGAGCTCATCAAAGTCCTCGGCCGGACCGAGTTCGGCATCGGCGTGTCGGCGGGGCGAGCGATCGCCGGCCACATCGGCGCACAGGCCCGTTTCGAATACACGGTGATCGGCGATCCGGTAAACGAAGCCGCTCGGCTCACCGAGCTCGCCAAGCTGGAGCCGGGCCACGTGCTGGCATCGGCGATCTGCGTGAGCGGCGCACTCGACGCCGAGGCGCTGTGCTGGAACGTCGCCGAGACGGTCGAACTGCGCGGCCGCATCGCCCCGACGCAGCTGGCCCGACCGGTGAACCTGAGGTCGCCCAGCAAGATCGGCGATCTGTCGCGCTGAGGACTACGCCTTCTTAGAGGCGGTCTTCTTCGCCACGGTCTTCGTCGCCGCCGTCTTCTTCTTCGCCGCCGGCTTCTTGGCGGCCGCCTTCTTCTTGACCGGCCCGCGGGCCCGTCGGTCGGCGAGCAATTCGGAGGCGCGCGCGTCGGTGATCGACATGACGTCGTCGCCCTTGCGCAGGCTGGCGTTGATCTCACCGTCGGTGACATACGGTCCGAAGCGGCCGTCCTTGATCACCATCGGGCTGCCGCTGACCGGGTCGGTGCCGAGCTCCCGCAGCGGCGGCGTCGCCGCGCCCTGCCGGCCCCGGCGCTTGGGCTCGGAGTAGATCTTGAGAGCCTCGTCGAGGGTGATGGTGAACATCTGCTCCTCGGTGGCCAGCGACCGCGAGTCGGTGCCCCGCTTGAGGTAGGGGCCATACCGGCCGTTCTGCGCGGTGATCTCCTCACCGGTGTTGGGGTCGACGCCCACCACGCGCGGCAGCGACAGGAGCTTGAGCGCATCGTCGAGCGTGACGGTCTCGAGATCCATGGAGCGCAACAGCGAACCCGTGCGCGGTTTGGGTCCCGTGGGTTTCTTGCCCTTCCTCGCCGGCGCCCCGTCTTCTGGTTCGTCCGGCGGGGCCGGCAGCACCTCGGTGACGTACGGCCCGTACCGGCCGTCCTTGGCGACGATCTCGTGGCCGGTCTCGGGGTCGACACCCAGGGATCGGCCCTCCTGCGGTGTGGAGAACAGCTTTTCGGCCAGTTCCAGGGTCAACTCGTCCGGCGTCAGCTCGTCTTTGAGATTGGCGCGCTGGGGCTTCAACTCACCCGGTTTGTCGTTGTCGGTGACCATCCGCTCGAGATACGGACCGTTCTTGCCGACCCGCACGTAGATCGGACGGCCCTCGGCGTCGTCGAAGAGCTTGATGGAGTTGACTTCTCGAGCGTCGATCTCCTCGAGGTTGACACCGACCAGCTTCTTGAGACCGCCTGAGCGGGCGATCGAGTCCCCGACGCCGTGCTCACCGCCGAAGTAGAAGTTCTTGAGCCAGTTGGTCCTTCGCTCGTGACCCGAGGCGATCTCGTCGAGCTCGTCCTCCATCGCGGCGGTGAACCCGTAATCCACCAGGCGGCCGAAATGCTGTTCGAGCAGACCGATCACCGCAAACGCCACCCACGACGGGACCAGTGCACTGCCCTTCTTGTGGACGTAGCCGCGGTCCTGGATCGTCTTGATGATCGACGAATACGTCGACGGCCGGCCGATGCCGAGATCCTCGAGCGCCTTGATCAGCGAAGCCTCGGTGTAGCGGGCGGGCGGGCTGGTCTGGTGACCGGCGGGCGTGAGCTCCTTGGCGTCGACGCGCTGGCCCTGGGTCAGGTTCGGCAGCCGGCTCTCGGCGTCGTCCGCCTCACCGCCGGCCTGCTCGTCGATGCTCTCGACGTAGGCCTTGAGGAAACCGGCGAATGTGATGGTGCGGCCACTGGCGGAGAACACCACCGACTGGCCGTCGCGGGAGTCTCCGGCGATCCGCAGCGACAGCGTGGTCCCGCGGGCGTCGGCCATCTGCGAGGCGACGGTACGCTGCCAGATCAGTTCGTAGAGCCGGAATTCGTCGGTGTCGAGCTGCGCGTGCAGCTGCCCGGGCGTCTGGAACACGTCACCGGCGGGGCGGATCGCCTCGTGCGCCTCCTGCGCGTTCTTGACCTTGCGGGTGTACTGGCGCGGCGACGGGTGCACGTACTCCTCGCCGTAGAGCTGGCGGGCTTGGTTGCGCGCGGCGTCGATGGCCGACTGCGACAACGTGGTCGAGTCGGTTCGCATGTAGGTGATGTAGCCGTTCTCGTACAGGCGCTGGGCGATGCTCATCGTGCGTTCCGACGAGAATCGGAGTTTGCGACCGGCCTCCTGCTGCAGCGTCGAGGTCATGAAAGGTGCATACGGCCTACGCGTGTAGGGCTTCTTTTCGACCGACGCGACCGACAGCTGTGCGCCCTGCAGACCTGCCGCCAACGCTCCGGCGGCGACCTCGTCGAGGACGAGCACCTCGTCGGGTTTGCGCACCTGACCGAGTGAGTCGAAATCGCGACCCGTGGCAACCCGGCGTCCGTCGACGCTGTTGAGCTTGGCGGTGAACGTCGGCGGCATGGCCTGCCGATCGGAGACGCTGGCGTCCAACTCGGCGCTCACATCCCAGTAGCCGGCAGTGCGGAACGCCATGCGCTCGCGTTCACGCTGCACGATGATGCGGGTCGCCACGGACTGCACGCGGCCGGCCGACAGCTTCGGCGCCACCTTCTTCCACAGCACCGGGCTGACCTCGTAGCCGTAGAGGCGGTCGAGGATCCGGCGGGTCTCCTGTGCATCCACCAGGTCGTTGTCGAGATCGCGAGGGTCATCGGCGGCGGCGCGAATCGCCGACTCGGTGATCTCGTGGAACACCATCCGCTTGACCGGGATGCGGGGTTTCAGCGTTTCCAGCAGATGCCAGGCGATGGCCTCGCCCTCACGGTCGCCGTCCGTGGCCAGATAAAGCTCGTCGACGTCCTTGAGCAGGCCTTTCAGCTCGGTGACGGTGCCCTTCTTGTCCGGGCTGACGATGTAGAGCGGTTCGAAGTCGTGTTCGACGTTGACGCCGAGCCGGGCCCACGGTTCCGACTTGTACTTCGCGGGCACGTCAGCGGCGGCCCTGGGGAGGTCGCGGATGTGTCCGCGCGACGATTCGACGATGTAGTCGGAGCCCAGATAACCGGCGATTTTGCGGGCCTTCGTCGGTGACTCGACAATGACGAGTCGCCGCACGGCGCCGTTTCCTCTTCGCGCAAGCGGCTCATCGGCGCCGTTTCCTCTTCGCGCAAGCGGCTCATCGGCGCCGTTTCCTCTTCGCGCAAGCGGCTCATCGGCGCCGTTTCCTCTTCGCGCAAGCGGCTCATCGCCACCGTTCCCGCTTCTGCGGCTACCGTCAGCCAACTGGATCCTGCTCCAATTCTTCATTCGCCATCCGGCGCCGGATGCCTGCGTCGGCGCCTGTCGGCACCTGACAATTTCGCACCCTACGCTGACCGACGCAAACTGGACTCTTCGTCACCGGTTACTGGATGCCGGGCCAGTGGGACAACGACGCGGCACTTTCAGGGGGTTCCCCGACCGTCTCTACCAGGCGCGTCAGCCGGCGTCGACCACTGATCCGCAAGGCCGGGCGGGACCCTCTGGTGCCGATGAGGGTAGGCGCGATACCGATGCGCATCATCGCCGACGCCAGCGGCGAATGGGTGTCGGGCGCGTGAGGGTCGAGGCCGAGCAGGTAGCCGTTGGGCTCCCTGGTGCCTGACGCCAACGTCCACGCCCGCAATTCGCGGGGTCCGGGCAGCCATTGCGGGGGCACTGTCTTGACCGCACCACGGGACCATTCAGCGGCGATCGCGACAAGCCGCGACTCGACGGCCGTGCGGACCAGCGGGGTTTTCTCCTCCGTACGCGAGATCTCCGGATGCAGCCCGGCGTCGGCGATCATCTCGGCGAGCGCCTCCGCCCGCCACAGGTCGTCCACGACCACCGACAGTCGCGCCCCCTGTTCACGGCCAGTGCCGACCAGCACCACCTGACCGGGCGCGGCGAGCAACCCGGTGAGATCCTCGACGGCGGGGGGTACCGCCTCCGCCGAGAAGAAGGACAGCTGGCTCACGAATCGACAGTAAGCCAGCCGAGCGTTCGCCGCGGGGCGCCCCGCGCATGCGGAGCGACGGCGCCCTGAACGAGAACACCCCCACAGCTCCGTTGACACGGATCAGTGGGGGTGTTTCGTCAGGCTCGCTGTACTAGATGGTGCGCACACCGGTAGCTTGCGGCCCCTTGGGGCTCTGGCCGACCTCGAACTCGACCTTCTGGTTCTCCTCCAGGGTGCGGAAGCCGCTGCCCTGAATCTCCGTGTAGTGGACAAACACGTCTGCGGAGCCGTCCTCGGGGGCGATGAACCCGAACCCCTTCTCCGCGTTGAACCACTTCACAGTTCCCTGTGGCATTTCCTGTTGTTTCCTTTTCTTCTTCTCCGGGTGCGGTCCACCGTTTCGGTACACCGGGCCCGTTCCGACCGCCATCCTTCGTGGAGTCGTCGGAACTCGACCCGACCTACAACCCTCGCAGGAACCGCGATCGCAACGTCGATCCTGCGAGTGCGAGTACACGAACACAGAAGCTGCGACCGCGCTAAGTCAATCACGTTCAGCGCTGGTGCGACAGTCTCCGAGCACTTCCCTGGGGAACAATTCACCTGTGCACCGGCGTCGACGGCGCGACGCACTGTTACGGACGTGTTTCAGAAGGGTTGGCAGTGTCAGATTTCGGCCGGGAGCTGCTGTCTTGTGCAGTGGCGGGCGTGGCGGGCGACGAGCAACCGCTCCGTCACGTCGCCGACCTCCCGCCGCGTTCCGGCCAACCGCAACCGTGGCCGCAGTGGGCGCATCCAGAAGTGGTGCAGGCGTTTGTTGATCGAGGCGTGCGCACTCCGTGGTCCCATCAGCGCGCGGCGGCCGACCTGGCCCACGACGGCAGACACGTCGTTCTGTCCACCGGCACGGCGTCCGGCAAGTCGCTGGCCTACCAGCTGCCGATCCTGTCCGCGATGGCGTCCGAGCCACGCACGCGCGCACTGTATCTGTCGCCGACGAAGGCGCTCGGCCACGACCAGCTACGCACTGCGCAAGCACTCACCGACGCGGTCCCGGCACTGCATGACGTGGCGCCGTCGTCGTATGACGGTGACAGCCCCGTCGACGTCCGGCGATTCGCCAGGGAGCGGTCACGCTGGATCTTCTCCAACCCGGACATGATCCACCTCTCGTTGCTGCGCAACCACCCGCGCTGGGCTGTCTTCCTGCGCCACCTCAAGTTCATCGTGGTCGACGAATGCCACTACTACCGGGGCATATTCGGTTCCAACGTGGCGCTGGTGCTACGCCGGCTGCTGCGGCTGTGCGCGCGGTACTCGGCCGACCCGGGCGGGCCGACGGTCATCTTCGCCAGTGCGACCACCGCCGCACCCGCCGCCACCGCCGCCGAGTTGATCGGTCAATTGGTCACGGAGGTCACCGACGACGGCTCACCTCAGGGCGCACGGACGGTGGCACTGTGGGAGCCGGCGCTGCTCACCGATCTGGTCGGCGAGAACGGAGCTCCGGTACGACGATCCGCGGGTGCGGAGGCCGCGCGGGTGATGGCCGATCTGATCGCCGAAGGGGCGCGGACGCTGACGTTCGTGCGATCGCGCCGCGGCGCCGAACTCACCGCACTCGGCGCGCGGGCCCGCCTCGAGGAGGTCGCCCCCGAACTGGTCGAGCAGGTGGCCTCCTACCGCGCCGGTTACCTCGCCGAGGACCGCCGCGAACTCGAACGCGCGCTGGCCGACGGGCGACTGCGGGGACTGGCCACCACCAACGCGCTGGAACTCGGGGTAGACATCGCCGGGCTCGATGCGGTGGTGCTGGCCGGATTCCCCGGCACGGTCACCTCCTTCTGGCAGCAGGCGGGCCGCTCCGGGCGGCGCGGCCAGGGCGCACTGATCGTGCTCGTCGCCCGCGACGACCCCCTCGACACCTATCTCGTGCACCATCCGCAGGCTCTGCTGAACCGGCCGATCGAGCGAGTGGTGATCGACCCCGCTAATCCCTATGTCCTTGCTCCGCAGTTACTCTGCGCCGCCACCGAGTTGCCGCTCACCGATTCCGAGGTGCGGATGTGGCACGCCGAGACGGTGGCGGAGTCACTCGTCGACGACGGTTTGCTGCGCCGCCGGGGACCCCAGTACTTCCCCGTACCCGGTCTCGATCCCCATCCCACGGTGGACATCCGAGGTTCCATCGGCGGGCAGATCGCCATCCTCGAGGCTGACACCGGGCGCATGCTCGGCAGCGCGAATGCCGGTCAGGCGGCGGCGGCGGTTCATCCGGGCGCGGTGTACCTGCACCAGGGTGAGAGCTATGTGGTGGATTGCCTGTCATTCGAGGATGGTGTGGCGTTCGTCCACGCCGAAGAACCCGGCTACACCACCTTCGCCAGAGAGATCACCGACATCGCGGTGACCGGTACCGGGGAGCGGGAGGCGTTTGGCGCGGTGACCGTCGGTCTGGTTCCGGTGTCGGTGTCCAACACCGTGGTCGGCTATCTGCGTCGCCGGCTCAACGGTGAGGTGATCGATTTCATCGAACTCGACATGCCAACCCGAACACTGAACACCATGGCGGCGATGTGCACCGTCGCACCGGAAGCGTTGCTAGACGCCGGGATCGACCCGTTTCGGTTTCCCGGCTCACTGCACGCCGCCGAGCACGCGGCTATCGGCCTGCTGCCTCTGGTGGCCAGCTGCGACCGCGGCGACATCGGTGGGGTGTCGACCGCCGTAGGCCCGGAGGACGGCCTGCCGACGATCTTCGTCTACGACGGGTATCCGGGCGGCGCGGGGTTCGCGGCTCGCGGGTTCGGTCAGATCCGCACGTGGTGGAAGGCGACCGCCGATGCCATCGAGGCGTGTGAGTGTCCGGGCGGTTGCCCGTCGTGTGTGCAGTCGCCGAAATGCGGGAACGGTAATGATCCGCTCGACAAGGCCGGTGCGGTGCAAGTGCTTCGTCTGGTATTGCGCGCATTGGACGATCGTCGCCCTTGACAGGGGAACCGACCGACCCCTCGACGGTCGACTCCACAAGAAAATCCGTTTCGCCCGACCGGAACCAGGCGTGGGAGCAAAATACCTCGTTGCCGAGGACACCGCCACCGATTGCGTGTCCATTTCGGCGCCGTCGCACGGTGACCGCAACGGCGACGCAGATCCGGTGGGCTGGTGGAGACGCGCTGCTGGTGGAGCATGCTGCTGGTGGAGACACTGGGGAGTGAGCCCGTCGTGGCCGCGCAGGGCCGGCGAACCGAGAGAATGGTCCTGACCAGCGCCTTTCTGCGGCGCAACTCCATCTGATGGCGGTGCAGACCGCCATCGCCGAGACTGTCCGCCGAGCATGCTCGGTCGGGGATCAACCCGAAAAACGACCGCATGATCCGCACCGACGTGGTGCAGATGTCCGCACCGACGGGGCTCCCGTCTGGATCGGGCCGCCGAATCTGGAACCGCCCGAGCGTCCGCTTCGCGGTCCGCTGAAGTAGGACCTGGCCAACTGCATCGACTTCGAACCGCAGACCTTCGCCGGCCTGGCCTCGGTGCGGTTGCCGGCCGACGAGGAACTGCGCGAGGCGCGGTCGTTGCCGACCATCGCGCAGCCGCCCTCACGGGAGTGGCACCGGTCCCCCGCGCGCCGCCGCACGCGCAGGACCGAATCGCCACTCCCCCAGTCCCGCGACCGCCTGGACCTCGACGATCACCTCCAGGCCGTCGACGGCACAGTCGGTCACCGTCGTGTCCATCGACCGGGCTACGACTGCCGCTCCCGCACATGCTGATTCGGGGCCGGCGGCGATCTGGGTGGCCGCGGCCAGCGCGGCGAGATCCGCGGCGGCCTGCGCGCGGTGGCGAGCAATCACCGCCGACCCCACCTGGGTCAGTGCACCCGTCACCGCGATCAGAACCGCCACGGCGGCGACCGCGGTGAAGCTCGCCGCGCCGCTCTCATCGGACGCCGGGTTCGGCCGCTGCCACCGCCTGTGCGGCGATGGTGACGCCCAACAGGATCGGAGGTCTGCTGCTGACCCGCGCGACGACCAGTTCACCCTCCCACCGGAGATCGACCGCCGCACCCTCCGGGGCGATCCTGCCGGCCACCTCGGTCGCCGAGCGACCGTCGCCGCGCGCCGCCAGGCGTGCGGCCTCACGTGCGGCGTCGACGCACCGCACCTGGGCACCGACGGCGGACAAGCCGGTGACACACATGCACAGCACGACCACCACCGCCGCGATGGCGAATGCCGCCTCGACCGTTGCCCCACCCGAATCGTCAATCAGACATTCGTGTTGAGCGCGCGGCTGATGATGTTGGTCAGTGCGCCGACGATCGAGTCGCCGGTGACCACCGTGTAGAGGATCGCGCCGAAGGCTGCCGCGGCGACCGTCCCGATGGCGTACTCGACAGTGGACATTCCGGCGTCGTCGACCGCCAACACGGTCAACCGTGCTTGGAACTCCTGCAACTTCGCTCCCAGTGACATCTTGCCCTCCCTTGCCCATACCCGCGGACGGTCCGCGGGCTCCGATCATCACCACAACCCCGACTGCAGGACGTCACCTGCCAGGCCGACCACCACGGGCACGATGCCCAGGCACAGAAAGGCAGGCAGGTAACACGCTCCGAGCGGCGCGGCGATCAGGACGCCCGCCCGCTCAGCGGTGGCCCGTGCCGCATCGGCTGCGTCACTTCGCGATTCGACCGCGAGGTCGGCGACGCCCTGCGCCAGAGCCGTTCCGGACTCCGCGGACCGGCGGGCCAGCCGCATCAGTGCGCGGGCAGGGTCGTCGAGTGTGGACCCGGGATCCGCCCAGGCGGTCGCCGCGTCCGCGCCGAGGGCCAGCATGTCGGCCGCCCGGGTGAGGATCCGGGCCAGTGCGGGCGGCGCGGAGGTCGACGCCGCGGACGCGGCCGCCGACACCGCCATGCCCGAGGACAGGCAGGCCGCGAGAACGTCGAAGGTCGACGCCGCCGCGAGCGGATCGGCGCTCCCCTGCTCAACTGGCCGAGTTATCCGCCGATCGGCCGTACGCAGCCCGACCATCCGCACACCGCCCTCGCGTCCCGTTAACAAGAGGGCCAGGGCGAGCAGCGCGGCCGACACACTCATGCCGTCACACCCGCGGTGATGCGGTCCGACCACAGCAGGCCGGCGCACGACAGCGTCACACCGATCAGCAGCAGCCAGCTGCCCGCCCCAGTGAGCAGGAAACGCACGGGATCCGCTCCGATCAACTGGCCGAGGCCGATTCCGAGGACGGGCAGCCCGGCCAGGACCGCGGCGGTCGCCCGCGCACCGGCCATACCGGCGCTCACCCGCGATGAAAAGCGCTGCCGCTCGGAGATATCGCGTTGCGCAGTCTGCATCAATGCGGCGATGGAGAGACCGTGGGTCTCGGCCAGCTGCCAGCACACCGCGATGCGGTCCCACTGAGAGGCCAGCGCCGACCTCAGCGCGGTGTCGTGCAGGCCTGCGGCCACGTCGGCGCCGAGACGGGCACGCGCCGCGACGGCGCGGAGGTTGTCCGCCACCTGCCCGCCGGTTTCGCCGGCAGCGGCCTCGAAGGCGGCCACCGGGTGCGCCCCCACACGAAGTTCACCCACCAGCACCTCGAGCGCAGCCTGCAGCGACTCCGACTCCCGGCCCCGTCGCCTCAGGGCGCGCCGGTTACGTGTTCGCACCGCGGCGGTGGCGCCCGCGACCATCGCCGCCAGCACGACTCCGGCGGAGGCCACCGACCACAAGAGGACCGTCGACAGGACGACCGGCGCGGTCAGCGCGTGGATCCGCCGGCGGCGCAACTGCCGCGGCGCCGGAGCGCGCAGCCGTCGGCTCACGTCGACCGGGTTCAGCAACAGCGCCACTGCGAGCGCTAACGCGGCGACGCTCACCCCGCCCTCCTCGAGGACACCAGGTGGCTCAGGTCAGTGGCACCGGCATCCAACCCATGGCCGATTCGCCAGGCCGGAATCACCCGCACGCGGCCGTCGTCGTGCGGCTTGAGCACTGCGATCTCTGTGAGTCGGCGCATGCCCGTGCTGTCACGCGCGACGTGGAGCAGCACCTGCACCGCGGCCGCCAACTGGCTGTGCAAGACCGGGCGGTCCAGCCCGCCGACCGCGCCGAGCGCCTCCATCCGGGCCGGAACCTCGGCAGGATTGTTGGCGTGCACGGTGCCCGCACCGCCGTCGTGACCGGTGTTGAGTGCAGCGAGCAGGTCGACGACTTCCGCGCCGCGGACTTCGCCGACCACGATCCGGTCGGGCCGCATCCGCAGCGCCTGCCGCACGAGATCGCGAACCGTCACCTCGCCGACCCCCTCGACGTTCGCGGCGCGGGCGACGAGGTTCACGACGTGGGGATGCCGCGGCGCCAGTTCGGCGGCGTCCTCGACGCAGACAATTCGTTCGTGGGGCGGGACCGCGCCGAGGGCGGCGGCCAGCAGTGTCGTCTTGCCCGCCCCGGTCCCGCCGCTGACGAGGAAGGCCAGCCGGGCGTCGATGACGTCACGCAGCAGCGGGGACGCCTCGGCGGGGACCGTTCCCGCGGAGATGAGGGCGGTCAGATCTTGAGTGGCCGGACGCAGCACCCGCAGGGAGAGGCAGGTGCCGGCCGCGGCAACCGGTGGGAGCACTGCATGCAGCCGCACCGTGAACCCGCCCGTTCCCAAACCGTGCAGTTGACCGTCGACCCACGGCTGGGCCTCGTCGAGTCGGCGTCCCGCGGCCAGCGCCAGCCGCTGCGCGAGACGACGCACGGCGCCTTCGTCGGCGAACCGGACCGCGGTGCGGCGCAGACCGTTGCCGTCGTCGACCCACACGGCGTCCGGCGCGGCGACCAGGACGTCGGTGGTGCCGTCGGCACGGAGCAGGGGTTCGAGCGGGCCGGCACCGGTCAGTTCGGTCTGCAGCGCACGCAGGTTCGTGAGCACCTCGGTGTCACCGAGGACGCCACCCGACTCGGCCCGGATCGCGGCCGCGACGGCCGCCGGGTGCAGCGGCGACGCTTCGGCGGCGAGCCGCTCGCGCACACGGTCGATCAGCGACGTGGTCATGCCACCGCCTCCGCGGGATGACGCTGCAGCACGGTCAGCACGCGCCGCGCGGTGGCCGCGAGCGGCGAGCGCGGGGAGATCCGCAGACCACCGCGTTCCAGCGCCTCGGCCACCCCGTGTTGTGGTCGCGTCGCTGCCAGCAGCGGCAGCCCGACCGAACCCGCCACCTCCGCCGCGCGCAAACCTCCGGGCGCCGGCCCGCGAACCACCAGGCCGACGTTGGGGTTGATCGCCGACAGCCACGGCACCATCGCGCTCGCCGACGCGCAGGCGCGGACCTCGGCGGTGACCACCACGACCACCAGGTCGGCGGTGTCGAGCGCGACCTCCGCTGCCGCTGTCGAGCGGCGCGGCACGTCGCACACCACCGTCGCGCCGCCGCGGCTTCCCGCCTCCACCACCGCGGCCAGCGCGGTCGGGTCGATCTCTCCTCCGCCGCGCCCGTTCGCCAGCAGCGTCACGCTGCCATGCCGGGGCAGCGCGTCGCGCAGCGACGCGTACCCGACCCGGCCGCCGCGCAGGGACAGATCCGGCCAGCGCAGGCCTGCCGTGGTCTCGGCACCGAGCAGCAGGTCCAGCCCCCCACTCCAGGGGTCGACGTCGACCAGCAGCGCGTCGGAAACCGACATCGCGAGCGCCGCGGCGAGTACAGACGCTCCCGCACCACCTCGACCCGCCACAATGGCGGCGATCGGCCCTTGCCTTGCGTCGTCGCACACCGATTCCACCGCGTCGGCGAGCAGGACGACCAGTTCGCCGTCTTGCTCCGGCAGCGTCAGCACCCGCTGCGCACCCACGGTGATCGCGGCGTGCCAGTGCTCCTCGCCGAGCGGGGCCTGCCCGAGGAGGATGACCCCGTCACGTCTGGGGAGTGCCTGCGCGGCGCACCGGCGGGCCGCCTGCTCGTCGAGCAGGACGGCCGCCGCGGCGCTCCAGCTCTTCCTGCTCGACGGCTCGGCGGCGTGCACAACAGCGACCGTCGCCGCCGCCGCGACGCGATCCACGTCGTCGCGCAGCGCCGACCCGCTCAGCATCACGAGCACACCTGGGCTGGTCATGGGACGCACACCTGGGCTGGTCATGAGACAAGAGTGCCGCGCCGACCGCCGCCTCAGCGCCCGCCGATGCCGGTTCCGCTTACCATCTGTGGATATACCAGCAACTGTGGACAACCAGCTGGGGGTGGAGTCCGTATGTCAGTTCGGCAACGTTTCGGCATCATGGGATTTAGCCCGATTACGAATTCGACACCCCAGAAAAGGGACGACCTCCGCCAGGGGGGGAGGAGGCGGAGGTCGTCGTGTATCAGCCCCGGGGGGTCGGGCTGATACACACCCGGAATAACCGGGCAACGACCACTATACACACGGTACGGCCACGGAATGCAAGTGCCCACGACGTTTCTCATTGGTGGTTTGTTGGTAAGCGGCGGGATCGGACAGGTGTCGTGATCTGCCATTTTGTACACCTGCCAGCCCAGATGTCACGACATTGGTGTTTATGCTGGGCCCATGAGCGCATCTGAGCACGACGCCGCAGCGCCGACCGACCACCGAGACGGTTCGTCCGCCGATCACCCAGTACGCACCGCAGCGTTTTTCGATCTGGACAAGACTGTGATTGCGAAGTCCAGCACGTTGGCTTTCAGCAAACCTTTCTTCGATCAGGGCCTGCTGAACCGACGGGCGGTGCTCAAGTCCACCTATGCGCAGTTCTTCTTTCTGATGTCGGGCGCCGACCACGACCAGATGGAGCGCATGCGGTCCTACGTGACCAACATGTGCGCCGGGTGGGACGTCGAGCAGATCAAGTCCATCGTCGGCGAGACACTGCACGACATCGTCGACCCCCTGGTCTTCGCGGAGGCCGCCGACCTGATCGCCGACCACAAGCTCTGCGGCCGCGACGTGGTCGTCGTGTCGGCGTCCGGTGAGGAGATCGTCGCGCCGATCGCCCGTGCGCTGGGCGCCAGCCATGCGATGGCGACCCGCATGGTGGTCGAGGACGGACGCTACACCGGGGAGATCGCCTTCTACTGCTACGGCGAGGGCAAGGTCGAAGCCATCCGCGCGCTGGCGGCACAGGAGGGGTACGCGCTCGAACACTGCTACGCCTACTCCGATTCGATCACCGACCTTCCGATGCTCTCGGCGGTCGGCCATCCGACGGTGGTGAACCCCGATCGCGCGCTCCGGAAGGAGGCCGCCGCCCGGGGCTGGCCGGTACTGACCTTCACCCGTCCGGTGTCGTTGCGCGACCGCATCCCCGCGCCTTCGGGCGCCGCCGTCGCCACCACCGCAGCGGTCGGGATGAGCGCACTTGCCGCGGGCGCTCTGACGTATTCGTTACTGCGCCGCTTCGCACCCTGATGGATTGTCGAGCCGGAGGCCGTAACGATCCGGAATCGAGCGGCGTTGGCCTTGATGTGACGGTTCTCACGTAGTAAAAAGGAGGCACGGAAGCCCGGCAAGGCCAAGATGTCACCAGAAGAGAAGGCGACACCTCCCGAACCGCGGCGACCCAGCACGGAACCCGGCACCCACGCGGAGCACCTGCCGCGAAATTGGCAAAAGTGTTGCGGGCCTGCGTTGATGCGAGGAGCGGACGACCACGACGGCTCTTTGGGTGGAGCAGTCCGTCGAAGCGCATCGCACTGACGCCGAGGCCGACCCACGCAACCCCCACAGCACGCTTGGTAACCGGACTCCGGGCTGGCGGGCGGCGAACTGAATTCGGATTCGGATCGCCGCCCGCTTCACGTTGCTGGGAGGTCATCCCGAGGCGATCTGCAGGGCTTCGCGGGCTCCCTCGTGCAGCGCCCGGCAGCTCAGCAGCAACCACGCCGTGAGGCCGTCGGGCGTTCCGGAGGCGAACCCGCGGGCGGCGGCCCGGTAGTCGCCGGACTGGCGCATCCAGTACACCTCCGGAACGCCGAGGCCGTGCGGATCCAGCCCACTGGTGATCGTCACCAGCCGCGACACTCCCCTGGCCACCACGCCGTCGGCCGTCCCGAATGGCGCCAGCGTCAGAAGCTCACCGTGCGCGACGGCGGCTAGCACCGGGGCGGGCGCCCGCGAACCGCCGGTGAGAATCTCGACCAACAGCTCGAGCCGCCTGCCGACCCCGGCGTCCGCTCGGGGCCGACCGAGGTGTTCGTCATCGGTGAGGTCGGCGGCCGCCAACGAATGCAGCCGCGCAAGCGCTTGCAGTGGCGCTCGCTGCCACACGTCGACCAGTACGGTCGCACCACCCTCGAGCGCCTGCGACACCCGTAACGCGCCCCCCAGTACCGGGTCGGGTTCGCCGGTGTCCGCCAATTGCAGCGATCCGCCGTCGAGCACCGATGAGGCCCGCGCTGCCCGCAGCGCCGCCTCGGCCGCCGTAGCGGGCCAGCCGCGCAGATTGGTCTTGTGCCGATGCGCCCGCCCCAGCGCGTCGCGAGCCTCGTCGCTGGCTGCACTCACTTCGGGTAGCTCGGTGAGGGGGCCAAGCGGATCGGTCATGGCAGCCCACGGTAGTCGACCGCTGGGCCGCGGAGGCCCGACGCTCGCGTATCACTTCGGCCCTCTGCACGAGGTGATGTGGGGTCTCGATGTGGAGTCCACCCGAGGTGACTACGCTCACAATCATGTCCGAGGCGCACAACGAGATCCCGTCCAGCTACCCGCCGCCCGCCGAGTTCGCCGAGCAGGCGAACGCCAGAGCGGAGATATATCGCGAAGCCGAGGAGGACCGCCTCGCCTTCTGGGGCAAACAGGCCGAGCGGTTGTCGTGGGACACGCCGTTCACCGAGGTGCTGGATTGGTCCGACGCCCCGTTCGCGAAGTGGTTCGTCGGCGGAAAGATGAACGTGGCGTACAACTGCGTCGACCGGCATGTCGAGGCAGGCAACGGTGAACGGGTGGCGATCCACTGGGAGGGCGAGCCGGTCGGCGACTCCCGCTCACTGACCTACGCCGAACTCAAGGACGAGGTGTGCAAGGCGGCCAACGCGCTGACCGGCCTGGGCCTGACCGCCGGCGACCGGGTCGCGATCTACATGCCGATGGTGCCCGAGGCGATCGTGGCGATGCTGGCCTGCGCGCGCCTCGGGGTGATGCACTCCGTAGTGTTCGCCGGGTTCTCGGCGTCGGCGCTCAAGGCCCGCATCGAGGACGCCGAGGCCAAACTGGTCATCACCACCGACGGTCAGTACCGCCGCGGCAAGGCCGCCTCGTTGAAGGAGGCGGTCGACGAGGCCGTCGAGGGGCAGTCCTCGGTCGAACACGTCTTGGTCGTGCGCCGCACCGGGATCGACGTGTCCTGGACCGACGGACGCGACCTGTGGTGGCACGAGACGGTGGACAGCGCGTCGCCCGAGCACACCCCTGAGGCCTTCGACGCCGAGCACCCACTGTTTCTGCTCTACACCTCGGGTACCACGGGCAAGCCCAAGGGCATCATGCACACCACCGGCGGCTACCTCGTGCAGTCGAGCTACACCCATTACAACGTGTTCGACGTCAAACCCGAGACCGACGTGTACTGGTGCACTGCAGACATCGGCTGGGTCACCGGCCACACCTACATCGTCTACGGTCCCCTGTCGAACGGGGTCACTCAGGTGGTCTACGAGGGCACGCCGACATCACCCACCGAGCACCGGCACTTCGAGGTCATCGAGAAGTACGGCGTGACAACCTATTACACCGCCCCGACACTGATCCGCACCTTCATGAAACTGGGTCGCGCGATCCCCGACGCCCACGATCTGTCCAGTCTGCGGCTGCTCGGCTCGGTCGGCGAGCCGATCAACCCTGAGGCATGGCGGTGGTACCGCAATGTGTTCGGGCACAACAAGACTCCGATCGTCGACACCTGGTGGCAGACGGAGACCGGCGCGATCATGATCTCGCCGTTGCCGGGTGTCACGGCAACCAAGCCAGGCTCAGCCATGACGCCGCTGCCCGGCATCTCGGCCAAGATCGTCGACGACGACGGCAACCAACTGCCGCCCGGCAGCGACCACGGTGAGCAGGCCAACGGTTATCTGGTGCTCGACGCGCCCTGGCCGGCGATGCTGCGCGGCATCTGGCGTGATCCGCAGCGCTTCAAGGACACCTACTGGTCCCGATTCGCCCAGCAGGGCTGGTATTTCGCGGGCGACGGCGCCCGCTACGACGCCGACGGGAACATCTGGGTGCTGGGGCGCATCGACGATGTGATGAATGTGTCGGGTCACCGGATCTCGACCGCCGAGGTCGAATCCGCGCTCGTGGGGCACTCCCACGTGGCCGAAGCCGCCGTCGTCGGCGCCAGCGACGACCACACCGGGCAGGCGATCTGCGCGTTCGTCATCCTGGAATCCTCCGCCGAGGACAACGACAACATGGTCGAAGAGTTGCGTGCCGAGGTGGCCAAGGAGATCTCACCGATAGCCCGGCCACGCGAGATCCACGTCGTCCCCGAACTCCCCAAGACCCGCAGCGGCAAGATCATGCGACGGTTGCTGCGTGACGTCGCCGAAGGCCGCGAACTCGGTGACACCTCCACCCTCGTCGACCCCAGCGTCTTCGAGGCCATCCGCGCCAGCAAATAGCGCCGAAAAGCATTCCCGGTCGTCGAGCCATCCGCTTGACGACCGGGAATGTGTTTCGCGGGGATCAGGCGACGGCGCCGACGGGCACGAAACCCGAGCCCGGTCGGCCCTTCGCGACGATGTCGGCGAGTTGGGTGTTGAACGACATGGTCACCGCCGGGGTGTGCAACGGAATGTACTTCACCACGCACGTCGGTAGGCCCTCGGTGTAGGCACCGTGGATCATGCCGACGAGGCGGTTGTTGACCGTGACCGGCGCACCGGAGTCGCCGGGTTGACCGCACACCTGGTTGACGATCGTGCCAGGATCCTCGCCCGGGCCCCACGTCACGCCGCATGAATAGCCGGTGGTCCGCCCGAGCTTGCACGCGACCTGACCGAATGCGGGGTCCGGTCCCAGCCCATCGATCTGGAAGCCGTCGATGTTGTTGCTCGGAATGACCCTCTGCGGATCGAACTGGATCACCGCGTAATCGAGCGCCTCATTGCCCGCCACCATGGTGCCGAGGATTCCCGCGTCCTGCGCCCCTTCGGCCGACACCGTCGCACCGGGGCCGCCGCAGTGCGCCGAGGTGAATCCGATCAAGTTGCCGCGGTTGTCATTGCCGATGGTGGTCAGCGTGCAGAAGGATTCACCGTTGACGACGATGCCCGAGCCACCGCCGAGCACGACGGGGCCGGCCGCGCCGGCGGTGGGAGCCGCAACGAGAGCCTGAACGAAGCCGACGGCCATCGCCGCGACGATCAGCGCGAGGCGGTGTGCGGTGCGCAATGTGGCTCCTCCATCGATGTGCCCGACCCACCTAGATCAATTGAGTCTATCGTCGGTCGGAATCGTTTAGCCGATGCGCACATGGCAACATGAAGCGCGACTGACATCACATCGGGAGGAAGTGTCCGTGAGCCGAGGCGATCGCAACAACGGCGTGCCCACCACCGTCACATCGATCCCGTTGGTGGATCCACATGCGCCCAAGCCCGATCCCTCGATCGGTGATCTGGTCAAAGACGTCACCTCCCAGGTGTCGACGCTGGTGCGGGCCGAAGTCGAACTGGCCAGGGCCGAAATCACCCGGGACGTCAAGAAGGGTCTGACCGGGAGCATCTTCTTCATCGCCGCGCTGGCCGTGCTGTTCTACTCGACGTTCTTCTTCTTCTTCTTCGTCGCCGAACTGCTCGACACCTGGCTGTGGCGGTGGGCGTCGTTCCTGATCGTCTTCGGCGTCATGGTGGTGGTGACCACCGTACTGGCGCTGCTCGGTTATCTGAAGGTGCGCCGCATCCGGGGCCCGCAGCAGACGATCGAGTCGGTCAAGGAGACGCGCGAAGCGCTGACCCCGGGCCATGACAAGGCGCCGAAGGTGGCCGCGGTCGCAGACGCTCAGAAGACGGGCGACCCGTCCGGTTGGTAGTGTCCTCGCCTGATCCGTCGGTCGTCCGGATCGACGGTCCCTGGCGTCATCTCGACGTGCACGCCAACGGCATCCGCTTCCACGTCGTCGAGGCGGATTCGCTGGACGCCTCCAAAGTTCCGCTCACCGAGCGGCCGCTGGTCATCCTGCTGCACGGATTCGCCTCGTTCTGGTGGTCGTGGCGCCATCAGCTCAAGGAGCTCAGCGGCGCCCGTGTCGTGGCCGTGGACCTCCGGGGATACGGCGGCAGTGACAAACCACCGCGCGGCTACGACGGGTGGACGTTGGCCGGGGACACCGCGGGTCTGGTGCGAGCGTTGGGCCACCAGTCGGCGACGCTGGTCGGACACGCCGACGGTGGCCTGGTGTGTTGGGCGACGTCGGTGCTGCACCCTCGGGTGGTCCGCGCCATCGCGGTGGTCAGCTCCCCGCATCCCGTTGCGCTGCGGGCCTCGGTGACGAGGCAGCGCGATCAGGGCCGGGCGCTGCTGCCCTCGCTGTTGCGGTACCAGACGCCGATGTGGCCGGAGCGGATGCTCACCCGCGACGACGGCGCCGAGGTCGAGAAGCTGATCCGTGCCCGCTCCAGCCTCAAGTGGCAAGCGACTGAAGATTTCTCGGAGACGATCGGACATCTGCGCAAAGCCATCCAGATCCCGTCGGCGGCGCATTCGGCACTGGAGTATCAACGCTGGGCCGTGCGCAGTCAGCTCCGCGGCGAGGGCCGTCGCTTCATGCGTTTGATGAAGCGGCCGCTGGTGGTGCCGATGCTGCACCTGCGCGGCGGCTCGGACCCGTACGTTCTCGCCGATCCGGTCGACCGCACCCAGCACTTCGCACCGCACGGGCGTTACGTATCGCTCGCCGGCGCAGGCCACTACGGTCACGAAGAAGCGCCCGACGAGGTGAACGAGCAACTCGGTCGGTTCCTCGGCCAGGTGTACCGACGCTGAGGTCAGCTCACGCAGACGCCGGTGGAGACCCGCTCGGTGTTCCCCACCTTCGCCAGCTGTCGTCCGACCTCCTCGGAGGTCAGCACGAATCCGGTGTCGGCGTCGTCGACCGCCGCGCCGAACACCACTCCCAGCACCTCGCCACCGCGGTTGATCATCGGACCACCCGAATTGCCCTGATGCACAGTCCCTCTGATCGTGTAGACCTCACGGGTGACGGTGGTCGTGCGGTAGATGTCCGGTCCGTTGAGCTTGATGGTCTCGCGGACCCGCGCCGGGGTGGCGGCGAAGTCACCACCGCCGGGATAGCCCATCACGATGGCGTCGGTACCCGGCGGAGCCAACTCGTCGACGAACGGCAGCGGCGCCGCGGGCAGGCCGGGTACATCGAGGATCGAGATGTCGGCGCTCGGGTCGTAGGACACCGCGAAGGCGTCGTAGGTCTGACCGTTGACCTCCACGGTGACGCTTTCCGACCCGGCGACGACGTGTGCGTTGGACATCACCCGGTTCGGCGAGACCACGAAACCGCTGCCCTCGAGCACCTTCTGGCAGCCGGGCGCGACACCGCGGATCTTCACCACGCTGCCGCGGGTGGCACCGACCACCGCATCGGTGGCCAGCGCGGCGTCCGGTGCGTCGACGGTAGCGATCGGCGTGCGGCCGAACGGTTCGAGCACTTCCGGCAGGCCCGAGGTATCGAGTAGGCCGGACAGCCGCGTCGGCACCGACCTCAACCACGGCGGGGCCACCTCGTCCACCTCGGCGAGCACCCGGGAGCCCTTGACGGCGGCCGCGAGGTCCGGCTGGTCGGACCCCGTCAGCGGGGTCGCCAACAGCCATGCCGCGAGCAGCACCGCCACGATCTGCAGACCCACCCCGATCACGGAGTCGAACAGCCGAAGCGTCCGGTTGCGGATTGCCCCGCGTACGGCCCGGCCCAGGACCACACCGGCGATCTCACCGATCACCACCAGTGCGAGGATCAGAAACAGGGTCGCGAACAGCTTGGTGCGGGGGCCGCTGATGTGGGTGACCACATGCGGTGCGAGCAGCACGCCGGCGACCGCGCCGAGCACCACGCCGATGAACGACATGAGGGACCCCAACGCGCCTGAGCGCCAGCCAGAGACGGCGGCGACGAAGGCGACGGCCAGGACAAGGATGTCGAGCCACTGAGACGGTGTCATTGTTGAGATTCACCGTAACGGTCGTCGTGCCCGACGAGGGCCATCGCCTCGTCGAGTCCCCGAACGTCGTCGGTGTTCCAGGGCACAGCCCACCCGGCGACGTCGATGATCGCGGAGATGACCTGACCGGTGAAACCCCACACCAGCATCTCGTTGAGCAGGAACGCCGGGCCGGCCCACCTGTGCGAATTGGCGTCGCGATAGACCATCAACCGGTTCTCCGGGTTGACGAACGCACGCACCGGCACCCGCGCCACGACGGCGGTCTCGGATTGGTCGACGACACCCACCGGACCCGGATCGGGCGAATACGCCAGCACCGGCACGACGTGGAATCCCGACGGCGGGACGAACGTCGGCTGCAACGTCGCCAGCGGCTGCAGGCGGCTGGTGTCGAGACCGGTCTCCTCGGTGGCCTCGCGCAGCGCCGTGTCCACGGGGCCCTCGTCGTCGAGGTCTGTCGCGCCACCGGGGAAGGCTGCCTGACCGGCGTGGTGGCGCAACGTCGACGCCCGGACCGTCACCAGCAGGTCGGCGTCGTCGGGTAAGGCTTCGCCGGCGCCTTCGGGTCCGGAGAACAGCACCAGTACGGCGGCGTCGCGCTTGGCGCGAGTGACCGTCGCGGTGGCGTTCGCCGCGGTGATCGCGGCCAGCACGTCCGGCGGCAGCCGGCGATAGGCGTTGGGCACTGCGTCGGTGTTGTCCACGAGCGGTCTGAGCCACGCGGGTGCGGCATCGGGCATCAGGCGGTGCCCATCGCGCGTCGCGCTCACCCCGGCACTCCCATCGTCTGGTCCACCGCTTCCTTGATCTCGTCGGCTGTGGCGAAGGACCGCGGCACAATCCCGGCGACGCTACCGTCCGGGCGTAGCACCACCGTCGCAGGCATCACGTTGGGTGCCTTGACCGCCGCGGCGATCAGGCGACGTCCGTCCTGCAGTGTCGGCAGCCGCACCCCAAGTTCGGCCAGCCGGAGCAGCCCCGCCGTCTCGTTCTCGTCCTGGTGGACGGTCACCACCGTCACCGCGTCGCCGACCCGGCGCTGATACTCGGCCATGGCGGGCAGTTCGTCCGCGCACGGGCCACACCAGTAGGCCCACAGGTTGAGCACCACGGTCCGGCCCGCCAATGCCCGCGCGACGTCGACCATCTTCCCGTCGCCGGCGCATTCCAGGCTGATGCCCCGCAGCGACTCGGGTCCGGCGCCGACGCCAGGCGCCGGACACGGCGGCAGATCCGCCTCGGCGCGGGGTCCGGCCAACGCCTCGGGGGTGTCCGCATCGCGGTGGTCGCGCAGGGACGCCGGCCCGTCGCGACGGGTGGGCGCCGGCCCCTCGGCCAGCTGCATCGACAGCGCGACCACCAGCGCGAGCGCCACGGCGGACACGGCGACGATCCAACGGGCCGAAGTGCTCATGAACGACGTGGTTACAGGCCGGCGAGAGCGAGTAGCTGCTCTGTCTCCGGCCCTTTGACCAGAGCTGCGGCGGCTTCCCGATCGGTGGGCCCGATGCCGAACGACGGACAGTCCTTGGCCAGCACGCATACCCCGCAGGCGGGCTTACGGGCGTGGCAGACGCGGCGGCCGTGGAAGATGACCCGGTGGCTCAGCAAAGTCCACTCGCTGCGCTCGATGAGCTTCCCGATGGCGTGTTCCACCTTCACCGGATCCTCTTCTGTCGTCCACCGCCATCGGCGCACCAACCGGCCGAAGTGGGTGTCGACGGTAATGCCCGGTACGCCGAAGGCGTTGCCGAGGATGACGTTGGCCGTCTTGCGTCCGACCCCCGGCAGTGTGAGGAGATCGTCGATGTCGGCGGGCACTTGGCCGTCGAACCGCTCGACGAGTTCCTGGCCGAGCCGGATCAGCGAGTCTGCCTTGTTCCGGTAGAAGCCGGTCGGCCGGATCAGTTCCTCCAGTTCGGTCCGGTCGGCCTTAGCGTAGTCGAGTGCGGTGCGGTATTTCACGAACAACGCGGGCGTGGTGAGGTTGACCCGTTTGTCGGTGCTCTGCGCGGACAGGATGGTGGCGACCGCCAGTTCCAGCGGATTGGTGAAGTTCAACTCGCAGTAGACATGTGGAAAAGCCTGGGCGAGAACGCGATTCATCCTTCGCGCCCGACGCACCAGACCCAGCGGCGTCTCCTTGTCCCAATTCTTCACGGCGGCCCAATCCTTCACGACGGCCCATTTCTTCACGACGGCCCGCCGCGCCGGCTTCGGATCGGCCGGGGAGATGGCCGGCCGGCGGGAGACGCACCTGCGGTCACAGCCACCAGCCTAGGCCAGAGCGCCGACACCGACCGTGACAAGGTGCGCGATACCGGTGGTTATTCGTGATGACGCTGAGACCTTGGCCGGGTTTACTTCTGCCTTGTGTCCTGGTTGTTCGTCGCCTTCATCCCCTGGTTGCTGATGGTGGCGACTTTTGGGCTCGAGCGCCTGGAATCCGGTCTCGTCCGCGACACCGTGTCGGCGTCCGACGTCGACGAATTCCTCCAGCAGGCCGATTCCGACGACGTGGGCCGCCTTGTCCGCGACGGTATGGGCGCGGCTATCGCCGGGATGCACCGCCGCCAGCAGAACCGCCTCGAACCGGTCGAGACACTGCCGACACGGACGGCGGCCGCGGATGTGCCGACACGGGTGTACATCCCGCACCGACCCAATCCGCAGTTTCAGCCGGTTGGCCCTGCCAATCGTGTGTAGCGTTGGCACGTTGCGAAACGTCATGCCTCTACACTGAGCACACTAGCCAGTAAGAGGTCGGCTTCGTGTGTCAATCAACCCAACAGCTTAAGAGGGGCAACGTGGACGAGATCCTGGCCAGGGCCGGAATCTTCCAGGGAGTCGAACCCAGCGCCGTTTCCGCGCTCACCAAGCAATTGCAGCCCGTGGACTTCCCGCGCGGGCACATCGTTTTCGCCGAGGGCGAGCCGGGCGACCGGTTGTACATCATCGTCAACGGCAAGGTGAAGATCGGCCGCCGCTCCCCGGACGGCCGTGAGAACCTCCTGACGATCATGGGGCCGAGCGACATGTTCGGTGAGCTCTCCATCTTCGACCCGGGACCGCGGACGTCGAGCGCCACCACGATCACCGAGGTGCGCGCCGTGTCGATGGACCGCGAAGCGCTGCGTGCATGGATCGCCGACCGCCCCGAGATCGCCGAGCAGCTGCTGCGTGTCCTGGCCCGCCGGCTGCGTCGCACCAACAACAACCTCGCGGACCTCATTTTCACCGACGTCCCTGGACGCGTAGCCAAACAGCTGCTGCAGCTCGCGCAGCGGTTCGGCACCCAGGAGGGTGGCGCGCTGCGCGTCACCCACGACCTGACGCAGGAGGAGATCGCCCAGCTCGTCGGCGCCTCCCGCGAAACCGTGAACAAGGCGCTCGCCGACTTCGCCCACCGCGGATGGATCCGCCTCGAAGGCAAGAGCGTGCTGATCAGCGACTCCGAACGGCTGGCTCGCCGCGCCCGCTAGCCGTGGGATTTGCCCGAATCCCCTAGGAGCGTAGGTAGTCGAGCTGGGCTTGGACGCTCCACTCGGCGGCGTCCCACAGTTTCTCGTCGACGTCGGTGTAGACGTGTTCGACGACCTGGCGCGCGGACGCGTCGTCGCCGAGTTCCCGCACCGCCGCCCGCACCTGCTTGAGCCGCTCCTCGCGGTGCGCGAGGTACATCGCGGTGACGGCCTCCAGATCGGCCAGGTCGGGGCCGTGGCCGGGCAAAACGGTCCGCCCGCCCAGACCCTGCAACCGGCGCAGCGATTCGAGGTAGTCCCGCAGGGTGCCGTCCTCGGCGTCGATGACGGTGGTGCCGCGGCCGAGCACGGTGTCGGCGGTGAGCACCGCATCGTCGAGGACGAACGACAGTGAGTCGGCGGTGTGGCCGGGGGTGGCCATAACCGTGATGCGCATCCCTGCCGCGTCGATGACCTCGCCGTCGGCGAGCGGGCCGCCCAGACCCCGCAGGAATCCGCTGCCGACCGACCGGACCACCGCGCCGGTGCGTTGGACGATCTTGTCGATCCCGCCGGTGTGGTCCTCGTGTTTATGGCTGATCAGCACCAGCGCGATGCGGCCGAGTTCGGCGACCTTCGCGATGTGCTCGTCGTCGTCGGGTCCGGGATCGACGATCACCAGCTCGTCGCTGCCCGGTCCGCGCAGCACCCAGGTGTTCGTCCCGTCGAGCGTCATCGGCCCCGGGTTGTTGCACAGCAGCACCGAGGCGGTCTCGGTCACCGGGCGCAGTAGCCCGTATGCCGGATGCTCCGGTGTAGCGGTCACGTGACCTCGACGATGATCTCGACCTCGACCGGGGCGTTGCGCGGCAACTCCGACACCCCGACCGCGGAACGGGCGTGCGCGCCGGCATCGCCGAAGACCTGGGCGAACAGCGCCGACGCGCCGTTGACGACGCCGGGTTGACCACCGAAGTCGGGAGCCGAGGCGACGAACCCGACCACCTTGACCATCCGGGTGACGGCATCGATGCCGACGAGTGCGTTCACCGCGGCCAGCGCGTTGAGGCCGCACAGCCGCGCGAGGTCCTCGGCATCGTCCGGATCGACGTCTGCGCCGACCTTGCCGGTCCTGGTCAGCTCACCGGAGACGATCGGCAACTGCCCGGCGGTGTAGACCAGGTTGCCGGTCCGCACCGCCGGCAGGTAAGACGCCAGCGGTGCCACCACCTCGGGCAGCTCGATACCCAGTTCCCTGAGCCGATGCGACCAGGTGCTCACTTGGGCCGTTTCAGGTAGGCGACGTGCTGCTCACCGGTCGGGCCGGGCAGCACCGCGACCAGCTCCCACCCGTCGGCGCCCCATTGATCGAGGATCTGCTTGGTGGCGTGCGTCAACAACGGCACGGTGGCGTATTCCCACTGGGTCGGTTCGCTCTGGGTCGGTTCGCTCATGGGGCCGAGCTTATCGGTCGCCTCAGGAGCCCAGAGCCCCACAGCTAGCATGGAGAGGTGGCAACAACTACCAATGGCGGTAGAGCCGTCGGCTGGCCGTCGCGACTGACCAAGGCGAAACTACACTTCGTCACCGGCAAGGGCGGCACGGGCAAGTCGACGATCGCGGCCGCGCTGGCTCTGGCGCTGGCTGCCGGTGGGCGCAGGGTTCTGCTCGTCGAGGTCGAAGGACGCCAGGGCATCGCGCAATTGTTCGACGTGCCACCGCTGCCGTACAGCGAGGTCAAGATCGCCACCGCCGACGGCGGGGGGCAGGTCAACGCGCTCGCCGTCGACACCGATGCGGCGTTCCTGGAGTACCTCGACATGTTCTACAGCCTCGGTCTGGCCGGACGGGCGATGCGCCGCATCGGCGCGGTGGAGTTCGCCACCACGATCGCGCCGGGCCTGCGGGACGTACTGCTCACCGGCAAGATCCGAGAGGTCGTCACCCGCGCCGAGAAAGGCAAGCAGCCGGTCTACGACGCCGTGGTCGTGGACTCCCCGCCCACCGGCCGAATCGCACGGTTCCTCGACGTGACCAAGGCGGTGTCGGATCTCGCCAGAGGCGGCCCGGTGCACTCCCAGGCCGAGAGCGTGGTGAAGGTGTTGCACTCCGAGATCACGGCGATCCACCTGGTTACTCTGCTGGAGGCACTGCCCATGCAGGAGACGGCCGAAGCCGTCGACGAGCTACGGGAAATCGGCCTGCCGATCGGCAGTGTCGTCGTCAACCGCAACATCCCGGCGTACCTCTCGCCCGACGATCTCGCCAAGGCCGCCGAGGGGGACATCGACGCCGACGCTGTGCGCGCCGATCTGTCAGGGGCCGGGATCAAGTTGTCGGACAACGACTTCGCCGGACTGCTGACCGAGACCATCCAGCACGCCACCCGCATCAGGGCGCGTGCGGAGACCGCCGAACAACTCGAGCGCCTGGACGTGCCTCGCCTCGAACTGCCGGCCCTCTCCCAAGGCGTCGACCTCGGCAGCCTCTACGAACTCGCCGAGGTGCTCGCCCACCAAGGCGTGCGATGAACCAGGAGAAGAGCACCATGGAGGCCCGTAGATGAGTCCGACACCGCCCGCCCTCGACATGGCCGCGATCCTCCAAGACACCTCGAACCGGGTGGTGGTCTGCTGCGGGGCCGGCGGCGTCGGCAAGACCACCACCGCGGCGGCGATGGCGCTGCGGGCCGCCGAGTACGGCCGCACCGTTGTGGTCCTGACTATTGATCCGGCCAAGCGTCTCGCGCAGGCCCTGGGCATACAGATCCTGGGCAACACCCCGCAGCGGGTGCCGTTGGCGCCCGAGGTTCCCGGCGAACTGCACGCGATGATGCTCGACATGCGCCGCACGTTCGACGAGATGGTGATCCAGTACTCGGGCCAAGGCCGGGCCGACGCCATCCTGGATAACCAGTTCTACCAAACGGTGGCCACGTCGCTGGCCGGCACGCAGGAGTACATGGCGATGGAGAAGCTGGGTCAGCTTCTCGCACAGGACAAATGGGATCTGATCGTGGTGGACACTCCGCCGTCGCGCAACGCGCTGGACTTCCTCGACGCCCCGAAACGCCTCGGCAGCTTCATGGACAGCCGGTTGTGGCGCGTGCTTCTGGCGCCGGGGCGCGGTATCGGGAAACTGGTCACCGGGGCGGTGGGGTTGGCGATGAGGGCGATGTCCACCATCCTGGGGTCCCAATTGCTATCGGATGCAGCCGGTTTCGTGCAGTCGCTGGACGCGACGTTCGGCGGCTTCCGAGAGAAGGCCGACCGGACATACGATCTGCTCAAGCGGCGCGGGACCCAGTTCGTGGTGGTGTCGGCGGCCGAACCCGACGCGTTGCGTGAGGCGGCGTTCTTCGTCGACCGGCTGTCGACGGAGCGGATGCCGTTGGCGGGGCTGATCCTCAACCGCACCCACCCGGCACTGTGCTCGCTACACGCGGACAAGGCGAGTGAGGTGGCCGACGCACTCTCGGAGAAAGACCCGGAATCGCTGACCTCGGCGGCTCTGCGGATCCACGCCGACCGAACGCAGACGGCCAAGCGTGAAGTTCGACTGCTGTCCCGGTTCACCGGCGCCAATCCCCATGTGGCGATCGTCGGTGTTCCTTCGCTGCCCTTCGACGTCTCGGACATCGAGGCGCTGCGGGCGATCGCCGATCAGATCACCGGGGCGCCCAGCGCCGCCTGACCGCGATCGGGAAGAAGGAGCTCAGACCGCGCTACGGTGTTTGCGCTGCGCGGAGAAGAACTCTGACCAGGAAACGACCTCGGGATGCTGCTTGAGCAATGCACGGCGCTGACGCTCGGTCATCCCACCCCAGACGCCGAACTCCACGCGGTTGTCGAGGGCGTCCGCGCCGCACTCCAGGATGACCGGACAGTGACGGCAAATCACTGCGGCCTTGCGCTGTGCGGCGCCGCGGACGAACAGTTGGTCCGGGTCGGCCTGCCGGCAGCGGGCCTGGGCGACCCACGCGATCCGCGCTTCGGCCTCTGCGCCGTGTGCGGGAGGCGACGATATGACGGTTGTCGTAGTTTTGTGCACCGCGGGCCGATTACTTGACACCAGCGATCCCTTCGTTCTGCCGTCGCACCCGACGGTGACCCTCCGGAGTAGAACGCTGATGCGATCTACGCCACATTGCCCCAGGCGCTGTGTCCTGGATCGCACTGTGTGTCCAAGCTAGGTGGTCAGAGCCCATTTGCGCAACACTTTGCGCCCGTCTTTTTTGGGACGGCCGTGCCGTCTGATCGCCTTCTTGGAGATCGAGGATTCCCGGCGCGGCGCTCAGAGGATCACTATTGGCGGCGATCTCCCTGCTCCGGCGATCCCGTCGGGCGAGGTCGTTACTCTGTACACATGCCGGAGCGTCCGCCAACCGCCGTCACGGTCGTCAAGCTGGCCTGGTGCTGCTTGCTGGCCAGCGTGCTGACCGCCGCACTGATGTTCCCCGTGGTCGGCGGCATCGGTCTGATGTCCAACCGCGCGTCCGACGTCGTCGCGAACGGTTCCGCCGCCCTCGTCGAGGGCGAGATCCCGCAGGTGTCGACGATGGTCGACGCCAAGGGCAACACGATCGCGTGGCTGTACTCCCAGCGACGGTTCGAGGTGCCCACCGAGCAGATCGCCAACACCATGAAACTGGCGATCGTCTCGATCGAGGACAAGCGCTTTGCCGAACACAACGGCGTCGACTGGCAGGGCACGCTCACCGGGTTGGCGGGCTACCTGCGCGGCGACACCGACACGCGCGGCGGTTCGACGCTCGAACAGCAGTACGTCAAGAACTATCAGTTGCTGGTCGTCGCCCAGACCGACTCGGAGAAGCGGGCGGCGATCGAGACCACTCCGGCTCGCAAGCTGCGCGAGATCCGGATGGCGCTCACGTTGGACAAGACGTTCACCAAACCCGAGATCCTCACCCGGTATCTCAACCTCGTCTCGTTCGGCAACGGCGCGTTCGGCATCCAGGACGCCGCGCAGACCTACTTCGGCGTCAACGCCTCGGAACTGAACTGGCAGCAGTCCGCGCTGCTGGCCGGTCTGGTGCAGTCGACGAGCTCACTGAACCCCTATACCAATCCGGACGGCGCACTCGCACGTCGAAATCTCGTGCTGGACACGATGATCGAGAACCTGCCGAACGAAGCGGAGGCGCTGCGGGCCGCGAAGAACGAGCCGCTGGGGATCCTGCCGGTGCCCAACGAACTGCCGCGGGGTTGCATCGCCGCCGGTGACCGGGCCTTCTTCTGCGACTACGCACTGGACTACCTGGCCCGCGCCGGGATCAGCAAGGAACAGGTCGCCAAGGGCGGTTATCTGATCAAGACGACCCTCGACCCCGATGTACAGAGCACCGTCAAGTCCGCCGTCAACCAGTTCGCCAGCCCGGACACCCCCGGCGTCGCGAGCGTGATGAGCGTGATCCGGCCCGGTAAGGAATCCCATCCGGTGTTGGCCATGGCGTCCAACCGCACCTACGGGCTCAACCTGGATGCCTACGAGACCATGCAACCGCAGCCGTTCGCGCTGGCAGGTAACGGCGCTGGCTCGGTGTTCAAGGTCTTCACCACCGCGGCCGCGCTGGAGATGGGCATGGGCATCAACACCCAGCTCCAGGTGCCCGGTTCGTTCCAGGCCAAGGGTCTGGGCAGCACCGACCGGCCGGGCTGCCCGGCGGCCACGTGGTGCGTGAGCAACGCCGGCGGCTACCGGGGGTCGATGAACGTCACCGACGCGCTGGCCACCTCGCCGAACACGGCGTTCGCGAAGCTCATCTCCCAGGTAGGGGTGCCGCGTGCGGTCGACATGGCGGTCCGGCTGGGGATGCGGTCCTACGCACTGCCCGGCACCGCTCGTGACTACGATCCGGAGAGCAACGAGAGCCTGGCCGACTTCATCAAGCGCCAGAACATCGGGTCGTTCACCCTTGGCCCGTTCGAGGTGAACGGCCTGGAACTGTCCAACGTCGCGGCCACCCTCGCCTCGGGCGGCGTCTGGTGCCCGCCGAACCCGATCGCCCAGATACTCGACCGCAAGGGCGAAGAAGTTTCGGTGACCACCGAGACCTGCGAACAGGCCGTCCCTGAGGGGTTGGCGAACACCCTCGCCAATGCGCTGAGCAAGGACGACACCGGCGCCGGCACCGCAGCCGGTGCGGCCAGTTCGGTGGGCTGGAATCTGCCGATGTCGGGTAAGACGGGAACGACGGAGTCGAATCGATCCTCGGCCTTCCTCGGCTTCACGAACCAGTTGGCGGCCGCGAACTACATCTACGACGACTCGCCGACGCCGGGCGAGCTGTGCTCTTTCCCCCTGCGCCAGTGCGGCTCGGGAAACCTGTTCGGCGGCAACGAACCGGCGCGCACGTGGTTCACCGCGATGAAGCCGATCGCCACCAACTTCGGTCCGGTGGCGCTTCCGCCGACAGATCCGCGCTACGTCGACGGCGGCCCCGGCTCGAAGGTGCCGAGCGTGTCAGGCCTGACCGTGGACGCCGCCCGACAGCGCATCAGGGATGCCGGGTTCCAGGTCGCGGACGGAACCGCGTCGGTGAACAGCAGCTCGCGGTCCGGCACGGTCGTCGGCACGAACCCGAGTGGCCAGACCATTCCGGGATCGATCGTCACGATCCAGGTGAGCAACGGCATCGCGCCGCCGCCGCCGCCTCCGTCGTCCAGCGTTCCGGGTCTGCCCGGGGGACCGCCGCCGCCGATCGGTCAGACCGTGGTGGAGATTCCCGGTCTGCCGCCGATCACCGTGCCGGTTCTCGGGCCGCCACCACCACCGCCGCCGCCGTGACCGCCGGCTGACCACGGATGCCTGCTGTGCACGTTCCCACGGTGAGCGGGTGTACGCGAGTCAGGTTGGCCATCTGGCAGTAGGCTGCTGCCATGGCTGCTGCTCTGCCACGACCGACGACTTCGACGTCGATCAAGCTCTTGAAGAACACCGCTGCGGTGACCGCCGGCTCCCTTGTCGCGGGGATCGGTTACGCGTCGGTCATCGAGCGCAACGCGTTCACGCTGCGTGAGGTGACCATGCCGGTGCTCACGCCCGGCTCGACACCGCTGCGCGTGCTGCACCTCAGCGATCTCCACATGCGGCCCAGCCAGCGGCGTAAGCAGGCGTGGCTGCGCGAGCTGGCACGCCTGGAACCCGATCTCGTGGTGAACACCGGCGACAACTTGGCACATCGGCGGGCGGTGCCCGCCGTCGTGCAGGCGCTGTCGGACCTGCTGTCGGTTCCCGGTGTGTTCGTCTTCGGTAGCAATGACTATTTCGCGCCGCGTCTGAAGAACCCGCTGAACTACGTCACCAACCCGGGTCACCGGGTGCACGGGCAGCCGCTGCCGTGGCAGGACCTGCGCGCGGCGTTCACCGAACGCGGCTGGCTGGACGTGACCCACACGCGCCGCGAACTGGACGTCGCGGGGCTGCGCATCGCAGTGGCCGGTGTGGACGACCCGCACCTCGAGCGCGACCGGTACGACACGATCGCCGGCGCGGCCACGCCGACGGCTAATCTGTCGCTGGGACTCACGCACTCACCGGAGCCACGGTTACTCGACCGGTTCGCCGCCGACGGCTACCAACTGGTGATGGCCGGCCACACGCACGGCGGGCAGCTGTGTCTACCGTTCTACGGCGCACTCGTCACGAACTGCGAGCTGGACCGTTCACGGGTCAAGGGTGCATCGAAGTGGGGCGCCGACATGGCCCTGCACGTGTCGGCGGGTATCGGAACCTCGCCGTTCGCGCCGGTGCGGTTCTGCTGCCGCCCGGAGGCCACGCTGCTGACGCTGGTGGGGGCACCTACCGGCGGCTGGGACGCCGACGTGAAGGCCGGGCAGTCGCCGTCGACCGTCTCGGCGCGGTGACGAGGCGGCAGTGATGACAGGGCGGTCGTCGATCGCCGCTCACAGCCAGCCCCGCGCATGGGTCGACAATGCCGTCCGCCTGATCGAGGCCGATGCCCGGCGCAGTGCCGACACCCATCTGCTGCGCTACCCACTGCCGTCGGCGTGGGGTGAGGACTGCGGCGTCGCGCTCTATCTCAAAGACGAGTCGACGCACATCACCGGCAGCCTCAAGCACCGGTTGGCGCGCTCGCTGTTTCTGTACGGGCTGTGCAACGGGTGGATCTGCGAGGGCACGACCGTCATCGAAGCCTCCAGCGGATCGACCGCCGTATCGGAGGCGTACTTCGCAGCGCTGCTGGGCCTGCCCTTCATCGCGGTGATGACGTCGTCGACCAGCGCCAGCAAAGTCGCCCTGATCGAATCCCAGGGCGGGCGGTGCCACTTCGTCGACGAATCGACACAGGTGTACGCCGAGGCAGAGCGGCTGGCGGCGGAGACCGGCGGGCACTACCTCGACCAGTTCACCAACGCCGAACGCGCCACCGACTGGCGCGGCAACAACAACATCGCCGAGTCGATCTACCACCAGATGGCCGACGAGCAGCATCCGATCCCGGAGTGGATCGTCGTGGGCGCCGGCACCGGTGGGACGAGCGCGACCATCGGGCGCTACATCCGCTACCGCCGGTACGGAACGAAGCTGTGCGTGGTCGACCCGGAGAACTCGGCGTTCTTCCCGGCCTACGCCCAACAGGATCCGACGGTTGTGACCGGCGCGTCATCGAGGATCGAGGGGATCGGCCGTCCACGCGTGGAACCGTCGTTCCTGCCCGAGGTTGTGGACCGCATGGTTGTCGTACCTGACGCGTCGTCAGTGGCGGCCGCCCGGCATGCGAGCCATGTGCTGGGTCGGCGGGTCGGCCCGTCGACCGGAACGAATCTGTGGGGGGCTTTCGGACTCCTCGCGGAGATGAAGGGACAGGGACGAAGCGGATCGGTGGTGACGTTGATCGCCGACAGCGGCGACCGCTACGTTGACACCTACTTCTGCGACGAGTGGCTGAGCAGCCAGGGCATCGATTCGTCCGAATCGGCCGAGGTGCTCGTCGAATTCGAACGGTCCTGCGTCTGGCGCTGATCATCGGACCGGCCGGACAACGGTCCGTCGGCGGTCAGGAAGAGCCAGATCGCCGCCAGAGCGAAGAAGCCCAGATAGATGGACGCTCCCAACCCGGTCATGCCTGCCTCGTTTCACCAGTTGCGCGGCGCTCTGCCGTCATTCTGACCAACGCCACCGACAACCCCCGGCATTCCAGGTCAGGGGGAACTCGTGTCGCGAGGCCGTTTGGCTTTCCGAGGCAACGGTGCGATACCCTTTCAATGCTTCACGCGGGGTGTGGCGCAGCTTGGTAGCGCGCTTCGTTCGGGACGAAGAGGTCGTGGGTTCGAATCCCGCCACCCCGACAGCGTTTTTGCAGCTCAGAGGGCCCACGTTTGATCCGGTTGAGCCTTTCTGATTGCCAGTCCGCAGTAGATTCGCGAGCCTGTTCGAGTACCCACGCTTAGCCCGAAACCCAGAATTCCCAATACGGTGAGCAGGCCCGCGAACCATGCCCAGTGCTTCGCATGCCGCCTGGGATGGCGCTCTCCGACCGCGGATTGGGGCCGGCCCGGTGGCTCCGCATCGGCGGTCACGGTGTTGGCGACGGCGTCGTTGGCAGGATGGGTGGTTCTGGCGGGAGCTGTCCGGGCGGCAGGTCCAGCACCGTCTGGAGAAGGAAGCAGTCGCCCGTGATGGTGAGAGTGGCGAAATTGATTTGTCCAAGGTTGAATTCGTAACCATTGCCCTGCAAGTCGAAGTCGCGCTTGGCTTGCTCGTTGAACAGTGAAGAATCGTCCGTGGCGCCGTACTGCGCGGCTTCCTCGCGCACGATGTCGGCCGCTGTCGCGAACTCCTCCGCAGAGAACGTCCTGCCAAACACAACCGGATCAGCTCTGGGGCGCCGCGCGACGTCTGCGTGGAGCTTCTCGCACAATGCTCCGTTTCTCGCGGCCTTCACCCCGTGCGGGTCATCATCGAATCTCCAGGTCTGGCCCGGAACGGCGGCGGTGATCCGTTCGCCAATGACGCGGGCAGAGTTGTTGAGCCGCTCGCGGGCATCTTCGAACGAACCGTTGGCGCGCATGCTGTCGATCAGCTGCACCGCCTCGTCACCGTTAACGGTCTTGGACTCGTACGGATTCTCGGTCAAGGAGCAGCCACCTATCAGCGTCGAGCTACACAACAGAAAAGTCAGTGCCGCTAGGCGGCGCTGCGCTCGTTCGGCTCGCCGTCGAGTCACCATGAGAGCGGGGTTTCCCTCACCGTGAGATCCGGGCGGTCGAGCAGGATTGCCGCCAGGTTGTAGCCGCTCATTCGTTCTCCTGCATCCCGGCCATACTCTGCATGCCCAGACGCCCCGATCTTGGATTCATAGCCGTCGATAGGCGTTACGCCAGCATCCACTTCCAGGTGTTGGAACCGGAACCGAAGATTCCCGTCGTCGTTGATGACGTCGTTGGGGTTCGACCCCCAATCGTGTAGCGGCGCAAGGCCGCCGATGTAGTTTATTGGGTCGTCTGACGCGGACATCACGAAGAAGTTGTTGTCGTTCATTCCGAGATCTGCCGGTGTATCGGCCTGGAAGCCCGGCGATCCGTACATCACCGCATTGTCCACGAACTGGCTGGCTCCGTCCTGAAGCGCAATGCCCGACGTCAACGAGCCGTACGAATAGCCGAACAATGCTGTTGTGTGGCCCGGATTGTGTGCGGCGGCGTCGAGGTCTTGCAGAAAGGAGGTGAGTTTCGGTGCTCCTGCCTGGGCCAGATCATCGTTGAGCACCGATGAGTGGACATGAAGGAGGAAATCAGCCAGCTACCGGACGGGCAAGTCCGACGACAGGTCGGTCGCAGCCTCTGGCCCTTGCCGCTCCTCGTCGTCGCCGAGCATCTGCGTCGAATCATCGCTGCTCTGCTCGAACGTGATGCCTTCCAACTCGGCGGCGCTGGCCTCCACTTGGCCTGCGATGTGGTCGTCCGTCTGAGCAAGCTGCTCGGCGTGCCAGCGGATGTACTCCGCGTGCTCCGTTGCGGCGCGCTGGCGGGCTGCTGCTTCGAGCGGAACTCGCCGCTGTATATCGGTCACGGACAAGTCGTCGCCGACACGGAATCCGTCGGCTTCGGCGTCGGCGATGGCATCCAGTGCCTTGCTTTGGTCGGCCCGAAGATCACCTACGCCACGGGCCGCAGCGGCGGCAGCCTGTCGTATTCGTTCGCTTTGGCGTCGCACCACCACCATGTCGCCAGGAACACGGTCGGATGCTGCCTCAGCAGCGCTGCCATTCCACGTGGTGCCGCCCGGCGCGCGGACGTTCTGCGCCTGCTCTCCGAACAGCCGCTCGGATTCGGTGGCCTGCCCACGCCACCTACTTGAAGCACTCTCCAAATGTGCGAAATCCCAATTCGCGATCTGAGAACGCGTCGGCACCGTCGAGCTGGGCACCGCACTGGCTGGGGTCACATCGTCTCCGCGAGTTGTCGGCAGCGCGTTCATCGGTGCCTTGGTAGTTGTTGCTCGCTAACTGCATGTCTACGGCCTGCTGAGCTACTCGCCCCGACTGGCTACCGCGTGCCGCGGCAATGGCCGCGTCCAACGCCGACACCGCCGCATGCATTGCCTGACCGCCTCCTGCGCCGCTGCCGATGGGTAGCGCCCAACGTGGCGACAACTTCCTCACTGCTCGCAGCGGCCGTGAGCAGACCCGCGGGATCAACATTGAGGTCCTGCGCCACCCCGTGTGCCCCTTCAGCCAGCAACCGATGCAACCGTCTCCGCCAAGCAAACACCCGGCCCGCCCAGAATACGGGGCCAGCGGCGAAGCGATACGCACCGAATCCGCCGGGCGAACGCCGTTGCGGGACATGCCGGCTATCGGACCAGCGAAAAGCGCCACAGCTACGAAGCGAAGGGGTGGCGATAGCCAGGTACCCATTGTTCTGGCAACCCACATCGCCGGGAACTCCATCGCCCGGACTACACGTCAGCGTCGGCCGTCGCGCCGCGACCCGACATGTCGAAATTGATGACCAAATTGTCTACAAGGTGATCGTTGTCGCGCAGTACCGAGCGCCACCTCGTGCAGGACACGAGGATCCACCACTTACAGTAAGACCGCGAAGCGGCGGGTCACCGCCAGATTGTCGGTCCGCTCAGGCACGATAAGCGCATGCTTCCCGGTGACAGCGTTTCGCAGCGGAAGGCTCGCGGCGCCTTCTTTACGCCAGTTCCCGTAGCGCGTTTCCTCGTCGACTGGGCCGTCCAGAGCCCGGATGACGCCGTTCTGGAGCCGTCCTGCGGCGAGGCTATTTTCCTGCATGAGGTCGGCCGACGAGGTGACCACTCTGGCCCTCTAGTTGGAGTCGAGCTACACAAGAGTTCCGCCGCCGAATCGGAGCGAAGCCTGCGCGCTAGCGGGATCGATGCGACCGTCCATGTGGGTGACTTCTTCGCTCACTCAGAACTTGGCGCGTACGACGCGGTGGTCGGAAACCCGCCCTACGTCCGGTACCAAGCTTTTGCCGGAGAATCACGTGCACGAGCCCGAGAGGCCGCCCTCCGCGCGGGCGTCGCACTGTCTAACCTCGCATCTTCGTGGGCGGCTTTCACGGTCCATTCGGCGTTGCACCTAAAGAGCAGCGGGCGGTTAGGGCTCGTTCTGCCGGCCGAACTTCTGACGGTCAATTATGCCGCCGGAGTTCGGCAGTACTTGATGGACCACTTCCGCTCGGTGGGCCTTGTGCTTTTCCATGAGCGAGTGTTCCCAGGCGTGCTAGAGGAAGTCGTTCTCCTTCTCGCCGACAGTTACATCCCAGACGGTCACCACGGCGATCCGCGCCATATGCATCTGTGGCAAGTACGAGACGCTGAAGGACTGGCGCAACTTTCCGCCTCGCGACGATGGACTCCGCCGAATAAAGGGGCAAAATGGTCGGCTGGACTGATGTCAGCAGCTGGCATGCGTGCATTCGACGCCGTTGTTGGCAGCGACGGGTTCACTCGGTTGGAGACCTGGGGTGACACAACACTCGGGATGGTCACCGGCAGCAACCAGTTCTTCACTTTGTCCCCCGCCAAAACACAGGCACTTAGCTTAGAAACAACTGATCTCATCTCGCTGTCGCCTCCAGGCTCTCGTCACTTGCGCGGCTTGGGGTTGACGGAGAAGGCGCTGCGCGAACTGGGCGCGAGCGGCCAATCGACCCATCTTTTTCGGCCAGCCAATGAACCCTCGGCGGCGGCTTGGAGCTATATTCAGTCGGGCGAAGATCTAGACGTCCACCAAGCCTACAAATGTAGAGTTCGCACTCCATGGTGGCGGGTGCCGTATCTCCGCCCAGCCGACCTCTTCTTGACATACATGAATGCAGATACGCCGCGACTGACCTGCAATGGAGCTCGCGCTCACCACTTGAACTCAGTCCATGGCGTATACCTTCGCGAAGGTCTGAAGGCGGACGGCATGAACCTCCTGCCGGTCGCATCGCTTAATTCGATCACCCTGCTGGGAGCCGAGACTGTAGGGCGAGCCTACGGGGGAGGCCTGTTAAAGATCGAACCTCGAGAAGCCGATCAGCTTCCAGTGCCGTCGCCAACTTTGGTCCGCCGGAACGCAGACGATCTCCGCCGTATTCGGCCTGCCGTTGCAGCTCAGCTCCGCGCCGGGGGCCTACTCAACGCAGTTGCGTTAGTCGATGAGGTGCTGCTTACTGGTTCGATGGGCTTAAACCGGAAGCGTCTTCAGGCCATACGGCAAGACCATGCAGACCTCGCCGCCCGTCGCATTGCGCGGGGGAAGACCAACGGTGGCAAGTAAACCCAACGCCAAGGCACAAGCGTGGCCGCTGTTCGACGCGATTGTTCACCAATCACCGCTGAAGGGCAGAAACCCGTGGACGCCAGACGGCGCATTCGCCCCTGACTACGAGACGTTGCGCCAGTTGCTTGCGGTGCCGTTGCAACTCGGCGCCGAGACCCGTTCAGGCGTCCCAGCGCTCGCCATCGACGTATGGATCGCGTACGAACTGCGACGCGCCGGCCTCGACCCGGATGCAGTTTGGCCACGGGTCGAGGCGCCTCGAGTCGTAGATCGCGACGTGCTCAACTTCGTTCGAGCTGTCCCAAAGACGTTGGGCCGCGATGATTTGTTGTCGCGACTGAGGAGGGGCGGCGGCACCGGCGGAGTCGGGACTGCTTCGGCAAACATCGCTGGCAAGAATTACTTCAAACAAGTCGACGTCATCATGTCCTCGTGGCAGACCGGGCCTGAATTGCTCATCTCGACAAAGCGCATGGATTCGTCGTTTGGCAAGAATGCTGCTAATCGCGTTGAGGAATCATACGGCGACGCAAAGAATCTCGCGCTCCGCCATCCTCTGGCAGCCCTCGGATTCGCCTACTCCTTACGCTCGACCGCCTACACGGAAGAACGACGACAGTTCGATTGGATCGTCGACCTACTCATCAAGCTAGGGCGAGAAGATGACGCATACGATGCGTGCGCCCTCATCGTCCCCGAATGGGAAGGTGACGCACCTCCCGACACCGCACCAGGAATCGACGACGTCGTCATCGACCCCGATGACGTTGACGTCGAGGATGTCGACGAGGAGTCGACCGCGAACCTCACCAATCAGATTGCGTCTCTGCCGAATGTTGCCGTTACCCTACGGCACGATCTCGTGCCCGAGGAACTCAGCCCAGCGCGCTTCTTCTCCGTGCTGTTGACCATCGTTCTGGGAAACTCCAGTATCACTCAGCACGAGCAGGCGCGTGTGCGGCGTAGCGAAGCTGCCAGCAAAGGCCCGCCAGAAGATGGGTAATCGGTGAATCGGCCCGACTTGTGGGTTCGCTCGCCGCTAGCCTCGCTGGGCACACTTCACAACGGGACCGCGATACGGTACACAGAACGCCCTGACCCGTCTGGCTGGAGGCTGGTTTGAAACTTGATAAGTCGGACCTTCAACTCGAAACGATCGTTACTCGCATCAATTACAACGAATTGGATCTGCAGCCCAGTTTCCAGCGAGGGGAGATCTGGGACTCCAAACGCCGCCAGCGACTAATCGACACGATTCGATCGCGGATGGTATGTATCGGCAATTGACGTCGTGGTTCACTCTGACGAGAATGAGCTCGTCCTCGACGGACAACAGCGTCTGACGACGGTACGCGATTTCTTTGATGACCGGATCATCGTTGACGGATCCATTTAACCAACCACCGACGCTAAGGTAAGCGCACTGGACGGCCTCACTTATTCAAGAGCTGCCTGAAGAGGTGCGCAAAGCCGTTAACCGGTTCCCTATTCAAATAATCACCTTAAGAGACTACAATCCGCAAGAGCCAAACGAGCTGTTCTTTCGGCTGAATCAAGCATTCAACTTGACTCCGTCAGAGAAGCGGAACGCGCTCCATGGGCCTGCACGCGGATCAGGTTAAGGACTTGGTAGTCAGATGGAACTGGTCATCGAAATCGGGGCGTTCCTTGCGTTCTCCCGCCAGTCCGCAGTCAGTCCGCAGCAGTTCCGACACGGTTCCCCGTCAGCCAACGCCGTCAACACGCTGACGAGAAGATTCACGAGAGGTGGGTTCGAATCCCGCCACCCCGACTCGTGTGTTCGCAGAGGCCCTGATCCGGTTCGTCCGGGCGGGGCCTCATGCGTGTCAGCGGTCAGTCCACTGGGCGACTTCGCAGAGCGATCGCCACGCTGTGGGCCGGGAGCGGTCCGGTACCCAGGCCCGGTACCCAGGTGCGGTCTTGACCGTCAGGCCGGCCTCAGCGGCTCCGCAGGCGTCGGTTCCACCATGCGGGGTGACGTTGTGCCTGCGTTCTCAAGCGCCCGAACTCGATGCCTTGAATGCGCAGCAGGGCGGGCACAACCAGCAGGGGGACGACGGCGCCCCGCAGACCCGCCCGCCCGTTCTCCACAAGTCCGACAACCGCCGCGACCGCCGAGACGTAGAGGATCCCGTTGTAGGGCGCCATCAGGCGACCACGCATGCCTTCGCATTCCACCAGATAGGGCACCCCGCCGATCCAGCGTTTCGGCCAGTAGATGAAATGCGCGGCGACCGCCGACAGGAACAGCCCGTTGATCAGGCCGAAGTGCTTGTCCGAGCGATGGTCCCGCCGGCCGGCTGCGGTGTAGGACCACACGGTCCCGGTCGCCCACACGGCAGCGGCAGGTGACAGACCGGCCACCGACGAGAGCGGCATCGCGACGCCCGCGACGAGTTCGTAGAAGACGTGCGCGCCCATCGAAGCCGCCCCTACGCGGGTCCACGGCCTGCGGCGGTGTTGCCGTGAACGTGCGTTCATCACACCCATTGTGGCGGCAGCGGCTCGGGCCGCGCAAGCGGCGCGCGCCTCGGCTGTGACGTCGAGGACACTCCCCCTCGCGTCGCTTTAACCAGTTGGTCGATAAGCTGCCGGTGATGACCGCCCTTCGAGAGACCTCCCGGCCGCACGACGCGAGCTGGATCGCGCGTTTGCTCGAGTTCCAACGCGACGGTGACATTTTTATCGCACCCCAGGTCACCAGTGGTCCGGAGCACCGTCTGTTCGGCGGTCTGGTCGCCGCGCAGGCGCTGGGCGCCGCGGGCGCGACGGTGGATCCCGATAAGCGGGCGCAGTCGCTGCACGCCTACTTCGTCCGCGGCGGCAAGTATGGGATCGACGTCGAACTGCAGGTCGAGCGCACCCGCGACGGCCGCTCGTTCGACACCCGCCGCGTCACGGCGATCCAGGACGACAAGGTCATCCTCGAGATGATCGCGTCGTTCCACCGTCCCGAGGAAAGCGCCGACTGGCATCCTCAGCGACCTGCGACCCTGGCGTTGGACGACGCGGTGCCCAAGTCGCTCAAGCTCGAATCGGTGGACCGCTTCGAGCTCCGCACCGATCCGCGCGACACCTCCCCCTTCGCCATCCCACCGTTCTGGATCCGTAGCCGCGAGGTCGTCGAAGACGATCCGTTGATTCGCGCATGCATGCTGACCTACCTGTCCGACCTCGGGCCGGTGCTCGCCGCCCGCCCGGCCGGCGCACCCGACGCACCCGGTGCCGGAATGGCTGCTTCGCTGGACCATTCACTGTGGTTACATCGGCCATTCGATCCGCACCGCTGGCACCGCTACGAGGTGACCGGCGTGAACAACAGCGACGCCCGCGGCCTCGCCATCGGTTCGCTGTACGACGAAGACGGCCGGCTGATCGCCAGCACCACGCAGGAATCGCTCTGGCGCTGCTGACCGAGCACTTCGGTCTGCCGTGACGATTGGAACACCCAAGTAGCGGGTACGCCGTCGGTGTGAGTTACGCGCCGATCCTGGTCGAACCGATGCTGCCCGACGCCCGCGGCCCCCTTTCGCTGGCCGTGGTGAACGCCCTGACCGAGCGCGCCCCCCGCAACCACCTGTCCCGCATCGAAGCGTCGCTCGGCGATTCCGACCCGTACGGGCTTGATCTGCAGCTTGCGCTCTACGTCTGTTACGAACTGCACTACCGCGGGTTCGCAGGGGTCGACCCGCACTGGGAGTGGAACCCGGGCCTGCTACACCTGCGCGGCCAGATGGAGCAGACGTTCCTCGCCGCCGTGCGCCGCGACGTCGGGGAGATCGGCCCCGAGGAGACCGCTGCGGAGGAGATGGCCACCCTCGCCGTCGAACCGGTGGACGGTGAGGGACCGTCGTACTACCTGCGCGACAAGGGCACCTGGGGCGAGATGCGTGAGTACTTCGTGCACCGCTCGCTCTACCACCTCAAGGAAGGGGATCCGCACGCCTTCGCCATCCCCCGCCTGACCGGTCAGGCCAAGGCGTCGTTCGTCGCGGTGGAATTCGACGAGTTCGGGGGCGGGCGGGGACCGCAATTGCATCAGCAGTTGTTCTCCGACCTGATGGTGGCCGCCGACCTCGACGCGAGCTACCTCGGCTACATCAACGACGTGCCCGCCGAAGCGCTGGCCGCGGTGAACCTGATGTCGATGTTCGGACTGCATCGCGCTCTGCGAGGAGCGGTGGTCGGGCATTTCGCCTCCACGGAGATCACCTCGTCACCGGGATCTCGCCGGCTGGTCGAGGCGCTGGAGCGAATGAACGCACCGGATACCTGTGCGGCCTTCTACCGCGAGCACGTCGAGGCAGATGCGGTGCACGAGCAGGTCGTGCGAACCGATGTGGTCGGCGACCTGGTGGCCCGTGAACCGCAATTGGACGCTGACGTGGTGTTCGGGATCCGGGCGCACGCACTGCTCGAGGGTCACCTGGCCGACCACCTCATGGCGTGCTGGACTGCGGGCCGGACCTCGCTACGCCGACCGCTGTCCTGAGGCATCGCAAGGAGCCGACGAGTCGGCGTCCGAGTCGTCGGCGCCACGGCGGCGCCGACGATGGCTGGTGTCGCAGAGCGGGTAGGTCCTGCTGCGCTTGCACACGCAAACCGCGACCATGAACCGGTCGGACTCCACGACGTTGCCGTCGGGCATCTCGATACGGACCGGGCCCTCGATCATGATGGGGCCCCCCTGCACCAACCGGACGGTGCGTGGTTCGGTCATGGCTTGTCCGCGCGGATGACCAGCAGCTCTTCCTCGCGCCGGCCCCGGTCCAGCCGCCCTGTGTCCTCGAGCCAGTCGGCGCGCGAGGTCAACACCGGGCCAAACGGAATCCATTGCCAAGCCACGACTTCCGCGTCCAGCCCGACGCTCGACAGCGCCGCCAGGGTGGCGCGCGGATCGGCGAACTCCGACTGCACGAGCAGCAAGCTCCCGCCGGGAGCGAGGAGGTCGGGCACCGCCTTGCACAGTGGGTCGAGGATCATGCGCCCGTCGTAGCCGGCGTCCCACGCGCGGGCCGGACCGACGCTGGACGGCACCGGCTCCCGGTCTGCTTCTGGGCCATGCGGCACGTACGGCGGGTTGCAGGTCACGAGGTCGAACGGGGTGAACTCCATTGCCCGCGACCAGGATCCCAGATGGACGTCGATGTCGACGCCGGCGGCAAGCGCATTGCCGCGCGCGCAGCGCACCGCGCGGGGGCAGACGTCGAATGCGGTGACCGACGAGGCGCCCTGCAGCGCGGCGTTGACCGCCACCACTCCGCTGCCCGTGCACAAGTCGACGGCACGGCGACCGACCGCGAGACCGGTCTTCTCCATGATGTCGATCAGCAGTTGCGAATCTTGCTGGGGGGCGTACACGCCGTCCGCGGCGACCACGGTGTCGCGCTCGTCGGTGTATGCAGTCGTCACATCAGCCTCTCGACGCAAATCGGTCATAACTGCGGTGATTAATGCCCTGAATCGCGGTTGTTAAACCGCGCGCACCCCGTTTGCCCTGGCGCCGGGGCGGGCACCCGGTCGGGCGTGAACGTCTCAGATCTCCTCGCGCTACCGGTCGAGGTCGGCGCCGCGGCGCGCCGACGCAGGCTGTTCCATCCGGCCGGGGTGTTCGCCCGCGGCCACATCGAGCGGGTCGCCTCGCCCGGTCAGGGTCTCCCCATCGAATCGGGCCGTGTGGTCGGCAGGGTATCCAAGGCGGTAGGGCTACCGGGTTCGGTCCCAGATATCGCCGGCCTGGCGTGGCGAATGACCAAGGACTCACACCCGTGGGACGTCCTGCTGGCCACCACCGTGCTCAACCGGTTCCTGTTGCTGCCCACCGCATCCTGGGATGACACCAGCTACTCGAGCCTGATGCCGTTGCGGTATGAGGGCGGCGTGTGGTGGGTCCGCGCGCACCTGGCCACCAAACTCGACCGCCCGGGACTGTCCCTCGACACCGTCACCGACCAGCTGGCGCGCGGTGACCTGCAATTCAGCATCGATCAAGCCGCTGGCACAGGCCAATTCGCCCCCATCGCCCGATTGACCCTGTCGGAGGTGATTCCACCCGACAAGGACATGTCGTTCGATCCGACGCTCAACACCGCGCCCGGGGTTTCGCTGGCACCGGGATGGCTGACCGACTTCCGGCGCGCGGCCTACCGCCGCAGCCGGGAAGGCCGCGGCGCGCAGTGATACTTAGCTTAGTCCGGTGACTCCTCGGTGTCATCGGCGGTGGTGACCTCCGGCGCCACCTCACGCGAGGCCATCGGGCCCTCGCCGCCCTGATCCGACGGGCCAGGCCGGCCGCCCTTGGGTTCGGAAGCGTGTTGCTCGTCGTAGATGCCTTCGCCACGGGGCACGGGTGCTCTCCTCTCGTCACGGCGGGACTACCCCTCGACCGCTTGGCTCAACCAATAGCCATGCAGTCGTTGACGAGTGCCGAGCCCTGTGACGCAGCCGACCTTGACCCGGAGGTTCGGCACATCCCAGAATTCGAGCGTGTCAATGAAGAGTGAGCGCGAGCTGATCGACGAAGTCAAGAACAGGCTCGTCGCGAAGTTCTCCGACGTACCGGAGGGCCGCATCATGATCGCCGTCGAAGAGGCCTACGCAAACTTCACCGACAGCCTCATCCGCGATTTCGTCCCGCTCCTCGTCGAACGCCGGGTCGGCGACGAGTTGAGGCTCGACCGCTCGTCCGACCTCGCCTACAGCTGACCCGTCAGGCCGCCGCGGAGCGCAGCTTTTCCAGTAGCGGACCGGCCGCCTCCTGCAGGAAACGATCCTGGCCTTCGTCGCCCACCTGCACCAACGCGATGTCGGTGAACCCCGCCTTCCAGTACGAGCTGACGGACTTGACGATCGCGTCGAGGTCCGGGCCGCACGGAATCGACTCCGCGGTGTCCTCCGGGCGCACGAACTGGGTCGCGCCCGCGAACCCGGCTGTGGTCGGGAGGTCGGCGTTGACGGCCCATCCGCCGGCGAACCACCGGAACTGCTCGTGGGCCCGCGCGACGGCCGCGTCCCGGTGGGGATCCCAGCAGATCGGGATCTGGCCGATCACCCGCACGTCCCCGGGCAGACCGGTCGCACGCCGCGCGTCGTGCCATGCGTCGACGAGCTCCCTGTTGGGTTGGACGGCGATGAGGTGGTCGGCGAGTTGGGCGAACGCCTCGACCGACCGCTCGCCGGATACGGCTGCGGCGATCGCGACCGGCGTCTCGGGTAGATCCCACAGCCGGGCGGAGTCGATCTGGAAGTACTCGCCGCGCCAGTCGACCACCTCACCGGTGAACAGTTCGCGGATGATCTGGATCGCCTCGCGCAGCATGTCCTGCCGCCGGGCGATCGTCGGCCACCCCTTGCCGACGACGTGTTCGTTGAGGTTCTCACCGGTGCCCAGGCCGAGGGTGAAGCGGCCGTCGGCGAGGATCTGCAGTGTCGCCGCCTGCTGTGCGACGATCGCAGGGTGGTAGCGCATCGTCGGGCAGGTGACGTACGTGAACAGTTCGACGCGTTCGGTGGCGTGCGCGACGGCGCCCAGGGTGGTCCAGGCGTTCGGCGCATGACCCTGCGCCGCGAGCCACGGTGAGTAGTGGTCGCTGGACACTTCGAAGTCGAATCCGGCGCTCTCCGCGGCGGCAGCGTAACGGACGAGATCCTTGGGCCCGCTCTGCTCGGTCATCAGGGTGTAGCCGAAGCGCGTCATGGCGTCCCGGGTAACCCGTGCCGTACAGGTGCAAACGACGGTGACGGAAAACCCAGGGCTGCTGCGCTTTACACGCGGACTACAAGCGCGCCTTGACGGCAGTGGACAGTCGCGAACCGTCGGCCTTACCCCCGGCGATCGCGGCTGCTGCCTTCATGACCTGGCCCATCTGCTTCATCGTCGGGCGCTCACCGAGTTGTTCGGCGACCTGAGCCATCGCGGTGTCGACGACGGCGGCGAGTTCGGCTTCCGTGAGTGGGGTCGGCAGATACTCCTCGATGATGCGGGCTTCGGCGTGCTCGTTGGCGGCCAGCTCACCACGACCGTTCTGGGTGTAGACCTCGGCGGCCTCACCGCGCTTGCGTGACTCCCTCGTGAGAACCTTCACCACGTCGTCGTCGGTAAGCTCCCGCGCCTCCTTACCGGAGACCTCCTCGGTCTGGATTGCTGCCAGCAGCATCCGCAGCGTGGCCGTGCGCAGCTTGTCCTGTGATCTCATCGCGGTGGTGAGATCTGCGCGCAACCGCGCTTTGAGTTCCGCCATGCCAACGAAACTACGCCGGTGCCACCGGCGGCCAGGCCCGTCACGACCGCAAACACGCGTGCCACATTGTCAATCGGCTTGGTGATCGACAGGATGGTGCCCATGAGCAATGACGCCGGTGGGCCCGGCCAGGTCGACCCGCCGCCGCCAAGACCTGGTCCACCCGGTTACGCTTCGTCGCCGTTTGCACCGCAGGGCTATCCACCGCCCGCGCACCACCGGGGTTACCCGCCGCCCGGGTATCAGCAGGGTTACCCCCCGCCCGGGTATCAGCAGGGCTACCCCCTGCCGGGGTACGCACCGCCCGGGGTGCTCAAGCCCGGCGTCATCCCGTTACGCCCGCTCGGGTTGTCCGATATCTTCAACGGGGCGGTCAACTACATCCGGCGAAATCCGAAGGCCACCCTCGGCCTGACCGCCGTCGTGGTCGTCGCCGCCCAGCTCATATCACTCGTCCTGCAGATCCTGGTCCCGTTGATCGCCACCGGCGATATCGACCCCACCCTGAGCGGAGATGCGCCCACCGCCGCCGACCTCGTCGCGCAGTCCGGATCCTCGCTGGCGGGGTCGGTCACCACCGCCCTGGCATCGGTGGTCCTCAGCGGGATGCTGACCGTCATCGTGGGACGCGCGGTGTTCGGAGCCGACATCAGCATCGGTGAGGCGTGGCAGCGGGTGAAGGGAAGGTTGCTCGCGCTCCTCAGCTTCACCGTCCTGGAGGCCGTCGCCATCCTGCTGCTTATCGTGGTGGTCGTGGTGGTGGTCATCGGGGCCGAGTCCGTCGGCGGTGGCGTCGCCGCGTTCCTCGTCGGCGCTCCGCTGGTCATCGCCGCATTGCTGCTGATCGTGTACGTCGCCACCTCGCTGGTGTTCACACCCGCCCTGATCGTCCTGGAGCGTCTCGGCATCGTCGAAGCGGCGGGACGCTCCTTCGCGCTGGTGAAGAAGGACTTCTGGCGGGTGCTCGGCATCTGGATTTTGGCCGCGCTCGTGGCGTTCGTCATCGCAGGCGCCGTCGGGGTCCCGTTCACCTTCGGTGGGCAACTGATCGCGGGGTCCGGGTCCGACGGCGGAGTCCTGGCGGGCCTCGTTCTGACCGCGGTCGGCGCGGCGATCGGCCAGATTATCACCTCCCCGTTCAGCGCCGGAGTCGTCGTCCTGCTCTACACGGACCGCAGGATCCGGGCGGAGGCGTTCGATCTGGTCTTGCACACCGGTGCGGCGGAGGGGCCCGGCGTTCCGGCCGATTCCACCGACCACCTGTGGCTGATCCGCCGCCCCTGACGTGCCGACCGTAGACATCGATCGGGATGCCGCGCGCGAGGCCGCCCAGCAGGAGCTCGACAAGCCGATCTACCCGAGGACGTCGCTGACTGATCGGCTCTCCGAATTGGTCAACGACCTGATCTACCGCATCGCTGCGGGCGGGGCCGGTGTGCCCGGAGGCTGGCTGACGATCAGCGTGCTCGGCCTGCTCCTCACCGTCGCGGTGGTCGTCGCGGTCCGCGTGGCACGCAGCACCATGCGTACCGACCGGGGCAATCACTCGCTATACGGCGGGCACGAGTTGTGTGCCGCCGAACACCGGGTGACCGCCGAACAGCATGCCGCGGCCGGACAGTGGGCGCTGGCGATCCGCCACCGGTTGCGGGCGGTCGCCCGGCAACTCGAGGAGTCCGGCGTTCTCGCAGCGGTTCCCGGTCGCACCGCCACCGAGTTGGCGAACGACGCCGGCCTCGCGCTGCCGCACCTTTCAGGCGCGTTACGCGCTGCCGCAACGGCGTTCAACGACGTCACCTACGGTGACCGGCCAGGGTCCGAAGCCGCGTACCGCTCGGTGGCCGCCCTCGACGACCACATCCGCGAGGCGGCCACCACGGCCGGCCACACCTCCGCCGCGCCGCCGGCCGGAACCGACTGGGCAGAGGTCCGATGACCCCTCCTGCCACCGCGGTCGGCCCCACTGTAGGACAACGCTGGCGCACCGGACGCTGGGTGATACTCGCGCTCATCGCCATCGTCGCGGTGGCCACGGTCGGCACCTTGCTGACCGCCTCACGGCCGGGCGCGCCGATGGATCCGCAGTCGACCTCGCCCGGCGGGGCCCGCGCACTGGTCACGCTGCTGCGGGACCGAGGCGTCGAGGTGGTGGAAGCCCGCAGCGTCGCCGACGTCGAAGGAGCGGCACGCGACGACACGCTGATCGTCTTCGCCGAGACGTTCGCCCTGACCGACGACGAACAGTTGCGCCGACTGGCCGACCTGCCGGGTGACCGGCTGCTGATCGAACCGGCGTCGCGGGTGCGGGAAGCGCTCGCGCCGGACCTGCGCTCGGACGGGGTCAGTTCGTTCGCGCCCGGGCCGGATTGCGATCTGCGCGAGGCCAACCGGGCAGGCGACGCTCAGCTCGGGCTGGCCGAGAGCTACCGGGCGACCGAGCAGGGGCTGGCACTGACCCGGTGCTACGACGGCGCGCTGGTCCGTTACAGCGGCGCGGGGCGCACGATCACCGTGGTGGGCACCTCTGGTTTCATGACGAACGACGGACTGCTCGAACAGGGCAACGCTGCGCTGGCGATGAACCTTGTCGGCAGTGCGCCACGGGTCATCTGGTTCACCCCACGGGAGCGGGAGGGTGCCGCCGGAACCGCAACCCTGTCCGACCTCGTTCCCCACCAGGTCAGCTGGATCGTCCTGCAGCTGTCGCTGGCGGTGGTCCTCCTCGCGATCTGGCAGGGAAGACGATTGGGGCCGCTTGTCGCCGAACAGCTTCCGGTTGTCATCCGGGCGTCGGAGACGGTCGAGGGCCGCGGCCGGCTGTACCGCTCCCGGCGCGCCCGCGACCGCGCCGCCGATGCACTGCGCACCGGCACCCGCAACCGTCTGCTGCCCCGGCTCGGCCTGCCCGCCAACACGCAGCCACCGGCGGTCGTCCAGGCCGTCGCACAGCGGGCGGGCGGCGATCCCCAGGTCGTCGCCTACGTGCTGTACGGCCCCGCCCCGGCGACCGACGCCGATCTGCTGACCCTCGCCCACCAACTCGACGACATCGAAAGGCAGGTCACCCACTCGTGACACAGCCATCAGCGCACACCACCCAAACAGGCGACACGGCAGCCGATTCGGCGCGCCAGGCGCTGCTGGCGCTGCGGCAGGAGATCGGCAAGGCCGTCGTCGGCCAGGACGCCGTGGTCAGCGGGCTGGTCATCGCGCTGCTCTGCCGCGGCCACGTGCTGCTCGAAGGCGTTCCGGGCGTGGCGAAGACGCTGCTCGTCCGCACGTTGGCCGCGGCGCTGCAGCTGGAGTTCAAGCGCGTGCAGTTCACCCCGGACCTGATGCCGGGTGACGTGACCGGTTCGCTGGTCTACGACGCGCGCACCGCGGAATTCGAGTTCCGTGCCGGACCGGTCTTCACCAACCTGCTGCTGGCCGACGAGATCAACCGCACACCCCCGAAGACGCAGGCGGCGCTGCTCGAGGCGATGGAGGAGCGGCAGGTCAGCGTCGAGGGTGAAGCGCGCCCGCTCCCCAACCCGTTCATCGTTGCCGCCACCCAGAACCCGATCGAGTACGAGGGCACCTACCAGCTTCCCGAGGCCCAGCTGGACCGCTTCCTGCTCAAGCTCAACGTGCCGCTTCCGCCGCGCGATCAGGAGGTTGCGATCCTCGACCGCCATGCCCGCGGGTTCGATCCCCGGGACCTATCGGCCGTGCGCCCGGTCGCGGGCCCTGCCGAATTGGCGGCCGGTCGGGCGGCGGTTCGTCAGGTCCTGGTGGCCGACGAGGTGCTCGGGTACATCGTCGACATCGCCGGCGCCACCCGGCAGTCACCGTCGCTGCAGCTGGGTGTCTCGCCCCGCGGTGCCACCGCGCTGCTGGCCACGGCCAGGTCGTGGGCGTGGCTGTCCGGACGCACCTACGTCACCCCTGACGACGTCAAGGCGATGGCCCGGCCCACGCTGCGCCACCGCATCGCGTTGCGTCCGGAAGCCGAGCTTGAGGGGGCCAGCCCGGACCTGGTGCTCGACGGCATCCTCGCGGCCGTGCCGGTCCCGCGATAGTGGTCCTCACCGGACGTGCTGCACTGGCCGCGTTGCTGTGCGTGCTGCCCATCGCCGTGGCGCCCGCTCCCGGAGTCGCTTTCGTGGCGCTGTCCGGTGCGCTCCTCCTCGCGATCGTGGTGGACACCGCGCTGGCCGCGAGTCCCCGCCGGTTGGAGGTGACCCGGTCCGGGGACACCGCCGCCCGGCTGGGTCAGTCGGTCGACTCGGTGCTCGACGTGCACAACCCGGGCGGGCGGCGGTTGCGCGGCCATCTGCGCGACGCCTGGCCGCCGAGTGCGCACGCCTGGCCGCGCACCCATGACATCGACGTGCCTGCGGGCCGACGGGTGACCGTGCGTACCGCATTGCGTCCGGCCCGCCGTGGCGACCTGCAGTCGGCGCTGGTGACCGCCCGCTCGATCGGTCCGCTCGGCCTGGCCGGCAGGCAGGCGTCGCACCGGGTGACAGGTCGAATCCGGGTGTTGCCTCCGTTCCTGTCCCGCAAGCACTTACCCTCACGGCTCGCCCGGCTGCGGGAACTCGACGGGTCGACGCCCGCGTTGATCCGCGGGCAGGGCACCGAATTCGACTCGCTGCGCGAATACGTCGTCGGCGACGATGTCCGCTCGATCGACTGGCGGGCGACGGCCCGGCGCGCCGACGTCGTCGTGCGCACTTGGCGTCCGGAACGCGATCAGCGCATCGTCATCGTGCTCGACACGGGCCGGACCTCGGCCGGGCGCGTCGGCGTCGACCCGGCGGCCGGCCCGGGCGGCTGGCCCCGCCTGGACTGGTCGATGGACGCTGCGCTGCTACTGGCGGCGCTCGCCGCGCGCGCAGGCGACCGTGTCGACTTCCTCGCCCACGACCGCGTCACCCGTGCCGGGGTGTTCAACGCGTCGCGCACCGAGTTGCTGGCCCAGTTGGTCACCGTGATGGCGCCGCTGCAGCCGGCACTGGTCGAATCCGACCCGGTCGCGATGGCGTCGGCGATCCTGCGCCGCGTGCGCCGCCGCGCGCTGGTGGTGCTGCTCACCGATCTCAACGCATCGGCCCTCGAGGAGGGTCTGATGGAGGTGCTGCCCCAGCTCGCCGCGCGCCACCACGTCCTGATCGCGGCGGTCGCCGATCCCCGGGTTGACCTGCTCGCCGCGGGCCGCGACGACGCCGCCGCCGTATACGACGCGGCCGCCGCGGAACGGTCGCGCAACGACCGCAACCGCGTCGCCGGCATGCTGCGGCAGGCGGGCGTGGACGTCGTGGATGCCCCACCCGAGGAACTCGCACCCGCGCTCGCCGACCGGTATCTGCAGATGAAGGCCGCGGGCCACATGTGATCAGCCGGTGGGCACCACGTCGGGCGCGTCTTCGATGTCGCCGGATTCGCCGGCCCGAACCGCCTTGCGGCCGAAGTGTACGACGTAGGCCAGGAACGCGACCTCGGCCACGACACCGATCGCGATCCGGGCGAACGTTGGCAGCGGCGACGGGGTGACCAGCGCTTCGATCAGGCCGGACAGCAGCAGCACCACCACCAGGCCGGCGGCCACCGCGACCACGGCCCGGCCCTGTTCGGCGAGCACTTGGCCCCGCGGACGGTGTCCCGGGGCGATGACCATCCAGCCCAACCGCATCCCGGCCGCCGCAGCGAGGAACACCGCGGTCAGCTCGAGCAACCCGTGCGGGGTCAGCAGCCCCAGGAAGATGTCGCCCTTGCCGGCGTCGAACATCAATCCGCCGGTCAGCCCGAGGTTGGCCGCATTCTGAAACAGGACGTACGGGATCGGCAGTCCGAGGAGAATGGCGAAACCGATGCACTGCGCGGCAACCCACGCATTGTTGACCCACACCCGCAGTGCGAACGAGCCCGCGGGATTCTCGCTGTAGTACGAGGCGAAGTCGTTGTTGACCAGCTGGTCGATGTCGCTGGGGGTGCCGACGGCCGACTGCACCTCGGGGTTACCCGCGACCCACAACCCGATCAGCGCGGCGACGAGGAAGAAGGCGGCGGCCGATCCGAGCCACCAGCGCCAGGAGCGGTAGGCGACGACCGGGAACGAGACGGTCCAGAAGCGCAGGAACTCGCGCCACAGCGGGGCGTGGGCACCGGTGACCGCCGCGCGGGCGCGCGCCACCAGCCCCGAGAGCCGGCCCACCAGAACCGAATCCGTCGACGCCGAGCGCACCATCGACAGGTGCGTCGACACCCGCTGGTACAGGTCCACCAGCTCGTCGACCTCGGCGCCGGTCAGCCGTCGGCGCCGCTTGACGAGCTCGTCGAGCCGGTCCCACGCGGGGCGGTGGGCCTGCACGAACGCGTCCACATCCACGTCGGTCAGCCTAGTAGCGTGACCGTATGGTCTCCCAGCCCGAACCGGTGGTGACCGGTGACGCGGTGGTGCTCGACGTGCAAATCGCCCAACTGCCGATCCGGGCGCTGTCGGCGATGATCGACATCCTGGTCGTGTTCGTCGGGTATGTGCTGGGAGTGGTCCTGTGGGCGGCCACCCTGAGCGACTTCGACACGGCGCTGTCGGCTGCGGTGCTGATCGTCTTCACGGTGCTCACACTGGTCGGCTACCCGCTGGTGTTCGAGACCGCGACGCGGGGCCGGACGCTGGGGAAGATGGCGCTCGGCCTGCGCGTGGTGTCCGAGGACGGCGGTCCTGAAAGGTTCCGGCAGGCCCTGTTCCGGGCGCTTGCCGGCGTCATCGAACTGTGGACGCTCGCGGGCGGGCCGGCCGCGGTGTGCAGCCTGCTGTCACCGAAGGGCAAGCGCATCGGCGACGTCTTCGCCGGCACGGTGGTGATCAGCGAGCGGGCACCGCGGATGAGTCCACCGCCGGTGATGCCGCCTGCGCTCGCGTGGTGGGCCTCGTCGCTGGAGCTTTCCGGCCTCGGCGGGGCACAGGCCGAGCGCGCGCGCCAATTTCTCTCGCGCGCACACCAACTGGAGCCCCGGCTGCGTGACGACATGGCTTACCGCATCGCCGGCGAAGTGGTCTCGCGGACCTCTCCGCCACCGCCACCGGGAACGCCTCCGCAGTATGTGCTGGCCGCCGTGCTGGCCGAACGGCACCGGCGAGAGTTGGCGCGTCTGGCGCCCACACCCCCGGCGTACCCATCGGCGCCCGCACCGTCGTACGGGGCCGCCACACCACCGCCGAACCCGGGGTTCACCCCGCCGGGCTGAGCCCGGTGGCCGTCACCGGGCGGCAAAGCGCGACAACGTTCTGTTCACTTTCGGGGTGTATAACAGCGAGTTATTCAGGGGTGAACGGCCGGTGAATGATTGGAGGAGTGCCATGGATGTCGTCGACGGTGCGGTCCGAGTGATCTCGCGGACTGCTGATGTGACCACAGCGGCTGCCGGCGCGGTCAGCGGCGCGGCAATCAACGGTGTCATCGGTGGCGTTCAGGGCGCCGCCACGGGGCTGCGAGATGGTCTGGAGAAGGGCAGCCACTCTTCGGCGGCCGCCGCACTCACGTTGGGTGCGGTGGGGGCGGTAGGCCTGGTGGAATGGCCGTTGCTGCTCACTGTCGGCGGTGGTGCGCTCGTGCTGCACCGTCTCAGTCAGCGATCGGACGGAAACGGAGATCGCGAATCGGCACCTGCACCTCTGCGTTCCGCGCCAACCGGCTCCGCGCCAACCGGCTCCGCGTCAGCCCAATCCGCTGCCCAGCCGCGCAAGACGACACGGTCGCGGCACACCACCAGCAGGTGAGGTCCTTCTTGGGGCGGATCACCGACACTGCTGCGACCGCTGTCACCGTGCCGATCGCGGTCGCCACCGCAGCAACGGCGATCGGACTGCAAGCCGGCGTCAACGTCGCGACGTTGCCTGTCCGGCAAGCCAAACGCCTACCGACCCCCGATGCGAACGCGCTGCTGGGGGTCGCAAGAGAGTTGATCGGCGGTGAAGCCGTCCGGCGTTGTTGGCGCGGGAACGGCCACTGCTGGATTGAGGTTCGTGGCCTGCACACCGAGCGGGGACCCAAACTAGGGGCGGCCGTCCTCGACGCAGTGGATGTGACGCCGGGGGTGACATCGGTCCGGCTGAACGTGCCCCTGGCACGGGTGATCGTGCACGTCGACGACGACGGACCGACACTGCGCGAGTTGTGTGCACTGGTCGATTCCGTCGAACGGCAGCAACCGGCGTCCGACGGCGAAACCCGACCCACCGACCTGCCGGCCGACGGCGTGGTGCTCGCCGGCCGGGCGATGGCGGCAGCAGCCAACGGCATCGGACTGTGTGCCGCGGTCGCGGGTCGCGCGCTGATGTGGCCGAGCTTGCCCACCGGTTTGACCGCCGCGGTGACCCTCGTCGACTACCAACCGCGGCTGCGCGCGATGGTGGAAGGCAGACTCGGTCCGGTCGCCGCGGACACCGCGCTCGCGATGGCGTCCGCCACGGTGTATGCGATCACCCAGGCTCCTTCTACGGTCGCCGTCGAATTCGTCCGGCATGCGATGCAACTCGGCGAGGCTGTCTCCGCCGCTGACGCGTGGGAACGGCGAGCCGACGCGCTGGCCGCACACGCGGACCGTCCCGACGCCACGCCTGCCCCGCAACGGCCCCGTCCCCTCCCGGCCGGCCCGGTGGAGCGCCACAGTGCGCGAAGCGGCGTCACGCAGGGACTGGGGGCATCGTCGGTGGGACTACTGACCGGTGACCTGAGCCTCGCCGCGACGGCAGCTGTGGTCACCGCGCCGAAGGCGGCCCGCAATGCGCGGGAGGGCTTCTGCAGCACCCTGTCCCGCGGCCTGGCCGATCGGTACGGCGTCCTGCCTCTTCGCCGCGATGCCGTGCGGATGCTCGACCGCGTCGACGCGGTCGTGGTCGACCCGCGCGCGCTGGCGACCGCGCAGCTACGGGTCAGCCGACTGCGGGGTGTGGCCGACCAGGACCGTACCGCGGTCTGGCAGTGGGCCCAGGATCAATGCGAGCGGGGGACGCTCGGCGCCGGCTGGCACCACAGCCCCATCGGCAGCAGCAACGGCAGCGGTGCGTCGCAGGGCGAGGTGTTCGTCCGGCCCGCACATCACCCCCTCGCCGCAAGTGTGCTCGGCGAGCTTCGACGCGCAGACGCCGATGTGGTCTCGGTCGATGATGACGAGCTCGACGATCTGCGGTCGTCATTCGACGAGCTCCACCCCGTCGACGGATCGGTCGACGCCGCGCTTGCCGACGCCGTCGCCGCACTGCAGCGCGAAGGCCGCACGGTGGCGGTGGTGTCGAGCGAGGCCGCCGAGGCGCTCGTGGCGGCCGACCTCGCGATCGGTGTGTCGGCCCTCGACGGACGGCCCGCATGGGACGCCGATCTGCTGGCGGACGATCTCTCAGGGGTGTGGCGACTCCTACACGCACTGCCGGCCGCCCGCCGGGCCAGTGAGCGCGGTGTCGCCATGGCCACCGCGTCCTCCTCACTCGGAGCATTGCTGATGATCCCGGGCGTCCGTGGCCGCGGGCCGGGTCCGGTGACGGCGGGCGCGGCGGCCGGACTGTGGACCGGACTCAGGTTGGCCCGCGGAGTCCTCCGCGCCGAAACACCGGCACCCGCCCCTGAGCAGGAATGGCACTCGATGTCGCCGGATCAGGTGCGCAAGCTCCTACCGACACCGGACGTGCCTGCGGTCGGAGAGACTGCGCGCCTGCCGGCGACCGCGCGGACGTCGGCGGCGGTCATCGGCCGAGTCAGCGGGCCGGTTCGCCACACCATAGGCGAGTTGGCCACCGCACTGCGTGAGGAGCTGTCGGATCCGTTGACCCCGGTGCTGGCGGTCGGCTCGGCGGCCAGCGCACTGCTGGGTTCGCCGGTCGACGCGGTGCTGGTGGGTTCGGTCCTCACCGGCAACGCGGTGCTGGCGGCGACTCAGCAGGTGCGGGCCGAACGGCTGTTACGACGCTTGCTGGCCAGACAGGACCCGCCGGCGCGCCGGGTGAGCGACGGCCGCTTCGGCACTGTGGAAGCGGCTCAGCTGCGGCTCGGCGACGAGATCGAAGTTCGCGCGGGAGAGGTGGTTCCGGCCGACGCTCGCCTGATCTCCACAGTGGATCTCGAGGTCGACGAATCATCGCTGACCGGTGAATCGCTGCCGGTGCCCAAGCAGGTCGGGGCCACACCGGGTGCGCCGCTCGCCGAGCGCGCGTGCATGCTCTACGCCACCACGACCGTCGTCGCGGGCACCGGCCGCGCTGTGGTGACGACTGTCGGCGCCCAGACGCAGGCGCGACGGGCGGCCGAGCTGCCGGGCGCACCGGGCTCCGCTGTCGGCCTACAGACCCAGTTGCGAGAACTCACCAACCGCGCTCTGCCGTTCAGCCTGGGGGGCGGCGGCTTGGTCAGTGGACTTGGGTTGCTTCGGGGAGTCTCACTTCACCAGGCGGTGGGCAGCGGCATCGCCGTCGCGGTGGCCGCAGTCCCCGAAGGCCTGCCGCTCGTGGCGACGCTGGCGCAGCAGGCGTCCGCACGCCGGCTGAGCCGGGCCGGGGCGCTGGTACGCACCCCCCGCTCCGTCGAGGCGCTGGGACGGGTCGACGTGGTGTGCTTCGACAAGACAGGGACACTGAGCGAGAACCGGTTGCGAGTGTCGCAGGTGCACGCCGTCGACGGTTACACCCGCGATGAGGTGCTGACCTGCGCCGCGCGCGCCACCCCACCGAAGAACGGCGAGCGGCACGAACACGCGACGGACGCGGCAGTCGTGGCGTCCGCGGCTGAACTAGTTGGGCCACTGCAGGATCCGGTGCATCTGCCGTTCCGGTCCGGTAGGCCGTTCTCCGCGACGATCGATGACCGCGTGCTCTCGCTGAAGGGCGCTCCCGAGGTGGTGCTGGCGGCCGCCGCGGAGTCGGATCCGCAGGTGCAGCGCACGGTGCAGGAGATGGCCGAGAACGGCCTCCGAGTCATCGCGGTCGCCAGCCGCGAAGTCTCGGCGGCGCAGGCGCGCCAGGCAAGTGATGGCGCCGACGCGTTCGCGGGGTTGTGCGGCCGACAGCTCAGGATCGTCGGCTTGTTGGGCCTGTCCGACACCCCTCGCGAAGACTCGGCCGAGCTGCTCGACACGCTGCGGCGACGGCGGGTGGGCGTACGACTCATCACCGGTGACCACCCGGTCACCGCCACGGCGATCGCCGAAGAACTCGGAATGCCGGTGAACGCCGACCAGGTGATCAGCGGGTCGGAATGGGAGGCGCTGCCGCGGCGGGCCCAGGAGAATGCGGTCCGCGACCGACTCGTTTTTGCGCGCATGTCGCCGGAACACAAGGTGCAGATCGTGCAGACGCTCGAACGCACGGGTCAAGTGTGCGCCATGGTGGGCGACGGCGCCAACGACGCCGCAGCGATTCGCGCGGCGACCGTCGGTATCGGCGTGGCCTCCCACGGAAGTGATCCAGCTCGGACCGCGGCTGACGTCATGCTGCTCGACGGGCGGATCGGCGCGCTGGCCGATGCCCTCGATGAGGGACGCCAACTGTGGCGCCGTGTTCAGGCGGCGGTCTCGGTACTGCTCGGGGGAAATGCCGGAGAAGTGGCGTTCGCCATCGCGGGCACTGCGTTGACCGGTCGTTCTCCGCTGAACACCCGGCAGCTGCTGTTGGTCAACATGATGACCGACGCGTTGCCGGCGGCCGCTCTGGCGGTGAGCCCGTCGAACGGATCCGGCGAAGCCAGCGGGCACGGCCCGGATCAGGCGGCACTGTGGCGGACGGTGGCCATTCGCGGCACCACCACGGCCACCGCGGCCACCGCGGCATGGCTGATGAGCGGTTTCGTCATGCAGCCGCGCCGCGCCTCGACGGTTGCTCTGGTCGCCTTGGTGTCCACCCAGCTCGGACAGACGCTCATCGACTCGCACAGCCCGCTGGTGGTCACCACCGCGCTAGGCTCGCTGGCGACGCTCGGCATGGTGATCAGCATTCCGGTGGTCAGTCAGCTCCTGGGTTGCACACCACTGGGACCCGTCGGCTGGACACAGGCACTCGGCACGGCGGCAGTCGCCATTGTGGCGGCCGCGGTCGCTCCCCAGGTCCTGAAATTGCTGCCCACCCAAAGCAAGACCGACCACCGCGTCGAAGACAACACCGGAGGTGACCTATATGCCGAGTGATCAGGCGACGACGCACGCAGAAGCGGTGCGGCGGGTACGTCAAGCGCAGACGTTGGCGCTCGACATCCCTGTCCTCGGCCGCGTGCGCATTCCCCGGCCGGAACAGCTGGCCTTCTACGCCGTCTTGGGGGCGATGGCCGCGGTCGAGATCATCGAGTGGCCAGTGGCACTGGCACTGGCCACCGGCCACGCTCTGCTCCAGAACGAACAAAGCCGGGTCGCTCAGGAAGTCGGAGAAGCGCTCGAGGACGCATAGGGGCGCGAGCGATTAGAGTCACCCTCACACTCCTGTGATGACACATCACCGGCGGAATGTCGGAACGTCCGCGCGCGGCGCCCGCCCGTAGAAGGATCCACCATGCCCGGTCGTCGACACTTCGCGCTGGTGACGACACCGTCCGCCAACTGACCGAAGGATTCACGGCCCCGCGGTGGCCGACGAGAGGCGCCGGTGATCCAGGACGGCGCCCCGCCCAGGTACCCCATCCCGGTCGGCCAAGCCCCTGCGAAGCCGACCTCTCAATGAAGGAGATGTCGTTGGTCTAACTTCGGCGGCGAGCGCGCATCCGGAGCTCAGGGGTCGAGCAGAGGGTCGCCGAGATATCCGCCCGGCGGGACGCCGGGCAGGATGGCGAAAACGGCCGAACCCACCGTACTGATCCAGGGGTTAAGGCCGTCGCCGGCCGCGAGGCGCTGCTGAACGGGAACGAATGAGTCGGCCGGCTTCCGCTGGTAGGCGGCGAAGAGCAGTCCGCTGTCGGTGGTGTGGCCGGCGGGTGGTGGGTCGTCGAAGTTGTAGGGCCGGCGCAGGAACTGCTCGTCGTCGGTGCGGTGGCGCGCCAGGGCGATGTGGGAGTTGGGGGCGATGACGGGGATGCCGGCGACGTTCGCGTCGAAATCGGGTTCGTCTGTTTCGTTCTGCCCCGTCAGGGGTGCGCCGCTGTCCAGTTTCCGCCCGACGACGAGTTCTTTGGCGTCGCGGTCGAGTTCGTCCCATGCGTCCATGTCGGCGCGGATTCTCCGGAGCACGAGGATGGTGCCGCCGGCGAACCAGGGTTGGTCGGTTCCGTCGTCCCAGACGTGTCGCTCGAAGGCCGCGTCGTCGTGCATGTTGACGGTGCCGTCGACTTGTCCCATGAGGTTGCGCATGCTGCCACCGGCGCGGTTCGAGCCGTGCGCGTTGCGGAATCCGTTCTGCCGCCAACGTTGTCGGGTCATCGTTCGCACGTTCTTGAGCATCACGCGGCTGGCGTGTGCGATGACGACGGGGTCGTCGGCGCACAGGTGCAGGAGCAGGTCGCCGCCACACCACCGGGGGTCGAGGCGGTCGGTGCTGAAGGCCGGCAGCTCGGCGGCCCCTCGAGGTCGCCGCTTTGACAACCCGATGCGGTCGAACAGGGCCGGCCCGAGGCCTACGGTGACGGTCAGCCGCGCGGGCCGGAGGGCGAGTTCGGGTTCGGTGTCGGCGAGGGCCGGCTGACCTTGGGTGAGCCTCTCCGCATCGGAGGTCCACAGCCGGAGGACTGCGGTGAGGCTGTCTCGGGCGCTTCGTCCGGCGGGAGTTGTGAGGTCGAGGGCGATGAATAGGGCGTGTGCTTGCGGCGCGGTGGCCACTCCGGCCTGGTGGCTGCCGTGAAAGGGTTCGACAGCTGTTCCGAACCCGTCCGCGGTACCGGCGGACACGCCGGTCGTGCATCCAGCCAGCCCTGCCGCGACCGTGGTAGCGGCCAGCGCGGCGGCACCTCCGGACAGGAGATGCCGCCGGCTCACGGCGCCGCCGGGGCGTACGGACCCGCTAGCCACGGTGGTGAGACGTTCCGTTTCCTCCGCCGCCAGGGCTGTAATTCTCATTGCCCCCAGCAAAGTCACGGACCTGAGCGGTCACCGGGAGGGTGGAGCCGTCCTCGAACACCACGGTCACCGCCACGTCAGCACCCGGCTGCAGCGGCTGTTTGAGGTCCATCAGCATCAGATGGTCCCCGCCGGGAATCAGCTCCCGCGAACCACCGGCAGGCACGACCAGGCCACCTTCTTTCCGTTGCATGGCCTTGCCGCCTGCGGTGTCGGGGACGACCTCGTGCACTTCGACGTGACCGGCGATCGGTGAGGTGCCGCTGACGATACGCACGTCGTGTCGGCCGCTGTTGGTGAAACTGCCGAAGAGAGCGGTCATTCCTGAGTCTGCCGCACTGGCCCACTGGTTGGTCATCGCTACGTCTCTAGCCATTGGCTCGCTCGATTCGTCGCTGTCCCGCGACGTGCAGCCCGCCAGCGCGAAAACGCACGCACCGATAGCTGCGGCTGTCTTGAAAGTGATCCGGTTGTGCCACATGATCATTTGACTCCTGCTGTGGGTGCTGCTTTGCGCCGACCCAGGCGGTCGAAGTCGCCCATCTTTGCCGGTGTGGACGGCGCGTCGATCTGTGTCGACGGCGCGACGGTCGAGGAGAACGCCCGCCAGTTCTCGCCCCAGTAGCGTGACCAGGTCATCCCGGACAGGACGTAGCAGACCAGAACCACGGCGACGATGACACCGGTCAGGGCGTGCAGCTCACGCCACCGGATCCGGCCCCCGGGTCGCCACCCCAGTCTGAGCAGGGGCTTGGCCGCCTCGATGGCCCGCGGCCACCACAGATAGATGCCGGTGGCCAGCAGCACCAGGAGCCACACGGCGGTCAGTTCGATCCATAGGTTCCCGATCCCCACAGGGATCGTCGCGACCGGGTGGGCCTCGGAGTCGATGAGATGGCCCAGCGAGGGCAGGTGCAGTGTCGGTGCGTCGTTGCCGAACATCCGGTGCAGCTGGTTGGCCCACCCCACGAGACCGGAGAGCTGGCTGCGCTGGCCGAGGTACTGCCCGGTGTAGGGGTCGATGAAGACCTGAGTGAGGTCAGTTTCACCGGTCTCTGCTGCCGCAGCTTGCGGGGTGAGGAAGTCGACCCGTGTGGAGCGGTCAGAGCCGGCGGGCGGGGTCACCGCGTCGAGGGTGTCCTCGGCGCCGACGTGGGCACGGGCGGTGGCGACCTGGTTGTCAAGCGACACCGTCGTGCGTCCTTGGTCGACAACCATCAGGTCGCGGTTGAGCCAGGTGTCTAGGGGTTGGCTGTAGAGGATGACCAACCGGGAACAGGCCAGGACGATCAGAGCGGGAGCGGCAATCAGCGCCAACCAGAAGTGCATTCGCCAAACCCGGCGCAGCACTGCCGCGTTGCCGCGTCTGCGTGCAGTTTCAGGCGCGTTCATCGCAATCAAGTTCTTTCGATATCAAAGGGGGCGTAACGGCGCGCATGACGCCAGAATCTTGGTGACGCCGAGATTGGCGCGAGGTACCACCGCGGATGTGGTCCTCCCTGGTGCGATTGGAGAAGAGTTGAGGGCCGCTAAGGAACTAGCCGGGCTTCGCCCCATCCCGACGGGCATGCTGCTGCTGGTGTCGCTGGGGGCTTCGGTCCGGACGGGATGAAGACCCTGGTCGAAACGTGTCGATCGGGTGTATGAACCGCATAGCGCGGTTGGTAGGCCTGCTGGCCGCCCGTCCGAACCGGAGCCCAATGATGACCGTAGCGCGCTGTGCCGGCGATGTCTTGTCCGATCACACGATCTTCGAGGTGGAGTCGATCGACCGCATGTATCTCAACGTGCGGGTGCCGCGGTTGGCCTATGGCGCCGGGGTGCAGGGCTTCTTCGTCGGCCACCGCGGCCACCACTACGCGTCGACGGCATTGATGGATCCGATGACCAAGGCGTTCGTCGCCGACATCCACGGCTTCATCGCCGCGCGCGGGCTGGAGTTGGTGTCCTTCGGCAAGGAACGCAAAGACGACGTCGCCCAGCAGTTCCTGGCCGCGTTCGCCGGCACCGAGGGGGTGTTGTTCGTGGGCCGGGCGCAGGAGAAGGCGCTGGTGTGGCGCACCCAGCGCCGCTACAACCCGCCACCGGGGAACCCTATGCCTGGCTGGTGCGCTCCACAGCGTTCATCAACTACTTCTATTTCTATTGCGTCGATGAGGATTTCGGCCCGTTCTTCATCAAGTTCGGCACGTACTTCCCCTACACCGCCAAGCTGTGCATCAACGGCAACGAGTGGGCCAAACGCCAGGCCGCCAAGGCCGGGATCGGATTCGAGGCCCTGGATAACGGGTTCGCCGCCGTCGATGACGTAGACCGGCTGCAGGCGATCTGCGACAGCCTCGGACCCGAGCGGATCGACGCGCTGCTGCGCAAATGGCTGACGATCCTGCCCAACCCGTTCACCAGCGAGGACGAGGCGGCCGGCTACCGCTACGAGCTGTCCATCCTGCAGGCCGAGTTCTCGCTGACCCAGATGCTCGACCGCCCGGTGTCGGGCGGATCTTCTTTGAGCAGGTTCTGCACGACAACCTCGACATCGGCCGCCCCGACCACGTCGGGCTGATCTTCGACCGCCGCGTCATCGCCAAGGGCCGCGCCAAGACCCCGGGACGGTTCCGCACCCGGGTGATCACCAACGGGGTAACCCCGTCGCTGCACGTGGACTACAAGAACACCAAGGTCAAGCAGTACTACAAACAAGGGAGGGCGCTGCGCACCGAGACCACGATCAACGACCCCCACGATTTCCGGGTCACCAAACGGCTGACCAGCCTGCCCGAACTGCGGCAGATCGGCTTTTCCGCCAACCGGCGCCTGCTCGGCGTCCAAACCATCAGCCACGACCCGATCCGGGGCGCCCAGGCGTTCACCGATCTCACCGCCCCCGTCGTCACCTGTCAGAACACCCGAATCCCCGGACTGCGCTTCGGCGACGCCAGGGTGCACGCCCTGCTGCAGGCCTTGCTCGTCCACCGGCTCCTGGTCCACGGGTTCACCAACCGTGACCTGCGCACCTTGATCGCGCCCCTGCTCGGCAAGACCGCCGAGGACATCACCGCCGGCCAGATGACCTACGACCTGCGGCGCCTACGCGCCCACGGACTCATCGAACGCGTCCCCCGCACCCGCCGCTACACCGTGACTGACACCGGCCTGCAGCACGCGCTGCTATTCACCCACGCCCACGACCACCTGCTACGCACCGGGCTCGCCCAGGTCACCGACCCCAGTCCACCACGAACGTCCAAGTTGCGCAACGCAACTCGTGCATACCAAACCGCTTTCGACGAACTCACCCAGCAGGCTCAGCTCGCCGCCTGAACTCTTCGCGACTCCAACCACGTACTTGACTCAAGATTCACGGCTGCGCCGCTTAAGCTTCGCTAAGCGGTCAGCGCGGCGCCCCTACGGTGGAGCGCGCATCCCCAGGCCGGGACTGCGCAACACCGACGCAACAAGGTGAACCCGGGTGACGACACGTTGCAGGCGCGCGGATGCCGGCTGGCGCATCGTGTCGAACATCCGCAACCAGCACAGCAGCGAAACACAGACGATGTAAAGGTGTTCGACGGCGGTGATCGCGACACCGAGAAGTACCGCGGCGGCCAGATGTGCGGCAATCATCGTCGCACCGGCCAAGACGGCCCACACGATTGCGCACATCAACCCCGCCACGATCAGGCTGGGTCCATGGGGCATGCCTTCCCCGGCGGCGTGCGCACCGACGGTGACGACGGCCGAGCACCCGCCCACCAGCGCACCGCGTACCCATCGCGCGCGCATCTTCGGCGTCAGCACTCGGTGAACCCTTCCATCAGAGATCTACTACACCACGTCGTAACAGTGTATGGCCAGCACTAGTACCGGCTTCCTACACAGCACCCTGTTCGGGTTCCCTGCCGGACCATCAGAACGACCCAAGCTTGTTGATCACCTCGGCCGCCGCCAGCGCCACGGAGGCCCCGCCGATGACCCGTCGCCACTTCGTCGACCGCGAGTCCGGCCGGGTGGTCGGCAGGACAATCCGGTAACGGAGTGTCACCATCAGCCCGTGGGACCGCCCGCTCGAACTCGCTCGGGGGCATTCAGGGTGAGTGCAGGGGGGTAGGGTTCCGGCGCTGACGGTGAGCAGCCTGAAATCCGGATCCGAAGACCTTTCGTGCGCCTCGATACCGCCAGGCCGAGTGAGGGCGACGACTCGTGGCCTAAGACGGTGAGGAAGAAGCAGCGGGCGCCGGCGAGCCATGTGTCATGCAGTATTCACGCGGGCCAGCGAGACGCAAACGTCGATGGCGTCCACTCCGGCCACGACGGTGCACCGACGATATCGCGACCGACGAACTGGGCGACGATTCGAGGACCCTCGCGTCGACTGTTGTCGTAGACCGTCGCGGTGTCGGACAGCGTCATTGCGCGCTCCACGAGGTCCCAGAGCCGACGGTGCCGGCCCCGGATTTTGTCTTCGGGGACACTGTGGCCGCCGGCGATCACTCGATGGCGCACACGCTCGACGGACAGGTCCTCCGTAACCATAAATACGTGGAGCACGACGGTGTACTGGGCGGCGTGGGCCGCGGTGATGAGGTCGAGCTTCGAGGGATGTGAGAACACTGTCTCCGCGATGAAGGAGCGGCGTTGTGCGACGAGTGTGGACCGGGTCGCCGCGGCGATTCCTGCGGCCTCATAGGCATGTGTCTCCACGTCGTCGGGCCAACGTTGGCGGGCGATCTCGTCGGCGTTAACAAAGACGCTGCGGGGGAGCAGCGGCGCGAGCGTGAAGGTGACGAAGGTTGACTTCCCGGCGCCGTTGGGGCCGACGACGAGATCGAGTCGGTTCATCCGTGACGAGCGGCCGGGCTCTCGTCGAGGATCACGGAGGTACCGTCCGGGCGGTGCTCGACGAGTTGGCCGGCGCTGTTCATGGAGACGGTGGTGATGCCATGGGCCGCGAGTCGGTCCCCGTAGTGGCTACCGGCCAGGTGCTCCTCGACCGCCGCGGCGATCTCGGCGTTGAAGACGACACCTTCTTCCGCGCTCAACGTGTTGAGGTCTGCATCGCCCGCCAGTGCGGCCTCGACGCGGCGACGGGCGAGCGTCTGCTGGCTTGACACGGCCCGGCCCACTCGCGCCCAGTGGTCCAGCTGCTGCTTGGCGGAGCGGCTTTGGCGTGCCCCCTCGGCAGCTGCGCTGTCGATCAGGTCTGCGGCGACACGGGTGACACGATCGGCAACCTCACCCATGCCAGCCTCCTGTAGCAATTCGCTACAGGAGCGTAGCACACTGCTACAGTTCCGGCGGCGATGCTGCCGAATAATATGGGATCACGAGATCGATGACCGCTAGCTATCGCATTCGATGACCTTGTTGTCGAACGGTGCGTGGCCTGATCGAGGGAGGGGCGAGTGGGCCCGACCGGGTTCACGTTCGACGACGTCGTGGTGGAGCGCAGCGGCGTCCGGGCCCTCGATGGGTTGTCCGCTGTTGTACCAGGGGATGCTGTGACGGCGGTGTTCGGACCGTCGGGTTCGGGGAAGTCCACGCTGCTGCGGCTGTGCAATCGTCTGGACGTGCCGACATCGGGGCGAGTCCTGTTCGGGGGCCAGGATGTGGCGGGTCTGGATCCGTTGTGCCTGCGGCGACGGGTGGGAATGGTGTTCCAGCGGCCGACCCCGTTTCCGGGCACGGTCGCCCAGAACCTGCTCACCGCGTCCCCGGGCGCCGACCGTAGGCAGATGGAACAGGTGTTGTCGTGGGTCGGGATGACCGGGTCGTGGCTGGCGCGCGACGCCACGGCGTTGTCCGGTGGTGAGGCGCAGCGAGTCTGTCTGGCCCGCACGCTGATCACCCAGCCCGACGTGCTGCTGCTGGACGAGCCCACCTCGGCGCTGGATGAGTCGGCTGTCGGCGTCGTGGAGCGGGCAGTGCTCGAGCTTGCGCAGAAAGGGATTGCCGTGCTGTGGGTGACGCATGACCCTGAGCAGGTGCAGCGTATTGCGGATCGGGTGTTGCGCATCGAAGCGGGGCGGTGCGTCGGCCTCCATCCGGTCGCCCGGCCGCCGGATAGTGAGGGGGTGTAGTGGTGAACCATCTGGTTGGCGTCGGTGGTTTGGCGACGTCGTTGGCGTTGGTCGGGGTCGCGGCGGTGGTGTCGTTGTGGCAGCGGCTGGGTCTGGAGCGTCAGATCGTGTGGGCGGCGGCCCGCGCCCTGGTGCAGTTGCTACTGGTCGGGGCGGCGCTCACCCTGCTGCTGGAGCCGGGGCGGCCGTTGGTGTGGTCGTGGCTGTGGACGGCGGCGATGGTCGCCTATGCCGGTGATGTCGCCCGGCGGCGGGCACCGGAGGTGCCGCGGATCATGCTGCTGACCGTTGCCGCGTTCGGCGCCGCCGCCGTGGTCACGCTCGGGGTGGTCTTCGGCCTGGGGGTCCTTCCTTTGGAGGCGCGGACGTTGGTCCCGATCGCCGGGATGACGGTCGGTAATTCGATGACTGCGATGGTGCTGGCCGCCCGCCGGCTGGTGGATGAGTTGCGCGATAAGCGTGATGAGGTCGAGGCGCGGCTGGCACTGGGACAGCCGTCGCGGCGGGCGGCCACGCCCTATGTGCGGGCCGCCCTGCGCTCGGCGCTGTCGCCGCAGATCGAGACCACGAAGGCCACCGGGCTGGTGTTTCTGCCCGGTGCGATGACCGGCCTCATCCTGGCCGGTGTGTCTCCGGTGCAGGCGGTGCTGGTGCAGGCCGTGGTGATGTTTCTGGTTCTGGGCTCGGTGGCCACCACCACCGTCGTGGTCACCCTCGGGTTAGTGCGACGTATGTTCACCAGCGACCACCGCCTGTTGCCGCTGCCACGCCGCCCCGAAGTCACCGCAAGCGGCTAACGGGTTAACGTTCGGTCGCCGCCATGCGCACCGGCGATCGCCATCCGAGGTTCAATATCAGGTCGCGATATCGGGGATCGTCGCTGTGCTGTTCGGTGCGAGGGCCATACCCCTGTTCGTCTGATCGGCCCCTGATGCTCGGTGACGCGCAGAGAGTCGACGGTTACCCATAGCCCTGACCGGGCGAGTGTGTCGGCTGGCACTCCCACCACCGTCAAAGCCGCCAATTCCACATCGGCATGACCCGTCCGTCAGCAATGCCGCGATTGGTATATATGTTCGAAACTGCTTGGAACGTCACCGAACCCGTACAGTTGACGGTGCCAGTCGAACCGTCCGAACGGCCGCGTTGCACGCCGACCACGGCCGCATGCTGGAGGCCTTCCTCGACCGCGACGTCGACCCCTGCCCCCGACGAGCACGGATCACCACCAGCGACTCAACACCGTGGTGGCCGCCCTTCCACCGGACAGCCGGCTGATCGCAGACGGGTGAGCGGCGGAACGAGTCGGTCATGTTGCCGACGGCACTCAAAAATATATTTGCGGCGCAACGACGGTGAAACACGTCGAAGCTACGTTCCGTTCATCGCCTCGCCCGGATGAACAAGGAACCGCACCATGACACAGACCCGTGACCTCCCGCCGAGCGCCGTCGTCGGCGCGGGCGACATCGTCGAAGCCGCAGGGAATCCCGTCGGCAGCGGGGCGATCAAGGAGAGCTACGACCCCCGGCTGACCAACGAGGACCTCGCGCCGCTGGGAAAGCAGACGTGGTCGTCGTACAACATCTTCGCGTTCTGGATGTCCGACGTGCACAGCGTCGGCGGCTACGTCACCGCGGGTAGCCTGTTCGCCCTCGGACTGGCCAGCTGGCAGGTGCTGATCGCGCTGCTGGTGGGCATCGTCATCGTCAACCTGCTGTGCAACCTGGTCGCCAAGCCCAGCCAGCAGGCCGGTGTGCCGTATCCCGTCGTGTGCCGCAGCTCCTTCGGCGTCCTCGGGGCGAACATCCCGGCGATCATTCGCGGTCTCATCGCGGTCGCCTGGTACGGCATCCAGACTTACCTGGCGTCGGCGGCGCTCGACATTGTGCTGCTCAAACTGTTCCCCGGCCTGGCGCCGTACGCCGACGCCGATCAGTACGGTTTCACGGGCCTGTCCCTGTTGGGCTGGTGCAGCTTCATGCTGCTGTGGGTTTTACAGGCGTGCGTGTTCTGGCGTGGCATGGAATCGATTCGCAAGTTCATCGACTTCTGCGGGCCGGCCGTCTACGTGGTGATGTTCATCCTCTGCGGTTACCTGCTGTGGAAGTCCGGCTGGCACGTCAGCCTGTCGCTCGGCGGCGACAAGCAGGGCACCACGCTGGTCGTCATGCTCGGCGCAATCGCGCTCGTGGTGTCCTACTTCTCCGGTCCCATGCTGAACTTCGGCGACTTCGCCCGGTACGGCAAGAGCTTCCAAGCGGTCAAGAAGGGCAACTTTCTCGGCCTGCCGGTCAACTTCCTGATGTTCTCACTGCTGGTCGTGATCACCGCCGCCGCGACGGTGCCCGTGTTCGGCGAACTGCTGACCGATCCCGTCGAGACCGTTGCCCGGATCGACAGCGTGACCGCGATTGTCCTTGGTGCGCTGACATTCTCGATCGCCACCATCGGGATCAACATCGTCGCCAACTTCATCAGCCCCGCATTCGACTTTTCCAACGTGAGCCCACAGCGAATCAGCTGGCGGATGGGCGGCATGATCGCCGCGGTCGGGTCGGTCCTGCTCACACCGTGGAACCTCTACAGCAACCCCGAGGTCATCCACTACACGCTGGAGACACTCGGGGCGTTCATCGGCCCGCTGTTCGGCGTGCTGATCGCCGATTTCTACCTGGTGCGCAACCAAAAGATCGTCGTCGACGACCTGTTCACGATGTCGAAGACGGCGAATTACTGGTACACAAAGGGTTACAACCGGGCCGCGGTGGCCGCCACCCTGCTGGCGGCGGTCCTGGCCATGTCCCCCGTCCTACTCGGCGGCGTCGTGTTCGGGATGGCCGGCGCCGCTCAGTACAGCTGGTTCATCGGTTGTGGCGTCGCGTTCGCCGTCTACTACGTGCTGGCGACGCGCGGTCCGTGGCGGATGACCGCGCTCCGCGTCGCCGAAGGCGCCACGCTGGTCTCCAACTAGAGCACGTCGACCCAGTCGAGGGTGCGCTGCACGGCCTTCCGCCAGCCGGCGTACCCCGCGGCGCGCTGGTCGCTGCTCCACTGCGGCGTCCAGCGCTTGTCCTCCTGCCAGTTGCGGCGCAGATCGTCGGCGCCGTCCCAGAATCCGACCGCCAGCCCGGCCGCGTAACCCGCTCCCAGGGCGGTGGTTTCGGCCACCACCGGCCTGACGACGTCGACGCCGAGCACGTCAGCCTGGATCTGCATGCACAGGTCGTTGGCGGTGATACCACCGTCGACCTTGAGCACCTCAAGGTGCACCCCTGAGTCGGCCTCCATCGCGTCGACGACGTCGCGGCTCTGGTAGCAGATCGCCTCGAGCGTGGCGCGCGCGACGTGGGCGTTGGTGTTGAACCGGGACAGGCCGACGATCGCGCCGCGGGCGTCCGACCGCCAGTACGGTGCAAACAGCCCTGAGAACGCGGGCACGAAATACACGCCGCCGTTGTCGTCCACCTGCCGCGCCAGCGCCTCACTTTGCGAGGCGCTGCTGATGATACCGAGCTGGTCGCGCAGCCACTGCACCGCCGATCCGGTCACCGCGATCGAACCCTCGAGCGCGTAAACGGGTTTCGCGTCACCGAACTGATAACAGACCGTGGTGAGCAGGCCGTTGTCGGAGCGGACGATGTCCTCACCCGTGTTGAGTAGCAGGAAATTGCCTGTGCCGTAAGTGTTCTTGGCCTCCCCCGGCGACAGGCACACCTGCCCGACCATCGCGGCCTGCTGGTCACCGAGGATCCCGGTGATCGGTACCTCACCGCCGAGCGGTCCGTCCTCACGGGTGACGCCGTGGCAGTCCGGACACGACGACGGTTTTATCTCGGGGAGCATTTGGCGCGGAATGCCGAAGAAGGACAACAGCTCGTCGTCCCAGTCCAGCGTCTCCAGATTCATCAGCATGGTGCGGCTGGCATTGGTGACGTCGGTGACGTGCACGCCGCCGCGTGGCCCGCCGGTGAGGTTCCACACCACCCAGCTGTCGGCGGTGCCGAAGATGGCGTCGCCCTTCTCGGCGGCCTCCCGCACACCGTCGACGTTGTCGAGGATCCACTGGACCTTGGCGCCGGAGAAGTACGTCGCGGGCGGCAGACCGGCCTTGCACCGGATCACGTCGCCGCGCCCGTCACGGTCGAGCGCCGTGGCGATGCGGTCGGTGCGGGTGTCTTGCCACACGATCGCGTTGTAGTAGGGCCGGCCGGTGCGGCGGTTCCACACCAGCGCAGTTTCCCGCTGATTGGTAATGCCCAACGCGCTCAGATCGCTCGACGACAGGTTGGTGCGGTTGAGCGCCGACTGGATCACCGATGCGGTGCGTTCCCAGATCTCCACCGGGTTGTGCTCCACCCAGCCGGCCCGCGGCAGGATCTGCTCGTGTTCGAGCTGGTGACGGCCGACTTCGGCGCCGTCGTGGTCGAAGATCATGCACCGGGTACTGGTGGTGCCCTGGTCGATCGCGACCGCGAACTGGGGGGACTCGGCCACACGTCCTCCTTCGCGTCGTCCTTCGCCTCGTCTTCAGTCGTCCATCATGGACCACACGGGCACGCAGATCTGGCATTCCCCTGGGACAGCCCACGAGGTTCAGCGACCGCCTCGCCTACAACCACCCGAAGGAGGTGTGCATCAAACGCGGGGTAGTTCAGTATTCTACTTGTCCGAGTCAGGGGGTTCGGCACTGTAGCCATGAACGCTGCGGCATCTGGTCAAGCGGCGGTTACCGCATCAAAGCATCCAGCAGAACCAGGCCGATTGAAGGTCGCAAATACCAAATGCGTTCGGTGCCAGCCCCTTCGGGGACTGGCGTCGAACCGACAAACGAGTGACACAGCTACTGGCTGGCTAGTTGCTGGCCCGGTTCGTCGTCCTGGGTTCGCAGACCGCGCGTTCCGAGCCATGTATGGATACGTTGAGCGACCGCGGCCCACCCTGGCTCGAGCATCATGTCGTGTCCCATGTCGGGGAAGATCTCTGCCGCCGTGTGATACGCGGATGCCGTCGCCCGCACCTCGTCGGTAGTAAAGACGCCGTCGCACTCGGCGCCCAACACCAGCAGCGGCGCCGAGACATGCTGCGGTCGAGGGAGGGCACGAAAGGTCATGTCTCGGTAAACCACTCGTCGGCTCTCTTGTTGGAACCGCGCCACATGGCGGACAATCTGTGACTCCGGAGTCGCTGCCGAGAACATTGATTCGCGTGCACGCGCAGGAGTGTTGAGTGCCAGCATGGTGTTGCCCGTGAACGTGCCTTTGGTGGCGAGCCAGGGGTGTCGCCTCACGAATCTCAGGTGGGCTCCGAGGACTCCCCGCAGGGGAACCGAAGCGAGCAGCACGCCTGCGGGTGCCGCGTGGGACTCCAGATACCTTTGGACGACGAGACCCCCCATGGAGTGGCCGATTACCACGGGTCGCGCAGGTAGGTCGTCGGCGACTGATTGCACATCTTCGACATAGTCAGCGATGGAACAGCCACGTAGTGGTCTTGGGGACGGGCTGCTTCCATGCCCGCGAAGGCTGATTGCTAGCGCGCGATAGCCGTTGTCCGCGAAGAAGTCCAGGAAGTGTTCGTCCCAGCACCAGGCGCCATGCCAGGCCCCGTGGATGAAGAGCAGCGGCACGGGGTGAGCGTCACTGCAAGACCCCTTGTCGACTATCTCGAGCATGAGCCTGCTCCTTCTTCAGCTACCACCGAAGCCCCGTCGAGCTCGCGATTAGCTGCAATGACGCTGAGAATAGCTTCTAGCCACCTAGGAAGGTGCCGAATCGGTAACCAAACGTTGCGGCTTGGCCGGCAGTGGCCTGTTCCAGCTCGCCACCGACCTGTCCGCGCCGGCCGAGGCTGGGCGTCGCGTCGCTGCCCCAACCCAGTCCTTGGCCTTCGTGGCGGCTCCCGCCGCGGTGTGACCGCCTTTGCCGCTGTCGACAGGGGAGGTCAGCCAGCCGCGACGTCCACGACCCCAAGGTCCTCGAACTCGGCGCGGGGCCACGGCGCCCTCTCGCGCAGACTGCTCGACGCGCACCCGACCGCGGAGCTCACCATCACCGACCTCGACGAGACGTCGGTGGCCAAGACACTCGCCGCGTTGATCGGCGCCGCGGCGTTGTTGCAGCCGGGCGCACTGGCCGAGCCGCTGAGCGGTCAAACGGTGACCGAGGCGCCGCGGTTCAGCTCGATCACCCGCTCGGCCATGCCGCGCCGCCTCATCTCCGTGAGGAAGTCCGACAGCGGTGAGGCGAACACCCCGTAGTCGTTGAAGTGCACAGGGATGACATTGGGCAGGTGGAGCAGTTCGGCGAGGCCGGCCCCCTGCTGACCGTCCATCGTCACCGTCAGACCGAACGGGAGGTGCCTGCCGAACGGGAGTCGGGTGCCGCCGAGGTGCAGGAGGCCGGCGTCGATGTCGGGGAAGCGGTGGGGAATCTCGTCGAGCTCCTCGATGAGCAGAGTGTCGCCGGAGATGTAGAGTCGCCGCGTCGGGCCGGACGCATTGGAGACCTCGACCATAGATCCCATGACCGGCGGCAGGAATCGGTCGATCGGTGTCGGCGCGTGCCGCCCGGGCAACGCGGTGACGGTGACGGTCGTGGCGCCCTTGGTGATCGCGTGCTGCTGCCAGGTGTCCAGTGCGACGGAGTGGCCGAACCCGCGGCGGCGCAACCGTTTCGCCGCGTGCGGCGTCGTGATCACCACAAGCGTGCGGTCGAGCCCGTTCTGGGCCACCCGATCCCAGTGGTCGCCGTGCATGTGGGACAGCAGCACCCCGTCGAGGGCGGGCAGCCGGTCGATGGCGAGCGCCGGGTCGTGCAGCCTCCTCGACAACAGCCCGTAGCCAAGGTACGCGCGCTCGCCGCGGTGCAGGAAGTTCGGATCGGTCAGCAGGGTGATCCCATCGGTGGTGATCAGCGTGGTGGCGTTACCGATGAAGGTCACGGTGATGTCCATGAGGCGGTGCTACCCGCATTCGCGCCGGATATGCAGTCGCCGATCGAGCGAATAGCCGCGTGGGCGTCACTAGCATCGGCGGAGTGGGCGAAGAAGTGAAGCACACGGACTTCAGCCGGGCGCATCGGCGCGAGTACCGGCGCAAGGTGCAGCTGTGCCTCGACGTGTTCGAGACGATGCTCGCGCAATCGAGCTTCGATTTCGAACGTCCGCTGACCGGTATGGAGATCGAGTGCAACCTGGTCGACGGGGACTACCAGCCGGCGATGAGCAATTCCGAGGTGCTCGCGTCGATCGCCGATCCGGCGTACCAAACCGAATTGGGCGCCTACAACATCGAATTCAACGTGCCGCCGCGGCCGCTGCCAGGCCGGGCGGCCCTCGAGTTGGAGGCCGAGATCCGAGCCAGCCTCAACGCCGCCGAGGGCAAGGCCGACTCAGACGGTGCCCACATCGTGATGATCGGCATCCTGCCGACGCTGATGCCCGAACACCTGGCGAGCAACTGGATGAGCGAGTCGATCCGCTATCAGGCGCTCAACGACTCCATCTTCACCGCGCGCGGCGAGGACATTCTGATCGACATCGCCGGCCCCGAACGGCTGAGCCTGCAGGCGGCGTCCATCGCCCCGGAGTCGGCGTGTACGAGCATGCAGTTGCACTTGCAGGTCTCACCGGCCGATTTCGCGCGCAACTGGAACGCCGCCCAGGTCGTCGCGGGTCCGCAGCTGGCGCTGGGCGCCAACTCGCCGTACTTCTTCGGCCACCAGTTGTGGGCCGAGACACGCATCGAACTGTTCACCCAGGCTACCGACACCCGTCCCGACGAGTTGAAGACCCAGGGCGTGCGGCCGCGGGTCTGGTTCGGCGAACGCTGGATCACCTCGATCTTCGACCTGTTCGAGGAGAACGTCCGCTACTTCCCGTCGCTGCTGCCCGAGGTCTCCGACGAGGACCCGGTCGCCGAACTGGCTGCCGGCCGTACTCCCAAACTCTCTGAGCTGCGGTTGCACAACGGCACCATCTACCGGTGGAATCGACCGGTATACGACGTGGTGAACGGCAAACCCCACCTGAGGGTGGAGAACCGCGTGCTGCCCGCCGGGCCGACGGTCCTCGACATGCTCGCCAACTCGGCGTTCTACTACGGCATGCTGCGCACCATGTCCGAGGAGGACCGGCCGCTGTGGACGAAGTTGAGCTTCGCCGCGGCCGAGCACAATTTCCGCGACGCCGCGCAGAGCGGGATGGACGCACGGCTCTACTGGCCCGGGCTCGGCGAGGTGACACCCGACGAGTTGGTCCTGCGACAGCTGCTTCCGATGGCCGACGAGGGTCTGCGCCGGTGGGGGGTGGCCGCCGAGGTACGCGACCGCTATCTCGGGGTGATCGAGGGCCGCGCCAAGACCGGCCGCAACGGCGCAGCCTGGCAGGTTGCGACGGTGCGCGCGCTGCAGGAACGTGGCATGGCACGGCCGGCCGCGTTGGCCGAGATGCTGCGGTTGTACTGCCAACGCATGCACAGCAACGAGCCCGTGCACTCCTGGGACGGTCCCGCGTAGGGTCGGAACCATGACGTCTGAGGCGATGGATTGGGACAGCGCATACCGGGGCGAGGGTGCCTTCAGCGGCCCTCCTCCGTGGAGCATCGGCGAGCCGCAGCCAGAGCTAGCGGCATTGCACCGCGCAGGCCGCTTCCGCAGCGACGTGCTCGACGCCGGGTGCGGACATGCGGAGTTGTCGCTGGCGTTGGCCGAGGACGGCTACACCGTCGTCGGCCTCGACATCAGCCCGACGGCGGTCGCCGCCGCCAACCAGGCTGCGCAGCTACGTGGCCTGGCCTCGGCCAGTTTCGCCCAGGCCGACATCACCTCGTTCACCGGTTACGACGGGCGTTTCCGCACCATCCTCGACAGCACGCTGTTCCACTCGCTGCCCGTCGAGGGCCGCGAGGGCTACCTCCGCTCGATCCACCGGGCCGCCGCACCCGGCGCGGTGCTGTTCGTCCTGGCCTTCGCCAAGGGCGCCTTCCCGCCGCACCTGGAGGCCAAGCCGCACGAGGTGGAGGAAGCCGAACTGCGCGACGCGGTGTCACGACACTGGACCGTCGACGACATCCGCCCCGCCTTCATCCACGCCAACGCGCTGCAGATGCGGGATGCGACTGCGGAGATGCCCTATGAGCAGGACGACAAGGGCCGGCTGAAGTTCCCGGCGTTCCTGTTGACCGCGCACAAACCCGAATAGCGTTCAGAGGCGCGCCGCGTCGGCCAGTGCCGCTGCCGTCAAGTCGAGTTCGTCCGAGGTGACGTCGACGTGCGGTGAGAGCCGCAGCACCGGCACCGTCAGCTCGCGCGGCGCCCGGCGGGGATCACACGCGGTGGTGACGATGCGCCGTTCGGCGATCAGCCAGGCCCGAACCTCGTGCGGGTCCGCACCGTCGGTCGGGGCGAGCGTCGTGATGGCGGTCGGCTCGTCGACGGGTTCGACCACGCGCCACCCGGGAACGTCGCCCACCGCCGCCCGGGTCAGGCGGCCGACCTCGGCGAGCCGCGCCCTGATGTGACCGTCCCCCGCAGCGAGATGCTCGCCGATCGCGACCGAGAACCCCAGGCGCGCAGCGGCGTTCGACTCACCGAATTCCAGTTGCTGCAGGACGGTCAGCGGCGGGCCGCACTCCGACGGAGGGAATCTCGGCCGCAGCCTGTCGGCGAGGTGGGGACGGACCCCCAGCACCCCCACGCCGCGGGGGCCGGCCAGCCATTTCCGCGACGACGAGTAGATCGCATCAGGTGCCACCGTGCAGTCGAGGTGGCCGAGCGCCTGAGCGGCGTCGACCACGAGCGGCAGCCCGAGATCCCGGCATACCTCGGCCAGCGGTCCCAGCGGTTGCGCGAGGCCGCGGTGGCTGCCCAGCGGGGTGAGGTGCACCAGACCCGGTCGCTTACGCGCCAACGCCTCGGCCGCCGCGCCGACGCGCAACCGGCCGTGTTCGTCGACGGGCAGGGCTGACAGCCCGAATCCGTTGGCTGCCATGAGCGCCAGATTCGGCCCGTACTCCCCGACCAGACACGCCACCGACCGGTCCCCGGTCCAACAACTCAGCAGCAGGTTGAGGGCGTGGTTGGCCCCGGTGGTGAAGATGACGTCGGAGGGCGCCAGCCCGGTGAGTGCCGCGACGGCGGCGCGGCCCGCATCCAGCACCGGCGCCGCCGCCTCCACCGCGACGTAGCCGCCGACCTCGGCTTCGTGGCGCGCATGCTGCGCGGCGGCGTCGATGGCCGCGAAACCCTGGCGCGAGCACGCCCCGCTGTCGAGGTGCACGCCGGCGGGTTGCGGGCGTGCCCTACGCCAGCGCTCGGCGAGGGTATCGGTCACTTGACCGCCAACGACAGGCCGAAGTCCTCCGCCCGGTCGGTCCAGAAATGGGTGCGGCGCAGGCCCGCGGCGGCGAGTTCGGCGGCGACATCCTCGGGCCGGAACTTGCACGACACCTCGGTGAGCATCTCCTCGCCGTCGGTGAAGTCGACGGTGAGTTCGAGCGCGTTGACCTGCACGCGCTGCGGACTGGTTGCCCGCAACCACATCTCGATACGCTCCTCGTCGGCGTTCCAGCGGGCGACGTGCGCGAACGCCTCGACGTCGAAGTCGGCGACGAGTTCGCGGTTGACCACGGCAAGCACGTTGCGGTTGAACCGGGCCGTGACGCCCTGGCTGTCGTCGTAGGCACGGACCAGGCGGTCGGTGTCCTTGACGAGATCGGTGCCAAGCAGCAGCGAGTCACCGGGGGCCATGGTGTCGGCCAGGGCGGCGAGGAACGATGCACGGGGCGCAGCGGGGAGGTTGCCGATCGTCGACCCGAGGAACGCGATGACACGGCGGCCGCCACGGGGAATCTTGCCGAGGTGTTCCTCGAAGTCTCCGCACACGGCTTCGATCTCGAGGCCGGTGTACTCGATTCCCAACGCGGCCCCGACGCTGCGCAAGACGGTCGGGTCCACGTCGAACGGGACGAACCGGCGAAGCGATCCGTGGTCGCGCAGCGCCGACAGCAGCATCCGGGTCTTCTCCGACGTGCCGCTGCCCAGTTCGACCAGGGTGTCGGCTTCGGTGGTGGCGGCGATCTCGGCGGAGTGCTCACGAAGGATCTGCGCCTCGGCGCGGGTCGGGTAGTAATCCGGCAGCCGGGTGATCTGGTCGAACAGGTCGCTGCCGACGGAATCGTAGAACCACTTGGGGGGCAAGGTCTTCGGGGTTGCGCTAAGTCCGTCGTATACATCTCGGCGCAGCGCCTGCGCTGCGGAGTCGGCCGCCAGGTACGTGGCGAGGGCGAAGGTCATGCCGGTCCTTTCAGAGCGGTCAACTGCACGGCGGTTCCGTCGGTGTGGACCAGGTGGCGGTCCGGGAGGTCCTCCCAGCGCGGATCGTCGTCGTAGGGTTCGCTCGCCAGCGCCACCCCGTCGCCGGTGCGCAACACCGACAGGGTGTCACCCCACGTGGTGGCGACCATCTCGCAACGATTGGCAGCCAAGATGTTCAGCCGCGCGCCCGGGTCTCGCGCGGCCACCTCGGTGACCGTCTCGCCGAGCCGGTCCAGGCCACGGTCGAAGATCAGCGCGGCGAGCAGGGCGCTGTCGACGGTCGATTCGGCGTGCGCGGACAGCGGCAGCACCGCCCGGTCGACGAGGCCGTTGTGCGATAGCAGCCACGACCCGTCGGTGAACGGCGCGGAGGCCGTCGGCTCGATCGGCATCCCGATGCTGGCCGACCGGACCGCCGCGACGACGCATTCGCTGCGCAGCGCCGGCGCGACGGACGCGAACGACGCGTCAGCCCACAGCGGGGCAGCGCTGCGCCATCGGCAAGGCGGTGCACCTTCACCGATGTCGGGTGGGTAGAAGCCGACACCCCAGCCGTCGGCGTTGACCAGGCCGTGCTTCTGGCGGCGCGGTGCGTAGGACTGCACCAGCAGGCCATAGGGCGGGTCGAGCATCAGGGCGCTGACGGCGCGCGGCGCCCCCAACCAGCCGAGGTGCCGGCACATCAACCCACGCCCTGCTGGTCGTCGGACCACGCCAGTCGCACACCGGAGAAGATCTGCCGTCGGATCGGGTGGTCCCAGTTGCGAAAGCTGGGCCGCAGGATCTCCGGGGCGACGGCCCACGACCCGCCGCGCAGCACCCGGTAGTCGCCGGACCCGGTGCCGTCGAAGAACGGCTGGGAGTAGCGGTCGTAGATCATCGGGGTGAAGCCCGGCCAGGGTCGTAGCGTCGAGGTGGTCCACTCCCACACGTCCCCGAGCATCTGTTCGGCGCCGTACGCCGACGCCCCGGCCGGATACGCGCCGACGGGTGCGGGCCGCAACGCTTCACCGCCCAGGTTGGCCAGGTATGCGGTGGGCGACGACGTGCCCCACGGGTAGCGGCGGCGCTGCCCGGCAGCGGGATCCCAGGCGCAAGCCTTCTCCCATTCGATCTCTGTGGGCAGCCGCGCCCCGGCCCACGCCGCGTACGCCTCGGCTTCGAAGTAGGTGACGTGCTGGACTGGTTCGTTCGGGGGGATCTCCTCGACGTGCCCGAAGCGAGTGCGGGTGCCGTCCCCGTTCCAGAACTGCGGCGCGGTGAGCCCGGCATCGTTGCGGTGCGCCCAGCCCGGGTCGGACCACCATTGCCGCCGGCGGTAGCCGCCGTCGTCGACGAACTGCTGCCACTCGCCGTTGGTGACCGGTACCCGTCCGATCCGGAAGCCGGGAAGGTCGACGACGTGTGCGGGGCGCTCGTTGTCGAGCGAATGTGGTTCGGTGACGGCGTCGACCCCGAGGACGAACCGTCCACCGGGCACCGATACGGAGGTGCCCGCGATGCCGGACCTACCGGCTGGCAGCGGGGCGCCGGGGGCGAGCAGCGGCGCCCCGGTCCGCAGGTTCAGCGCCTGGAGCATCGTCTCGTCGTGCTGGTTCTCGTGGCTGATCACCAACGCGAACCGGAAGCCGTCCTGGGCTCCGTCGTCGGGCAGGGCGCCGAGCGTGTCGAGCACCTTGTTGCGCACGGTCTGGCAGTACGCGCGGGCGTCCGCCGGGGGCAGCAGCGGCAGGTTCACCCGGCTGGCGCGTGAGTTGACGAAGGCGTCGTAGAGACGTTCGACGCCCGGGGACAGCATCCCCGGCCGGTCGGGGTTGCCGTCGCGCAGCAGCCACAACTCCTCCTGCTGCCCGATGTGCGCGAGGTCCCAGACCAGCGGGCTCATCAGCGGGTCATACTGCCGCCGCAGCTCCGCGTCGTCGAAGTCGACGAGGCGCAACGTGCGGTCGCGCGCCCTGCTCAGCTCGTCGGCCAGGGTATCGGGTGCAGTCAAGACTCACCTTTGGCGAGTTGGCGTACGGCCGGACCGATCCCGTGGGCGACCGCCCGATCGGCGAAGTCGTCGGCCGGGGATCTGCCTTCTTCGACCGAACGCACCAACTGCTGCATCGACTCCATCACCGGCGCCGGGGCCAGTTCGGCTGCGGTCTGCACGCAGCGCAGGGCCGAGGCACGCAACCGGCGGTCTCCGAGCCCGATACGAGCGGCCCGGTCCCAGGCAGTGGCCACCGACTCGGTGGCTTCGGCGGCGATGTCGGCGGCCACCGGATCGTCGAGCAGGGTGGTCAGCGTGAAGGCGACGGCCGGCCACAGGGCATCGGAAACCGCGTCCAGATAACGGATTTCGAGCCAGCGGCGCGGACGCACCGGCGGGAACAGGGTGGTGAGGTGGTATGTGAGGTCCTCGCGTGTCGGCCGCCGCCCGCCGAGCAGCGTGCGCCCGTCGGCCCAGTCCGCGAACGGCACCCAATCCGTCACCGCCACCGGTTCCGGATTGCGCACCAGCATCACGGGGGCGCGCAGGGCATACCGGGCCCAGTCGCTGGCCGGGTCGTCCGCGCGTTCTCCGAGCACCGGTCCGCACCGCGCCTCGTCCAGCTCACCCCAGACCCACTGCCTGCTGCTCTGCCACCCCGAGAACCGACCGGCGAGCAGTGGCGAATTGGCGGTGACGGCAATCATCGTCGGGCCGAGCGCGTGCGCCAGGCGGACCCGGTCGGCCCAGCCCCGCCGCGGGCCGGCGTCGAGGTTGAGCTGCACCGACGCGGTCGCGGTCATCATGAAGGCACCGGCCGCCCCGGTACCGCTCGCGGTGAAGAAGGACTCCATCGCCGCGTACCGGGCGCCCGGGTTGACCCGGCGCGGCCTGCGCAACGGATCGGCGCCCAGCAGCGCCAGCCCGAGCCCTTGCTGCGCGAAGGCCGCACGCAGCAGGGCCCGGTCCGACGTCATCGCCGCGATCGCGGTCACCGCACCGTCCGCGGGCGGACCGGACAGTTCCACCGCGCCACCGGGTTCGACGGTGATCCTGCTACCGCCGGGCAGCGCCGGGACACCGGCGATCGCATCGGTCACCTCACGCCAGTCGGGGCGCCGACCCGGGTGGGCGAGATCGAAGGAGTGCGCCTCGATCTCGAGGCCTACCCGTCCCACCGGGCCGTCGCGCAGACAGTCCGCGGTGATGTGCTCGGCGGCCTCGGCAGCCGAGACGAAGACCTCGGGTGGCGCATCGCACCCCGGGTCGAAGGTGATCGGAACGGTCATCTCACCATCCCTCCCAGGTCCGGGCCGTCTGACTGGACAGTTGGCCGTCTGACTGGACAGTTGGTTGACAGCCGCGGGGATCGGCCGGTCCCCGCTACCGTCCTCATTCTCCAGAGCGGACCGACAAGTGCACCTCGTTTATGGGTGACAGCTTGGTGACATGGTCGTTCGCACCCGTCCGCGTCATTGCCCCAGCGTGTTCTGCATGGCGCCAGCCAGCACGTTGACCGCTGGGCCGCCGTTGCCGGATTGGCAGACTTTTGCTTGCAGGAGTACGTTCTCGCGCCTGCGGGTGGTGGTGAAGCAGCGCCGGTCGGTGCCCGCTTCCTGTTTGACCCAGTCGCCGCCGGCCGGACCGCCGGTGAACGTCCACACCTGGGTGGTGAAGTTGTCGAGGTGCATCGCGGTGGTCTGCCCGGCGCACCCCGCGGTGCGATCGACGACACGGCGGTACGCGCGCTCAGCGGCGTCCGGCGTGGCGAACACCCCGACCGCCTGTTTGACGAGGTGGGTGGCGTCGGTGGGTGATTCCTGGGCGACGGCACCGTTGAACGACGCCAGGTCGGGGTCGTTGTAGACCTCGGGCAGTCCGACGTCGGCCCAGTTGTTGCACGCCGGGTTGTCGACGTAGAAATTCTGCACGGGGTCGGTGAAGAACGACTCCCACCGCAGCGACGCGCCGACGATGTTGCCCACCGAGCCCTTCCCCAGGACGGCGTAGTTGACCACGCCGGGATCCGACGGGCGGGCCTGCGCGGGTGCCGCCACGGCCAATGTCAGACCGGCCGCGGCGACGCCCACGAGGAACCGCATCGGCATCAGACCTTCGCCGACAGCTTCACGTCGATGTTGCCGCGAGTCGCCTTGGAATACGGGCAAACGGCGTGCGCCTTCTCCATCAGGTCGTCGGCGACGGACTGCTCGAGCCCGGGCAGGTAGCCGATCAGGTGCGCGGTAACACCGAAGCCGCCCTCGGAGTCCGGACCGAAACCGACCTGCGCGGTGAGCGCCGAAGCGTCGTCGATCTCGATGTCGTTGTTCTTCGCCTGCAGGCGCAGGGCGCCGAGGAAGCATGCGGCGTAACCGGCCGAGAAGAGCAGTTCGGGGTTCACCCCCTCACCGCTGCCGCCCACCTCCTTGGGCGGGCGGGTGTCGAAATCGATCTTGTCGTCGCTGGACTTCACGTGGCCGTTGCGGCCGCCGCCGCTGGCCGTCGACTCTGCGGTGTACTTCACTTCGATGCTCATGGTCTCCGATCATGCCAGCCACGCCCCAGACGGCAAGACGCCCCGGCCCCGAGTGCGGCCGGAGCGTTCCCGAGGGGCCGCAGACGTGTCTCCAGGCATGCGCAGGCCGTAGGAGTTCGGCGCGTACACCGCAACCCAGGGCCGTTGAAGGTTCCCGCGTGGCGCCCTCTTTGGGGTCAGGAGTTGACCTCGGCGGCACGGCTCGATTCGGAGGCAGCTCGCGTAGTTGCCGACGCGTCTTCTGGACTGAATCAGCTCATACTTGGCGTGATTCCAATCACGGTCGGGGCGGAGCAGTGGTGGCGGCGTTGCCCGGTTGGGTCTGCTGCGGTGTCTGCATACCGGGCTGACCCGGCGCGAACGGCATGCCCGGGTGCTCGAAATGCCCGCGCGAACCCATCATCGGCGGCAGCCCGTCGCGGTGGAACATCATCTGACCGTGGCCGGCACCCCCGCCGCGGTGGTTACCGCCGTCGGAACTCCTGCCAAGGATGAAGCCGGAGAAGAAGACCACGGTGACGACGAACACGACGCCCGCCGCGATCCCGACCCAGGCGGCCAAGGTGATGACGCGGTTTGGGCGGCGGCGCTCCTCGCGGGTTTCGACGTAGGTGGGTGGCGTGGTGGTGTGGACGGGTCCGGTCTGCGGCTCGGTGGACGGTGCGTTGGACGGTGTTTCTGTCATGCCCCGATCATGCGGGCACTCATGATGCGCAGTTCGTGTGCGCGCTGTGAATCCGCTGTGAGGTGCAGCGCGGCCGGGCGTTCACGTAACGTCACGGCGGCGATCCCGCCTGGCCGACCGCCACCCCGTCACGCAGGTCGCCTAACGCGGTGGCCAGGGCGGCGGCTGCCCCGGCTTGAACGGATTCACGGCGAACTGGATGACCCGGTAGGGCGCATTGTCGCCGAGTGGTGTGGTGTTCCACTGGCTAACGAACACGCGCACCTCCTCGAGCGTCGACCCCGGCGAGATATAGCCGCCGTAGGGCTGCGCCAACCGGTTGACCTCCGGCGGCGGTAGGAACTCGGGTTGCTCCGGCCAGTCCGCCGCCACGACCACCGTCGTCACGGGGGCGGCCCCCAGCCCGATCGGGCTTTCGGCCACCCGCATCTCCATGTTCCCGGTGCTGGCGTTGAAGTAGGACAGCACCGTCTTACCGTCGATCTGCCGCACGCTCATCTCACCGATGCGGTCTGGCCACAGCGGCGTCGGGGCATGGCCCCAGCCGTTCTCGAAAGACCAGCCCTGCCACGCGTCGCGATCGGTGAACACCTGCGGTGCAACGCGGTACAGCACGACCGGTGCGCTGCGGTCGAAGTCGTTGGCCACGATGTACACCCAACCGCTCGGCGAGTCGGAAGTCGGTATCGGATCGTAGTAACCGCTGATCTGAGACTGCCGGCCCTCGGCGTGCTCGGCGGCGCGCTCCGAACCGGGTACTGTGCGCCAATTATGTTGCCCGGCTTCTGCTTTCACCAGTCGCGAACTCTCCGGACGCAGATCGCGGGTGGTGGTGACCAGCATGTAGTTCTCGCGGTTTATCTGCACCACCCCGGCAGGCAGCTGCGACGAACCCGCCGGCGCCGGGTCGGCCAGCAGGGGGGCGTCCACCCCGGTGACGCCGTCGTAGCGCACCCCAGCCGGGTCGAGGATCGAGTCGGTCTCGACGTGTAGCGCGATCGGCGAATACCAGCCCCCGAAGCCGACTCCCTGGCCGGCGAAGCTGTCACCGCAGACCTGCAGGATCCCGCTCGGGAACTCCATGAACTCACACAGGTCCGTCGCGCCGATCCCGTAGTCACGGGTCGCGGTTCCGGTTCCCGCGGTCGGCCCGATCCGCACCACCTGACCCGGCGCCAACGGCTGCAGCACCGGGCCCGGCGCTGGCGCCGGTGGCTGCGCGTGCGCGGCGGGCGCCGCAGCCATCGCCGAGATCGACGTAATGGCGAGAATTACTCGTACTTTCCCGCCCAAACGTTCGTTTCGGCGAGACGGGGTCACAACTGGGCGGCCAGCAACTCGGCGATCTGGACGGTGTTCAGCGCCGCCCCCTTTCGCAGGTTGTCGCCGGAGATGAACAGCGCTAGCCCGCGTCCCTCCGGCGCGCCCGGGTCCTGGCGGATGCGGCCCACCAGCGATTCGTCGGCGCCCGCGGCGGCCAGTGGCGTCGGCACGTCGACCAGCTTCACACCGGGTGCGCCTGCCAGCAGCTCCGTCGCGCGCTGCGCCGAAAGCGGTTGCCTGAACTCCACGTTCAACGACAGCGAGTGACCCGTGTAGACCGGCACCCGGACACATGTCCCGCTGACCAACAAGTCCGGGATGCCCAGGATCTTGCGGCTCTCGTTGCGCAGCTTCTGATCCTCGTCGGTCTCCCCGGAACCGTCGTCGACCAGCGATCCGGCTAGCGGCACCACGTTGAACGCGATAGGGGCGACGTACTTGTCGGGCGCCGGGAAGTCGACGGCGCCACCGTCGTGCACCAACTCGCGGCTGCCCGAGACGACGGCGCTGGCCTGACGGAACAGTTCCTCGACGCCGGCCAGCCCGCTACCGGAGACGGCCTGGTAGGTCGACGCGATCATCCGCACCAGACCGGCTTCGTCGTGCAGCGGCTTGAGCACCGGCATTGCGGCCATGGTCGTGCAATTCGGGTTGGCGATGATTCCCCGCTTGAGACACCGGGCGCGACGTCCGACATCCCGCTCGAAGTTCACCTCGCTGACGACCAGCGGCACGTCGGGGTCCTTGCGCCACGCCGACGAGTTGTCGACGACGACGGCGCCGGCCTCGGCGAACCGCGGCGCCTGCACGCGCGACATCGTCGCGCCTGCGGAGAACAGGGCGATGTCGAGGCCGGACGGGTCCGCGGTCTCGGCGTTCTCGACCTCGATCTGCTGACCACGGAACGCTAGCTTCCTACCTTCAGAACGAGGCGAGGCGAAGAACCGGACACTTGTCGCCGGGAAGTCGCGCCGTTCGAGCAGCGTGCGCATCACCTGGCCGACCTGGCCCGTCGCGCCGACCACACCTATCGCAACCATGTCAGATCCCCCGTCGCTTCGCTCGCCCCATGTCAGATCCCCCGTCGCTTCGCTCGCCCCATGTCAGATCCCCCGTCGCTTCGCTCGCCCCATGTCAGATCCCCCGTCGCTTCGCTCGCCCGGTCTACCGACCAGTCCCCGCGTAGACGACTGCCTCTTCGTCACCGCCCAGGCCAAACGCCTCGTGCAACGCGGCGACGGCCTTGTCCAATTCCGTGTCCTTCACCAGCACCGAGATCCGGATCTCCGAGGTGGAGATCAGGTCGATGTTCACGCCCACCTCGGCCAGTGCCTCGCAGAACGTCGCGGTGACGCCGGGATGGCTGCGCATTCCTGCGCCGATCAGCGACACCTTGCCGATGTGGTCGTCGTAGAGCACGCGGGTGAACCCGATCTCGTCCTGCAGCGAGGTGAGCTTCTCCACCGCACCGGGGGCGTTGTCGCGCGCACACGTAAACGTGATGTCGGTCTTACCGTCCTCGATCTTGCTGATGTTCTGCAGCACCATGTCGATGTTCACGTCGGCGTCGGCGACCGCGCGGAACACCTTGGCGGCGTAACCGGGGACGTCGGGCAGGCCCACGACGGTGACCTTCGACTCACTGCGGTCGTGGGCAACTCCGGTCAGGATGGCGTCTTCCATGGCGATGTCCTCGATCGATCCTTTGACGATGGTGCCGGGTTTGTCGGAGTACGACGACCGCACATGGATGGGCAGGTCGTAGCGGCGGGCGTACTCCACACAGCGCAGCATGAGCACCTTGGCGCCGCACGCCGCCATCTCGAGCATCTCCTCGAAACTGACGGTGTCGAGTTTGTGGGCGTTGGGCACGATGCGCGGGTCGGCGGTGTAGACGCCGTCGACGTCGGTGTAGATCTCGCACACGTCGGCGCCCAGCGCCGCGGCGACGGCGACGGCGGTGGTGTCCGAGCCGCCGCGACCTAGCGTGGTGACATCCTTGGTGTCCTGGCTCACACCCTGGAATCCGGCGACCAGAACGATCTGGCCGTCGTCGAGCGCAGACTGCAGCCGGGTCGGGGTGACGTCGATGATCTTGGCGTTGCCGTGGGTGCCGGTGGTGACCACACCGGCCTGGGAGCCGGTGAACGAGCGGGCCTGTGCGCCCAGCGACTCGATCGCCATCGCCACCAGTGCGTTGGAGATGCGTTCACCGGCCGTGAGCAGCATGTCCAGCTCGCGTGCGGGCGGCGCCGGACTCACCTGCTTCGCCAGGTCGAGCAGGTCGTCGGTGGTGTCACCCATCGCCGACACGACGACGACCACATCGTTGCCCTGCTTCTTGGTCTCGACGATGCGTTCGGCGACGCGGCGGATGCGCTCGGCGTCCGACACCGAGGAGCCACCGTATTTCTGGACGACGAGCGCCACGGAACTAGCCTTTCGCACGGGAAAAAGTCCCACCAAGGATAAGGGCTACGAGCACCTGTCCTTCCCTCCGTCGCGCCGCAGGCCAACCCGGTAGCGTCGGTGCGTGGCCAACCCGCCGTCCGACCGCACCGCGCACACCCGGGTACCCATCCACCCCGACATCGCCGGCCGCTGGAGCCCGCGCGCCTTCGACCCGTCCGCCGAACTCGACGACGAGCAGCTGACGGCGGTGCTGGAGGCCGCGCGCTGGGCGGCATCCTGGGGCGGCCGGCAACCCGTGCGGTTCGTCGTCGGGCGCCGCGGCGACTCGACGTTCGAGGCGCTCGGCGGGCTGCTACGTCGAGGCAACAGCTACGCGCGGGGGGCGAGCGCGCTGATCCTGGTCTGCGCCGACGAAGGAGACGACGAACGGACCGCGCGTTACGCCGCGCTCGACGCGGGCGCCGCGATCGCCACCATGAGCGTCGAGGCGGTGTCCCGGTCGCTGATCATCCATCCGATGGCGGGATTCGACGTCGAGGCGTCGCGGCAGAGCTTTGGCATCCCCGAGGGAGTCATCCCGCTGGCCGTCGTCGCGATCGGGCGGATCGGTGACTACTCTCGCGCCGACGAGGCCGTCGTCGAGCGCGACTCCCGGCCCCGGGAGCGATTGCCCCTTGAGCTTGTCGCATTCGCCGGCACGTGGGGCAATCCGGCGCTTTGAGTCACGCCGAGACTTCGGCCGGCTCACCTCGCGGCCGATTCGATGGTCCCAGCGGTTTCGGCTCCGGGACACAATTAACGCCCTCGCAACACGAACGGCCCTGCGCTTGTAACGGAAACATCGGTTACTGCCAGTGATCGGCCTGCCGTGGGCCGCTTACTGCAGAAAAGGTTTCACATGGATACAGGAACCACAGCCTTCATGCTGTGTTGCATCATCGGTCTCACGCTGATGATCCCCGGTCTCGCGCTGTTCTACGGCGGCATGGTCTCCGTGAAGAGCTCGACCAACATGATGATGATGACCTTCGGGGCCGTCGCAGCCGTCGGGCTGCTGTGGGTGCTGTTCGGCTTCTCGATGGTGTTCGGCACCTCCTACGGAGGGTTCGTCGGCAGCTTCACCGAGTTCGCCGGCATGACCGACCTGCTGGAGCCGATGACCACCGTCGACGGCCTGCCGATCAGCCTCTTCGCCGTTTTCCAGGCCCTGTTTGCCGCGATCACCGTCGCGCTGATCTCCGGCGCGGTCGCCGACCGGATGAAGTTCGGCGCCTGGATGGGCTTCGCCACGCTGTGGGCGGTGCTGGTGTACTTCCCCGTCGCGCACTGGGTGTTCGCCTTCGACGGCGTGGTGACCGAGAATTCGGTCGGCGGCTGGATCGCCAATACCCTCGGCGCGATCGACTTCGCCGGTGGCACCGCGGTGCACATCAACGCCGGTGCCGCGGCGCTCGCCGTGGCGATCGTGCTCGGCAAGTCGGCGATGTTCGGTCAGCTGCGCAAACCCCACAACGTGCCGCTGACCCTGCTCGGCGCCGGCCTGCTGTGGGCCGGCTGGTATGCGTTCAACGGCGGGTCCGCACTGTCCGCCGGCAATTCCGCGGCCATCGTCATGGTCACGACGTTCGTCGCCACCTGCGCCGCGGTGCTGGCTTGGCTGGCAATCGAGAAGATCAAGACCGGTCACGTCACCGGCGTCGGCGCCGCATCGGGGGCCATCACCGGGCTGGTCGCCATCACCCCCGCCTGCGGCGCGGTCACGCCGATCGGCGCGATCTTCGTCGGCGGTATCGCCGGCGCCGTCTGTGTGTACGCGGTCGGACTGAAGTCCCGCTTCGGCTATGACGATTCGCTCGACGTCGTCGGGGTGCACCTCGTCGGCGGCGTGATCGGCACGCTGCTGATCGGATTCTTCGCCAGCGAGGGTATGCCGAACGGGGTCAACGGCCTGTTCTACGGCGGCGGCATCGACCAACTGTGGAGGCAGGCCGTGGCCGCAGCGGCGGTGATGCTCTACTCGTTCGCGGTGGCGTACCTCATCGCCTTCGCGCTCAAGAAGACCGTGGGCATCCGCATCTCGCCCGACGATGAAGAGCAGGGCATCGACGCCAAGTTCCACCGCGAGTCCTCGTACGATATGCAACCCGTCTGACCCCGACGGCGGCCGGCGCGGGGTGCGCACACCTCTGCGCCGGCCGCGCTCGCATGTCCGTCGAGTTTCCTGCAGTGATACTGTGATTCTTATTAAGAGACAGAGGTAACTGGAATGCCGACCGATCTCGCCGTCCTCGCCGAGGAGACCGGCACCAGGTTCATCCTGGCGCTGTTCGTCGATCTGCGCGGAAAGCCTTGCGCCAAGCTGGTTCCTGTCGAAGCTGTCGAGCAGCTCGCCACCGAGGGCGTCGGCTTCGCCGGTTACGCGGTGGGCGCGATCGGACAGGAGCCCAAAGACCCCGACCTGATCGCGATCCCGGACACCGCGTCCTTCACGCCGATTCCGTTCGTCAAGGACGGCCTGGCGATCGTGCACTGCGATCCCCATGTCGAGGGCAGGCCGTGGCCGTACGCACCCCGCGTCATCCTCAAGACCGTCATCGAGCAGGCCGCCGATGCCGGGTTCGAGCCCTGGGTCGGCGCGGAGGTCGAGTACTTCCTGCTCACCCGCAACGCCGACGGCAGCCTCGCCACGGCCGACGCCGCCGACACCGCCGCCCAGCCCTGCTACGACGCCCGTGGGGTCACCCGCATGTACGACCACCTGACCGCGATCTCCTCGGCGATGAACCAGTTGGGCTGGTCCAACTACGCCAACGACCACGAGGACGGCAACGGGCAGTTCGAGCAGAACTTCGAGTTCGCGGACGCGCTGACCACAGCAGACCGCGTCATCACCCTGCGCTACCTGCTGTCGATGATCGCCGCTGAGCGTGGCATGGTGGCGACCTTCATGCCCAAACCGTTCGGCGACCGCACCGGTAGCGGCCTGCACTTCCACCTGTCGCTGACCAGGGGCGGCACCCCGGTGTTCCCCTGCGATTCCGACGACCGGGGCCTCGGCCTGTCGGACACCGCGTACGCCTTCATCGGCGGGATCCTCGACCACGCCGGTGCGCTGCAGTCGGTGATCGCCCCGACGGTCAACTCCTACAAGCGAACCGGGGCGACGAGCACCGCATCGGGCGCGTCGTGGGCGCCGCGCAGCGCCACCTTCGGCGGCAACGACCGCACCCACTACATTCGGGTACCCGACGCCCAACGCGTCGAACTGCGCGGCGGCGACGGATCGGCGAACCCGTACCTGGCGGTCGCGGCCGCGCTGGGCGCCGGCATCGACGGCATCAAGCGTTCGGCCGATCCCGGCCAGGTCGGCGCGGTGGTGCAGGGTCGCTCGACACTGCCGCCGACCCTGCTGCACGCGGTCGAGGCATTGGCGGGCGATCCCGTGGTCTCCGGGATCCTCGATGCTGCAGGTCCGGGCGTCGCGGGCTACTTCGCCGACCTCAAACGACGCGAGTTCTTCGACTACCACGGCACGGTCAGCCCGTGGGAGGTCGACCAGTACCTGACGGCGTTCTGAAGCCCTGACGACGAAAGCGAGCGACACATGTGTGGGATCGTCGGGTTGCACCTGCGCAACCCCGAACTCCATCCACGGCTGGGTGAACTGCTCACCGGGATGCTGTGCGAGATGTCCGACCGGGGAAGTGATTCCGCGGGTGTCGCCGTCTACGGTGACCCCACCTGGACGCCGCCCGGCCACGGCTGTGTCTCGCTGCTGGAGATCGGCGCATCCCCCGGATCGGTGGCCGAGGCAGTGGGGACGGCACTGGGGGTGCCGGTGTCGGTGACGGTCCTCGACGCCACCTACCTGCTCACCGCGCAGGTCGAGTCGGAGGCGCTGCTCGCCGCGGCGCGCGCGGCGTTTCCCGCGGCGTTGGTCGCCGGTTTCGGCGACGACCTGGCGGTCCTCAAAGGTGTCGGGGATCCCCATGGCTTGACCGAGGCCTGGGAGTTGTCGGGGGCCCAGGGCTGGCAGGGCGTCGGCCACACCAGGATGGCCACCGAGTCGGCGGTCACCCCCTCGGGTGCGCATCCGTACGCAGTGGGACCCGACCAGTGCCTGGTGCACAACGGATCGTTCGCCAACCATGCCACCGTCCGGCGCCAACTTCGCTGGTCCGGTGTGGAGTTCGACAGCGAGAACGACACCGAGGTCGGGGCCCGTTTCGTCGCCACCCAGCTGGCCGCCGGTCGTGACGTCGAGACCGCACTCAAGGAGCTGTGCGCCACGTTCGACGGCTTCTACACCCTGCTGGTGTCCAACCGCGACTCCTTCGCGGTCGTGCGCGACGCGATCGCCTGCAAGCCCGCGGTGATCGCCGAGACCGCGGACTGGGTGGCGATGGCCAGTGAGTACCGCGCGCTGTCGGGACTGCCCGGCGTTGAGCACGCCGCGATCTGGGAGCCCCAACCGGAGGTGGTGTACGCATGGACGCGTTGACGGTGACGACCTTCGATCTCCGCACCACCACGCTGCGCGAGGTGAACGCCGCCCTGCACGGGAAAAATCTGGCCGGGGACTTCCTGATCCGCAATCCCGACGGCGCCCACAACGTCGCCGTGGGGCTCGACGCCCCCGTGCGCGTGACGGTCGAGGGGCACGTCGGCTATTACGCCGCGGGGATGAACCAGCACGCCGACGTCGTCATCGACGGCAACGCCGGCACCGGTGTCGCCGAGAACATGATGAGCGGCACGGTGTGGGTGAAGGGCAGCGCGTCCCAGTCGGCCGGTGCCACCGGACACGGGGGACTGCTCATCGTCGAGGGCAATGCCGCCGCCCGGTGCGGGATCTCGATGAAGGGCATCGACATCGTCGTCGGCGGCGACATCGGCCACATGAGCGCCTTCATGGCCCAGGCGGGCCGGCTGGTCGTGCGCGGTGAGGCAGGTCAGGCACTCGGCGACTCGATCTACGAGGCCCGCCTCTACGTGCGCGGTCCGGTGGCGTCGCTGGGTGCGGACTGCGTGGCCAAGGAGATGCGCGCCGAACACCACGAGGAGCTCGCAACGCTGCTCAAGGCAGCCGGATTCGGGGGCGACGATACCGCGGCCTACACCCGCTACGGCTCCGCCCGCGAGCTCTACCACTTCCACGTCGACAACACAGGGAGCTATTGATGAGCAGCTGGGGACTGCGCGAATCGGCCACCTTCGACCGTGCCACCATCGCCGCGATCCAACGCGCCGCCGACACCGGCGTCTACGACATCCGCGGGTGGGGCGCCAAACGGGCACTACCCCACTTCGACGATCTGCTCTTCCTCGGCGCCTCGATGTCGCGGTACCCGTTGGAGGGCTATCGCGAAAAGTGCGCCACCGACGTGCTGCTGGGCGCTCGGCACGCCAAATACCCGTTGCACCTGGACATCCCCGTGACGATCGCCGGGATGTCGTTCGGCGCGCTGTCGGGCCACGCCAAGGAGGCGCTGGGCCGCGGTGCCAGCGAGGTGGGCACCTCCACCACCACAGGTGACGGCGGCATGACGCCGGAGGAACGCGGACAGAGCAAACACCTGGTGTACCAGTACCTGCCGTCGCGCTACGGCATGAATCCCGACGACCTGCGCAAGGCCGACGCGATCGAGGTGGTGCTCGGCCAGGGCGCCAAACCGGGTGGCGGCGGAATGCTGTTGGGCCAGAAGATCTCCGAGCGCGTCGCATCGATGCGCACCCTGCCGCAGGGCATCGACCAGCGGTCGGCGTGCCGGCACCCGGACTGGACGGGGCCCGACGACCTCACCATCAAGATCAACGAGTTGCGTGAGATCACCGACTGGGAGAAGCCGATCTACGTCAAGGTCGGCGCCACCCGCACCTACTACGACGTCAAGCTCGCGGTGCACGCCGGCGCAGACGTCGTGGTCGTCGACGGGATGCAGGGCGGCACCGCCGCGACCCAGGAGGTGTTCATCGAGCACGTCGGCGTCCCCACGCTGGCGGCGATCCCCCAAGCGGTGCAGGCGCTGCAGGAACTCGGTGTGCACCGCACAGTACAACTGATCGTGTCCGGCGGTATCCGCACCGGCGCCGACGTGGCCAAGGCGCTCGCACTGGGCGCGGACGCGGTGGCGATCGGCACGGCGGCACTGATCGCGCTCGGTGACAACCATCCGCGATACGCCACCGAGTACGAGAAGATCGGCAGTGCCGCAGGCTTCTACGACGACTTCCAGGACGGCCGCGATCCGGCCGGCATCACCACCCAGGACCCCGAGCTGGCCGCCCGGCTGGATCCGGCCGCGGCGGGCCGGCGGCTGGCGAACTACCTGCGGGTGCTGACGATGGAGGCGCAGACGATCGCCCGCGCCTGCGGCAAGGCCCACGTCTGCCACCTGGAGCCCGAGGATCTGGTGGCCGTCACCATCGAGGCGGCCGCGATGGCGCGCATCCCCCTGGCCGGTACCAACTGGATCCCCGGAGCCGGGCTCCGATGAGCGAGACGGCTGACGTCGTCATCGTCGGCGGCGGCCTCGAGGGTGCCGCGGCCGCCTGGGCGCTGGCCGAGCGCGGGGTCACTAATGTGATCGTCGCCGAACGTCACACCGTCGGTTCCGGCATGACGGGCAAATCGAGTGGCATCGTGCGCTGCCACTACGGCGTCAGCTCACTGGCCGCAATGGCCACCGTCGGGCTGGAGGTTTTCGAGAAAGCCGAGGAGATCTTCGGCACCGACATCGGCTTCCGCCAGACCGGATACGTCGTCGGAGTGGGCGAACCGAACGTGGACTCGATGCGCAAAAGTCTCGCCGCGCAGCGCGCCGTGGGTGTCCAGACCGAGGAGATCGACGCCGCGGACGTCGCCCGGATGTGGCCGTTCGCGGACCTCACGCCGTTCGCCGCGTTCGGGTGGGAGCCGCGCGGCGGATACGGCGACGCGCACCAGACCGCGCAGGCGTTCGCGGTCACCGCACGATCGGCCGGCGTGCGGGTGCGCCAAAGCACCGCGGTCCACCGCCTGATCACCCACGGCGACCGCGTCACCGGCGTGGCGCTCGCCGACGGCGGAGAACTCTGGGCCGAGACCGTGGTCGTCGCGACCGGCGCCTGGACCCGGCCGTTCCTCGCCCGGCACGGGATCGACGTGCCGATCCGCGTGGTCTGCGAGCAGATCGTGCTCATCGACCCCGGCGTGGAGCTCGGTCCGCGCCCGGTCTTCTCCGACCTGGTGTCATTGCAGTACATCCGGCCGGAACCCGACGGCACCCTGCTGTTCGGCAACAGCGACCTGTCCGACGACCAGGAGGCCGACCCGGACGCCTACCTCGACCGCGCCACCGACGCCTTCGTCGACATCACCGTCGAAAAGGTGGGCACCAGGTTCCCCGGATTCCCCGACGCCTCGATCACCAGCAGCTACGCCGGCTGCTACGACGTCACCCCCGACTGGAACCCGGTGATCTCGCGCGCCGGCCTCGACGGCCTCGTCGTCGCGGCCGGGTTCAGCGGCCACGGCTTCAAGATCGCGCCGGCGGTCGGCCGGCTCGTGGCGGACCTGATCGTCGACGGGCACAGTGCCGACCCGCGGATTCCCGAGACCGACTTCCGGCTGTCCCGCTTCGCCGAAGGGGACCTGCTCCGCACGCCGTACCCGTACGTCGGCGCGGGCGAGATGCGCTAGACAGGGTGCTGTGAGCTCCTCCGAGGACCATGTGCCGCTGCTGCGCAACAGGTCCGGCACCGCACGCGAGCGTGACCCGCGCGAACCACTTGAGGAGACCGAGTTCGAGGCGGCGATCGGGCGCAACGTGCGCCGACTCCGTCAGCAGCACGGACTGACGGTCGCGGAGATGGCCGCCCGGGTCGGTATCTCCAAGGCGATGATGAGCAAGATCGAGAACGCGCAGACGTCTTGCAGCCTGTCCACGCTGGCCCTGCTGGCGCTGGCCCTGCTGGCCAAGGGTCTCGACGTGCCGGTCACCAGCCTGTTCCGCGGCGCGGACGTCGAGCGGCCCGCCGCGTTCGTCAAGGCGGGCACTGGCGCGCGAATCGTGCGCAACGGAACCAAGGAGGGCCACGACTACCAGCTGCTGGGTTCGTTGCGCGGTGAACACAAGAGGCTGGAGTGCCTCGAGGTCACACTGTCGGAGAAGAGCAGGACATATCCGCTGTTCCAGCACCCGGGCACCGAGTTCATCTACATGCTGGAAGGCGTCATGGACTACAGCCACAGCCGGTCGGTGTACCGACTGCATCCGGGCGACTCGCTGCAGATCGACGGCGAAGGTGCGCACGGGCCCGTCGATCTGGTCGAACTGCCGATCCGGTTCCTGTCGGTCATCGCGTTCCCGGACTCCGCCGTCTAACCGCCATTTGGGGCGGCGGGCCTCGGCACGCTACAGTGGGCTCACCATGTTTGTGCAGCGGGCGCTCCTTCTCGGCCGCCGCGGCGGGGTCTGACCAGACCGGCTTCCCGTCGCGGGTTTTCGTGATGCGCCGGTCGAGTCCCTCGTCAAAATCCCGGAGCGATCGATCATGAACACCTCTGAATCCGCAGACGCCTACTCGTCCGCCCGCGCCATCACCACCCCGTCCGGGCCGCCGCATCCCGGCCAGCCGGGGTGGAACGCCCAGCGGGGCTCGTCGATGCCGGTCAACCGGTACCGCAGCTTCGCCAGTGAAGTTCCAGGGGGAGAACCGCCCGCGCCGTTCGACCGCACCTGGCCCGACAAGGTGGTCGACACCGCGCCGATGTGGTGTGCGGTCGACCTGCGGGACGGCAATCAGGCGCTGATCGACCCCATGAGCCCCGCCCGTAAGCGCCGCATGTTCGACCTGCTGGTGCGCATGGGATACAAGGAGATCGAGGTGGGCTTCCCGTCAGCCAGCCAGACCGATTTCGACTTCGTCCGCGACATCATCGAACAGGGTGCGATTCCCGACGACGTCACTATCCAGGTGCTGACGCAGTGCCGGCCCGAACTGATCACCCGCACGTTCGAGGCGTGCCATGGTGCGCCGCGCGCAATCGTGCACTTCTACAACTCGACGTCGATCCTGCAGCGTCGCGTCGTGTTCCGTGCCGACCGCGAGGCGGTCAAGAAGATCGCCGTCGACGGCGCCCGCCTGTGCGTCGAGGAGGCCGCCAAGCACCCGGACACGCTGTGGCGGTTCGAGTACTCCCCCGAGTCCTACACGGGCACCGAACTCGAGTACGCGGTCGACGTCTGCAACGCGGTCGCCGACGTCGTGCAACCCACCCCCGAGGTGCCGCTGATCGTCAACCTGCCCGCCACCGTCGAGATGGCGACACCCAACGTCTACGCCGATTCCATCGAGTGGATGAACCGGCACCTGGCTCGGCGCGACAGCATCATCCTGAGCCTGCATCCGCACAACGACCGCGGAACCGCCGTTGCCGCAGCCGAATTGGGTTACCAGGCCGGCGCCGACCGCATCGAGGGCTGCCTGTTCGGCAACGGTGAGCGCACCGGCAACGTATGCCTGGTGACGCTGGGACTGAACCTGTTCAGCCGTGGTGTCGACCCGCAGATCGACTTCTCCAACATCGACGAGATCCGCCGCACCGTCGAGTACTGCAACCAACTGCCGGTGCACGAACGTCACCCTTACGGCGGCGATCTGGTGTACACGGCGTTCTCCGGTAGCCACCAGGACGCGATCAACAAAGGCCTGGACGCGATGAAGTTCGACGCCGACTCCGCCGACAAGGACGTCGACGACATCCTCTGGCAGGTGCCGTATCTGCCGATCGACCCCAAGGACGTCGGGCGCACCTACGAGGCGGTCATCCGGGTGAACTCTCAGTCCGGCAAGGGCGGCGTCGCCTACATCATGAAAGCCGACCACGGCCTGGTGCTGCCGCGCCGCCTGCAGATCGAGTTCAGCCAGGCGATCCAGAAGATCACCGACGGGGAGGGCGGGGAGGTGTCACCCAAGGAGATGTGGGACGTCTTCGCCCAGGAATACCTGTCCCCGGTCCGGCCGCTGGAGCGGATGCGTCAGCGCGTCGACGCCGCGGAGGTCGACGGGGGCACCGACACGATCACCGCGGTGGTGAAGGTCGACGGCGTCGAACGCGAGATCGTCGGCGCGGGCAACGGCCCGCTGGCGGCGTTCGTCGACGCGCTGAGCGCGATCGGCTTCGACATCAGCGTGCTGGACTACTCCGAGCATGCGCTGTCCGCCGGGGAGGAGGCGCAGGCCGCGGCCTACGTCGAGGCCTCCGTCGGCGGCAAGACGGTGTGGGGTGTGGGCATCGCGACGTCGATCACGACCGCCTCGCTGCGCGCGGTGGTGTCGGCGGTGAACCGCGCCGCCCGCAGCTGAGTTCTGCTCGCACCGATCGCAAAGATCGCCGAGCCGTAGTCGCCGGGGAGAACGTGCGCGGGTGACTGTCGCCGTCGCGAGCCCGAAACCGAAGTGCTTTGGGGGCCGCCGAATTGGTCCGCCGAGGGCTGACGGGGTCTGCGGCTGAGCAGTCAGGTGGCTGGCGGTGGCGCACCCATGCGTCCCGGCTCAGAACAGCGCGAACTGATCGCCCACCGTGGTGGCGTCGAAAAACTCCTCGATCCCGGTGCCTCCGACCACGTGGTCGAGCGCGCGCAGAAAGTCGGCGTCCGAGAGCACCGGGACGCCGTACTCCTGCGCCTGATAGCCCTTGCCCTGTTCGGCGTCGGGCTGGTTGCAGACCACCAGTGAGGTGTCGAGATCGACGGCGTCGGTGTAGGCCAGCCCGGCCGCGACGATTCGCTCGATCAGTTCCTCGTGGGTGCGGGTGACCTCGGCCGCCACCGCCACCCGCATCCCTTTCACCGGCGGGCGGCCCGGCAGGTAGCGGCCGGGGTTGAGGTACGGGCACGGCATGCGCGCGGCCACCGACCTGAGCGGGTGCACGTCGTCGTGGGTGACGCGGCCGTTGGGCCAGCGCCGCCGGCTCACCGGACGAGTGGGCAGCCAGGCCCGGCGCTCGCGGGCGCGGGCCAGCGACGGTTTGAGGATCTGGGCGAGCACCTGGGCGTCGTCGAGCGCATCATGCGGTTTGAGCTGCGGCACACCCCAGTGCGCGGCGAGCGTCTCCAGCCGCAGGTTCTCGGTGCCGAGGCAGAGGCGGCGCGCGAGTTCAACCGTACACATCACCGAGTCGACGGGTAGCTCGGCACCGACGAGTTCGGCCTCCGCGGTCAGGAACGAGTAGTCGAAACCGACGTTATGTGCCACGAGCGTGCGACCGCGCAGCAGTTCGGCGAGGTCGGCGACGACGTCGCCGAAGCGGGGCGCACCCTCGAGCATCTGCGCGGTCAGCCCGTGCACGTGTGTGGGTCCCGGGTCGACACCCGGGTTCAACAACGTGGCGAGGCTTCGTTCGACAGTGCCGTCGTGACGCACCGCCAGTGCGGCCATGCTGACGATGCGCGCCTGCCCCGGCCGGAAACCTGACGTCTCGACATCGACGACGGCCCACCCTGTACCGGTATCGACCGCCGGTCTACCCCAACCGTGGCTCACCACCTCAGCGTGGCACGCTCCTCCGACAATCTCGGATCGCAGCGGCGCGTGTCGGGCACCTAAACTGCCGGGGATGGTCACCCCTCGAGGACGCGCCGCGCTGGCGGCCGGAGCTGCCGCCCGGTGGGCGTCACGTGTCACGGGCCGCGGTGCGGGCGCGATGATCGGCGGGCTCGTCGCGATGACCCTGGACCGGTCGATCCTGCGTCAGCTCGGCGCCGGCCGGCGGACGGTCGTCGTCACCGGCACCAACGGCAAATCCACCACCACCCGGATGACCGCGGCCGCGCTGGGCACCCTCGGTGCGGTCGCCACCAACGCCGAGGGCGCGAACATGGACGCCGGGTTGGTCGCCGCGCTCGCCGCCGACCGCACGGCCACGCTGGCGGCGCTTGAGGTCGACGAGATGCACGTACCGCACGTGTCCGACGCGGTCGATCCGTCGGTCGTCGTACTGCTCAACCTGTCGCGCGACCAACTCGACCGGGTCGGCGAGATCAACCACATCGAACGCACCCTGCGCAGCGGTCTGGCCCGCCATCCGTCGGCGGTCGTGGTGGCCAACTGTGACGACGTGCTGATGACGTCGGCGGCATACGACCATCCGCGCGTGGTGTGGGTGGCCGCCGGCGGGAGTTGGGCCAACGATTCGGTGAGCTGCCCACGCTCTGGGGAAGTCATCGTCCGCGACGGCCGCGACTGGTACTCCACCGGCACCGATTTCAAGCGGCCCTCACCGCAGTGGTGGTACGACGACACCCATATCCACGGACCGGACGGACTTTCGCTGCCGATGACGCTGGCGCTACCCGGTGCGGTGAACCGCGGCAACGCTGCGCAGGCCGTCGCCGCGGCGGTGACCATGGGCGCCGAACCCGCGGCCGCGGTGGCCGCTGTCGAAACTGTCGACGAGGTGGCCGGGCGGTACCGGACGGTGCGCGTGGGTGACCACACGGCGCGGGTGCTGCTGGCCAAGAATCCCGCCGGCTGGCAGGAGGCATTGTCGATGGTCGACAAACACGGCGCCGGGGTGGTGATCGCGGTCAACGGGCAGGTGCCCGACGGCGAGGATCTGTCGTGGCTGTGGGATGTGCGGTTCGAGCATTTCGAGGACACGCAGGTGGTGGCCGCCGGGGAACGCGGCACCGACCTGGCGGTGCGGCTGGGATACGCGGGCGTCGAGCACACACTGGCGCATGACACCCTCGCCGCGATCAAGTCCTGTCCCCCCGGCCACGTCGAGGTGATCGCGAACTACACGGCGTTCCTGCAGCTCGACAGGCGGTTGAATCGCGGCGCCAAAGGGCAGGAGCGGCGCGACCGGGGGCAACATGGCTGACTCGACGGTGCGGATCGGGCTGGTGTTGCCCGACGTGATGGGCACCTACGGCGACGGCGGCAACTCCGTCGTGCTGCGTCAGCGGTTGCGGTTGCGTGGCATCGCCGCCGAGGTCGTGGAGATCACGCTGGCCGATCCGGTGCCCGCCGAACTGGACCTCTACACCCTCGGCGGCGCCGAGGACTACGCGCAGCGGCTGGCGACCAAACACCTGCAGCGCTATCCCGGGTTGCAGCAGGCCGCCGCGCGCGGGGCTCCGGTGCTCGCGATCTGCGCGGCGATCCAGGTGCTCGGCCACTGGTACGAGACCTCTTCGGGTGAACGGGTCGACGGCGTCGGGATGCTCGACGTGACGACAACCCCGCAACCCGCCCGTACGATCGGCGAAGTGGTGTCCCAGCCGTTGGCCGAAGGACTGCGCGACAAACTGACCGGCTTCGAAAACCACAGGGGCGGAACAACTCTCGGCACCGATGCGGCGCCGCTGGCGCGGGTCGAGAAGGGTGCGGGCAACCGCGACGGTGACGGCTTCGACGGGGCGGTGCAGGGCAGCGTCGTCGCCAGCTACCTGCACGGGCCGTGCCTGGCCCGCAACCCCGAGCTGGCCGACCACCTGCTGAGCAAGGTCGTCGGCGACCTGCCACCGCTGGACCTCGACGAGGTGGCGCGGCTGCGGCGGGAACGTCTGGCGGCGCCCCGTCGGGCCTAGGCGGCCGCCTGTCGCCCAAACGAACGAACGGGTGCCGAAGGCCGAGACGATGCGGGCATTTCGTCGATCTCGGCGCGACGCTTGTACGCCTCCCGCACGCGGGCGAGCACCGCGCCGGGGTGGTCTTCGTTGATCACCCGAACGACCTCCCAGCCGCACCGCCGGATCTTCTCCAACCGCCGGATGTCGTTGACGTACACCCGCCGGCTCCTCCGGTGGTGGTCGCCGTCGTACTCGACCGCCAACCGCAGGTCTCGCCACCCCATGTCGACGAAGCCGAACGGTTCGCCGCTTTCGTCGGTCACCGGGATCTGTGTCTGCGGAATCGGGAACCCGTCGTCGATCAACAGCAATCGCAACCAGCTTTCCTTGAGTGACTCCGCGCCCGGGTCGATCAGCGGCAGCAACTGCCGTAACTGGCGGACACCCCGCACCGGGCCGTAGCGGTCGATCAACGCCGTGACGTCTTTGGGCTCGAACGGCGCTGCCCGCATCAGCGCGTCGAGCCGACCCATGGCAACGGCCCGCTTCTGATACCGCCCCAGGTCGAAGGCGGTGCGCGCCCGCGTCGCCAGTCGCACACCGTCGGAGATGATCATCTCGTCGTCGGCGACGCGGTCCATCCGCACCAAGAGGCCCGCCTGCTTGCGTCGTTCGTGCACGAGAATCTCGATCGGTTCGTGATCGTCGACCCAGTCCGCGCCGTGCCATGCAGATGCGGCGACCCCGGTCACGATGCCGGCCCGTCCCGACGTCAGCCATGCGGCGAAGGTCCGGTCCCGCAGTGTCGGGTTGGCGTTCTTCGGGATGTACACACCACGGAATATCGGGCGATACCAGCGCCGCAGCTCGCTGCGCGGCAGGCCGCCGCCGAGGGCTTCTGCGCCCAGGAATACCTCAGTCATGGCCGCATGGTCGTCGACGGGTCTGACACCCCGCCGAGATCGACGAAATGGCGACATTCACTCGCACAAGTCCGCCCGTTTGTTCGTTTGGGGGAAAAGAAATCAGGCCATCGCGCGGCGGCCGGCCAACGCGCGGCCGAGCGTGAGCTCGTCGGCGAATTCGAGGTCGCCGCCCATCGGCAACCCCGAGGCGATCCGCGTGACGGTCAGCCCGGGGATGTCGCGCAGCATCCGCACCAGATACGTGGCAGTCGCCTCGCCCTCGGTGTTCGGATCGGTGGCGATGATGACCTCGGCCACGTCGATACCGTCGACCCGCTCGCCGATCCGGTTCAACAGCTCACGGATGCGCAGCTGATCCGGCCCCACGCCGCTCAACGGGTCCAGCGCCCCGCCCAACACGTGGTAGCGGCCGCGGAACTCCCGCGTGCGCTCGACGGCCTGCACGTCCTTGGGCTCCTCGACCACGCACACCAGCGACGCGTCACGCCGCGGATCGCTACAGATGCGGCAGCGGTCGGCGTCGGAGACGTTGCCGCACACCTCGCAGAATTTGACCCCGTCGCGAACCCGGTTCAGCACGGCGGTCAACCGGTCGATATCCGGCGGCTCGACGCTCAACAGGTGAAACGCGATCCGCTGAGCGCTCTTCGGGCCGATCCCCGGCAGCTTGCCGAGCTCGTCGATCAGATCCTGTACGGGGCCCTCAAACATGCAGCAGCAACTCAGAGGCCCGGGATGCCCAGGCCGCCCATTCCGCCCGCGAGCGGCCCGAGCCGGTCGTGCGCGAGGATGGTGACCTGCTTGGCGGCATCGGCGATCGCGCCGACGACGAGGTCCTGCAGCGTCTCGACGTCGTCGGGGTCGACGACCTTGGGGTCGATGGCCACCGCGGTGACCTCGCCGCTGCCCTTCATCGTGACCTGCACCAGACCGCCACCGGCCTGACCGTGCACCTCGGAGATGGCGAGCGACTCCTGCGCCTCCATGAGTTGCTGCTGCAACTGCTGAGCCTGCGCAAGCAGTGCGGACATATCGGGCTGGCCACCGGGTTGCATGCCTGTCCCCTTGCGTGTTGATGTCGCCTTGGTCTCGACTTGGTCTCTGTCGCCCCTATCCGGCGCTTCGGGGTTCAAGCGTAGTCCGCGCCCCGGCTACGGTGGCGCCCGTGCCTGCCAGCCTGCGTGTCGGAGCCGCGATCGCCACCAGCCTGCTCATCGCCGCCTCCATGATCGCCACGACGACGTTCGCCGCTCCCGCCTCCGCCGCTCCCGCCAACATGGCCGGAAAGATCGTCTTCCTCGATCCTGGTCACAACGGCGCCAACGACGCTTCGATCAGCAGGCAGGTGCCCACCGGCCGCGGCGGCACGAAGGACTGTCAGGCAAGCGGGACGTCGACCGAGGACGGTTACCCAGAGCACACGTTCGCGTGGGATACCACGCTGCGCATCCGCCAGGCCCTGACCGCGCTGGGGGTGCGGACCGCGATGTCGCGCGGCAACGACAACGCGCTGGGCCCCTGCGTCGACGAGCGGGCCGCCCTGGCCAACTCGATCCGGCCCCACGCGATCGTGTCCGTCCACGCCGACGGCGGGCCGTCGACCGGACGCGGCTTCCACGTGCTGTACTCCTCACCCCCGCTCAACGAGGCGCAAGCCGGTCCGGCGGTGCAGTTCGCCCGCGTCATGCGCGATCAACTCTCGGGATCGGGCTTCGTCCCGTCGACCTACATCGGTTCCGGTGGCCTGAATCCCCGCAGCGACATTGCCGGGCTCAACCTCGCCCAGTACCCGTCGATCCTGGTGGAACTGGGCAACATGAAGAACCCGGCCGACTCTGCGGTGATGAAGACGGCCCAAGGTAGGCAGCGCTACGCCGACGCGGTCGTGCGCGGCATCGCGGCCTTCCTCGCCGTTTCGTGAGCCCCGCCGTTTCGTGCGCCTCGCCGTTTCGTGAGCCTCGCCGCTTCGTGCGTGCTGTGCCGCAACGGCGCGTCAGGCGCCCTGCTCCACCTGACGCTTGAGATTTTCGAGGACCTGCGCCTGGATCTTCTTCAGGCCCAGCGGCGCGAACGTCTTCTCGAAGAAGCCCTTGACGCCGCCGGCGCCGGTCCACGAGGTCTTGACCGTCACCGAGGAGCCGGGGCCCGCCGGCGCGACGGTGTAGTTGGTCACCAGTGTGGAGTTGGCGTCCTTCTCGATGACGGTGTGGCCGGCGACGTCGACGGTGGCCTTGACGTCACGCACGCGGGACTTGGTGGCCTGCAGTTTCCAGGTGGCGACGGTTCCCGCGCCCTGACCGCCTTCGAGCACCCGGTAGTCGCGATAGTGCTCGGAGAGGATCTTGGGCCGGATGGTCTGGTAGTCGGCGACGGCTGCCAGGACCGCGGCCGGTTCGGCGTTGATCATGACGGTGCTCGACGCGCTGACCTGTCCCATGATGTGACACTCCTTCGTCGCGGTGCGGTCGCCGCGGCTGCGGCCGCGGACTAGCGTATATCTGTGTCTGTTGCTCCGACCGACGCACAGGCTGCTCACGCCGACGGCGTGGAGCGGCTACTCGCCAGCTACCGGGCAATTCCCCCGGCCGCCACCGTGCGTCTGGCCAAACCCACCTCCAACCTATTCCGTGCTCGCGCCAAGAGCACCGCGAAGGGACTGGACGTATCCGGCCTGACCGACGTGATCGCGGTCGACCCCGGCGCCCGCACCGCCGACGTCGCCGGTATGTGCACCTACGAGAATCTCGTCGCCGCAACGCTGCCGCACGGTCTGGCGCCGCTGGTGGTGCCTCAGCTCAAGACCATCACCCTCGGCGGGGCGGTGACCGGGTTGGGTATCGAGTCCACCTCGTTCCGCAACGGCCTGCCGCACGAGTCGGTACTGGAGATGGACATCCTGACCGGTGCGGGTGACGTCATCACCGCCAGCCGAGACCAACACCCGGATCTCTTTCATGCGTTCCCGAACTCCTACGGCACGCTCGGATACTCGGTTCGGTTGAAGATCGAACTCGAACCGGTCAAACCGTTCGTGGCGCTGCGGCATCTGCGTTCCCGGTCGCTCACCGAGTTGGTGGAGGTGATGGACCGCATCGTCGAGACCGGCGGTCTCGACGGCGAACCGGTCGACTACCTCGACGGGGTCGTCTTCAGCGCCGAGGAGAGCTACCTGTGCGTCGGTGTCCGCACCGAGATGCCCGGGTCGGTCAGCGACTACACCGGCCAGCAGATCTACTACCGGTCGATCCAGCACCCCGACGGTGAGAAGCGCGACCGGCTGACCATCCACGACTACCTGTGGCGCTGGGACACCGACTGGTTCTGGTGCTCACGGGCATTCGGTGCACAGAACCCGAAGATCCGGCGATTCTGGCCACACCGTTACCGCCGCAGCAGCTTCTACTGGAAGCTGATCGGCTACGACCAGCGATTCGGGATCGCCGACCGCATCGAGATCCGCAACGGCCGCCCACCCCGGGAACGCGTCGTCCAGGACATCGAGGTGCCGATCGGACGCACCGCCGAGTTCCTCACCTGGTTCCTGAAGAACGTGCCGATCGAGCCGATCTGGCTGTGCCCGTTGCAGCTGCGCGACGACACCAGCTGGCCGCTGTATCCCATCCGACCGCGGCACACCTACGTCAACGTCGGCTTTTGGTCGTCGGTGCCGGTCGGCCCGGAGGAGGGGCACACCAACAGGCTCATCGAGCGCAAGGTCAGTGAACTCGACGGGCACAAATCGCTGTATTCGGACGCGTACTACTCCCGCGACGAGTTCGAGGAACTCTACGGGGGTGAGACGTACAGGACGGTCAAGAAGGCGTACGACCCTGATGCACGTCTGCTGGATCTGTATGCCAAAGCGGTGCAGAGACGATGAGTGATGGTGCGAGCACTACGGAGGCAGCTATGACGACACGCGTACCCGGGCGGAAGCTCACGTTGGCGGAGATCCTCGAGATCTTGGTCGCGGCCCCCGAACCGTTGAAGTTCAGCGCATACGACGGAAGTACGGCCGGACCGACGGACGCGCAGCTCGGGGTGCACCTCAAGTCGCCGCGGGGCACCACCTATTTGGTGACCGCGCCGAGCGATCTCGGTCTGGCGCGCGCCTACGTCTCCGGTGGCCTCGAAATCACCGGCGTGCACCCTGGTGACCCGTATGAGCTGCTGCGATCGCTCGCCGAGAAGATGCAGTTCAAGCGTCCTCCAGCCAAGGTCCTGGCCAACATCGTGCGCTCGATCGGATTCGAACACCTCAAGCCGATCGCCCCGCCGCCACAAGAGACGCTGCCGCGGTGGCGGCGGATCGCGGAGGGCCTGCGGCACAGCAAGCACCGTGACGCCGAGGTGATCCACCACCACTACGACGTGTCGAACACGTTCTACGAGTGGGTGCTGGGACCCTCGATGACCTACACCTGCGCCTGCTACCCGTGCCTCGACGCGACCCTGGAGGAGGCGCAGGAGAACAAGTACCGCTTGGTGTTCGAGAAGCTGCGCCTGCAGCCCGGTGACCGACTGCTCGACGTCGGGTGCGGATGGGGCGGCATGGTCCGCTACGCCGCCCGACACGGCGTGAAGGCGGTCGGCGTCACGTTGTCGAAGGAACAGGCGCTGTGGGGGCAGAAGACGATCGCCGACCAGGGTCTGACCGACCTGGCCGAGATCCGGCACGGCGACTACCGCGACGTGCGCGAGATCGGGTTCGACGGGGTGTCGTCGATCGGGTTGACCGAACACATCGGCGTGCACAACTATCCGTCGTATTTCCGTTTCCTGCAGTCGAAGCTGGTCACCGGTGGGTTGCTGCTCAACCATTGCATCACCCGACCGGACAACCGGGCCGCGCCGATCGCCGGTGGTTTCATCGACCGCTACGTGTTCCCCGACGGGGAGCTCACCGGCTCCGGCCGCATCATCACCGAGGCGCAGAACGTCGGGTTCGAAGTGGTGCACGAGGAGAACCTGCGCCACCACTACGCGATGACTTTGCGCGACTGGTGCCGCAACCTCGTCGAGCACTGGGACGAGGCCGTCGACGAGGTGGGGCTCGGCACCGCGAAGGTTTGGGGCCTTTACATGGCGGGGTCGCGGCTCGGCTTCGAGACCAACATCGTTCAACTGCACCAGGTTCTGGCGGTCAAACTGGACGAGCGCGGCAACGACGGCGGGCTGCCGCTGCGGCCGTGGTGGTCGGCGTAGGCAGGGCCCTTCTCGCGCCGCTGCCGCGCGTGACTAGCTGCCCTCGATGCGACGCGCCCCGAGTTCGTTCTGCAGCAGTTCGAGCGCGGCCTCCTCGGGGTCCCGACGTGGGCCCGCCCCCTCGTGCACCACTTCGGCCAGCATGCTCTCCTCGTCGTCCTCCGGAGGCCGCGGAGCTGCGACGTTAGCCGGACGCACCGGTTCGGCGACCACGGGTGCCGGCCCGCCGCCCGCCTCGCACTGGATCTTCCAGTCCACGCCGAGCGCATCCTTGAGCGCTTCCCGGATGACGTCGGAGTTTCGTTGCTCTACAAGTCTTCTCGCCAGCGGAGCCGACTCGTGGCTCAGCACCAGCGTGTCGCCGTGGACCCCGCGGACGATCGCGCCGGCCAGCATCACGTCGATGGTGCGGCTGCGCTGACGGACCTTCTCCCGCACCGTCGTCCACATGCTGCGCACCGCCGCCGCATTGGGTGCACCGGCGACCGGAGGAGGTGTCGTCGCGGTCGCCCCGACCACCGGGTCCTCGGGCGGGCGCACCGGAGGCGGTGAGGGCGCGGCCGGCGGCGGCTCCTGCGGCTCCGGGCGGGCCTCGACGGGCGCCGCAGCGGCAGCGGCCGGTGCCGGTGCCGGCGCGTCGGCCACCTGACTCCGTCGGCTGAAGGTCTTCGTGGGTTCCGCAGGACGGGCGGCGACCGACATGTCCGACGCAGGGATCGACATGTCGAGGCGGGCCTCGATGCGCTCAACACGCTGCAGCAGAGCCGATTCGGTGTCGCTGGCCGACGGCAGCAGCAGGCGGGCGCACACCACCTCGAGCAGCAGCCGCGGGGCAGTCGCCCCGCGCATCTCCCCCAGCCCGGCGTGCACCACCTCGGCATAGCGGGTGAGCGTCGCGGCCCCCAGCCGGGCGGACTGCTCCCGCATCCGGTCCAGCACGTCACCCGGTGCGTCGACCACCCCGCGGGCGGCGGCGTCGGGCACGGCCTGCAGCACGATGAGGTCGCGGAACCGTTCGAGCAGGTCGACGGCGAACCGTCGCGGATCGTGCCCCGCATCGATGACGGATTCGACGGCGCCGAACAGCGCGGTGGCATCCCCGGCTGCCAACGCGTCGACCGCGTCGTCGATCAGCGCGACGTCGGTGGCACCCAGCAGCGCCAGCGCGCGCCCGTACTCGACCCGATTGCCCGCCGCGCCGGCCAGCAACTGGTCGAGCACCGAGAGCGTGTCGCGGGGCGAACCGCCACCGGCGCGGATGACCAACGGGTACACGGCATCGTCGACCGTGACGTCCTCGTCGGCGCAGATTCGCTCCAGCAGCGTGCGCATCGTCTTCGGCGCCAACAGGCGAAACGGGTAGTGGTGGGTGCGCGAACGGATCGTCGGCAGCACCTTCTCGGGTTCGGTGGTGGCGAACACGAAGATCAGGTGCTCCGGCGGCTCCTCGACGATCTTGAGCAACGCGTTGAAGCCCGCCGTGGTGACCATGTGCGCTTCATCGACGATGAAGATGCGGTAGCGGGACTGCGCGGGGGCGTAGAACGCCCGGTCGCGTAGTTCACGGGTGTCGTCCACACCGCCGTGGCTTGCCGCGTCCAGTTCGGTGACGTCCATGTTGCCCGGACCGTTGGGGGCCAGAGCCACACACGAGTCGCACGTTCCACACGGTGTCGGAGTCGGCCCCTGCTCACAGTTGAGCGAGCGGGCCAGGATGCGCGCCGACGACGTCTTCCCGCAGCCACGGGGGCCGGAGAACAGGTAGGCGTGGTTGATCCGGCCCGCCGACAGCGCCGTCGACAGCGGCTCGGTGACATGCTCCTGCCCGACCACCTCCGCGAAGGTCGCCGGTCGGTACTTCCGGTAGAGCGCCACGGTCAGCAGGCTACCGAGGGACTACGACCGACGGTCAACCGAGCAGTGACTCGGTGGCGGCCAGCAGCGCACACGTCGCCAGGCCGTCGATGGCCGACCGCAGGTCGTCCTCCGAGGGGAACGACGGGGCGATCCGGATGTTTCTGTCATCCGGATCTTTTCGATACGGGAAAGCCGACCCGGCTTCGGTCACCGCGATGCCCGCGTCCTTGGCCAGCGCGACCGTGCGCCTGGCGGTGCCCGGCCACACGTCGAGGCTGACGAAGTACCCGCCCTTCGGGTCGGTCCATGAGGCGATCTTCGACGCGCCCAGCCGATCCTCGAGGACCTGACCGACGAGCGCGAACTTGGGCGCCAGCAGTTCCCGGTGGCGCTGCATGTGCAGTCGCACGCCGTCGGCGTCACCGAAGAACTTCAGGTGTCGCAACTGGTTGACCTTGTCCGGGCCGATCGTCTTCTTGCCGGCGTGCCGAAGGTACCAGGCGATGTTGCCCACCGAACCGCCCAGGAAGCTGACCCCGGCGCCGGCGAAGGTGATCTTGCTGGTCGAGGCGAACACCAGCGGCCGGTTCTGGTTGCCCGCGGCGGCCGCCAGACCAAGCACGTCGACCTGCCGGGTGAAGTGCGGCGTCAGGGTGTGCACGGCGTAGGCGTTGTCCCAGAACAGACGGAAGTCGCTTGCGGCGGTACGCATCTGCACCAGCCGTCGGACGACCTCCCAGGAGTAGGTAACGCCGGTGGGGTTGCCGAACACCGGAACGCACCACATGCCCTTGATGGCCGGATCGGCGGCGACGAGTTCCTCGATGAGGTCGACGTCGGGGCCGTCTTCGAGCATCGGCACGGAGATCATCTCGATGCCGAGGTTCTCGGTGATCGCGAAGTGCCGGTCGTAGCCGGGCGCCGGGCACACGAACTTGACGACCGGCTCGGCGACCCAGGGCCGCGGCGAGTCGACTCCGCCGTGCAGCATCGAGAACACCACGGTGTCGTGCATCAGCTCCAGGCTCGCGTTGTTGCCCGCGATCAGGTTAGGCACGGGGATGCCGAGCAGTTCGCCGAAGATCGCGCGCAGTTCCGGCAGACCGTGCAGCCCGCCGTAGTTGCGGACGTCGGTGCCCTCGCTGTCGCGGTAGGTATCCCGGCCGGGGAGTCCGAGTAGCGCGTTCGACAGGTCGAGCTGGGCAGGCGACGGCTTGCCACGGGTCAGGTCCAGGCGCAGACCCTTGCCCTGCAGTTCGGTGTAATTGCGCTGCTGCCGCTCGTGCTCGGCGGTCAGGCCGTCGCGGCTGAGGGAATGGAACGACACCGCGAGCCTTTCGCCTGGGTACCGAGAGCGGAAAAGGGGGACCCCGCGCACCCGCCAGAGCCCGTTGACCCTTGCTGCCTTCCGGCCCTGGGGGAGTTCACAGGATGGACGCCGCGCGGGGTCCGACGTGAGTGTAGTACCCGCGTCGGACGCATCATCGACTGGAGCGTCGGCCCCGTCGGCTACCATGGCCCGCGGAGGATTCGCCTAGTGGCCTATGGCGCTCGCCTGGAACGCGGGTTGGGTTAACGCCCTCGCGGGTTCAAATCCCGCATCCTCCGCACTCGGTCCGGGGTGCGATCAGCGATCCGAGGTGCTGATCGCGCCGCCGGCCCATCAATCTGGAGGAGGAGTATGCGGCGCTCGGTGGCGGTCATCTGGCACGCATCGTTCTCCGTCATCGCTGCTGTCCTCTACTTCTTCTTCGTCCTGCCCCGATGGTTCGAGCTCATCGGGTCGACGTCGCACACGCTGGGCACGGTGCTGCGGATCGTCACCGGCGCGCTGATCGGCCTCGCCGCGCTGCCCGTGGTGTTCACGCTGCTGCGCACCCGCCGCCCCGATTTGGGCACTCCTGAGCTGGCGTTGCGGTTGCGCACTGCGTCGATCGCTCTGCACGCGCTGGCCGGCGCCCTGATTCTGGGCGCCGCGATCAGCGAGGTCTGGCTCGACCTCGACTCCGCGGGAACCTGGCTGTTCGGCATCTACGGCGGGGCCGCCGCAATCGCGCTACTCGGCATCTTCGGCTTCTACCTGGCCTTCGTCGCCGAGATGCCGCCGCCGCCGCCGAAGCCGCTCAAACCGAAGGCGCAGACCCGTCGCGGCCGTCGCAAGGCGGCCAAGGCGAACGCCGCCGATGAGTCGGACGACACCGGGGATACCGGGAACACCGACACGGCGGACGAAGACGCGACTGCGGAAGCTGAGCGCTCGGAATCCGACGAGGCCGTCGTCGAAGGTACCGAGGCAACTGAGGCTGATGAGGCTGATGAGGCTGATGGGGACAGCGGCGCGGCCGAGTCAGCGGAGAGCGAAGGTGCGCGAGACGAACCCGCCGGCGGCCGGCTGCGCAACCGACGTCCGTCCGGCAAGGGCGAATCTGCACGCCGGCGTCGCCGTCTGCGCGGCGGAATCGCCGTCGAAGACTGAGGTCAGCGCCCTGGCGTCGACACCGAGCGGTCTGATCACGAACAATGTGGCAGAACCCAAGTTACAAAACGCCGTCGAAGGGCAATTAATGGGCATGCCTGGTCTCCGTTGGGTGTCTGTGTTCTCGGCCGTGCTGGCCGCGCTGCTCACACTGGTCGGTCCGTTGGCGCCGGCTACCTCGAGCGCCGTACCCGCTGACCCGGTCGCGGCGGCGGCAGCCGTCGAACCGGCAGTGGCGCGGATCGACACCGAGATCGACTACCAGAGCGCCATCGGCACCGGCACCGGTGTCGTGCTCGATCCAGGCGGCCAAGTGCTGACGAACTACCACGTCGTCCAGGGCGCCGATCGGCTCAACGCCACCGTCGCGGGCCGGTCGTATCCGGCCGAACTCGTCGGTTATGACCGCGGCCGCGATATCGCGGTGATCCAGTTGCTGGGGGCGGGTGGTCTGCCGGTTGCGCCGATCGGCGACTCTGCGGCGCTGGTACCCGGTGAGCCCGTCGTCGCCCTCGGCAACGCGCAGGGCTCCGCCGCGCCGTTGACCCGCGAGTACGGCACCGTCACCGCCTTCGGCCGCACGGTCGAGGCCGAGGACTCATTGACCGGCGCCTCCGACCAGCTCACCGGCCTGATCGAGTTCGCCGCGCCCGTGCGCGCGGGCGATTCGGGCGGACCGGTCGTCAACAGCGCCGGCCAGGTCGTCGGCATCACCACCGCCGCGTCGGTGAACTACCGGATGGGGCCCGGCGGCAAGGGCTTCGCCATCCCGATCAACGAGGCGATCGGCGTGGCGAACCAGATCCGGTCACGGGTGCCGTCGGACACCGTCCACATCGGACCACCCGCGCTGCTCGGCGTCGGCGTCCGGACCGCCCCGAGCGACGTGCCGGGTGTCCTCATTCAGGAGGTGCTGCGCGGCGGACCCGCCGAGGCGGCCGGGCTGATGGACCGAGACGTGCTTATCGCGATCAATGGAACCCGTCTCACGTCGGCCACCGCGCTGACCTACACGCTGGACCGGTTCTACCCTGGCGACGTCGTGGATGTGACGTGGATCGACCGGTTCGGCCAAGAGCGCACCGCCAAGGTGACACTGGCTCCCGGGCCCTGAACCTTCACCCTCACACCAGTCGCTCCAGCCGGGTGATCCCCGGGTCGAGTTCGAACCCGAACTGTCCAACCAGCCCGGGTCACAACCGGTTGCCCTCGTCGGCCCAGTGGGCGGCCACCTTCTTACTTGGCTGAACCCGTGGCGGCTCGCCAGGCATCTTGGGGTAATTGGGCGGGTACGGCAGATCGCCCAGGCCTCGCTCCTCGTCGGCGACCACCATTTCCAGCAACGTCTCGATCGACTGCGGATTGTCGTCGATTCCCGCCCACGGATCAGGCCGGGTTGCAAGGAATTTCGGCACGGTAGTGATCGTGTAGTCGTCGGGGTCGGCGTCGGCGAGTTCGGCCCAGGTGAGCGGTGTCGACACCGTCGCGATCGGCGTCTTGCGCGCCGAATAGGCCGAGGCGAAGGTGCGGTCGCGGGCGTTCTGATTGTAGTCGATGAACAACCGCTCGCCGCGCTGCTCCTTCCACCACGAGGTGGTGACGGCATCAGGTGCGCGCCGCTCGACCTCGCGGGCCAGTGCGATCCCCGCGCGCCGCACCGCGACGAAATCCCAGTCGGCCTTGATTCGCAGGAACACGTGGATTCCGCGCCCTCCCGAGGTCTTCGGATAACCGAGCAGTCCTAGTTCACCGAGCAGCGGTTTGAGGACGTCGACGGCGATCACGCTGGCCTCCCGAAAACCCATGCCGGGCTGCGGGTCGAGGTCTATGCGGAGTTCGTCGGGATGTTCGACGTCGGGACAGCGCACCTGCCACGGATGCAGTGTGATCGTTCCCATCTGCGCCGCCCAGGCGATCGACGCCGGATGGGTGACCTTCAGCGCGTCCGCGGTACGGCCGGACGGGAACGTCACGGTGCACGTCTCGAGATAGTCGGGATGCTTCTGCGGGACCCGCTTCTGGTAGATCTCCTCGCCGTCGATCCCGTCGGGGAACCGCTGCAGATGCACGGGACGGTTTCGCAGCAGTGACACCATCTGCTTGCTGACGGACAGGTAGTACTCCACCAGCTTCCGTTTGGTGCCTTCCGAACCGAGCTTGGGGAAGTAGACCTTGTCCGGGTTGGTCAGCCGGACGGCGACACCGTCGACGTCGACTTCCTCTGCCGGCGTTGCCATCAGGATTCCAGGACGTCGTAGAGGTCGTAGGTGAGCGGGACCTCCAGCTGATCGAAGGTGCAGCTGGCCGGATCTCGGTCCGGTCGCCACCGCCGGAACTTCACGGCATGTCGGAAACGCCTGCCTTGCAACGGGTTGCCCTCCATCTGGTCGTAAGCGACCTCGGCGACCTTCTCTGGCCGGACCGGTATCCAGCGCTTGTCCGCCGCGGAATTCCACCGGCTCGGATCGCCCTCCCGCACCTCGTCCCCTTCGCGCAGCGGTTCCAGTTCGGCGAGCAGTTTGAGCCGGTCCTTGGCGGTGAAAGACGCCGCACCGCCGACCATGTGAAGATCGCCGCCGTCGGTGTAGAGGCCGAGCAAGACCGAGCCGATCCCTTCCCCGCTCTTGTGGATGCGGTATCCGACGGCCACACAGTCGGCGTCGCGGGCGTGTTTGACCTTGACCATCTCCCGCTTCCCCGGCAGATACGACCCGTCGAGGCGTTTGGCGATCACCCCGTCGAGGCCGGCGCCCTCGAACTCCTCCAGCCACCGCGCGCCGAGGGCAGGGTCCTCGGTGGTGCGGGTGACGTGGCACCACGTCTTCTCCTCGACTGCGTCCATCAGAGCCTGGCGCCGATTTCGGAACGGCTCCTTCATCAGCGACGCGTCCCCGACGGCGATCGCGTCGAACCCGATGAAATGCGCGGGCGTCTGTTCGGAGAGCATCTTGATGCGCGACGCGGCCGGGTGGATGCGTTGGCTCAGCGACTCCCAGTCCAGCCGTGTGCGGCCGCCGATCTCACGCGGCACGACGATCTCACCGTCGAGCACACAGCGAGGGGTGAGTTCGTCGCGCACCGAAACGAGGACCTCGGGGAAGTAGCGGCCGAGGTCCTTCCCGCTACGGGAAAGCAGAACCACGTCGTCGCCGTCACGGAAGACCAGCGCCCGGAAACCGTCCCACTTCGGTTCGTACGACCAGACACCGGGGTGGTCGGGCACTTTGGCCTGCGCCTTGGCGAGCATGGGTTCGAGCGGCGGTCTGACGGGGAGATCCACGGCTTCCATACTCACGCAGACCGGGGTACCCCGACAACGTCATCGGAGCTTTGGTCATCGAGGTCGTGTCAGAAGGGCGGCGGGTCGTCGCCGTAGTCCGGGGTGGGGCTCGCGCTCTTGCTCGGCGAGCGCCGTGCGGCGGCGTTGTGGTTGCGTTCGGCTTTGATGCGTGTGGTGTTCTGGGCGGCGCGGGTGCGTCGTCGTTTCGGCATCTTGGTGATGCGGTCGGGGTCGGGCGGGGTGGGGTCAGCGGCGGTAGCTCGGTGGTGGTGGTGTTCCAGCGGGGGAACAACAGTCGGCTTGCCGGCACGGTGGTGTAGCGCTGGGCGGCTGGGGTGGTCCAGGTCACGGTGCCGTCGGGTGACTGTTCGTCGCGCCAGCCGTCCCAGAACGTTTTCCCCAGGTGGTGGGTGCGGCATGTGCAGTTCAGGTTGGAGGCGTGGGTGGGCCCGTGGGGCCAGGGCACGACGTGGTCGATGTCGCAGCGTTGGGCGGGCACGGTGCAGCCGGGGAATCGGCAGAACAGGTCACGGGCGCGCACGAACGCGGCCAGCTTGGCTGAGGGGCGGTAGTGCGGTTCGGGATCGCCGCCGGGTAGCCAGAGTTGTTTGATCGCCGCGCCGTTGCGGATCGCCTCGGCCAACGCCGCGATCGGCAGGATCGTCGCCCCGGGCAGCAGTGCCACGCCCGAGTCCTGGTCGCAAGGACGAGGATTAGGCACTTCCGGGTCGGGCTCGGGGTTTGGCTGGGGGTCGGCTACCGAGTCGGATCCCGGCGCCGATGATTCATCTTGACGAAACGGTCGGGGGGCGGGCTCGGCTCTGTGGGCCTGCTGGCTTTGTTGTGCGCGGTCCTCGGCGGCGATCAGCTTCTGGGCGGCCTCGACGGCGGCCGGATCGGCGATCACCGTGATGACGACATTGGAGCTGGTCGGTGCTGACGCCGGGCAGTCGGGTGATCCGCACCGGCAGGGTAGGCGGTCGTGGCCCTGGATGATCGCCCCCACCGCGCATGAGCGCCGCTCGCCGATGGTGCGGGGGTCGTCGTCGCAGACCCCTTTGAGCATCGCGGTGATCCGGGCCGACAGCACCTCAGCGTCACAGCCGAGCAGCTGACCCCAGACCGTGACCAGCGCGTCGGGGTCCTGCAGCGTCCCGATCCGGAAGTCGCGGGTCGTGAGGACCTGTTTGGCGCGGATCACTGCATCCGGGTCATACCGGTTGATCACCGCGTCGACCGCGCGGGTCAACCGTTCGTCGGACAACGGCCCCCACCGCTGCGCTTGGCCGGCCAGCGCGGCGTCGAGCAGCGCCAGCAGCTGGGTGTCCTCGACCAGGCGGGTACGCCAGGTGATCTCGCAGATCAGGCGGGTGCTCAACCGGCCCTGCAGGTACAGCGCCGCGATCCGGGGCAGCCGGTCGCGCAACGCGACCGCGATCCGCATCTGCCCCGATGCCCGTTTGTGTCCGATGTTCAACGCGGCCCCGATCTCGGATGCCGCCGCAGCCCAGGAGTCGTAGACCCAGTGGTCATGTTCCTGGTCCTCGGTGACGCTCAGATGCGCCAGCTGCGCGATCGCGGCGAACTTCCGCGCCCCGGCCTGCGCCTCCTCACGCGCGGACTGCCCGATCGCAGCGATCAGCGCGGAGTCGTCCAGCCCCGCGAACACAGTATCGAACATACGTTCGATACTACGTGATCCTGGTGACACGTTTCAGCCTTCGGCTTGCGGGCGGGTGCTCGATCACGACGGTCATCGCCTCGGCGGTACGCCTCGCGACAATGGGCGGGACAATGGGCAGGTGGGACGGGTTCGGTCGGCGTGATCGGCACCCTCCCGATGTCCACCCGGCGCCGGCTCTTCAGCGAGCTTCAGCCGCTGGTCACCGGTTCCGCCACACCGCCCAGTTCAACCGCTGGCGGCCCGACCGCGATCCGCGCTCGGGCACCTACGCGCAACTCGAGCAGCCGGTTACCTTCAGCCTCGGCGACATCGCCCCGGGGCTGGGCGCCTGACTCAGACGGACACGGACTTCTTGGCGTTCCGCTTCTCGGCCATCTTGGCTTCGCGTTCGAGGCGGCGTTGCTTGGCGGTCTCGAACTTCTCGCACGTTTCCTCGAGTTCCTCCATCAGCACGCCGAGGTCGTCGCGCATGCGGGCGGCCTCACCGGTGAAGTCCTCGCGCTCGAAGATCCGCCACTTCTTGAGCACCGGCAAGACCACGTCGTCGAGGTGGATTCGCGGGTCGTAGACACCGCCGACGGCGATCACGACAGCCTTGCGGCGGAAGTCGGGGACGGTGTACCCGGGCATCTTGAAGTTGCGCAGGACGTGGTGCAGCGAATACATGGCCTGGTCGGGGGCGATGTCGAAGCCGGCCTCGGAGACGTCGCGGTAGAAGATCATGTGCAGGTTCTCGTCGGCCGAGACACGCTGAAGCAACTGGTCGGCGACCGGCTCCGAACATGCCTTGCCGGTGTTGCGATGCGAGACGCGGGTGGCGAGTTCCTGGAAGGTCACGTAGATGACCGAGTCGAACAAGCTCCGGGCGAAGAGCTTGTCCTCACCCTGCTGGTTCTGGCCCGGCGAGAAGCCGCGGGTCATCTGCTCGACGCGCAGTTCCTCGAGTTCCACCGGGTCGATCGCGCGGGTGACGGTCAGGTAGTCACGCAGCGCGATGCCGTGCCGGTTCTCCTCGGCCGTCCAGCGGTTGACCCACTGACCCCACGCGCCGTCGAGGCTGAAGTTCATCGCGATCTCGCGGTGATACGAGGGCAGGTTGTCCTCGGTCAGCAGGTTCTGCACCATCGCGGTCTGCGCGACCTCCGAGAGCTTCGATTGCTCGGGGTCCCAGTCCTGACCGCCCAGTGCGTAGAAATTCTTGCCGTCCGACCACGGAATGTAGTCGTGCGGGTTCCAGTCCTTGCGCATCCGCAGATGCCGGTTGAGATTGGCCTCCACGACCGGTTCGAGCTCGGTGAGCAGTTGGACTTCAGTCAGGTCTTTCGCCACGGCGTCCCCCAGATGTATGTGTCCACGGCGGTCACATGTAAGCGTACGGGGTAGGCCGGCCGGATCCCGAACCGACGCGCTCGGACGGCAAGATTGCGGTCATGACCCGTTCCCCCGCGGGCCGGTTCGCGCCGAGCCCGTCGGCCGATCTGCACATCGGCAATCTGCGCACCGCGGTGCTCGCCTGGCTCTTCGCCCGGTCCACCGGCCGACGTTTTCTGATGCGTGTCGAAGACCTCGACTACCGTGCCGACTCCGGCATCGCGGCCCGCCAACTCGACGATCTGGCCGCGCTGGGCCTAACCTGGGAGGGCCCCGCCGACTATCAGTCCGCCCACCGCGACCGGTACGACAGCGTCATCGACGGTCTGGTCGCCGCCGGCCTGGTCTACGAGTGCTACTGCAGCAGGCGGGACATCGCACAGGCACCGCGCGCGCCGCACGCACCCCACGGCGCCTATCCAGGGGTATGCCGCGACCTCTCCGACGCCGAACGCGAGGCGCGCCGAGATGAGACCAGCAGGCCACCCGCGCTTCGGTTGCGCACCGACGTCATCACCTACACGGTCACCGACCTGCTACACGGCACCTACACCGGTATCGTCGACGACTTCGTGGTCCGCCGCGGAGACGGTGTGCCGGCCTACAACCTCGCCGTGGTGGTCGACGACGCCGCCGCGGGCATCGACCAGGTAGTGCGCGGCCACGACCTGCTCAGCTCCTCACCGCGGCAGGCCTACCTCGCCCGGCTGCTCGGCCACCCCGAACCCGTCTACGCGCACGTGCCGTTGGTGCTCAACGAAGACGGCGCCCGCCTCGCCAAACGCGACGGGGCCGTGACGCTCGCCGAGATCGGGGTGGCGCGCGCGTTCGCCCAGATCACCGACTCGCTCGGCTGGCCCGCCGGCGACCTCGACGAACTGCTCTCGCGTTTCGACCCGGCCCGGCTGCCGCGACAGCCGTGGATATTTTCCCCGGACTGAGCACGAGCTACTCAACGAAGTCGCGGCCCGCGGCGATCAGCATTGGCATCCCCAGAATTAGCCGCCGAGATCGACGAAATGGTTAGCTCTACTTGCACTTTTTCGCCCACTCGTTCGTTTCGGCGCTAGATGGCCACGGGAAGCGTCTCCATGCCGCGCAACGTCAGGTTCGGCTTGTAGACCGGGTCGGCGGCCAACCGGGCGTCCGGGAAGCGGGCCGTCACCGCCGACAGGGCCACGGCCGCCTCCAACCGGGCCAGCGGCGCTCCGAGGCAAAAGTGCGGGCCCTTGCCGAAACCGAGATGCCGGATCTGCGTCCGGTCGGGGTCGAACTCGTCGGCCCGGTCGAACACGTCCGGGTCTCGATGCGCGGCCGCCACCAGCAGCAGCATGCTGTCGCCCTTGGGCACTGTCACCCCGCCGACCGTCAGCTCCTCGGCCGCGATGCGCGCGACCAGCTGCACGGGCGGGTCGTAGCGCAGGGTCTCCTCGGCGACCGCCGAGACCCGCTGCGGATCCGCCGCCAGGGCACGCCACCCACCACGATGGCGCAACATCGCCAGAATCGCGTTGGCGATCAGGTTTACCGTCGTCTCGTGCCCGGCCACCAGCAGCAGGTTGCAGGTCGCGACGATCTCTTCCTCGGTCAGCTGGTCACCGGCTTCCTCGGCGGCGATCAGCCCGGATATCAGGTCGCTTCGCGGTTCGGCGCGACGTTGTGTGATCAGCTCCCGCAGGTACTCCCGCAACCACAATGCCGCCTCGCGCCGCTGATCGAATCCCTGCGCCGCCTGACCGGTGACGGTGATGAACGGGTCGAGCGACTGGGCCAGCAGCGCCGACGCTCGGCTGAACTGCGGCTCGTGCTCCAGCGGCACGCCGAGCAGGCGGCAGATCACCGCCACCGGGAGCGGATACGCCAGGTCGGCGACGGCGTCGAACTGCCCCTTGGCCGCCACCGTGTCCAGCAGCGAGTCCACCAGCGCCACGATCTCCGGTTCCAGCGCCTTGACCACCCTCGGTACGAACGCCGAGCTGACCAACCGGCGCAACCGCGTGTGGTCCGGCGGATCGAGGAACAGGAACCCGGGAGCGCCGAACGGGCGTGCCACCGCTCCCGCGGCGATCTCCCGCTGCGCGACGCTCGACTTCAGCCGGTCACTGGCCGAGGCGGGGTGCCGCAGCACCTCGTCACAGTCGGCGAACGTGGAGAACACCACCAGGTTGGCCGCGGGCAGCACCAGCGGGCCGGCGGCGCGCAGATCCGCGTACAGCGGGTACGGATCGGCCCTGTTGGCCGGGTCGAGCAGCCGGCCGAGCAGCGTGTGGGCATCCGCGGTGGTCATGGCTGTCATTGTGCAGGCGCACAACAAGTCAGCAGGTCAACCGTAGTAACGCCCGACGACGTGCTCCCGCAGCTCGTCGAATTCACCGGCCAGGATGGCGGCCCGGATCGACTCGACGAGACGGACGACGAAACGCTCGTTGTGGATCGTGCACAGCGTCGAGGCAAGGATCTCCTTGGCCTTGAACAGGTGGTGGATGTAGGCGCGGGTGTAGTGCGCGCAGGTGTAGCAGTCGCATTCGCCGTCGATCGGCGAGAAGTCGCGCCGGTAGCGCGACCCCGTGATGTTGTATCGTCCGGTCGCCGAGTACACCGCCGCGTTGCGGGCCACCCGCGAGGGCGACACACAGTCGAAGGTGTCGGCGCCGGCGGCGACGGCGGCGAACAGGTCGTCGGGTTCGCTGATCCCGAGCAGGTGGCGCGGTTTGTCCTCCGGTAGCTCGTCGGTCACCCAGCCCACGATGGTGGCGAGGTTCTGCTTCTCCAGCGCACCACCGATGCCGAACCCGTCGAAGCCCAGGCCAGCCAGCCCGCGCGCGGCGTGTCGCCGCAGGTCCTCGTACTGGGCGCCCTGCACGACACCGAACAGTGCCTGCGACGGTTTGTGCGAGCGCTTCGCGCGCAGGCGGCGGTGTTCAGCCAGGCACCGCACCGCCCACTCATGGGTGCGCTGCACCGACCGCTCCTGATATCCGCGGGTGTTGACGAGTGTGGTGAGCTCGTCGAACGCGAAGATGATGTCGGCGCCCAACTGATGCTGGATGCCGATCGACACCTCGGGCGTGAACCGGTGACGGGAGCCGTCCAGATGCGAGCGGAACGTCACGCCGTCGTCGTCGACGTGTGCCAGCCGTTCTTTTCCCTCGGCGATGATGTCGTCGGTCTGCACGCGTGTGGTGTCCATCGCGAGCACCTTCTTGAACCCCACGCCGAGCGACATCACCTGGAACCCGCCACTGTCGGTGAAGGTGGGCCCTGGCCAGTTCATGAAGGCGCCCAGTCCGCCCGCGGCGTCGACGATGTCCGGCCCCGGCTGCAGGTACAGATGGTAGGCGTTGGCCAGGATGGCTTGGGCTCCAAGTAATTTCATCGTCTCAGGCAACACCGCCTTAACCGTGGCCTGGGTGCCCACCGCAATGAATGCGGGGGTGCGGATGTCTCCGTGCGGGGTGTGGATCACACCGACCCGGCCGCGCTGACCCGCGAGTCGCGCCTCGACGGTGAAGAATTGCTGGTGCACGCGGGTATTCAACACCGGATCAGTGCCGGACCATGAATTCCACGATGGTCGATTCCGGCGCCACCGCGCATCGACCGCCGCAGGATCGGGGCCGTCCCACCCGTGATCGGGTCGCTGTCGCTGAACCTTGCTGGGTGATGCGAATCGAGGGCGGTCAGCGAAGCGCTCGTCGGGGTGCGCAGTGTCTGCATGCGGGCGAACCTGCCGGTCGGATCGTCACCTTTTCCACCAATCGCGAACCGCAGCAAGGTGAGCGCACCATACTTCTCTTCGACGGCCCGGCCACCACGGACGGGCCGCGCGAGCAGAAGGAGAACAGTGTGAAGCGTGGTTTCGTGGTGAGTGTCGGTGGGGCGGCGATCGTCGTCGCCGCGCTGGCGGGCTGTTCCTCGGACAGCGGTTCCTCCGAGTCGACCACATCCGCGGACGCCGGCGACACCGCCACGGCTAGCGCATCGGCGGAGGCCACCTCGGCCCCCGGTGCCGCGAGGGTCGTCATCGACGGTCAGGAGCAGAACATCCAGGGCACCGTCGCCTGCACCTCCATGGGCGGCAACCTCAACATCGCGATCGGTCAGGCCACCACCGGGATCGGCGCGGTGGTGACCGAAGCCGACCCGCCCGCGGTGCAATCCGTCGGTCTGGGCAACGTCAACGGCGTCACGCTCGGCTTCCAGCAGGGCACCGGCCAGGGCAACGCCGAGGTGGAGAAGGACGACACGACCTACACCATCAAGGGCAACGCGACCGGGGTCGACATGGCCAACCCGCTGCAACCGGTGACCAAACCGTTCGAGATCGAGGTCACCTGCCCGTAATCAAGAAGAGTCACACAGCCACGGCGGCCGCCGTCTTTCACTGTGCAAGTACTTTCACTGTGCAAGTAACTTACGGCCGCTGCGTTTGCTATGCGGTAGCCTTCGTCCGGCGCCGTGGCGGCGCCACCATATCTCGCAAGGGGGCTCGCTCGTGGCAAAGCATCGCAGACGGCGGCGACCGCCGCTCACACCGATTCTGGTCGCAGGTGCCACCGCGGGCCTGTCGACGGCACTGGCGCTGGGCCACGCCACCACCGCGACCGCTGCCACGATTCCGACCGCAACCACGGTGATCGGGGTCGGCGGCTGGAAGGATTCGACCGGCGAGCGAATCCCGAGCAAGTTCCAGGGCGCATTGGTATTGGTACCGGACCGGACCTACGTCGGTGTCCTGTACCCGGCCCAGCTACCCGTCGACCCGAGTGTGGCCGCGGGCCAGGCACCGCTGGAGGAGGCAGTCGACGCCGCCGAGAGGCCCGTGCTCATCGTCGGCTACTCGGAGGGAGCGCTGGTCGCCGAGCGCTACAAGCGCGCGCTGGTAGCGCCCGACGCCCCGGACGCCGACGAGGGCATCGCGTTCATGTTCATCGCCTCCCCGACCGTTCCCAACGGCGGCATCTACTCCCGCTTCCCCAGCCTACGGATCCCCGGCTTCACCAGCACCGGCGCGGCGGCGCCGTCACCGTACGACGAAACCTTCGTGAGCCTCGAATACGACCTGATCGCCGACTTCCCCGCCTACGCGAACCCGCTGTCACTGGCCAACGCCGCCCTTGGATTCGCGTACTTCCATGGCGACCAGGGACCCGACAACGTCGACCTGGAGTCCGCTCCGCAATCGGTCAGGGTCGTCACGACCGACGCGGGCGGCACCGACACCTACGTGCTGATCCGCGCCGAGCAACTCCCGCTGCTGCAGCCGATCCGCGATCTCGCCCGCGTCACCGGAACCACGGTGGTGGTCGAACCGTTCGTCGGCGCAGTCGAACCGACGCTGCGCCTGCTGGTCGACATGGGCTACACCGACCGCGACTACCGGACCGTCGGGGTCGACGAGGACGCCGACTACCAGGACGCTGACCAGCCGACGCGATTCTCGTTGATCACACCGCCCGAACGGATCGTCGAGACCGCGAAGGCCCTGCCCGACGCATTGCGTGACGGCGCGGAGAACTTCGTCGACGCCCTCCCTTCAACGCCGACGCGGGAGACGTCTCCCACTAGACACCAGAAGCAGCTTGCCGAGGACCTGCGGGACGAGGACCCGAATGGCGCAGGACGCGCCACCGTCAAGCTGAGATCCGGCGCCCGGAATTCCACGAGTCGCGACGAGAATGCACCGAAGACTGGGCCCGCCGCGCGGTCCGAGGGCCAGAACCAAGATCAAGATCAAGACCAAGATCCAGATGGGGAAAAAAAGCGGGACCCGGATCCGGGCGATGACAGCTCGGCCGCTGCCGCATGATCCCCCAGCGCTGAGGGCGGTTCGCCGAACGTCGCCAGGCACCGCGCGATGTTCCCGCGGCCGCCTCTTGTTTGATCGCCAGCCGCAGGCTGCGACGCTCCTCGGCGGCCAGGCCGGTGCGAGAACGGCACCAAGCCCGTGGTGATCGACACAACTGTGTCACGACCGGCAGATCGATGCCTAAGGCACTGACACGATGTGGTGGTGAAGCGACTCGTCCTCGCGCTGGTGTGCGCACTTCTCCTCGCCCTGACGGCCTGCTCGTCGCCGAGCCCCGCGGACCCGTTCCACGCCTTCGCCGACGCCCTGGGCCGGCGCGACGTGAAGTCGGCCGCGCAGCAGACCTCCGATCCCGCCGCGGCCGAACCCGTCATCGCCGCCATGTTCGACGGCATGGGTGCCGACGCGGCCGTGCAGCTGTCGCCGGCGCCGGTCAACGGCGAGGAGAGCAATCAGACCCTGACCTACCGGTGGACGCTGGCGCCCGACCGCGAGTTCGGTTACGAGGCGACCGGTACGGCGGAGCAGAGCGGCGACGAGTGGCGGCTGGTGTGGTCACCGGCGCTGCTGCACCCGGATCTGAAGCCGGGGATGGCGTTCCAGTACAGCGAGGACAGCGAGTTGCAGACACCGGTGCTCGACCGCACCGGCCAGCCGCTGATGACGTGGCAGACGGTCGGGCTGGTCAGCCTCGACCGCGTGCACCGGGAGTCGGCGTCCGCGCTCGCCGCACTGCTCGCCCCGATCGAGCCGACCATCACCCCGGAATCGATCCAGGCGCAGTTCGACTCCAACGACGACCAGGTCATCACTGTGATCCGGTTGCGCGAAGCCGATCTCAGGCCGATCGCCGACCAGCTGCGCGCCGTGCCAGGCGTCGCGATCGGCGAAGAGGGCGACCTGCTGACCGCGGACCGCGCGCTGTCCTCACCGGCGATGGCCGAGCTGCCCAAGTTATGGCATGACCGCATCACCCGAACCGCCGGCTGGTCGGTGTACCTGGTCGACGTCGACGGCTCGGCCGCACAACGGTTGACCGCTACCCCGCCCGCACCGACCGACCCCGTCCGCACCTCTTTGGACCTGCGGCTGCAGCTGTTGGCTCAGGCCGCCGTGGCCGCCGAGCCGCGACCCACCATGCTCGTCGCAGTGTCGCCATCAGACGGTGGCATCCTCGCGGCGGCGCAGAACGAGGCGGCCGACGCCGAGGGCGCCATCGCGTTCAACGGGCTCTATCCCCCAGGGTCGACGTTCAAGACGATCACCACCGCCGCCGCCCTGGAAGCCGGGCTGGCGACACCCGACACGCCGGTGACGTGTCCGGGCCGGCTCACGATCGAGAACCGCACGATCCCCAACGACGGCGAGTTCGACCTCGGCACGGTGCCGCTCACCACGGCCTTCGCCCGGTCCTGCAACACCTCGATGGCCGCGCTCGCCGAGCGGTTGCCCGCCGATGCCTTGTCCACAACGGCGCGAGCGTTCGGGATCGGCGTCGACTACGTGGTCCCGGGTCTGACCACGGTCACCGGCCGGGTGCCCGCCGCGGAGACCGCCGCCGAGCGCGTGGAGAACGGGATCGGCCAGGGCACGGTCACGGTCAGCCCGTTCGGCCTCGCGGTGGCCGAGGCCAGCCTCGCCCACGGCTCGACGATCACGCCGACGCTCGTCCTCGGTGAGAAGACCACCGCCGACGCCCCGCCCGAACCACTGGCTACCGACGTGGTGGATGCGCTGCGGGCGATGATGCGGGCGACGGTCACCGAGGGCACCGCCAGTGAGCTGTCCGACATCGCGGACCTCGGCGGGAAGACCGGGACGGCAGAGTTCGGGGACACCGTCTCCCACGGCTGGTTCGCGGGGATTGCCGGTGACATCGCGTTCGCGACGCTGGTGGTCGGCGGCGACTCGTCGGCGCCGGCGATCACCGTCTCGGGCAATTTCCTGCGGTCGGGGAGGTGAATCGGGCAATCTGAGCCCATGAAACTGATGGCTGTTCTGGTAGCGGCCGGCGGTGTGCTGGCCGCGCCGCTCTTCACCGCATCGCCGGCTGCGGCGAGCCCCTGCGACAGCGCGGAGTGTGTGCCGTATGTGGACCGCAACATCGATCCGAGCGGGTCCTGCGTCCCCGGAGGAATCCACTATCTGTTCGGCCTCGACGCGGCGGGCAACAGCTACGTGTGCGCTACGCAGTCCAGGTGGGTGCCCCAGCCCGCGCTCGTGGGAGTGCGCACGAAGGGTGCGCCCTGCGAGGGCAGCACCGGTGTGGCGCAGGCGCCAGACGGGTTGGTGCTGATGTGCAAGGGCGGCGCCTGGAGACAGGACTTCACCGCCTCTCACTTCTGATCCTCGAGGCCGCCCGGGTCCTCGGGCACGTCGACCGCGTGCCGCTTCAACGCGTCGATCGGCACCACGTCGAGGGTGCGTTCGTGCGTAGCGGCCAGTACCACCGGCGCGGCGCACCCGTCCTGGTAGGCGCGCAGCCAGTTGGTGGCCGTCACGCACCAGCGGTCGCCAGGATTCAGACCCGGGAAGCGGTACTCGGGCCGCGGGGTGGACAGGTCGTTGGCGATCGAGCGCTGATGGTCGAGGAACTCGACGGTGACGACGGCGCAGATCGTGTGCGCGCCGAGGTCTTCCGAGCCCGTCGAACAGCAGCCGTCACGGTAGAAGCCGGTCAACGGGTCCGTGCCGCACTCCTGCAGTGGGTTGCCGAGCACATTGCGGTCAGACACCGGGCCAGTATTGCGCGATGTCCCCGGGTTCGCCGTCCACCCGCCCTGTACTTCGGCGGGCCGACCGAATGTCATACCGGCCACGGCAAAGAATGGCGGTGGCGGAGGGATTTGAACCCTCGGACGGGGGTTACCCGTCACACGCTTTCGAGGCGTGCTCCTTAGGCCGCTCGGACACGCCACCGTGTGGCAGCTTACCGAACGGGCCGCACAGCCCCTAATCGCTCGGCGGGAGGCGGCAAAAAGTCAGCGCTGGCGGGCGAAGAATGCCTCGAGCGGTTTCGCGCACTCGTCGGCCAGCACACCGCCGCGCACATCCGGGCGGTGGTTGAGTCGGCGGTCTCGCACCAGGTCCCACAGTGAGCCGACCGCCCCGGTCTTGGGTTCCCACGCCCCGAACACCACCCGCGCGACCCTCGCCAGCACCAGGGCGCCTGCGCACATCGTGCACGGTTCGACGGTCACCGCCAGCGTCGTCCCCTCGAGCCGCCACCCATCGCCCAGCACCGCCGCCGCCGCCCGCAACGCGAGCACCTCCGCGTGCGCGGTCGGATCGCCCAGCGCTTCGCGCGCATTCGCAGCCCGGGCCAGTTCCGCGCCGCCGGGCCCGAACACCACCGCGCCGATCGGCACGTCCCTCGGACCGGCGAGCGCCGCGGCGTCGAGGGCGGCGCGGATCAGGAGCTCGTCGGAGCTCACCGATTGAGGTTGTCGAGCACCGCCGACAACTCGTCGGCGAAACCCATCTCGCGGGCGATGCGGCCGAGTTGCTCGTCGGCGTACAGGTCGGTTTCATCGAGGATGACGCTGAGCACCGCTTCGGGCAGCCCCATGTCCGAGAGCAGTCCGAGGTCGCCCTCCTCGAACGGGTCGACGTCGTCGAGGTCGTCGGGTTCGATGTCCGCGTCGAGTTGTTCGAGGATCTCGGCGGCGATGTCGTAGTCCAGCGCGGCGGTGGCGTCCGAGAGAAGCAACCGAGTGCCCGACGGGGCGGGCCGGACGATCACGAAGAACTCGTCGTCGATGTCGAGCAACCCGAACACCGCGCCGGCACTGCGGATGTCACACAGCTCCTTCTCGGCGGCCGAGAGGCTGTTGAGGGAAGCCCGCCGCATGGGCGCGCAGCGCCACTTACCGTCCTCGCGGATGACGGCCACGCCGAACCCGTCGGGCGTGCCCTGTGCCGGCGCACTCTGTGCTCCCATGTCGCGTTACGGTAGTCGCCCACCAGCGCTTTTGACCAGGCGTGGCCACCGGCGGCGACGCCGTGTGCCAACCTGGAACGGTGACGAAACCACCGGTGTGCGTTCTGGGCCTGGGCCTCATCGGCGGCTCGGTGATGCGCGCGGTCGCGGCCGCCGGACGCGAGGTGTTCGGATACAACCGCTCGGTCGAGGGTGTCCTGGGTGCGCGCTTCGACGGATTCGACGCCAGCGACCACCTCGAGGAGGTGCTCGGGCGCGCCGCGGAGACGTCGGCGCTGGTCGTGCTCGCCGTGCCGGCGCCCGCCCTCGGCCTGATGCTCCGACACATTCGCCACACCGCGCCGCACTGTCCACTCACCGATGTGACCAGCGTCAAAGGTCCTGTGCTGAAAAAGGTCCGGTCCTTCGGCCTGCAGGAGCGCTTCGTCGGTGGCCATCCCATGGCCGGCACCGCTCATTCCGGCTGGTCGGCCGGCAATGCCGCGCTGTTCGTCGGCGCGCCGTGGGTGGTCAGCGTCGACGACCACGTCGATCCCGGGGTGTGGGCTCAGGTGATGACGCTGGCGTTGGACTGCCATGCGGTGGTGGTGCCTGCCCGCTCGGACGAACACGACGCGGCCGCCGCCAGGATCTCGCACCTGCCGCACCTGCTCGCCGAGGCGCTGGCAGCCACGGCAGGTCAGGTGCCGCTGGCGTTCGCGCTGGCGGCCGGATCGTTCCGGGACGGCACCCGGGTTGCCGCGACGGCGCCCGACCTGGTGCGGGCGATGTGCGAGGCCAACTCCCCAGAACTCGTCCCGGCCCTGGACCGCAGCATCGAACTGCTCACCGCCGCCCGCGATGCGTTGGCGCGGAACGGGTCGGTGGCCGAATTGGTCGATTCCGGCCACGCCGCCCGCATGCGCTACGAGAGTTTCAGCCGCCCCGAGATCATCACCACAGTGATCGGCGCCGAGAACTGGCGCGACGAACTGGCCGCCGCCGGGCGGGCCGGCGGGGTGATCAGATCCGCGCTGCCAACCCGGGATAGTCGACGATGAACCCGTCGGCGTCGACGATGATCGTGGTGTCGGCGACCGGTGACTGCAGCTTGATGCCGTCGGAGCCCGGCCCGCCGCCGCTGTAGCTGATCGACGCCTCCTCCGCGGAGAATTCGGGCAACCGGACGTACACCACCGGGACGACAATCGAATCGCTGCGCTCGTGCAGACCGGCGCGGCGGATCGGCAGCGTGTTGAAGAACGGGCTGAGCACCACGTCCACGTCCAGCGCGCCGTCGAACGGGGCGCGTTTCATCTGGTTCTGCTGATCGCGGACCAGCCACATGTTCTCTTCGTCACGGGCGAACGACACCTGGCGTTCCCGCTCGGCCAGCGTGACCGTCATCGCGAGCCGTTTCGTGGCGCCGAGTTCGTCGGTGACGAGGTCGTAGGAGGCGGAGAAGGCCGGGTGCGCATCGCAGGCAGCGGCGACGATCCGGCCGTAGGCCTTGATGCGCTTACCCGACAACTGCACACGGACGGATTCCATCCGGGCGACATCGTGCGCCCGCCACGTCAGGACCGCGGGCCAGGTGTTCTTCAGGTCAGAGCGGTCGGCTTCACTCACCCTCCTACCGTATGCGACGCTGCCGGCGGGTGCGTAGCCCGCTACCAAAGTCGACCACGGTCTGGGTGGCGGCCCACACCGCCGAGAATCAGCGGCAGCGCGATCGGCATCTGTGTTTCGCAAACACCCGTAGCGGGAAATGATGAGCTGTGAGCAACGATCCGTACGGGGCGTCCCCGGGGCGTGAGCAGGAACGCTACGACCCCGCGAACCCCGGTCCTCCGATCCCGGCCGACTTCGAGGTCGCCGACCGCACACCGCCTGCGGTGAAGAAGGTCGACTTCACCCGCGCCGCCGCCGTCTGGACGTCGGTGATCGTCGGTCTGCTCATCCTGATCGTGCTGCTGATCTTCATCGCCCAGAACACCGAGTCCGCCGAATTCGCCTTCCTCGGCTGGCACTGGAATCTGCCGCTGGGCGTGGCGATCCTGCTCGCCGCGGTGTGTGGTGGCCTGATCGCCTCCCTCGCAGGCGCGGCGCGGCTGTTCCAGCTACGCCGCGCGGCGAAGAAGAACTACAAAGCCGCAATGCGCTAGTCGAGGGCTTCTAGGCCCGCTGCGATCAGCGGGGCGACGGCCTGGCCCACGTTGTCCTCGGTACCGCCCATCCGGGCGCGGAACGCGATACCCGCGGCGATGATCGCCAGCTTGAAGTACGCCAGCGCCAGGTAGAAGCCCCAGTGCGCGAGTTCCTGGCCTGACACCGTCGCATACCGCTGCGCCATCTCGTCACCGGTCGGAAGCAGCTCCGAGGTCCACGCCGCGTCGCTGTGGACGTAGTTGAACATCGGGTTGCGGTACACGCACATCAGGGCCGCGTCGCTGAGCGGATCACCGAGCGTTGACATCTCCCAGTCCAGCACCGCCCGCACCTTCGTGGCGTCGGTCGCGTCGAGGATCGTGTTGTCGATGCGGTAGTCGCCGTGCACAATCGACGCGCGGCTCTCGGCCGGGACCCGTTCGCCGAGTTCGGCGTGCAGCTTGTGCACGTCGGCATCGCGCGGATCGTCCTCGAGGCGCACATGTCCCCACTGCGACCCCCACCGCCGGACCTGACGTTCGAGGTAGCCGCTGGGTTTGCCGAAATCACCCAGCCCGACCGCGGTCGGATCCACCGCGTGCAATTCGGCCAACACCCGGATCAACTCGTCGACGCACCCGTGCAGCGTCGCCACGTCACCGAGCGCCTGCAGTTCCTCCGCGGTGCGCACTACCCGGCCCTCGACGTGTTGCACCATCTGGAACGGGGCGCCGAGCACCGAGTCGTCGTTGCTCATCGTCACCGCGCCGGCCACCGGCACAGCCGTGTCGGCGAGCGCGGCGACCACGCGGTATTCGCGGGCCATGTCGTGCGCCGACGGGGTGAGCCCGTGCAGCGGCGGGCGGCGCAACACCCACTTCGACGCGTCATCGAACACCAGGAACGTCAGGTTGGAGCGGCCGCCCGCGAGCAGCTCGGCGCGCAGCTCACCGGTGCGGGGGATGCCTTCGGAACGCAGATGGCGGTCGAGCGCGCCGAGGTCGAGCCCGTCGAAGGTGGAAGACGTCATGGCAAAATGTCTACCACCGCCTATTTCGGGGCAGCAGATCCCATACGTGCTCGGTCCCGTTGACCGATGCCACCGCGAGTCGGCGCGCTCGCGACGACCACAGCAGCCGCGTCACCGAGGCGTAGTCGACGTGGAAGGACAACAGCCGCTCGGTGCGCAGCACGCCGTGCAGTAGCGCGTTGATCACCCCACCGTGGCTGAACACCGCGACGGTGTCCTGGCGCTCAGCGCTCCCCACGAGGTCGTCGACGGCGGCGAAGATCCGGGCCAGGAACGCGTCCTCGTCGACGCCGCCGGGGAGCTTGCCGTTCATCAGCCGCTCTAGTTCCTGCGGGTGCTCCTTCGCGATCTGCTCGATGGGAATGTAGAGCGGCAGGTCGCGGTCGTACTCGGCGAGACGCTCGTCGACCTCGACGGGCAGCCCGAGTGCGTCGGCCACCGGCTGTGCGGTCTGCACGGCGCGCCGCTGTGGACTACTCATCAGTCGCGCGACCCGGAACCGCGCGAGCGCGTCGGGGAGCCGTTTGGCCTGCTCGATGCCCTCTTCGGAGAGGTCCGGGTCCGAACCCTGACCGGGTTCGCTACGCAGCGGCAGCGCATGTCTGACCAAAAGCAGTTGCACCGTGACACCATATGGGCCCATGGGTTACGCCGACGACCTGTTCGACCTGGCCGGCCGGGTGGTGCTGGTGACCGGGGGCAGCCGCGGCCTCGGTCGCCAGATCGCGTTCGGTGCGGCGCGGTGCGGGGCCGACGTCGTGATCGCGAGCCGGTCGCTCGAGAGGTGCGAGGCCACCGCCGCGGAGATCACCGCGGCGACGGGCCGCGCCGTGCTGCCCTATCAGGTACACGTCGGGCGCTGGGATCAGCTCGACGGCCTCGTGGACGCGGTGTACGAACGGTTCGGAAAGCTCGACGTGCTGGTCAACAACGCCGGCATGTCACCGCTGTACGACTCGTTGAGCAGCGTCACCGAGAAGCTGTTCGACGCGGTGATGAACCTCAACCTCAAGGGGCCGTTCCGGTTGTCGGTCCTGGTCGGTGAGCGGATGGTGGCCGACGGGGGTGGACGCATCGTCAACATCAGCTCGAGCGGCTCCATTCGGCCTGACCCGACGATGCTGCCGTATGCCGCCGCGAAGGCTGGCCTCAACGCGCTGACCGAGGGCCTAGCCAGGGCATTCGGCCCGACAGTGCGGGTGAACACGTTGATGGCCGGGCCGTTCCTCACCGACATCAGCAAGGCGTGGAACTTGGAGGGCGTCGAGAAGCCCTTCGGGCACCTCGCGCTCGAGCGTGCCGGCGAGCCCGCCGAAGTCGTCGGCGCAGCACTGTTCCTCATGTCCGACGCGTCGAGCTTCACGACGGGGTCGATCCTGCGCGCCGACGGCGGCCTGCCGTAGCCGCCTACGGCGTGACGATCTGGAAGCTCGGGTCCGGCCGGTCGAGAACCGCCACGATGTTCGCCAGCGCCGCCTCGTCGCCGGTGATCTCGACGCCGGGCGAGGCAGTGTCACCGGCGGCGTAGGAGAGCAGCCGCAGCTTGTTCGCCAGCCGGATGGTGGCCTGTGCGCTCGCCCCGTCGGCGGGCACTCTGCGGTGGACCAGGACTCCGTTGCGCAGCGTCAGCCGGTAGTTGTCGCCGGTGTCGGAGAACGTCACGTCCACCGCCACGTCGAGGTCCCACGCCGCCGGGCCGTCGATGTTGATCGCGAGCGCGTCGAACATCTGCGCCGGCGTCAACTGCGCCAGCACCGTCGGCGACGTCGACTGGGTGGGGGTGCCGAAGTTGCCATCACGCAGTTCGGTCGCCCCGGACAGGAAGAAATTGCGCCAGACGGCGTTCTCCGCCCCGTAGGCCAGCTGTTCCAGTGTGTCGGCGTACAGGGCGCGCGCACCGGTGTGCTGTTCGTCGGTGAACACGGCGTGATCGAGCAACGTTGCTGCCCAACGGAAATCACCACCGTTGAAGGCGGCGCGAGCCAACTCGACCACCCGGTCCAGCCCGCCCATCGCCTCGACATAGCGCGGTCCGGCCGTTGCGGGGGGGTGCTGCCACAGCCGGCCGGGGTTGCCGTCGAACCAGCCCATGTAGCGCTGGTAGACCGCCTTGACGTTGTGGCTGACCGAACCGTAGTAACCGTGGGCGTGCCAGGCCTTCTCGAGTGCCGGCGGCAGCGCGAAGGTCTCCGCGATCTCGATGCCCGTGTGCCCCTGGTTGAGCTGACGCAGCGTCTGGTCATGCAGGTAGGCGTACAGGTCCCGTTGCACAGACAGGAACTCCACGATGCGTTCGCGACCCCAGGTCGGCCAGTGGTGGGACGCGAACACGACGTCGGCGCGGTCGGCGAACGCGTCGATGGCCTCGGTGAGGTAACCGGCCCAGCCGTGCGGGTCGCGCACCAGCGCACCACGCAACGTCAGCAGGTTGTGCAGGTTGTGGGTGGCGTTCTCCGCCATACACAGTGCACGGAACTGCGGAAAGTAAAAGTGCATCTCGGCGGGAGCCTCGGTCCCGGGAGCCATCTGGAACTCGATCTCGACGCCGTCGACGGTGTGGGTCTCCCCTGTCGCGCGGATGTCGACGGTCGGTACGACCAGCGCGACCTCACCGGTCGACGGCGCCTGCCCCAGGCCGCAGCCGACCTGGCCGCGCACACCGCGCGCCAGCACGGTGCCGTACATGTAAGCGGCGCGGCGGGCCATCGCGGTGCCGGCGTAGACGTTCTCCTGCACGGCGTGTTCGGTGAAGTGCTCGGGGGCGATGATCGCGACCGTGCCCGCGTCGACCTCGGCCTGGGTCGTCACACCCAGCACACCGCCGAAGTGGTCGACGTGGCTGTGGGTGTAGATGACGGCGACGACGGCGCGCTTGCCGCGGTGCGCTCGGTACAGCGTGAGTGCCGCCGCGGCGGTCTCCGTGCACACCAGCGGGTCGATCACGATGACGCCGGTGTCCCCCTCGACGAACGTGATGTTCGACAGGTCCAATCCGCGCACCTGGTAGATGCCCTCGACTACTTCGTACAAACCCTGTTTGGCAGCGAGCTGGGACTGCCGCCACAGGCTCGGGTGCACCGACGTCGGCGCCTCCTGGCCGTCGAGGAAGGTGTAGGCGTCGTTGTCCCACACCACCCGCCCGTCGGCGGCGGTGAGGACGCACGGAACGAGCGCGGCGATGAAGCCGCGGTCGGCGTCGTCGAAATCCCTTCGGTCGGTGAACGGCAGGGTGCTCAGGTGATTCCGGTGAGCTTCGTCGATGGCCGCACTCGGTGGCTTCGAGTCCATGTCGACAACCCTGCCATCAGACCGGCGCCGGTGTGAGGGAAGCGCCTACTCCGGCTTCGTCTCCCGCCATTCGCGTTCGAACGGCAACCGCCACGCATTCGGCGCGATCAGCTGGTGGACGGCGTTGGGCCCCCAGGTGCCGGGCTGGTACATCTTCACCGGCGGTGGGTCCTCGAGCAGCGGAGTCGAACGGTCCCACAGTGATTCGATGCCCTCGGCCGTGGTGAACAGGGTATGGTCTCCGCGCATCGCGTCGAGGATCAGCCGTTCGTAGGCCTCGAGCACGTCGCCGACGCGGCCGGTCTCCTGCGTCGAGAACTGCATGGACAGCTTGTCGAGCTTCATCCCGGGCCCCGGCCGCTTGCCGTAGAACGACAGCGACACCTTCGAGTTGTCGGCCAGGTCGAACGTCAGATGGTCGGGCCCCTGGGACCCGACGCCCGACCCGGGCGGGAACATCGAGCGCGGCGCCTCCTTGAACGCGATCGAGATGATCCGCTGCCCCTCGGCCATCTTCTTGCCGGTGCGCAGATAAATCGGCACGCCGGCCCAGCGCCAGTTGTCGACGCCGACCTGCAGCGCGATGAACGTCTCGGTCTCCGAATCCGGTGTCACGCCGTCTTCCTCGCGGTAGCCGACGTACTGACCGCGGATCACCTTGTTCGGGTCGACGGGCAGCATCGACCGGAAGACCTTGTTCTTCTCCTCGCTGATCGCCCTGGGCTCCAATGCGGTCGGCGGCTCCATGACGACGAACGCCATCACCTGGAACAGGTGGGTGACCACCATGTCCTTGTAGGCACCGGTGCTCTCGTAGAAGTTGGCCCGCTGGTCGAGGCCGAGCTTCTCGGGGATGTCGATCTGGATGTGGTCGATGAAGTTTCGGTTCCAGATCGGCTCGAACAGGCCGTTGGCGAACCGGAACGCCAGGATGTTCTGCGCCGCCTCCTTGCCGAGGAAGTGGTCGATACGAAAGATCTGCGACTCCTCGAAGGTGTCGTGGAGGAAGGCGTTGAGCTCGACCGCGCTGGCCAGGTCGGTGCCGAACGGTTTCTCCATCACCACCCGGGAACGTTCGACCAGACCGGAGTCCTTGAGCATGGTGATGACGGCCTTGGCCGCCTTGGGCGGCACCGACAGGTAGTGCAGCCGCCGCGTGTCGGGGCCGAGTTCGCCTTCGGCCGCCTTCACCGCCGCGGCGAGCGCCTCAGGCCCCGCACTCTGCGGCACGTAGGTGACCCGGCAGGCGAAGCCCTCCCACTCCTCGTCGGTCAGCGTGTGGCTGCCGAACGCGTCGACGGCCTCGCGTGCCAGCGCCCGGAACTCGTCACCGCTGAGATCCTCCAGTGACGTGCCGACCACCCGGATCTTGGGCGCCAGCGCGGACTGCACGAGGTACGCCATCCCCGGCAGCAGTTTGCGTTTCGCCAGATCACCGGTCGCCCCGAACAACACGATGACGTGGGGGTCGAGCCTTTCCTCGGCGACGCGGTGCGGGCGCGAACCGGGCGCCGGGTAGGCGATGGACTGCGGAGGGTTGACGGCCACGGTGGCGATGATGTCACCTTGCCCGCCGGCGTGCAGCGGGTTGTCAGCCCGGTGCCGTCGGCCAGCCAGCGTTCGGCGCGCCCGCGCGACGTCCAGGACAACCACGCGTCCTGGATCAACCCGTTCCGGCCGATGCTGCTGCCGCCCACGGACCGTCGGCTTGGGATTTCCACGCGGATCACGATGGCGTCGCGGCCGCGATCTCGTGGACGTCGACGACCCTTGCCGGGCGGTCAGCTGCGTGGGTTCTCGGGGACGATGCTGTGCAAGATCACTTCGCCCAGCGCCCTGTCGGCCACCGTCGCCGTCATGTACGTGCGGTACGGCTGACGGCGCCGGTCCGTCGGCGAACCCGGGTTGAGCAGCCGCAGCCCCGTGGTAGCCGTGGTGTCCCACGGGATGTGGCTGTGCCCGAACACGAGCACGTCGGTGTCCGGGTAGAGCTCGGCCATCCGCGCGTCGCGTCCACCCGAGACGCCGGTTTCGTGCACGACGGTGAACCGCACCCCGTCCAGCGTGACGCCCGCGCGTTCGGGTAGGCGGCGCCGCAACTCGTCGCCGTCGTTGTTGCCCCAACACGCCACCAGCCGCTTCGAGCGCTCCTCGAGCACGTCGAGCAGACCCGGCTCGACCCAGTCACCGGCGTGGATGACGACGTCGGCCTGCGCCACCTCGTCCCACACCACCGGGGGCAGGTCGCGAGCCCGTTTGGGCACATGTGTGTCGGCGATGAGCAGCAGCCGCATGGATCACTCGTCGACCGGAGCGGCGTCGTCACATCGCCACCGTTTGTCGTCGTCGACGAGGTCTAGCCAGCGCTGGATCACCGGAGGTGTCGTCATGTCGTGCGAGATTACGCGGAGTTTGGCGGGCCCCCGCGAGGGTAACCACGCCTCTCGTCGGGTCACTACGTTCAGCAGGAGTTCCCCATGAGAGTTCGTCGATTCGGTCGCGTCCTCGGCGCAGTGGCCGTGACCACCTGGGCCGCGATGGCGGGAGTGGCCGCCCCGTCGGCGTCCGCTCAGGCGTGCCCCGACGTGGAGATCGTCTTCGCCCGCGGCAGCGGTGAGGGGCCGGGTGTCGGCGGCGTCGGACAGTCGTTCGTCGACGCCGTGCGCGCGCAGGCCGGCCCTCGAACCGTGAACGTGTACTCGGTGAACTACGCGGCGTCCAACAACTTCGACGCCCGCGACGATCTGGCCAGGACCGTCGTCGAAGGGATCCGCGACGCCGGGAGCCGTGTCCAGACCACCGCCACGACGTGCCCGAACACCGACATCGTGCTGGGCGGGTTCTCCCAGGGGGCCGTGGTCGCCGGGTTCGTGACGTCCTCGACGGTGCCCGATGCCGTTCCGCCCGCTTACCGCAATGCCGTTCCGCAGCCGCTCGCGGCGGAGGTCGCCGAACACGTCTCGGCCGTCACCCTGTTCGGGCTGCCGTCTCCGCAGTGGCTCGGCACGTTCGGCGCCCCGCCGGTCGTCATCGGACCGCTGTACGCGCCGAAGACGCTGCAGCTGTGCGCCGAGGGCGACACGATCTGCAACGGCGCCCCGGGCGGGCAGCCGAGCATCGCGCACGCGCTCTACGGGGTCAACGGGATGACGCAGCAGGCCGCGACCTACGTGGTGGAGCGGTTGTAACACCGCATATCACCGACGCCGGGTTCCTTGTGGGACTCGGCGTCGTGGGAACCGGCGTCGTGGGAACCGGCGTCGTAGGAACCGGCGTCGCGCACCTGCCGCCCGCGGCTGCGGTACATCGCCGCATCGGCTTGGGCATACAGGGCGGCGACGCCAGCGTGGCGGCTGGATGCGGCGGCCGTGCCCACGCTCACTCCAGGGGTGCGGTGCCGGATGTCGCGGACGAAACCCGCGACCACGTCGGCATCCTCACCCGCGATGCAGGCACCGAACTCGTCGCCACCCAGCCTCGCCAGCACCGCGCCACGGGGCGCAAGCCGCCTCCACTGCCGGGCGTACTCCGCGATGTGACGGTCCCCGGCAAGGTGGCCGTAGGTGTCGTTGAAAGCCTTCAGTCCGTCGATGTCGAGCGCGACGACCGAGACGGTCAGCGACGCCGACCGGCACCGCGCCATGAGGTCCGCTGTCCCGATCTCCCAGCCCGCCCGATTGAGCAGGCCGGTCAGCGGATCGGTGCATGCCGCGGTGAACATCGCGCGTATCAGCAGGCCGAAGGATTCGGCAGCTCCGATGATCGCCACGGTGATGATGAGGAAGGTGATGACGCCGACGTGCGGCGCCGGCGCGATCCCGACAGCGACCACGCATGCGGCGGTGAGAACACCGATCAGCAACCAGGCCTGGCGCGGGGGGTGAAATGCCCGCAGGTACATCGCCAGGAACATCGGGGCGATCAAGCAGACGTACTCGGCGGTCATGCTGACATGGAACGCCATCACGATCGGGGTGGCCGCCATCGCGGCGAGCGTCGGTCCGATCAAGCGCCGCGGTCTGATCGCCAGAGAAGCCAGGGCCGCCAGTCCGAGCGCGATCGCGACGACCCCGCCGACCGGGTTCCCGTAGGTGATGTCGGTGCGGACCGGAAACAGCGTGAACACGACGCCGTACAGGAAGAGGAAGGTGGTGGCGCTGAGATAGATCCACAGGAGACGGACGCGCTGTCCGCCCAGGGCGCCGCCGTCCGCGCCGGCGAGCGAGCTGAGGCGATACATGAGGCGAATTATCGGTCATGATGAGGCCACCTGGCATGGCCCCGGAAAAGTGGGGGCGATATTACATTAGAAGGGCAACAGATTGGACAGCGGCGGGCCGGGTCATGGGTCCCAAGCTGCCAACTGAGCCCCGCGTTGTGGCGCTCACCAAGAGCCGCCCACACCGCCACTCCACCGGGCGCGTAGAAGGTGAGCCGCCGCCCGACCCGGTATAAACCCGGTATAAGGACTGTGTGCGCCCGAAGGGATTCGAACCCCTAACCTTCTGATCCGTAGTCAGATGCTCTATCCGTTGAGCTACGGGCGCTTGAGTTTCAGTTGTGTCGTGGCTGACGAGTCAGCCGCGGCGGAGGCGAGAGGATTTGAACCTCCGGTCCCCGGTAAGGGGGACAACTCATTAGCAGTGAGTCCCATTCGGCCGCTCTGGCACGCCTCCTGACGTTACCGCCGGTCGCACAGCCTACACATCGGGCGCCCGTGGAAGCAAAGCGGTCGATCCACCACCCTATGCTGGTCAGGTGACCGTCCGCCTCCGCCCCGAGTTGGCCGACATCCCGGCATACACGCCGGGTAAGACGGTTCCGGGTGCCATCAAGATCGCCAGCAACGAGACGGTGCACGGCCCGCTGCCCAGTGTGCGGGCCGCGATCGAGAAGGCAACCGACCAGATCAACCGCTATCCCGACAACGGCTACCTGGAACTGCGTGAGCACCTCGCCAAGCACCTCGACGGCGGATCGTTCACCCCCGAACAGATCTCCGTCAGCTGCGGTTCGGTCAGCCTGTGCCAGCAGCTGATCCAAATCACCTCGACGGTCGGTGACGAGGTCGTCTTCGCGTGGCGCAGCTTCGAGATCTACCCGCTGCAGGTGCGCACTGCCGGCGCGACGCCGGTACAGGTGCCGCTGCGCGCCCACACCCACGACCTCGACGCGATGCTGGCCGCCATCAGTGACCGCACCCGGCTGGTCTTCGTCTGCAATCCGAACAACCCGACCAGCACCGTCGTCGAGCCGGAGGCTCTGGAGCGGTTCGTCGACGCCGTCCCGCCGGACGTCATGATCGTGCTGGACGAGGCCTACGTCGAGTACATCCGCGACGGCATGCTCCCCGACAGTTTCGGGCTGGTCCGGTCATATCCGAACGTCGTGGTGTTGCGGACCTTTTCGAAGGCCTACGGCTTGGCCGGCCTTCGCGTCGGCTACGCCGTCGCCGCCGCCGACATCGTCACCGCGCTCGGCAAGGTCTACGTGCCGTTCTCGGCGACCAACGTGTCGCAGGCTGCCGCGGTGGCCTCGCTCGACGCCGCCGACGAACTGCTCGCCCGCACCGACGAGGTCGTCGCCGAACGCGAACGCGTGACGAGCACCCTTCGCGAAGCCGGATTCGCCGTGCCGCGGTCACAGGCGAACTTCGTGTGGCTGCCACTGGCCGAGCGCACCCTTGACTTCGTCGAGAAGGCCGCGCAGAACCGGCTCGTGGTGCGGCCCTACGGTGAAGACGGTGTGCGCGTAACCGTCGCAGCACCGCATGAGAACAACGCCTTCTTGGACTTCGCCTGCAAGTGGATTGGATTGACCACCTCGAGAAGGTCGACGACAACGCCGTCATGGACATCTTGAACGGGAAGGGCACCCTCGACTTCAGTTAGGGGGCGGCCCTCCCTGCACTTCTACCTGAGCCGGTCTTAACCTCGGCGCGCCGGCCGGTGAACGCCAACAGCCGCTGCAGCGGCGGGGCGTCGTCGGGCACCTCGATCGGATCGTCGAAACCCGCCTGCTTCCGGCCCTGCGGCGTGAGTAACTTCTCCGTCATGCCGAACACGTACTCGCTCAACGAATCGGGCGCCGGCACGGTGCGCCCGATCGCCGTCGCGTAATCCCAGGCGTGCACCAGAAATTCGAGCGACAGGACGCCCACCAGGACGGTGGCCGGCATCGTGACGCCGCCGACGTCGACCGCACCGTCGATACCGCGACGGTGCCACACGTCGAGCGCGGACCGGGCGGCGAGGATTACCTGACGTTCGACCGAATCCGACGGATCGCGCTCCGGCATCTCGGCACCCGCCGCACCACCCAGCACCGCGGTCGACCGCACCAGGTGCTCGGTCAACTCCGCCACGTCGAACTCGCGGCACGGTGTCTGCTTGCCGAGGTCATCGGTCGCGATGAGGCGGATGACCTGATGCAGCACACCGAGACTGAGCTCGGCACTGCGCAGTTCGTCGGTCGGCGGTGAATCCGGGCCCTGCGGCAGGTCACTACGCATGGCGTTCAGGTTACGTGGCCGGTGACCTATCGTGTCCCAGATGGGCACGCACGCGAGGACTCTGACCATTGCGGCGCTGCTGTGCGCGGGGTGGCTCGCCGGCTGCACCCAGACGGTGACCGGAACCGTCGCCCAGACCACCGAACCCGGTCCGCCGATCCCCGACGCCACGATGATCACCTGCAAGGAGTACGGCGGGCTCACCGAAGACGCCCAGCTGGCGATCGTCGGCGAACTGGTCGCCGAGGGCAGTGACCGGCTGAGCGGCCAGCGCACCGCCGTCGCCAAGACTCTGGCCGACGCGATCTGCGAAGTGCTGCCCTCGGCCAAGCTGAGCGACATCCTCATCGGGCGCTAACCTCAGCACCATGGGCCATACATGGGAGTCGATGACCGTAGCCGTCGACGGCCACGTGGCGCAGGTGACGTTGATCGGTCCCGGTAAGGGCAACGCGATGGGTCCGGCGTTCTGGGCCGAGCTTCCAAAGGTGTTCACCTCGCTGGACGCGGACCCCGATGTGCGCGCGATCGTGCTCACCGGCTCGGGCCGCAACTTCAGCTACGGCCTCGACCTCGCCGCCATGGGCGCCGAACTGCCCGGGCTGGATGCCGGCGCCAAATCCCGCTCCGACTTCCACAAGCGGCTGCAGAAGATGCAGGGCGCGATCAGCGCTGTGGCCGACTGCCGCACCCCGACGATCGCGTCGGTGCACGGCTGGTGCATCGGCGGCGGCGTCGACCTGATCAGCGCGGTGGACATTCGGTACGCGAGCGCCGACGCCAAGTTCTCGGTGCGCGAGGTGAAGCTGGCGATCGTCGCCGACGTGGGCTCGCTGGCGCGACTGCCGCTGATCCTGACCGACGGCCACCTTCGCGAACTCGCGCTGACTGGTAAGGACGTCGACGCCGCGCGCGCCGAGAAGATCGGTTTGGTCAACGAGGTGCACGAGGATCCGGAGGCGTCGCTGGTGGCCGCGCACGCCACCGCGGAGCAGATCGCCGCGAACCCGCCACTGACCGTGCACGGCATCAAGGACGTCCTCGACCAGCAACGCGTCGCCCGGGTCTCGGAGAGTCTGCGCTACGTCGCGGCGTGGAACTCGGCGTTCCTGCCGTCGAAGGATCTCGGTGAGGCGGTGACCGCGATGTTCGAGAAGCGGCCGCCGAACTTCGCCGGCGAGTAAATCTCTGCAAGAGCGGTGGCGGAGGGATTTGAACCCCCGGACGGTGTTAGCCGTCTCTCGCTTTCAAGGCAGCGCGAACAGGCAGTATGAGACTGTAGCGGACTCTCCGCTACTTCACTGAGCTCTACCAACGAACATCACGCGGACACCGCTGCTGGTCGCTGATGTGGCAAGTGTGTGGCAAGTTTCGCCCGACAACGGGCACCAGCCGCGGCCTCCTCTGCTCCACCGGACTACACCGTGGTAGCAGGAACGACACGCCGATGCACAGAGCTCGCGCCCCGTAGTGGTGATGTCTCGGAACTGGTGCATTCTGCGCCCATGAGTGAAACACCGGAACAGCAGCCCCAGCTGCTGACCATTCGCGAGGCAGCTGAGGCGCTGCGTGTCAGCGAGGCGACGCTCTACGGGATGATGCGTCGCGGCGAGCTCGTGACGGTCAAGTTCGGTCGACGCACGTTGATCGAACGCCAGGAGATCTCTCGCGTCATCGCGGCGCACCGTGCCGCGTAACTACCGCAGGAGCGCCGACACCCGCTGCCGCGAGAGGCCCATCACCGCGGCGATCTCGGTGGTGCTGACGCCGGCGTCGCGCAGCCGTCGGGCGATCTCACGGGCGGTCCGACCGGCGCGCTCGACGGCATCCTCAGCCGCAGCGCGCTCAGCGGTGAGCCGGTCGACGGCTGCCAGCACGTCCAGCTCGGAGGCCGTGACGGTCAGGTCCAGGTCCACCGCGCTGGGGGCGATGTCGGCGGCAGCGGCGGCTAGCTGCACAGCTGCCGGCCGCACTTCCGCGTACGTCCTCACCACGGTTGCGGTGGCGTCCGGGGCCGTCAGCGCCCAGCCCCGCCCGCGAGGTTCCACCTCCACCCTGACCCGCACCAGGCGACCGTACCCGCCGAGCGCGGTGAGATCAGTGCGCGACGCGGTAGCCCAGCTCCGACAGGGCGGCGTCCGGGTCGATCACACCGGGTACCTTGGCCAGCGCCTCGAAATCGGCGATCTCGCCGTCAGGGTCGGCAGGGAACAGGAACGTGTCAGCCTCAGCTGGCACGGCGACGACACCCTGCGCCGCCCCCCGCATGCTCGGTACTAGCTGGTAGTGGCGCTGGACGGTGCCGATCGGACTCGGGTAGCGGTGGAGTGGCAGCTCGGTGGCGGTACGCAGTGTCGTCACGACGGCAACGCTATAGCCGTTGCGCCTTTTTCGCAATAGCCATTGCGGACCATGTCACCTCGTCCGCAGCACCAGTGCCTCGACCGGCCCGCCGAACAGCGTCAGCGGCGGTCGCACGTCGGCCGCCAGCTCGGGATGATCCGCGGTCAGCGCAGCTCGGCGCTCAGCGGCAACCGGGTCTGTCGCGTACGTGTCCAGCACCTCGACCTCTTCCAGAGCTGCCTGGAGGACTGGCGCCAGGCCGCCGTCAGCGTCAGGCACCAGGATGGGCGCCTCTCCTGGGATAGTCGCTAGGACCGCGCGAAGCCCGCCAGCGGTGAGGAATGAAGGTCTGGGCGTCACTCCCCCAGTGTCCCGGGCGGGTCCGACACCATCTACAGGTACGCACCGTTGCCGCCGAGTTCGGCCCGGTACCGTCCCGATCCAACCTCCGCCAGCAGCGCATCGGTGCTCAACGGTGCACCATCCGCAGCGGCCAGGACGGCCCTCCGGACGATCTCGCGCAGATCACTGCCGCTGGTCCGCTCCGGCAGCGCGGCGGCCACGACGGCCGAATCGATCCCGTCCGCGCCGGAGATACCTGCCACGAGAGTGTCGAGGATCCGTGCAGCTGCGCCCCGATCGGGGTAGCCCACCTCGACGATCGAATCGAAGCGACCAGTGCGGATGCGGCCCGGTCGAGTGTCCCAGCATCGTTGGTTGAGGCCAGGGTCAGGATACGGGCGTCCGGTTGAATATCCATTGCCTGCAACAACTCTGAGAGTCCACCACCGTCGTGGCGTGCCCGGTCCCGCACCCACAGATCCACATCCTCCAGCACCAGAAGCACCGGCCCGCCGAGACGCTGCGCCTCCTCCACCACCGCCGTCAGGAGATGCTCACCCGCGCGCGCCTCGACATAGATGACGGTGAACGCACCGACCACCTCCGCGGCAATGACCGCCGAGACAGCGGACTTGCCAGTGCCTGGCGGGCCGACCAGTAGCACCCCTCGGCGGCTACCGAGGCCGTGGGCGTTGAGCAGCTCGTACGATCACGCACCGCTACGAGGCCGAGTTCGATTTCGCGCCAGACCTCTTCGCTGACGACAACGGTGTGGCGAGTCAGGTTCCTGGGCAGGTCGATCACTGTGAGCACCAGATTGCGGTCATAGGTGGCGCGGAGCGAGTGACCTCGATACGGGTTCAGCTCTCTTGCGCGCGCCAGGAGTCGATCCAGGGCTGAGCGGGCATCCGCCCGGTGTTCCCTGGGCGCGAAAACGGTCAGCTGTGGAGGATGGACGTGCGCCTCACGCACCCGAATCCACCACCGCTGCGGTGTCGACCAGGGTGCCAGCGGGGAATGCGGCGCGGAGCACCGCCGGATGATGAAAATGGGTGTCCCCGACCTGTGTCTGTGTCCAGGCTGGAGGGTCGGAGTAAATGCCAGGCCCGATCTCGACCGCCTCAGCGTGGTCAGCGATTAGGTCGGCCAGCGCAAGCGCTGTCGTCAGAGACGTGACCGGCGACAGCATCTCTTCCTCCGTCACCGTCATACCCATATGCGGCACACCGAGGCATCGTGCCGTGAACCTCGACGCGTCCTCGGCTCCATCGTCAGGCCGTTCGGTCACCCCAACCAGCAGCTCTCCCGCGGCTCGAAGCGCACTCCGCTCGGAGGCCGGCAGCGCGCCCAGATGGGCCGCGAGGTCGGTGATGGGTCGGCGCTCCGTCACGAGTCACGCTCCACGGGCGACACTTTCGAATATCCCTTCTCGTCGGCGTGCCCGGCACACAGGGTTCGGTACCAGCGGCGACCGTTGGTATGCAGCGATCCCGGCTGGCCACACATCTCGCAGGTGGCGCCGCTGCGCTTCTCGGCCTCCTCGATCAGGACGGCGCAGCGGTCGCGCCCCTCGACGGTGAGGTCGTCAGTTTCCTGCGTGTAGTACCGGAGACCGCCGACCTTTTCCTTGACCTGGCACAACACATAGGCCGGATCAATCTCGGCCAGCGCCGCGTCCAGCTCGATGATCAGCGGGTACCAGCCGGCCCCGACGTCGATCCGGCGGCCCCACCGCGGCGGGATCCGAGCCAGGATCCGGCGCAGCGCGTCGGCGTGCTCGCCGGCATCCTCTGGAACGCCGCCGTCGATTTCGGTCACGGCGTCTCCTCCTCTGCGTGTTCATCACAGCGGATCCGGCCCGCCGGCTGGATCGGGCGATACTCACCCGGTGCGCCGCACAGCTCGCACGTCTGGGCAGCCTCGTCCGCGGCGTGGGCGATCCGCACCAGCAGCGGTGTCTGCAGCTGCGGCTGCGACGGCGCGACCTTCACCTGCAACTCACCTTCACCGTGCACGCGCGCCGCTGTGATGACGACCCCACGATCGATTCCCCGTAGGTCAGCCACCAGCCGCGCGTAGAGTTCCGCCCAGCCCGGCCGCGGCGGCGGCGGCGGCGGTGGAGCGTCGTCAGTCATCGCTCTCCGCGTCTTCGTCCTCATCGTCGACCTGCTGTTCGCGCCGCAGAACCAGTGCCATTCGCGGTGAGCCGATGGGCTGTGCGGCAACCGCTCCCGGCGGATCTGCGACGTTGCGTGCAGCTTCAGCGGTGGCGTCGAATCGTCCGAGTTCCGGCACCGGCACACGGTCGAGTTCCTGGACCTCAACCAGTTGAGTCGCCGCGATCGGACTGAACGCCGCTGCCGGTCCGTCGACCAGCACCGGGGTATCCGGCGGGAGTGCAGCCAAGCGCCGGATCAGCTCGGCGGCCGTCAGCGGTGGCGGGTACTCGCCGTACGACAGTCGGGGTGCCGTCACCGGTACTCCCCGCTGGTCGGCATATAGATCTCTCCCGCCGGCCTGTCCGTGTAGTGCTCAGCGTCGGGCAGCGAGACGACCCTGACGCCGGCCACCCGCACCTCAGCCCCGACCGTCGCCAGGGTCTCCAACTGGCTGCGGGTCAGCGGCAACGTGCCGGGCGCTGTGGCAGCCTCAGCGGCGCCGGCAGACTCAACGGCGGTGACGGCGATCCGGCGGCAGGGGCTGGTGATCGTGCGCTTCGATAGCGGGTCGTCGAGTTTGTCGATGAGAGCACAGACGTTCCGCTCCGTCAGCTCCAGCGTCAGCGTCCCGGGGTCCCATCGCACCGGGCCAGTGTGCAGCAGGACGTGACAGAAATCCAGCGGCCTCAGTGTGAAACCAACTGCGCGGCAATGGATTTGTCTCTGTTTTGGAGACAGGCCGGCTGATCTTTCCGGTCTGTCGGCTGCGCAGACCGCTCCTGCGCAGCATCGCGGGTGGTCCCCAATGCGGCCGCGACGATGAGCCAGTCGCGCCTCGCGCACCGCCTCTGCCAGTTCGGCCTCAGCTGCGCCGCGGGCATCGACTGCAGCGACGATCCGGCGGAAAGGGCCGGCATCGCGGGCAGTCACCTCGCCCAGGCAGGAAAGGGTCACGCCTGAGACCCTTTTCCGCAACCGGCGCTGTTCGAAGGCTTGCATTTGCTGTGGCAGACCCCCTCCACGGTGCGGTAACGTGCCAAGGACTCGGGGTTCTGCGCGTTGGGGGTGTGATGGCCAAAGACCTGAATGTCGACACCACCGGTCTGCGTGCCGCTGCGGCGGCCAGTGCTAGTACCGCCGGCGTTGTACTCACCAGCGAATCAGTCAGCGGACCGACGGGAACGGCCGAGCGATGCCGGCATCGCCGCGGTCGATGCGGCCTCCGCGGCGCTGCGTGTCCGGCAGGCTGGCCGGATCGCCGGACAGGCCGGTGACCTGTCGGCTGCGAGCGCCGGCTACGACGACACCGACAGGAGCAACGCCGCCGACATCTCGGCCACCGTGTGAGCCCAGCTGCCGCTACGCCGTCGGCCGGACCGACCCGCTCAGAGATACAGAGCTGGGACACCACCGCCCTCGATGACGCCACACTGCGCTGGCGCGGGGCCGCTGAAGCTTCGGAGGCTGCGTTCGAGCAGCATCGCCAGAACATCGCCACACCCGGTGGCACCGAGTGGGAGGGCGACGCGAAAGACGCCGCACTGAACCGGGTGACCGCCGACCTGGGCGTGGCGCGTCTCCAAGGTGATGTGCAACGGGCCGCCGCCGCCGCCGCGCGCGGTAGCGAGGACATCGCCGGAGCCCGCCGCGTGGTGCTCGACGCCATCGCTGAGGCCGAGGCCGACGACTTCCGGGTCGGCGAAGACCTCTCGGTCACCGACACCCGCGAGTTCGATCTCGCGACCGCCGCCGCCCGAGCGACCGCCGCCGCTGAGCACGCCGAGTACATCCGCTGGCGCGCTGAACAACTCGTCGCCACCGATGCCCTTGTCGGCCAGCAGCTGCAGGCCACGGCTGCCGAGTTGGACGGCATCCGGTTCGAAGGGGAAAGCCGAGACGAGTCGATCCAGCTCGTCGATCACAAGACCGATGCGGACTCCGGCCAGCGGCCAAAGACCTGGCAGGACTTGCTGCGCCCGCCGGGAGCGTCCGGCGACGAGGCGCCTAACGATGCTGGTGACACGGCCGCGGGCGCCGGCGAAGCGGCGCCTTCCCCGTTGGTTGAGATGCTGGTGCCGGGCAAGACGACCGACCCACAACAGCCCGCGACTCTCGACGACGCCCTCGACGAGGTCGCCGGGCAGCCCGCTCCCGCAGCCTCGGCGCCACGCCTCGATCCCGTCAAGGTCGAAAAATTCAAGGACCTGGCACGCAAGCTCATGCAGCAGGACGGCGTCCCGGCCGACCAAATCGAGCAGCGCCTCGATGACATCGTCGCCGCCGCGCAGAAGCCGCTGCTCCCCTCCACCCTGTCGCCGGACGCGCCGCTGCCCAAACCCGGATTCGGCGAAGGATTCGGCGACGCATGGCGCAGCATGGAAGACGCCGTCCATCCCTGACAGGTCAGCAGGGCGTAGAGAGCTTCAGAGACGCCTGGAAAGACCTCGGCACAGATCTGTTCGAAGCCGCAAAGGATCCTTACGGCACCGCCGCGAGGATCGTGATCGACGACGCCGAGGCCGCCCGCGCGAACCCTGAGTATTGGCTCGGCGGCAAGACCTTCGATGCCGCCGCTGCGGCGGCCGCGCTCCCGTTCGGAGGCGAGGCTGCGCTGGCCCGCGGCGCACTCGATGATCTCGCCAGGCCCGGTATCCCGCACGAGGTGATCGACACCGCGCGCACGCCACACACCTCAGCTCCGACCGTCGGTCACCCCCTCGCGCTACCCGACATACCCGCCGAAAACTACACGCCAGATTTGGTCGCCGCCCAGATCGGCGACGAAGTGGCGGCGATGCCACCCGGAGGCGCCTCCCAAACCCAGACCTTGGCCGATCGGATCACGGCACTGAACCTGAGCCAACTTGACGCTGCGCAGGTCACGGACCTGGCTTCTAGAAGAGCTTTTGGCGAAACAGCGGGGATCGCCACGCTCCCTGATGGAGTGAAAATGGTCTTACCGGCGCGCCTCATGCAAGACATCGCGATGCGGGTGTCCCCCGATGGGACGGTTACGGTGTTTCGGGGTGACTTGAGCCAGTTTCTACCGTATTTGGGATGATGGAGGAGTCAGCTGTATGCACACCGCCGCCTCTGCGCACGTTCTCGACTTCGAGGTGTACCTGTTGGTGACCATGAAGTACGGCATGATAAATCAGGATGCCGAACGCGAGGCCAAGCTGTCCGAGCACGGCCTGTCGCTCGGTGATGCTGAACGAATCCACCAACGTGTAGCCGACGCATTGCGTGACGAGACCACTCAGTTTGCGAACCTGCGGGCTCTAGTCGGTGCGGAAGCCCGCAATGTGGGTGCGCTGTCATTCAAGGGCATCCTTTGGCCGGATTTTGATTTCACCGCGAACGCCGGCCGTGGTGGGTCTATTCAAGCGGCGGGTTACCGGCGCGCGCGAGGTGAGCGGTGCTGCGCCGCAGCCCCCACCGCCCAGCCTCCGTGGAGCATGGATACCGCTGACTTTGCCCAATGCTTTGGTCCGACCCAGATCACTTCCACGGCAGCCCTGTTCGCCGAGTATATGCCCGCGCAGGAGCTACATGAGTTCGAATGGCAGGGGAGGCGGTATGGGGCCGGGTTTGGATGGGGCCTGTTTCTATCCGCCTCACTGATGTGGACATGAAAATTCCCACAACCCGGTTCGGGAAATGACATACCTCCCACCAGTTCGAAACGATCGCCCCGATCGTCGAGCGGTTCGCCGACGCGAGCGAGCGAGCCGTCGTCAACGGCCGGCTGCTCATCACCGAGCTGCGCGAGATCCGGGCAAGTTGGAACGAACGGATCACCGCACGGTCAGACTCGGCGGTGTGGAAGGTCGCCGACCTGCTGACTCGCCGCCCGGTCATCAACGGTGTGCTCCTGCGCGACGAGCTGGGCATCTCCACCGACCATCCACGCCGCTACATCGGCCCCCTCGCCGAGGCCGGGATCGTCGTCGAATTCACCGACCGGGCACGCAACCGCGCATGGCGCGCACCCGAAGTCCTCGACGCCCTGGACGATTTCGCCGAACGGGCCGGCCGACGCTGATGAGCGCCTTCAGCCCTTGTAGTTGTCGGGCTCCTCGTAGTAGTACGACTGCTCGACGCCCTTCACGTAGACGTCGCGGTCGTCGACCCTGTCGGTGAGGGCGCCTCGAAGCAGTTCGCGCAGCTCGGTGGTCTTCACGTGGCTGCGCTTCATCGCCTCCAGGTAGTCGTGCTTGTCGACTTCGGCCCACTCGACGCACTTGCCCAGGCTTCTCTTGAGGATCAGATCGAGCCAGATCCGTGTGCTGCGCCCGTTGCCGTCGGTGAACGGATGCGCGACGTTCATCTCGGCGTACTTCTCGATGATCTCTTCGAACGTTGACTCAGGCATCTTCTCGATCTGGCCCAACGCTTCATGCAGATAGATGGCGCTGGCGAATCGAAACCCGCCCTTGCTGATGTCGCGTGATCGGATCTGGCCTGCGAAGTCGTAGAGCCCGGAAAACAGGTATCCGTGAATCTGCTGTAGCCCGCGGATGGTTCCCACTTCGAATGCCGCCAGCTCGGCGGTTCCGAACAGTGCCAGCGCACGGCGCTTGCTGGCATCGTCGATGTCGCGCATTTACCGGACTCTATGTGCGGCCGGCATCACCGAGGCGCGGGAATCGCCTGGCTGTCGAGGTAGGCGTCCAGCTCGATGAAGTGCAGCAGCTGTTGGCGCATCGTGTCCATATCCGGGCTGCTGCTGTCGCACAACACCCCCTCGGAGACGGCCGGTCCCGTCAGCTGCGCCACGGTGCACCCGAGAGCCGCGGCGATCCGGATGATCTCGGTCATCTTCGCCGGGCGCTTGCCCGACAGGATGCGGTTGAGCGTGGGCTGGGAGATGTCCGCGCGATCCGCCAGCGCCCGCTGGGACAGCTGCGCAGCTTCGCGGGCACTCTCGATCGCGGCGCCCAGCTGCGGCGTCATTTGAACCACCCCCTCCTGAATCAGGGTCGTCGATCCGATCTAACCGGCGCTGATCCGGCACGGGTGACCCGCCCGCACCGTCACCTACTCCGGCAGCAGACCCATCCGGTAGGCCCACCCGATGAAGCTCTCGACCCGAGGCAGCCGCATCTCCGTGGCCAGCAGGTCGGTGTAGATCTGCTCGGCGGTCTCGGAGTCGACGTCGCCGAGGCGCTTGCGGGCCTCGGCGATGATCCACATCGAGTTGACGTACCGGACACCGCGGAAGCGCGCTACGGCACTCGCGTCACCATCATCGATCACTGCGACCATCTGCCGATGAACAGCGCAAGCCAGCACCGCGCACTCGCCGAGGTTCTTGGTCGGCGCATCATCTTTGTGTGCGGGTAGATCCGCCTTGATGAGCAGCTGGTCGATTTCCTCCTCGGAAGTCAACACGCCGATCTCCACCCAGTCGAGGTCGCTGATCGCCGGGATGTCGTAGCCCAGGTCGCGGCCGGCTTCCACCTCAGACATCACGGTGTCGGGAATCAGGATCAGTCCCTGCGGGGCGAGCCGGCGCAGGATGTCCAGATGGCCGGCGCGACAGAAGTGGGTGAACGTGGACGTATCCATCACCCAGCGGGCAGGCGTCGCGCTCACCCCATGCGCGCGTAGTCGGCGGCGGTTTCCGCACGCCGCGGCGGCAGATCTGTCTCCTGCAGCTGGCCGCGCAGCAGCTCCACCGCGCGCGGCGCGGTCAGCCTGAGATCGGTATAGGCGGCCAGGATCGCCGCCGCCAGTGCCGGAGACACAGAGGGAGGCTTCAGCTCATCGGTGTCCAGAGTGATCGCCAGCTTGGCGAACTCTCCGATTGTCGGCCGATATGGTTCTAGGCCGCGCTTCTGTTCATCGGTGATGAGCTGGAGTCTGTGCAGATGCAGCACCGCTGCCGACCACGACATCCGGTAGGTGCCAGCCACGCGGATCGCAGTTTCGCGCAACATCTGGGTTCTGTGCTGATTCCACAGCGCCGTCACACCCGAGCGGGGCGCCAGGAAGAACGCCGCGAATGAGGTGATCATCTGCTCGGTGTCGGGAGCGGTGTTGGAGTCATAAGCGTCGCCGAACAACCAATGACCCAACTCATGTGCCATTGACATGCGCCGGCGGCCCACCCGAGCGTCACCGTCGATCACCGCCGCGGCAATACCATCGCCGACCTCGACGAGCGCACCGTCGGCTCCCCGGTCGCCGAACGCCAGCGAACAGGAGTACAGGCCGAACCGTTCGGCGATGGCCGCGACATCGTTGAGCGGCTCAGCGCCCAGATCGAGGTGTTCGCGCACCTGGCGCGCCACCGTCTCGGCTGACTCCACCGAATGCGGTGTTGGCCAGATAGGCCGATCGGAATGGGAACCGATCACCTCGAACTGCCGCAACCAGGCGAGGTCGCCGGCGAACAGCTCCAGCTCCCGGTCAAGCCGGGCAGTGACCTCGTGGCTCGGCCCTGCCTCGGCTCGGCGGCTCACCACCATCGGCAGTGGATCGCGCACGAACCATGCAAGTGGGGTGTCGAGCGCAGCTGCGAGTTTCACCAGTTCAAGGGCCGAAACCTTACGTTTGCCCTTCTCGATCAGCGGGAAAGCGGTGCGATCGACCCCGATGGCGGCGGCGAGGTGCTCCTGGGTCAGATCGGCAGCCTTGCGTGCCTCAACGATCCGCGCGCCCAGCGTCTCCCCATCCATATGCGCGATTTTCACACATTTTGCGGCGCGGTGTAACCGCGCTGGTCAAAGCGAGATCTCCCACGAGGTTCGTTTCGCGCCGTCGTGGAGGACGTGACATACTTCCCACCTGCGGAAACGTCGCCGTCCCACACCCGCACCGCTGCGGGGAGGTCGCTCCGGAGGCCGATTTTCGGGGCCCTCCCCGGGCAGAGCCCAGTCACCCCCGATTTTTCGGCGATGACCGACGAGAATTTCTATTCCCGCAACAGGTCCGGAAAACGCCCTGGTGAGCGCGTTTTCTGAGCCGGAAACGGATCTGGAGCTGGGGTGGAGACGCAGGGGCCGTAAACCTGCGCCCTGACCCGTTGCATTGTGTGCCTCATAGGCACACAATGGATGGCATGGCTACGAAGACGGAGCGGTTCGCTGTGCGCCTGACGGCTGAGCAAGACGCGCTGATTCGTCGTGCCGCCGAAGTGGAGGGGACCGACCTCACCAACTTCACGGTGACCGCGACGCTGGCTCATGCCCGCGACGTACTTGCCGATCGCCGGCTGTTCATGCTCGACGCGCCGGCCTGGTCGGAGTTCGTGTCGGTGCTGGACCGGCCGGTGTCGCACAAACCGCGGCTGGGGACGCTGTTCGCGGAGCCCTCGATCTTCGACGAGTGAGCGGCTACAGCGCGCCCAGGCCGATCAGCGAGCACGATCTGGTCGCCGAGTTCGACAGCGGCGAGCCCAGCCTGGACGACTACCTGCGGGGACGAGCCCTGGCCAACCACGTCGAAGGTGCCTCCCGGTGCTTCGTGACGTGCCGCGACGGCCGCGTCGTCGGGTTCTACGCGCTGGCCTCGGCTGCTGTGGAGCGCGCCGGCACGTCAGGACGGGTGCGGCGCAACATGCCCAATCCAGTGCCGGTGATCCTGTTGTCGCGGCTGGCGATCGACCGCAAGGAACAGGGCCAGGGCCTCGGAGCTGCGCTGCTACGCGATGCGATCACCCGCGCGGTGGCCGCCGCGGAGATCATCGGTGTGCGGGCACTGCTGGTGCACGAGCAGGCACGGGCGTTCTACGCCCACTTCGACTTCGAGCCATCACCGACCGACCCGCTGCACCTGCTGCTGCTGATCAAAGACGCCCGCGCTCTACTCGATCCACCGTCCGATTGATCCACGGATCCAGGCGCTCGCCGACAGCTGACCCGGCGGTCCGCGCGCCGGCGGTCGGCGCTGCATCAAGTCCAGAAAACGCCCTGGTGAGCGCGTTTTCTGAGTCGGAAGCCCTGCGTTGAACAACTGCTATGTCACGCGGCGGACGTGAAGAATCTCGCGGTCGGCGCAGCGGCGAAGATCGGCTTCGGCCAGTGTCGCCACGGCGAGAGTATGACCATCCCCGGTCGTGAACTCAACTTCGTAGCCGCCGTTGCCGTACACACCGACGACGGTCCCTGCATCGCCCGCGATCAGCCCGTGTGCAGGCAGGTGCCGGGTCAGGACGACGAGTTCATGTTCGCGATATGCCATCTTCTGGTCTCTCGTCAGTTCAGATACGCCGGCCAACGGCGCGGTCGGCGCTGAGTGGGGTACTCGACCGCCGAGCAAGGTGCGGATTCTGCGGCTTCGGCCCCACGATCTGTCCGACCCCAGCTGAAGGCTACGGCGCGCCGGGATTGCCCAACGGAGGCCGGCCCTGCACTCGCACCGGGGAGGTCCGTTCTCGACATCGACACCACCTCCGCAACCGGCTACATGACGCAGCCGTGGTCACCCGTCGGAATCGAAATCCTCACTCTCACCGCCCATGTCGACGTTGAGGGAATCGCCGCGCGCTACCAGCTCTCGACTCAAACACGGGCGCAGCTCTCGGCTGTGCTGCACCGCTGAGCTACGAGACCGTGCGGCGCTGACCGACCGCCTTTTGTTAGCGTGGCGACCCATGCAGACCACCAGACTGTTGACCGCCGGATTCGCCGCGATCACCGCGACTGTGGTGGTGGTGGGGTGCAGCTCGGGATCGTCGGAGGAGCCGGCCACGACTCCGCCGGCCGGCGCGACCACCGCCAACCCGAGCGGTTCGACCCCGCAGTCCACCCCGGGCATCCCGGCGCCGGACACCACGCCGACGACCAGCGTGTCGATGATGCCCAACCCCAACGGCGACGGCTCGATGGTGCCGTGCGAAGGCACGATCTGCACCAACCCGAACCACGGCGCCGGCGACGACCCCTACGGGGACGCTCCGATCGAGCCCGGACAGACCGAGATGCAGGGCCCGGGCGACGCACCACCGGAACCGGGGCAGACCGACATGCAGGGACCGGCCGACGACGGCCCACCGGAACCCGGCCAGACCGACATGCAGGGACCGGGAAGCTAGTCGAGCGCCAACACGGCTCCGCCACACCGCCGAAGACTGCCGCTCACACGTGCTGGCCGGCCCGCCGCAGCTGCAGGCAGTTCGTGACCCCGAAGAGGCGAAGCGTTCGCAGCTGGCCGGGCGGCAGCAGCTCGGCGACGTCGGTGGTGGCGACCAGGGCCGGACGGTCGACGTCAACCGATACGCCCTGGGTCAACACGGTCGCCGAACCGGACGCCAGAATGTTGCGAACCCAGTCGGCACGGGGTCCGTAGGGCAACGCGATCAAAAACCCGGTCTCTGTGGGTATGACGCCGACGGGAGTGTCGTAGCTGCGACCGGACCGCCGCCAGCGGCCACACCCAGCGTTCTCATCGCACCTCCGTCGGCTCCCAATCCGGTGCGATTCTAGGAGGTGCGCCCGCCGAGGTGCCCGGCGGGAAACCGGTGACGCCGAACTGCCGGCACCGGCGACAACTCGGCCGTGGCGGGTGTCTACAATTCGTCTACACTTGTTGCATGGCCGCAGAGACCACAACTGTCCGGGTTCGCCGCCCCGATTCTGAACGGCTGCAGTCCCTGGCGAAGGCCCGTCAAACCGCCGTCGTCGACGTCGTGCACGCGGCCATCGACGCCTTGGAGAGGCAGGAATTCCTGCGGGGGCTCAACGGGGATTACCAGCGCCTGCGCAGCGACCCCGAGCTGTGGGAGCAGTACCTGGCCGAGCGTCGCGACTGGGATGCACTGGCTTGATCTGGCGAGGGGAGGTCTTTGACGTCGACCTCGGCCAGCCAGTCGGACACGAGCAGGCCTTTGACCGCCCAGCGGTGGTGGTGTCAGTCGACATTCTCAACAACGGACCAGGCGGCCTGGTCGTCGTCGTGCCGGTCACGACCGCTGGTTACGGCCTGCGAAGCCACGTCGAACTCGAGCCGGCGAACAGCGGGCTGGACCACACCTCCTACGCACGCTGCGACCAACTGCGAGCGGTCTCCACCGAACGACTGTCGTCTCGCCGGGGACTGATCGGCCCAGAACAGATGCAAGCCATCGACCAAGCGCTGCGCTTCGTCCTCGACCTGTAGTGCCCGGCGGCGCGACGGCGTCCTGAGATGCGCTACTCGTCGCTGCGCGAGGCTGCACCCGAGCTGTCCGCCGACCCGGAACCGGCACCGGGAATGCTTGACGACCTTGACGGACACTGGTTGACGTGCTTGACGCGACGTTTGTAGAATCCGGATATGACCGACATCGCGGCCTATGAGCGCCAGGTGATGCGTGCGGTCAACACCCGTCTGCACGCGCACCTGGCCAGGGCCGGTGAGGCCAACATCGATCCGGAGGTCTTCGGCGACCCGGACGATCTGGCCGAAGCCATGGTGGCCGCGCTGCCGCACAGTCACGTCTTCGATGAGATCGCCGGTCCGTTCTACGACACCGCCGGCCTGACCCGCTGGCTCGGCATCACCCGTCAAGCCCTCCACCAGAGGGCCGCCAAGAACGCCATCCTGGCCTGCCCGCTCGCCGACGGATCAACCGTGTACCCGGCGTGGCAGTTCCTGCCCGACGGCGCCACCCTGCCGTCGCTCGCAGAGGTTCTCGGGATCCTCGGCGACGGCGACGACCCGTGGATGGTGGCGCTGTGGCTGCGGGCACCCTCGGCCCTGCTCGACGGTGAGCGCCCGAGCGACTGGCTCCGAGACGGCGGCGATCCGCAACCGGTCCTGGCCATGGCCCGCGACACGGCCGAAGGCTGGAGGCGGTGAGCCGATCACGGCAGAAGCCCGCGATCGGGATGCCTCCGCCGGACCTGTCGGGCTTCCCGAAGTGGCGACTGCGACCCAGCTTCATCTTCACTCGCGCACACGGCGCCGGAAAGTCTCCCTGGTGGTTCTCCTGCGACCTGTCCGGCCGATTCGATCTGGCCGCCCCACTGGGGACCTGCTATCTGGCCAACGACGCCAAGACCGCCCTGCGCGAACGGTTCGGTCACGACCTCGTCGAACAAGGTGTGGTCACCTGGAAAGCAGCCCACAACACCCAGGTCTCACGGCTGCAGGTTCCAGCCGGCCGATGGCTGGCCAACAGCTGCCACGACGACGCCGCCGCCTACGGCGCGACGCGTGAGCTCGGCACCTGCGCCGACTACGACATCCCTCAGTCCTGGGCTGCGGCCCTGCACGACCACCGCTTCCGCGGCCTGCGCTACCAAACCCGGTTCACCACCGGACCTCGACCCAACGCCGTCGCGCTCTTCGATCAGGCCGGTGTGCACGACTGGCCCCTCGATCAACAGCCCACCCCCGGCGTCGCGGCATGCCGACAAGCCGGCCTCAACGTCGCCCAGAACCCCTCCCGCCGACACGTCACCATCGTCGACCCGCCCCGATAAGGGTCCGGCCGCCGACCCGGAACCGGCACCGGACCGCGTTACGCGCTCGGAGCCGTCGTCACGCTCTGCGCGGACTCCGCACGGGGGCGTTCACCTGCACCTGACCCCGGCTCGCCGTTGCGCCGCTTCTGCGGGGTAGAGACGGCGTCGTCGTCGGCAACGTCATCGTCGTCGTCGGCAACGTCGTCGTCGTCGGCAACGTCGTCGTCGGCAGGCATGAGTGACCCTCTCGTGGTCACGAAACATTCTGCTACGCCGCACTCTCCGGCCGCTTCTGGGCGATCGTCCCACCCCGCACGATGTCCGGCCCCGACCCGTCCTGCTGTTCCTCGGGGTTGTAGGTGCGCGGTGCGTCACGGTCAGCCCGCGGCGACATGCCGCGCCGCCCCCGCCGCCGATCCCGCCCATAGGCGGAACGATCGGCGCACCGTGCCCGACACCGGTGCCGGGCCGGGTGCCGGTGCCGGTATCCGCAGCCGTCGCGGTGGGCCCGGCTGAGGACGTCCTGGTCTGCGGCGAATCGAACGCGGTCGGTTCAACTCCAGCGCGACCGTTGGTAGGCGTGTTCGTGTTCAGGCCGGTAGCGCTCATGCCCGGATTCGTCGCCGGCGGCGGCGAGCTCTGCGGAGTCGTCGGTGCCGGCGACGAGGTGGTGGTCGGTGTCGTCGACGCCAATCCGAAGCCGACCGTGGGTGCGTCGCCCGCCTTGTCGTCGACGAGCCTGTCGACGTCACGGGAGCCGATCACGCCATCCCGACGAGCCTGGGAGACGGGCGCGGAGCTGAGCGGAGCCGCCATAGCTGGGGCCTGGGGCTGAGGCTGTGCGTCGATGCGCGTTATGAAGTTCGGCAGTCTCGCCATGTGTCGATCCCATCGCAGGTGAACAGTTCCACCTGTCCGCGATGCTCGACACGCCGGAAAATTCCGCCGACTCATGTGGCAACATGTGGCAGGTTTCCCACCACCTGCAGCGTCGGCGAGGCGACCGATTCTGCATAATCGCTGGTCAAGAGCGGTGGCGGAGGGATTTGAACCCCCGGTCGGTGTTAGCCGACTCTCGCTTTCAAGGCGAGTGCATTAGGCCGCTCTGCCACGCCACCGCCGAACAGCGTAGTGGGTGCTAGACGCCGCGGAGCCTGGCAGGCGCAGAGTTCGCGCGCATGGCCGCACTCACCCGACGGGTGTTCTCGCCCATCGCCGCGATCTGCGGCCTCGACAGCCTGCCGAGGAAAAGTGTCCGCACACCCGCCGAGTAGGTGACCATCGCCTCACGGACCTGGGTGCGGCCGTCGTCGGTGATCGACGCCAGCACCCCGCGACCGTCGTCCGGGCTGGCGCCCCGCCGCACCAGGCCCTGCAGCTCCAGCCGGCGGATCTGCCGGGTCACCCGACTGGGCAGCGACATCAACTTCTCCGCGAGATCGCCCATGCGAGCCGACCCCGTTGGGGACTTGTCCAGCATGTCAAGCAACCGGACGTCGTTGAGCGTCAGGTGGTGCTGTTCGACCAACGACTTGTTCAAGGTGGCGTAAACCCTCAGCGCGGAGTCCAAGAAATTTTGCCATGAACGCTGTTCTGCGATGTCTAGGCCCGGCATGTCACTCGCCGTACGCCTCCCTATCATCCCCTCCATTCGCTCATGGTAAAGCACCACGCGGCGCCCGGGAAGCGAACGGTAACCCCGGGTAGGGTTTGGGTGATGCACGCGATCGTGGCGGAGTCCCCAGGAAAGCTGATCTGGACAGAGGTACCTGAACGCGCACTTCAGCCGGGTGAGGTACGAATCGATGTGGTTGCCGCAGGAATCAACCGCGCCGATCTGTTGCAGGCCGCGGGTAAGTATCCGCCCCCGAAGGGCGCCAGCGAGGTCATGGGCCTGGAGGTGTCCGGCGTCATCACCGAAATCGCCGACCGGGTGTCCGGCTGGTCTGTCGGGCAGCCGGTATGCGCTTTGCTGGCAGGCGGCGGATACGCCGAGAACGTCACGGTTCCGGCGGGCCAGGTGATGCCGGTTCCCGAATCCGTCGAACTGGCCCAGGCGGCCGCACTGCCGGAGGTGGCGTGCACGGTGTGGTCCAACGTGGTGATGACCGCCGGACTGTCCGCCGGTGAACTGCTGCTGGTTCACGGCGGCGCAAGTGGGATCGGCACCCACGCCATCCAGGTGGCCAACGCGCTCGGGTGCCGGGTCGCCGTCACCGCTGGTTCGGCCAACAAGCTCGAACTCTGCACGGAACTGGGTGCCGAGGTGGCCATCAACTACCGCGAAGAGGACTTCGTCGACCGGCTTCGCGCCGAGACCGACGAGACGGGCGCCGACGTGATCCTCGACATCATGGGCGCGGCGTACCTCGACCGGAACATCGACGCCCTGGCCACCGGCGGCCGGCTGGTGATCATCGGCATGCAGGGCGGCGCCAAGGCCGAACTCGACATCGGCAAGCTGCTCGCCAAACGCGCCAGCGTGACCGCGACGGCGTTGCGCTCGCGTCCGGTCGCCGGACCTGGTAGTAAGACCGACATCGTCGCCGAGGTGGTCGCCAACGTGTGGCCGATGGTCGCCGACGGCCGGGTGCGCCCGATCATCGGTGCGGAGTTCCCGGTGCAGGAGGCCAAGGCCGCACAGGAGATGCTCGACTCGGGTGAGGTGTCGGGCAAAGTCCTGTTGCGCGTGCAGGACTGACACGACGCTCAGCCCGGCTTTCAGCCCAGCGACGCCAGTGCGCGGACCAGCTGATCCACCTCGGCGGCGGTCGTGTAGTGCGCCAGCCCGATGGTCACGGCGCCGCCGATGTCCTCGACGCCGATGACGTCGAGCACCCGGGAGTTCGCGTTGGCGATGGCCAGCACACCGTTGTCGGCGAGGCGCTGCACCACTTTCTCGGCCGGCACGTCGCGGACCGCGAAACTCAACGTCGGTATGCGGACCTCTGGCTGACCGATCACCATCACCAGCGGCAACGAGCGCAGCGACATCAGCAGGTAGTCGAACAACCTGCTCATGTACGAGGTCGCCGACTGCATGGACAGCGACAGACGCTCGCGCCGAGTGCCGGTGGCGTTCTCGTCGAGGCCGGCCAGGTACTCGATGCTGGCCACCACCCCGGCGAGCATGCCGAACTGATGCACGCCGACCTCCAGACGCGCCGGTCCGGTCGCGTACGGGTCCAGCGACACCGATCCGAACTGTTCGATGGTCGACGGATCACGGAAGATCAGCGCGCCGATCGGCGGGCCGCCCCACGCCACCGCGTTGAGCGCGACGACGTCGGCGGCGATCTCCTCCAGGTCGATCAACCGGTAGGGGGCCGCCGCGGAGTGGTCGACGACCACCAGACCGCCGACCTCGTGCACCAGCTTGGTCACCGCCCGCAGGTCGGTCACCGTGCCGATCGTCGAAGACGCCGAGGCGATCGCCACCAGCCGCGTCGGCCCGGTGATCAGCCCTTCCCACTGCCAGGCGGGTAGTTCGCCGGTCTCGATGTCGACCTCGGCCCACTTGATCTTGGCGCCGTACCGATTGGCCGAGCGCAGCCACGGCGCGATGTTGGCCTCGTCGTCGAGTCGGGTCACCACAACCTCGTAACCCAGCCCCACCCGGGACGACGCGGCATCGGCCAGCGATGCCAGTAGCAGCGCGCGGTCGGCGCCGAGGACCACACCGCGCGGATCACCGTTCACCAGGTCGGCGACCGCCTGGCGGGCCGCATGCAGCACCGCGGTGCTACGTCGCGCCGACGGATGCGGGCCCTCGGTGGTCGACATGGAACCCCGGAACGCGGTGGAGACCGTCGTGGCCACCGCGTCGGGCAGCAGCATCCCGTGCTGCGCGTCGAAGTGCACCCATCCATCGCCCAGAGAGGGGTGCAATCCACGCACCCGGGCGACGTCGTATGCCATTCCAGCCACCTTAGAGCGTTCGTGAATCCCACAAACCGACACGATGTCCATCAGGACCCGATCGTGCGCATGCCCGTCGCCGCACCAGATCGGAACACCTGCCGAGCCATACTAGTCCAGGACCTTTCGGAGTTGACTGCGAATCCCCTTGAGGTTGCTGCGACGACTGCCGCATCGGGCGGCTTGGCCGTCGTGCCGTCACATCGACCGACATCGCGGCGAGGATCGTGTCACTGACCGGCATTTCGCAGGGTCTGCGCGGTGTTTGCCCACGGCAGCACCGACCGCCGTGCCGGGTGTGCGAACCCGTTCCCGAGGCGGTTACGTGCAGAATCGACTGGCTGTCGGACACGCTTACCGTTCGCCTGCTGCGCCGCCGGCAACGTCCGCGGGCGGTCGCGTGCAAGAGTCGCCCCCGTGACGGACTAGTGTCACAGCGATAGAACGGCCTCAAGAGGGAATGCGACTCAGATGACGCTGAACAACGACGACGACAACATCGAGATCATCGGCGGTGACTCCGGCAACGGCGGCACTGCAGACGGCGACGGGAAGTCGCTGACCGACCTGGTCGAACAACCGGCGAAGGTGATGCGGATCGGCACCATGATCAAGCAACTCCTCGAGGAGGTGCGGGCCGCTCCTCTCGACGACGCCAGCCGCACCCGGCTGCGCGAGATCCACCACACGAGCATCCACGAACTCGAAGAGGGGCTGGCGCCGGAGTTGCGGGAGGAACTCGAACGGCTGACGCTGCCCTTCACCGAGGACAGCGTCCCGTCGGACGCCGAGCTGCGCATCGCGCAGGCACAGCTGGTCGGGTGGCTCGAGGGGCTGTTCCACGGAATCCAGACCGCGCTGTTCGCCCAGCAGATGGCTGCCAGGGCCCAGCTCGAACAGATGCGACAGGGTGCGTTACCACCCGGCATCGGGGTGCAGGGCCAGCGCGGCGGTCCCGCGCATCCCGGCACCGGGCAGTACCTGTAGGGCCGCGGTGGCGGCTCCCCGTATCGAGACCCGTGACGCGTGGGTCGAGTTCCCGATCTTCGATGCCAAGACCCGGTCCCTGAAGAAGGCTTTCCTCGGCAAGGCCGGCGGCGCCATCGGCCGCAACGCGTCGAACGTCGTGGTCATCGAGGCCCTGCGCGAGATCACCATGTCGCTGGAACTCGGCGACCGGGTCGGCCTGGTAGGCCACAACGGCGCGGGCAAGTCGACGCTGCTGCGGTTGCTGTCCGGAATCTACGAGCCGACGCGGGGTTCGGCCACCGTGACCGGACGGGTGGCGCCGGTGTTCGACCTCGGCGTCGGGATGGACCCGGAGATCTCGGGCTACGAGAACATCGTCATCCGCGGTCTGTTCCTCGGGCAGAGTCGCAAACAGATGCTGGCCAAGATCGACGAGATCGCCGAGTTCACCGAGCTCGGTGACTACCTGTCGATGCCGCTGCGCACGTATTCCACCGGTATGCGGGTGCGGTTGGCGATGGGCGTGGTCACCAGTATCGATCCGGAGATCCTGCTGCTCGACGAGGGCATCGGCGCGGTGGACGCCGACTTCCTGAAGAAGGCCCAGTCCCGACTGCAGAGCCTGGTCGAGCGCTCCGGGATCCTGGTGTTCGCCAGCCACTCCAACGAGTTCCTCGCACGGCTGTGCAAGACCGCGATGTGGATCGACCACGGCACCGTGAAGATGACCGGCGGCATCGAGGACGTCGTGCGGGCGTACGAGGGTGAGGACGCCGCGCGGCACGTGCGCGAAGTGCTCGACGAACACCGCGGCGACTGGTCGCCCGACGAGCGCTCGCGCGAGGAGAATCCAGCCACCGACGAGCGCTCGCGCGAGGAGAATCCAGCGCCCGACGGGTCGGATCAGCTTTCGCGATGACGTCGAGGATCTACGCCGTCGTCGTGACCCACCGGCGTCCGGAGTCGCTGGCGCAATCACTCGACGCGCTGTGCGCGCAGTCGCGACGGCCCGACGGATTGATCGTGGTGGACAACGACGACGACTCGCGCGTCCGCCACCTCGTGGCGGCACAGCCGATCCCGTCGACGTATCTGGGATCGCGCAGGAACCTCGGCGGCGCAGGAGGATTCGCGCTCGGCATGCTGCATGCCCTGGCGGAGGGCGCGGACTGGCTGTGGCTGGCTGACGACGACGGACAGCCGCTGGGCCACTCGGTGCTCGGCACGCTGCTGAACTGTGCTGAGCGCCACGGTCTGGCTGAGGTGTCGCCGATGGTCTGCGACATCGCCGACCCCACCCGACTGGCATTCCCGCTGCGCCGGGGGCTGGTGTGGCGGCGACGCGTCTCCGAACTCGGCGACGGGGACCTGCTACCGGGGATCGCCTCGCTGTTCAACGGTGCACTGTTCCGCGCCTCGACGATCGAGGCGGTCGGCGTGCCCGACCTGCGGCTGTTCGTGCGCGGCGACGAGGTGGAGCTGCACCGACGATTGGTGCGCTCGGGCCTGCCGTTCGGCACCTGCCTCGACGCCACCTACGTCCATCCTTGCGGCACTGACGAATTCAAGCCGATCCTGGGCGGACGCATGCACACGCAGTATCCCGACGATGCGACCAAACGTTTCTTCACCTACCGCAACCGCGGATACCTGTTGTCTCAGCCGGGACTTCGCAAGCTGCTGCCACAGGAGTGGGTGCGGTTCGGCTGGTACTTCCTGGTGTCGCGGCGGGATCCCGCCGGGCTGCGGGAGTGGATCCGGTTGCGCCGTCTTGGTCGCGAGGAGAGGTTCGGGAGGCCGGGCACATGAGTTTCGATGAGGCGTCAGCGCAGTCGAAGACGTTTGCGCGGGCGTGGCGCGATCTCCGCGAGGGGTTCGGCAAGCGTGAGCTCTGGCTGCACCTCGGATGGCAGGACATCAAACAGCGTTACCGCCGTTCGGTACTCGGGCCCTTCTGGATCACCATCGCCACCGGTGCGACGGCTGTCGCAATGGGACTGTTGTATTCGAAGCTTTTCAAACTCGAGCTGTCCGAACACCTTCCGTACGTGACGATGGGCCTGATCGTCTGGAACCTGATCAACGCGTCGATCCTCGAAGGCGCCGAGGTGTTCATCGCGAACGAGGGACTGATCAAACAGCTGCCGACGCCGCTGTCGGTGCACGTGTACCGGTTGGTGTGGCGGCAGATGATCCTGTTCGCGCACAACATCATCATCTTCGTGGTCATCGCGATCATCTATCCGAAACCGTGGAATTGGGCGGATCTGGCGGTAATTCCGGCGCTGGGGCTGATCATGCTCAACTGCGTCTGGGTGTCGCTGTGTTTCGGCATCCTGGCGACTCGCTATCGGGATATCGGCCCGCTGCTCAACAGCATTGTGCAGCTGTTGTTCTTCATGACGCCGATCATCTGGAACGAGGCCACGCTGCAGGCGCAGGGCGCCGGGCAGTGGGCCAAGATCGTCGAACTCAACCCGCTGCTGCACTACCTCGACATCGTTCGCGCGCCCCTGCTCGGCGCGGACCAGGAGTTGCGGCACTGGGTGGTGGTGCTCGTGCTGACCGTCATCGGGTGGACGATGGCGGCGTTCGCGATGAAGCAGTACCGGGCCCGGGTGCCGTACTGGGTGTGAGTCCCTTCCTCAGCCGGGAGCACATAGTGCCGTCAAAGTGCGGACAGATCGTCGACAACTTCCGGACCGCGGCACGGCGCCGTTCGGCTACGAGGCGAATAGCCTGCTGCGGCACTTCCGGCGGGTTTCCAGCGTTATGCGGATATGAGCATTCCGCCATACCAGCCGCCGACCTCCTCTTCCTCACCCGAACCGGGCAACACTCTGGTCTGCCCGAAGTGCAAGGGCGTCATGCGCACCTACGAGCGCAACGGAATCCACCTCGAGCAGTGCGACACCTGCCGCGGCATCTTCCTCGATCTGGGAGAACTCGAAGCGCTCACCGAGATGGAGAACCGGTTCATGCAGGCAGCCCCGCCACCTCCGCCGGCGAGCTACGGCGCCGGTTACCGATCGGGGTATAACTACGGCCCGGGTTGGGGCAGCCGCGGCAGCAAGCACTACCGCAAACAGGGATTCGGGCGGCTGTTCTTCTCCAGCTAGACCATCCGGGCGCACGCCGCGGCCAGCAGTTCATCCTCCGGGTGGTGAACTGCCGCCGCGACCACCGCTGCCCTCGCGAACGGGTCGAGCACCGGCCACGGATCGGCCGGTGCATCGGCCAGCGCGGCTCCCCCACCCTGGCGGTACGCCTCCAGGAACGTGCTCCAGTCCTCGTCGGGGAGGTGTCCGGCCGCCCAGAACCCCGCCGGCCGCGCCAGATCCCAGGCTGGGTCGCCCACCCCGAGATCGTCGACGTCGATGAGCAGCCACGGCCGGCCGGGCCCGCGCCGGCCGAGTTGGCCCAGGTGGAAGTCGCCGTGGACAAAGGTGCGCGGACGGTCCGGCGATCCCGCCCGCCACACCGCCGGCGGGAGTTCCGTGAGTGCCCGGCGCACCGATTGGGTCACCTCGGTGCGCCGCGCATGTTCGACGACGCGCCGCAACCGGGCCGGCCACCCGTGCAAAAGCCGCGCCGTGACCGGCTGGGCGTGCAGCCGCGCCAACACCCCCCCGGCATCCGCCCACGGCAGTTGAGCCGGTTGTGGCGCAATGGTTTGCACACATGGCCACCGACTCCGCCAGCGCTCGCCGACCCGCTCGGGCGCCACCGTCGACGGCGCCAGCAGGATGTCGGGCAACGCGTCGGCCACCCTCAGCCGCGTGCGCAGAGCCCGCGGATCGGTCCCCGCCCGGTGCAGTTTGACGACGACGTCACCGTCGAAGGTGATCTCCGCACCGGACGGGGTCTGCACACCTGTGACCGTATCGCCGCCTCCCGGCGCCCGCGGACTCCGCGAGTTGCCGGTCAACGCGGTGCGTCCAGGACGGCTCACCGCGGGCACCATGCTTACGCCGTCGCACACCCTGGCCGCGACCTCGGCGTCGCGCGCAACGCGCTGCATGCGCATGCGGTACCGGCGCAGGGGGGATCGGCTCATCGCCGCACTCAGGGCCCTCGACGCGCTTGCGGCGTACTGGACGCGACGCTGCGCTGACGACGACACCGCATAAGCTGCCCGGGTGACCGAGCCCCCCATGTCACCCCAGCTGCCGCTTACCACGCAGGTGTGGCGGTTCCTCGTCACCGGCGGTCTGTCCGCGATCGTCGACTTCGGCCTCTACGTGCTGCTCTACCGCGTGCTGGGGATGCAGCCCGACCTCGCCAAGACCCTCGGCTGGATCACAGGCACGACGACGGCGTACCTGCTCAACCGGCGCTGGACATTCCAAGCGCCGCCCAGCCAGGCCCGCCTGATCGCCGTGTGGGCGTTGTACATCACCACGTTCGTGATCCAGGTCGGCCTCAACCACTTGTTCCTACGGGTGTTCGACTACTCGGCGATCGGTGTGGTCATCGCATTCGTCATCGCGCAGGGCACCGCGACCGTCATCAACTTCACCATCCAGCGGGCGGTGATTTTCAAGCTGGCTTGACTGACGTGCTCGGCGGTGTCCGGATTGCCGACCGCGACCGCGGCCCGGGGTTCGCGCCCGTCGGGGAACTCCAGCAGCATCAGGTACCTGTTCGGGTCGTAGCCCTTGGCCGGCGACCTCCTGAGCCGACGGGACCTCGGTCGCACCGCGGGCGGTGACGTCGCCGTTGTCGATGTGGCCCAACACCTCGGCGCAGTCGGCGTCGACGTCCTCGGCGTGGTGGATCAGGGGCTGGGCCCGTGCCTCGAGATCGGCGGCGACCGACTTGAGCTCCTGCCGCACATCCGGGGGTCCGCTGATCGTGACGTCACCGTTGTCGGCGAGGTGCAGGATTGCAGTGCGCCCACATTCCACGAATCGATGTCACTGAGCAGCATTCCCGCCCCGCCTGGCATTGATCGTCAACACTACCGCGGCCCCGGGAGGGCACGGCGCACGAGTTTCGCAGCGCCACGGGACGCCGCGGACGAGGCGGTACCCTCGTCACGATGTCCGAGACCACGACCCGGCGGCTCACCGGTTGGGCCCGCACCGCGCCCACCGTTGCCGAGGTGCTGTCGACACCCGACCCCGAGGCGATCGCCAAGGCGGTCGCCCACGTCGCCGACGACCCCCAGCGCGGCGTCATCGCCCGCGGGCTGGGCCGCTCCTACGGCGACAACGCACAGAACGGCGGCGGCCTGGTCATCGACATGACCGCGCTCAACCGCATCCACAGCATCGACGTGGACGGCGCGCTCGTCGACGTCGACGCCGGCGTGAGCCTCGACCAGCTGATGAAGGCAGCGCTGCCGGTCGGGCTGTGGGTCCCGGTGCTGCCGGGCACCCGGCAGGTCACCGTCGGCGGCGCGATCGCCTGCGACATCCACGGCAAGAACCATCACAGCGCGGGCAGCTTCGGCAACCACGTCCGCTCGATGGACCTGCTCACCGCCGACGGCACCGTGCGCACGCTCAAACCGCGCGGTAAGGAAGCCGACCTGTTCTGGGCGACCATCGGCGGCAACGGGCTGACCGGGATCATCCTGCGCGCGACGATCGCGATGACACCGACGGAAACCGCGTACTTCATCGCCGACGGCGACGTCACCGCCGACCTCGACGAGACCATCGCGATCCACAGCGACGGCAGCGAGGCGCACTACACCTACTCCAGCGCGTGGTTCGACGCGATCAGTCCGCCGCCGAAGCTGGGCCGCGCCGCCATCTCCCGCGGATCGCTGGCCACCTTGGACCAGCTGCCCAAGAAGTTGCGCCGCAATCCGCTGAAATTCGATGCCCCGCAACTGCTCACGTTCCCCGACGTGTTCCCCAACGGGCTGGCCAACAAATGGACGTTCGGGCCGATCGGCGAACTGTGGTACCGCAAGTCGGGCACCTACCGCGGCAAGATCCAGAACCTGACGCAGTTCTACCACCCGCTCGACATGTTCGGGGAGTGGAACCGCGCCTACGGCAGCAACGGATTCCTCCAGTACCAGTTCGTGGTCCCGACCGAGGCGGTCGACGAGTTCAAAGCCATCCTCGTCGACATCCAACGCTCGGGACACTACTCGTTCCTCAACGTGTTCAAGCTGTTCGGCCCGGGAAACAAAGCGCCGCTGAGCTTTCCGATCCGCGGCTGGAACGTGTGCGTCGACTTCCCGATCAAACCCGGGTTGGGTGAGTTCGTCAGCGGACTCGACCACCGGGTGCTGCAGTTCGGCGGCCGCCTCTACACCGCCAAGGATTCGCGCACCACCGCCGAAACCTTCCACGCCATGTACCCGCGCATCGACGAGTGGATCGCCGTGCGCCGCCGCGTCGACCCCGACGGGGTATTCGCCTCGGACATGGCTCGACGTTTGGAGCTGCTCTAGATGGTGCGCACACATGGTTCTTGACGCCGTGGGTAACCCCCAGACCATCCTGCTGCTCGGCGGGACCTCCGAGATCGGATTGGCGATCTGCGAGCGCTACCTGCGCAACGCACCCGCCCGCATCGTCCTCGCCGCGCTGCCCGACGACCCCGGCCGCGACGCTGCCGTCGCCCAAATGCGCAGTGCCGGCGCGAAGTCTGTCGAGGTGATCAACTTCGACGCGGTGGACACCGCCAGCCACCCCGACGTGATAGACAAGGCGTCGGCCGGCGGGTCCCGCGACATCGACGTGGCCATCGTCGCGTTCGGTCTGCTCGGCGACGCCGAGGAGCTGTGGCAGGACCAGCGCAAGGCCGTGCAGATCGCCGAGGTCAACTACACCGCAGCGGTTTCGGTGGGAGTGCTGCTCGGCGAGCAGATGCGCAACCAGGGGTTCGGCCAGATCATCGCGATGAGTTCGGCGGCCGGTGAACGTGTACGGCGGTCGAACTTCGTCTACGGCTCCACCAAGGCCGGACTCGACGGGTTCTACCTCGGCCTCGGAGAAGCGCTGCGGGAGTATGGTGTTCGCGTCCTCGTCATCCGCCCCGGCCAGGTGCGCACCCGGATGAGCGCCCACGTCAAGGAAGCGCCGCTGACCGTCGACAAGGAGTACGTCGCCGAACTGGCGGTCACCGCGTCGGCGAAGGGCAAGGACCTGGTCTGGGCGCCCGGCGCCTTCCGCTACGTGATGATGGTGCTGCGCCACATCCCGCGGCCCATCTTCCGCAAGCTGCCCATCTAACCGGTGGGCACCAACGCGCTGGCCGGCCCGATCAGGATCGCGGGCCGGATGGTGGTGGCGGCGCTGATCGCCGCCGCCGTCGCGGTCGTCTCGATCGCGGCGATTGCGCGGGTCGAGTGGCCGGCGTACAACTCGTCGAATCAACTGCACGCGCTGACCACTGTCGGTCAGTTCGGCTGTCTGGCAGGCCTGTTCGCGGCGGGCTGGCTCCACCGGCGCGGCAGGCGGCTGGTGGCGCATGCGGCGTCGACGGTGTTCCTGTCCGCGTTCGCCGTCGTCACGCTGGCGATGCCGCTGGGCGCCACCAAGCTCTACCTGTTCGGCATCTCGGTGGACCAGCAGTTCCGCACCGAGTACCTGACCCGCTTCGCCGACACCGCGGCGCTGCACGACATGACCTACTACGGGCTGCCGCCGTTCTACCCGCCTGGTTGGTTCTGGCTCGGCGGCCGGCTCGCCGCGCTGACCGGCACCCCGGCCTGGGAGATGTTCAAACCCTGGGCGATCATCTCGATCGCCGTCGCAGTCGTCCTCGCATTCGTGTTGTGGGCGGCGATGATCCGGTTCCGGTACGCGCTGATCGTCACCACCGCCACCACCGCGGTGATGCTGGCCTACTCACCGGCCGAACCGTACGCCGCGACCATCGCGGTGCTGCTGCCGCCGGTGTTCGTGCTGGGCTGGTCGGGGCTGCAGGCCACTGGCCGGGGGTGGGCCGCGATCGTCGGAGTGGGGCTGTTTCTCGGCGTGGCCGCACTGTTCTACACGCTGCTGCTGGCGTATGCGGCGTTCACGCTGGTGATCATGGCGGTCACCGTCGCCGGCGCCCGCAGGCGTGTCGAACCGCTGCTGCGCCTGCTCGTCATCGCGTTGATCTCCGGCGCCATCGCGCTGATCGGGTGGGCGCCGTACCTGCTGGCGGCGCTGCGCGGCACCCCCGCCGACACCGGCACCGCCCAGCACTACCTGCCCTCCGACGGTGCGCAACTGTCCTTCCCGATGCTGAGCTTCACGCTGCTCGGCGCGCTCTGCCTGGTCGGCACCATCTGGCTGGTGGTGCGGGCCCGCACCTCCACCCGCGCCGGCGATGAGCGCTCGCGCGAAGAGCAGATGGCCCGCGATGAGCGCTCGCGCGAAGAGCAGATGGCCGGCGCGCTGGCTATCGCCGTGCTTGCGGTCTACGCCTGGTCGCTGCTGTCGATGCTCACCACACTGGTCGGCACCACACTGCTGTCGTTCCGGCTGCAGCCGACACTGGTGATCCTGCTGTCCGCCGCCGGCGTGTTCGGCTTCGTCGAGGCGGCCCGCGGGCTGGCCGACAGTTTCTCCAGCCGGCGGCTGCTGGCCGTCGCCGGCGCGATCGGCGCGATCGGCGCGCTGACGTTCAGCCAGGACATCCCCGACGTGTTGCGGCCCGACATCGCCGTCGCCTACACCGACACCGACGGTTACGGACAGCGCGCCGACCGCAGACCGCCGGGCGCCGAACGGTACTACCGCGAGGTGGACGCGGCGATCCTGGAGGCCACCGGCCGGCCCCGCAACGAGACAATCGTGCTGACCGCGGACTACAGCTTCCTGTCGTACTACCCCTACTACGGATTCCAGGGCCTGACGTCGCACTACGCCAACCCGCTGGCCCAGTTCGACCAGCGCGCCGAGGCCATCGAGGGGTGGCAGACCCTCGGGGACGCCGACCAGTTCGTCGCCGCCCTCGACGAGCTCCCGTGGGATCCGCCCACCGTGTTCCTGATGCGCCGCGGGTCCGAAGACTCCTACACCCTGAGGTTGGCCTCCGACGTCTACCCCAACCAGCCCAACGTCCGGCGGTACCAGGTGAAGCTCGACGCGGCGCTGTTCGACGACCCGCGCTTCGAGATCTCCGACATCGGTCCGTTCGTGCTGGCCATCCGAGTCGATGGCTGACGCCCAGCGCAGGCCGTTAACATCTACGCCCGTGAACTCTGGGGTTGCGGTCGGAAGCAACCACCGGACGGCGCGCCTCATCGCCATCGTCGCGGGATTGCTCGGCGCGGCGATGGCGCTGGCCACCCCGCTGCTGCCGGTGAAGCAGACGACAGCCGAGCTGAACTGGCCGCAGGACGGCGTACTGCGTAGCGTCGACGCCCCGCTGATCGGCTACGTCCCCACCGATCTGACCATCACGGTGCCGTGTCAGGTGGCCGCCGGTCTCGCCGGTCCGGCCAATACCGGCCGGACGGTGCTGTTGTCCACCGTCCCCAAGCAGGCGCCCAAGGCCGTCGACCGCGGCCTGCTGATCGAGCGGGTGAACAACGAACTGCTCGTCATCGTGCGCAACACGCCCGTCGTCTCGGCGCCGCTGAGCCAGGTGCTCAGCGCGGAGTGTAAGCAGTTGATGTTCACCGCGCACGCCGACAAGGTCACCGGTGAATTCGTCGGGCTGGTCGAGGGCCCGGATGACGTGGAAGCGGGTGAAGCTCCCGGTGACCCGTTACGGGGTGAACGCAGCGGCTATGACTTCCGGCCGCAGATCGTGGGCGTCTTCACCGACCTGTCCGGACCGGCGCCGCCCGGCCTGGCGTTCTCGGCCACCGTCGACTCCCGCTACAGCAGCAGCCCGACCCTGCTCAAACTGCTGGTGATGTTCGCCGGTGTCGCGCTGACCGTGATCGCGCTCGCTGCGCTGCACATCCTCGACACCGACGACGGGATGCGACACCGCCGGTTCCTGCCGTCGCGCTGGTGGTCGATGAGGCCGCTCGACGGGGTGGTCGCCGCCGTGCTGGTGTGGTGGCACTTCGTCGGCGCCAACACCGCCGACGACGGCTACATCCTCACCATGGCCCGGGTGTCCGAACACGCCGGCTACATGGCGAACTACTACCGCTGGTTCGGCACCCCGGAAGCCCCGTTCGGCTGGTACTACGACCTGCTCGCGCTGTGGTCGCAGGTCAGCACGGCCAGCGTGTGGATGCGGCTGCCGACGCTGCTGATGGCGGTGGCCTGCTGGTGGGTGATCAGCCGCGAGATCATCCCGCGCCTCGGACACGCCGTGAAGGCCAACCGGGCGGCGGCCTGGACGGCCGCGGGCATGTTTCTGGCGTTCTGGCTGCCGCTCAACAACGGTCTGCGTCCCGAGCCGATCATCGCGCTCGGCATCCTGCTGACGTGGTGCTCGGTGGAGCGCGGCGTGGCCACCAGCCGGCTGCTGCCGGTCGCGATCGCCGTCATCATCGGGGCGCTCACCCTGTTCTCCGGGCCGACCGGCATCGCCGCCGTCGGCGCGCTGCTGGTCGCCGTCGGACCGCTGAAGACGATCGTGGCGCGCCATGTCGCACGCTTCGGCTACCTTGCGCTGCTGGCGCCGATCCTCGCCGCGGGCACCGTCACCGCGATCCTCATCTTCCGCGACCAGACCCTGGTCGGCGAACTGCAGGCCAGCAGCTTCAAGAGCGCCGTCGGACCCAGTCTGAGCTGGTTCGACGAGCACATCCGTTATGCACGGCTGTTCACCACCAGCCCCGACGGATCGGTGGCACGCCGGTTTGCGGTGCTGACGCTGCTGCTCGCGTTGGCCGTGTCGGTGGCTATGACGCTGCGCAAGGGCCGGATCCCCGGCACCGCGGCGGGTCCCAGCCGCCGGATCATCGGCATCACGATCATCTCGTTCCTGGTGATGATGTTCACGCCCACCAAGTGGACCCACCACTTCGGGGTGTTCGCCGGACTCGCCGGATCCCTCGGTGCCCTGGCCGCCGTGGCCGTCGGCTCGGCGGCGATGCGCTCACGGCGCAACCGGACCATGTTCACGGCCACCGTGCTGTTCGTCGCAGCGCTGTCGTTCGCGACGGTCAACGGGTGGTGGTACGTCTCGAACTTCGGGGTGCCGTGGTCGAACTCGTTCCCCGAGTTCAAGTTGGGCTTCACCACGATCCTGCTCGGACTGTCGGTGCTCGCACTGCTCGCGGCCGCATGGTTCCACTTCTCCGGCCGCGACACCGCCCCCGACGACGACGGCCGCTGGCGCTGGCGCCGCATCGTGCAGTCCCCGCTGGCGATCGCCGCATGGCTGGTCGTGATGTTGGAGGTGGTGTCGCTGACGCTGGCGATGGTCGGCCAGTATCCGGCGTGGACTGTTGGCCGGTCCAACCTCGAGGCATTGACCGGTAAGACCTGCGGACTGGCCAACGACGTGATGGTCGAGGAGGACCCCAACGAAGGGCTGCTGGCTCCGATCGGTGTTCCCGTCGGCGCTGCGTTGGGCGCCGGGTCCGCCCAGGGTTTCAGTCCCAACGGCATCCCTTCGGACATCTCCGCCGACGCGGTGATGGACCAGACGGGGGCGACGAACTTCGCCGACACCGACGGCGACACCGAAACCGGCGGCGAGGCAGGCACCGAGGGCGGTACCACCGCGCGTGCAGGCATCAACGGCTCCCGGGCCCGGCTGCCGTTCGACCTCGACCCGGCCCGCACCCCCGTGCTGGGCAGCTGGCGCAGCGGCACGCAGGCGCCGGCCGACCTGCGGTCGGCGTGGTACCGGCTGCCCGACCGAGAGTCGAGTGGGCCGCTGCTCGTGGTGTCGGCGGCGGGCCGCTTCGATCCCGGTGACGTGGTCGTCCAGTGGTCCACCGACGAGGGCGGCGCCGATCCGGAGCCGGGCGGCAGCGTCGGATTCGCCGACGTCGGGGCGTCGCCGGCGTGGCGCAACCTGCGGGTGCCCCTGTCGGCGATCCCCGCCGAGGCCACCCGCCTGCGGCTGGTCGCGACCGACGACGACCTCAGCCCGGACCACTGGATTGCGCTGACCCCGCCCCGCGTCCCTGAGTTGCGTTCCCTGCAGCAGGTGGTGGGGTCGCAGGATCCGGTGCTGCTCGATTGGCTGGTCGGGCTCGCATTCCCCTGTCAGCGTCCGTTCGACCACCGCAATGGCGTCATCGAGGTGCCGCAGTGGCGGATCATGCCGGACCGCTTCGGCGCCGAGGCCAACTCGCCGGTGATGGACTACCTCGGCGGCGGCCCGCTCGGCATCACCGAACTGTTGCTGCGCCCGACGACGTTGCCGACGTACCTGAAGGACGACTGGTCCCGCGACTGGGGCGCACTGCAGCAGCTCACGCCGTACAACCGGGACGCCGTACCGGCCCGGCTGGATCTCGGTTCCACAACGCGAAGCGGCCTGTGGAGCCCGGCGCCACTGCGCCACTAGCTTCGTCGCCTACCATCGACGCTCGTGCCCGCACACCGTCTCGTCCGCCTGATCGCCGTCTTCGCCGGTCTGGCGGGCATCGTGCTGTGCGCGTTGGTCCCGCTGCTGCCGGTCCGGCAGACCACCGCGACGATCCTGTGGCCCCAGGCGCCCGCAGAGGACGGGTTCGTCGGCGACCTGACCGCGCCGCTGGTGTCGGGCGCACCGCAGTCGCTCGACGTGGTGATCCCGTGCCAGGTGATCGCCACGATGCCGGCCGACGGCGGTCTGGTGTTCTCCACGATCCCGCCCGGAGGCATCGCCGCCGGCCGCAACGGGCTGTTCGTGCGGGCGAACGCCGACGACGTGGTGGTGGCCTCCCGCGACACCGTGGCGGCGGTCGCTCCGCGCGCCGCGATTGCCGAGGGCGCCTGCAGTGAGCTGCACATCTGGGCCAACGTCGGCGCGGTGGGCGCCGACTTCGTGGGCATCCCCGGTGCCGCGGGCACCCTGGAACCGGAGAAACGCCCGCAGGTGGCCGGGGTGTTCACCGACCTCGAGGTCGAGGTCGAGGTCGCGCCGCAGGCCGGAGCCGCTTCGGCGGCGACATCGGAACCCCGCTTGTCGGCGCGCATCGACGTGGACACCCGGTTCATCACCAGCCCCACGCCGCTGAAGCTGGCGGTGATGACGCTGGGCGTGCTGTGTGTGGTCGCATCGATCATCGCGCTGGCCCTGCTCGACCGCCGCGTCGGCCGCAGTGTCCCGCGGGGGTTCCGGCGGCTGCGGCGGGCGAGTCCGGCGACGTGGGTGGCCGACATCGGGGTGATCGGCACGCTTCTGCTGTGGCACGTGGTCGGCGCGCAGTCCTCCGACGACGGCTACAACCTGACGATCGCGCGCGTCTCCGACGAAGCCGGCTACACCGCCAACTACTTCCGCTACTTCGGCGCCACCGAGGCACCCTTCGACTGGTACCAGAGCGTGCTCGCCCAGCTGGCGTCGATCAGCACGGCGAGCGTGTGGATGCGCATCCCCGCGACGGCCGCCGCGATCGCCACGTGGCTGATCGTCAGCCGCCGCGTGATACCCCGTCTCGGCAGGCGCCTGGCCGCGAACCGGGTCGCGGTGCTGACCGCCGGTGCGGTGTTCCTCGCGGCCTGGCTGCCCTTCAACAACGGTCTGCGGCCCGAACCGCTGATCGCGTTCGCGGTGATCGCGGTGTGGATGCTCGTCGAGCGGACGATCGGGACCCGCCAGCTGTGGCCCGCCGCGATGGCCGTCGTCATCGCGATGTTCTCGGTGACCCTGGCGCCGCAGGGGCTCATCGCGCTAGCGCCGCTGTTCGTCGGTGCGCGCGGGATCGCCCGCATCATCTCCGCCCGCCGCGCCGTCGACGGGTTGATGTCCTCGCTGGCCCCGCTGCTGGGCGCGGTGTCGCTACTGTTCGTCGTCGCCTTCCGCGACCAGACGCTGGCCACCGTCGCCGAATCGGTGCGCATCAAGTACGTCGTCGGTCCGACACTGCCCTGGTACCAGGAGTTCCTGAGGTTCTACTTCCTCACCGTCGAGGACAGCGTGGACGGGTCGCTGAGCCGCCGCTTCTCGGTGCTGATCCTACTGCTGTGCCTGTTCGGTCTCATCGTGCTGCTGCTGCGCCGAGGGCGGCTGCCCGGCACCTCCAGCGGCCCGGTGTGGCGGCTGGCGGGGACGACGGCGGTCGGGCTGCTGCTGCTGACACTCACGCCGACGAAGTGGGCGGTGCAGTTCGGCGGGTTCGCCGGGCTCGCGGGCGCGCTCGGCGGGGTCACCGCATTCGCGTTCGCTCGGGTCGGCGTCAACAGCCGACGGAACCTGGCGCTGTACGTCACCGCACTGCTGTTCGTGCTGGCCTGGTCGACTGCGGCGATCAACGGATGGTTCTACGTCGCCAACTACGGAGTCCCCTGGTTCGACAAGCAGCCGGTCATCTTGGGCTACCCGGTCACGACGATCTTCCTGGTACTCGCCATCGCCGGCGGCATCCTCGCCGGCTGGCTGCATTTCCGCATCGACTACGCCGGCCACACCGAGGTCGCCGACACCGGGCGCAACCGGGCGCTCGCCTCGACCCCGCTGCTCGCGGTAGCCGTCATCATGGTGGTGCTCGAACTGGGGTCGATGGTCAAGGCGACTGTCGGCCGCTACCCCGTCTACACCATCGGCTCGGCCAACATGGCGGCCCTGCGGTCCGGGCTGACAGGGTCTTCTGCACCTAGCTGCGCGATGGCCGACGAGGTTCTCGTCGAGGCCGACACCAACGCCGGGATGCTGCAGCCGGTCCCGGGCCAGCGCTTCGGAGAGTACGGCCCGCTCGGCGGTGAGGATCCGGTCGGGTTCACGCCCAACGGCGTCAGCGACATTCTCGAACCCGCGGAGCCCGTTGCCGCCAACCCCGGAACGGTGAACTCCGACGGGCCCGTCGACAAACCGAACATCGGCGTGGGATACGCGGCGGGCACCGGCGGTGGCTACGGCCCCGAGGGCGTCAACGGCTCGCGGGTGTTCCTGCCGTTCGGGCTGGACCCGGACCGCACCCCGGTGATGGGCAGCTTCAACGAGCCCGGCTCGGCCCAGACAGGAGTGGCCGCCGAGGCGACGTCGGCGTGGTACCAACTGCCGCCCCGGACGCCCGACCGGCCGCTGGTGACAGTCGCCGCCGCAGGCGCGATCTGGTACTACGAGGAGGACGGATCGTTCAACTACGGGCAATCCCTCAAACTGCAGTGGGGCGTGCACCGGCCGGACGGTACGTACCAGGAGCTAGACGAGGTGCAGCCGATCGACATCGTCCAGCAGAAGGCGTGGCGCAACCTGCGCTTCCCGCTCGCCTGGGCCCCGCCGGAGGCCGATGTGGCCCGGATCGTCGCCGACGACCCGAACCTGTCGGAGGATCAGTGGTTCGCGTTCACCCCGCCGCGCGTTCCGGTGCTCGAGACAGCGAGTGAGTTCCTCGGCTCGCAGACGCCCGTGCTGATGGACATCGCGACCGCCGCGAACTTCCCGTGCCAGCGGCCGTTCGCCGAGCACCTCGGTGTGGCGGAGCTGCCGGAGTACCGGATCCTGCCGAACTTCAAGCAGGTGGTCGCGTCGTCGAACCAGTGGCAGTCCGCCGAGGACGGCGGGCCGTTCCTGTTCATCCAGGCGTTGCTGCGGACCGCGACGATCCCGACCTACCTGCGCGACGACTGGTATCGCGACTGGGGGTCGATCGAACGCTATATCCGGGTCGTTCCGCGCGACGAGGCGCCCGACGCCGTCATCGAGGAAGGGTCGAAGCGAGTGTTCGGGTGGAGCCGGGGCGGACCGATCAGGGCGCTGCCGTGAATGCGACCATGACGCAGACCGCTCCCCTGCGGCGCCCGGCGACCCGCGACGTGACGGTGGCCCGCTGGGTCGCCACGATCGCCGGGCTGCTCGGCTTCGTCATGGCCGTTGCCACTCCGCTGCTGCCGGTCGTCCAGACCACCGCGACCCTGAACTGGCCGCAGCAGGGGCAGCTCGCCAACGTCACCGCCCCGCTGATCTCCCAAGCCCCGGTGAGCCTCACCGCCACCGTGCCGTGCGAGGTGGTCCGCACGATGCCGGCCGAGGGCGGGCTGTTGTTCGGCACCGCACCGGCCGAGGGCCGTGACGCAGCGCTGAACGCGATGCTGGTCAACGTCACACGCACCCGCGTCGACGTGATCGTGCGCAACGTCGTGGTCGCCAGCGTCAACCGCGCGCGGGTCGCCGGACCCGCCTGCGAACGCATCGAGATCACCTCGTCGGAGGACGGCACGTTCGCCGAATTCGTGGGGCTCACTCAGGATTCCGGCGAAGACGCCGGTCAACCGCAGCGCACCGGCTATCCCGATCCAAACCTGCGGCCTGCGATCGTCGGCGTGTTCACCGATCTCACCGGGCCTGCACCGCCGGGTCTGTCGCTGTCGGCGACGATCGACACCCGCTTCACCACGGAGCCCACCGCGCTGAAGCTGACCGCGATCCTGCTGGCGATCATCTCGACCGTCATCGCGCTGCTGGCGCTGTGGCGGCTGGACCGCCTCGACGGGCGTCGGATGCACCGCCTGATCCCGACCCGCTGGCGCACCGTGACGGCCGTCGACGGTGTCGTACTCGGCGGCTTCGCGCTCTGGTACGTCATCGGGGCCAACTCGTCGGACGACGGCTACATTCTGCAGATGGCGCGGGTGGCCGACCACGCCGGCTACATGTCGAACTATTTCCGCTGGTTCGGCAGCCCCGAGGATCCCTTCGGCTGGTACTACAACCTGCTGGCCCTGATGACCCAGGTGAGCACCGCCAGCATCTGGATGCGGCTGCCCGATCTGATCTGTTCGCTGGTGTGCTGGCTGCTGCTGTCGCGCGAAGTGCTGCCCAGGCTAGGGCCAGCCGTGGTCGCCAGTCGCCCGGCACTGTGGGCCGCCGGGTTCGTGCTGCTGGCCGCGTGGATGCCGTTCAACAATGGGTTGCGTCCCGAAGGCCAGATCGCCACCGGTGCGCTGATCACCTACGTGCTGATCGAACGGGCGATCATCTCCGGCCGTTTGACCCCCGCCGCGCTCGCCATCACCACCGCGGCGTTCACCCTCGGCATCCAGCCCACCGGACTGATCGCGGTCGCCGCGCTGGTCGCCGGCGGACGACCGATCCTGCGCATCCTGATGCGGCGACGCCGGCTCATCGGCACCTGGCCGCTGGTCGCCCCGCTTCTGGCCGCCGGCACGGTCGTGCTGACCGTGGTCTTCGCTGACCAGACCTTCGCCACCGTGCTGGAGGCCACCAGGATCCGCACCGCGATCGGCCCGAGTCAGGAGTGGTACACCGAGATCCTGCGGTACTACTACCTGATCCTGCCGACCGTCGATGGTGCGATCTCGCGCCGGGTGGCGTTGCTCTTCACCGTCATGTGCCTGTTGCCAGCGCTGTTCGTGATGTTGCGGCGCAAACGCGTACCGGGCGTGGCCCGCGGACCGGCATGGCGGCTGACGGGTGTCATCTTCGCGACGATCTTCTTCTTGATGTTCACCCCCACCAAATGGATTCACCACTTCGGACTGTTCGCCGCGGTTGGCGGTGCGATGGCCGCGTTGACCACGGTGCTGATGTCGCCGGTGGTGTTGCGCTCGGCCCGCAACCGGATGACGTTCCTGTCCCTGGTGTTCTTCGTGCTGGCGATGTGCTTCGCGTCGACCAACGGCTGGTGGTACGTCTCCAACTTCGGTGTGCCGTTCAACAACTCGGTCCCTCAGCTGGGCGGTGTGACGCTCAGCGCGGTGTTCCTCGCGCTGTTCGCCATCGCCGCGGCGTGGGCTTTCTGGCTGCACCTGTCGTCGCGCAGCGAATCTCGCATCGTCGACAAGCTCACTGCCGCACCGATTCCGATGGCTGCCGCGCTGATGGTGGCGTTCATGGTGGCATCGATGGCCATCGGCTTGGCGCGCCAGTACCCGACCTACTCCAACGGGTGGGCGAACATCAGGGCGTTCGTCGGTGGCTGCGGACTGGCCGACGACGTGCTGGTCGAACCCGACTCCAACGACGGGTTCCTGCGGGCACTGCCCGGCGAGTACGGTCAGCTGGGACCGCTCGGCGGAACGGGTACGGTCGGCTTCTCCCCCGACGGGGTTCCCGATCGGATCATCGCCGAGGCGATCCGGCTGAACAATCCGCAGCCCGGCACCGACTATGACTGGAACCAACCGGAGCAGCTGTCCCGTCCGGGCGTGAATGGGTCAAGGGTGCCGCTGCCGTACGGCCTCGACCCCGCCCGGGTTCCGGTCGCCGGGACGTATTCGACCGAGGTACAACAGGAAAGCCGGCTGGTGTCCGCGTGGTACGAGCTGCCCGCCGCCGACGACGCCCACCCGCTGGTGGTCATCACGGCCGCCGGGACGATCGCCGGAAGCAGTGTCGCAGAAGGGTTCACCGCCGGACAGATCGTCGCGCTCGAGTACGCGCGGCCGGGCCCCGACGGCGCACCCGCACCCGCAGGCCGGGTTGAGCCCTACGACATCGGGCCGACACCGTCGTGGCGCAACCTGCGCTATCCGCGCGACCAGATCCCCACCGACGCGGTGGCGGTCCGGGTGATCGCCGAAGACCTGAACCTCGGTGAGGGCGACTGGATCGCGGTGACACCGCCGCGCGTGCCGGAGGTCCGATCCGTGCAGGAGTACGTCGGCTCCGATGAACCGGTGCTGATGGACTGGGCGGTGGGGCTGGCGTTCCCGTGCCAGCAGCCGATGCTGCACGCCAACGGGGTGACCGAAGTGCCCAAATTCAGGATCTCCCCGGACTACTACGCCAAGCTGCAGAGCACCGACACCTGGCAGGACGGTCTCAACGGCGGTCTACTCGGCATTACGGACCTGCTGCTGCGGGCCTCGGTGATGTCGACCTACCTGTCGCAGGACTGGGGTCAGGACTGGGGGTCGCTGCGCAGGTTCGACACCATCGTCGACGCCGAACCGGCTCAGATCGAACTGGGTGACGCGACCCGCAGCGGGCTGTGGAAGCCAGGCGAGATCCGCATCCAGCCGTAGGGGTCAACTCTTCGCGGAAGTGTGGCGTTGATCGCGGCTTCGCCGTCCGCCTGCGGTCGGCCTGGGTTGTCAGACCTGCTGCCAGAATTGGGTTATGTCCTCGGGCGCCTCGTCTTTCGTCCCCAGCGCACCTCGCGCCGCGCCGCTCGAGGTGTTGTGCGAGGAGTTGGCGGAGTTGGCGGGTCAGCGCAACGCCATCGATGGGCGGATCGTGGAGATCGCCGCCGAGATCGATCGTGAGGAGTTGGGTGGCATCACCGGTGCCCGGTCGGTGGCGGCGTTGATGGCCTGGAAGACCCGGTCGTCGTCGAGGAACGGCAATACGATCGCCGCCGTCGCCCACCGGGTGGCGGAATTCCCCCGCTGCGTCGCCGGCTTGCGAGAAGGCCGGCTGTCGCTCGATCAGGTCGGGGTGATCGCCGAGGGGGCGGGCGCGGGCTCTGATGAGCACTACGCCGAGCTGGCCGCCCACGCCACGGTCAATCAGCTGCGCACCGCGATCAAACTCGAACCACACCCACAACCACACCCACAACCGAAGCCACGCCCGGAACCGCAGGCGTCGATCAGCAAGACCACCGACGGCGAATACACCTACTGGCGCATCACCCTGCCCAACGTCGAGTCGGCGAAACTCGACGCCGCCCTGCAGTCCCATCACGACGCGCTGATCGCCCAGTGGAAACGCGACCACGGCGACACCCCGGCCGCCGACCGGCCGCCGCTACCCACCATCGCCGACGCGTTCACCGCACTGGTCGAGGCCGGATGGGACGCCCACGCCGCCCGCCGCCCCCACGGACACCGCACCACCGTGGTCATGCACGTCGACGTCAAAGACCGCATCGCCGCCCTGCATCTGGGACCGCTGCTCTCCGACGCCGATCGCCGCTACCTGGGCTGTGACGCCACCTGTGAAGTGTGGTTCCACCGCGACGGGCAGGTCATCGGCTCGGGACGAACCACCCGGCTGATCAACCGCCGGCTCCGCCGCGCGCTCGAACACCGCGACCCCACCTGCGTGGTCCCCGCATGTGGCGCCACACGGGGACTGCACGCCCACCACATCCGGCACTGGGAAGACGGCGGGGCCACCGACCTGGACAAGCTGAAATATCGCGAAACTACCCTCATGACGAAACCAAAAACTCCTGGTCCGCGGGTTGGGGTGCGGTCCGCGGCGATCTATGCCCGGATCTCGGCGGATGTGGAGGGCACCGGGCTGGGGGTGGCGCGTCAGTTGGAGGACTGCCGTAAGCTGGCCGCTGATCGGGGCTGGCCGATCGGTGACGAGTACGTCGACAACGACGTGTCGGCGTATTCGGGTAAGCCCCGCCGGGAATACGCCCGCATGCTCGATGACCTGAAATCCGGTGCCCGCGATGCGGTGATCGTCTACAACCTCGACCGACTGCACCGGCGCCCGGTCGAGTTGGAAGACTTCGTCACCCTGTGTGAGTCGGTCGGGGTGCGCGATGTCGCCACCGTGACCGCCGACATCGACCTCGGTAACGATGATGGGTTGTTCATGGCCCGGATTTTCGCCGCGTTCGCCGCGAAAGAATCCGGCCGCAAATCCGCCCGTATCCGCCGCAAGATGTTGCAGAACGCCGAACAAGGATTGCCACACGGCTCGGCACGCCCCTTCGGCTACGAGAACGACAAGATCACGATCCGCACCGTCGAGGCGAAAGTGATTCGGGAGATGGTCGACCGGTATCTGGCTGGCGCGTCGATTCGGTCGCTAACGATCTGGCTCAACGACACTGGTGTTGCCCCGGCGGTGGCGAAGTCGTGGCAGACCACCGCGGTGCGTCAAATCCTCACCTCGGGGCGTATCGCTGGACTGCGCGAACATCATGGGGAGGTGATCGGCCCCGCAATGTGGCCGGCGATCATCACTACCGTCGAACGCGACCGCATCCTCGCCCGGATGACTGCCCGCTCGGTGACGAAGACTCGCGCCCCACGCACCTACCTGCTGTCCGGGATGTTGCGGTGCGGGCGCTGCGGGAACCGGTTGTTTTCCCAAGCCCGCCACAGCAATCCGAATAACCGAGTCCGCCGATACGTCTGCTTGAAAGGCCCCGACCATGGCGGCTGTGGACGGCTGACCGTGGTCGCGCTGCCGGTCGAGGAACTGCTCACCGATGCGGTGCTGACCCGACTGGATTCACCCCCGTTGGCTGAGGCGTTGGACGGCAAGGCCAGTGTAGAAGCTGATGTCGCCGCATTGGCGGCCCAGCTCGACGCTGACACGACCCGGTTGGATGAACTGGCTGGACTGTATGCCGAGGGGGCGGTGTCGGCGCGGGAATGGATCGCAGCCCGCGACCCCATCAACGAGCGCATCGCCCAAGCGCGCCGCGACATCGCCAAGGCCACCGACACCAGTGCAGTGGTGGAGTTGGTGGGCACCGGCGACGTGCTGCGCGGTCAATGGGATGGTCTCGACATCGGCCGCCAACAGGTGGTCGTGCGATCGGTGCTCGATCACGCCGTGATTGCGCCGGGTACGCCTGGGTCCCGCAAGCTTGACATCAACCGCGTCCGGCCGCACTGGCGCGTCTAGCCGCTACCAATCAACGGGTGGACGTTCCGCAAACGGCGACCTGTCGCTCGTCTTCATTCAGACATCTCCGCACGTCCGATGACGCTAGGCTCACTCCGCCGGTTGGACTGTGATTACCGGGGAGGTGAACGTAATACCGCAGGATTCATCACATAGCGCCGCCGGCCAAGCCCTTGGGTATGTCCATCAGTGCATGTGGGCGCTTGTCGAACTGGGGAAGCGCGCCAATTCGGAGCCGGCAACGCAGCTTCGTCTCGAAGTGCTCGATGACATCGAGTTCGACAAGGCGGGTTCCCCCTATGAACTCCTCCAGACCAAGCACCACACACGAAGGGACGGTCCTATCACGGCGCAAGCGGTCGACCTCTGGCGCACCCTAAACGTGTGGATGGATCTGCCCCAGTCTGACGCGTTGATACTTCGGCTGGTCACCACACAGAAGCTGAACGAAGCATCAGGGGTGGCATGTCTGCGAGCTGGAGAGCAGCGCGATACCTCCGCCGCCCTACAAGAACTGCTGAATGCGGCACGCGAATCGACGAACAAAGCCAGCCAGAGATGGCGGCAGAAGTTCATCGACCTCGACGCGTCGGCCAGGATCGATTTGATCGACCGCATCATCATCGACCTCAATAGTTCACGTAATTCGGTGCTGAGGTGTGGCGTGAACGTGAAAGGTGCACTGCCTCAACGATAATCGACGTTTGCTGGCGTTGATCATCGATTCGAGGAGTGCACCTATCAGATGCAGGCTACTACGGATTGGTCGAAAACTGTTCGAGTCGAGGTCCGCGGCGACGACGTGGTCGGGCACGCGGGCAACGTGATCCCCCGGATGCTGGCCGACAACCTGGGCCTGACCAGCGGGTTGTCCGCGGCGTTGTCGCGGCCGGAGGTGACCCACGACCGGGGCGCGGTGTTGCGGGACGTGGCGGTGTCGATCGCGGGCGGCGCGCAGAACCTGGCCGGTACCGCGGTGCTGCGGAATCAGCAACGGCTGTTCGGGGCTGTGGCGTCGGTCCCGACGATGGCGGTCGCTGAACGAGATCGACCGCCAGGGCATGGCCGGGTTGCGCTGGTGCGCAACACCGTCCGGGAGCGGTGTGGAGTTGATCGAGGCTCGCCATGGCGCGATCCCGCCGTCGCGGACCTGTTATGGGGACCTGGGTGGCGTGGTCGTGATCCGCATTGATGCCTCGCTGGTTGAATCGCATTCCGACAAGCAGCACGCCGCGGGAAATTTCAAGGGTGGCTACGGGTTTCACCCACTGTTGGCGTGGTGCGACAACACCGGCGAACTGCTGGCGGCGATCGCCCGCCCGGCAACGCCGGGTCGAACACCGCCGCGGATCACATCGCGATCATCGACGCGGCGATCGCCGCGATCCCGGCCAAGGGGCGGCGCAACCTGTTGATCACCATCGACGGGGCGGGCTCCAGCCACGCCGTGGTCAAGCACCTGCGCAAACGCAACGCGCGGGCGGGCTGGTCGGTGGCCTACTCGGTGGGGTTCGACCTCGACGAGCGGGCCCGGGTCGCGATCGGGCAGATGCCCGCCGCCGGGTGGGAGCCGGCGCTGGATGCGGCCGGGCGGGCCTGCGACGACGCGGCCGTGGCCGAGCTGACCGGGCTGCTGCGCGAGGGCGCCGACGGCGACCGGCTGGCCGGCTGGCCGCCCGACATGCGCATCCTGGTGCGGCGCGAGAAGATCGAAGAAGGCCGCCAGTTGTCGCTGTTCGAGCAGATCAACGGCTACCGCTACCAGCTCATCGCGACCAACACCCGCGGCGGGCAACTCCAGCGGTTGGAGGCCCGCCACCGGGTGCACGCCCGGGTGGAGGGGTTCATCCGCTGCGGCAAGGACACCGGCCTGGCCCGCTGGCCATCGCACTCATTCGCGATCAACACCGCCTGGGTCACCGCGGTCGCCCTGGCCATCGACCTGCTGTGCTGGACCCGGCTGCTGCTCTTGGACGGCCCGCTCGCCAAGGCCGAACCGGCGACCCTGCGCTACCGGCTGCTGCACGCTGCGGCCCGCCTGGTCAAACGATCCCGCAACCTGATCCTTCGGATCCCCGAAACCTGGCCCTGGGCGCAGGAATTCGCCGCCGCCGTCAACCGCGTCCGCGCCATCCCCTGACCCGCAGACCCCGTGTCCGTTCGACCCCAAGAAAGGAGCAGCCACCCCGGGACCGAGGAACCCGGCGTCAGCGCACGACACGCGGCGGTGCCGCCTACCGACAACCCGGAAATCAAGATCAACCCGTGATCTCAGCCGCCACCAGGGGAGAACTCGGGCGACCGTGAAACTTTGAGGTCGGCGGAAGGCGCGCTGACGCAAACACCCGCTCCGACCTGCGATGTGAGAACTTTCTTTACTGGTATCAAGGCTCTACAGTCATCCGAGATAAAGTGGAGAACTGCGATATCGGCATGTTCGAGGATCTCAGCGGCCGACATCCTCTTCATTGATTCGTCACGCGTGATTCGCCCTCGCGGCGACCTGTCGCCCAAACGGACCCTTTCCGATGAAGAAAACACGGGCCGACTTTCCTCTACCTGTAAAGGGTCGCGTTTCATGCGGGCGAGCTGGCGATGGCACCTTCGCTGCTCTCCGCAACTCGGTGTTGACGCTCGCCTGCAGCTGCCGTCAGTCGGAGACCACCCACTTGGTGAACGGACCGCCGACATTTCCGCTGCGTCGGACAAGCTGAGCGGCGAGTGCGAGGTCGATGGTGCGAACTGGGGTACCCGTCTCGGTGTGCGACGTCCTACGTGGGAGGCTGTCATGGACATGACTTCTTGGCTATCTGGCAGCCGTGCGCACTTGATCGGGATCGGTGGTGCGGGGATGAGCGGCGTCGCCCGCATGCTGCTGGGCCTTGGCGTCGCGGTGTCCGGCTCAGACGCGGTCGAGTCTGAGAGCGTGCGTCTGCTGCGCGAACTCGGTGTTCCTGTGTTCCTCGGGCACGCGCCCAGCCACCTGCCGGAGGGTGAGGTGACCGTCATCATTTCGACTGCCATTAGGCACGATAACCCAGAACTGATGGCAGCGCGGGAGCGCAAGCTACCAGTCATAGTTCGGGCAGAGGCAGTGGCCGCGCTAATGTCCAACCACCGCGCCGTGTGTATCGCGGGTTCGGCGGGGAAGACGTCCACCACGTCGATGCTGACCGTGGCCCTGCAACACAGCGGCTTCGATCCAAGCTATGCCATCGGCGGGGAACTGACTACCTCAGGGATAAACGCCCATCTCGGTACTGGGGACATATTCGTCGCTGAAGCCGACGAAAGTGACGGGACGTTTGTAGCGTTCTCGCCCGAAGTCGCTGTGGTGACCAATGTTGGAGCCGACCACCTCAACTTCTACGGGACCAAGGAGGTATACGCGGCCGCCTTCGACAAGTTTGCTGCACGCATCCAGACACCTGGAGTGCTGATTGTCTGTGCGGACGATCCCGGCGCGGCGGAGTTGGGGCGTCGAGTAGCCTCCACCGGGACAGCGGTGCACCGCTACGGTCGCACTGCCACCAAGTCGGGCGATGCGACTCTAAGCGCGTTCGAGCCGGAATTGGGCCAGGGCCGGGTGCAGATGAGATACCAGAGTCGTGCGTTCGAATTCGATCTTCAGGTGCCTGGCGAGCACATGGCCCTAAACGCGCTCGGAGCGTTCCTGGCAGGTGTGGCGGTAGGAGCTTCGCCGGACGACTTAGTTGCCGGCCTGGCCGCATATGGTGGAGTTCGGCGGCGATTTGAGCTTAAGGGGCGGCGCGGCGGTGTTGCAGTTTATGACGATTACGCACACCACCCAGTGAAGGTTGCCGCACAGCTTAGAGCAGCACGCCAGTTGACTGCGGAAGGCGGACGGCTCATCGTCGCCTTCCAACCACATCTCTATTCAAGGACGCTGGAGTTCTCTGCCGAGTTCGGCGCTGCGTTGGCTATTGCCGATGAAGTGGTGGTGTTGGACGTGTACGGTGCGCGGGAAGACCCGATCCCTGGAGTCGATGGTGGCCTGATCGCCAAAGCGGTACAGCTGCCATCTGAATGCGTGCACTACGTGCCTGAGCGGAGCAAGGTGCCGGCTGTACTCGCGGGCCTCGCAAGATCAGGCGACATCGTCATCACGATGGGGGCAGGGGACATCACGGCACTGGGATCGAAACTGTTGCATCGGCTGGCGGGCAAGCAGCCGTCATAAACGATGCTCTCAGCCCGACCAGAGGTCGTCGGGTTGCAGGCGTATCAGCAAGACGGATGCTGTGCCATCCGGGCGCACGGTTTGGGAGGTTGCGCCCTGGCTATTCGTTAAGAAGTGTTCGTCGTTCCGTGAGCAGGCGCATGCGCTCGCCGCGCCGCCGAACATTTGCAATACCCGGCACCGACGTACCAGCGCACAAACTGCAGCTGGGCGGGCGTAAAGGGTCGACTCGGTCAGGTGGGCGACTGTGACGACGCCGCTGCATTGAGGGTCACCCGAGTGCACCGCTTATCAGCGAACGATAGTTGTTCGCGGTCCGTTCGCGCCGTGTTACTAGCTGCTCTGTCAGCTGGCCACGTTCTGCTAGAAGGCGGCTCGCGAGGTTGGTGACGTGGCTGGCCGTCACATCACCAACGAAGAGGTATGACAGGCCTACCGGTTCTGCCATCAACAGTCTTTGAAGAATCTGCATGTGGTGTCCCTCCGCATTGCTTCGACACAGTGGTGGAACTGGCACACCACTACGCCGCGGAATGGAACGCGCTCGCCCGCTCCATAGAACAACGCTATCGGTGTGACGAAGAATGGATACAGTCGAGCTGAAACGATCTGCTCGTGTGCGGCGCTGGACTGCAATGAATTCTGTCCGCAAGACCCGCAATCCTGCCTGCGGTGCAGCAGTTCTCACTGTCGGCTCCTGGGGTTAGTCGTCGACGTAATTGTGCCGCAGGTTGTCTCAGTTAGTGATTCATGAGCGAAGTGCGTAGTTCCAGTGTTAGCGCACAGGTTGCGTGAACATTGCAACTCGTGGCCTTGGGGTGTAAATTTGCCGCGAGTAATTTCAATTTCGAAATATGTCTTACTATTGCGGGTTCGACATATTTTTGAACTTCAGCTATTAATGGTTGAGGTTGATGATCGGGCGGAATGTGATCAAGCATCGATCAACTTGAAATAGGGGGATAAGGGTCAGTGTCAGATGAATATCCTGTCATTCTCATTGGATGCGGAGTAATTGGTCACGAACATGCCAAGGTAATCTCTCACACACCGGGATTCCGACTTGCCGCCGTTTGTGATCCCAGGCCGCGAGCACGTTGTACGGCCGTGGCGATGGCTGGCACCGACGGCAACGACGTCGCCGCGTACGAGGACTGGCCCACCGCGCTGTCCAACGCGGAGCCCAACCGCACGATTGTCGTGGTCGCAGTGCCGCCGCATCAGCACTTCGCTCCAGTCGTCGCGGCACTTCGGCAGGGTTTCCACACCCTGTGCGAGAAGCCCTTGGCTCGCACCGTGGCGGAAGCCAGCGAAATGGTGGATGAGGGAGAGCGGGCGCACGTCATGCTGGCCGAGTGTTCGAGCAGATATCTCGGTCCCGTCACTGGCCAATTCAGACAGCTTCTATCAGACGGAGTAATCGGGCGACCGTACCGGCTTGACTTCGTCGCGAGAAAAGCTCGGGCACGACCAGCGATCGATGACAACCTCGCGCCACACTGGCGTTTGTCACGCGAGCTGAGCGGCGGCGGTTCCCTTTGGGGACACGGCGAGTACGACCTCGCAATGCTCAACAGGATCTTGCCCGCGCCGAAAGAAGTTGTCGTTGCCGGAGCTTTCAGCGAGCAGATCAACACCGACTGGTCGCCCCCTGCCTCCGTGACTTATGACGTTGAGTCAACCGCTGGGGCAACGCTGACCTACGTCTATGAGTCTTCACGCCCCATCGTTGTGCAATGGCACCGAACCGCCGGCCTGCACGGCGACTCGGAGACTTATATACGTGTGGAAGGCACAGAAGGATCGCTGCTGTGGGATTGGACGACATCACCAGAGCAGATGCTGCAGTTCACCGATGAAGCCAACCACGTCGTTCGACGCACACTGCCAGTGCGGCCGCGCCCAATGCCCCCCAACTGGTACCCATTCGCACTCTTGGCCGAGGATCTGAAGGACATCACCGATTCAAACGGTTCACACACACCGCGCAGCGTCACCGGGCAAGAAGCGATTCACTCGCTGCGCATCATGCGGAGCATGTACGACGTCGCCGCCTCGGGGGCTCCGGCCGTAGTCGAATGGCCAGACCTCCACGAACTGACCTGGGCAGACGTCTCGTCGAGCCTCGGTATGTGAGCCCAGGAGGCGCCGCACTCGCCGACGTTGCGGACCTCCCGACACACGGTGGCGCAGGTCAGCAAACATGCGCACCGAACGCTGCCTACACAACATGGGAGCCACCATGAATGCGGTCCGACACCTCGTGCAGGACCGGATCGCACTCCTTGGTTTGCTGACGCACGCCGGTACGACCGCCGCCGCAGGCATAGGTCTGCTGATGGTTGTGACGTCGCTGCTACCAGCTTTGACGGCGATAGCGGTATCGGAAGTCGTGAGGCACGTTATCGAAGCGTCCACGGCTCACGGGCGTACAACTGCGTTGGTCATGCCCATCGTAGTTGTCGGGAGTCTGCTCGCCTGCGAACACGTAGCGCAGTCGCTCCTCGTGCCGCTGCGGGAGTGGGTCGCGACTCGAGTCAATGGTGGTGTGCGCCAGATGGTTCGGCGGTCGCTGTCCGTTCCCGTTGGCATCGACCACCTCCAGGACCAGGTCATACGGGATGCTGCGGCACTTCCAGTGGAGGAGCAATCCCTATTCAACGTTGGCGCCGGGGCGGATGGCCAACTCTGGTTGATGAGCCGATTCGTCGGCGCGTTTGGCGCAGCTGCCGTCGTTGCCCATTACTCGCTTCTTTCCGCCGTTATCGCGTTGAGCGGTGTTGTGTGGCAACGGTCTCTGGTACGGCGCCATTACGTCACGGGATTTTCCGACACTGCAACGAACACGACGGGTGCGGTGCGCGCCAAGCGCTACTGGTCCGAGGTCGTAGGCTCACCGCTGGGCGCCAAGGAATTACGGGTCTTTGGAGCCAACGAATGGGCTGTGAAGCAGTTCGCGAGATTTGGCAGGGAGGTATTCCGCGGCCAGCAGCGGGTGATATTCGGAGCATTTCCACTGTATTGGAAGGCTTTTCTGCTGCTGACCATGGCCTGCGGAGTGCCGTTCTTACTGCTTGCACGAGCGGGGATTTCCGGGGCGCTGTCAGTGGCTGATCTCACCGCTGGCCTCGGCGGTGTGGTAGCCACCGCGGGCGTCCTAGGAGGACTGGGGTGGGAGTGCTACGCGATCGAAGCAGCTGTTCCGCAATTGGCCGCGCTGCGCCGGCTGCGTCGCCTGGAGGAAGAGCGAACACAGCAACGCCGATCGTGCGTGTCGTTAGCACAGTCGATCACAGTCCGCGATCCCGCCATTCGCTTCGAGCGGGTGTCGTTTCGTTACCCGGGCACGAGTCGCGACGTGTTAACAGGCCTAGACCTCGATCTGCACCCCGGCCAGGTGGTCGCGGTCGTCGGCGAGAATGGTTCCGGCAAGTCCACTTTGCTCAAACTGCTGGCCGGGTTCTACACGCCCTCCGCGGGTCGTATCCTCATCAATGGTCACGATCTACGCGATGTCGACCCTGGGGCGTGGCGAAACCAGATCGCGATCGTTCTCCAAGATTTCGTCCAATTCGAGCTCACGGCGCTGGAAAACGTAACGCTGTCCGAGGCCAGCCGACCATTCAACGCTGACCACGCCAGAGCCGCCGCAGAGCAGGCAGGTGCTCGTGAGTTGATCGAGGCACTCCCGGATACCTGGAACACAATGCTATCCCGCCAATTCCGACACGGAATCGAGCTCTCTGGTGGGCAATGGCAGCGCATTTCGCTCGCCCGCGCCTTCTACGCGAGGCGACGAGGTCGGCGGGTGCTGATCATGGACGAGCCGACATCGAGCCTGGATGTCACGGCAGAGGTCGGCTTGATCGAGCACCTGACCTGTGGACCCGACGGGTTCACCGTGGTTGCCTCACACCGGTTCTCCACCGTTCGGCACGCGCACCGAATCGTGGTCCTGGACAGAGGCCGCGTGATCGAGGACGGCGACCACGCCACTCTCCACGCACTCGGTGGCTCCTACACGCGGCTATACGACCTGCAGGCCAACAACTTCCAGGAACGACCGAGTGAGGATGGTTCGTCATGACGGCGCCCGTACCCGACCGGCTCGATGAAGGCGTCCCCACCATGCCGATCGCCCGTCGAATACGGTTTATGCGGCAGGCAGCAGCGCGGGCGGAGCGGAGGTTGATGATTGTCGCCGCTGCCATGTTAGTCGTCAACGGCCTATCTGGTGCAGCGCAGGCCGTGGCCCTGAGCTGGATCGTGGACGGAGTCATCGATGGCCAGATGACTAAGACAGTCGTCGGTGCGGTGGTGGGTGGCTTGGCACTTGCCGCCCTGAGAGTCACCGCATGGAGCTTGGTCGACATCCCCGGCATTCTCGGCCTCGAAGCTGGCCTTGAACTCGAACGCGAGACGCTGCTGCGTACCGCAACCATGCCGGGACTTCATAGCCTGGAGCGGCCGACCTACCTCGATCAGGTCGCACTGGTGCGCACCGGTGGCGCCGAGCTGGTGAGGTCACTGTTCTCGCTAGCTAGATCCGCGTCGTTGCTGCTCAGGTTGGTCGTCAGTCTGTGGCTGTTCGCTACCATCGACCCTTTCCTAACGGTCGTGCCCGTCGTCGCGATCCCGGCACTAGCGCTCATCCAACGCGGACAGCGCCATACCGATCGGGCCATAAACCAGGCTACTGAAGACAATCGTGCCGCCTCAGCACTTCACCAACTATTTCTCCAACCCGCGGCGGCCATGGAGATGCGGGTCTTCGGATGTGCCACGTGGCTGGACAGTCGCGCCGACGATCACTGGCAGCGCTCGGCACGAACGATCCGACGCGGCGCCTTCCGAGCAGCGGGGGCCAGCGTGATCGGTTGGCTCCTGCTCACCTCCGGGTATGTGACCGCACTACTGTTGGTCGCCAACCAGGCACGCGCAGGTCTCGCCTCTGCCGGTGACATCGTCCTCGTCTCCCAGCTCGCGCTGCAGTTGCGCGGCAATATAATCGAGGCCAGCTTGGTCGCCAGCTCGACTGCGACGGCGATGAGAACCGTCGATCGATTCCTCTGGCTGGAAGACGTCGCCGCCGCCGAACACGCCCAATATTGCGGCACGTCACTTGCACCGGACCTTCTGACCGACGGCATCCGCTTAGAGCACGTGTCGTTCAGTTACCCCGGAACCAACAAAGCGGTGCTCCGCGACGTTTGTCTGCATCTTCCGGCCGGCACGACCGTCGCCGTGGTCGGTAACAACGGTGCAGGCAAGAGTTCCCTGGTCAAGCTTCTTACCGGGCTTTACCGCCCTGGCCAAGGCCGGGTTCTCATCGAGGGCATCGACCTGGTAGACGTCGACCTTACCGACTGGAGGTGCAAGCTCTCTGCCACATTCCAGGACTACCTCCGCCTGGAGGGTCCGGCGCGATACAGCATGGGGATCGGCGATGCGCGCGCGATGGACGACGATCAAAGGTTGCGCGAGGCACTCAAACGCGCTAGCTCAGAGACACTTACCCACCACTGGCCGGCCGGGCTCGATACCCATTTGGGCATCACCTATGACGACGGGATCGAACTATCCGGTGGTCAGTGGCAGCGCCTCGCCGTCGCCCGCGCGATGATGCGTGACCAGCCATTACTCCTCATCCTCGACGAGCCGACCGCCGCTCTCGATCCTGTCGTCGAACACGCCCTGTTCGTGCGCTATCTTCAGGCCGCGCGGCGGGTCGCCGGCAGCCGAGGAATTACCGTCTTCATCACGCACCGCATCTCTTCGGCCCGCATGGCCGACCTTGTCGTGGTGCTTCACGACGGCCGCATCGCAGAGTGCGGCACCCACGTTGATCTGCTCAGCGCGAATGGAGCTTACTCAGCCCAATTCCGGCAACACGCAGCTGCGTACGCCGATGAGCGCGATAAACGTCGCCGCAGTGACCTGCACGACCACGAACCAACGCCCCCTGTGCGCGGCTCGTCGAAGGAAACAACTATCTAACCGTGCCTCGGAGGCTGTGCGTGCTGGCGATCAGAGATGTCCGCTCGCGCAGGATGGGCGCCCAGAAGGTTGCGACATGCCTGCGAACAGTGGCATCAATAGCTGATCGATCGTGCTCAGTGTCCACACGATCTGCCGTTTCTGTCGCCAAAGCGGGCTCAGCGTCAAACCTCTGCATCCACTCCGCGACATCCGCACCCGCATCGCCGGGCGGGGCACCGTCCAGCACCCTTTCAAGCCAGGACGCATCGTAGCTTCGAACGCAGACATCACCGCCCCGAACCAGATTCAGTTCGAACTCGTGCGGCCAGACCATCTCGTTCGGCCGCGGCCGCCGCCTGATTCGGAAGTCGGTCACCGCATCGCCAGCGTCGATGACGAAGTACCAACGTAACAACGAGTAGTACACAGCCAGGATCCGCCGGAACGTCGCAGTGGTGAGTAACTCGCTGACAATTGATCCCATGATTCGATACCGGCCGTTGGGAATCTGTTCGGCCATTGCCGTCAAGAAGCGCGATGTCAAGTCACGACCGCTATGAGGCCACATGATGCGAGTGCTCACGTAGTACTGAAAGTAGTCGTCCAGGATCGGGAAGACCCGCATCAGCGGGGGAGCGAACCGCCGGGTATGCACAAAACTCAGGGGTGGGCCGAACTCCCCATCGAATCGCCGATCGACCTCTTGCAGGCGCCACAGGTCGGCGACTCTGCCATGGAAACACTCATCGGAAAGGTGAAGACACCGCGCCGTATGAAACCAGGGAACCCAAATCTTGTTGTGGAAGACCTGCGGGACGTCTGATCGTATGTTGAAGTCAACGCCTTCCACGCCGCGCCGCAGAACTCGCTTTGTCAGTTGCGGGGACATCCAAAGGTCCGGCCGTGTCTTGAGCACGTTGTCCATCGGTGACAGCCGTTCCATCGCCGCCGACAACGAACGGATCTGCGTGAGGACGTTCCCGGCGCCTCGATGACGCATAGGTGGTAGCTCAATAACGACTGCGCCGCAGTTGTTTAACGCGCTGCGCACCTCAGGGAAAGCATCCAGCTCGCCTCGCCAGTCCGAATAAATCACCCCGTCGCAGAGGCCCTCACGTCTGATCTGGCCCAGCACTGTGAGAGAGCGCACAAAGAGATCTGGCTCCCGGACCTGGCCAGTAAAGACGACATACGTAGCGATGGAGCACCTCCCGATCCAGTAAGCGCATGGCCGACACGCAGCTCACGTCATGCGGAAAGCTGGCGCTGACGCACCTGGGCCTCGATCCAGCGATAAGTCTCTGTGAGGCCATCCTCAAGGCTGACACGTGGTTCCCAGTGGAGGACCTCGCGTAGCAGAGAATTATCCGAGTTGCGGCCTCGAACTCCTTGGGGCCCCGGCACATGCGTCAGCTCGACGTCCCGTTTCCCGGAGATCTCGATAATAATTCGCGCGAGATCGTTGATGGTGACCGATCTTTCGGTGCCCAGGTTGATGGGGTCGGCAAAGTCACTGCGCATGATCGCATGAATGCCATGCACGCAATCACTGACATGACAAAAGGAGCGTCGCTGCTCACCATCACCCCAAATCTCAATCTTGCCACCAGAATTCACTTCTGCCACCTTTCTGCAGAGCGCAGCAGGCGCCTTTTCGCGACCACCGTCATAGGTGCCGTAAGAGCCGTAGATGTTGTGAAGGCGAACGACACGTGACTGTAAGCCGAACTCGCTCGCGTAGTACCCACACGTCCTTTCCGCCATGAGCTTCTCCCACCCGTATGCGTCCTCCGGATGAGCCGGGTAGGCGGAGGCCTCTCGAAGCGGCTCGCTATCCACCGAAGCTTGGTCGTAGAAGGGATAAACACACGCCGACGACGTGAGAAAGTAACGGGCCACCCCATTTTCGCTTGCGGCGTGAATGCAGTTCAGGTTGATCAGCGAGTTATTGCGCATGATCTCGGCGTGATGCGACGAAATGAACCCCATCCCACCCATGTCGGCGGCCAGCGCGTACACGTCGTCGATATCGCGAAAAGCATCCAGACAGTCATCCCAACAACGGAGGTCGCGAATCAGGAACTCGTTGGCGTCGGTCGCCGAGTACCGGGGCTGAACGTAGTCGACGCCTCGCACCCAATAGCCGAGACCTTTGAGAAAAGTGACCAGGTGGCGACCGATGAACCCAGACGCACCCGTGACAAGAACACGATCCATTCTGCACACACCTTCTAGAGACTGACGATCTGCTGCACAAGCTGATGACAGCTCCGCTACGTGCCGTTAAGAGCTGATGTGGTCATGATTACTGTCCATTCGCCACGGGTCAATGCCAACGAAGTGTATTCGGCCGCAGCGATATTCAATGAGAAGATCACCAGACAGCGCCAGGCGGATGTCCTCAGCGAGCCCGGGATGTGGCGTAGTAACCAGCAGACACGAGTGCAGCGAATATCCACCGCATACCGATTTGGAATGCGTATCGAAAAGTGCAGTCTCGAGCTCTATGGCCCCTGTCGTCGGGTCGTCGGCCTTGGCGTTCCCTGCCCTGCTCCTCACGCCCCCCACGCCGTAGTGGCCTTCTGTTTCCGTACCGCACCCGCGCATCGCGTTCTTGCTCCGCGACTTTCTTTCGGCCTAGCCGTTCCAAGGTTGGGTGCCGCCCGTGGTATTCCTAGAAGGATTCAACGAACGCGATAGCGCCCACTAAGCCTCGATCCACCGATGGGCTGTGGTTGTGGAGTCGAGTTCGGTTATGTGCGTTGAATTGTGGGTGCGCGGTGGTGCGGGCGTGGGTGATGGCCCGACCTCGGTATCGGGTTGTTCCTGTGGGTTTTTCGTGTCGGGTGGGCGGCCGGGGTGTTCGGTTAGGCGATGATGGGCTGGTTTCTGCCGAACAGGCTGTCAAACAGCGTGTTCCATGCTGTTTCCCATGGCCAGCCGTGCGGTAGGTGCAGCCGGAGGCGTCGGGCTGAGGACGCGATGCGTGCCGGCACGCTGATCAGGGTGCGGCGGATGGTGGCGGTGCGGGACTTGGCCAGCGCCGGCCCGGTGAGGGTGGCCGCGGCGCGGGTGAGGTTGAACGCGATGACGGCCAGCACCAGCCAGGCGCTATTGGCGGCGAATCGTCTGGAGGGTAGATGGGCCAGGGCGGAGTCTTTGAGGTCGGCGTGGACCTGCTCGATGATGGCGTGGCCGCGGTGGGTCTTGTCGGCGGTGACGGTGTCGAGGTCTGTGGTGGTGAAGAATGCGTGGAAACGCCAGGTGTCAAACAGGGCGGTTTGACCGTCGCCGGGGGTGGGGTTGAGGTCGGGGATGCGGCGCACCACCAGCCGGCCGTCGATCTGCTGGCTGGCTTTCTTGGAGCTGAAAGCGGTGAATCCAATCTCGGCGACCTCGGCCCGGGAAATCCACTGGCCGGTGGTCTGGTCGTAGATCGCGTCGGTGTACTCGATGGGCGTCCACGCGTCGTCGTCGATGGCGGCGATCGCGGCCCTGACTGTCGAGTCCAGGCGCACGGTGATCGACACCTCGGCGCCGCCGCGCAGGGCTGCGGCGACGGTCCGATGGCCGTAGAACGCGGAGTCCGCCCGTAGCAGCGGCGTGCCGGTGGCCTCGGTGCTACGCAGCCGTTTCACGGTGGCCAGGGTGTCGCCAATCATCCGGGCCGCCCCGCGTGGGGAGCCGCAGGATCCTTTGCGTAGGCGCTGGCCGGTGATCACCGGTGCGCCCTCGTCGGTGGTGATGGTCGCGATCAGCGCATTGAGCCCGCGGACCCCGGAGTAGCCGTATCCCGATCCTTGTTTGGCGTGACCATGCACTTCGATGATGGTGTCGTCGACATCGACCATGACCGCGCCGTCGATGCCGGCCAGCAGCGGCGTACGGGCGTGCAGGCCGGCCAGCAGCCGCGATGCCACGGCGTCGAGTTGGCGGACGTGGCCGAAGCTGAATTCCCGCAGAAACGATCCCAGCGTCGAGGGCGCATACGGGCGGTCGAACAGGGTGCCCATCGCGCCGTGGCGCAGCAGCCTCATGTCGTCGATGCTGTCGGCGCCGGCGATCATGCCAGCGACCAGCGCACTGACTTTCGCTCCGGCGTTGGCGCCCTTGTCGGTCGGCACGCTGAGGTGCTCGTCAGTCAAAGTCTTGAGACCGCACTGCTGGGCCAACGCGGCGATCGCGACCAGCCCGGCGCACGACACCAGGTTCGGGTCATCGAAGATCGCCGACGCGACGGGCCGAGTATGAGATAGTTGCATCTACGAGATGCCCTTCGTAGTGGCCGAATTTGATCCTAGAGAAATCTCATTCTCTCACTACGACAGGGCATTTCACTGATTCAACCCGCCCCAGACACCACCTCAATCGGTGAATCCAGGCTAAGGATGTGCTGCAAACCGTTAGCACTCGGACTCGACCTCGACGGTTAGCGATCAATGCGCTCAACATCGCCACGACAAACGTCGACGTGAAAACGTTTTAGGCCCCATCCGTCTGACTTGAGTTTCGCACTTATGCGGCGGCTGCGGCGCAGGCCAGTTGGTAGTCGCGGTATTTGTGGGGGTCGGGCTGAGCTGCGGCAACGTCGGTAATTCGGGATGCGACAAGGGTTCTGCGGAATTTTTCGAGCATGTCCTCGAAGGCCGGTTCGTTCTTCTGCTGGTACCAGGGTTCGGCGGCGTGGCGGCCGGTGAGGTCGTCGGGGTGGTGGCCGTGCAGCGTGTACCACACGATGACGAGGCTGTAGACGCAGAAGCTCAGCGGCACGGTGCGTTCCACCGCACGGGCGAGCCGGTTGCGGGCTTGGCCGATGCCGAGCAGTTGCTTGCCGGCGGCGATGGCGGTCTCGATCGGCCAGCGGTGCGCGTAGCGGGCGACGATGGTCTCGACGTCGCTGTCGATGTCGGTGGTGAAGATGGCCAGGACGTTGTCGCCGCCGGGGTCGCGGACCAGGACGGTGCGGCCGGGCGCGTTGCCGAACGTGCCGTACCAGATCGTGTCGAACCGGGCGATCTCGACGGTGTCGGCGCGCCCGTACCGGTTGACGCTCACCCGCCGCCACCGCGCGGTCGCGGCCAGCTCGGCGGGCCGGCCCAGCCGCGCGCCTTTCAATCGGGGGCGGCCCCGTTTGCCGGTGCGCGGCGGCGCGGGGGCGTAGAGCGCGGCGTTGGCTGGCAGCCGGGTGGTGAAGGTGGTGCCGGGAACCAGCAGCGGCCGGCCGTGGTAGGCGGCGTCGCCGACGGCGTGGATGGTGCGGTCGGGAAACTCGGTGGCCAGCAACGTGATCAGCTGCCTCGCAAGCCGCACCGGCGAGTCGGTTCCCTTGCCGCCCCACAACCGAAACAGCACCGGCAGGCACACCGGACGGATACAGAACGGCAGCGCCACGACGATCCCGACGATCACCCACCGGTTGCCGCGGCCCAGCGCGTTCGGATCCTGCACGGAGCCGTCGTGGGTCCAGAACGCGGCGTGCACCTTGGGTCCCCAGCGGCGGAACAACGTGTCGTCGACCACCACGACGATCGGCGCCTTCGCGTCGAGCAGCCGATCGACGATCAGTCGGGCCAGTGCCAGCCCGATCCGGTCGACGTCCCAGACGTGGTGGGAGAAGAACCGGCACGCCGCGTGGAACGACACCGCCGCGGCCATCCCAGCGCCCGCGAGCATCCCCACCACCGTGCGGCGCGAGGTCCGCGCGGCCAGGCCGGTGGCCAGCAGCGCGAACACCGCGAAGGTCCGCGACCGGCGAAACGCCGGACGAAACGTCTCCAACAGCACGCGCCACGACTCGGGTAGGGTCAGGCCCGGAAGCATCGGCGGAACTCCATCTCGGGGTTGAACTTTCACAACCGCCGATGCTTCGTCACGCCTACCGCCGGATCACGGCGACACGCCGGGCATCGCCACAAACGCCCCAAAAATCACAGGAGCCACAGGCGTCAAACTGCGAAACTCAAGGTCTGACACTGCAAAGAAAACTCTCTTCGGACGTCCAAACAGTGTTGTCTTCAGCACCCTTCCTCGCGTCCCGCGAGGAACTACCGGCACGTTCATGCCGTCGATTTCTCGGGAAGCTGCGACTAGGTCGCCCTTACGGTAACGCAACACCGATATCCTTGCCTCTCTGGATCTTTCGAAGCCGACGCGAAACGCGACCGTATCGAATACGCCATTGCGCCAGTAGGTGTGGATTGTCATTGATTGTGAGGCATGACCACAAGAGAGTTTCCATACAACGCGTCTCGGTAATTCCGCCGCAGTACACACGACAAGCCTGTCGGGTAGTACCTGCTGAGCCCAGTAGCTTCGAATCGGCTGGCATCGGATTGGGAGGCCGTGACGGGTCGGTTGCGACGGCCGAACGGCTGGGAGACCACCAAATGCTCCGCGTACCTCGATGTTAGACCTAGCCGGGCTTCGCCCCATCCCGACGGGCATGCTGCTGCTGGTGTCGCTGGGGGCTTCGGTCCGGACGGGATGAAGACCCTGGTCGAAACGTGTCGATCGGGTGTATGAACCGCATAGCGCGGTTGGTAGGCCTGCTGGCCGCCCGTCCGAACCGGAGCCCAATGATGACCGTAGCGCGCTGTGCCGGCGATGTCTTGTCCGATCACACGATCTTCGAGGTGGAGTCGATCGACCGCATGTATCTCAACGTGCGGGTGCCGCGGTTGGCCTATGGCGCCGGGGTGCAGGGCTTCTTCGTCGGCCACCGCGGCCACCACTACGCGTCGACGGCATTGATGGATCCGATGACCAAGGCGTTCGTCGCCGACATCCACGGCTTCATCGCCGCGCGCGGCTGGAGTTGGTGTCCTTCGGCAAGGAACGCAAAGACGACGTCGCCCAGCAGTTCCTGGCCGCGTTCGCCGGCACCGAGGGGGTGTTGTTCGTGGGCCGGGCGCAGGAGAAGGCGCTGGTGTGGCGCACCCAGCGCCGCTACAACCCCGCCACCGGGGAACCCTATGCCTGGCTGGTGCGCTCCACAGCGTTCATCAACTACTTCTATTTCTATTGCGTCGATGAGGATTTCGGCCCGTTCTTCATCAAGTTCGGCACGTACTTCCCCTACACCGCCAAGCTGTGCATCAACGGCAACGAGTGGGCCAAACGCCAGGCCGCCAAGGCCGGGATCGGATTCGAGGCCCTGGATAACGGGTTCGCCGCCGTCGATGACGTAGACCGGCTGCAGGCGATCTGCGACAGCCTCGGACCCGAGCGGATCGACGCGCTGCTGCGCAAATGGCTGACGATCCTGCCCAACCCGTTCACCAGCGAGGACGAGGCGGCCGGCTACCGCTACGAGCTGTCCATCCTGCAGGCCGAGTTCTCGCTGACCCAGATGCTCGACCGCCCGGTGTCGGGGCGGATCTTCTTTGAGCAGGTTCTGCACGACAACCTCGACATCGGCCGCCCCGACCACGTCGGGCTGATCTTCGACCGCCGCGTCATCGCCAAGGGCCGCGCCAAGACCCCGGGACGGTTCCGCACCCGGGTGATCACCAACGGGGTAACCCCGTCGCTGCACGTGGACTACAAGAACACCAAGGTCAAGCAGTACTACAAACAAGGGAGGGCGCTGCGCACCGAGACCACGATCAACGACCCCCACGATTTCCGGGTCACCAAACGGCTGACCAGCCTGCCCGAACTGCGGCAGATCGGCTTTTCCGCCAACCGGCGCCTGCTCGGCGTCCAAACCATCAGCCACGACCCGATCCGGGGCGCCCAGGCGTTCACCGATCTCACCGCCCCCGTCGTCACCTGTCAGAACACCCGAATCCCCGGACTGCGCTTCGGCGACGCCAGGTGCACGCCCTGCTGCAGGCCTTGCTCGTCCACCGGCTCCTGGTCCACGGGTTCACCAACCGTGACCTGCGCACCTTGATCGCGCCCTGCTCGGCAAGACCGCCGAGGACATCACCGCCGGCCAGATGACCTACGACCTGCGGCGCCTACGCGCCCACGGACTCATCGAACGCGTCCCCCGCACCCGCCGCTACACCGTGACTGACACCGGCCTGCAGCACGCGCTGCTATTCACCCACGCCCACGACCACCTGCTACGCACCGGGCTCGCCCAGGTCACCGACCCCAGTCCACCACGAACGTCCAAGTTGCGCAACGCAACTCGTGCATACCAAACCGCTTTCGACGAACTCACCCAGCAGGCTCAGCTCGCCGCCTGAACTCTTCGCGACTCCAACCACGTACTTGACTCAAGATTCACGGCTGCGCCGCTTAAGCTTCGCTAATGGGCGTTCCTAACGCGCGCTTCTGTGCGCGTTGGCTTTGAGTCTTACTTGCGAAGAGAATCTCGTCATCGAGAATTCTGTAGTGGCGCTTTTGTCGCTTGCCAGGGTGATGGGACCACCTGGTTGCCAGTGGGATGGGACCACCGTGGCGCGTTATTGAGGATGCTCGTCGGGGTGGTCTGGGTCAAGCCGGCCGCCGCGGGTCCGTTGGCGGTAGGACGGTCCTTCGATGACGAGGGTGTGGGCGGTGGCGGTCAGCCGGTCGATCGCCGATTGGGCCAGCAGGGTGTCGGCGGTCATGGTCAGCCATTCGGCGGGTTCGCGGTTGGAGGTCACGATGGTGGTTTTGGTGCGGTGGCGTTCGACGACGATTTCGTAGAAGTCGCTGGTCTCGGTGGCGTCGAGGGGCCGCAGCGCGAAGTCGTCGATGATGAGGACGTCGGTGGCGGCCAGTCGGCGGATTGCGGTGTCGACGGTGTTGTCGAGGCGGGCGGCGCGCAGCCTGGTGAACAGCTTGTCGGCACGGCCGAACAGGACGGTGTGTTTGCGGCGGATTGCTATGTGTCCCAGGGCTGTTGCTAGGTGTGTCTTGCCGACGCCGACGGGTCCGAGGATGATCGCTGACTGGCCGGCGTCGAGGAATCTCAGTGAGGTGAGGTCGCCGAGTAGGGTGCGGTCATAGCGCAGGTCGTCTTGTGCGGTCCAGGTGTCCAAACGCATGCCCGGGTCGAGTCCGGCTTTGGTGGCTCGTAGTGCGGCTGAACGGGATTCGCGGCGGGACACTTCGTCGGCGAGCAGTGTTTCGAGGAATCCGATGTGGCTGAGTTTGTGTTGGCGGGCCAGGGCGGCGCGTTCGGGCAAGGTGTCGGCCAGCGCGCCGAGTTTGAGGGTTTTGAGCAGGCGGGTCAGGTCAGCGCCGACCGGGTCGGCGGGGGCACGGTGGGTGGTCATGTCAGCAGGTCTCCTCGGAATCGGTAACGGGCACTACGGTCAATGATGTTGTGGTGACGTTGAATTCGGATGGGTTGCGGGTGAACCGGGTGGCTGTTTGGCCGACTGCTTGCGGTAGTGTCGGGGCGGTGTTCTCGGTGGCGCGTTGCAGCATGGAGGCGATCTTGTTGACCGAGACGACGTCGAGGTCCAGCGATAAGGAGCATGCTTGTTCGACGCGCTGCGCGCCGTAGCGGCGCACCAGGCCTTGGAGCCGGTAGACGGTGCGCATCCGGGTCCAGGGCAGCGGGTCATCGAGGATGCGTTCGGCGTAGATCCCGATATTGGGGCCGTGCGCCGCGCGCGGCGATCAACGCCGCCAGGTCCCGCAGCGCGTAACCCGCTTTGTGTTCGGGCAGGTCAGCACGGTCGGTGCTGCGGCCACCGGCCGGCTGGCGAGGATGGACTTTCACCAGCGTGGCGCGGTGATAGAACTTCACCAGCTCACTGTCGGCGCGTACGTCCAACGTGTGCCCGATCCAGCACTCGGGCAGCGAATACAGGGCTTTGGCGACTTCGGCGTGGAAATCGCGGTGTACCTTGACCGCTTTGAACATCGGCACGTCATAGGTCCCCGGCACCGTGAGTAGCGTCGGTTGTTCTTCGGCGGTGAACACCTCCAGGGACGTGCGCAGGTGGTGCCGTGGATGCGGGTACCGGCAGTGCGCGCACCAAGTCATCACAGCCTGCTGCGCCTGTTCGAGACTGGTGAATGTTTCACCGTCCCAGAAGTTCCGGCGCACATACTGCACAGTCCGCTCCACCCGCGGCTTGTCTTTGGGGGAGCGAACCCGGGCCGGGTCGGTGAGGAATCCGGCATGACCGGCGTAGTCGAGCCACCCGCGGGTGAACTGCGGGTTGACCGCATCGGCGGCGGCGATCACCGGCTTGAGATTGTCGGGGATCAGCACCGCGAACACGCCGCCGAAGAATCCCCACGCCGCCTGGCACCCGGCGATCACCGCCGCCAGGGTCTGCGAATACGACAACCACACGAACATGTGCCGGGAATAGACGGCGGTGAAGATCAACGCGTGCACCTTGCGGCGCCGCCCATCAGCAGCATCGGTGAGCATCCCCAGATAGCCGAAATCGATCTGGCATTCCACCCCCGGATCACCATCAGCGACCCGCACCGTGGTGCCCTTGCGGCCGAAACCGCAACGCTCACTGGCGAATCGGTGCAACGTCCGATACGGAACCACACACCCCTGCCGGGCCAGCAACGTCTCAATCTTGGTGATCGTCAACGGCCGCTGCTCACCATCGCCGGCCACCCAAACTTTGATCTGCTCCTCGAACCCCAACAGCTGCTCCCAGGCGGCGCCGTGACCATCTGGGCGGGCAGGACGCACCGCGTCGGCGACCACCCCGATCAACCCGTCATCGAGGGCGCTGACATCGCCGTCGCGGCGCAGCCGGCTGCCTGCGCGGCCTCCACGTAGCGGCGCACCGTTTTGCGGTCCACGCCGCAATGCGCGGCGATCGTGCGGTACCCGGCTCCGGCGGTAGCTTCGCCACCCCAGCCACACCCGCAGCACTTCCCTGATCTCGTTCACACTGACCTCCCGAAAAACCATGCCCGCCGCCCTCCGTGACTTGAGCTGTCACAGCGATCGAACGAACAAACGAAGAGACCACCGACGCGACGCGCCGGTGGTCCCATAACTGGCAATCCAGGTGGTCCCATCACCCTGGCAAAATCAGGTCACACTGGTCCCAAGCTCCTGGCAAACGACAGCTTTAGTTTTCCCCTGACGTGAGATGCCAAGACTTGGCCTGGCGCACCCATACGTAACGATCACACCCCAGGGTGCGGGCGAGACTATCAGTGGTCGGCGATGACGCTTCCATCTCGCTGGTGGACGCCAGCGATCAGTCGATTCACTGTGCCATCGACACCGCCTCCAAGCGGCGTGTATCGCAATGACCAGTAACATCCACGGCGCCTGGACTCTGCGCCGTGATGCTCAAAACCCCGGTCACCACCGCAGTCGACCGGGCTGTTGTGGCGTGTTCGCGCTGAATGAATCCAGCCAGTTCTAGAGTCCTGTAGCCCGACGGCGGGCGAGAAGGGACGATGAAACGTATGGCTGGTCGCAAGCGTGAGCACTGCATCCGAAGAAGTGATGAGCCCATCAGCCCGGAAGACGCCTGTCCGCCCAACTGGACCCTCCAAGACCGGCCGGAGTCCCGATGTCCGTTGGTACCCCCGCTGGGGAAGCGCGGGTTGCACCGCACCGCGGGCAACAGCGACCGTGGTCGCGAATGCCAAGGGCGGCAGGAACGCCGTGCGGCCGGCTGGGTAGTCGGCGAATTGACGATTCATGGCAAGCTCTGCGTGGTCGCACCCACTCCACTCAAACTGAAACGGTCACTCGCAGATCGCGAGCGGACTTGGCGGGTTCAACGGGGGTTATATTAGAAGCTTGTTAGCAACCTCAGGTTGCTCTGCCGTTTCGTCTGATCGTGGTGGGCAAACTGGCTGGCAGAAGCGAGGTCACGGCCTTGGGGTGTTGTTTGCGACATCTGAGGTAGCTCTCATGGGTGGGTCGAATGTGGAATGGTAGATTTTGTGCCATGAGAACAACCATCGATTCAGCAGGGCGTTTGGTGATCCCCAAGAGAATTCGTGATCGCCTCGGCTTGCGCGGGAACGAGCAGGTGGAGATTACGGAGCGCGATGGCCGAATCGAGATTGAACCGGCGCCGACCGATGTCGAACTGGTTCGGGAAGGTTCAGTCCTCGTTGCACGGACGGACGGCCCTCTGCCCCCGTTGACCGATGAAATCGTTCGCGAGACGATGGACCGCGTGCGGCGGTGATCGCCCCCGACACCAGTGTTCTTGTTGCCGGATTCGCAACGTGGCACGAAGCGCACCAATCCGCCGCGCGCGCCCTCAATCGGGGCGTTCATCTGGTCGCACACACGGCGGTGGAGACCTATTCTGTCCTTACCCGCCTGCCACCACCGCATCGCATGGCGGCTGCGGTCGTTCAGGCGTATTTGGCTGATGTCACATCCGCCGACTACCTCACGCTGGACGCGCAACCGCATCGCGAATTGATCAACCACCTGGCTATACACAACGTCACCGGCGGCGCAACCTACGACGCGCTGGTCGGATCGACGGCGAAGGCTGCTGGAGCGACACTCTTGACCCGCGACCGGCGAGCAGTCAGGACCTACGAGCTGCTGCAAGTGGAATACGAACTGGTGACCTGACCACTCGCGTCGCCAACGATTCCTGCGCTCGTCGCCCAAGCACCGTCCCCGCTCGCTGATAGCGCTGAGCGAAACAGCAGGCAGACCACCGACGACTTGTCGCCAAGCTCAAATTCTCTGCCGAAAACACCCTGCCCGGTGGGTTCTGGATGCAGTGGGGTCGACTGCGAGTCTATGACGGCCAGGCCGTGAGAGCGGCACGGGCGAAGTCGACGTCGTTTCGGGTCGGCGGCTCCCGTCTGTCTGGGTCAGATCGTGCACGCTGCAAGAAGCCCAGCCGGCGCAGTGTGTCCTTGACGTCGGAGGTGGCGGCTGCCGCCGACTGCGCAGTGATCGGGGAGCCGTCGCCGCCCATCCACCCCAGCGCGTCGAGCAATTCCGCCACGATCGTTTCGGCGTTGTCGGTGGTCTCGGCGGCCAACGCGGCCAGATACAACAACCCAGCGTCGTAGACACTCCGGTCGGCGGATGCGACCGGAGTCCGTTCGGCCAGGTGCCACCACAAACCGACGGGGTCACTGCGCAGCGCCTTTCCCCGTGTGGTCGCGAGCAGGCGGCCGCGGTGCTTGCGCAGCAACCCGACCTGTTGCGCTGACTGACGCAGGTGTAGCACCGGATAGGTGAGATCCTCGCGGTTGCCGGCCCCGATCCACATCTTGTCGAACTCGAGCTCGGTGAACGCGGCCTTGACGTGCACCGGCGGCAGGTAGCCGGCCTGGGTCAGTGTGATGCCGCCGTCGCCCACCCGCTCCAACAACCACGCGTACGGCCACACCGCCGCGGCGGCTGCGTCGGTGTCGATCAACACCGGATCGTCAAGTCGCGCGCTGCCCAGCAGTTGCCGCCACCGGCGCTGCCCGTACGTGGTCTGCATGCCGTCGAGGAGATCCCCTGGTGGGCCGGTGATTTCGTGTGGGGACGCAATCCTGCCGCGATCGGCCAACACATGGTTGATCCGGTCGATGTCGAACTGTGTCGGCACCCAGTCGCCAGGATCAGTTTCGGGACCGTAGATTTCGGCGTATTGGTCCCGGGCTGCGGCATGGTCGGGGTGCTTTGGATCGGTGGCCGCGACCAGCAGCGCGTATCCGCCGACACCGCCGCAGTCCTCGGCGGGGCCGGGTTGGCGCCCGCCGGTGCAGATCGCCCGTGGCGCGGACGCCTCGCGTGCCAGCACCGCCTCCAACCGGATCACGTGCTGCCAGTCGTCACCGAAATCGTATGCGTAGAAGAGTTTGTCGCCGACATCGACAAGCACCTCATCGAGCCGGACCTCCTCCTCTGGCACACCCTCATCACCGTCGTCGGCCGAGAACGGGCACAGGTAGTACTCGGTCTCACGACTGTAATTGGAGGGGCCACAACCAAACCTGTGCAGATGCGAATCGGTCCACCCGAACGCGGCCTGCATTGTCTCGTGGACCTCGTCCAGGAACAGATCAGAGCCGAGTTCGAGTCGCCGCCATACCGGTGGCTTGGTGCCAACCAGATCTGCCCGGACCCGCAGCGTCACCGGCTCCGCACGGCGGGGGCGGCGGCGCACCGGCGGCCGGGTCTCCGCAAGCAGATCATCGACCGATGTCGCGCCGGCCAAGGCCAATCGCTGCGCAAGCGTCCGGATATCGGCAGACCCGAGTCCCGCCAGCGCCTCGTCGATGATCCGCTGGGTTTCGTCGTTGTCGCTTCCCACGCTGGCGACGGTAGCTCACCGGGCGTGGTGCTGTCAGGATGGCTGGGTGGACCACCTGGAGTCGACGGAGATCTCCGACGTCACTGATGCGTTGGGCCTGTGGCGGCGGCTGGTGTCGGGTGCTGTCGGCCGATCACTGCCTCCGGCTGTCGCGGTCGATGCGTTCCGACGAGTCCACCGCGGGGGCGAGTCGGGAGCCTTCGACTCCGCCCTACTGCTGTGTACCGACTGGCGCTGGCGCCGCGTGAGCGCGCAGGTGCTTGCCGGCATCGTGGAGTCGGGCATCCTCGACGATGATGACCAAGATCGGCTCGCCGACCCGCTGCTCTGGCAGGAGCGGGTGCGCTACCGGCATCCGATTTGGTGGATCGGCACCAGCTTCGTCGAATACCACCTCGGCGCTCCAAAAGCGGGCCGGAGGATCCGCGTCGACCCCGACACTCTCTCGACTGCGGACCGCAGTGTGTGGCCGCCGCTGCGAACCTGGGCTGCTGGCCACGTTCTGTGTCGAAGCCGAGCTTCAGCCGACGACGTCCTCCAACACGCACGGTCGCTGCCGGCCCGCGACGCGGCGGCCGTCGTGACCGGAGCCGTCCGCGTAGCCGACGCCCTTGACGACGATCAGGCGAGAACCGTGCTGAATGCGGCGTTGGACTGGGGACATAAAGCACCCCGCAAGGCAGCCCTGGAACGGCTGCTTGCCTGCGGCGACGACGAACTGGTTCAGGCGCTGGCCGCAGATGATTCAGACGCCTCGATCCGACAGTGGGCATCCAAACAACTCGCCAACAAAGCCACCCAGGGCGGCCTATTCGACTGACGCTCCCTGCATCCCCGTCCATTGAGCGACTCCGTCGTCGGTGGGATCCACCAGACTCGGTTGCTGACCGCAGAGCGGCGGGATGCGCTTGAACTCGATCTGAAGTTGGGGGACTCAGTGTGGGGATCTCATAGTGTCGCCCGCACCGCACCCGCGCACCCCTCAGCTCACCAGCCACCAGCAGTTGACTGAGGGTAGATTTCCAACTTGTCACCAACCCTCGTGCTGCTCTGCCCCTATCACCACCGGCTGCACCACCGCGGCGTCATCACCGTCACCGGACCAGCCAGCCACCTCGTGGTCACAGACAGCACCGGCCGACACCTTGATTCGGGATCGCTGGCCCGCCCGCCCACGAAATCGCCACCCACGGTCACGCCCAACCCCGGACCCAGCGGCGAACGCGCCGACTGGTGGTGGTACGAACCCTTCGAACCCCCACCACAAACGACGAACTAGTCACTACCGGGCGACGACCACCACTCGCTGCACCGGTCCGGGGATCAACGCCGCCGACCAGACTCTCCATAGCGGGCCGGCCGAACTCAGCAGGGATCCCGCTTACGGCGCTGACGGTCAGCTGTTTCCGGCGTTGTGGCGATTGATCGCGGTGTCGCAGTCGGGCCGTGACTGGTTCGTCTGCTCCATGCAGACCCGCACGTTGGCCTCGTCGGGGTGTGTGCCCGCGGGCACCGACGGGCTGTTGAATTCGCCCTGGTACTTCGACCAGATCGTCTCGTTCGTGTCGGTCAGCTTGGCGCAGTAGGCGGGGGCACCGGTGGTGGTCACCGCGGCCGCCCCCATCGTCGCGCAGTCGGCGCCGACGACGACCACGGGGAGCGCGGGCGCCGCGCTGCCCGTGGTGTCGTCACGCTGCACCAACCAGAACACCCCGGCGGCCGCCAGCGCCGCCACCGCCACCGCCACCGCCGGGAGCACCCGCGGCCACCGGCGGGGGGTGACCGGTTTGGCGTGCCGGGGCAGGACCGCTGCCTTCGATGACACCGTGTCCATCGAGGCGTCGGCACTGCCGATGCGGTGCCCGAGTGCCCGCGCGAAGTCGACGCACCGGTCGAACCGCTTGTCCGGCGACTTCGCCAGGGCGCGGTCGAACACCGGCCCGAGGCTGGACAGTTCGGGGCGGACCGTGCCGATCGCCGGCGGATCGGCGGTGAGGTGCGCGCTGATCACGACGGCCGGATTGCTGTGCGTGAAAGGCGGTGTTCCCGTGAGCAGTTCGTACGTGGTGGCGGCCAGGGCGTACTGGTCGGCCCGGCCGTCGATGTGGTCACCGCGCAACTGCTCGGGCGCTGCGTAGGCGACGGTGCCGACGGTCATGTTCGTGCCGGTCAACCCGCTGGCGTCACCGGCCTGGTGGGCGATGCCGAAATCGGCCAGCATCGCGCGCTCGTCCGGTGAGCCAGGATTGGCGATGAGGATGTTCGCGGGTTTCACGTCGCGGTGATACAGGCCACGCTCATGGGCGTGGTCCAGTGCGGAGGCGACCGCGGTGATGATGCGGACCACCACGTCGGGCGGCATACCGTTCGAATAGCGCTCGGCGAGCAGCCGCGCCGCGTCGGTCCCCTGCACGAATTCCATCGAGATCCACAGCAGGCCTTCGAAGTCGCCGCGGTCGTGCACCGACACGATGTGCGGATGCCACAGTGTGGCGGCGATGTCGGCCTCGCGCTGGAACCGCTGGCGGTACTCGCCGTCGGCGGATACCGCGGCGGTCAGCACCTTCAGCGCGTCCTGGCGTGGCAGCCTCGGATGCTGCGCCAGGTACACCTCGCCCATACCGCCGTGTCCGAGGGACCGCAGGATCGTGTATCCGGCGATCACCTCGCCTTGGGCAAGCGGCATGGGCGAATCCTATGCGGCCTGGCCTTCACGAGCGGGAGTGTGGGGATAGACCGGGTCTGCGGCGCGTACTCATCGCCAGGGGTGGCTATGCGTGGCGCAGCGTCAGCAGCGTGATCTCGCTCGGCGCGAAGACCCGAAACGGCGGGCCCCAGAACCCGGTGCCGCGGCTGGTGTACAGCTGCGTCTTCTCCCCGTGCCTGCTGAGCCCCTGCACCACTGGCTGCTCGAGCCGAACCAGGAAGTTGAACGGCCAGATCTGGCCGCCGTGGGTGTGCCCGGAGACCTGCAGATCGACTCCGGCCCGCACCGCCTGCGAGACCTGTTTTGGCTGGTGCGCCAACAGCAGGACCGGCAGCGCTCGGTCGGCGCCGGCGAGGGCGGCGTCGAGGTTGGCGCCGTGCCCGCGTATCCCGGACGCCTTGGCCGTCGCGTCGTCGACGCCGGCGACCACGAGGCGATCGCCACCGCGCTCGACGACGATGTGCCGGTTGTGCAGGACGTCCCAGCGGATGCTCTGCAGGTAGTCCAGCCAGCCCTGCGCCTCGCTGAAGTACTCGTGATTGCCGGTGACGTACACGCGGGCCGATCTCGCCGTCACCGAGGCCAGCGGACTCGCCTGGTTCTCGCGCACCGCGACGGTGCCGTCGGCGATGTCGCCGACGTGACAGACGATGTCGGCGCCGAGGTCATTCACCCGCGCCACCACGGCCGCCGACCACCGGGCGCGGTCGATGGGGCCGTAGTGCGTATCGGTGATCAGCACGACGCGCAGACCGTCGAGCCCGCAACCGAGGCCGGTGATTCCGACGTCGACCGCCCTGATCCGCGGCACCCGCATCGCCTCGGCGTATCCCCACACCAGCAGCACAATCGCCACGACCACCGCGGTGCCCGCCGCCGCCCTGGACCGCGCCGGATCGTCGACCCCGATGAGGAACAGGACCAGTCGCAGCAGCTGGGAGAGGATCGACCAGACGAACAGCACCCACGCCGCCCCGAGCAGCGCATCACCCGTCGCGGCAGCCCAGTCGAGTCGCCTGCGGCCGTGGCCCAGCATCATCATCAGCGGCAGCGCCCCGAGGGCCGCGGCGAACAGCACGGTGCCCGCCACGACGACGGGCGTCGGCCACGCCTGGCCCGCCAGCAGAAGCGTCCACCACGGCACGCCGAACAGCAGCAGCAGGATCGCCGACACGATCGCCGTGCGGCGCCATCTCCTACTTCGACGTGGCCGTTCGGATTGGACCACCTCGGCCGGGGTGTCTGCCGTCATGTCGTCGTTGCGCATACGACCCGACGGTACCGACCCGCCTCCGTCTAGATCGGGATGAGGCCGTGCTTGCGCTGCACGCGCTGGATCTGCTTGTCCCGCAACAGGCGCATCGCGCTGCGGAGTTTGAGCCGGGTCTCGTGCGGTTCGATCACCGCGTCGACGTAGCCCCGCTCGGCCGCGACGTACGGCGTCGCCATATCCCGGTTGTAACCCTCGATGAACTGCCGCCGGATCTCCTGCACCTCGGGGGCGTTGGGATCCGGGAAGCGCTTGACGACGAGCTGCGCGGCACCCTCCGCGCCGATCACCGCAATGCGCGCGGTCGGCCAGAGGAAGTTGAAGTCCGACGTCAGCTGCTTGGACCCCATCACCGCGTACGCGCCGCCGTAGGACTTGCGCACCGTGATGGTCACCTTAGGCACGTCGGCCTCGACGACGGAGTACAGGAACCGGCCGCCGCGCTTGATGATGCCGTTCTTCTCCTGCTCGACGCCCGGCAGGAAGCCGGGGGTGTCCACCACGAACACCAGCGGCACGTTGAACGAATCGCAGAACCGCACGAAGCGCGCCGCCTTGTCGGAGGCCTCGTTGTCGATCGCCCCGGACATGTGCATCGGCTGGTTGGCGATGACGCCGACCGGGCGGCCGTCCACCCGCGCGTAGCCGGTGATCATCGCCTGCCCGGCCTGCCCGGCCACCTCGAGGAAATCCCCGTCGTCGAAGATCCGCAGCAGGATCTCGTTCATGTCGTAGGCGGTGTTGTCGCTGTCCGGCACGATCGTGTCCAACTCCAGATCGTGCGGGGTGACCTCGGGCTCCAGTCCGGGGTTGACGATCGGCGGGTCGTCGAACATGTTGGCGGGCAGAAAGCCGAGGTAGTCGCGGACGTAGGCGAACGCGTCCGTCTCCGAGTCGACGACGGTGTGAATGTTGCCGTACCTGGCCTGCGCGTCGGCGCCGCCGAGTTCGTCGAGGGAGACCTCCTCACCGGTGACGTCCTTGATCACGTCCGGGCCGGTGACGAACATGTAACCCTGGTCGCGCACCGCCACGATCAGGTCGGTCTGGATCGGCGAGTACACCGCCCCGCCCGCGCATTTACCGAGGATGATCGAGATCTGCGGGACCAGGCCCGACAGCAGTTCGTGGCGACGCCCCAGTTCGGCGTACCAGGCCAACGACGTCGCCAGGTCCTGGATACGGGCGCCGCCGGAGTCGTTGATACCGATGATCGGGCAGCCGACCATGGCAACCCACTCCATCAGCCGGGACACCTTGCGGCCGAACATCTCTCCGACCGAACCGCCGAACACCGTCTGGTCGTGGCTGAACACGCCGACCGGGCGTCCCTCGATGGTGCCGTGCCCGGTCACCACACCGTCGCCGTAGAGTGCGTTCGGGTCGCCGGGCGTGCGGGCCAGCGCACCGATCTCCAGGAAGCTGCCCGGATCGAGCAGGGCGTTGATCCGCGCCCGCGGGCTCGCGATGCCCTTGGCGTCACGCTTGGCGGCGGCCTTCGCGCCGCCGGGCTCCTTGGCGAACTCCAGCTTTTCGCGAAGTTCGGCGAGCTGCGCTGCGGTGGTCCGTCCAGTCACTTGGTCTACTTCCCCTGGGCCTCGATACGGTTGATCGCCTCGCTCATGTGGGCACCGACCTTCGCGATGTACGGCTCGTCGATCGCCTGGATGTGCTCACCGCCGATGGGGACCACTTCCAGCTCCGAAACATACTCACCCCAGCCGCCGTCGGGTTGGCGGGTGGCGTATCGCGGTTCGAAGTAGATCGCGTCGTCGTGGTACCTATCGGCCATGTACAGCGTCACGTGCCCGTCGTACGGCTTGATCTCCGCGGTGTCGATCATCCGGTTGTCGAGGTACGACGTGCGCTGGTGCTCGATGATCCCGCCCGGGATCTGCACACCGCTGGCGGCGACGGCCTCCATCACGAACTTCACCTGACCCTCGTCGTCGAGGTTCTCCAGCTCCTCGAACGGGATCTCCGGAATCTGCACGTTGAACGTCCGCTCGGCGAACCGGGCGTACCGCTCCCAGCGGGCGCGGGTCTCCTCCTTGGTTTGCGGAACCTCCTCGCCGGCGCGCACCGCGTCGATCAGACCGACGAACCGCACGTCCGCACCGGCCTTCCTCAGACCGATCGCACAGGCATAGGCCAGTACCCCGCCCAGCGACCAGCCAGCCAGGATGAACGGCTTGCCCGTTCTGCCCTCCGTCCAGCCGTTCAACTCGAGCAGCTTGGGCACGTATTCGGCGGCACGCTCCTCCACGGAGCCCTCGACCCGTTCGATGCCGTACATCGGGGTGTCGGCGGGCAGCCGGTTGAGCAGCGGTTCGTAGACCACTGTGGAACCACCGGCCGGGTGGAAGACGAACACCGGGATCCGGTTCGACCCCTCCTGCGGTGCGCGCAGGACACGGACGAAGCCGTCCACCTTGCCGGACTCGAGATGCCCGCGCACCGTGGTGGCCAGGTCCTCGATGGTCTTGGCGGAGGTGACGTCGGCGGCGGTGATGGTGCCCTCGGCACGCTCGGTCAGCCGCTCGGCGACCTTGACCGCGGTGGCGTCGTCGACCTTCGGCAGCTCGTTGAAGATACCGCCCGGCGACTTACCGGTGACGATCGCCCACGTCGCGAACGTGACCCGTTCGGCGGCGTCGCGCGGCGGCACGTCGGCGCCCAGCGCCTCGGTGACGGCCTCCTGGGTCAGCACCTGCGCGGCGGCCTTCGCTGCCGAGGACTTGGCGGCCTCCGGCGTCGGTCCGGCCGGGTTGGTCGGCGGCGCCGGAATGGTCGCCACCGGTCCCGACGGATCCGTCGGCGGTGCCGGGATCGGGTCCGCCGAATCGTCCTGCGTGCTCGGCTCCGCCTGCGGGTCGGGCTGCGCGGTGGTGGCCGTCGTCAGGTTCGCTCCGGAGAGCACCGCGGCCTGTTCGGCAGCCGCTTCTCCGAGCGGGTGCCCCGCGGCAGCGAGCTTCTCCTCGAGCTCGGCGACCGTGGACGCCCCGCCCATCAGCTCGGCCTGTTCGGCAGCGATCTCCTCGGCCGTCTTGCCCTTCTGGGACTCGGCCAGCTGGTCGACCTCGTCGCGATGCTCGATGGCGTACTCGATGAGCTGCTCGACGGCGTACAGGTTGGCGTCGCGCACCGCAGTCAGCTGGATCGGCGGCAGGTCGAAGTCGTACTCGACGCGGTTTTTTATCCGCACCGCCATCAGCGAATCCAGCCCGAGCTCGATCAGCGGCACCTCCCAGGGCAGGTCCTCGGGCTCGTAGCCCATCGCGCTACCGACGATCAGCCCCAGCCGGTCGCGCACCGCCTCACCGGAGGCGGGCGACCACTTACCAAGACCCGCGCCGAGATTCGCGCCCTGAGTGAGGTGGTCGGACAGGATCGCCGGAGCCTTCCCCGCGGCATCAGACCCGGCGGCATCAGACCCGGCGGCATCAGACCCGGCGGCGTCGTCCGGTGCATCGACCGCGAGAGCGGCCGAATCGATCCGCCCTGCAAACGTTCCGGTGGCCACAGTGGCAGGCAGAGCGACAGGCTGGCCACCGCGGGTGACGATGGCGTCGTACACGAGAGCAAAGGAAGACTCGCCTCCGTTGTCCATGCGGGCGTGCACCTGCACCGACGCGCCACCGGGGTGGCGGGTCAGTGTGGTCACCAAGCGGGCGCCCTCACCGGGCACCGCGCGCTGCTCGGCCGCCGTCACCGCGGCATCCGAGAACACCTGCGCGGCCGCCGATTTCACCAACGCGGCCAGGTCGGTGGCGCCGCGCGGAGAGTACTCCCACACGTGCCTGCCGTCCGGGGTGGCGACGTGACTGCCCGGCATGACACCGGCGTTGTCGCCGCTGAAACGCACGTCGAGCCAGTGCGGCTTCCGCCGGAATCGCGTCGGCGGGATGTTCGCGTAGTCCAGCGCACCGGCCAGCCCACGCGAGCGCCGCGGGAACAGCGTGCGCATGTCCAGGTCGTGGCCGTGCACGAACAGCTGCGCCATCGCGGCGGTCATCGAGTCGACGTCGTCCTGCTTGCGGGCCAGCGTCGCGATGAGCTGGCCGTCATGGAGCCCAGCGCTGGCCGTCGTCAGCCCGACCTGCATCAGCGCCACCGGATTCGGGGCGAGCTCGAGGAACGTGGTGTGACCGTTGTCGACGGCGTTGCGGATGCCGTGGGTGAAGTAAACGCTGTGGCGCAGCCCCTTCTTCCAGTAGTCGACGTCGTGGATCGGCTCGCTTCCCGCACGCAGGAACTTGCCTTCGTGCACCGTCGAGTAGTAGCCGACCTGCAACGGGTGCGGGGTAATGCCGACCAGTTCGGCGGCCAGCTCGCCGAGCAGCGGATCCATTTGCGAGGTGTGGCTGGCACCCTTGGTCTGGAATTTGCGGGCGAACTTGCCCTCCTGCTCGGCCCTGGCGATGATGGCGTCCACCTGCTCGGGCGGACCGCCGATCACGGTCTGGGTGGGGGCGGCGTAGACGCACACCTCGAGGTCGGGGTAGTCGGAGAACACCGTCTTGATCTCGTCGGCGGAGTACTCCACCAGCGCCATCAACCGGATGTACTCGCCGAACAGCATCGCCTCGCCCTCACCCATGAGGTGGCTGCGCGAGCAGATGGTGCGGGTGGCGTCCTCCAGCGACAGGCCGCCGGAGAAGTACGCCGCCGCCGCCTCACCGAGCGACTGGCCGATCACCGCACTCGGTTTCGCGCCGTGGTGGCGGAGCACCTCACCGAGCGCCACCTGGATCGCGAAGATCGTGATCTGCGTGGTCTCGATGCCGTAGTCCTGCGAATCGTCGAGGATCAGCTCGACGATCGAGTAGCCGCGCTCGTCCTGCACGTACGAGTCGACCTTGTTGATCCAGTCGGCGAACACCTCGTTGCGCAGGTAGAGGTTCTTACCCATCTTGCGGTGCTGCGCACCGAAACCGGCGAGCACCCAGACCGGCCCGCTGGTGACGGGACCGTCGGCGCTGTAGACGTTCGGATTCTGCTTGCCCTCGGCCAGCGCGCGCAATCCCTTGACCGCCTCGTCGTGATCGCGGGCCATCACCACCGCACGGGACCGGCCGTGGTTGCGGCGCGACAGCGCGCGGCCGATCGACTCGAGCGACGACGTCCGACCCTCTTCGCTGTCGATCCAGTCGGCCAGCTCGGCGGCGGCGGCACGTTTGCGCGACGTCAGGAACGCCGAAACAGCCAGCGGGACCAGCGGAACCGGCTGCTCGGCCGCCTCCAGCTCTTCGCGCGCCACCTCGAGGAGGCGTTTGGCCTCGTCGGTCAGACCGGGCAGTTCGTGACCGTCCTCGGCGGCAGAACCAACGGAACCGTCGACCGGTCCTTCGCCGTCGTCCTCGCCGACGAACTCGCCGTACTCGTCCATCCGCACGCCGCCGACATAGACGGCGGGTTCGTTCGGCGCGGCAGTGACCTCGACGACCTTCTCCTGCGACTCCGGCGCAGCGAGGTCGGCGGGCAGCACCTCGCGCATCACGATGTGCGCGTTGGCGCCGCCGAAGCCGAAGCCGGAGACACCGGCGATGGCGTGTCCGCTGTAGCGTGGCCAGTCGCTGACCGCGTCGTTGACCTTGAGCCGCACGGCGTCGAAGTCGATGTAGGGGTTCGGGCCGGTGTAGTTGATCGACGGCGGCAGCTTGTCGTTGCGCAGTGACAGCGCGACCTTCGCCAGGCTGGCCGCCCCGGCCGCCGACTCGAGGTGGCCCACGTTGGACTTCACCGCACCGAGCAGCGCAGGCTTGTCGGCCGGCCGGTTACGGCCGATTACCCGTCCCAGCGCGTCGGCTTCGATCGGGTCACCGAGGATGGTGCCGGTGCCGTGGGCCTCGACGTAGTCGACGTCGCGCGGGTTGATGCCCGCGTCCTTGTACGCCTTGCGCAGCACCTCGGCCTGGGCGTCAGGGTTCGGTGCCAGCAGGCCGTTGGACCGGCCGTCGTGGTTGACCGCGCTGCCCGCGATCACCGCGTAGATGTCGTCACCGTCACGTCGGGCGTCGCTCAATCGCTTCAACACCAGCATGCCGGCGCCCTCGGATCGGGCATAGCCGTTGGCGTCCTGGGAGAACGACTTGATCCGGCCGTCCGGTGCCAGGACCCCGCCCACCTCGTCGAACCCGATCGTCACCAGCGGGGTGATCAGCGCGTTGACCCCGCCGACGACGGCGACGTCGGCCTCGCCGGCGCGCAGCGCGGCCACCCCCTGATGCGCGGCGACCAGCGAGCTCGAACAGGCGGTATCGATGGCCATCGACGGTCCGCGGAAGTCGTAGAAGTACGACACCCGGTTGGCGATGATCGAGCTGGTGGTGCCGGTGATCGCGTACGGGTGCGCGACGCCGGGATCGGCCACGGACATGAAGCTGTAGTCGTTGTTTGACGCTCCGATGTAGACGCCGACACGCTCACCACGCAGGCTGGACGCCGGGATGCGGGCGTGCTCCAGCGCCTCCCACGTGAGCTCGAGCGCCATGCGCTGCTGCGGATCGAGGTTGTCGGCCTCCATCTTCGACAGCGCGAAGAACTCCGCGTCGAAGCCCTTGATGTCGGAGAGGTAGCCGCCGCGGGTGGCCGCCTTGGCGACGCGCTCCGCGATCCGCGGCTCGCCGAGGAACTCCTCCCAGCGGCCCTCCGGCAGATCAGTGATCGCGTCGCGGCCCTCGAGCAGCGCCTCCCACATCTCGTCCGGGGTGTTCATCTCGCCCGGGAAACGGGTGGCGAGGCCCACAACGGCTATGTTCGCGACGTCCTCGTCGACATCACGCGACCAGTCGGTGTCGTCGTCGTCGTGCTCCACCTCGGGTTCACCCTCGATGATCACCGTGGCCAGCGACTCGATGGTCGGATGGCGGAACGCCACGGTCGCCGTGAGCGTGACACCGGTGAGGTCCTCGATATCGCCGGCCATCGCGACCGCGTCCCGCGACGACAGACCCAGCTCGACCATCGCCGTCGACTCGTCGATCCCGTCGGCGCTCTGGCCGGTGGCGTTGGCGATCCAGTTGCGCAGCCATTCCCGCATCTCGGCGACGGTCATGTCGACCTGCGCCGGGCGCAGACGGCTTCCGTCGCCGGAGGCGACCAGACTGCTTCCGTCGCCGGAGGCGACCAGACTGCTTCCGTCGCCGGAGGGCGAATTGTTCGGGGTTTCAGACATGTTCATCTCTTTCGCCGCCCGCGGCGGTATGTGTGGGGGAAGGCGAGGCCCGTCCGTCAGTCGGTCTCGTCTGGGAAGGCGTTGGCGACCTTGCCGCTACGGAGGGTGCCGTCGAGATAGCCCGAGCGACACGCGCGGCGGCCGATCTTGCCGCTCGAGGTACGCGGGATCGCCCCGGCGGGCGTCAGAAGCACGTCGCGCACGGTGACCCCGTGCCGCACGGCGATCGCGGCGCGGATGGCGTCGGCGATCGGGCCCATGTCGAGTTTGTGGGTGCCCGGTGCCCGCTCACCGACGATGACGAGCTGTTCGGAGGTGTCGGCTGCGTCGCGCTTGAGACCCGCGTGCGCATTCTCGAACACCTCGTCGGGGAGCTGGTTGGCCGGCACCGAGAACGCGGCGACGAAACCGGTGCGCAGCGCCTTGGTGGCTTCCTGTGCCGAGTACTCGAGGTCCTGCGGATAATGGTTGCGGCCGTCGATGATCACCAGGTCCTTGACACGGCCGGTGATGTAAAGGTCACCGTCGTGGAAGGCGCCGAGGTCACCGGTGCGCACCCACATCGCGTCGTCGGCCGCGCCTTCGGCGTGACTCGGGTTCGTCCGCGATTTGAGGATGTTCTGGAACGTCTCGGACGTGGCCTCCGGCTTGCCCCAGTAGCCGGTGCCCATGTTCTGGCCGGAGATCCAGATCTCGCCAATCTGGCCGTCGGGCAGTTCGGTAGCGGTGTCGTGGTCGACGATGACCGCCCACTCCGCGACGCCGACCTTGCCCGCCGACGCCTGCGCGACGGCCTTCGGCGAATCCGGCGGCACCTCGACGAAGCGGTGGTTGTTCAGTTCGTCGCGGTCGACGGTGACGATCTTCGGCGACTCGTTGACCGGCGTGGTCGAGACGAACAGCGTGGCCTCGGCCAGACCGTAGGACGGTTTGATGGCCTGCGGCCGGAAGCCGTACGGACCGAACGCCTCGTTGAAGTTGCGCACGGTGGCCGCCGAGATCGGCTCGCTGCCGTTGAGGAGTGCCTTGACGTTGGACAGGTCCAGCGGCGGCTCACCTTCGCGGGGCACGCCGCGGGCGGCGGCGTGGTCGAAGGCGAAGTTGGGCGCGACAGAGATGACGCCGCCGGTCTCGCCCTCCTTGCGAGCCATCTCGCGGATCCACCGGCCGGGCCTGCGGACGAACGCGGCGGGCGTCATGAACGAGATGTAATGCCCGATCATCGGCGAGATCATGATGGTGATCAGGCCCATGTCGTGGAAGAACGGCAACCAGGACACACCCCGGTCGCCTTCCTCGCCCTCGAGCGCCTCGATCACCTGCACCACGTTGGTGGCCAGGTTCAGGTGGGTGATCTGCACCCCCGTCGGGACCCGGGTGGAACCCGACGTGTACTGCAGGTAGGCGATCGTGTCGGTGGTGACGTCGACCGACTCCCACGTCTGGCCGACTTCGTTGGGCACCGCGTCGACGGCGATAACACGGGGACGCTGGTCGGCGCGTCGGGTGCGGAAGAACTTTCGCACCCCCTCGGCGGCCTCGGTGGTGGTCAGGATGGCCGACGGTGTGCAGTCGTCGAGGACGGTGTGCAGGCGGCCGACGTGGCCGGGCTCGTTCGGGTCGAACAGCGGCACGGCGATGCGGCCGGAGTACAGCGTGCCGAAGAATGCGACGAGGTAGTCGAGGTTCTGCGGGCACAGGATCGCGACGCGGTCGCCCGGCTGGGTCACCTGCTGCAGTCGGGCGCCGACCGCGCGGTTGCGGGCGCCGAAGTCGGCCCAGGTGAGGTCGCGCTCGATCCCGTCGCGTTCGGTGGAGAAGTCGATGAAGCGGTACGCCAATTTGTCGCCACGCACCTTCGCCCACCGCTCGACGTGACGCACCAGGTTCCCGTTGTCAGGGAACTTGATGAGGCCGTCCTTGATGAACGGGTTGTGGAACGGCATTTCACACTCTCCTGTCGAACCGCGGCCTTCTGCACGGCTCCTAATACGGACGCTGCAGTCGCTCTGCGAAGGCGCGGACCCGAACCTCGAAATGCTACTCGCGCTGGCGCGGGTGCCGGCGTCGACGCACCGCGTCAGCGATCGCTCAGCCTTAGTTTTCTCTTAATATCAAGCATGTTAAGGGCCTTAAGGGCACTCGCCAAATCACTTCGGTCACGTGTCAACCATGTTTCGGTTGCGGCGCGCTCTCGATGAGGTTCCGCGCCCAGTTCAGCGTCCATTCCGTCGCGGGCTGTCCGTCGACCTGCCAAAACTGCGGGGTGGCGTACATCGCATGCACGGGCTGTCCGGCACCACCGGCCAGGGTCTCCAGCGTGCGAGGCAGGTTCACGATGGAGAATGCCGACTCCGGGGCGGCGCAGATCAGGTCACCCGGTGCGCAGATCTCGAAGACCCGGTCGTTGAGCTGCCCGAACCCGCCGGGCCGCGGGCCCGTCATGCTCAGCCCCAGGGCGCTCAGCGTCGGCACCTCGTGCAGCGTGATCTCGGCGCCGACCCCGGGTGGGGTCGGCCCGACCTGCTGGCCGACCCCGGCCTCGCGGCGGCCATCGGCGATCGCGGTCACCCCGAGCACCAGATCCTGGTCGATCGGGCCGCGGCCGTTGCCGACGTCGCTGGCGATGTCACCGGCGATCACCGCACCCTGGGAGAACCCGACGATGATGTAGCTGGTCAACGGACAGCGGTTGTTCATGTCGACGAGCGCCTTGACCGCGGCCTGGGTGCCCTCGGCCCGGCTGTCGTTGTACGACATCTGCTTGTCGGCGGAGAACGGATTGTGGAACTGCGCGGTGTAGGGAACCGTGTAGATCTCGAGGCGGTCGTTGCCGAATTCGGCGCGCAGCGGGTTCGTCACGTTGAGCAGCACCGCGATCGGGAACTGCGTTGGGTTGAACGGGTCCAATTGCGGGGAGGACTCCCAGGTGCCGGGTATCGACAGCAGCTGCACGTCCGGGCAGCTGGCGTCCTGGAACTCCGGGCGCGGCTTACCGGTCGGCGGCACCGCCGTCGGCGGCACCGCCGTCGGCGGCAGCGCCGTGTCAGGCGAATCCGGGGTGCGCATCACCACGACGATGATGGCCACCACCAACACCACAACCAGGGCCATCGCACCGGCGGCGGCCAGGGCGAGGATGCGGTGGCGTTTGCGTCGACTGGACTTCGGCATGGGGTAATCGGCTCCTTGCGTACGCGGTCTGCGCTAGCAGAGTCGTTCGGTGGCGATGCGAATGTAGTCGGCGGTCGCGGAGTCGATCTCCTTCGCCAGGGTCCGCATGGAACTGGGCCGGGCCGCGCGCACGTCGCTGCGCACCAGCGGCAGGATGAACTCCCACACCGCCTGATCGTTCTGCTTGGCCGCGCGCGCCTGACAGACCGCAGAGCCGATGGACAGAGCACGCAGATCAGTCGTCGCGCGCACCCCGGCGGCCTTCAGCGCGTCGAGATAGTGCCGCTGGGGCTTGGTCACGGTCACCGCCCCCGGCTGTCCGGCGACGCCCTCGGGCGGACTGGGCAGATCCGACCCACCGTCGCCGAATTCGTCGGGACGCGCGGCGGGCGGTGGTGGCGCGGTGGAGGTGACGTCGCGGCTCAGCACGTCGTCGGTCAACGCGCACGCCGCCACCAGGACGACGGCGGACAGCACGAACAGCGTGGGGAGGATCCGCCGTTGGGTGTGCTGCACGGTTACACGGTACCGGCTGCCCGGCGCGGCCCACGTCGATCGGCCCGGCCGCCGATCAGCGGATCGCGGCCACCAGATCACCCGACATGGCCCCCAGTTGCGGCGCCCAGCTACCCCAGCCGTGCTCGCCGCCGGCCGGGAAGTCGAAGTGCCCGTTGCTGCCGCGGACAGCGCGATAGTGCTGGTAAAACGTGCGGTTACTGCCCTGCGCCTGATCGCAGTAGCCGATCATCGCGGCCGGGTCGACGCAGGTGAGCGTGGCCGGGCTGTACACCCATAGCCGGGTGTTGTTGTTCGCCAGCAGCTGGACGTGGACGTCGGGGTCGTGCCACTTCCACCGGCCCAGCTGTGGCAGCCCCCACATGTTGCGGGTGTCGACGCCGCCGAACCGGGCCAGGCCGGCGGTGATGGCGCCGTTGAGCGCGGTGGCAGAGGGCGTCATGAACCCCGACATCGACCCGGCGTAACGGAAGCGGTCGGGATGAAAGGTCGCCATCATCATCGCCCCGGTACCGCCCTGCGCGGCGCCCACGATGCCGTGCCCGGCGGGGGCCAGCCCCTTGTTGGCCGCCAGCCAGTCGGGCAGCTCCGAGGACAGGAACGTCTCCCATTGCCGGCTGCCGTCCTGCTCCCAGTTGGTGTAGAGGCTCCACGCGCCACCGGCGGGGGCGGCGACCGAGATTCCCTTACCGGCGAGCGTGTTCATCGCGTTTCCCGCGGTCACCCAGTTGCTCACCTCCGGAGCTGCGTTGAAGGCGTCGAGCAGGAACACCGCGTGCGGTCCACCACCCTGGAAAGCGACCGGGATGGCGCGGCCCATGGCGGCCGACGGCACCATCAGGTACTCGACGGCCTCAGCTCTGGCGGTTGTCCCGGACGCGGTCTCCGCGACCGACCACAGGCCCGCGGCCAGCGCCACCGCCGCGACCGCTCGCAAAACCCCACGCATCATCACGCCCACCTCACGTCCGTCGGCCGTCTGTTCGCCAATCCCCGCGGTGGTAGTGAACCACATCACCGTCGCGGGCCGGGAGGAAAAGCCCCGCGAACGGCCGACGGCGGTGACCCTGAGGGTCACCGCCGTCTGCCGAATCGGATCGCGCGTGAGCTGGTCGGTTATCCGGCTGCGGCCGGCGCGGGGCTCGGCTGCGGCACCGCTCCCAGCACGCGTTGGATGTCCGGCTTCATCTGCTGAAGCTGCTGCCCCCAGTAGGGCCAGTCGTGGGTGCCACCCTGCGGGAAGTTGAACACACCGTTGCGGCCACCGGCGGCCAGGTACTCCTCCTGGAACGTCTCGTTCGTCCGCAGCGTGAAGCCCTCGAGGAACTTCGCGTTGAAGTTGTCACCGGCGACCTGACCGTTGATCTCGGCCGGCTTGCCGTTACCGCAGAACATCCAGATGCGGGTGTTGTTGGCGACCAGCTTGTCGATGTTGACCATGGGGTCGTTGCGCTTCCACGCCGGATCGCTGCTGGGACCCCACATGGCCTCGGACTTGTAGCCGCCGGCATCACCCATGGACAGGCCCACGAGCATCGGCCACCAACCCTCGGAAAGGTTGGGGAAGCCCGACAGCGACGCGGCGTACTGGAACTGCTGCGGGTAGTAGATCGCCAGCGTGAGCGAGGCCGAACCGGCCATCGACAGGCCGACGGCGGCGTTGCGGTTCGGGTCCACACCCTTGTTCGCGGCGAGGTAGGCGGGCAACTCCTGGGTCAGGAAGGTCTCCCATTTGTAGGTTTGGCAACCCGCCTTACCGCAGGCCGGGCTGTACCAGTCGGTGTAGAAGCTGGACTGGCCGCCGACCGGCATGATGACCGAGAGTCCAGAGTCCAGGTACCACTCGAAGGCGGGGGTGTTGATGTCCCAGCCGTTGAAGTCTTCCTGCGCGCGCAGCCCGTCGAGCAGGTAGACACCCGGTGAGTTGGCGCCGCCGCTCTGGAACTGGACCTTGATGTCGCGGCCCATGCCCGCAGACGGGACCATGAGGTACTCGACCGGCAGGCCGGGACGCGAGAACGCCCCTGCAGTAGCCGAGCCTCCTGCGACGCCCACCAGGCCGGGCACCACGGCGGCGGCCGTGACGACGGCCATGGCACCCATCGTGAGCCGGCGCGGCACCGCCCTCACCGCGTCGCGCATCTTCCCAACGAAACTCATGCTGCTAATTCCCATCTGTCGTAAGCCGCAACCGGTCCGGGCACTCCAGACCAGCCGCGTTGCCCGTGTAGTCAACCACACGATCGTGTGATCGTTCTTCCCAGCGTGTTTCGCCACGACGCCGCTGCATCGTTGAAAGCGGCGTCCCAGTCGGACGTGCAACCTGCATTCGCGCACATCACGGCCCCGGCACGCCGGATGCGTTCCGAGGGGGAATCCGGAGTCGCGAAGCGGCCACCGAGGGGTGCGAACTGATCACCCGAGGGCCTGCGGGCCGCCATCGTCCCGGCGGAGGCACGCCGACGTGCAGCCGGGTCGACACGGAGTGCTATGCATCTGCGGTCCTTTCGGTGAGGTTCGGCGCCGTTGCCGGAACTGTCGTCAGGGGCAGTGTCCAACCGGTGTCCGGGACACCTGAACCGGGTTCGCCTGGACCTGTCTCCGGCGTTACCCAAACAGACGGCACCCGGCCCACAACTCGGCGTACGCCACCAGGGTCCCGTCACGGTCCGGCCGCCGGCATACCGGTGTAGGGCGGCTCGTGCGGTTCGGGGATGGGCAATCCGCAGCGGATGAGCTCGTAGCGTGGCACCCGCTCCAAGCGGTACTGGGTGAACTCGTAGGCGTGCACCACGTTGGACAGGAAACGGCGGGCGGTCAGCGGAGCGCGGATCGAGTTCAGCACAGATTCGGTGGCCGGACACTTCAGCGCCGCCTGGGCCTGCGCCACCCAGTCCCGGTCGACGTACACCGGCAGATAGGGCGGGATCTTGAGGAAGGGGCCCTCGGCGATCGCCCAGTCCGGGAAGAGGTTCTTGTCGTGGCCGATGCGCCCGTCCTCGAGGCGTTCGGTGTGCGCGGCCACCGGGTTGGCCAGTCCGATCTGGTCGATCACCCGCACGTCGAGGCCGACGTTCATTCCGAGCATTCCCAGGTTGGTGAAGAACACGGTGTGCGGCCCGATGTAGTCGTCGGGAGCGTCGGGCGGCGGCGGGAGCGCGGGCACCACGTCCCACAGATCGTAACTGCCCGCGGGCAGCAGAAGGGCCCCGTCGGGCGTGTTCTCCAGCGCGGTCAGCACCGCCCGCATGCGCGGGTAGTCCAGGTAGTCGGCGGCGGTCAGGGGGTGGGCGTGCCCGGTCGCCTGCGCGTAGAAGCGGCGTTCGTCGACGATCCCGGTGTCGGTGACGCGCGTGGCGTCCGGGCCCATCCCCGGCGCATTGGCCGCCCACAGTGACCAGCCCGCGACCGCGAGCCACAGCGCGCTGGTGGCCCCGGCCAGCAAAAACCCAGTCTCCCGGCTGAACCGGCTGCCGTCGGGCAGGACGATCGGGATCACCGAGACCGGCAGCAGCATGCAGAACAGCGGGGTGAGCAGCACCCGTCCGTGCATGAAGTCGCCGCCCTGGCGGATCCAGTAGATGCCCTGCAGCAGACCGCTGCACACGATGAACAGCACCACCGCTGGAGGGCTCTGCACTATCCGGGCCAACCGGCCGTAGCCGCGCGGCGGCTGATGCCGGATCCACCACGGCCGGCTGCGGGTGCTCACCAGCACGACACCGGTCAGGATCAGCAGGACCGCGGGCACCCACAGCAGATACGGCTCGGCGAAGTTGGTGAGGTAGGTGAACCCCTGGGGCCACTTGGCGCCGGCGGCGTCTTTGGCCACCGCGGTGCCGGGCACGACCAGGGCGTAGTAGCCCATCCGGAATATCTGGTATACCACCGGCAGGAGCCCGCCCGCGGCGACGATCAGTAGCCGGCGCCGCCAGGAGCGGGCGGCCACCAGCATCATCATCAGCGCTCCGACGCCGATCAGCGCGAGTTCCGGGCGCACCAGCACGCTCACCCCGGCGAGGAAGGCCAGCGCGGCGGTGAACGGTCGGCTCACCGCGTCGCGGCCCGGCCCGAACGGGCTGCGCAACCCCTGCGACCAGCACACCAGCATCCACCAGAGCAGCCCGAGGTAGGCGAGAACCAGGCCGTTCTCCAGCCCGGAGGTGGCGAAGTCGCGCGCGGGGGGCACCGCGATGTAGACGAGCACCCCGGCGGGTAACAGCAGCGCGCGGCGGCCCTGCAGGCTGGGCGCGTAGAGCCGGGCGGTGCCGAGCATCGCCAACACCACCCCGGCCACGCTGAGCACGAACGCGAACACGAACGCGATGTACTCGAGTTGCACCGATCCGCCGACCCACGCGCCTGCGGCGATCAGGTAGGTCCACAGCGTCGAGGTGTTGGCCTCGACGCGTTCGCCGGCGTTGAAAACCGGCCCGTTGCCTGCCAGCAGGTTGCGCACCGTGCGCAGCACGATCAGACCGTCGTCGGCGATCCACCGGCGCTGCCAGGCGCCCCAGCCGAACAACACCGCCACCACGGTCACGCTCACCCACAGGCTGACCCGCACGGTGACGTCGAAGGGGAATGCCGGGCCGCGGACCAGTCGGCGCGCCAGAACCGACCCGGTAGCCCGCACTGTGCCGGATGGGTGCGTCGGCCGCACTGTGCCGGATGGGTGCGTCGGCCGCACTGTGCCGGATGGGTGCGTCGGCCGCACTGTGCCGGATGGGTGCGTCGGCCGCACTGTGCCGGATGGGTGCGTCGGCCGCACTGTGCCGGATGGGTGCGTCGGCCGCACTGGGTCAGCCCAAGACGACTGCCACACCGACAGTTCCGATCCACGCCACGGCGAGCAACTGCAGCACCCGGTCGCGCAGCGCGATCTCCTCTGGCTCACCGGCCATCCCGCCGTCGACGTCGACGGCGTAACGCAGGATCGCGATGGTGAACGGGATCATCGATACGACGAACCACGACGTTCCGCCCTGGTCGTCACGCCCGAACGCCCACAGGCCGTAGCAGAGCACCACCGCCGTCGCGGACATCGTCCACACGAACCGCAGGTAGGTGGTGGTGTAGCGCTCGAGCGACTTTCGGATCTTGGCGCCGGTCCGTTCGGCCAGCTGTAGTTCGGCGTACCGCTTACCGGCCGCCATGAACAACGATCCGAATGCCATCACGAGCAGGAACCACTGCGACAGCGGGACGTCGGCGGCCACACCGCCCGCGATGGCCCGGATCAGGAATCCGGACGAGACGATGCAGATGTCAAGGACTGCTTGGTGTTTGAGACCGAAGCAGTACGCCAGCTGGATCGCGATGTAGATCGCCATCACCAGCGCGAGGTTCGGCGTGAGCAGCCACGAGACGATCAGCGAGGCCGCGCCTAGCGCGATAGCGAGGCCGTAGGCCAGCCGTTGGGACACCACACCGGCCGCGATGGGCCGGAACCGTTTGGTGGGGTGGGCGCGGTCGGCCTCGACGTCACGGGCGTCGTTGACCAGGTAGACGCTCGACGCTGCCAGGCAAAACACGACGAATGCCACCGACACCTTGATCAGCACGGTGCGGTAGTCATAGGTGAACCGGTCGTCGCCGAGGGCCACCAGCGGCGCAGCGAGCACCAGGAGGTTCTTGACCCACTGCCGCGGCCGGATCGCCTTGATGATCCCTGCGGGCAGGCTGCGCGGCGGCCCGGTGACCGGCGCCGCCTCCTCACTCATTCCGATACCCATGACGCCCAGAACCCATCTCGATCCGCTCCATTGCGTTGTGCTCACCTCTGCCGGCCATCAGTGTCGTCCCCGGGCAGTGTCGTCCCCGGGCGCCGGTTCGCTCCGCCATCCGCGCGGTGACCTCGGCGACCACCGCACCGACCGCGACACCGGTCATCACGTCACTGGGATAGTGCACGCCCAGCACCAGTCGCGACAACGCCATCGGGGGCACCAGCACCGCGGGCAACGGCAATCCGGTCACCCGGCCGAGCAGCACCGCAGCCGCGGTGGTGGAGGTCGCATGCGCAGAGGGGAGACTCAGCCGGCTAGGGGTGCCGACGTTGACGGCGATCGCCGGATGATGCGGCCGTTCCCGGCGCACCACCGGTTTGATCAGCACCGCGGCGATGTGTGCGGCGAACGCGCCCGCGCCGGCGACGAGCCAGTCGCGACGGCGTCCGGGCTGCAGCAGCGCGCCCAGTCCGGCCACCGCCAGCCAGCCAGCGCTGTGCTCACCGAAGTGGGACAGTGCCCGTGCACCCGAGAGCACTCCGGGGCGGCCGGCGAGCGCCGCCTGCACCGCCACCAACGCGGCATCCTCGCCGCGCGGTTCGTCAACCATCGCTCATCGCTCTTCTTGAGCTTCTTGCAGGGAAAGCAGCACCGATTCCCATTTCTGCTTGCTGGCCAGCGCCGGCAGCGCTTCCCGATAGACGCGCCGCATGTCGTCGAATCGGCGGGCCAGCCGGCGCTGCCTGCGCAGCGACTGACGAAGCAGTGCGAGCATCTTCGCGCGGTCCCGCTGGCGGTAGACGACGCCGCGGCCGTCGGCGGTCGTCACCGTCACACCGTCGTACTTGGACAGCAGGAACCATCGGGAGTTCTGGGTCGGCACGTTGAGCTGCGGGCGCTGGTGGTGCTGCGGGTCGGCCTTCCTGGCGTTATGCACGATGCCACGGATCAGGTGGTAGGCGATGACCGGTTTGGCCACCGGCGGGTCGATCTTCTGCAGCTTCTCCGACGGCGGCGGCAGCTCACTTGCCGCGGGCATCACCACGGCGTCCGGATACTGCTTGCGGATGCGGTGCACCTCGGGCAGCGCGCTCTCGAGGATCGAGAAGATGTGCTCGGGCCCGGCGAGGAAGTCGTCCATCGCCTTGTTCTGGATCTCGACGGTCGAGTACTCGAGGCAGGCCAGGTGTTTGAGGGTGGCCTTGAAATGACTGCGGACCAGGCCGCCGATGTCGCCGTCCCAGTGCAGCGCCGCCACCACCAACCGGTTGCGCAGGTGGAAGTACGCCTGCCAGTCGATCGCGTCGTCCTTGTCGCTCCACGCCATGTGCCAGATCGCGGTCCCAGGCATGGTGGCGGTCGGATATCCCCGTTCGGCGGCGCGCAGCCCGTATTCGGCGTCGTCCCACTTGATGAACAACGGCAAGGGCTGGCCCAGTTCCTCGGCGACCTCGCGCGGGATCATGCACATCCACCAGCCGTTGTAGTCGACGTCGATGCGCCGGTGCAGCAGCCGGCTGCGATAGTCGTCGGCGTGCAGCGGATACCTGGCAAAGTCGTGGTCGTACTCGGTGTAGGGCGCCGATGTCCACATGAAGTCGGCCCGGTCGACAACCTCGCCCATGATGTGCAAGTGCGACGGCTCCTGCAGGTTCAACATCTGTCCGCCGACCAGCATCGGTGACTTGGCGAACCGGTTCAACGACAGGGCGCGCAGGATCGAGTCGGGTTCGACGCGGATGTCGTCGTCCATGAACAGGATCTGTTCGCAGTCGGTGTTCTTCAGCGCCTCGTACATCACCCGGCTGTAGCCGCCGGACCCGCCCAGGTTGGGCTGGTCGTGGATGGACAGTCGGTTGCCCAGCGGCGCCACCGCCTCGGCGAAGTCGGGGTGATCGCGCAGCTTCCGGTTGCCCTGGTCCGGCACGATCACGGCGCCGATCACCTTGTCGACCAACGGGTCCGACGTCAGTGCCCGCAACGAGTTCACACAGTCGTCGGGACGGTTGAAGGTCGGGATGCCGACTGCGATGTTGGCCACCCCCGGCGCGGGCACCGGCGCGTACCAGCCGGCGCTGTGCAGTGTGACGGCACTGTCGGTGGTGATGTCGAACCAGATCCAGCCACCGTCCTCGAACGGCTGGAGGCCGATCTCCACCTCGACGGCCGTGCGACGGTCGGCCTCACTCGCGAACGCCTTGCCTTCCACGAAGATGCGGGCCCCGGTGGCCTTGGTGCGGTAGAGGTCGACCCGACCGCTGCCCGTCAGCTCGGTCCGCAGGACCACCGAGGTCAGCGTCGACCAGCGCCGCCAGTAGCTCGCCGGGAACGCGTTGAAGTAGGTCGCGAACGACACCTCGGACTCGGCGCCGATCTCCAGGGTGGTGCGGGTGCGGGCGTGGGCCCGGCGGGCGTTGGTGTCGGATTCCTCCACATAGAGCTTGCGGACATCGAGAGGTTCGCCCGGCCGGGGCAGGATCACCCGCGACAGCAGGCTGACTGCGCGGGAATCGCCGGCGGCCGGCCCACCGGTCGGGATCTCACTCATTCTGGGTTGCTCTCACTCAATCTTCTTTGGGGCAGGTCAGCGCACTGCCGTCGCGCAGGTGCGGCGCCAGCGTGTTGTCGTACATGTTCAGCGCGCTGGCGATCGCCATATGCATGTCGAGGTACTGGTAGGTGCCCAGTCGCCCGCCGAACAGCACCTTGGCCGACGCGGTCTCGGCCTTGGCCTTCGCCCGGTAGGCGGCCAGCAGCGCGCGGTCGGACTCGGTGTTGATCGGATAGTAGGGCTCGTCGTCCTCGTCGGCGAACCGGGAGAACTCGCGCATGATCACGGTCTTGTCCGTCGGGTACGCCCGCTCGGGATGGAAGTGCCGGAACTCGTGGATACGGGTGTACGGCACGTCGGCGTCGTTGTAGTTCATCACCGGGGTGCCCTGGAAATCGCCGGTGTCGAGCACCTCGAGCTCGAAGTCGAGGGTGCGCCAGCCCAGCCGGCCCTCGTCGTAGTCGAAGTAACGGTCGACCGGCCCGGTGTAGACGACCGGGGCGCCGGGGCTGGTGGCCCGGAGTTGGTCACGGACGTCGAACCAGTCGGTGTCCAGCCTGACCTCGATGCGGTCGTCGGCGGCCATGTTCTCCAGCCACTTCGTGTAGCCCTCGACGGGCAGACCTTCATAGGTGTCGTTGAAGTAGCGGTTGTCGAAGGTGTAGCGCACCGGCAGGCGGTTGATCGTCGATGCGGGCAGCTCCTTCGGGTCGGTCTGCCACTGCTTGGCGGTGTAGTGCTTGACGAATGCCTCGTAGAGCGGCCGGCCGATCAGCGAGATCGCCTTCTCCTCGAGGTTCTGCGCGTCCACGGTGTCGATCTCGGCGGCCTGCTCGGCGATCAGGGCCCGCGCCTCGTCAGGGGTGAAGTAGCGGCCGAAGAACTGGCTGACCAGCCCGAGCCCCATCGGGAACTGGTAGGCCTGGCCGTTGTGCAGGGCGAACACCCGGTGCTGATAGCCGGTGAACTCGGTGAACTGACGCACGTAGTCCCACACCCGTCGATTGGAGGTGTGGAACAGGTGCGCACCGTAGCGGTGCACCTCGATGCCGGTCTGCGGCTCCGGTTCGGAGTAGGCGTTACCCCCGAGGTGCGGCCGTCGCTCGATGACGAGGACCCGCTTGTCCAACTGGGTCGCCACACGCTCGGCGATCGTCAGACCGAAGAAGCCGGAGCCGACGACGAAAAGGTCGAAGTGGGAGCTCATCGGCAGCCAGGGTATCCGACTGTGGCCACTGTCCCCGACATGCTGGCCGCGCCCGCGCCGTATCGGGTCGGCGAGTCGAGGTCGCAATTAGCTCACGATTCAGTATCGCCACTCTAGTCGCACTAGTCACGCCAGTAGCATCGATTACGTCGGAGCGTGGGCTCGAGGCAGGGAGTTGGGCGCGCTCGACACCGATTGGCCCTACGACCGATAACCAGATGTAGTCCATGTATTGAGGAGACTTCCGTGCCGAACCGACGTCGCAGCAAGGCCTCGACAGCCATGAGCGCGTTCGCCGCCCTGGCCGTCGCAAGTCCAGTCGCAGCCGTTGCCGTGACCGAGCTCTCGGGGTCCACCGATGCGCCTCAGCACCGTGAGTTCGTTCAAGCCGCCATGGTCACCGACCTGCCCAGTGAGCTGATGTCCGCGTTGTCCCAGGGGCTGTCGTCGTTCGGCATCAACCTGCCGCCGATGCTGAACGGCGCGCCGGCCGCCCCCACCACGCTGACCACACCGGGGCTGGCCACGCCAGGGCTCACCTCCCCGGGTCTGACTGCGCCCAGCCTGGCCAGCCCCGGTCTGACCGCCCCCGGCCTGACGACGCCGGGTGCCGAGGTGCCGCCACTGACCGCGACGACCCCGGGACTCGACGCCGGCCTGGCCAACCCCGCGCTCACCAGTCCCGCGCTGACCAGCCCGGCCGGTGACCTGTCGGGGCTGACGGCCCCCGGGCTGAGCACACCGGGCCTCACTACGCCGGCAGCCGGTCTCGACCCGGCACTCACCCCGATCTCCACCGGCGCCCTGACGATGCCGGGCGAGGTGCCGATCTTGGCGCCGCTGGGCGCGGATCCGGCGCTGGGGACCTATCCCATCCTCGGCGATCCGCTGATGGCGACGGTGCCCACCGCTCCCGCCAGCACAGGGCTGCTCGGCGACCTGTCCAGCGCGGCAAACCAGCTGGGCGCCAGCCAGGCCATCGACCTGCTCAAAGGTGTCGTGGTGCCCGCGATCACCGGGGCCATCAAGTCGGCGGCGCCACCGGCGGGTGCGCCGCTCCCCCCGCCGCCGCCAGCCGCCGCGGGCGGCTAGAAGTCCTGCATCGAAACGGCACCGCAGAAGCCAAGCGGCTCTGCGGTGCCGTTGCGATGTGATCGGTTGCGGTTTTCGGCCGTGTCGAAACATCGGTAACAACTTGCACATACGTAACATCAGTCCGTGCTGTCCCGCCGACCCGCGCCGTCGCTCTTCTTCACCGCGCTTGCGGCGACGCTCGTGGTCCTTCCATGGGCGATCGACGGGCTGCCCGGGGACGACGGTGTATCCGCGGCCGCCGGCGCCCCGACCCTGACCGAACGACCCCTCGCCGGGCTGGGCGGTGGAGAGACCGTCCGCGAGATCCACCAGGACACCCCGTTCTCCATGGTCGCGTTGACCGCCGACGACCTCACCGGTACCTCCGCACGGGTGCGCGCCAAGAAGGGCGACGGCTCCTGGGGACCGTGGTACGAGGCCGAACCCCTCGAAGGGGTCGGCGAGGAAACCGCCGCGCGCCGCGGGACCGATCCGGTGTTCGTCGGACGCACCACGGCCGTCCAGATCGCCGTGACGCGGCCGACCAACGCGCCCCCGAGCGCGCCGTCCGCCGACGAACACCGCGGTCCCGACCTCGGCTACGTGCCCGCCACCGTCGAGCAGCCGTTCGCGCAGAACATCAACGCGGTGCTGATCAGCCCGCCGCAGGCGCCGGCGGACGCCGCGCCGCTGCCCAACGCGGTGTTGGCCCCCGGGGTGCCGCCGCGGGTCATCACGCGGGCACAGTGGGGCGCCGACGAATCGATGCGGTGCGGAGCGCCGCGCTATGACGCCGCCGTCCGCGCCGGGGTCGTACACCACACCGCCGGCAGCAACGACTACCGGCCCGAGGATTCGGCCGGAATGGTCCGGTCGATCTACGAGTACCACACCCGCACGCTGGGCTGGTGCGACCTCGGTTACAACGCCCTGGTCGACAAGTTCGGCCAGGTCTTCGAAGGCCGCGCCGGCGGAATGGACCGCCCGGTCGAGGCGTCCCACACCGGCGGCTTCAACACCGACACCTGGGGTGTCGCGATGATGGGCAACTTCGAGGTGGTTCCACCCACGCCGATCCAGCTACGCACCACCGGCAGGCTGCTGGGCTGGCGGCTGGGTCTCGACCACATCGACCCGATGGGCACCACGGCGCTGACCAGCGCCGGCGGCTCCTTCACGCACTTCCCGGCCGGCTCGACGCCCACGCTGCCGAGCATCTTCACCCACCGCGACGTCGGCAACACCGAATGCCCCGGCAACGCCGCGTACGCCGCGATGGGTGACCTGCGGGCGATCGCCGCCCGGTTCAACGCACCGCCAGGGCCGGAGGATCTCGCCGAGAGCCTGCGTGGCGGAGCCATTTTCGACCGCTGGACCAAGATGGGTGGGATGGCCGGCGCGCTCGGCGCACCCACTTCACCGGAGGCCGCCGGTGCGGAGACTGCCCGCTACGTGCGGTTCGAACGCGGCGCGATGTACTGGTCACCGGAAACCGGTGCGGCACCGGTGACGGGCGCCATCTACGACGCATGGGGGTCGCTCGGATTCGAACGCGGCGCCCTCGGACTGCCCACCAGCGGCGAGATCCAGGAACCGCTGTGGGTCAAGCAGAACTTCCAGCACGGCACGCTGAACTTCGACCGCGAGAAGAGCACCGTGACCCGTGTGATCGACGGTGTGCCACTGGATTTGCCGCCCGCGTCGTCGCACACCCCGCCGGTGCAGCTCGAGCGCTTCACCGCCCCGATCAACCCCTAGTGGTTACGACGCTCGAGCGGCGAGCATGAGCCTGGCAGAGAAGGTCCGACGATCGATCGGAGCTAGAGCCACCAGCGCTCGAGGACCCGCGCCACACCGTCGTCGGAGTTGCGGGACGTCACCTCGTCGGCGGCGGACACCGCCTCGGGATGCGCGTTACCCATCGCCACACCGTGGCCGGCCCAGCGCAGCATCGGCACGTCGTTGGGCATGTCGCCGAACGTCAGTACGTCGCCGGCGACCAGCCCGAGCGGACCGGCGAGCTGTTGGATGCCACTGGCCTTGCTGATACCGGGCGGCATGACCTCGATCAGCCCGTTGTTCGTCGAATAGGTGATGTCCCCCTCGACGGTGACGTGTTTGGCCAGCTCCGCCGCCATCTCGGCACTGCTCCCCCCCGACTTGCGAATGAGCAGTTTGACCGCGGGCGCGCTGAGCAGGTCGTCGAGCGACACCTCGGTGTTGTCGGGGTTGAGCCAGGCGTGTTCGTACCCGGGTGAGCTGACGAACTGCGGTGTCGCCGCGTCGTGGGCGGAGTGGCCGACCCGCTCCACGGCCAGACCGGAGCCGGGGATGACTCGGGCGGCGATGTCGGCCAGTTGGCACAACGTGTCGGTGGACAGGGTGCGCGCCGACACGATGCGGTCGGTGGCCGGGTCGTAGATGACCGCGCCGTTGGCGCACACCGCCATCGGCGCCAGACCGAGCCCGTCGACGACCGGCGCAATCCAGCGGGGTGGGCGTCCGGTCGCGAGCACGAAATGCACGCCCGCGTCGACGGCGGCGTGCACGGCCGCGCGCGTGCGCGGCGAGACCTTTTCGTCGTCGTCGAGCAGCGTGCCGTCCACGTCGGTGGCGATCATCGCGGGCAGGGTCATGTTGTCAACGTCATCTCGTGTGTCGTCACCTCGCGCGTCTGCCTTCTGCCCGCCTCCGGGCACGTTCCGCCAACTCCGCCTCGTCGAGGCGTCTGGCTTGATCGAGGGTGGGCGCGCCACCTCCCAGCCTGCGCGGCACCCAATACTGCCCGGCGGGGGCGGGATAGTCTGCCTGTGCCTGCTCCAGCAGAACGTTCATCGCCGCACGCAGCGTGGCGCTCAGTTCCGAAACCGGCCCCGCCGGAGTGATCGGCTCGCCCACCACCACCGTGATCGGGATCCGCCTGCGGCCCAGCGCGCGGGGATGGTCCTTGGTCCACACGCGTTGGGCACCCCAGACGACCAGTGGGACGATCGGCACCCCGGCCTCGATCGCCATGCGCACCGCACCGGTCTTGAACTCCTTGAGTTCGAAGCTGCGGCTGATCGTTGCCTCGGGGTACACACCGACCAGTTCGCCGGCGCGCAGCGCCTGGACTGCGGCGGCATACGCGCCGGCGCCCGCACGCCGGTCGACGGGGATGGTGCCGCTGTGCCTGATCAGATAGCCGACCACTCTGACCTGCTCCATCTCCGCTTTGATCATGAACCGCATGCGCCGCCCGCGGCGCTTGGCCGCCAGCGCAGCCGGCAAGAAGTCGATGTATCCGGTGTGGTTGATCGCGACGACCGCTCCGCCGTGAGCGGGGAGATTGTCGAGTCCGTGGTAGGTGATCCGTGTCCCGGTGGCCCTCGTCGCCGCCTCCGCGGCGATCTCGAGCGTGCGAAAGACGGGCTCCATAGGCGCTACTCCGGCACCCCACCGGGCCCGGGCCGCTCGGCGCGGCGGGCCGCCTTCTCCGCCGCTTCCTCCATGTCCATCCGGTTGGCCTCCGCCAGCGTGGGGGCCCCGCCACCGAGCCGGTGCGGAACCCAGAACTCTCCCGGCGGATGGGGGCCGTAGGCGTCCTGCACTCGTTCGAGCAGATGCTGCATCCGGTGGTGCAGCAGCGCCGACAACTCCGGCGCCGGCAGCGTGGGCTCGATCGGTTCGCCGACGGCGACCGAGATCGGCACCTTCGGGCGCGCCAGCTTCTTGGGATGCCCTTTGGTCCAGATGCGCTGTGCCCCCCACACGATGTGCGGGACGATCGGCACCTGCGCAGCGATCGCCATCCGCGCCGCCCCCGACTTGAACTCCTTGATCTCGAAGCTGCGGCTGATCGTCGCCTCGGGGTAGACGCCGACCAGCTCGCCAGCCGCCAGCGCCTGGCAGGCGTGCTCGAACGAGGCGGCGCCGCTGTCGCGGTCCACTTCGATGTGGCGCAGGCTGCGCATGATCGGTCCGGTGATCTTATGGTCGAACACTTCCTTCTTCGCCATGAAACGGACCTTGCGGCCCAGGCCCTGCCGATAGGCCGGCAAACCGGCGAAGGTGAAGTCGAAATAGCTGGTGTGGTTGATCGCGATCACGGCGCCGCCGGTCGCGGGAAGGTTCTCGACGCCGGTGACGCTGAACTTCAACCCCTGCATGCGCCACGTCAGCCGCGCGAGTTGGATGACTGTTCCGTATACCGGTTCCACAGGGCCAGCGTAGTGGGCCAGACATGGCAGCGCGGTAAGCCATACCCCACCCGGTCGCGGCGGGGCGATCTGCACCCGCCGCGGCGCTTAGACTGGGGCGACGTGGTCATGCACGTGACATCACGTGCAGGGAGGGAAAACGTGCAAGTCACCAGCGTCGGGCACGCCGGCTTCCGGATCGACACCAAGGCGGGGAGCATCCTGTGTGACCCGTGGGTCAACCCGGCCTACTTCGCCTCGTGGTTCCCGTTCCCGGACAACACCCAGCTCGACTGGGACGCCCTCGGCGACGTCGACTATCTCTACGTCTCCCACCTGCACAAGGACCACTTCGACCCGAAGAACCTGAGCGAGCACGTCAACAAGGACGCCGTCGTGCTGCTGCCCGACTATCCGGTGCCCGATCTCCAGCGCGAACTGCAGAAACTAGGTTTCCGCCGCTTCTTCGAGACTACGAACTCGGTCAAGCACCGCGTCAGCGGACCCAAGGGCGACCTCGACGTGATGATCATCGCGCTGCGGGCGCCGGCCGACGGTCCGATCGGAGACTCCGGTCTGGTGGTCGACGACGGCGACACCGTCGCGTTCAACATGAACGACGCGCGGCCCGTCGACCTCGATGTGCTGGCCGCCGACTTCGGCCACGTCGACGTTCACATGCTGCAGTACTCGGGCGCGATCTGGTACCCAATGGTCTACGACATGCCCACCCGGGCGAAGGAGGCCTTCGGCACGCAGAAGCGGCAGCGTCAGATGGACCGGTGCCGCCAGTACATCGCGCAGGTCGGCGCCACCTGGATAATTCCGTCGGCGGGCCCGCCGTGCTTCCTCGATCCCGAACTGCGCGACCTCAACGACGACCACGGCGATCCGGCAAACATCTTCCCCGACCAGATGGTGTTCCTCGACCAGATGCGCAGACACGGCCACGACGGTGGCCTGCTGATGATCCCCGGATCGACCGCGGAGTTCACCGGCTCCCAGTTGCATTCGCTGACCCACCCGCTGCCCGACGACGAGGTGGAGGAGATCTTCACCACCGGCAAGGCGGACTACCTCGAGGCCTTCGCGCAGCGCATGGCGCCGGTGCTGGCCGCAGAGAAGGCGACGTGGGCGTCGGCGCACGGCGACTCGCTACTCGAGCCGCTGCGCGACAGGTTCGAACCGATCATGGTGCAGAGCGACCAGATCTGCGACGGTATCGGCTACCCGGTCGAATTGCGGATCGGCGCCGAGACGGTCGTCGTCGACTTCCCGAAGAGGGTTGTGCGCGAGCCGGTTGCCGACGAGAAGTTCCGCTACGGGTTCGAGATCGCACCCGAGTTGGTGCGCACCGTGCTGCGCGACGCCGAACCGGACTGGGTCAACACCATCTTCCTGTCCACCCGCTTCCGGGCCTGGCGGGTCGGCGGCTACAACGAGTACCTGTACACGTTCTTCAAATGCCTCACCGACGAACGCGTCGCGTACGCCGACGGGTGGTTCGCCGAGGCGTACGACGATTCGGCGTCGATCACCATGGGCGGCTACCAGTTCCAGCGGCGCTGCCCGCACCTCAAGGCCGACCTGTCGAAGTTCGGTGTGGTCGAGGGCAACACGCTGACATGCAATCTGCACGGATGGCAATGGAATCTGGACAACGGGCGATGCCTGACGACCAAGGGTCACGAACTGCGGACCGGGCAGCTGTGAGCGCACCGCGGCAGTACTACGACGACGGACAGGTCCAGCTCGACAAGCAGGCAATCACGTTGCGGCGCTACCACTTCCCGTCGGGCACGTCGAAGGTGATTCCGCTGCAGCAGGTCCGTAGTTACACCGCCGAGCCGCTCGGGTCGTTCCTGCACCGGTTCCGGATGTGGGGCAGTTCGGATCTGCGACGGTGGTTACCGCTCGACATGCGCCGTCCGTTCAAGTCGACGTTGGTCACCCTCGACGTGGCCGGCGACCGGTGGCGTCCGGCGTTCACCCCGGCCGACCCCGAGCGGTTCACCGCGATGCTCGACGAACTGCTGGGCCGCTAGTGCGTCGTAGCAGCTTCCTGGCGCCCATGGGTACCGACTGGTGCTCCCGGTCGGCGAGTCGGACCGCCATCGAGAGGGCCGACCGATCGTCGATACGCAGGGTGCGTCGATACGCAGAGTCGTCGATACGCAGAGTCGTCAGCCGTTGGGGCTGTCCAACGCCGAGGATGCTCACTCTGGTGGCCATGCGGTCCCGTCAGGAACGGATTCGATCGACGATTGTCTTGACGCCGCGCGCCGCCACCCACGCCGACACCACCCATGGCCCCGCGACCATGATCGGGTCGATCCACATGTGCTTGCGGTCAACGCGTTTCGTGTTGGTGCGGGCGGCCAGCCCGTTGTGGGTGAACTCCGCCTTGACGCCGGTCTCGGTGATCGGGTTGTCCGGGCGCAGGCTCGCGAACGACTGCAGGTGGTGTTCTACGGCGTCAACCCGGTCGGCGAGGATCAGCAGCAACCAGTGCGCCGCCTTGCCCTCGCTGTGCCTGGCGTAGGAGTACTTGCGGATCGCCCCCGACAGCGCCCGCGGCGGAGCGGAGGTGCCGAAGACCGGGGTGAGGAATTCATGCTCGATCGAGCGTTCCCGCGGCCACCTCTCGGATTGCCGTTCGGGGAAATCCCAATGCGCCCCGGTCGGTTCGGGCCGAAGCTTGGGGACCGACGGCCGGTCGGCAGGGTCCAGATCGGCTCCCCAGCCGGGGATACGGGCCCGCAGTTCCTCGGACGACGGGACGGGCGGATGGTCTGCGGTGTAGGTCATGTCAGTCCTCACGCTGAGCTGGGCACGATGATCGGCTTGATGCAGTTGTCGAGTTTGGCGGAGAAGATGTGATACGCCTCGGCGATGTGCTCGAGCGGAATCCGATGCGTCACGATCTCACTGGGCTTGAGGTAGCCGTTCTCGATGTGCGAGAACAATCGCGGCCACTGCCGTTTGGCCGGGCACTGGTTCATCCGCAACGTCAGGCCTTTGTTCATCGCGTCGCCGAACTTCACCGCGCTGAAGATCGGCCCGTACGCACCCATCACCGAGATGGTCCCGCCCTTGCGCGCCGAGTCGATCGCCCAGTTCAGCGCAATGGGCGACCCGCCCTGCATCTTGAACTTCGCGGCCGCCACGTGCTGCAGGAAGTTGCCGTCGGCTTCGGCGCCGACCGCGTCGATCACGACGTCGGCACCGAGATGGCCGGTGGCCTTCTTCATCTGGACGACGATGTCGTCGTACTCGGCGAAGTTGTACGTCTCGGCGTGGGCCATGGCACGGGCCTTCTCCAACCGGTACTCGAGGTGGTCGATGACGATCACCCTCCCTGCGCCCATCAGCCACGCCGACTGGGCGGCGAACAGGCCGACCGGGCCCGCGCCGAACACCACCACGACGTCGCCCTCGACGATGTCACCGAGTTGCGCGCCGAAGTACCCGGTCGCCAGCGCGTCGGTGCACATCAGCGCGTCCTCGTCAGAAATGGTGTCCGGGATCAGGGCGGGTCCCACATCGGCGAACGGCACCCGGACGAACTCCGCCTGGCCGCCGTCGTACCCGCCGCAGGTGTGGGAGTAGCCGTAGATGCCGCCGACTGCCGTGGCGTTCGGATTGACGTTGTGGCAGTTGGAGTACAGGCCGCGGGCACAGAAGTAGCACGAGCCGCAGTAGATGTTGAACGGCACCATCACCCGGTCGCCGGGTCGGAGGTTCTGCACCGACGGGCCGACTTCGTGCACCACACCGATGAACTCGTGTCCAAACGTCATCCCGACCCGGGTGTCGGGCATCATCCCGTGATACAGGTGAAGATCGGAGCCGCAGATCGCGGCCAGCTCCACCCGGACGACGGCATCGTTGGGATGCTCGATCCGCGGGATGTCCTTCTCTTCGACCCGGATCTTGTAGGGACCCCGGTAGACCATGGCACGCATGACCCAACCCATACCCGGCCCGGATGCGGCGAAACGGCCGGGGCGCCTACCGCGTGACGACGGTCTGCCGCAGTTCCGGGGCTTCGCCCGATTCGGTGTCGTAGACCCGGACGATGGCCTCGTCGCCGGATTGCAGGAACGTCGACTGCCCCAGTTCGGTGTAGCGTCCCAGTTCGGTGTAGCGCGTCGCGCCGATCCCGGTCAGTAGGAATAGCCGAGTAGCGGGCTGTCGAGGCCGTAGGCGTGTTCGTGTCCGTCACGGTCCCGCAGGAAGCACACCAGCCGCAGCGTGGCGGTCGGCCCCTCCGCGGTGAGGCCGCCGATGTCGAAGAACCGCGGCGCCACGCCCTTCGAGCGACATACCTCCGTTCTTCTTGTGGCTGATCTTGGCGGCTTGTGGCTGATCTTGGCGGCGCCGGGTCTGCGGACCGAGCAGTCATTGAACGCGCCAAGCGCGAACGGGTCGAGCCGCACGACGGTGTCGCCGTCCCACACCACCCGGCACGCGAGCCCGACCTCGGGTTCGATCTGCAGATCAGGGGCTGGTCACTGTTGGGCAGCACGATCCGGTCGTGCGACAGCGCCGAACTCGCCCAACTGGCCGGCGACGCCCGGCGCGTACCACGGGAAGATCCCCTTGGGTGCTTGATCCCCCGCTACCGCTCCGGCGAGCGCAGCTCGTCGAGTCGCAGATCGATCACGATTCGAGCACCTCGGTCCCGACGAACGGCACCAGGGCCGCCGGTACCCGCACGCTACCGTCGGGCTGCTGGTGGTTCTCCAGGATCGCCACCAGCCACCTCGTGGTGGCCAGCGTGCCGTTGAGGGTGGCGGCGATCTGCGGTTTGCCGTTCTCGTCGCGGTAGCGGGTGGACAGCCGCCTGGCCTGGAAGGTCGTGCAGTTCGACGTCGAGGTCAGCTCGCGGTAGGTCTGCTGCGTGGGCACCCACGCCTCACAGTCGAATTTGCGGGCGGCTGAAGACCCGAGATCGCCCGCGGCGACGTCGATCACTCGGTACGGCACCTCGATGTGGGCGAGCATCTCGCGTTGCCAGCCCAGTAGGCGTTGGTGTTCGGCCTCGGCGTCTTCGGGTTTGCAGTAGATGAAGCCCTCGACCTTGTCGAACTGGTGCACACGGATGATTCCGCGGGTGTCCTTTCCATAGCTCCCTGCCTCCCTGCGGAAGCAGGACGACCACCCGGCGTAGCGGCGCGGCCCCGCGGACAGGTCGATGATCTCGTCGGCGTGGTAGCCGGCCAGCGGGACCTCCGAGGTGCCGACGAGGTACATGTCGTCGGACTCCAGTCGGTAGACCTCGTCGGCGTGGGCGCCGAGGAAGCCGGTGCCCGCCATCACCTCGGGGCGCACCAGCACCGGCGGGATGACCAGCGTGAACCCGTTGTCGGTGGCCAACCGCACCGCCAGTTGCATGAGGCCCAGTTGCAGCATCGCGCCCAATCCGGTGAGGAAGTAGAAACGCGAGCCGGCCACCTTGGCGCCCCGCTCCATGTCGATCAGCCCGAGCGCCTCGCCGAGTTCGAGGTGGTCCTTCGGATCGTCGACCCGGGGCGGCTCTCCGACGACGTCGAGGACGGTGAAGCAGTCCTCGCCGCCCGCGGGCACCCCTTCGATGACGACATTGGAGATCGCCATGTGGGCGGCGGTGAACCTGCGGTCGGCGTCGGCTTGCGCGGCTTCGGCGGCCTTCACCTGCTCGGCCAGGTCCTTCGCCTCAGCCAGCAATGCGGGCCGCTCCTCCGCAGAGGCCTTGCCGACTCCCTTGCTGGCCGCCTTCTGTCGGGCGCGCAGGTTGTCGGCGGCCGACACCGCGGCGCGCCGGGCCGCGTCGGCGTCGAGGAGGACGTCGACGAGCGCGGGGTCCTCGCCGCGCGCCCGTTGTGAGGCGCGCACGGCGTCGGGGTTTTCGCGCAGGAGTTTGAGGTCGATCACGGCCGCCACCCTACTTTTGCCCGGCCGTTCCGAACTTCTCGAGGTAGCCGCTGTGGCCGAGGATCGCGGCGCCAGGCCGGCGCAACCGCACAACTTCACGACTGCATTAGTTGTCACAGCACCTGGCGCGCCTGTCACAATGGACCGGATGTTGGAGGCACCAGAACGCGACCGGCCCGGCGACGACGCCCACGACGGCGCCCACGACGAGGCCCACGACGAGGCGCCGTGGTGGCACAGCCTGCACGCCGCGTCCACCCGGCGCGCCCTGCTGCTGACGGCGCTCGGCGGGCTGCTGATCGCCGGGCTCGTCACGGCCGTACCGGGCAGTGAGGGCACCAACGGCCCCGGCCTCAGCGCCAGTGCCATCACCCTGGGCCCCCGCGGCAACGACACCTTCAATCACGCTGAGAGCGGTGACTGCCTGAACTGGCCCGAGCGCAACCCCGACGGGGCGCAGATCGTCGAATGCAAGGAGGAGCACCGCTTCGAGGTCGCCGAATCGGTCGACATGCGTACCTTCCCGGGCAGCGAGTACGGCGCCGACGCCGAACCGCCGTCCCCGGCCCGCATCCAGCAGATCAGCCAGGAGCAGTGCCAGGCAGCGGTGCGCCGTTACCTCGGCCCGCGCTTCGATCCGAACAGCCGCTTCACCATCAGCATGTTGTGGTCCGGAGACAAGGCGTGGCGCCAGGCCGGCGAACGTCGCATGCTGTGCGGTCTGCAACTGCCGGGCGCGAACAACCAGCAGCTGCCCTTCACCGGTAAGGTCGCCGAGATCGACCAGTCGAAGGTCTGGCCGGCGGGCACCTGCCTGGGCATCGACCCGGCCACCAACCAGCCCACCGACATTCCGGTCGACTGTGCCGCCCCGCATGCCATGGAGGTCACCGGCGCGGTCAACCTCAAGGAGAAGTTCCCGGGCGCGCTGCCGCCGGAGCCCGAGCAGGACGCGTTCATCAAGGATGCCTGCACGGGGATGACCGATGCCTATCTGGCGCCGATCGAGCTCCGCAACACCACGCTCACCTTGATCTACAGCACGGTCTCGCTGCCCAGCTGGGCCGCGGGTAGTCACCGGGTGTCCTGCAGCATCGGCGCGACCCTCGGCAACGGAGGCTGGTCGACGCTGCTCAACAGCGCCAAGGGTCCGCTGCAGATCAACGGGCAGCCCCCGGTGCCGCCGCCGGACATCCCCGAGGAACGGCTGAGCCTGCCGCCGATCCCGATGCCCGACGCCGTCGACACGTCCTCCCAGCAGAGCGAGCCGGACTACAGCGAGTCCGAGCAGACGGAGACCAGCCAGACTCAGCACGGTCCGCAGACGACGTCGGCGCCGACCAGCGAGACACCGCCGCCGACCGATGCGGTTCCACCCCTTCCACCCCCGCCGCCTCCGGGCGCCCCTGCCACTCCGCCCCCGCCGCCACCGGGCGTGCCCGCACCGCCACCGCTGGGCCCGGAAGCGCTGCCACCGCCACCCGCGCCGGCTCCGCCCTTTCCCGCGCCGGCTCCGCCTCCTCCCGCGCCGGGACCGGCCCCGGCGGTCGAGCCGGTCCAACCGGTTCCGCCACCTCCGCCCCCGGGACCGTAACCGCGTGGCCGTACGGATGAGCGCGCAGCGGTTCGACGAACTGGTCTCCGATGCGCTCGACCTCATCCCGCCCGAGTTGGCCGCCGCAATCGACAACGTCGTGGTGCTCGTCGAGAACCGCCATCCCGAGGAACCTGAACTGCTCGGGCTCTACGAGGGCATCGCGCTCACCGAACGCGATAGCACCTACGCGGGCGCGCTGCCCGACACCATCACGATCTACCGCGACGCTTTGCTCGACATCTGCGACAGCGACGGGGACGTGGTGGAGGAGGTGGCGATCACGGTGATCCACGAGATCGCACACCATTTCGGCATCGACGACGACCGGTTGCACCAACTCGGCTGGGCCTGAGCGCGGCACTCACCATGTGTCGGCGGGCAGTGCTAGGAAGGAGACCATGAGCATCCAGTGCCGGGAGTGTCGGGCCGGGCTGGAACACTGCCACGGCACTGTCATCCACCACGCCCGCTACCGAATCGAATGCACCGAGGATGACTGCACCGCCTCTGAGGTGGTGCACACGTTCAGCATCGACTGCGAGGCGGTCGGTTGCCCGTGCGGCGCGTCGGCCGCCAGGGCCGTGATCTGAATCCGCCCGTCATCAGCCCATCGGATCGCCGGACTCCAGTGCGTCGCGCACCGGATCGGCGTCGGGTTCAGGGTAGAACGGCGGCGTCCGGGTCCCCCACTGCACGCAACTCCAGCGTCCATCGGTGACTGGTGTGAGCACCACCGACTCGGTGTTGGCAAGGTGGTGGTCGAGCGCGAACGTGCCGTCGACGCCGGCCAGGACCGCCGACACCAACCTGATCGCGGCGCCGTGGCTGACCACCACGATGTCGTCCTGCCATGCGTCGTCGTCGAGGTAGCGCATGCGCAGCTGCGTCAGCACCGGCACGTAGCGGTCGAGCACCTCGTCGCCGGTCTCCCCGCCGGGCATCGGGACGTGGAGGTCGCCGCGCTGCCAGCGTTCGTAGATCGACTCGAACTCGGTGATGGCCTCGTCGTCGGAGCGGTTCTCGAGCTCGCCGACCTGAACCTCGTGCAGGCCGTCGAACGGCAGTGGGCCGAGTCTCGCGGCGGCGGCGATCTCGGCGGCGGTCTCGGCCGCGCGGCGGGCCAACGAGTGTGCGAGCAACGCCGGCCGCCGCAGCAGTCCGCTCGCGAATCTGCGGGCCTGTTCGCGGCCCAGGTCGGTCAACGCCTCCCCGGGCGGACGGGTGTCGAGCCGCCGTTCGACGTTGGCGTGCGATTGTCCGTGTCGGACCAGTATCAGCCTGCCGCTCATCGGCGGCGCTCCAGCGGTGTCGGCACACCTTCGCGCAGTCGTGTCAGCCAGCGTGTCGCCTCGTCGCTGTCCGGCGGTGGCGTGCCTGCGGCCGTCCCGGTCGGCCAGGAACCCAGATATCTCACATGTGCACAACGACGGTGCAGCGCTTTGAGTGCCTCGGCGACGGCATCGTCTTCGAGGTGCCCGACACAGTCGAGGAAGAACACGTAGGCGCCGAGTTCGGTGCGGGTGGGTCGCGACTCGATCCGGGTCAGGTCGATGTCGCGGATCGACAGTTCGGTCATCGCGGCGACCAGCGCGCCGGGGGTGTTCGGCAGACGCAGGGCGACCGCGGTGCGGTCGGCGCCGGTGCGGGCGGGCGGCGGGGCGGGCCGTCCCACGAGGACGAACCGGGTGCGGGCGTTCGGTTCGTCGACGACACCTGCGGCCACGCTGTGCAGCCCGTAGCGCTCGGCGGCCAGCGCCGTGCTCACCCCGGCGTCGGCGCGGCCACCGGCGACGTCGGCAGCCGCTGCCGCGTTGGAGTGGGCGGGCACCAGTCGCGCTCCCGGCAGGTGCGCGGACAACCAGCGCCGCACCTGCGCTGCGGCCACCGGGAATGCAGCGACCGTCGCGACGTCGCCGACGTGGCCTGGGCGCACTACGATGCTGAACGACACGGCGAGGGTGAGTTCGGCGAAGATCTGCAGCGGCGCGCCCATCGCGAGACTGTCGAGTGTCGGTAGCACCGAACCCTCGATGGAGTTCTCGATCGGCACGCAGGCGTAGTCGGCCTCCCCGGCCCGCACGGCCTCCAGCCCGGCGGGCGTGCTGTCGGTCGGTACCGGGGTCACCGGACCGTCGCCCGGAACCATCGCGCCGGACGCCATTTGCAGTAACGCCGACTCGGTGAACGTCCCCTCAGGGCCGAGATAGGCGATGCGCGGCACGTTCCAACACTATCCGCTGACCGCGCTGCCCCCGGGAACGCCTTGCGTGAGCCGGTCCTCCATAGTTTAGTAAGGCTTACCTCACCTAACCTTATCCCGGAAGGCAGCGAGATGGTCAAGACTTCTGCGACGACCGCACCGACGACGACACCGGCTGGACCTTCCTCGGCGGAGCGAATCCGCAGCACATGCGCCGGCGGCGGCGGCGCGATGCTCGCGGTGGAAGGCGTCGACCCGGTCAGCACCCCGGTGCACCACCTCCTCGACGACGGATCGTTCGCGGTCACCATCCCCGTCGATGCCCCCCTCTGGGCGATCGTGGTATCGGCCGGTACCGCGGGCGTGCAGGCGGTGCTCGAGATGACCGACTATGCGCCGCTGCGGCTGCGGGAACCGGTGCGATCGCTGGTATGGATCCGTGGAGGAGTCCACGCCGTGCCGAACACCGACGTCTCCGAACTACTCGACCTGGTCGCCGGTGTCGACCCGAATCCCGCTCTCCTAGAGGTCAATTCGGGCGGCCAGTCGCGATACGCGTTGATGCGGCTGCAGATCGAGTCGGTGGTGGTCGCCGACGCGACCGGCGCGGAGTCGGTCGGCCTCGACGCGCTGCTGCAGGCCCGGCCCGACCCCTTCTGCGCGATGGAGTCCTGCTGGTTGCAGCACCTGGAGTCGGCGCATCAGGACGTCGTCCACCGCCTGGCCAGCCGGTTGCCCGCCACCATGCGACGCGGCCGAGTACGCCCTCTGGGCCTGGACCGATACGGCGTCCGGCTGCGGGTCGAGGCCACCGACGGCGACCACGATGTGCGCCTGCCGTTCCCCAATCCCGTCGACGACGTGACCGGATTGAGCCAGGCCATCCGCGTACTCATGGGATGCCCGTTCCTCAACGGGCTGCAGGCCCGACGCGTCGAACGCCCCGGCGGCTAGCGCTAGCCTATGGACGGTGAGCCGGCCGCCCGACGAGTTGCCTGACCTGTTGGACCACGGCCAACGCCTGGCGATCCGCATCGAGATCGTGATCGTCCTCGCCGTCACGTTCGGCCTCAGCGCGTACACCGCGCTGCTGCGCCTGCTCGAGGCTGTTCTGCTCGGCCTGTCCGGCCAGGTCGTCGCGCTCAATCCACGCCGGTCCACCTTCGACCTCCTCGACCTCGGGCTGAACCTCGCCGGCGTCTTCCAACTCCTGGGCTGGGGGGCCCTAGGGCTCTACCTGTTGTGGCGCAGTGGGTTCCGATTGGCCGACATCGGGCTGGCACGCCCGCGGGTGCGCCCCGACCTGCTCGGGGGGCTGGCACTCGCCGCACTCATCGGACTGCCGGGGCTGGCCTTGTACCAGCTCAGCCGGGTGCTGGGGATCAACGCCTCGGTCGAACCCGCCGAAATCTACGACACCTGGTGGCGCATCCCGGTGCTACTGGCCATCTCGTTCGCCAATGGCTGGGCCGAGGAGATCGTCGTCGTGGGGTTCCTGTTGACCCGGTTGCGTCAGTTGCGGGTGAACCCGGTCGTCGCGATCGTGGCGGCAAGCCTGCTGCGTGGGCTGTACCACCTGTACCAGGGCTTCGGCGCCGGCCTCGGCAACGTGGCGATGGGGCTGGTGTTCGGATACGCCTGGCACCGCACCGGACGACTCTGGCCGCTGATCGTCGCGCATGCGCTGATCGACGCTGTGGCGTTCGTCGGATACGCGCTGCTGGCCGACCACCTGGGCTGGCTGCAGTGATCCGGCCGATGCACACGTACATTTTTCGCTGTGAACCCGAATCGGCCGGAGAGCGGAGGGCCTGGCCCGCTCGGCGGCGGGAGGGGGCCGAACGCCCCGCCAGAGCCGTCGCAGGTGATCCGCCGCGCTCCCGGGCAGCGGCCGCCGCCGGCGTGGCCGCCGAATCCCCCGAGCCCCCCACCGCGTGTTCCGCCGCCGCGTGTTCCGCCGCCGGCGTGGGAGCAGCGTCTGCCCCCGCCGACGGCGCAGCCCCGTCGTCAGCCGCCGCCCCGGCCTCCCCAGTCTGCGCCACCGCCGCCGGTGCGCCCGCCCGCCAGTCCATTGGGGCGGTCCGTCCGTCCGTCTGTCGCGCCCGCCACCGCCAGGCCCCGCCGGAAACGGCACTGGGGCCGGATCGTCATGACCGTGCTGCTGGTCATGATGGTGTCGCTGATCGGCCTCACCGTCTGGGTCGACACGTCGCTGCGGCGCACTCCCGCGCTGGCCGCCTACCCGGACCGGCCCGCGGCCGGTCGCGGCACGACCTGGTTACTCGTCGGCTCCGACAGCCGCGCCGGCCTCGACGCCGAACAGCAGACCGAGCTGGCCACCGGCGGTGACGTCGGCAACGGGCGCACCGACACGATCCTGGTGGTCCACCTGCCACGCCTGACCTCGAGCGCCCCGGCGACCATGGTGTCCATCCCACGGGACTCCTACGTGCCGATCCCGGGGTACGGCGAGGACAAGATCAACGCCGCCTTCGCGCTGGGCGGGGCGCCGCTGCTCGCCCAGACCGTCGAGCAGGCCACAGGTCTGCGGCTCGACCACTACGCCGAGGTCGGGTTCGACGGGTTTGCCTCGGTCGTCGACGCCGTCGGCGGCGTCACCATGTGCCCCGCGGAACCCATGAGCGATCCGCTGGCCGGCATCGACCTACCGGCCGGATGCCAGGAGCTCGACGGGCGCAACGCGCTGGGATTCGTCCGTACCCGCGCCACCCCGCGGGCCGATCTCGACCGGATGACCCATCAGCGGGAGTTCGTGTCGGCGCTCCTGCACCGCGCCGCCAGCCCTGCGGTCCTGCTCAACCCGCTGCGCTGGTATCCGGTGGCGCGGGCGGTCGGCGGCGCACTGACCGTCGACACCGGTGCACACGTGTGGGATCTCGCTCGCCTCGGCTGGGCGTTGCGCGGTGACCTGACCACCACGACGGTGCCTATCGGGGAGTTCACCAGCGCCGGCTCCGGCGCCGTCGTGGTGTGGGACAGCGATGCCGCCGGACGCCTCTTCGACGCGTTGGCCACCGACAAGCCCATCCCGGCCGACGTGCTCGACACTCCTGCTTAGGAGACCGCCGCCCAAGCTTCAGCGATCGGTGCCTGCCGCGCCGGTCAACCCGTTCTGCAGCCAGTCCTTGGTCCGGCCGGGGTGGTTCGTCGCCAACCAGGCCACGCCGAGATCGCGGCAGTAGCGCACGTCCTCGTAGTGGTCGACCGTCCAGCAGTACAGCGCCCTGCCCTGGGCGGCCGCCCGGTCGACGAGCTCGGGGTGTTCGCGCAGCGTCATGATCGACGGCCCCACCGCTGTCGCACCTACGGTCGTCGCGGCGCTGCCGCCGAGATAGCGCGACGTCTCGCCGAGCAGCACGGTCGGGAGCATCGGCGCGGCGCGGCGGATCCGCCACACCGCGGCAGCGGAGAACGACATCACGACCGCCCTCGAGAGGTCGGCCGAGGCCGGTGTCGCGATGCCGAACCGGTGCAGCAGCGCGAGCACCTTGCTCTCCACGAGCGCCCCGTAGCGGACCGGGTGTTTCGTCTCGATGAACAACTTCACCGGCCGGTGCCAGTCCAGAACCAGTTCCACCAGCCGCTCAAGCGTCAGCAGATCCGTGATGTCGGGGCCCGCATCCGGTCCTGAACTGGCGTGCCAGGACCCGAAGTCGAGCTCCCGCAACTCGGCCAGCGTCATCTCGCTGACCACGCCGGTGCCCGACGAGGTCCGGTCGACGCGCCGGTCGTGTAGGCACACCAGATGGCCGTCGCGGGTCAGCCGGACATCGCACTCGACTCCGTCCGCACCCTCATCGAGGGCCAGTTGGTAAGCCGCCAGTGTGTGTTCGGGCCGGTCGGCCGAAGCCCCTCGGTGCGCGACGACGAACGGATGACTGCCGACCGCGCCGTCATCCGTCTTCATGAGGCCTATGCTGCCGGGTTTTGCCCGCTGCACTCAACCGGACGAGCCGATTGGCCGTCAGGCTGCGCGGCCGGCGCATCATCGGGCACCATCACCCACCGGTGGACAGGTCGCGACGCCGGCGCCTGGTCGAACCCCGACACCACCCGGTACGCGACCAGCAGCGCGGCCAGCGCCATCAAGTAGGCGATCGTCGTGACCATGGTGTTGTCGGCGATGCCCTGCGGGTCCGTGGCGAAGCTGGTGGCGATCGAGAACACCGAGACCACGGTGCTGAGCACCCACAGGATCCACCACACGATGATCGGCTTGCGCAGCGTCGACATCCGGCTCTCGACCCCGGCCAGTTCCAGCACGTACACCGGCGCGAAGAACAGATTCACGAACGGCACCAGGCATCCCAGCCGCAGACGCAGCGCGTCCCGAGGATCCGACTGTCCGTGGTACCCGTAGGCCGCGCCGCGGCGCGCGATCAGCCAGTTGGTCATCAGCACGATGCTGCCGACCACCAGGAAGGCCGCCACGACGCTCAACGCGACCCCCAGCCACGTCGCCACACCGGCCACAATCGGGCTGAGCAGTACGGTGCGGTTGATCAACAGCAGCAGATATCGAAGCGCGTGCATCGCGGCCGCGGCGCCGAGCACCCCCATGGTGATGAGCAGGGTCATACGGACCGCGGAGCCCGACGGACCGGTACGCGTCTGGGTCGCCGACGGGTCGACGGTGTCGAAGTGCTCGACGAGGCCCCACCGCGGGATCGTCGGATAGCGCGGCGTCGGGCCGAGCGGTCGGCGCCGCGCACGGGGTGGAGGCGGCGCACCGGGTCGCACGGCGATCCAGCGGTAGCCGGCCGGCAGACGCGGCGGGGCGCCGGCGCTGCCTGGGCGGGCCTGACGCGCGCTCCACTCGGCACCCGGTGTGGGCGGCGCGGACGGCGCCATCAACGTGCCCTGGCACCGGGGACACACCTGCCGCTCGCGGTCGCGCACGTTCCACCGCGTTCCGCAGCGGGAACACACCTGGATCATCCGACCAGCCTAGCGGCGCTGGTCACGCGTTCCCTGCGCCACTCATTGGGAGCGGCCGCCGGCGTGGCACATCACGTAGACAGTGGCCTCAGGGTCGACCGCGGCGGCCACGTCGGCCTGTGTCACCTCGACGTCGTCCATGCGTCTCATGCCGTCACGCCGCCGTCCACCCGGCGTATGTCTCTGCGGACAGCAATGGTGGATTTATCCACAGTTTCCACAGCTTCATCCACAGGTCCTGTTCGCATCCGAGCGGATAAGCGCAAGTCGTGTGGTGCGCTTGCTTATCGAAATTGTGCATAGCGCCGCCTACAGGCAAAGGTCACATGCCGGTAACGAAACCGCCGAGCGAAATGCTTAAGGCTGCTAATCGAGCTTCTGGGCCGACGCCTACGGGCGGTGGTGGAGTGAACGCGCGGTCGCCCGGGCCGGCCGGGTGCCAGTTGACGTCGGCGGACCACCCGCCGCCACCCCGCGCTCACCCGATTTCGCTCCGCGGTCGCCGACCGGTTACGATCGGCGTCACAGGGCTGGCGTGTGATTGATATCACTGGGGGTTTGAATTTGTTCGTGCAGGCCAGGGGCCACTGATGGCGTCTCACTCAATGGGAAGCAGTTCGGCCATGCCGCCGTCGGAGTGGCAGACGTCGGCCAGCGTCTACGCCCGCAGCCAACTGATGGCGTGTCTGCGCGCGGGAGTCATCGCCTTGGTTCTGCTCGCCATCCTCGCGTTGATGGTCCTGTTCTGAAGGCCTCGTAGTCGGGTATTGGTGTGGGCGGACGCGCGTCCTTGCGATGTGCGCTGCTATGGAGCAAGGTTGACATCGATGTCGAGGATGTCGAGCTCCATCAATCACTGCTGAGGAAGGAATCTTGTGGCTGAATACACCTTGCCCGATCTTGATTACGATTACGGCGCGCTCGAACCGCACATCTCGGGGCAGATCAACGAGCTCCACCACAGCAAACACCACGCGACGTACGTGAAGGGGGCGAACGACGCCCTGTCGAAGTTGGCGGAGGCGCGGGAGTCCGGGGACCACTCCGCGATCTTCCTCAATGAGAAGAACCTGGCCTTCCACCTCGGTGGCCACGTGAACCACACCATCTGGTGGAAGAACCTCTCGCCCAACGGTGGCGACAATCCGACCGGTGAGCTGGCGGCCGCGATCGACGACGCGTTCGGTTCATTCGACAGCTTCCGCGCACAGTTCACCGCCGCGGCCAACGGACTGCAGGGTTCCGGCTGGGCGGTGCTCGGTTACGACACACTGGGCCAGAAGCTGCTGACCTTCCAACTGTTCGATCAGCAGGGCAACGTCCCGCTGGGCATCATCCCGCTGCTGCAGGTCGACATGTGGGAGCACGCGTACTACCTGCAGTACAAGAACGTGAAGGCCGACTACGTGAAAGCGTTCTGGAACGTCGTCAACTGGGACGACGTGCAGAGCCGTTTCACCAAGGCCACCAACTCGGCCAGCGGCATCATCGTCGGCTGACACCGGTCACCGCCAGACCCATACGAGGGGGTGGGGCGCGGGATTCCGCGCGCCACCCCCTGTTCGTCTTCTGGGATACACCAGCCGTTAGCACTCGTGTGGGCTTGTGTGCCAGTACGCCACTACAGCATCCTGTTTCACACGACCCACAGGCGTGTCGGTCCGCGAACACCGATGCCTCGGAGGCGATATGGAGACAGGGTCCGGTCGGGCGATCGAGATCGCGCCCTTTCATTCCGGCGGTTCACTCAAAGGCTTCGTCGTGTCGGGGCGCTGGCCCGACTCGACCAAGGAGTGGGCGCAGTTGCTGACGGTCGCCGTCCGCGTTGCGTCACTGCCCGGATTGCTCTCGACGACAACGATATTCGGTGTGCGCGAGGAGTTACCCGACGAGCCGGAACCGGGCACCGTCGGGCTGGTGCTCGCCGAGGGCACCGTCGTCGGGGACGCCGCCGTGCCGCCCGGCTACTTCGCCGAGCGCCAACCACCCGCCCTGCTGATGCTGCATCCGCCGTCGGAGACCACCCCGTCGCTGCCGGAATGCAGCGGGGCCGCATCAGGCTGTGTCCTCCTGCCGGGCCTGCCGCATCTGGGGCTCGAGCACCGGGCAGCCTGGGTGGAGGCGGAATCCGACGGGACCGTCACTTCGATGGTCAGCCGTGTCGGAGTCGACCCCATCAGCCATCCCGACACCGCGGTGCTGGCCATGCTGCTCGTCGCGTGAAGGGCCCGTAACCTGAGAAGACGAGCTACCGAAGCCGAGAATACGGCCGCCCGAACCCGGCTCTGACGCTGGCGCACCGGAGAAGCCGCCGCTATGGTCGAAGGCGTCAGCGAAGGGGAGTAGCCCCGAATCGTCGTGTCGACATACTGGCCCACGTGGCCCGGCCGGCGAACCGCACCCTCGGTGGGCGAGACCTTCGACTCAGACGCCGCGCGCATTAGGCGTACGCACGGCGACGTGTCGAAAGGTGTGCGTGATGCTCGGCGCTGTTTTGGTCAGCCTCGCGGTGGTTTTCGTCGCCGAACTCGGCGACAAATCACAGCTCATCACGATGACCTACGCGCTGCGGCACCGCTGGTGGGTAGTGTTGTCCGGGGTCGGTATCGCCGCGGTACTCGTGCACGGGCTGTCGGTGGCGATCGGCCACTTCCTCGGGGTGACGCTGCCCGAGAAGCCCATCGCATTCGCCGCGGCCATCGCCTTCCTGTTGTTCGCGGCGTGGACCTGGCGCGAGGGACGCAACGCCGGCGACGAGGACGTGCGGGTGGCCGAACCCCGATTCGCCGTTCCCGCCATCGTCTCGTCGTTCGTGCTCGCCGAACTGGGCGACAAGACCATGCTGGCGACGGTGGCGCTGGCCAGCGACCGCGATGCCATCGGCGTCTGGATCGGCGCGACCGTGGGCATGGTGCTCGCCGACGGCGTTGCCATCGTCGTCGGCGCAATGCTGCACAAGCGGCTGCCCGAGGGGTTTCTGCACGCGGTGGCGAGCGTGCTGTTCCTTATGTTCGGCCTTTGGATGCTCTTCGACGCCGCGCTCGGTTGGCGGGCCGTGGCACTGGCCGGGATCGGTGGGGTGGCGGTGGCCGCAGTGCTGGTCGCCGTGGCGCGGACCGTACGCGCCAGGCGGGACCGTGCCACCTCCACGGCGCCTCGCGAAACGTCGTCCGACCCCGTCTGAGCTGCGCCTGGCTATCTTCTGCCGATGGCCGATCACCGTCCGTCAGCGGTGGCGTGCACTCCTACCTCGCCCTTTGTCGGTGCGACGTGCCGTCGGCAAACGCGTGACTTCGTCACGAGTGCGGCACTGACCGGCCCGGTCGGTTGACACCGCGATTGCTGGGAGCCACCTGAGAGACGCTCCAGCACAGGGGATGCTACGGGACCGTTATTATTTGCTTACTATCATCGCTGAATAGGGGATACAACCGAAGAACCCGCAGATCATGGGGGTTCGGTGCCCACGCAAGCGCGCTGACACGCACATTTGGGTGGTTTGCACTTGGTTGTAGGTATAACTCTCGCTACGATGGTCAGCAAACGCGCCGCCCTTTAGCCCGCTCGTCACCATATGGAGGTCAATCCGATGAGCAAGACGTTCGCCGCACGGCTGAACCGACTATTCGACACGGTTTATCCGCCAGGCCGGGGACCGCACACGTCCGCCGAAGTCATCGGTGCGCTGAAGGCCGAGGGCATCACGATGTCTGCGCCATACCTCTCCCAGCTGCGTTCAGGCAACCGAACGAACCCCTCGCAGGCCACCATGGCGGCCCTGGCCAACTTCTTCCGGATCAAGCCGGCGTACTTCACCGACGACGAGTACTACGAGAAACTCGACAAGGAACTCACCTGGCTGGCCAACATGCGGGATGAAGGCGTCCGCCGGATCGCCTCGCGTTCGGTCGGGTTGTCGCCCGAAGCGCAAAAGGACATCGTGGCCAAGGTCGACGAACTGCGGCGCAAGGAACACCTCGACGACTGAGGTCTTGTCGCGGCGGCGGTTGGCGAAGGGGGCGTTGTTTGCCTACGCTCCCGAGCTGGCACTTCCCCGGGGCGGTGCCCGCGTAGATGGATCGGGCGACGGGGCGCGGGCGTCGCCAGGCCCCACCCGACCGCTAGGGTTGGACTGCACCGATGCGGCCGCGCTCAGCGGCTGGGGAACCGAGGACCGGAGGGCAGCGGGGAATGGGTTTGTTCAGGCGACGCAAAAGCCGTGCTACCCGCCGAGCCGAGGCGCGCGCGATCAAGGCCAAGGCCAAGCTGGAGGCCAGGCTCTCGGCAAAGAACGAGGCGCGTCGCTACAAGTCCCAGGCGAAGGCCGAGGCGCGGGCGCTCAAGGCCCAGCTGCGCGCTCAGCGGGAAAGTGACCGGACCGCGCTCAAGGTCGCTGAGACGCAACTGCGGGCGGCCAGGGAGGGCAAGATCCTCTCCCCCGGCCGGATCCGTCGCACGCTGACCGTCGCCCGGCTGCTTGCCCCCATCGCGGTGCCGCTGGTCTACCGCGCGTCGGTGGCGGCCCGTGGCTTCGTCGACGAACGGCGAGCCGACCGGCTCGGGGTGCCGCTGAGCCAGCTCGGCCAGTTCTCCGGACACGGCGGTGAGCTGTCCGCGCGCATCTCCGGTGCGGAGCAGTCGGCTCGGCTGGTCGCCGAGAAGAAACCGAAGGACGCCGAAACCAAACGGTTCGTCGCCGCGATCACCGAGCGTCTCGGTGACCTGTCGGCGGCCGTCGCCGCCGCGGAGAACATGCCGACCGCGCGCCGGCGGGCCGCCCACGCCGCGATCGCGGAACAACTCGACGGGATCGACGCCGACCTGATGGCCCGTCTCGGCGTGGCCTGACACCGAGAGACCGTCACATGCAAGCACTCATATGCAGGTTGACTGCCGCGGTGGCGGCTGTGACCCTGGTCGCCCTCTCCCTGGTCGGAGCGGGCGTGACGTCGGCCCACGCGACGGTCATCGCCACCGATCCCGCCGACGGCGCGCCGGTAGCCGAGGCGCCGGCACGGGTGAGCGCGACCTTCAGCGAGGCCATGCAGCCTGCGTTCGCAGCGATGACCGTCGTGGGTCCCGACGGAAACCTCTGGTCGACGGGCGCCCCGCAGGTGCAGGACACGGTCGTGTCGGTGAACCTGCGGCCGCTGGGCCCGGCGGGCGTCTACACCGTCAACTACCGCGCGACATCCGCCGACGGTCACGTCGTCACGGGGTCGTGGACTTTCGAGCTCACCGCCGGCGGCACCGGGACGCCCGGGCCGTCGGCCGCTGCGGACGCGCCCCCGGTCGCGCCGGCCGAGGATCCGCCGGTATGGCCGTTCATCGTCGGTGCCTGTGTTGCCGTGGGGGCAGCTGCGCTGTGGACGGCGCGACGCCGTACGTGAAGCGTCGCCCTGGCGTGCGGCGATCGATCGGCGTCGTCGCGGCCTATCGGTGGCGTCGTGGGCGCTGGGCCGGCCCAGAACTCCTGCAGCCGCACCTCGGCCCGCACGGCGGACGGACTGCGGCGCGACCGTCACGCTCGCGCTAGCGGTGGTACTCCTGCTCGACACCGCGGGCAGTGAGCGCGCAACTGCAGCCGCTGCTGGAACTGGGCGGTATGTCCGACGCTTGACCCTGGCGGCCGCCCTGGCCGTCACCGGACGAGCGGGCGCGGACGCCTGGCATGATGGAGCCACCGTCGCCTAACCCAGATACCGCGAAGGAGCAGCGTCGATGGCAGACCGCCATGATGGGTCCGCCGAGCAGGCCGACACTCCCGCCGAGCCCACGCCGCCCGCCGCGGAGGCCGCGGGGGCCGCGCCTCCGGTGAAGACGACACCCGCAAAGAAGGCGGCGGCCAAGAAGGCACCCGCCAAAGCCGTCAAGAAGGCACCCACCAAGAACACGGCACCCACCAAGAAGCAGCCGCCTCCCACACCGGCGGACCTGGTCACCGCCGACGGCGACCTAGCGGCGGCAGCCGAAGAGGTCGCGGCCCAGGCGAAGGCTACGGTGACCACGGCCAGCAACCCGGTCGCCGGACCTGCGCCGGCCACCGTCGACCCCCCGGACCAGTCGCGGCTGACGCTCACGGCCGCGGCGGTCGCGGCCGTTCTCGCCCTGCTCGCCGTCCTGGTCGCCCGCCGCCGCTGAAATCCCCGTAACCCTGACGCGACGTCAGCTCGATAGTCGGCTTGGCGCACCGGGGCTGCCGGGTTTCTGCACGATGTGGTCGTCGCTAGCATCGAGCGGTGACCATCGAACCGCGCGCCACCGCCGACCTCGTCGACGACATCGGACCCGGCGTCCGCAGCTGTGATCTGCAACTTCGCCAGTTCGGCGGGCGACCGGAGTTCGCCGGGCGGGTCACCACGGTGCGGTGTTTTCAGGACAATGCGCTGCTCAAATCGGTGCTGTCGGAGCCCGGCGACGGCGGCGTGCTGGTGATCGACGGCGACGGCTCACTACACACCGCCCTGGTCGGTGACGTGATCGCCGCGCTCGGCCGCGACAATGGGTGGAGCGGGCTGATCGTCAACGGCGCCGTACGCGACGCGTCGACGCTGCGCACCCTCGACATCGGCATCAAGGCCCTCGGCACGAATCCCCGCAAGAGCACGAAAACAGGCGCGGGCGAACGGCAGGTCCCCGTCGAGTTCGGCGGCGTGACGTTCACGCCGGGTGATGTCGCCTACAGCGACGACGACGGCATCGTCGTCGTCGCGCCGTAGCGCGACTCACGCCCCGGCCGCGCGCGGGAAACTAAACCGTGACCGGGGCCCGGTGCTTGGAGAACTGCAGGGTGTCGTCGTCGATCTTGCCGTTGCGAATGACGCGCAGGTCGACCAGGTAGTTCTGCTTCAGCCGCCACGGCGCCTTACCGCCCGACTTGGGCAGCCGGTCGAGGGCGCGCTTGATGTAACCCGACGCCAGGTCTACGAACGGCAAACGCTCGACGTCGGGACCGGGGCGGCGCGGCTCGACGGTGTCGTATCCCTTGTCGTCCATGTAGTTGAGCAGTCGGCTGACGTATTCGGATGTGAGGTCCGCCTTGAGCGTCCAGGAGGCATTCGTGTAGCCGAAGGTGAACGCCATGTTCGGGATACCGGAGAGCATCATGCCCTTGTAGGCCACGGTGTCGGCGAGGTCCATGGGCTCGCCGTTGCGCAGCACCTCCGCGCCACCGAAGAACTGCACGTTCAAACCGGTTGCCGTGATAATGATGTCGGCGTCGATGCGCTCACCGGACTTCAGCAGGATGCCTTCGGTGGTGAACCGGTCGATCGCGTCGGTGACCACGTCGGCCTTACCGTTGCGGATCGCCTTGAAGATGTCGCCGTTGGGGGCCAGACACACCCGCTGATCCCACGGTTTGTAGTCGGGTGCGAAGTGCCTGTCGTAGTCGTAGCCCTCGGGAAGACGGCGCTCGGCCATCTTGCGCAACAGTTTCCGGAAGGTATTCGGGAAGGCGCGCGCGATTTGATACTGCATCACCGCCAGCATGATGGCCTTCCACCGCACGGCGGTGTAGGCGGGTTTCTCCGGAAGCAACCGATAGGCACGTGCGGCGAAGGGGTCCTTGTCGGGCAGCGAACCGATGTAGGTGGGCGTGCGCTGCAACATCGTCACGTGGCCGGCGCCGCCGTCGATCAACGCCGGGATGAGGGTGATCGCGGTGGCCCCGCTGCCGATCACGACGACCTTCTTGCCTTGGTAGTCAAGGTCTTGCGGCCAGTGCTGCGGGTGCACGATGGTGCCGGCGAAGTCCTCGGCGCCGGGGAACTCGGGCGAATAACCCCGGTCGTAGTCGTAGTAGCCGCTGCAGGCCCACAGGAACCCGGCGTTGAGCTGGATCTGTTCGCCGTCGTGTTCGACGGTCAGCTCCCAACGGTTGTCCTCATCCGACCAGTTGGCGGCGACGACCTTGTGGCCGTACCGCATGTGCTTGTCGATGCCGTTCTCGGTGGCGGCCTCGTTGAGGTAGTTCCAGATCGAGGCGCCGTCGGCGATGCTCTGGTCGGTCACCCACGGCTTGAAGTGGAAGCCCAGCGTGTACATGTCGGAGTCCGACCGGATGCCCGGGTACTTGAACAGGTCCCACGTCCCGCCGAGCCTGTCGCGCCGCTCGAGGATCGCGTAGGTCTTGTCCGGATTCTGGCCCTGCAGGTGCCACGCGGCGCTGATACCGGAGATCCCGGCTCCGACGATGGCGACGTCGACAAATTCAGTCATAGTGTCAAGCTATCAACACTCCGTCGAGATCGTCAACATTGTGTTGAGGAGATCGACGCAGTGTAAAGTACCCGATTGTGACCACCGCCAGCGAGGCCCGGGCACCGCGCGGCCGCAGGTCGGCCCGGCCCTCGGGCGACGACCGTGAACAGGCGATCCTGGCTACCGCCGAACAGCTACTCGACGCGCGCCCGTTCGCCGAGATCTCCGTGGACGACCTGGCGAAGGGTGCGGGTATCTCGCGCCCGACCTTCTACTTCTACTTCGGCTCCAAAGAATCCGTACTGCTGACGCTGTGGGAGCGGGTCATCAGGGAGGCCGATACCGCGCTCGAGCGGGCCGCCTCCACCGCGACGTCGGAAAACGTATGGCGTCCGGGCATCAAGGTGTTCTTCGACACCTTCGGCGCCCACCGAGCTGTCACCGTCGCGGCATCCAGTTCGGACAACGCCGAGATCCGTGACGTCTTCGGGAAGTTCATGCAGAAGTGGATCGACTTCACTGCGGCGACAATCGAGGCCGAACGGCGGCGCGGGGCCGCCCCGGAGACGCTGCCCGCCCACGACCTCGCCACGGCGCTCAATCTGATGAACGAACGCACGCTGCTCGCCGCGTTCGCCGGCCAGACCCCCGGCATTCCCCCCGACCGGGTCCTCGACTCGCTCGTGCACGTGTGGACATGCGCGGTCTACGGGGAATGCCGCTGACCTCACCTCCTTCTACGGCTTCGGCTTCTACGGCTTCGGCTTCTACGGCTTCGGCTTCTACGGCTTCGGTCGAGCAGCGGGCCAGGGTGGGCGACGAGGTAGGGCTGGGGATCACCGTCGGGATCCTCCCGCGGTGCGCTGCTCGGGTGTGACCCCGGGTTCCGAGACGCCGCTCCCACCCACCCTGCTGTCCGCGCGGGCACTAACCGCCACCGACCGAAAGGCCGGTGGCCGTGCGGAGATCGGGTCCGCCCCGGGGATGCAGCCCGGGCTGTGGTGCTGCATCCGCTCTGCGGCTTCTTTGACTTTGCCCTTGGCGTCGACTTCGTCATTAGCGTCGACTTCGTCATTGGCGTCGACTTTGTCCTCGGCGTCTTTGACGACGCTGTTGATGTCTCTTTGGCTCCGCGACCCCGCGCCATGGGGTCCCCTCGATCGGCAGTGAACCCACGGCGCAGTGCACGATCCCCTCGTCATTCCCCGGCGACTTCCCCAGAGCCGTTCGAACTGAACTCCGCGGGTCTTTGCGCGAGGCTCAGGAACCCGTCCAGGCCAACAGATCCTCGGCCGGCCAGGTGTTGACAATCCGCTCGACGGGCACCCCGGCATCCAGCGCCCGCTGTGCGCCGTAGCCGAGGAAGTCCAGCTGACCGGGCGCATGCGAATCCGTGTCGATCGAGAACACACAACCGATGTCGAGTGCCAGACTCAGCAGCCGGGTGGGTGGATCCCTGCGCTCCGGGCGGGAGTTGATCTCGACGGCAGTGCCGTTGTCGCGGCACGCGCTGAAGACCTTCTCGGCGTCGAACTTGGACTCCGGCCGGATACCGCGGTTGCCGGTGACCAGCCGTCCGGTGCAGTGGCCGAGAACGTCGGTGTGCGGGTTGGCCACCGCCTTGAGCATGCGCCGCGTCATCGCCGGGGCGTCCATGGAGAGCTTCGAGTGCACGCTGGCTACCACCACGTCGAGGCGTTCGAGCAGTTCCTCTTCCTGGTCCAGCGAGCCGTCCTCGAGGATGTCGACCTCGATGCCGGTCAGGATACTAAGTGGCGCAACGACTTCGCGCAGCTCGTCGATGACGTCGAGCTGTTTGCGCAGCCGGTCCGGGGACAGTCCGTTGGCGATGGTCAGGCGCGGCGAGTGGTCGGTCAACGCGCAATACTCGTGCCCTAGATCGCGGGCGGCCGACATCATCTCCTCGATGGGCGCCGAACCGTCCGACCAGTTCGAGTGGACGTGCAGATCGCCCTTGAGCGCTGCCCGGATCTCACCGCCGCCCAGATCAACTGCCTTCTCCCGTAATTCGACGAGCACATCGGGTTCTCCGCCTGCCCAGGCCTGCGCGATCACCTTCGCGGTCTTGGGACCGATACCCGGCAGCGTCTGCCACGAGTTGGCGGTGCCGTGGCGGTCGCGCTCTGCCTCGGTGAGCCGCTGCAGGATGTCAGCGGCGTTGCGGTAGGCCATCACCCGCCGGGAGTCTTCGCCGGCGCGGTCCTTGTAGTACGCGATCTGGCGCAGCGCCGTCACGGGGTCCATGTCCCCAGTGTGCCCTCAGTGGTAGCGGATACGCGCTGCGCGAGTCGTTATCGCCGGGTGCACCGGCAGGCTGGGCGGAGGTCGGTCGTGCGCATACGGGCTTCCCCGGGCAGGGAAACTCATCGCACGACCATAAGGAATCCGGACTACCGTAGGTGGACGTGCGATTCGCCTTCAAGACCTCACCGCAGAACACCAGCTGGGCCCAGATGCTGCCGATCTGGCAGGCCGCCGACGACATCGACGTCTACGAGTCGGGCTGGACGTTCGACCACTTCTATCCAATCTTCTCCGATTCGACCGGCCCATGCCTGGAGGGTTGGGTAACGCTGACCGCGCTGGCGCAGGCCACCAAGCGATTGCGCGTCGGTGTGCTCGTCACCGGCATCCACTACCGCCACCCCGCGGTCCTGGCCAATATGGCGTCGGCGCTGGACATCATCTCGAACGGCCGGCTCGAACTCGGTATCGGCGCGGGCTGGAACGAGGAGGAGTCCGGCGCCTACGGAATCGAGCTCGGATCGGTCAAGGAACGGTTCGACCGCTTCGAGGAGGCGTGCGAGGTGCTGACCGGCCTGCTCTCCCAGAAGACGACGAGCTTCGACGGCAAGTACTACCAGCTGAAAGACGCGCGTAACGAGCCGAAGGGCCCACAGCAGCCGCATCCCCCGATCTGCATCGGGGGAAGCGGCGAGAGGCGGACGCTGCGGATCACCGCACGCTGGGCGCAGCATTGGAACTTCGTCGGCGGGCCGCCGGAGGAGTTCGCCCGCAAGCGGGACGTGCTGGCCTCGCACTGCGCCGACATCGGACGGGATCCGAAGGAGCTGATGATCTCGGCGCACGTCCGCCTTGGCCAGGACCGGGACTACGCGAAGGTGATCGACGAGGCGGCCGCCCTCGGCGCCGAGGGCCTTGATCTGGCGATCGTGTACCTGCCGCCGCCCCACGACACAGCGGTGCTCGAACCCCTCGCCGAGGCGATCAGGGACTCCGGGCTGACGGTCACGAATGCATAAGGATCCGGCAAAATCCCGGGCGACACGGGTTGACCGCCTGATGGCGAGGCCACCGCTTAGCTAGACGCCGTAGCGGACCAGTTCGTCGGCGGTGATGAGCCGTTCCTGCTTGGCGGGGAATTCACGGCTCCTGACGGGATGACGGAACAATGACCAGGCGATTCGACCCACCCGCGACCGGGAGATCGGGTTGATGTACACGGTGATCACTCCTGCGACAACTCACTTGCTGACCGTGGGCCACCTTATCGCAAAACCCACATCAAGTCATTAGAGTTCGCCTGCCCGGCAAACGTCATGAGGCGCGCCGACATGGTCGCGACGAGTTCCCGGCGTGACTGCCATGACTCGGTGCGGTTCGGGCTAGCGCTGGGGGACGGCCGTCGGCTTGATCGGGGCCGGCAGCGCGCTCTTGCCCATCAGGTACCGGTCGACTCCCGCGGCGGCGGCCCTCCCCTCGGCGATCGCCCACACGATCAGCGACTGCCCGCGGCCCATGTCGCCGGCCACGAACACACCGGGCACCGACGTCGCGAAGTCGTCGTCGCGCGCCACGTTGCCGCGGTCGGTCAGCTCCACCTTGAGATCGGTCAACAGGCCCTGCTTCTCGGGCCCGACGAACCCCATGGCGAGCAGCACCAGGTCAGCCTCCAACTCGAAGTCCGAGCCCTCGACCTTCTCGAACCCGCCGGCCTTCATCTCGACCTCGTGCACCTTCAGCGACTTGACGTGGCCGTTCCCATCACCGCAGAACTCCTCGGTGTTGACCGAGTACACCCGCTCGCCGCCCTCTTCGTGTGCCGACGTCACACGGAACATCAGCGGATAGGTGGGCCACGGCGTGCTGTCGGCCCGCGTCTCCGGCGGTCGCGGCATGATCTCGAACTGGTGCACGCTCACCGCACCCTGCCGGTGTGAGGTGCCAAGGCAGTCGGCGCCGGTGTCGCCGCCACCGATGATGACGACCTTCTTGCCTTTCGCGGTGAGCGGCGGCTGACCGTCCTCGTCGGTCACCGGATCGCCCAGCTGGACCCGGTTGGCCCACGGCAGGAACTCCATCGCCTGGTGGATGCCGTCCAGCTCGCGGCCGGGGACCGGCAGGTCGCGCCACGCCGTTGCGCCACCGGCCAGCACCACCGCGTCGAACTCCGAACGTAGCTGCGCGTCGCTGATGTCCACGCCGACGTCGACGCCGGTGCGGAACTGGGTGCCTTCGGCCTCCATCTGTTCCAGCCGGCGGTCGATGTGTCGCTTCTCCATCTTGAACTCGGGGATGCCGTAGCGCAGCAGCCCGCCGATGCGGTCGGCGCGCTCGAACACAGTCACGGTGTGACCGGCGCGCGTCAGCTGCTGGGCGGCGGCCAGGCCGGCCGGGCCAGAACCGACGACGGCGACCTTCTTGCCGGTCAGCCGGTCGGGCGGCAACGGAACCACCCAGCCCTGGTCAAAGGCGTTGTCGATGATCTCGACTTCGACCTGCTTGATGGTGACCGCGTCCTGGTTGATGCCGAGCACGCACGACGCCTCACACGGCGCCGGACACAGCCGCCCGGTGAACTCCGGGAAGTTGTTGGTCGCGTGCAGGCGCTCGATCGCGTCGTGCCACCGGTCCTTGAAGACCAGGTCGTTCCACTCGGGAATCAAGTTCCCGAGTGGACAACCGTTGTGGCAAAACGGGATCCCGCAGTCCATGCAGCGGGCGGCCTGGATCTGCAGTCTCTCGTGGGAGAAGTCCTCGTAGACCTCATTCCAGTCGCGCAGACGCAGCGGCACCGGCCGGCGCGGCGGGAGTTCACGATGGGTGTGCTTGAGAAAACCCCGCGGATCAGCCACTTGCGGCCGCCATGATCGCCTCGTTCTTGTCCGCGCCGGTGCGGTCCGCCTCGGCGATTGCGGCCAGCACGCGCTTGAAGTCGCGCGGCATGACCTTGACGAAATGCTTCAACTCTTCTTCCCAGTTGTTCAGAACCCGTTGCGCTACCGCGGAATCTGTGGCGTCGACGTGGGCCTGCAGCATCCCGTGCAGCCACGCCACATCGTCGGCGTCCTCCACCCCGATGTCTTCGGGCTCCACCATCTCGGCGTTGAGGTTGTCCGGCAGCACACCGGCGGGGTCGTAGACGTAGGCCGTCCCGCCGGACATGCCGGCCGCGAAGTTTCGCCCGGTGGGCCCCAGGATGACAACCTTGCCGCCGGTCATGTACTCGCAGCCGTGGTCGCCCACACCCTCGACGACGGCGACGGCGCCGGAGTTGCGGACTGCGAAGCGTTCCCCGACCTGCCCGCGCAGGAACATCTCACCGCTCGTCGCCCCGAACAGCACGACGTTGCCGGCGATGATGTTGTCCTCCGCGACGTAGTCGGCGGGGGCGTTGTCGGCCGGGCGCACCACCACCCGGCCGCCCGAAAGCCCCTTGCCCACGTAGTCGTTGGCATCGCCGTAGACCCGCAGCGTGATGCCCTTGGGGACGAACGCGCCGAAGCTGTTGCCCGCCGAACCGTCGAACGTGATGTCGATGGTGCCATCCGGAAGGCCCTGCCCGCCGTAGGCCTTGGTCACCTCGTGGCCGAGCATGGTGCCGACCGTGCGGTTGACATTGGCGATGGTGGTCGCGAACTTGACCGGTGTTCCGGAATCCAGCGCCTCCCGGCACATCACGATCAATTGCTGGTCGAGCGCCTTGTCGAGGCCGTGATCCTGACGCGAACTGCAGTACAGATCCTGGTTCATGAACGCCGACTCCGGCTCGTGCAGCACCGGCGACAGGTCGAGCTTGTGGGCCTTCCAGTGCTCGGCCGCCTCGGTCGTGTCCAACACGCCGACCTGACCGACCATCTCGTTGACCGTGCGGAACCCCAACTGCGCCATGGTCTCGCGCACCTCCTCGGCGATGAACATGAAGAAGTTCTCGACGAACTCGGGTTTGCCGTTGAACCGCTCCCGTAGCACCGGGTTCTGGGTGGCCACGCCGACGGGGCAGGTGTCGAGGTGGCACACCCGCATCATGATGCAGCCGGAGACCACCAGCGGCGCGGTCGCGAAGCCGAACTCCTCGGCGCCGAGCAACGCGGCGACGACCACGTCGCGGCCGGTCTTGAGCTGACCGTCGACCTGCACCACGATGCGGTCGCGGAGTCCGTTGAGCAGCAGCGTCTGCTGCGTCTCGGCCAGGCCCAGCTCCCAGGGCGCGCCGGCGTGCTTCATCGACGTCAGCGGAGTCGCACCGGTGCCGCCGTCGTGGCCGGAGATAAGCACCACGTCCGCGTGTGCCTTGGAGACGCCGGCCGCGACCGTTCCAACGCCGTTCTCACTCACCAGCTTCACGTGCACGCGGGCCTGCGGGTTGGCGTTCTTGAGGTCGTGGATCAGCTGTGCGAGGTCCTCGATCGAGTAGATATCGTGGTGCGGCGGCGGCGAGATCAGGCCGACACCCGGTGTGGAGTGCCGGACCTCGGCGACCCAGGGATACACCTTGTGTCCCGGTAGTTGACCGCCCTCACCGGGTTTGGCGCCCTGGGCCATCTTGATCTGAATGTCGGTGCAGTTGCTCAGGTAGTGGCTGGTGACACCGAAGCGCCCCGACGCCACCTGCTTGATCGCACTGCGCCGCCAGTCGCCGTTCTCGTCGCGGTCGAAGCGGGACACGGCCTCGCCGCCCTCCCCCGAGTTCGACCGGCCGCCCAGGCGGTTCATCGCGATCGCGAGCGTCTCGTGTGCCTCGGCGGAGATCGACCCGTAGCTCATCGCACCGGTGGAAAAGCGTTTGACGATCTCGCTGGCCGGTTCCACCTCGTCGATCGGAATGGGCCGACGCACATCGTCTTTGAACTTCAGCAGGCCGCGCAGCGAGGCCATCCGCTCGGACTGGTCGTCGATGAGCTTGGTGTACTCCTTGAAGATCGAGTACTGCCCGGTGCGGGTCGAGTGCTGCAGTTTGAACACCGTGTCGGGGTTGAAGAGGTGGTACTCCCCTTCGCGCCGCCACTGGTACTCGCCGCCGACCTCGAGTTCGCGGTGCGCCCGCTCGTCGGGTCGGTCGAGGTAGGCCAGCGCGTGCCGGGCGGCGACCTCGTCGGCGATGTCGTCGAGGTCGATGCCGCCGACCGGGCAGCTCAATCCGGTGAAGTACTCGTCGAGCACCTTCTGGTCGATGCCGATCGCCTGGAACAGCTGCGCGCCGGTGTAGGAAGCGAGTGTCGAGATGCCCATCTTGGACATCACCTTGAGCACGCCCTTGCCCGCGGCCTTGACGTAGTTGGCCTTGGCCTGGTCGCTGCTGATGCCGGTGATGACGCCGCGGTCGACCATGTCCTCGATCGACTCGAACGCCATGTAGGGGTTGATGGCCGCTGCGCCGAAACCGCACAGCGCCGCCATGTGGTGCACCTCGCGGGCGTCGCCGGCCTCGACGACGAGCCCTACCTGGGTGCGGGTGCGCTCCCGGACCAGGTGGTGATGCACCGCCGACACGCTCAGCAGCGATGGGATCGGCGCCATCTGGTCGTCGGATTCGCGGTCGGAGAGCACGATGATGCGCGCCCCGTCGCGGATCGCCGCCGACACCTTGGCCCGGACGTTGTCGAGCGCCTCGCGCAGACCCTGCCCACCCCGGTTCACCGGGTACAGACAGCGGATCACCGCAGCGCGCATCCCGTGCTTGTGTCCACGGATCTCGTGGTCCGGGTCGACGCAGATCAGTTTCGACAGCTCGGCGTTGCGCAGGATCGGCTGCGGCAGCACGATCTGGCGGCACGATTCGGCATTGGGGTTGAGCAGATCACCCTCCGGGCCGATGACGCCCTGCAGGCTGGTCACCACCTCCTCGCGGATGGCGTCCAGCGGCGGGTTGGTCACCTGGGCGAAGAGCTGCTGGAAGTAGTCGAACAGCATGCGCGGCCGCTGCGAGAGCACGGCGACCGGCGTGTCGGTGCCCATCGATCCGATCGGCTCGGCGCCGGTGCGTGCCATCGGCGCGACGAGCAGGTTGAGCTCTTCGTAGGTGTAGCCGAACGCCTGCTGGCGCAGCACCACCCGGTGGTGCGGCATCCGGACGTAGTCACCCGGCGGCAGCTCCTCGAGCTGGAACAGACCGGCCTCGAGCCACTCGCCGTACGGCTGTTCGGCGGCCAGTTCGGCCTTGATTTCCTCGTCGGAGACGATGCGGCCCTGCGCGGTGTCGACCAGGAACATCCGGCCGGGCTGCAGGCGCATCTTCTGCACGACGGTCGACGGGTCGAGGTCGAGCACGCCTGCCTCCGACGCCATCACGACGAGGCCGTCCGCGGTGACCCAGATTCGCGACGGACGCAGGCCGTTGCGGTCGAGCACGGCGCCGATCACGGTGCCGTCGGTGAAGCACACCGCCGCCGGGCCGTCCCACGGTTCCATGAGCGAGGCGTGGTAGCGGTAGAAGTCCCGGCGTGCCGCGTCCATCGACTCCTGGTGCTCCCACGCCTCGGGGATCATCATCAGCACGGCGTGCGGCAGGCTGCGGCCACCGAGGTGCAGCAGTTCGAGAACCTCGTCGAAGCGGGCGGTGTCCGAGGCGCCCGGCGTACAGACGGGGATGATCTTGTCGAGGCCCGCCCGGGTGCCGAACACGTCGGTCTTGATCAGCGCCTCGCGTGCCCTCATCCAGTTCTCGTTACCGGTGACGGTGTTGATCTCACCGTTGTGCGCGACCCGACGGAAGGGATGCGCCAGCGGCCACGACGGGAAGGTGTTGGTCGAGAAGCGGGAGTGCACGATGCCCAGCGCGCTGGTCAGCCGCTCGTCCTGCAGGTCGAGGTAAAACGCCCGCAGCTGCGGGGTGGTCAGCATGCCCTTGTAGACGAATGTCTGACCAGACAGGCTCGGGAAGTAAACCGTCTCCCGGCCCGGACCGTCCTGGCCCGGACCCTTGGTGCCCAGCTCGTGCTTTGCGCGCTTACGCACCACGTAGGCGCGGCGCTCGAGCTCCATGTCTTGCGCGCCCAGTATCTTCCCGTCGCTCCGCTCGCCCAGCATCTTTCCGTCGCTCCGCTCGCCCAGGCCCAGGAAGACCTGGCGGAACGTCGGCATCGCGTCGCGGGCCAGTGCGCCGAGCGACGAATCGTCGGTCGGCACATCGCGCCAGCCGAGCACCGTCAGCCCCTCGGCCTCGGCGATCTTCTCCACCTGCTCACAGGCGGTCGCGGCGTCCTTGGACGACTGCGGCAGGAACGCGATACCGGTGGCGTAGCTGCCCGGGTCGGGCAGGTCGAAGTCCACGACCGCACGGAAGAAGTCGTCGGGAACCTGCAGCAGGATGCCCGCCCCGTCGCCGGTGTTCGGTTCGGCGCCCTGGGCACCGCGGTGCTCGAGGTTGAGCAGGGCCGTGATGGCCTTGTCGACGATGTCGCGGCTGCGGCGCCCGTGCATGTCGGCCACCATCGCCACGCCACACGAGTCGTGCTCGTACGCGGGGTTGTACAGCCCGCTGGGCACTGGTCCCACTGGATCCCACCTGACCCTTACTCTCGAACCTCGGCGAAGCTTCAGCTGGCTGCCGTCTGCGACGGCGTGAGCCGACGAGGCGGAGGCGGTCCTCTGTGCAGCATTGAACAGCGGCCATTTTCCACTCGCCACAAGTGAAGAAAACGATAATTCAAACCCTGGCTGACATGCCAACTTAGTCAGACCTAACCGACCTCGCCCGCCGCGTTGCCGACGTGCCGTGCGACATCCGTCGACGGCATCGAATCGCCTGTGACACAGTTGTTTTGGTGGGCATCCCGCCGGGAGGCGTCTGAAACCACATCCTGCCCAGCGATCGCCATTCCGTTCGAATAGTTTGCTGGACACCTATTTCTATAGCGTTTTGCTGGCCTTGTTGAGCGTAGGGCGTTTGCAGAAAGCCTAGTCAGATTCTTAGACAACGCTGGCGCGGGGCCTGAGCGGGCGCCGCGACACGTCATTCCGGCTGGTTGCCGGCTGATAGTTCTGGCACGCAATCGATCTCGACCATGCCACGCCGATACCCCGGCGGATGTGAGCCAAGCGGGCCTCACGCATGCTGAGCGCGATGTCACACCCGCTCAACACCCCTTGGACCGGTCCGGCATCGAGTCCTTCGAGGGCACCGGCGGCCATCGCACCGCCACCGGGCCCGATCCAGAGATGCGGTAGCGCGCACCCCGCCGCCGACGGCAACAGCGGGTGGCCGTGACAAGCAGAATTAGGCAGGCTAACATCCTCGCCATGAAGCTCGCCATGAAGAGAGCGGTCCTGGCGGTTGCATTCGCCGGCCTGACGCTCGCCACGCCGGCCGTCGCGCACGCCGACGTCGACACCGATTTCTCGAATTCACTTCAGACCATCGGCGTCTACGGGCAGAAGGACTACAACGCCTGGATCGCCAAGATCGCCTGTGAACGGATCGATCGCGGTGTCGACCGCGACGCCTTCGCGTCGGCGACGTTCGTCGGGCGCCAGCTACCCAAGGGCAGCACCACCGAACAGGCGTGGAAGTTCCTGGGCCTGGCGTACCCTGCGTATTGCCCGGTCCACCAGGCGCTGCTTCAGATGGCTGCGGAGAAGCCCGCATGAGCGTCCGTGCGCAATCGACCCACAAGCGAGGGAGTGGCATGGCCAGCCGTCTGAACGTGCTGTGGACGGGGGCGGTCAGCGCCGCCATGGCGATGGGCGTGCTGGCGGCCCCGGCGGTCGCCTCTGCCGACGCCACCGACGACTATCCGATCCCGAACCGGATCATGCGGACCACCTGCACGGTCGACCAGTACATGGCCGCGGCGCGCGACACCTCGCCGGTCTACTACGAGCGGTACATGATCGACTACAACAACCGGCCGTTCGACGTCCAGCAGGGCGCCCGTAACCGGATCTACTGGTTCTTCTCCCTGGATTACCCCGCCCGCCGGCAGTACTCGGAGAACACCGCCACCAACGTCTTCTACGAGCAGATGGCCACGCGCTGGGGTAACTGGGCCAAGCTCTTCTTCAACAACAAGGGTGTCGTCGCCCACGCCACCGACGTCTGCATGAACTACCCGCCGTCCGACCCCTCAGTGTGGAATTGGGGCCACAACCAACGGCGTTGAGGAAACCTCTGATGACCATGAAAACGACTTTGTCTGCCGTCGCGGTTGCCGCCACGCTCAGCGCGGCCGCCCTCGGCCTGGGCGCAGCAACCTCCATCGCGCAACCTCCTCCCCCGCCGCCGCCGGCTCAGGGTGAGCCGGTGCCCGCGTGGGCACCGCGCAAGCCGGCCGAGTTCTGGCACGGACAACCCGTCGTGTGGACTTCTGCCTGGGGTGGTCGCTGGGGCGTGTGGATCAACGGCGGCTTCATCGCACTGTCGAAGAACCCTGTGACCAACGGCGGCTGATCCGACACGAACAAGGCCCGGGTCGCGGACCTGGGCCTTGTTAACCCGGTGCCTTAACCCGGTGCGGCAGGCTAGCCCTTGGCAGCCTCGGCCGCACCCTTCTCGGTGGATTTGCCATCGTGCTTGAGCTCCCCGCCGGCGTTCTCCAGGTGGGCACGTACGAACCACTGGAACTTCTCCAGCTCGGCGGCATGCCCGATCAACATGTCGTTGGTGACCGGGTCGGGATCCTCGGTCTCCTCGATGTTCTTGCGGGTGTCCTCGATGATCCCGTCGTAAACCAGATCGAGTGCGGCCAGATGCGCCTGGACGGTGTCGCGCTCCAGTGAGTAGTCGTCCCACGTGCGGTCGTTGACGATCGCCCCGGGCGTGCCCTTCGGAGAGCCGCCCAAGGTCGCGATGCGCTCGGCCACCTCGTCGGCGTAGCCGCGTACCAGCTCGACCTGCGGATCGATCATCTCGTGGACACCGATGAAGTTGGGGCCGACGACGTTCCAGTGAATGTGCTTGAGCGTCAGGTGCAGATCGTTGTACCGGCTGAGCTGCTTCTGCAGGAGCTCGGCGACCTGCGCGCCTTCTTTGTCGGTCATCCCGGGAACGGTGTACGCCATGGAACATCTCCTTCGTGCGCGTGGTGATCAAGTCCTCGGGCCCCGACTACCCCTAGCCGTCGCAGCGTAATCAGCGCGCCGGTCCACGTCACAGTTCGGCAAGTCTCGGGATCGCCAGGCGAGCGCCGAAGCGCGGGTTTCGCGCCATCCCGCCGGCCAGCAGCAGCCGCACCGCGCGGTGACGGTGCGGGCGCATCGGCTCGAGCAACTCGAGCATCTCCGGGTCGTCGATCGGATGGCCGAGCAGGCTCCACCCGACCGTCTTCGCGAGGTGATAGTCGCCGACCGAAAGTGCGTCGGGGTCGCCCCACGCCCGCTGCGCGGTCTCCGCGGCGGTCCACTCCCCGACCCCGGGAAGCGACATCATCGCCGCACGCGCTTGCTCCGTCGGCTGGGCGGACAGCCGCTCGAGTGATTCGGCCCGTTGGGCGCACAACACCACCGTGCGCGCCCGGCGCGGGTCGACGTTGGCACGGTGGAACTCCCACGACGGGATGCGCCGCCACACCTGCGCACCGGGCGGTACCCGCAGGTGCGCCGGTGCGGGGCCGGGTGCGGGTGTGCCGAACTTCGTGACCAGCAGCCGCCAGGCGCGGAACGCGTCCATGCCGGTCACCCGCTGCTCGAGCACCGCGGGGATCAGCGCTTCGAGCACCCGGCTGGTACTGCCCAACCTCAGATCGCGCACCCGCCGGTGCGCCAGGGCGATCGTGGGCTCCTGCGGGGCGAACCCCGCGTCGTCATCGAAGGCGCCGAGCAGAGCGGGCGCGCCGTCGAGGAACTCGGCCGCCCCGGGACCCCACGCATCGACGTCGACGGCATCCGCCGCGGACCGGGTGATCCGGGCGGTCACCGGACCGGTCGGCGGCAGGCTCGTCCGCCACATCGAACCGTCTGCGGCGACGTGGAAGCAGGGGTCGCCGCGGCCGCGCCGCAATGGCATGAGGGTCAGCTCCGGGCTGACCGGCCCACTGAACACCACGTTGCGACGAAGGGCCTGGTCAGCCTGCACTGCGGCCTCCCACGGACGAGTGAAGTGATGACGCAATCGTGACATCGGATCCAGACTGGTTTCCACGATCAGGGGTACGGACACCCCGAACCCTAGTGTGGTGATCGCAGCAGGGTGACGAGGAAGGCTTCGGGTGGGTGGTGTCGACGATCGGCTGCTCGCCGCAGCGCTGCGTCCGGTTCCGACCGGCTCACCGCGGACTCATCCGGCACCTGGCGCGAGGACGGGCGCCGCGCGGTGATCGACGCGGTGACGGAGTTCGTGGCCGATCGCTGCGCCGGGGCCGTCCGGCGGCCCATGCGCGGTTCGCCGAGTGGCACCGGGACAACGGGCTCAAGGGGTCCGCGGAGCGGTTCGGCGCCTCGGCGGCGGTGTGCTCGGTGACCTCTGCCTGGTGTGGGCGGGACAGATGATGCGCGAGAGCGGTGTTGGCGGGTCAGCGCTGGGGCGGGCCTGGCCGCGCTACGACGCGATGTGCGCGAAACTCGCCGTGGGCCAGTTCGCCGATTTGGTCAATGATGCGGGCGGACGGCCGACACTGGAGGACGTGCTCGACGTCGCACGCCGCACATCGGGGAACTACACGGTGCGCCGCCCCCTGGAGATCGGCGGTGCGCTGGCGGGTTGTCCCGAGCCGACGCTGCGGTTGCTCGGCTGCTACGGCGCGGCGGTCGGCGAGGCGTTTCAGCTGCGCGACGACCTGCTCGGCATCTTCGGCACCCCGACGGTGACCGGCAAACCCGCCGGCGGCGACCTCTCGGAACACAAGGCGACCAGCGTGGTCGTCGTGGCGCACCGACTGGCCGAACCGGCGGTGCGCACTCAGCTCACCGAGCTGATGTCGCGATCCCATCTGCACGCCGGTGACATCGCCCGCTGGCGGAACCTGAGCGCCGCCACCGCCGCAGTGCAGTGGATCGAGCAGTTGATCGACCGGCGCCTGTCCCAAGCGCTGGAGCGCATCCACACCAGCCCACTCGACGACACCGTGCGAACCGCCCTGGTCAACATGGCGGCGGTTTGCACTCAACGAGCAGCGTGATCCGAACACAGGTAGGAGAATGAACTGATGCGCACCGTCGGGGGGCGAACAGATCGCGTGGTTGTGGTCGGCGCCGGACTGTCCGGCCTGTCGGCTGCACTGCAGCTGGCCGGGCGCGGCCGCACCGTCACGGTGCTCGAGCGCGAGACTTTCGCGGGCGGCCGAATGGGCCGGCTGGACATCAACGGTTACCGGCTCGACACCGGACCCACCGTGCTGACCATGCCCGACATCATCGAGGATGCCTTCGCCGCCGTGGGCGATTCGATGACCGGGCGCCTCGAGCTCGACCGTGTCGACCCCGCCTACCGCGCGTCCTTCGCCGATGGCAGCAGTCTGCACGTGCACACCGACCCCACGACGATGGCCGGCGAGATCGAACGCTTCGCCGGCTCCGACGCCGCCGAGGGTTATCTGCGGCTGCGGACCTGGCTAACCCGGCTATACCAGGCCGAGTTCAACGGGTTCATCGCCTCCAACTTCGATTCACCGCTCTCACTCCTGACGCCACAGCTGGCCCGGCTTGCCGCGATGGGTGGGTTCCGGCGGTGGGATCGCATGGTGCGCAAGTACATCACCGATGAGCGACTGCGCCGCATCTTCACCTTCCAGGCCCTCTACGCCGGGGTGCCGCCGCACAAGGCGCTGGCCGCCTACGCGGTGATCGCCTACATGGACACCGTTGCCGGGGTGTACTTTCCCCGCGGCGGTATGCGGGCCGTGCCGGACGCGATGGCGGCGTCCGCCACCGATGCTGGAGTCGAATTCCGTTACGGGTCAACCGTTTCAGTGCTCGAACGCAGCGCCGACGGACGAGTCACGGCAGTCCGCACCGATGCGGGTGACCGCATCCCCACCGACGCCGTCGTCCTGACCACGGAGTTGCCGACGACCTACCGCCTGCTCGGCCGCACCCCGCGGCGCCTGCTGCCGTTGCGTCCAGCGCCGTCGGCGGTGGTCGCCCACGTGGGATGCGGGGCCGTCGACGCGGGTGTGGCGCACCACAACATCCTGTTCGGCGGCGCCTGGGAGCAGACGTTCCGGGACATCATCGAGGAAGGCCGCGTGATGAGCGACCCGTCGCTGCTGGTCACCCGGCCCACCGCCGGTGACCCGAGCCTCGCACCGCCGGGTCGGGACCTCTTGTACATACTGGCCCCCGCACCGAACAACGCTGTGGGACAGGTCGACTGGTCACGCGCGAGCGACGCCTACGTCGAGGGCATGCTGGCCACGGTGCGCAGGCGGATGCCCGCGGTCGGCGACGATCTTGAGTTGCTGCACGTCGTGGACCCCGACGGCTGGGCCCGCCAGGACATGGCGGCGGGAACCCCATTCGCGCTGGCGCACACATTCGGCCAGACGGGACCGTTCCGCCCCGCCAACACCGTCCGCGGTGCGGACAACGTGGTGCTGGCCGGGTCATCCACGGTCCCCGGAGTCGGGGTGCCGACAGCGTTGCTGTCCGGCCGGTTGGCCGCAGACCGAATCACCGGGACCGTCACGCGGTCCACCCCCACGGCAGCCCCGACCACAGCGAGGAGCGAGCTGTCATGATCGGATCGGAACTCGACGCCGCCGGGGTACGCGACCCGGCGCTGCGCAACGCCTACCGCTGCTGCCGGGTGCTCAACGCCGAACACGGCCGGACCTTCTATCTGGCGACCCGGCTGCTGGCGCCCGAACAGCGTCCGGCGGTGCACGCGCTGTACGGGTTCGCCCGCCGCGCCGACGACATACTCGACGATCTGGGCTCCTCCGCCAGCACCGCCGAGCGCGCCGACCGGCTGCATCGGCTGGCCACTCAACTGTTCGACGGCCTCGTCCAGGGCAACGCCACCGGCGGTGACCCGGCGCTGGCGGCCGTGGTGCACACCGCTCGCCGCTACGGGCTCCCGTGGGAGTTGTTCGACGACTTCCTGGCGTCGATGCGGATGGATCTGACGATCACCGACTATCCGGACCGCGCGTCGATCGACCGCTACATGTACGGCTCCGCAGAGGTGATCGGGCTGCAGATGCTGCCGGTCCTCGGCACCGTGGTCCCGCGCGAGGAGGCCGCGCCCTACGCAGCGGCGCTCGGCAAGGCCTTCCAGCTGACCAACTTCCTCCGCGATGTCGACGAAGACCTCGACCGGAGGCGGGTGTACCTGCCCGCCGACGAACTGGCCGCGCACGGCGTCGACCGCGATCTGCTGATGTGGTGTCACACGACCAAGCGCACCGACATCCGGGTGCGCAACGCACTGGCCGAGCAGCACGCCGTGACTCGGCGCGTGTACGAGTACGCGCGGCACGGGGTCGACCTGCTGCATCCCCGCTCCCGGGCGTGTGTCGGTACCGCCGCGGTGCTCTATTCGGAGATACTGGACCGCATCGAGGCCATGGATTTCGACATCTTCAACCAACGCGCCACCGTGGGGAACGGACGCCGGCTCCAGGCGGCGGGCATCGGGCTGCTGCGAGCCTGGGGCGCCCGCGTCGCGCACCCTGCGAAGGTCTAGGCATGGATCGCTTCCAATACCTGATGGTCCTGGGGGCCTGCCTGCTGATCACCCTGCCGCTGGAGGTCTTCGGGGCGGGCGTGTACCGGCAGCCCCGCCGGGCTGCGGCGGCCATCCTGCCGGTGACGGCGGTGTTCGTCGTCTGGGATCTGATCGCGATCTTCGCCGACATCTGGGGCTATAACGCGAAGTACGTCACCGGTATCGGGTTCCCGGGGGTGCCGATCGAGGAATTGCTGTTCTTCATCGTGATCCCGCTGTGTGGACTTCTCACCTACAACGCCGTCGACACCATCCTCACCTACCTCAAACGACGGCTTCGCGACCGATCGGCGCAGTCGTCATGATCGGTCTCGGCTACACCCTGCCGGCGATCGTCGCGGTGTTCCTGGTGATCGCGTGGGAGCTGTGGATTCTGCGCACGGGGTTGTTCCGGCGGGCTTCGTACTGGATCTCGATGGTCATCGTGCTCGCCTTCCAGATCCCGGTCGACGGCTGGCTGACGAAGCTCAGCGCCCCCATCGTCGTCTACGACGAGCAGCACACCAGTGGTATCCGGTTTCCCTGGGACATCCCGGTCGAGGACTTCCTGTTCGGGTTCGCGCTCGTGACGGGCGTGCTACTGCTCTGGGAGCGTCAGCGCACGAGAGGCGGCGCGAGCGTGGGCGCCACCCGAGGCCGCGATGAGTGACGCGCTCCCCCACGCCCAGGTGCCCGCCGCGTTCGACGTCGGCGCGGCCACCTACGACAAGCTCGTCGGCGCCAATCCCGGCTATCACGCCCACCTTCGGCTGTCTGCACAGCGGATGGGGCTTCCCGGCGGGGGGCGCGGTATGCGGCTGCTCGACGCGGGGTGCGGCACCGGCGCGTCGACCGCCGCGCTGCTCGCCGCGGCCCCGCACGCCGAGATCGTCGCCGTCGACGCCTCGGCAGGGATGCTCGCCGAGGCGCGGTCGAAGCCGTGGCCCGGCTCGGTGCGCTTCCTCCACAGCCGCATCGAGGACATCGCCGAGGCCGGTGTGACCGGCCCATTCGACGGCATCTTCGCCGCCTATCTACTGCGCAACCTCGCCGAGCCGGACACCCAGCTGCGCACGTTCCGCGGCATGCTCCGCCCCGGCGCCCCGCTGGCCGTGCACGAATACTCCGTTCGCGACTCGGCCGTGGCGACTGCGGTGTGGAATGCGGTGTGCTGGGCGATCATCATCCCGGCCGGCCGCCTGCGCACGGGCGACGCATCGCTGTACACCTATCTGCGGCGCAGCGTCCTCGACTTCGACGGCGCTTCCGTATTCCGGGCCAGGTTGCAGCGCAACGGCTTCACTGATGTCCGTAGCGAGACGATGCCGGGTTGGCAGCGCGACATCGTGCACACGTTCACCGCGAGGGCCCCGAAGAGCAGAGGAGCCCGATGAGCGCTTGCGCGAAGAGCAGAGGAGCGCGATGAAGGATCCCCGCCGCGTCGTGCATCCGGCGCCTGAAGGCGTTCCCGACGCCGCCGCGCTGGGCACCCGTCCGCGCGCGGTCGTGGTCGGTGGTGGTATCGCCGGGTTGACCGCCGCCACCGGACTGGCCGAACGCGGCGTCGAGGTGGACGTCGTCGAGCGGGAGCCGTACCTGGGCGGCCGGGTCGGCGGATGGACCGACGATGTGGACGGTCTCGGTGCGGCGGCGATGAACCGGGGCTTCCACGCGTTCTTCCGCCAGTACTACAACCTGCGCGAACTTCTGCGCCGCGTCGACCCGCAACTGTCGATGCTGGTCCCGGTCGAGGACTACCCGCTCATCGACGGCCAGGGCCGACGCGACACCTTCCGCGGCCTGCCGCAGACACCACCGTTCAACGCCGTGGCCTTCGCGCTGCGCAGTCCCACGTTCCGGTTGCGTGACCTGGCTCGGCTCAACGCGCGGGCGGCGGCACCTTTGGCGACGGTGTCGGTGCCCGACATCTACGACCGGCTGGACCACGTCGACGCCGACAGTTTCCTGCGCCACATCAACTTCCCCGAGGCCGCGCGGCACCTGGCGTTCGAAGTCTTCTCCCGCAGCTTCTTCGCCCAGCCGCCGGACCTGTCGGCGGCGGAGTTGGCGACGATGTTCCACATCTACTTCCTCGGTTCCAGCGAAGGGCTGGTGTTCGACGTCGCGAACGACAACTTCGACGTGGCGCTGTGGGAGCCGTTGCGGCGCTATCTCGAGGGCCGCGGTGTCCAGTTCCACACCGGTGCGTCGGTGACGGCGGTGGAGCCGGGGTTCACTGTGCAGTGCGATTCGGGACGGTCGTTGTCCGCCGACGGAGTGGTGCTGGCCACCGATGTCGGCGGTCTGCGTGGGATCGTAGGCCGGTCGAAGTCTTTGGGCGACGAGGGCTGGCGCGCGGCGGTCGACGGGCTCGGGACCGCCCCGCCGTTCCTGGTGCACCGCCTCTGGCTGGACCGCCCGGTCGCGCCCGACCGGCCCGCGTTCCTGGGCACCGGCGGCCTGAGACCGCTGGACAACGTCAGCGTGCTCGAACGCTACGAACGCCAGGCCGCCGAGTGGGCTCGGCGCACCGGTGGATCGGTCGTCGAACTGCACTCCTACGCGGTGACCGACACCTCCGATGAGCTGCCGCGGCAGCTGATGGCCCGGATGCACGCAATCTTCCCCGAGACGGCGCAGGCCGGGATCGTCGGTGAGCGCCTCCTGCTGCGCGGTGACTGTCCGCGGTTCGCCCCCGGTGACTTCGCCGTCCGGCCCACCGTGGAGACCCCGGTCGACGGTCTGGCGTTGGCCGGTGACGGAATCCGCATCGACCTGCCGGTGGCGTTGATGGAGCGTGCCGCCACAACGGGGTGGGCGGCCGCCAACCGTCTGCTCGCACATTTCGGCGTCGCGGGGCACGCCCTGACGACGGTGCCGACCACCGGCCGATCCGCGACGCTGCGGCGACTCGCCGGGCGAGGAAGGCAACTGCAGTCATGAACGTGCTCGCCGACATCAAGGCCAAGTGGGTGAAATCGTCGCCGTTCCGGGTTCTTCCGCACCTCGACTGGGCCGAGCAGCAGCCCACCTACCAGGACGCGCAGCCGGCCCTGATCAACGATGCGCTGGCCCGGGCCAAGTCCCGCCCGAGCGGCAACTGGTTCCCGTTCGCGGCCAGCGACACCATCCGGCGCAAACCGGTGGGCGCCACGGTGGGCGGCGTGGAACTCGTCGCCTGGCGGGGCACCGGCGGCGAACTCCACGTCGGGCCGGCGAGCTGTCCGCATCTAGGTGCCGACCTGTCCACCGGAACCGTCGACTGCGGCGCCCTGATCTGCCCGTGGCACGGCCTGCGGTTGTCCGGGGAACGCCGCGGGTTCGGGTGGAAACCGTTGCCGTCCTTCGACGACGGCGTGCTGTCCTGGGCACGTCTCGACCGTGTCGGTGGCGAAGAGCCGACAGAGCGCCCGATCATCCCGGTGCGTCCGGACGGCCCCACCCTGCACGCCGTGACACGCCTGGTCGGCGTCTGCGAGCCCGACGACGTGATCGCCAACCGACTCGACCCGTGGCACGGCGCCTGGTTCCACCCGTACTCGTTCGCCCGTCTGGAGGTGCTCAGCGCACCCCCGGCCGGGGTGGTGTCCGAGCGGGAGGACCGGTTTCTCGTGGCGGTCACGTTCCGCATCGGCAGGCTGGGGGTGCCGGTGGTCGCCGAGTTCGTCGCACCCGAACCACGCACGATCGTCATGCGGATCGTCGACGGCGAGGGGGCGGGCAGCGTCGTCGAAACCCACGCCACGCCCATCGGGCCGGGACCGGACGGACGGCCGCGGACGGCGGTGATCGAAGCCGTCGTCGCGCATTCCGATCGCCCCCGGTTCGGGTTCGGGCAGAAGGTTGCGCCGCTGATCACGCCGTTCATGCGGCATGCGGCGACGAAGTTGTGGCGCGACGACCTCGCCTACGCGGAGCGCCGCTACACGGTGCGCTCGCGATAGTTGCCCGGCTCGAGGCGGGTCCGGTCTCGGTGAAACCTGCTGGGGTGCGGATCCTGGCGTAGGGGCGTTGGTCGACGTAGCTCGACACCGTCACGTTCAGCGCGCTGCCGGGGGGACTGCTCTTACACCGCCGTTCACCGTGCTTGCTTGGCGCTGCCGTCGCGACATCTCTCGCCGTTGGGGGCGGAGTCAACACCGGGCAGAACGGGTACCGAATGTCCATGCTCAACGGCCGCCCGAAAGTACTCATCATCGGCGGAGGGTTCGGCGGTCTCTTCTGTGCCCGCCGCCTCGGTCGGGTCGACGTCGATGTCACGCTCCTCGACCGCGCGGCGTCCCATGTGTTCCAACCGCTGCTCTACCAGTGCGCGACAGGAACGTTGAGCATCGGTCAGATCAGCCGGTCGTTGCGGGAAGAACTGGCACACCATGACAACGTCACGACTCTTCTCGGAGAGGCCGTCCGACTCGATGCCGATGCGCGGCGCGTCACCGCCCGTCGTCCCGACGAGTCGACCTTCGACCTGCAGTACGACTACCTGGTTATCGCGGCGGGGATGCGGCAGTCCTATTTCGGCAAAGAGGAATTCGCCGCATGGGCGCCGGGCATGAAGACGCTCCACGACGCGCTCAGCATCCGTCGCCGGATCTTCGCGGCGTTCGAGATCGCCGAGACCTTGCCGCCTGGCCCCGATCGGGAACAGTGGCTCACGTTCGCCGTCGCCGGGGGCGGCCCGACCGGCGTCGAATTAGCCGGCCAGATCAGGGAATTGGCGACCCGTGCGCTGGCCAACGAGTTCCACAGCATCGAACCGCAGGAGGCGCGGGTGCTGCTGTTCGACGGCGGGGACCGCGTGCTCAAAAGCTTCGCGCCGGGCCTCTCGGAACGGGCTTCGCGGACGCTGAACGCGTTGGGTGTCGAGCTGCATTTCGGCGTCCACGTGACCGACGTGCGTCGTGACGGCGTGACTGTGAGCCCTAAGGGGGGTGGCCCAAAACAGGATTACGCGACCCGCACGGTGCTGTGGACGGCCGGCGTCGAGGCGGTGCCCTTTGCGCGCCATGCCGCCGACCAGCTCGGCGCCGAGACCGACCGATCTGGGCGCATCACGGTGAACGCCGATCTGTCGGTGCCCGGACACCCCGAGGTGTTCGTCATCGGCGACCTGGCGGGACGGGACGGGCTGCCGGGGGTGGCAGAGAACGCCATGCAGGGCGGACTGCACGCCGCTGCCTGCATTCGGCGTGACATCGGCGGAGCCGGGCGCAAGGACTTCCGGTACCGAGACCTCGGGTCGGCCGCGTACATCAGCCGCGGACACGCCCTGTTGCAGGCCGGGCCGGTCAAACTCACTGGTGCCCTCGGCTGGTTGGGGTGGGGTTTCATCCACATCGCATTCCTCACCGGCGTACGAAACCGCTTCAGTACCGTCGGAACATGGATGGTGTCCATCGCGCGGGCCAACCGGAGTGACCGCACCTTCATCATCGGCGGGTCCGGCCACCCCGAGGAGCCGTACACGTGGGAATCGCCCGTGCACCAGGGAAACCACTCGACGGGTGACGACTCGACCGCAGCCACCTAGAGCGTGTGGACGTCGGTTCGCCGCGTCCCGGCCAGGGTGTGTCCCAGATCGGTCACCTTGGACTTGGCGGTCCACGACCCGCTGCGCGACGTTCGTGTCGGCACCGACGGCCTGCTGGATATTACGGCTGGTTAGGGCCATTGTTCCGGGGTTGGGTGAGCCATCGTTCCGTTGCGGGGTGAGCCACTATGCCGGTGGCGGATGAGCCGTGGTGCCGCTGATGTTGTGGGTGCGACCGTTCGTCGGTCCGCGTCATTGGGACGCGGACGTGACGAAAGGGGTCGCCTTCGATGGTCGACTACAAACAGATCCTGCGGCTACGTGCAGAAGGGGTGAGTCAGCGCGGTATCGCCGATGTGCTGGGCTGCTCGCGCAACACCGTGGCGTCGGTGTTCGCAGCCGCAACTGCGGCCGGCGTGGGCTTCGGGGAGGTGGCGGACCTCGCTGCTGACGAGGTCCGCCACCGGTTGTTGCCCGCACCGATCAGGCCGGACTCAGACCGTGTGGCGCCGGATTTCGAGCATGTGCACCGCGAACTCGGGCGCCCGTCGGTGACGCTGTTGCTGTTGTGGAATGAGTACGTCGCGGCGTGCCGGGCCAGCGGTGGAGTGCCGTATCGGTACTCGTTCTTCAACGAACAGTACCGCCGCTGGGTGGCCGCGACGGGGGCATCGATGCGCATCGTGCGCACCCGGGCGAATCCATCGAGGTCGACTGGGCCGGTGATGCGATGAGCTTCGCCGACCCGCTGACCGGTGCGGCGACCGAGGCGTGGCTGTTCGTGGCCGCGCTGTCGTTTTCGGCTTTCACGTATGTGGAGGCGTTCACCGATATGACGCTGGTGTCGTGGATCGATGCGCATGTGCACGCATTCGAGGCTTTTGGCGGCACGGCCCGACTGCTGGTCCCGGACAACCTTCGCACCGGCGTATCGCGGGCCGACCGCTACGAACCGGCGCTGAACCCGGCTTATGCCGGGCTGGCCGAGCATTACGGCACCGCGATCATCCCGGCCAGGGTCAAGCGGCCGCGCGACAAGCCGGTCGTGGAAGGCAGCGTGCGGTTCGTCGCCAACCAGGTCGCCGCGGTGCTGCGTGATCGCAGGTTCGTGGGCCTGGCCGAGTTGAACGAGGCCCTCTTCGATGTGGTCGAGGCGATCAATGCGCGGCCATTTCAGAAGCGGGAGGACTCCAGGCAGATCGTATTCCTACGAGACGAGCAGCCACTGCTGCATCCCTTGCCGCCGGTGCGGTTCGAGTTAGCGGATCTACGAAAAGCCAAGGCAGGACCGAACTATCACATTCAAGTGGACCGCAATTTCTACTCAGTGCCATCGACGCTGATCGGGCAGAGTCTGGATGTGCGCCTGACCTCAGGCACCGTGGAGGTCTTCGTCGGCACCGAACGCGTGGCCTGCCATGTCCGGTTCAAAGGTGTTCGCGGCCGGTATGCCACCGTGGCCGAGCACATGCCTGCCGGGCATCGACACCGACTGGCCGACTGGAGCCCGGCCCGCTTCGAGCAGTGGGCGGCAACCATCGGCCCGAACACCATGGCGTCGATCCAGGCGATCCTGGCCTCCCGCACGATCGTCGAGCAGTCCTACCGGTCGTGTTTGGGGGTGATGGCATTGGCCAAACGCCAAGGCGGTGCGGCTCGGCTCGAAGACACCTGTGGCCGGGCGCTGGGCGCGACACCGGCACCGTCCTACACGCTGATCAAGAAGCTATGGGCCACGTGGGAACCTGCCGATCCACCACCGGTGGCGTCCCTCGGTGACGCCGGCTTCGTGCGCGGCGCCGACTACTACGGCCAGGGCGGGGGCCAATCATGATCGACGTGCAGACCTTGGACAGGCTCAAGGCGATGCGCCTGTCAGGCATGGCCGAGTACTTCGAGAACCTCGCCGCCGTCACCGGTGCGCAACCGCCCACCGGCCCGGAGATGGTCAAGATGGCCGTCGACTGGGAATACGAACGCCGCCGCAACAGCAAGCTGCACCGACTGCGCCGACACGCAGCACTGGCCCAACCCGCCGCCGACATCGCTGACATCAAAGCCATGCCCGGCCGCAACGTGGATGCCGAGCTGATCGCCCGCCTCGCCGTCGGCAACTACCTGCAAAACCGTCAGGACGTCATCCTGCAGGGCCCGACCGGCGCCGGGAAGACCTATGTAGCCTGCGCGCTGGGCAACAAGGCCTGCCAGCAATACCGCAGTGTGCTGTACTTGCCGGCCGGTGAACTGTTCGACCGGCTCACCATCGCCGAACGCACCGGGGAGCGCAAACGCTGCCTGGACACCCTGGTCAAGGTGGAGTTGTTGATCATCGATGACTGGTTCCTCACCACGCCGAGCCGCCAGCAGATTCAGCAGCTGCACGCCTTGATCGATCGACGGCATAAGACGGCATCGACGATCTACTGCACCCAGCTGCCGCCCGGCCAGTGGCACGACCGCATGGAGGAGAAGATCCTCGCCGACGCGATTATCGATCGCATCACCACCAACGCCCATGCCACCGTGCTGACCTGCGACGAATCAATGCGCAAGCACTTCGGCCTGCCCGGCTGACCAGCCGCCGGTGGGGCGGACCACCAGCTGGCCCGTCCCACCGGCACTACCCCAAGCCCAAGACGCACGCGGCTCGCCCCACACCGGAGCAGCGGCCCACCAATCAGCGGCGCGATGGCTCACCGACCAACGGAACAGTGGCCTTCACTGAGCGTGATATCCACCTGCTCCTGGAAAGTCCCGAAGTCCGACATCAGCTCGGACTGGGCGAACCGGGCGCAATCCGTGCTCGTCACATCCAGAACTATTAGGACCACCCACTCCATGTGCGTTTGTCGCGGATGCGGCGCGCCGATCAGGGAAGATCACGGCCCGGCATACGGTTGTAGTGGGTGCGCACGAGGAGGTCACGTGGCACAGCGCCGCCAGAACAGCACCAGCCACCACAAGAATTCAGCCACCTTGTTCGCCCCCCGTCGACACGTTCGAGAGCGGGAGCGGCTGGCCGAGCTTCACCCGCTCGGCCACGTATTCACCGACGGACCCCGTTTCGAGGGCGGGCTGCGGTACTGCATCAACTCCGCCGCGCTGCGGTTCACCCACCTCGATGAACTCGAGGCGCAAGGATATGGGGTGTACAAGACTCTGTTCGACACCGAGGAGGAAGCGCGATGACCGAACTCAAGAAGGCGATCCTGGCCGGCGGCTGCTTCTGGGGCATGCAGGATCTGATTCGCAAGCAGCCCGGTGTGGTGTCGACACGCGTCGGCTACACCGGTGGACAGAACGCCAACGCGACCTATCGCAACCACCCCGGCCACGCCGAGGCGATCGAGATCATCTACGACCCGGCGAAGACCGACTACCGGGCGCTGCTCGAGTTCTTCTTCCAGATCCATGATCCGACGACGAAGAACCGTCAGGGCAATGACGTCGGCACCAGCTACCGCTCGGCGATCTTCTACACCGACGAGGAGCAGAGGCGCGTCGCGCTCGACACGATCGCCGACGTCGACGCGTCCAGGCTGTGGCCGGGCAAGGTGGTCACCGAGGTGACGCCGGCCAGTGAATTCTGGGAGGCCGAACCGGAGCACCAGGACTACCTGGAGCGGATGCCGTGGGGGTACACCTGCCACTTCCCGCGGCCCGACTGGAAGCTGCCCAAGCGCGCGGACGCACGAACCTGACCAGGCCAGCGGTCGGGATCTGCCGTACAGGCTGACCTGCCCGCGGCTTTCGGGCGTATAGCGATCCCCGCGGGAGCGTGTCTTCTCCCCGGGGCGCGGTGTGGATTGCCTATCGGCCTGAGTAGCAAACCCCCGGATTCCGCTGCTCGGCGGCTAGTGCAGCAGCAGGCGGGCCGAGCGCTCCAGCCGCTGAGTCATGTCGTCGTAGGACGAATAGCCCATCCCGGCCCACACCAACGCACCGACGTACAGCAGCTCGAGCGCCTCGATCACGTCGAAGTCGACCGGCGCGCCCAGTGCGCCCACCAGGCGGTCCCGCACGTCGCGTCCGATGCGCTGCCGCAGCACCTCGACGTCGGGATCCTTCCCCAGCAGAGCGTTGGTGACCGCCCCGGCGAAGTCCGGCTCGTCGGCGACGAGCAGTGCGATGTCCCGTAACACCCCGACGACGCGGGTGGCGGGGTCGTCCGAGACGTGCGCGGCCGGGGGCGCCGCGGACAGCCGGCGCCAGAACACCTCCGCGACGAGGTGCTCCTTCGACGAGAAGTACGTGTAGGCGGTGGCCGCCCCGACACCGGCTTCGGCGGCTACGCGCCGCACGGTCAGACCGGCGAAGCCGTCACGGTTGAGGATGTCGACCGCAGCGCGTCCCAGCCGGTCGACGGTGTCGGCTTGTTTCGCGGTCAGACGGCGCCGAGTCGACTCCAGAGCCGGATCGGACACGTGTTCGGACGCTACTACAACGCCACAGGACCAGCAACGGCTAGGTTGGGTAGCCATGAACGTGACCGACACCACCGATCTCCCGCCGCGCGTTGCGGGCCTGTTCGCCCTCGCCGACGAGGCCGTCGGCTTCATGCCCGCCGACGAGGGTCGCACCCTCTACGACACCGCGGTGCGATATTTGGGCGACGGCACCGGCGTCGAGATCGGTACGTACTGCGGCAAGTCCACGCTGATGCTCGGCGCGGCGGCGCAGGAGACCGGTGGTGTGATCTACACGATCGACCACCACCACGGCTCCGAGGAACACCAGCCCGGCTGGGAGTACCACGACACCACGATGGTCGACCCCGTCACGGGAAGGTTCGACACGTTGCCGACCATGCGGCACACCCTCGACGCGGCCGACTTAGACGACCATGTCGTCGCCGTGCTCGGGCGCTCCCCGGTGGTGGCACGTGGATGGCGGAGCCCGTTGCGGCTGTTGTTCATCGACGGCGGACACACCGAGGAGGCCGCCCAGCGCGACTTCGACGGCTGGGCCAAGTGGGTCGAGCCGGGCGGTGCGCTGATAATCCACGACGTGTTCCCGAATCCCGACGAGGGCGGACAGGCGCCGTTCCACATCTACCAGCGTGCGCTGGCCACGGGCGCGTTCCGCGAGGTGGGTGCGACGGGTTCCATGCGCGTGCTGGAACGCACCGCGGGACACGCGGGTTCGCTGGCGTAATGCCCCCTCTGGAGGCAACCCGGCGGGAAGAAGTCGAGGTGGGCCGCCGCAACAGCTATGCGGTCAGCCCGAAGGGCCGGCTCCGGCACCCGCTCGATTCCTCGCAGACGGTGGGGGAACTGATCGACGCACCGTCCTGACGTTGGGACTCCCGCTAGCGGTCGCTGACGGCGCAGGCGCAGTCGAATTCGTCGTCGAGGCCGCGCGGCAGATCCGCGCCGCGGAAGATCCCGCTACCAGGGGTGGCGCCCGTGAGTGCGTCCGCGGCGAGGATGACGGCGGCGCCGGTCCACGTGGTCCGCTCCTCGGGCCAGCGCTTACCGTCGGCGAACACCAACCCTGTCCAATACGATCCGTCGTCCTCGCGCAGATGGTGCATGGCGGCGAACTGCTGGTGTGCGCGCGCCCGGTCGCCGATCGCGTCCAGCGCCATCACCAGTTCGCAGGTCTCGGCACCGGTGACCCAGGGACGGTCGTCGACACACCGGATGCCCAGGCCGGGCACCACGAAATCGTCCCAGCGTTCTCCGATCCGGGCCCGGGCGGCCGGTCCGCGCAGCGCACCGCAGAGCACCGGGTAGTACCACTCCATCGCGTGTCGATCCTTGGGCACGAAGGACTCGGGATGCGCGACGATCGCGTGCCCCAGCCGCCCGACGGCCACCTCCCACTCGGGCTGCGGCTCGCCCATGTAGTCGGCCAGAGCCAGGGCGCACCGAATGCTGTGGTGGATGCTGGCGCATCCGGTCAGCAATGCCTCCGGGATCGGGCCGGCTTTGCTTTGCGCCCAGGAGATCTCGCCGTTGGGCCGCTGCAGGCCGAGCACGAAGTCCATCGCCCTGGCCACCACCGGCCACATCGTCTCGGCGAAGGAGTGGTCTGCGGTGATCAGCAGGTGATGCCACACACCTGCGGCGATGTAGGCACAGAAGTTGCTGTCGCTGTTGGCGTCTTCGACGACGCCCTTGCGGAACTGGATCGGCCACGAACCGTCGGCACGCTGGGTGACCCGGCACCATTCGTACGCAGCACGTGCCGGTTCGAGCAGACCGGCGACGGTCAGCGCCATCGCCGACTCGACGTGGTCCCATGGGTCGGTGTGCCCGCCGGTGAACCACGGAATGGCCCCCGACGGCTCCTGCTCGGCGGCAATGGACTCCGCGGTCTGCCTGCACTGCGCAGGGCTGAAGATGCCGGGTATCCCGGGCAGGTCAGCGGCGAGCATCCAGGACCGCCTGTTTCCCGCAGTCTGCCGCTTTCTCGAAATAGAGAGCGACACTCTTACCGATGAGAGGGTCGAGCAGCTGCTCGCCGCGGCGGGTCAACCAGGGCGCCGAGACCATGTCCCACACCAGCAGCTTGTGGTACGCCGCGACGGCCGGGTGGTCGTTCTTCGAAGTACCCACAGCGCATTTGAGCCACCAGAACGGCGAGTGCAGCGCATGGGCGTGGTGGCTGTGGGTGAACGTCAACCCGTGTGCGGTCACCTTGCCCCGCAGTTCGTCGGCCTTGTAGATGCGGACGTGGCCGCCCTCGTTGGCGTGGTACTCGTCGGACAGCAGCCAGCAGATCCGTTCCGGCAGCCAGCGGGGCACCGTGATCGCGAGTTTGCCACCGGGTTCGAGGACCCGCACCAGCTCCGCGATGGCATCGGTGTCCTGCGGTACGTGTTCGAGGATCTCCGAGGCGATCACGCAGTCGAAGGTGCCGTCGGCGTAGGGCAGGTCGAGCGCGTCGCCTTTGACGACTTCCGCTTTCGCCGACGGCGGCGCCTCGCCCTGTTCTTTCATCGCCTGCAGGATCTCCTCGACGTCGTTGAGATCCTGCGCGTTCTGGTCGAAGCCGACGACGTCGGCACCGCGGCGGTACGCCTCGAAGGTGTGCCTGCCCGCACCGCAGCCGACGTCGATCACCTTGGATCCCGGCCCGATTCCCAGCCGGTCGAAGTCGACGGTCAGCATGTCGCCATCGCCCGCTCGTAGACCGACACGGTCTGTGCGGCAACCGATGCCCAGCTGAACACGTCGAGTGCCCGACGCCGTCCTGCGACGCCGAGGCGGTGCCGCTGCGCGGGCGATTCGAGGAGTTCGCCGAGCGCGCGGGTCAGGTCCTCCACGTCGCCGGGTGTCACCAGGCGTGCGCATTCGCCGTCGTCGCCCACCACCTCGGGCAACGCACCGGCCCGGCTGGCCACGATCGGCGTCCCGCTGGCCATCGCCTCCACCGCGGGCAGCGAGAACCCTTCGTACAGCGACGGAATGCAGGCCACCTCTGCTGAGGCCAGCAGCCCGGCCAGCTCCTCGTCGGACAGCCCGCTGGAGCTGTGCACGATGTCGGAGATCCCTAGTTCGGCGATTAGCTTCTCGGTTGGCCCGTTGGGTTCGAGCTTCGAGACCAGTTGGACGTCGAGGTTGTGCTCGGCCCGCAGGCGGGCGACGGCGTGCAACAGATGGCTGATGCCCTTGAGCGGCACGTCGGCACTCGCGATGGCGATGACGCGACCACGCACCCGGTTGTCCGCGGGCCGGAACAGTTCGGTGTTCACCCCGAGCGGTATGACGTGCAACTGCCCTGGCGAGACGCCGAAGTCCTCCGCGATGTCAGTGGCCGAGGACGACGAGACGGTGAGCAGTTCCGGGATCTGGCGGGCGACCTGCTTCTGCATCTCGGCGAATTCGTACCAGCGGCGCACCAGCGGCTTACGCCACCAGCGGGCGGCCGCGACGTCGACCACCTTGTCCCGGGTGATCGGATGGTGGACGGTGGCCACCACCGGCAGCCCCATCGCGGCGATCTGCAGCAGGCCGGTGCCGAGGCTCTGGTTGTCGTGGACTACGTCGAAGTCGGCGCGCCGCTCGGAGAGAATGCGCGCCACCCGCAGGGTGAAGGTCTTGGGCTCGGGAAACCCCGCGGTCCAGGTGGTCAACAGCTCCTGCAGGTCGATCCGGTCGTGGATCTCGCTGGGTCGGGGCACCCGGAATGGATCGGGCTCACGATAGAGGTCGAGGCTGGGCACCTTGGTCAGCTGGACCCGCGGGTGGAGCCCCTCGGGATAGGGTTGGCCGGAGAACACTTCGACGTCGTGACCCAGCTCGACGAGTCCCCGACTGAGATGACGGACATAGACACCTTGGCCGCCGCAGTGCGTCTTGCTGCGGTAGGACAACAGCGCAATGCGCATACTCAGATGGCTTCGAGGCGGACCGGCCGGGCCAGGCTGGTCTGGTCGAATCGCGTCACGCAGAGACTCCGAACCTTCTGGACATGTGTCCAGACTATAGTTTGACGCGCTAGGAGACGCAACGCGTGCACTTGCGCCTGACTATCACAGCGCCGCAGTTGTCACACCCCAGCGCTAACATGTCGAACATGAGTTCGACACGGGATCAGGTCATGGACACGATGGACACCGTCGAAACATTGTCCGCGCGCCTCGGCGGGCTGCCGGTGGCCGGGATGAGCCGGACGGAGGCCCAGGCGGTGCTGATCCGGCTCGGCCGGCTGCGCGAGCGCGTACAGGAGGTGGAGCGTCGATTGACGGGACGGCTCGTGACCTCGGGTCGCCCCCTCCGGTTCGGCGCCCGAACCTCGGCCGAGGTGCTGGCCCAGCGCCTGCGCATCTCCCCGGGGGAGGCGCAGCGCCGCATCGACGAAGCCGTCAACGCGGGTCCGTCTGCCGCTTGAGCACCCACGCGGGCACCCAGTGGGTGACCGATTTGCGGTGGGCGCCATAGGCGATGTCATAGGTCACCAAGCCCCACCAGTAGCCCTGCTCGCACATCCCCCAGCACGTCAGTCGCCCCTCCACGACGGCGTGCATCTGCAGTCCGGCCGGGCTGTAGCCGCCGTGCCGGTGCGGCTCGCGGGGGAACAGCACCGCGAGGTCGACGAGCACGGCGACGGGAGGGTCGACCCGCCGGAACGCCGGCGGCACCGGCTGCCCGTTGTAGCCGATCGCCTGCAAATCGCCCACTGATCGATCATACGTTCGATTCGTTGGAGGTGGTCACTCCGCCGCCCGTGTGCCCCTCGCGGTCGCACGGCGACGTAGAGGACGCGGTCGTCGTTGTCGTAGCCGGCCGAGACGATGCTGGACTGAGCGCTGGGGACCTTCGAGCGGACCCGCCCATGGTCGCCGCGCAGGCGCTCGGAATCGGGCACCAGCGAGATGCAACGGCACGCGTTTGACCCGGCACTCGTTTGACCGGCACGCTCGTTCGGAGAAATCGGCCTCGAGGAGAATGCATGCAGTGACTTGGCAGGGACGTCGCAAGGTTTCCGTGGATAACGTGCCGGACCCGGTGATCAAAGAGCCGACCGACGCCATCATCCGTGTCACCGGCACCAACATCTGCGGGTCCGACCTGCACCTGTACGAAGTGCTGACCGCGTTCATGAACCCCGGCGACATCATCGGCCACAAGGCCATGGGTGTGGTCGAGAGGGGTGGGCGCCGAGACCGGTGACCTCCAGGTCGGTGACCGCGTGGTGATTCCGTTCAACATCTCCTGCGGGACCTGCTGGATGTGCGGCCGCGGTCTGCAGAGTCAGTGCGAGACCACACAGAACCGCGACCAGGGCACCGGCGCAGCACTGTTCGGCTACTCGACGCCTGCTGGCCGATCCGCTGCAGCGCGGCTGGCGACGGTCAAGGTGGCGTTCGTGGTGGCCGGCCACATGGCAGGTGTCGTCGCCGCGCACGACCGCGCGCTCAAGCTGCTGCCGTCGGCGCACGAGATCACCGGACAGCTCGCGATGATGCTCGTCATGGTCGACTACACATTCTTGGGTTTGTACCTTCTATTCGCTATTCGGCGGGTGAGGTCACACCCGGCGGGTTACTCTGGCACAGTGCCCCCCGAAGAGTCACTGGAGCGGGCACTGGCCGGTGGGTCGCCCCAGAACGTCGGATGGTTCCGTTACCACTTCGCGGACGGCCGCTGGGAGTGGTCGGACCAGGTGCACCACATGCACGGATACCAGCCAGGAACCGTCACTCCCACCACTGAACTGGTGCTCGCCCACAAGCACCCCGACGACTACGTCTCGGTGGCGGCAACGCTCGACGACATCCGGCGCACCCGCCGCACCTTCAGCGCCCGTCACCGGATCATCGACACCGAGAAACGCATCCACGACGTGGTGGTAATCGCCGACCGCATGTTCGACGACACCGGGGACATCGTCGGCACACAGGGTTTCTACGTCGACGTGACTACGAGCCGTCTGGACGATTCAACCCGCGAGATGGCGGCCGCCACCGCGGCGGCGATGGTCGAGCACCGTGCGTCGATCGAACGCGCCAAAGGAATGCTCATGCTGGTCTACCGCGTCGACGCGGTCGCTGCCTTCGAGCTGCTCAAGTGGCGCGCCGCCGAAGCCGGGGTGAAGCTGCGCACCTTCGCCGAACGGCTGCTCGCCGACGTCACCGCCCTGTATTACGAGGAAACGCTGCCGCCACGCTCGGCGTTCGACCACCTGCTGCTGACGGTGCACCACCGGGTGCACGCGGCAGGTGTGTGACCGGCCGCGCGGCGCTACCGTGACACTATGCGCGCGCTCATCGTCGTCGACGTCCAGAACGACTTCTGCGAAGGCGGCTCGCTGGCCGTGACCGGCGGGGCCGCCGTCGCCCGGCGCATCAGCGACCTGCTCGCAGCCAACGACACCACGTCGGGCACCGGGTATCACCACGTCCTGGCGACCAAGGACTTCCACATCGACCCCGGCGAGCACTTCTCCGACACGCCGGACTACCGCATGTCGTGGCCGCGCCACTGTGTCGTGGGCACCGAGGGAGCCCAGTTCCACCCCGACCTCGACCCGTCGCCGCTCGAGGCGGTCTTCACCAAGGGTGAGCACTCCGCGGCCTACAGCGGGTTCGAAGGCAGGGACGCCGCGGGAACGCCGCTGAGCGACTGGCTGCGCGAGCGGGGCGTCGACGAGGTCGACGTCGTCGGGATCGCCACCGACTACTGCGTCCGCGCCACCGCGGCCGACGCCGCGGCGGCCGGTTTCACCACACGAGTGCTGCTCGACCTCACCGCGGGGGTCGCCGAGGATTCGACCGCCGAGGCGGTCGAGGCGCTGCGCGGCGCCGGCGTCGCCGTGGTCTGAACGTGGCGCAGCCAGGGTGACCCGGCAGGCCGTTGAGAAGTCCGGAAGTGGGTATATCTCTGCGACGCCGCCAAGGGCCCGGCCGTGTTGTCCCACGCCGATCGCCCCGTAACGTCGCCCCCGTCCGTGAACCGACCCCCAGGAGCGTGCACATTGGCCGCAGCCCCCAACCCGAACATCGTCCCCGAATTATGGCCAGGCAAGGCCTATCCTCTCGGGGCGACGTATGACGGCTTCGGCACCAACTTCGCCCTGTTCAGCGAAGCCGCCGAGCGAGTGGAGCTATGCCTGTTCGACGCCGACGGCGGGCAGACGGCGTCTGTCACCCTGCCCGAGGTCGACGGATTCGTCTGGCACGGGTTCATCCCGAACATCGAGCCGGGTCAGCGCTACGGCTACCGCGTGCACGGCCCGTACGATCCGCCCAACGGCCAGCGGTGCAACCCGAACAAGCTGCTGCTCGACCCGTACGCGAAGGCCATCGACGGCACCTTCGACTGGGGCCAGCCGTTGTTCGGCTACAACTTCGGCGATCCGGACAGCCGCAACGACGACGACTCGGCGGCCAACATGCCGAAGTCGGTGGTGATCAACCCGTACTTCGACTGGGGGGTGGACCGTCCGCCCAAACACGAATACGCCGACACCGTGATCTACGAGGCACACGTCAAGGGACTGACGCAGACCCATCCGGACATCCCCGAACAGATCCGCGGAACCTACTCCGCGGTGGCCCACCCCGTGATCATCGAGCACTTCAGGGCGCTCGGCGTCAACGCGATCGAACTGATGCCGGTGCACCACTTCGCCAACGACTCGACGCTGCTGGAGAAGGGGCTTTCGAACTACTGGGGCTACAACACGATCGGGTTCCTGGCACCGGATCCGAAGTACAGCTCGAGCACCACGCCCGGTGGGCAGGTGCAGGAGTTCAAGGCAATGGTGCGCACCCTGCACGAGGCGGGGATCGAGGTCATTCTCGACGTGGTCTACAACCACACCGCCGAAGGCAACCACATGGGCCCGACGCTGTCCTTCCGGGGCATCGACAACGCCGCCTACTACCGGCTCGTCGACGACGACAAGCGCTATTACATGGACTACACCGGCACCGGCAACAGCCTCAACGTCGGCCATCCGCATGCCCTGCAGCTGATCATGGATTCACTGCGGTACTGGGTGACCGAGATGCACGTCGACGGTTTCCGGTTCGACCTCGCCTCCACGCTGGCCCGTGAGTTCTACGACGTCGACCGGCTGGCCACGTTTTTCGAGCTCGTACAGCAAGACCCGACGGTCAGTCAGGTCAAGCTGATCGCCGAACCGTGGGACGTCGGGCCCGGCGGATACCAGGTCGGCAACTTCCCTCCGCAGTGGACGGAGTGGAACGGCAAGTACCGCGACACCGTGCGTGACTACTGGCGCGGCGAATCGGCCACACTCGACGAGTTCGCGTCCCGGCTCACCGGGTCGTCGGACCTCTACGAGCAAACCGCGCGACGGCCTGTCGCCTCGATCAACTTCGTCACCGCCCACGACGGTTTCACGCTGCGCGACCTGGTGTCCTACAACGAGAAACACAACGAGGCCAACGGCGAGGACAACAAGGACGGGGAGAGTCACAACCGGTCGTGGAACTGCGGTGTGGAGGGGCCGACGGACGATCCTGAGGTCACCGCGCTGCGCAGCCGTCAGCAGCGCAACTTCCTGACCACGCTGCTGCTCAGTCAGGGCGTGCCGATGATCTGCCACGGTGACGAACTCGGTCGCACCCAGCAGGGCAACAACAACGTCTACTGCCAGGACAACGAACTGTCCTGGATCGACTGGTCGACCGCCGACACCGATTTGATGGCGTTCACCCAGAAGGTCTCGGAGCTGCGTGCCGCCCACCCGGTGTTCCGCAGGCGCCGGTTCTTCTCCGGCCGGCCGGTGCGCCAGCGCGGCGCGCCGGGCCTACCAGACATCGCCTGGTTCGCCCCTGACGGGGCGGAGATGACCGACGAGGACTGGGAGAGCGGCTTCGCCAAGTCGATCGCGGTGTACCTCAACGGCGAGGGAATCCCCGATCTCGACGTCCGCGGTCACCGGGTCACCGACGACTCGTTCCTGCTGTGCTTCAACGCCTACCATGAGCCGCTCGAATTCGTCACGCCGGCACCGGAATTCGGCCGGGCGTGGCTGCCGGTGATCAACACCGCAGACGACAATGACGTCCGCGAGTCGGTGACTGCGGGCGCCAAGATCCAGGTCGCGGACCGCTCGGTGCTGGTGTTGCAGGCGGTCAACGAGCCCTAAGCGGGAGTCACTCCACGACGGTGAAGAACGAGTCACCGTCCTCTGGGGTGCCGCTGACCTGACCGGCGTCGGTGCCGTGATGGTCCGGCGTGATGTTGTCGATCTGGTCTTCTGGTCTGGGTTCCACCTCACCCGCCGGCGCTGAGTCGTCGGCGGGTGGGGCCTCCGCCGCGCTATCGGGCACCTCGGCGGCGAGCTTCTCGTCGAGCGATTCGCCACCGCCCACTTCACCACGCGGCAGCTGATACGAGCGGTCGGCTTCGGCCCAGTCGTCGGGCGGGTCGACGACGTTGTCGCCGTCGTCGTTGCGGACGTCGTCAGGGTCGAGCCCCTCCGTTGGCCGCAGGGTGTCGCCGGGGCCGTCGACGTCGTTGGCGGACTGAAGGTCGTCGTTGTCGCTCACGTGGGGCCGGTTGCCCCGCCGCCCTGGGCACTAAACCTGATGCGACGACCACGGGCGCTTGCGTTCCATCGCCGACGTCGACACCGACCCCCGCCGAGAGTCGCGACCGGTATTCATCCTGACCGGCAGCTGACCTGACCAACCGGTGAGTTAGGGTGAATTCAGGCCCTCAGTCACCGATCAGGGAGTCAAACATGCAGCTGGCGCTGACCGAAGAGGAAGCCGCCTTTCGCGACGAGCTTCGGTCCTTCTACCGCACCGAGATCCCCGCCGAGATCCGGGAACGGTCCCGGCAGGGCGGTGAGGTCGACAGAGACGACATCATCACCACGCACAAGATCCTCAACGACCACGGACTCGCCGTGCCGAACTGGCCGGTCGAGTGGGGCGGTAAGGACTGGACGCCCGTCCAGCACCAGATCTGGCTCGACGAGATGCAGCTGGCATGCGTCCCGGAGCCGCTGACCTTCAACTCCAAGATGGTCGGTCCGGTGATCGCGGAGTTCGGTTCCCAGGCCATCAAAGAGCGGTTCCTGCCGCCGACGGCGGCGCTGGACATCTGGTGGTGCCAGGGCTTCTCAGAACCGGAGGCAGGCTCCGACCTGGCGTCTCTGCGCACGACGGCCATCCGCGACGGCGACACCTACGTCGTCAACGGCCAGAAGACGTGGACGACGCTGGGCCAGTACGCCGACTGGATCTTCTGCCTCGTGCGCACCGACCCGAACGCACCGAAGAAGCAGGCCGGTATCTCGTTCCTGCTGATGGACATGAACACCCCGGGCATCACGCTGCGCCCGATCAAACTCGTCGACGGCAGCTTCGAGGTGAACGAGGTCTTCTTCGAAGACGTCCGGGTGCCCGCCGACCAGCTCGTCGGCGAGGAAAACCAGGGTTGGAGCTACGCCAAGTTCTTGCTCGGCAACGAGCGCACCGGCATCACCCAGGTGGGCCGCACCAAGGTCAAACTGGCCGACGTCAAGGCCCGTGCCAAGGAGTCCGGGCTACTCGACGATCCACTTTTCGCCGCCCGGCTCGCCGAAGCGGAGAACGACGTGCTCGCACTCGAGCTGACCCAGATGCGGGTGGCGTCCGGCTCGGTGGACGGCAAGCCCAATCCCGCATCGTCGGTGCTCAAGCTTCGCGGCAGCCAGCTCCAGCAGCTGGCCACCGAGCTCCTCGTCGAGGTCGCCGGTCCCGACGTGCTCCCCTTCGACGCCGGAGCCGATCTCGCGTCGCCCGAGTGGGCCCGCCACAGCGCGCCGACGTACCTCAACTACCGCAAGACGTCGATCTACGGCGGCAGCAACGAGGTCCAGCGCACCATCATCGCGTCGACCATTCTCGGATTGTGAGGTAGTCATGGATTTCGACTTCACCGACGAGCAGGAACTGCTCCGCGACACCAGCCGCGAGGTGCTGGCACGCACCTACGACATCGAGACACGGCTCAAGGTCGTCGACTCCGAGCTCGGCTGGAGCCGCGACGTGTGGAACCAGCTCGCCGAGATCGGCATCCTCGGCCTCGGCTTCGAGGAGGACGCCGGCGGGCAGCTCGAGATCATGGTGGTCGCCACCGAGATCGGTCGGCGGCTGGCGCCCGAACCGGTGCTCTCCGCGGCGCTGGGACCCGGCGCCCTGATCGCCGAGGTCGGCAGCGACAAACAGAAGCAGCTGCTCGACGCGGTCGGCGCCGGTCAGCACCTGCTCGCCTTCGCCCATACCGAACCCGGTATGCGTGGCGTCGGCGGCAAGCTCTCAACCACCGCTGAGCAGCAGGGGGATTCCTGGACGCTCACCGGGCGCAAGAATCCGGTGATCGCCGGTGACAGCGCCGACACGCTGATCGTCAGCGCCGCCCTGGCCGACGGCGGGACGGGTCTGTTCGTGGTCGAGGGCACCGCGGTCTCCCGGAAACCGTTCCGGACCTTCGACGGTCAGCGCGGAGCCGAGATCGACCTCGACGGGGTGACCGCCACGCCGCTGGGTGCCGGCGGGGACGCCACCGACGCGATCTCTCGGGCCCTGGTGCGGCTGCAGTCGGCGCTGTGCGCCGAAGCGCTGGGCGCGATGGAGGAAGCGCTGCGCTTGACGACCGACTACCTCAAGAGCCGCAAGCAGTTCGGCGTCACGCTCAGCAAGTTCCAGACGCTGACGCAGCGGGCCGCCGACATGTACGTCTCGCTGGAGTTGGCCCGCAGTATGGCGTACTACGCGGCCATGTCGATAGCCGACGGTGACTTCGACCCGGCGATCGCCGCCCGCGCGAAGCTGCAGATCGGCCGCTCGGGTCGGCACATCGCCCAGGAGGCCATCCAGCTGCACGGCGGTATCGGTGTCACCGCGGAGTATCCGGTCGGCCACTACGCCGCGCGGCTGACCGCGATCGAACAGACGCTCGGGTCGGCGCAGGACCAGCTGCACGTGCTGATGGGCGGGCTGAGCGACTACGAGGTGGTCACCCTCTAGTTGCTCCAGCGCCGAAACGAACAAACGGGCGCAGAGGTGCGAGAAGGCGGCGGCATTTCGTCGATCTCGGCGGGCACACTTCGGGGGTGCTGAGCCAGGCGTTCACGCCCCGACGATCCGCAGGATGGACTTCATCGGGATCGGCAGCCAGCTGGGCCGGTACCGCGCCTCGTAGCCGACCTCGTAGACCGCCTTGTCGAGTTCGTAGGCGGCCAGCAATTCGGCGTCGCCGCGCGGATCGGTGCCCGAGGCGGCGGCGTACCCGTCGCAGAACGAGCTGACGTTGCGGTCGACCCATTCCCTGGCCCGGGCAGCGAGCTGTTTGTCGTGCGCGGCGTCGCCGCCGCGTTCGATCAACCGTTGATAGGCGGCGTATTCGTAGGACCGCAGCATGCCCGCGACGTCGCGCATCGGGGAGTCGGGCCGGCGGCGTTCGTCGAGCGGTTGGCCCGGTTCGCCCTCGAAGTCGATCAGCAGCCAGCCCTCCGTGGTTCGCAGCACCTGCCCGAGATGCAGGTCGCCGTGCACCCGGTGGACGGTGATCTCCTGGCCGGCGAGTTTGCGGTATCGCTCCTCGATCAGGGCGGCGTGCGGCTGCAGTTCGGCTACCGCGTCGGCCACCGACCGCAGCCTCTCCAGCACGGTGTCGAGCGGAAACGGCACCGACGACGCGCCAAGTTCGGCGGCCAGCGTCGCGTGCACCGACGCCACCGCCTCACCGAGGCGGTGCGACTCCCCCGCGAAGTCGCCGCCCACCTCGTCGGCGTAGAGGTCGCCTTCGGCGAACAGGTCGCGAGTGCTGGTGAGCGCCATGTCCCAGCCCTCGGCCGAGTTGGCCGCGAACTCGGTCACCATGCCGAGCGCATACGGCTCCCCGTCGAACGTGGTCTCGAACGAGCCGAGCAGCCGCGCGACATGCGGGTTGCCCGCTCGGGCAAGCGCCCGGTTCAACTCGATATCGGGGTTGATGCCGGGGGCGATACGCCGGAACACCTTGAGGATTGCGTCCTGGTCGAAAATGACGCTGGTATTGCTCTGCTCGGCGCTGGACACCCGCGGCGCGGCCTGCAGCGGCAGCGTCACCTCCGGCTCCTTCACGAACCGGATGTCACCGACCTGCGCCGAGGAGTCGATCAGCGTCAGGAGGAAGTGCGCCGCCGCGGGGTCGTACAACGCGTCGTAGCCAGTGCGGTCGCCGTCGGGCGCCGTGTCTCTGCCGATCCGGGCGACCGCACTGTACTCGTCGATCGGCGCCGAATCCCAACGTACGAGGATCTGGTAGCGCTCCGGTGTGCCTTCGGCGTAGTCGACCCTGAGCAGCACCAGGTCGATGTCGTCGCGTAGCGGGACCACCACATCCGCCGTGGCAGAGACGAATTGGCGACTGCGGCCACCGTACCACCGCTGTTGCGGTAGCCAGTCGTCGAAGGGAAGGTTCATGGCTGCACTCCTTCGGGCTCGGGGTCGGGGGCGCGAAGCTCGAACCAATAGAACCCGTGGCCGGGCAGAGTCAGCAGGTAGGGCAGTGCCCCGATGCTCGGGAAGTCGACGTATCCGGTCATCTCGACCGGAGTGAAGCGGTTCCACTGCTGCAGGTTGAGCTCGATGGGCTGCGGAAACCGGGACAGGTTGTTCACGCAGAGCACCGTTTCGCTGCCGCTTGTCTCCCGTACGAACGCCAGCACCGACGGGTTCGACCCGCCGAGTTCGCGGAACGTCCCGATGGCGAACGCGTCGTGGCGTCTTCTCACGGCGAGCATGGTCTTCGTCCAGTTCAGCAGCGAATTCGAACTGTCCCGCTGCGCTTCCACATTCACCGCCTGGTAACCGTAGATCGCGTCCTGGTTGGGCGGCAGGTACAGGCGGCCGGGCGTGGCCTTCGAGAAGCCGGCGTTGCGATCGGGCGTCCACTGCATCGGGGTGCGGACACCGTCGCGGTCACCCAGCCAGATGATGTCGCCCATCCCGATCTCGTCGCCGTAGTACAGCACCGGCGACCCGGGCAACGACAGCAGCAGCGCGGTGAACAACTCGATCTGGTTGCGGTCGTTCTCCAGTAGGGGGGCCAGGCGGCGCCGGATCCCGACATTCGCTTTCATCCGTGGGTCTTTGGCGTACTCGGCGTACATGTAGTCGCGCTCTTCGTCGGTGACCATCTCGAGCGTCAACTCGTCGTGGTTGCGCAGGAAGATGCCCCACTGCGCCATGTCCGGGATCTCCGGCGTCTGCGCGAGGATCTCGGATATCGGGAAACGTGACTCACGCCGGACAGCCATGAAAATCCTAGGCATCAGCGGGAAGTGGAAGGCCATATGGCACTCGTCGCCGCCGGTGTCCGGATCGCCGAAATACTCGACCACATCCGCCGGCCACTGGTTGGCCTCGGCGAGTAGCACCCGGCCTGGGTACTCGTCGTCGATCACCTTGCGGCAGTGCCGCAGGAACGCGTGCGTCTCGGGCAGGTTCTCGCAGTTGGTGCCCTCGCGTTCGAACAGGTACGGCACGGCGTCGAGCCGGAAGCCGTCGATCCCCAGGTCGAGCCAGAAGCGCAGCACGTCGAGCATCGCTTCCTGCACGGCGCGGTTGTCGTAGTTCAGATCTGGTTGGTGAGAGAAGAACCGGTGCCAGTAGAACTGGCGTCGCACCGGGTCGAAGGTCCAGTTCGATTCCTCGGTGTCGACGAAGATGATCCGGGCATCGGCGTACTTTTCGCTGGTGTCGCTCCACACGTAGAAGTCGCCGTAAGGGCCGTCGGGGTCGCGGCGCGACTCCTGGAACCACGGGTGCGAGTCGGACGTGTGGTTCATCACCAGGTCGGTGATGACCCGGATGCCGCGGCGGTGCGCGGCGTCGAGCAGCGCGACGAAGTCGTCGACGGTACCGAATTCGGGGAGCACCTTGTAGAAGTCGCGGATGTCGTATCCACCGTCGCGCAGCGGCGAATCGTAGAACGGCGGCAGCCACAGACAGTCGACGCCGAGCCACTGCAGGTAGTCCAGCCGTTCGGTCAGCCCCCGCAGATCGCCGGAGCCGTCGGCGTCCGAGTCGTGGAACGCCCGCACCAACACCTCGTAGAACACCGCACGCTTGAACCAGGTCCGGTCCTGCGGGACCAGCCGCGCGTGGCCGAAGTCGTCGGCGTTCGGATGCTCGACGAGGCCGCCCTCGACATGGCTGCCCTCCGCCGGGTCGTGATCGGGGTGGGCGGGTGAGCCGCTGCTGTGGTCCATCGGTCCTCAGTCCTACCCATCGTCGTGGTACCTGAATCGTGGCCCAGTGCGGGCCGCCGCGCGACCGCGGCGCAGCGGTATGGTGCCGAAGTGGCCAACCGCGATCACGGCGACCCCGGCGGTGCGCCGTCGGTGCCTCCGCCGCTGCGCCCCGCTGCCGACGCCGTACGACCGTCAGCCGCCGAGGAGTCCCGGACAATCGCGGCCTCGGCCAACACCGCCACGCTGGCCACACTGACGGCCGACGGGGACCCGTGGGCGTCGTTCGTCACCTACGGGCTGCTCGACGGCGCCCCGGTGCTGTGCGTGTCGGACCTCGCCGAGCACGGCCGCAACCTGGCCGCTGATCCGCGGGCGAGCGTCGCGATCGTCGCGCCGTCCTCGGCATCCGATCCGCTCTCCAACGGCCGGGTAACGCTGGCCGGGGTGGTCGAGCGGCCCATCGGGGACGAGCCCCACGCGGCTCGGGAGGCGCACCTGGCCGCGGTGCCGGCGGCGAAGTACTACATCGACTACAGCGACTTCACCGTGTGGGTGCTGCGCGTTCGGCGTGTCCGTTGGGTCGGCGGCTACGGCCGGATGGGTTCGTGCAGCGGCGCGGATTATTCTGCCGCCGAAGCCGATCCGGTGGCGCTTCAGGCCGCGGGAGCGGTCGCGCACCTCAACGCCGACCACGCCGAGTCGCTGTTGGCGATGGCGCGGGTACTCGGCGGCTATCTGGACGCGACCACCGCGTCGTGCACCCGGGCGGATCGCTACGGACTCGATCTTCGGCTCGAAACCGAACGCGGCATCGCCTACACCCGGGTAGGCTATGCCGCGCCGCTGAGTTCGCCTGCCGAACTGCGCTCTGCCGCCGTGGAGTTGACGCAGCGGGCCCGCCGGGGGTGAGACGCGTCGCATACGATCTGCGGTATGTCTGCGCCGAGCGACCGTCCGGAATCCTGGCATGCGGCGTTCGAGTTGATCCGCACGCGCGGGTACGAGCACCGTGAGGAGCCGTTCCGCCTTGCCAGCGGTCAACTCAGCCACGACTACATCGACGGCAAATACGCCGTCGACAACGGGGAACGGCTGACGATCGTGAGCCGCGCCGTCGCGGATCTGGCCGCCCGGACCGGCATCGAGTTCGAGGCCGTCGGCGGGTTGACAATGGGGGCCGATCCGCTCGCCCACGGCGTGGCGATGGTCACCGGAGCGGCCTGGTTTTCGGTCCGCAAGGAACAGAAGCAGCGCGGGCGCGAACAGTGGATCGAGGGCACGCGCATCGCACCCGGTATGCGGGTGCTGCTCGTCGACGACGTGATCAGCACCGGCGGCTCGACGGCGCTGGCATTCGACCGGGTGGTCGCAGCTGGCGCGGTGGTGAGCGGCGTCATCCCGATGGTCGACCGCGGTGACGTCGCGGCAGCGCTGTTCGCCGAGCGGGGCGTCCCGTTCGCGGCGCTGGTGACCTACCGGGATCTCGGGATCGAACCGATCGAAGCAGTCTGACGAGCACCAGGGTCGGCTCCATCCCGACGGTGAGCGGCCGTACTTCTTCTTCTTCGAGGACGTGGCGGGTTGACGTTCCTCCCCACGGCTGAAAGTCGGGGGATTCCAACCTGTTAGACGGGTTGGAGCAGTAATTCCTCGCGGTTTCCTGCTGGTTCCTGCGTCGACGTCACCGCAACACCCGCAGGCGCTGTGGTTTCTCGGCAGGCGGTGACCGCAAGCCCTGCGGCCAATACATTCTTGGCGGCGTTCACATCAGCGTGTACGGGCCCGTGCGGGCAGTTTGTGCACCGAAACACCGCTTGGCTCTCACGGGATTTCGGGTCAACATGCCCACACACCGGACACCGTTGCGACGTGAAGGCCGCCGGAACCTTGATCACCTGTGTCCCGGTATAACGCGACACAGACATCAACGCTTGCTCGAACCGATACCATCCTTTCCCCAGTACAGCCCGATTCAAACCTGATTTACTCGACGCGCCGTTCGGCAGGAACGCCCCGGCGTTGCCGGGATCTTCGACCCGAGCAGCACGGCGCGTCATGTTGCGGGTCTTGAGATCTTCGAGCACCACGACTGCGTTCGACTGGGCCAGGCGGTGCGCGGTCTGGACGCAGAAATCCTGGCGGCGGTGCCGCTCAGTGGCCCGCAACTTCGCCAGAGCCCGCCGGGTCTTGGTGCGGTTTGCCGACCCCTTGGCCGCGCGGGACAGCCTGCGTTGCAGCGCTACCAGGCGGCGGCGTTCACCGGTCGTGACGAACTCCCGGTCAGCCAGCTCACCGTCGCTGGTGGCCACCGCCACCACCACACCACGATCCACCCCCACCGCGGTCCCCGGGGCGGCGTGCTCTGCCGGGGCCGCGATCCCGTCGTCGACGAGCAACGACACGAACCAGTGCGCACCGTCCCGCGACAGGGTGGCCGAGCGGACGGTTTCCCCCTGCAGGCTGCGTGACGCCCGGAATTTCACCCACCCAAGCTTGGGCAGCTTCACCCGCGCATGTTTGCGGCTGAGCTTCTCCACCACCATCTTGTTGCCCTCGGGGAACCGGAACGACGGCGCCCACCGCCGACCCGAACGCCAATGCACCCGAAACGTCCCCTGCTCACGGCACGCCTTATCCAGATCCATCAGTGTCTGCTGCAGGCAGTGCCCCGAAACGTCTCTGAGCCACGAATGCTCAGTCTTGGCTTCGGCCAACTCTTTGGCCTGGGGCCCGTAGTTCATCCACGCCCCGCGGCGGCGGTATTCACCGCGCTGCTCCAACCCGGTGTTCCACACCGCCCGACACACTGCCCCGATCTGCTCGGCGAACACCGCCTGCGCGTCGGTGAACTCCACCCGAAACCGCCGCCCCGTCACCACGATCTCAACGATCCTTCTGCGACTCGACGTAGCGGTTGATCACCGACAACGGTGCCCCACCCACCGTCGCCACGAAATACGAATTCGTCCACAATGTCGGCAACCGCGATTTCAGCCACGGGAACTCCTGCCGCAGCAGCCGCGAGGACCTGCCCTTGATGGCCTTCACCAGCTTGTGAACCCCCAACTGCGGGTCGACCTCCACCAGCAGATGCACGTGGTCAGGCATGGTCTCCATCTCGATCAACCATGCCCCCTTCTCCTCGATCACCTCGACGATGATGTCCTTGAGCCGCTGCTCCATCCGCCCGCCGATCACCTTGCGTCTGTATTTCGGGCACCAGACAACGTGATAGGCGCACCGGAACGCGATATTCGCGTTCGTCCGCAACGTAACACCCACACCCGACAACATTAGACAGCGATCAACCATCTAATGTTTCAACACGCCGGAACCGTACCCGCGCAGTGGCCACCCAAAGCAGGAACTTGACGCGCTCACCCCCACGCCTGAAGGCAGGGGTCCGCCGCGCTACCTACTTTCGATCGCGCCGTAGTTGGCCCAGTCCAGGGGCAGCGCGATGACGTCGAGTTCGCCTTCTCAATCTGCCAGCAGGCGCAAAGTGCCCATTGCCGAATCTTCCGATGGTCAGGAAGCACCGCGATTGGACGGCGGTTACCACTCCTCGGTGACGCGGTGAACCGATCCGAACGGGCGTCAGAACACTCCCGTGGCCAGGCGGATCAGGCGGGGTACGTTGATCAAGACCACCCACGCTACCGTGCCCGCGCGTTTGTGCTGGTGGCGCGGGATAGCATCTGGGGCGTGGCCGAACGCGAAGCCCCAAAGGACTTCGACTATCGCTGGGATGAACCGCCCCTTTTGGGGGGTGCGCGCGCCGGACCGGACGACGCGGGGGTTGATCCCGACTATGACGTTGATCAGGACTATGACGTTGATCAGGACTATGTCGAGGTCTACCAGCCGACTGTCGCGGAGTATGCCGACGCACCCCGATACGTCGAGCCGCAGCACGTGGAGCCCCCGCACGTGCCCATGCCTGAGGACCGCTTCGATGCGTTCGACGCCAACACCTTCGATGCGTTCGACGCCAACACGTGGACCTTCCGCCGCCCGCCGCCGCCGTGGTACCGAACCCGGCAGGCGGTGACGGCACTCGTGATCGTCGCGCTGGCCGCCGTCGCCCTCGTGGTGTCCGCGGTGCTGTTACTCCTCGTTGGCCGCGGAGGCGGCGCGGACGAGGAGTCAACCGTTGACCCGACCCCGTCATCGACGGTGGCGCCGGCACCGTCGCGCACGCGCGAACCACCACCGCCGCCTCCCCCTCCACCGCCACCACCGCCGTCGGTGCAGCTACCGGCCGAAACCGGACCGACGTGGCGGCAGACGCAGCGTCCGAGCCAGAGGAAGAAGCCTGAGATCGGTGTGACGAAGAGCCCGGCCATCCGTAAACCGAACAATCCGCGCGAGCCGGATTGACTCACGGCCCCGCGGCCGGCCAATACGCTGACGGCATGTCCGGATTCGACGCGGTCGAAATGTTCGCCGCCGCCCGTGCGGCGGCGCTGGCCACGATCAACCCCGACGGAACACCGCATCTCGTGCCGGTCGTGTTCGCCGTGCACCGGGAGACGGTGTACACGGCGGTGGACGCCAAACGGAAGTCAACCCAGCGGTTGCGGCGGTTGGCCAACATCGACGCCGATCCCCGAGTGTGCCTCATCGCCGACAACTACTCCGACGACTGGAGTCAGCTGTGGTGGGTGCGAGCGGACGGGGTCGCCACGGTGCATCACAGCGGCGACCAGATGGCGACCGGGTACGGAGCGTTGCGGCAGAAGTATCCGCAGTATCAGCGCCTCGCCCTCGACGGGCCGGTGATCAGCGTCGAGGTGCGGCGGTGGTCGTCGTGGCAGGCGTGATGTGGCTGCGAATTGCTCACGGCTTCGGCGTCCGCGACGGTCCGGCGACGGTGCTCGTCCTCGTGGCGCAGTCCCGGTCGGGTGGTCGGTCGGGTGGTCGATGGAAGCAGACCACGTTGCCGTCCGATGAGCGATTTACCAGTGGTTGACCTTGCCGGGTTTGACTTTCCAGTGTCCAGGTGGGACATCGGAAACGTGATTGAGGTGTCCGGGCGGCGCCAGGCAGCCCGGCCCCGGGCCCTGAAGTGGATCGGGAACCCACCAACAGTGTGGATCGGCCTGCGCCGTACCGGCGCCCAGTCCGACAGCCGCGAAGCCCAGCGCACCTGTCATCGTTGCTGTCGCTGCGAGCTTCTTCAGATTCATGCTGGCCCCTTACGCTTGTGCGATTTGCATTCACCCCCCACCGCGCTGCCGCGCGGCTCGGGCCCCCGTCCGATCGCGAATTCCCCGCACGTACAGTGTCCAAACGCACGCCGTCCAAACCCACGCCGTCCAAACCCACGCCGCCCAAACCCACGCCGCCCAAACCACGCCGCCCCGTCCCGCAACATCACATTGGTCGGCCCGTCCGGGGGCGGGAAGACCAGGCTGGTGGAGGCGCTGCTGTTGCACGGCCGCCTGGACCGCGCCCCGACGTGCTGGCGGCATCACCGCGGCGCTGTCGCCAAGCTGGCCCGACAGCTGAGTTAACTGCTCGCCGCCCTCGCCGACGTCTCGGGTCAGGCCACCCGTTCGGCGAGCTCGGCTTCGAGCTTTTCCTCGTAGGCGCCTTCATCGCGGCCGAGCGCGACCGTCGCGGCGATCATCGCGGCGGCGGCGGCACCGAGCGCGATCGGTTCCAGTGCGCTGATCTGCATGTGCTCGTTGAGGACGATGGCGCCGAGGACGACGGCGACCACGGGCTCGAGCACCAGCATCGTCGGAACTGACGTCTGCAGGGATCCGGCGTGGAAAGCTGACTGCTGCAGCAGCGTCGCACCGACGCCGAGCAGCACCAGCAGGTAGAGCGCCGGGGTGGTCAGCGCCGTGCGGACCTGCCCCTCGGTGATCATGTGCATGACGATCTTGGTGAGCACTGCGACGAGTCCGAACAGCACCCCGACCCCCGCCGCGAGCATCACCGCGCGCCGCCAGTTGCTGGCACGCACCGCGATCAGCACGCACGCGAGCACGACGCCGACACAGACCGCGACCACGATCACCGTCAGTGCGACGGGGATGTCGTAGTCGCCGGCGGTGGACTTGGCCAAGGCGACGAACACGGTCAATGCTGCCGTCAGCAACAACGCCCACATCCACTCGGCGCGGCTCACGCGGCGGCCGGCGAGGCGCGCGCTCAGCGGCAGGGCGAACAGCAGGGCCGAGACCAGCACCGGCTGCACCAGCAGTAGCGACCCGTATCCCAGCGCGAGGGCCTGGAAGATGAATCCCGCCACCGCGGCCCCGGTGCCCACCCACCACACCGGCCGGCGCAGCAGCGTCATCAGCATGACCGTGCTGATGCCCTTCTCGGGCGGCACATCGAGTGTGGCGCGCTGGCGGATCACGATGCCGATCGCCATGAAGATCGCCGCAAGCAAGGCGAAGGACACCGCAAACCCATGGCCCACCAAGCCGGACACCCCTTTGCGTAGCGGAACGGTGCTGACGACAGACAGCACCCACCACCGTAGAGGCAGTGCGCAAGTTCGGCCCTATCGGCGGGGGCCGGGTATTGCGAACCCGTGATCACCGTGGCGGTCACCGGCGCCGAGGGCCTCTTCCGTCTGCGCCAGCGGTACCGCTGGCGCCGCCATCGAGCTAGATGGCCTCGCGGCCGGAGTGCCGCGCAGCCGAGGATGGAGCGATCTTGTCGTTCATCGACGCCACCACGGTGTCCACCCTGTTGACCGCCTTGTCGCACATCCCGCGGACCCGTTCTCCGGCCGTGTCGACGTCGTCAGCGGCGCTCAGCAGGTAGGCGCGCACGGTTACCCGCAGGTGTTCACCGAAGGACCGGACCTCTCTACGCAGGCGGTCGTCGACCTCCAGAGTGACGTACGGCATCAGTCGGTACCTCATGTGCATACTCCCCGTCGTGAGTGCTTGCCCAAGACTAACGACGCGGTTGCCGCCGGTGAAGCTGAGCTGTGACACAGATCACGCCGTGAAGTGACCCACATCACTGCCTCATTCGCGCACCGGAGTCGGCCACCGTCACACTTCGGTGGGGCGACCGGTCATCGGGTTGGCACGATCCATGGTCACAGAGACGGGTCAGACGGAGACCGGCCGCTCGGACCGCTCCTGCTCGAGTCGGCGGTTGAGCGCCTCACCCTCGATGTCTAGATCGGGCAGAATCCGCGCCAGCCAGTTCGGCAGCCACCATGCGCGGTCGCCCAGCATAGCCATCACCGCGGGCACGACGGTCATCCGCACCACGAACGCGTCGACGAGCACACCGAAGGCCAGTGCGAAGCCCATCTGCTTGATGATCGGGTCGGCGTTGAACACGAAGCCGGCGAACACCGCCGTCATGATCAGGGCTGCCGCCACCACGACCCGGCTAGCCTGGGTGAATCCGTGCTCCACCGCTGCTTCCCCACGATCGCCGTGGACGTGCGCCTCCTTCATCGAGGAGACCAGGAACACCTCGTAGTCCATCGCCAGGCCATAGAGCACGCCGACAACCATGATCGGCAGCATCGACACGATCGGCCCGGTCGCCGACAGTCCGATCAGCTGCTGTAACCAGCCCCACTGGAACACCGCGGTGGTGGCACCGAACGCCGCGAATACGGTGAGCAGGAACCCCGCGGTCGCCTTGAGCGGGACGGCGACCGAACGGAACACCACCATCAGCACGAGGATCGACAGACCCATCACGATGCCGACATACACGGGGATCGCTTCGCCCAGCCGATCGGACATGTCGATCCCCATGGCGGTGATGCCGGTGACCCCGAATTCGGCATTGTCGAGTTCCGCCAGCGCGCCGGTCTGAGCGCGGATGTCGCGCACGAGTTGTGCGGTGGCCTCCTCGGTCGGCCCGTTTTCCGGCACGACGGAGAACACTGCGGTGTCGGAGGCGTCGTTGACGCCGCCGAAGGCCACATCGGCCACACCCGGCATCCGGCGCAGGTCGCTGTAGGCGCCCGCGATGTCCGCCGGGCTCAGTTGCCCGCCAGCCGCTGCTTCGGCAGAGACGATGAGTGGACCGTTGTAGCCCTTGCCGTAATGCTCGGCGATCACGTCGTAACTCTCGCGCTGCGGGGTGCCCTCGTTGTAGCTGGTGCCGTCCGGCATGCCGAGCGTCATCGTCAGCGCCGGCAGGCCGATCACACCGGTGACCAGGATGCCTGCCAGTGCGGCGGGGATGCGGTTGCGCAGGATTGCGCCCACCCACGCCGTAGCCAAGCGGTGGTTGCTCTCCTCGGTCGCGGCGCTGCGCCGGGCCTTCGGCGAGGCGATGCGCTCGCCCACCAGTCCCAGCAGCGCGGGCAACAGGGTGATGGCGGCGACGACGGCGACGACGACTGTGGCTGCAGCCGCCAGTGCCATTGGAGTGAGCAGCGAAATGCCCACGACCGTCAGCGCGACGAGCGCGATCACCACGGTCGTCCCGGCGAAGACGACGGCGCTGCCTGCGGTGCCGATCGCGCGGGCGGCCGCGTCGCCTGCGCTCAAGCCGCGGTCGAGGATCAGCCGCCGCTGCCGGTTGACGATGAACATTGAATAGTCGATGCCGACCGCGAGGCCGAGCATGAGCGCGAGCACCGCCGTCATCGACTGCATTTCGAACAGATGCGAGAACAGGAAGGTGCCGCCGACTCCCAGGGCCACCGAGATCAGCGCGGTCACCAACGGCAGGCCGGCGGCGATCAGGGACCCGAGGGTGATGATCAGCACCACCGCGGCCACCATGACGCCGATGACCTCGGCGGCGCCCGCGATCTCGGGCATCTCCGCCATGCTCGCCGACGGCAGCACCTCGATGCCGCGGTCGGCCACTGCCTCCTGCGCCGCATCGACGGTGCGCTCAACCACTCCCGTGGGCAGTTCGGGGGTCTGCCTGTCGAACTGGAACTGGTAGAGCGCGACGGCACCATCTGCGGAGACCGTCACGCCAGGCACCGGCCGGCCGTCGACGGTCAGCGGCTGCGGCGCATCCGGTGACGGCGGGGCGTCCACCTGGGCGCGAGCCACCGCCGCCGAGGCGGCGAGCATCGGGCTATCCGGCCCCTTGGCCAGCTCCTCTTGCGCCAGCTGACGAGGATCGACCACATGCTCTGTCCGCGAGACCGCGTCGACCGCGGCCAGCACGGCGTCGCGGTTGGCGCCGTCGTCGATCCGCTGGCCCTGCGGTGCGGCGAAGGCGATGCTGCCCTGCCCGCCAGAGGACTGCGGCATCTTCTCGGCCAGCTGGTCGATGACCTCCTGGGCAGGAACGCCGTCGATCCGCATCTCGTTCGAGATCTTCGGCGGGTTGAGGGCGAGAAGCCCCGCAACCACGGCGATCAGCGCGACCCAACCGGCGATGACAGGCCAAGGACGTCCGAACGCGAATCGGCCGATTCGATGAAGGAATATCGCCATGAACGCCACAGTACCTTGGCGCGAGGACACTTGGCCATCAGTTGTAGTGAACTACACCCCACCGCAAAAAGCATGATGATTGCCACTTTCAGAAGCTTTGGGCAAACATGTTTGGCAGTCAGCAGGAGTGGTTATCCGTTTCGGCGCTTTCGCGCGTTTGCACGCTGGGAGGCCTTCGCTGCCTTGACCACCGCGCCGGCTTCGCCGCTGACGCGCTTGGCGCCCTCATAGGCGGCGGCGGCCTCGCTGAGTGCATGCTCCGCTTGGGCCAGACGCTCTTTGGCGTCATCGACGCGCAGCCGGGCGCTGGCCAGATCCCTGTGCCGGTCTTCCATCTTGTCGTCGGCGTCGGCCTTCGCCCGCTGCGCGGCCGCCAGCGCGCCGCGCGCCTGTTCGCCTCTGCGCCGGCGTTCCCGGTCCGGCGGGTTCTCGGGTTCGGTAGTCTCCTCGTTCCGTGCGGCCTTCTTCGGTGCCGGCTTGTCGGGTGCTTCGGCGAACACCATCTCGGTATCACCGAAACCTGACCAGTGTTCGGCCTGCGCCAGCCGGCCGAGCCGGGATCTGACGTCCGGGTCGGCGATCGCCGCATGCAGGGTGTCGGTCACGTCGCCGCGTAGCGCGCTGGCCGGCGACCGGATGTCGGACATCTCGAGCGCGGCCCTGGTCAGCTGTTCGATCAGTGTTCGCTGCCGCCCGGACAGTTCGCGGATGCGGTGGCCATCCATGGCGGCGTGAGCGGCTCGCAACTCCTCACCTAGTTCACCAAGGCGTTCTGTCACTTCGGGTTCCCCGTGGACGAGTCGGTTGACCACCGCGGCCGACATCGTGGGCTTGCGGGCCCCGGTGATCCGTTTGGCCGCTACCGCGTCACCGCGTTGCTTGGCGTCGGCGGCCAACCGGCTGCGCAATGCGGTGAACTCGTCGGGCGCCACCGCGTACAGCTGGTCCAGCGGGTCGTCGGCCATACCACCCATGATGGCGGGAACCGCTGTCAACCGTCGCAAAGGTAGTCGGCGATCGCCAACACCGCCTAGCGAGCAATACATGACGGGACCCGCGTTGGCGTCGTTCTAGAGGCGATCTACCGTCCTGGTGACACACCACGGGTTTGGGCCGACGCACACGCGGGGTAACTGCCGGCGCATGAGCAACGAGTTCGCCGACGAGACGATCGATGTGGTCGCCCCGGGTGACGCCATCACCATGGACCGCGGATCGGGCCCGCAGTCGTACAAGGTCGTCCACAAGAACGACGGCCACGACTCCTACCTGGTGACTATGGAAGGCGCCGACGGTGAGACCTTCGAGCACGAATTCCCCTCGGGGGCCACGGTGACCCGGTCATTGGAGTCGAAGTGGGAGTCCACGCAAAGCCCCACCCCGAAGGCTGACGCCGGTTGACCGCCGGCCGGGCGCTTTCGCCGACGTCTGGCACGCTCGCGCCAAAGCCGGACCACAGAATCGGTGCTGAGCAGCAGATCGGCCGGGACACCGAGCTCCTGGTTCCGTCGTGGCAGCGTGACGTGCTGCCACGGGTGCGCCAACAGCGGCTCACCGCACGCCGAACAGGGTGAAGATCTCCTCCGTACGCCACACGACCAGCACCACGAACAGCACCAGGACCGCCGCCGTCACGCCGGCCTGCACGAGGTTGCGGCGGGCGGCGGGCGCATATGCGTACACAGCGGCGATCGCCGCACCGGTGACCAGGCCGCCGACGTGCCCTTGCCAGCTGATGCCCTGTGAGCTGATCAGCGGATACACGAACGTGAACACCAGGTTGAGGATGATGATCGCCGCGATCCCGCGGATGTCGAGGTTGAGCCTACGGGCCACCACGAACATCGCCCCGAACAAGCCGAAAACGGCCCCGGATGCACCGGCGGTCGCGGCGTTCACCGGTGAGAGCAGGTATACCAGCACGGAACCGCCGAGAGCGCTGAGCGCGTACAGCGCGCCGTAGCGCAACTGGCCCAACCACATCTCGAGCGGCGGCCCGACGACGTAGAGCGCCCACATGTTGAACAGCAGGTGCATCGCGCCATAGTGCAGGAACGCCGCGGTGACAAGGCGGTACCACTCACCGTCGGCGACCCCCGGCGTCCACAGCACGAATTCGCGCTCCACCTGACCCGACGTGCTCTGCAGCAGGAACGCCAGCACGTTGACCGCAATGAGGGTGTAGGTGACCACCGGCTTCGAGTCGGACAACCGCCCGCCGAACGGCGCACGGGCGCGCGGCGCCGACCGAGCCGCCTGGCCGACGCAGTCCGGACACTGATGCCCGACGGCGGCCGATCGCATGCACTCCGGGCAGATGAACCGCCCGCACCGGGTGCACTGCACGTAGGTCTGGCGGTCAGGGTGCCGGTAACAGGTCGGCGCCTGGGCCGGAGACTGCCGGTACTGGGGATGGCTCATCGCTTCGATTCCGCATCATCGAGGGTCCCGGACGGTTCCACCCAATTACGACCGCCGCCGGGTGCGACGCGCTCGGCTCGCGGGGAGGAGTGGCACCGTTGGGATCCGCCGTGGTGATCCACCATCGCGTCGAGATTCGTCGTCACCACGCTGACCTCGAAAGCGGGGCTCAACAGGTCGGGCTTCACGGCCACCTCGTCTCCTTGGGTACTCGACGACCATCATGCCAACGGCGCGGTGTGCGGTGCCGTATCCGGGTAGGTGAGACTGCGGGTCAGGGGTGGCTCGGCGCCGCTCAGGCGGGCGACGCCTCCGACGCCTCCTGAGCCGTGTCAGCGCGCGGGATAACACCCTCCGGGTCGCACAACGCCACCAGACGCGACACCGCCCGGCCCGGCATGCCGAAAATCGACGGCTTCGCACACCGCGCGGCGCCTTGGCATTGGCGGCGTCCACCTCACCGCGCACTGCGACGCAGATCCGCTTATACGGTTGCCGTCCCGGCGCGCGCGTGGACAGCGCCAGCCCGCGGGCATGCGGACGAGAGAGACCGTGCAGCCGGGTGATGGTCACGGTGGCGCTCCGTCGGCGGTCGGACGCGGCGTGGAGCCGCCCAGCGCACACCGCTCATCCCCGCCAACATTGACCCAAACCGCTCACGCCTGAGCCGACGCTCTGGACCGCAGGGGGGCGCGGCGTTGGCAGCGGTCGAAGTACAGGTGTACCTGCGTGCCCTGCGGTGTCTGCTCGATGTCGACGCGGTCGGACAGCGCCCGCATCAGCGGGATGCCACGGCCGCGTGAGCGTTGCTGACTCGACGTATCGCTCTGGCGCCACTGGCCACGATCGGCGACCGTGATCGCCAGCGTGCCCGTGTCGGCCGCGTATGAGGTCTGCAGAGTGATGTTGTGGCCCATCTCGCGATCGCGGTATGCGAACTCCGCGGCATTGGACAGCGCTTCGTTCACCACCAGCACGACGTCGCTGGACCGGACGTCGTCCAGTTCGAAATGGTCACAAAGCCAGCGCGCAAACTCCTTCCGCAGGCGCGCCACCGCCTGCGAATCGGCGGCGGCCCTACGAAGTAAGCACACGTCGGCCCCGTCCGGCTGGAGACTCGAAGAACCCATGGTGCGCCCCGGATACCCGATTCGCCGGGGTGTCATTCGGCAAGTTTGCGCAGCGCCGCGTCCAGCGTGGAGAACACGTCGATGACGTCGGGCAGTCCGGTGATCTTCAACGGTCTGCTGATGCCGGGGCCGTCCGCCACCACCGCGAACCGCGCGGCGGGTGTGAGTTCGTGGTGCATGGTGACCAGCACGTGCATCCCCGCCGACGACAGGAACTCCGCATCGCTGAGGTCGACGATCAGACCGGTCGGCTCCTTCTCCCGGGCGGCGCGGATCACGGTGTCCTCCCGGGCGGCGCGGTCAACATGTCGACGGCCCCTGTTACGCGTACCCCTGTGACGCGTACCCCTGTGACGCGTACCCCTGTGACGCTTACCACGGCGACGCGTCCATGCGACTGTTCGACACCGAACTCCTGACCGTCCAACTCTCACCCAATTTCTCGCACCCGCCCCGACGAGATGCGGGCCATGACTGGCAAGGCTGCGGTCTCAACCCTTTCGTCCCCGAAAACAGAGCACGACGGCAACCAGGCGAGCCGACCGGCATCGGCGGGCTTCTCAGGCGGAGGCTTCCGCGGGCACGGCGTCGTGCTTGTCGCCCTGCACGTAGGCGTCAGGCACTTCGTGCGGGTTCACACCCGGCGTGGTCAACTCGCGGAATCCCGCAGGATCTGGCGCAGCCGCTCGATCGGATCCGCCCCTCGCAAATTGAGTTCGCGGGGAGCGTCGGGTTCGGGATCACCGTCGGCACCCACAGTCGGCGGCGGCGGCGGGGGCGGCGGGGGCGGAGGAGGTGGTGGCGGGGCCATCGGCGGCGCATCCCGCAATCCGTCGATCTTTGCCTGCAACCGGGCTGCGGCGTCGGCGCGCACGGCGCGGCGCTCCTGGTCGGGGTCGGTGTTGCCGGCGAAGCAGTTTCCGGGCGCCTGCGCGACGATGCCCAGCGCCTGCGTGTAGAGGTCGCGCGCGTCGGCGTTGCGGCCGATGAACGCGGCGTCGTCACCGCGGCGCTCGCGGACCAGTGTGAGGTTCACCCGCACGGGGCACGACTGTGCGTCGCGGGTGCGGGTGAGCGCCTCGTCGAACAGCGCGTCGGCATCGTCGAGCCGACGCTCGAGGACGGCCTGCGCGCCCTTCACGAATGGCGCCTTGGCCGGTTCGATCACATTGGCGACGCCGAGGATCGCGGCGTCGGTGGCCAGCGATTCGGCGTCGCTGTCGGCATAATCGCGCACCGCGGCGTTGCCCACGAAAACCACCGACAGCAGTTTCACGGCAACCAGCACGACCGCCAGCGCCAGCGGCGTGCTCCAAAGCACTAGCCGCCGCCGAGTCCGCAGCCTCGCCGGAATCCGGCCGGTTCGACGGCGCCTCATGAGCGCACGTCCCGTCGCGCCACCCGGCTGTGCCGCAGTTCCCGGACGCTGAGCCAGATCTCGTTGAGGAGCAACCCCGCGGCCAGCAGACAGAGCAGCCAGTACAGTTCGGTGCGTTCCCCGGCGGGGACGGGCTGGGTCGCTTCTCGCGCATCGGGGCGCGTCTGGAGCGGCGGGAGTTCACCGCCGGCTCGGCGGTCGACATAGGGCACGCCGAGATCGTCGGCGACGCGACGCAGCGTGGCCTCGTCGATCGCACCGTCGGCAGGGTGACCCAGCACGGCGCCCCCGCTCACCGAATCGGCCGGAACGTCGAAGCTGCCCTGGGCGGTGGACGCTCCCGGGGCGCCGGCACCCGCGTACACCACGACGTTGCGTGAGCCCGGGTACTGCTGGGTGGCCTGGATCAACTGATAGCGCAGGATGTTTCCCGGCGCGGCCGCGTCAGAGAGTTCGGGGTTGCCCGGCGGTAGCGCGGTCAGCGCGCTGACCTCGGGTTGCAGGCTCCACACGTCCGGCGACAGCGGCCAGGTGAGGGCCGGCTCCGGCGCGAAGGTGATCAGCGCGAACCGCGCCTCGGGATACCGGCCGAGCAGCGCGTCCATGTCGGAGCGCGCGTCCACGGTGCGGTCAAGCACGAGGAAGAGGTTGGTGTTGGCGCCGCTACCGCGCTCACCCGCCTCGTCGTCGGTCGCCGTGAGGGCCGGGCGGGTGGTGGCAAGGAGCAGGAAGGTGACCGCGAGAGTCATGGCACCCCACCGTGCCAGCGCACTCCTGCGGTGCGCCCCGGTCGCGGCGAGCCCCTGGCGCAAGGTCACCAGGCGGGCGCCGACGAGCGCGACCGCGACGACGGCGAAGATCTCGAACGGGATGATCGGGTCGAAGGTCATCGACGCAGCACCACCAGCGTCACACTGAGCGTCGCGGTGACCACCAGCACCACGGCCAGCACCACAACCGGCGCGTCCTGGGTCTGCCCGGTCACCCGGGTCCCGTCGGCCAGCACCAGCGGGGCCGGCCGGTCGTTGATCCGCTCGAGGCCGTCGCGCACTGCGCCTTCGGTTTCGCCGAGCACGAATTGGCCGTCGGTCTGCTCGGCCAGTGCGCGCAGCGCTGCATCCTCGCCGGAGGCGATCACGTTGATCTGGGCGCCCGCGGCGTCGGCCAGGTCGGCGACATGTTCTGCGCCGAAGAGCGCGGGTCGTTGCTCGCTCGGTGCCCGCAGAGACGGCGGCCCGAGATATATCACCGAGCGGCGGTGCGAACTCTTCTGCTGGAAGTCAGGAAATCCGGTGAGGCACAATGACAGAACGTCCTCCACGCTGGCCGCATAGTCGGTGTAGGTGACCGGCGCGGAGAACTGGTCGATCAGGGCGCGTTCCGGGTCCGGCACTGCGGACGCCGCGGACAGGTCGTTGAACCGTCCGGCCGCGTACTGGTAGTCACGGGTGAGCGGCACGACCCGGGTGTTCACCGATGTCAGGCCGACCCGCTCGGTCTGGAAGGTGCCGGCCCGCTCGGCGAAGTGACCCAGTAACGCGCCGGTCGTCGGCTCGGTGACCGGGTCCGCGACGCACAGCATCACGTCTTCGGGGTGCGCACGGGCGAACGTCTCGTCGGCGCCGGTCGGCCGGGCCGCGGCCACCGCGGCCGCACCGAACAACACGACCAGCAGCACCAGTGTGGCCACCGTGGACACCGAGCGCAACCGCGCCGCGCGGGCGTACTCCGGCAGCCGGATCAGCCGGTCGACGTTCGCCAGCGGCCGCAGGCTGCGCCGGTCCGGCGCCAGCGGAAGCACGATCGCCAGCGCAAAACAGGCGAGCAGCCCGAGCAATCCGATCACCGCGATCGGCCACCACCTCAAATCCATGTGCGCACCAGCTCCTGCGCACGGGCGCCCAGTTGCCCGACGTCGGCGGGTGGGGCGGCGGTGAACCGAGCGTCCCCCAGGTCGGCCAGCACCGGGGCCGCCGCGCTGGCGCTGCTGCCTTCGAGGGCGTCGATCTGCATGTACTGTGCGCGCACACCGGTCGCCTGATGCAGGAAGCTGCGCAGGACACGGCTGATGGCGGCGCAGGCGTCGGCCGCAGACATCCGTCCGGCTTCGTGGTCGGCGGTGATGTCGGCGATGCGGGCGGCGTACCGGCGCCGCAGCAGCCGGGCATGCACCGGACCGACGACGGGGCGCCCGCGCAGCCGATCCGAAGGGAGGGTGGCGATGAACACCAGTGCAAACCAGGCGGTCACGAGAACCAGCAGAAGCACCGCCGTCCACAACCACCATGGCCAGTACGGGGTCGGGCCGATCACATGCCGCAGCAACTCATCGCGCACGAGCGAGCACCTCGCTGAGTGCGACGAGTTCGCGGCGGATGTCCGCGCTGCCGGACAGCGTGGTGTACCGGATGGCGTGCCGGGTCAGCAGGGCGTCGAGTCTGCGTAGGCGGGCCTTTTCCGCGCGACGGTACGCGGCGACCACTCGTCTGCCGAGCGTGGCACCGTTGAGGACGACCTTGCCCGTCGAAACGTCATAGCCGTCAGCGTCTTCGGGCCCGCCAAGCGGCGACATGTCCGACGTCATGAGCCACATGACGTCGTGGCGGGCGGACAGCCGGCTCAGGATCTCGTCGAGGCGCCCGGTGGTGTCCGGTTCGTCGGACACCACGACGACGAGCCTACTGTGACCGTAATGGCTTGCCACGTAGTCCAGTTGACACGTGATGTCACTCGGTCCGGGCTCGGCGAGGCTGTGCTGGTACCAGCGGTGCAGCAGGCTCTCGACGTGGTTCTCACCTCGGCGGGCCGGTACGTGAGCGCAACCGCCTGCATCGCCGAACACCATCCCCACCTCGTCGAGGCGGTTCAGGCTGATCAGTCCGACGGCCCCCATGGCATGGGCGGCGACGTCGCGTTTGCACTCCGCACTTGGCGACAGCGCGGACATGTTGCGGCCGGCGTCGGCGACCAACAGAATCTTGTGGTGTTTCTCGGAGACGAACCGCTTGATCAGCACACTGCCCGAACGCGCCGACGCCTTCCAGTCGATGTCGCGGACGTCATCGCCGGGGACGTACGGGCGTAGATCGTCGAATTCCAGGCTGCGCGTGTGCAACAGCGCATACCGGCCGCCGTCGAGCAGTCCGCGGGTGTCCTTGCCGAAGTGCGCCCGGGCTCGGTTCAGGTGCTTGCCCACAGGTTAGGGCACCCGCACGGCCTGTAACACGGCGTCGATGACACGGTCGGCGGTGACGTCGGCGTTGGCCGCTTCGAATCCGAGGATCAGCCGGTGGCGCAGGACGCGGTGCGTCACCGCAGCGACATCCTCCGGCAATACGTGTGCGCGCCCGGCCAGCACCGCGCGCGCGCGGGCCGCCTGGCAGAGGGCGATGGTGGCGCGTGGACTGGCCCCGTAGGAGAGGAACCGCGCGATCTGCGCGGGGAGGTATTGTTCGGGGCGGCGCGTCACCTCGACGAGGCGGCTGGCGTACTGCACCAGCACCGGGTCCATGTGGACGCCCCGCACCACGTGCTGCGCACGCCGGACGTCGTCGAGACCGACGACCGGCGCGGTGTGGTGGTCGGTGTCGTAGACGCCCGCGTCGATGCGGGCCATCACCTCGACCTCTTCGTCGATGGTCGGGTACTCCAGCAGGTCCTTGATCATGAACCGGTCGGTCTGGGCCTCCGAGAGCGGGTATGTGCCCTCCTGGTCGACGGGGTTCTGGGTCGCGATGACCAGGAACGGTTCGGGCAGCGGGTGAACCTGGCCGGCGATGGTCGTCTGGCGTTCCTCCATTGCCTCGAGCATCGCGCTTTGCGTCTTGGCGCTCGAGCGGTTGATCTCGTCGAGCAGCACGATGTTGGCGTGCACCGGGCCCAATTGGGTCACAAACCTGTTGGTGGCCGAGTCGTAGATCTGGGTACCGACGATGTCGCTGGGCAACAGGTCGGGCGTGCATTGGATGCGCTGGAAGGCGCCGTCGATCGCGGCGGCGATGACCCGCGCGGCGGTGGTCTTCGCCAGGCCGGGCACGCTCTCGATGAGGATATGCCCGCCGGTCAGCAGGGCGATCAGCAGCGACTCGCGCAGATTCTGCTGGCCGACCACCTTGGCGGCGAAAGCGTCGCCGACCGCGCGAACGACGCGCTGTGTCTCGGCCAGGGATCGCTGATCGGGTCGTATTCGTACGGCAGTCATGTTCGGCGTGGATTACCCCGGGCGCGCGTTCTCACACCTGTGGGCGGCAGCGGCGGCTACGCCAGAGGCGAACACCCGCGACGACCGGGGAACTGCGCCGCTCGATCGGCAACCTCACGTTCGACCGCGTCCTCGCCCGTTGACCGGGTTTTCGTCACGGCGGAGGCGTTTCCTGGCTGCGCGGCTGCGCGGCTGCGCGGCTGCGCGGGTGCGCGGGTGCGCGGGTGCGCGCGAAGTGCTCGGCAGCGATGCAATCCTGCAAATCGGACATCTGCTGGCGGGCGGCGTTGTAGCGTCTGCCGGGGAAGTCAGTACCGTCGCGGGGAGGTTGTCGGTGAGGGCGGGCAAACGTAAGAAGCGGCAGCCGAACCGGCAGCACGCCTAGTCGTGTCGACTGTTTGGGTTCGAGATGGCGTCTGCTCCACAAGGGTCGGTAGAAAGGATGTCCGCACCCGCACTCGAGTGCCTACAAGATGTGCTCGATATCGAGGTCGGTGCGTCGGCGCGAACCGACGGCCTGAGGATTTTGTGCCAGTTCGGCGCCGACCTCGTGAAAGCTGATGCCGGCAGCTATATCGATCTGCGGTGGGGCGCTGCCGAGGCCTGCTGGTGCGCTTGGTACAGACACCGGTCGGCCCACACCGTCCTGCAGCACCAGCGGGAGAACCCGGTGCCGCCGGGGCAGGAATGGTGGATCGTCAGCGTCACCAGACGCCGGGTTTATGACAAGCTGGGCGCCGGGCACCTGGCCGAGTTGCCGCTGCGCACCAGCGCCGCCTCGCCGAGTTTGATGGTGCTGAAGCGACAGCAGCCGTTCGAGGACTCCGACACTGAGGCGCTGGCGCGCTCCCGATCCGCGCTCCTGCTCATCGAGGCACTCGTCGACCGCCTGTTCCCGCGGGATGCCGCCCCCTCGAGCGCACCGGAAGACTGCACCGTGCAACTCACTTCCCGCGAACGCGAGGTGCTGGAGATGCTCAGTGAGGGGCTGCTGGCCCGATCGATCGCGGCGCGGCTGGAGGTTTCCGAGCGCACCGTGCACAAGCATCTCGGCAGCGTCTACCGGAAGCTCGATGCGCACGACAGACTTCTCGCCGTACGACGCGCACAGTCACTCGGAATGCTGCATACGACCGCGACAGGCCGCGAGGCGCTCCCCGGCGTCGTCTCCAGCGGAGTGGTCTACGAACTCGGCCAGATCACGTGAGCCCAGTGTCGTAGCCCGGTGACCGAAGGTTATCGGGCCCGTAAATTGTGGCTCCGAACGCCGATATTCAGAGGGCTTGCAGTATTCGCCGGTCAATCCGGTGATGGGCGGGCCCATGCCTCCCGGTCGATGTGGTGGCTGGCGGCGACGGCCTAGGGCTTGGTGGTGTCGAGTGGCCGTATCCCGCCGGTGTCGGCCTGCCGGTCGGGTTACTGGTTGGAGCCCTTGGGGTTCGGCGCACTCCCCCAAACCTGTTGCGCCTCAAGCTCAACCGATTGCTGTAGGGGCTGCCACGGCTCCTCGACGAACGTCGCGACGAGGATCCGGACCGCTCGATACACCACACCCTGCAATTTGACCGCGCCTTGGTATGCGTACTTCTACGCATAGGTGAAGGACTGGAGCTGTATGGACACTCGATGCCGTGAAGCAGCGTCTGACGGTGGAGATGCGACGGCGGCCTCCGGGGCCGCCTACCAGCCCGGAATTGTCCGGGTTCTCGGCCCCTGGTGAATCCACACCCGAGCCCCTCGCCGGGTCGACGGTGGCGACATGACAGCACCGTTGAACGATCCCCGGATACCGTCGTACAAGCGGGCCGGCTTGGCGCTGTCGGTGGTCGCCGCCCTGGTGCTGAGCCTGGTTTATCTGCAGTTCCGAGGAGAGTTTCTCGATCGCACGCAGCTCACTTTGATGGGTGCACGCGCCGGTTTGTCGATGGAGCCGGGCGCCAAGGTCACCTACAACGGGGTGGAGATCGGCCGCGTGTCCGCCGTGGATGCGGTCACCGTCGGGCAGGAACCCAAAGCCAAGATCACGCTGGCGGTGGACACGAAATACCTCGGACTGATACCCAGAAACGTCGATGCCAGCGTTGACGCCACCACCGTGTTCGGCAACAAATACGTCAACTTCTCATCGCCGGAAAGCCCTGTGGTCCAACGGATCAGTCCCTCCGACGTCATCGACGTGACGGCGGTGACCACCGAGTTCAACACGCTCTTCGAGACGATCGTGTCGGTGGCCGAGAAGGTCGACCCGATCAAGCTCAACCAGACCCTGACCGCCACCGCCGAGGCGCTCGACGGGCTGGGCGAGCGATTCGGGCAGTCGATCGTCGACGGCAACGCGATCCTCGCCGACCTGAACCCACGGATGCCGCAGATCCGGCGGGACAACGAGTTGCTGGCCGACCTTGGCGACGTGTACGCCGACGCCGCCCCGAATCTGTTCGACGGCCTGGAAAACGCCGCCACCACTGCACAGACCCTCAACGAGCAGCGCGACAACCTCGACCAAGCATTGATGGCCACACTCGGCTTCGGCAACACCGGCGCCGACATCTTCGAGCGCGGCGGACCGTATCTGGTCCGCGCCGCCGAAGATCTCGTGCCTACCTCGAAATTGTTGGACACGTACAGTCCGGCGCTGTTCTGCACTGTCCGCAACTTCCACGACGTCGAACGCAAGGTCGCAGTGGCAGAGGGCGGCTCTAACGGCTACTCCATCAACGTTGCCGCATCTCTGACCGGATCGGAGAACCCCTATGTCTATCCGGATAACCTGCCGCGCGTGAACGCGCGCGGTGGTCCGGGAGGCCGGCCGGGCTGCTGGCAGCCGATCACCCGCGAGCTGTGGCCCGCTCCTGCCCTGGTGATGGACAACGGGGCCACGATCGCGCCCTACAACCACTTCGAGTTGGGCCAGCCGCTCCTGATCGAATACGTGTGGGGGCGCCAGGTCGGGGAGAACACGATCAACCCATGAAAATCACCGGTACCGCCTTCAAGCTCGGCGCCGCCTCGCTGGTGCTGCTGCTGTTCACCGCGCTCATCGTCGTGGTGTTCGGCCAGATGCGGTTCAACCACACCACCGGGTACTCGGCCATCTTTTCCAACGCCAGCGGCCTGCGAGCCGGTCAGTTCGTGCGCGCATCCGGCGTCGAGGTAGGCAAGGTCGCCAGGGTGGAACTGATCAGCGGCGGTACGCAGGCGAAAGTCGACTTCGAGGTGGACCGGTCGCTGCCGCTATTGGAGGGAACCACGGCCTCGATTCGCTATCTGAACCTGATCGGCGACCGCTATATGGAACTGACGCGCGGCGACAGCGGCAAGCCGTTGCCCGACGGCGGCACCATCCCGATCGAACGCACCCAGCCTGCGCTGGATCTCGACGCTTTGATCGGCGGGTTCCGGCCGGTGTTCCGGGCGCTGGACCCCGCCAAGGTCAACAACATCGCGCAGTCGCTGGTGACGATCTTCCAAGGCGAGGGCGGCACCATCAACGACATCCTCGACCAGACCGCCTCACTCACCACCGCGTTGGCCGACCGGGACCAGGCCATTGGCGAAGTGATCCGCAATCTCAACACCGTGCTCGACACGACCGTCAAGCACCAGCAGCAGTTCGATGAGACCCTGCAGAATTTCGAGGCGCTGATCACCGGCCTGAAGAACCGGGCCGACCCGATCGCCACTTCGGTCGCCGACTTCAGCGACGCCGCCGGCACGCTGAGCGATCTGCTCGCCGACAACCGTCCGCTGCTGCAGAGCACCGTCGGCCATCTGGAGGGTCTCCAGCAGCCGTTGATCGACCAGCAGGCACAGCTCAACGACCTACTCGTCAGGGTGCCGTCGGCGTTGAAGATCATCGGACGCGCCGGTGGTGTCTACGGCGACTTCTTCAACTTCTACATTTGCGATATCGCGTTGCAACTCAACGGCTTGCAGCCCGGTGGCCCAGTGCGCACTGTCAGGGTCACCTCGCAGCCGTCAGGGCGGTGCACGCCGCAATGAGGACGCTTCAGGGGTCAAGTCGGGGCCGCAACGGGTTGAAGGGCATCCTCATCCTCATCCTCGTCGTCGGCGTGGGTCAAAGTGTCGCCGACGTGCCGGTGCTGTTCGCGACGCCGACGTACTACGCCGAGTTCTCCGACACCGGCGGGATCAACCCCGGCGACAAGGTGCGCATCGCCGGCGTGGACCTCGGGTCGGTGCGGTCGATGGACATCGACGGCGACAAGGTCGTGATCGGCTACTCGCTGGGTGGCACCCAGATCGGCACCGACAGCCGGGCGGTGATCCGCACCGACACCATCCTGGGTCGGCGCAACCTCCAGATCGAGCCGCGCGGCGCGGAACCGCTGCGCGTCAATGGCATGCTTCCGCTGGGGCAGACCACCACGCCGTATCAGATCTACGACGCGTTCTTCGACGTGACCAAGGCGGCCTCGGGCTGGGACACCCAGACCGTCAGGCGGTCACTGAACGTGCTGTCGGAAACCATCGACCAAACATATCCCCACCTGAGCGCCGCGCTCGACGGGGTGGCCCGGTTCTCCGACACCATCGGCGAACGCGACGACGACATCGAACACTTGTTGGCCAACGCCAACAAGATCGCCACTGTCCTGGGTGACCGCAGCGAGCAGATCAACGCGTTACTGGTCAACGCGCAGGCATTGCTGGCCGCGATGAACGACCGCGGCCAGGCGATCGACCAGCTGCTCGAACGGGTTTCGGCCGTATCACAGCAGGTGATGGGCCTTATCGACGACAACCCGAACCTCAACCGGGTACTTGAGCAGCTGCGCACCGTCAGCGACATTCTGGTCGCGCGCCAAACCGACTTGGCCGACGCGCTCACCACGGTGAGCACCTTCATCGCCTCGTTGGCCGAAGCGCTGGGTTCCGGGCCCTACTTCAAGGTGCTGTTGGCCAATCTCCTGCCCTACCAGATCCTGCAGCCGTTCGTCGACGCCGCCTTCAAGAAGCGCGGCATCGACCCCGAGCAGTTCTGGCGCGACGCCGGCCTGCCGGCATTCCGGTTCCCTGATCCCAACGGCCAGAGGTTCTCCAACGGGGCGCCGCCGCCGGCGCCGGTTCCGCTGGAGGGAACACCGGAGCATCCCGGCCCTGCGGTGCCACCCGGTTCACCCTGCTCCTACACCCCGCCGCCCGACGGCCTGCCACGGCCAGGGGACCCCTTGCCCTGCGCCGATCTGACCCAGGGGCCGTACGGGCCGGTGCCCGGTGGCTATGGGCCGCCGAACGTGGCGACTTCACAGCCGAATGCGCATGGCCCGCAGCCGTCGCCGGGTGTACCGAGCGCGGCGATCCCGGGCCAGCCGTCACCCGACGTTCCAGGGGCGCCCCCACCGTCAACGGCGCCCGGCCCGCCCGGTGCGCGCACGGTGCCGCAGCCTTCCGCACCGGCCTTCACACCGGCTATCGCCCCGTTACCGCCGGCGCTGCCCCCGCCGCCCGCACCGGGCCCCGGTCCGCAATTGCCGCCGGTCGGCAGTGCCCCGCTACCGGGCAACCCGCCGTTTCTGCCGCCAGGATCGCAGCAAGGATAGGACGACAGCTGATGTCAACAATCTTCGACATGCGAAATCTGCGGCTGCCCGAATTGTCCCGAGCATCGGTGATCATCGGCGCACTGATCGTGGTGCTGGCCATCGTGTCCGCCTTCTTGGGATGGAACTTCTACCAGAGGCTCACCACCAACACGGTCGTCGCCTACTTCTCCGACACGCTGGCGTTGTACTCGGGCGACAAGGTCCAGATCATGGGGGTCAAGGTCGGCTCGATCGACGGCATCGAACCCGCCGGCGACAAACTCAAGGTCACCTTCCACTACGACAGCAAGTACCCGGTGCCGGCCAACGCCACCGCATCGATCCTCAACCCCAGCCTGGTCGCGTCGCGCGCCATCCAGCTGGCCCCGCCCTACACCGGTGGGCCCGTGATGGAGGACAACGCGGTGATCCCGATCGAGCGCACCCAGGTGCCGGTCGAGTACGACGAGCTGCGCGACTCCATCAACCGCATCCTGACCGATCTGGGTCCCACACCCGAGCAGCCCAAGGGGCCGTTCGGCGACATCATCGAATCGGCCGCAGACGGACTCGCCGGCAAGGGCGAGCAACTCAACACGACGCTGAGTTCACTGTCCGACGCGGTGTACACCCTCAACGAGGGCCGCGGCGACCTGTTCGGCGTCATCAAGAGTTTGGCGCTGTTCGTCAACGCGCTACACCGAAGTGACCAACAGTTCGTCGCACTCAACGACGACCTCGCTCAGTTCACCGACGCGTTCACCAACACCGACCAGGAACTGGCCACCGCGCTCACCGACCTGAACCAACTGCTGTCGGACACCCGGCAGTTCCTCGACGACAACGGCGACGTACTGACCCACGACGTCGACAACCTGGCCCAGGCCACCACCGCGATTTTGCAGCCCGAACCCAAGAATGGTTTGGAGAACATCCTCCATGTGGTTCCGACCTACGGGTCCAATGTGCTGAACATGTACGAACCGACGCACAGCAATCTCTCCGGTCTGCCGGTGATCGCCAACTTCGCCAACCCCATGCAGTTCATCTGCAGCGCGATCCAGGCCGGCAGCCGCTTGGGGTACCAGGACTCGGCCGAGCTGTGCGCGCAGTATCTCGGGCCCATCCTCGACGCGATCAAATTCAACTTTCCCCCCTTCGGCCTGAACGCCATAAGCACCGCCAGCACGCTGCCCAAGCAGATCGCCTATTCCGAGGACCGGTTGCGACCGCCACCGGGATACAAGGACACCACCGTGCCGGGCATCTGGGCGCGTGACACCCTGTTCAGCCACGGCAACCACGAACCGGGATGGATCGTCGCGCCCGGCATGCAGGGCGTCGAGGTGCAGCCGTTCACCGCCAACATGCTCACCCCCGACTCGCTGGCCGAGTTGATGGGTGGCCCGGACATCGTGCCGCCGCCGGCACCGCCCGCGTTCGGGGTGCCGCCCGGCGGGAACCTGCCGGGCCCGCCGAACTCCTACGACGAGCACAACCCGCTGCCCCCGCCGTGGTACCCACAACCCGGGCCGCCACCTGCTGCGGCCCCCGGCGTGATACCCGGCGACCCGCTCACCGCAACCGCGCCCCCGGTGGCGGCCGCACCGATCCCCGCCGGACCGCTGCCAGCCGAGGCAGGAGCACGGTGATGGGGGGCTGCTCACGCCCAGAAGGGGAGCCGCGATGAAACCGGGCAGCGTGATCGCAATCGCCCGCCGTACCGTCTGCTTCATCGCGGTGGCGGCGGTGCTCACCTCGTGCGGGAGCTGGCGCGGTATCGGCAATGTCGCGCTGCCGGGCGGGCCGGGCACCGGGTCAGAGCGGATGACCATCTACGTTGAGACGCCGAATACGTTGGCGCTCAACGTCAACAGCCGGGTACGGGTCGCCGACGTCTACGTCGGCCGGGTGCGGTCGATCGAGCTGAAGAACTGGGTGGCAACCCTGACCCTGGACCTGCAGCCCGACGTCACGCTGCCGCAGAACACGCTGGCCAAGATCGGGCAGACTACCCTGCTGGGCACCCAGCACGTGCAGCTGGATCCCCCACCGCAGCCCTCACCGCAACTGCTGAAAACCGGCGACACCATTGCGCTGCGTAACAGTTCGGCGTTCCCCACCACCGAACGGGTGCAGGCCAGCATCGCCACCATCTTGACCGGCGGCGGCATCCCGAACCTCGAGGTGATCCAGACCGAGATCAACAATGTGCTCACCGGCCGTGCCGACCAGGTCCGCGAGTTCCTCCACCAGTTGGACACCTTCACCGACGAACTCAACAAGCAGCGCGACGACATCACCCGCGCGATCGAGTCGACCGACCGGCTGCTGGCCATCGTCGCGCAGCGTAACGACACGCTGGACCGGGTGCTCACTGAATTCCCGCCGCTGATCCGGCATTTCGCCGACACCCGCGAACTGTTCGCCGACGCCGTCGAGGCGCTGGGCCGGCTCAGCGTTGCAGCCGACAACGCGCTGGCGCCGACCGGCGACGACCTGCACACGAACCTGGTGAGCCTGCAACGCCCGCTCAAGCAGCTGGGCAAGGCATCGCCGTACGTGATAGGCGCGCTCAAACTAATCCTGACCGCGCCGTTCTCCATCGAGAACGTCCCGAAGATCGTTCGCGGCGACTACCTCAACGTGTCGGCAACGATCGACCTGACGCTGTCCACGGTGGACAACGCACTTCTCACCGGGACCGGGTTTTCCGGGTCCTTACGCGCGCTCGAGCAGGCCTGGGGCCGCGACCCGGCCACCATGATCCCGGATGTGCGTTTCACCCCGAACCCCCACGACGCCCCGAACGGGCCGCTGGTCGAGAGGGGTGAGTGAGCAGTGCTCACCCGTTTCATCAAGATCCAGCTGGTGCTGTTCACCATTCTCACGATCGTCGCGATCGTGGCGCTGGGCTGGTACTACCTGCGGGTCCCCACACTGCTCGGCATCGGCCAGTACACCCTGTACGCCGAGCTGCCCCGGTCCGGCGGTCTGTACGACACCGCCAACGTCACCTACCGCGGCATACAGATCGGGAAGGTCACCGCGGTGGAACCCACCGATGACGGCGCGCGTGCCGAGATGAGTATTGACAGCCGCTACAAAGTCCCGATCGACGCGGCGGCGAACGTACATTCCGTCTCGGCGATCGGCGAGCAATACCTCGACCTGGTCTCGACCGGCGACTCCGACCAGTACTACCGCGACGGCCAAACCATCGCCGACAGCACAGTACCCACCGAGGTGGGGCCCGCGCTCGACGCCGCCAACAGAGCACTCGCCGTGCTGCCCCAGGGCAAGATCGACTCCCTGCTCACCGAGACGTCGACAGCCGTCGGCGGACTGGGTCCGGCGCTGCAGCGACTGGTCGACTCGACGACGAACGTGGCGCGGGGTTTCAAGGACAACCTGCCGGCGGTCAACGACCTCATCGTGAACTCGACCCCGATCCTCGAGAGTCAAACGAATTCGGGCGACGCCATCGAGCGTTGGTCGGCCGGCCTCAACACCCTGGCTGGGCAGTCAGCCGCTCAGAATGAGGCGTTGCGCAGCGGCCTCGAGCAAGCCGCCCCCACCGCTGATCAGTTCAACGCCGTCTTCAGCGATGTCCGGGAGTCACTGCCGCAGACCCTGGCGAACCTCACGGTGGTCACCGACATGCTCAAGCGCTACAACCGCAATCTCGAGCAGACGCTGGTCATCCTGCCCCAGGGCGGCGCGGTCGCACAATCGGTTGTGCTGCCGTTCGACAAATACGCCAAGATCGATTTCAACCTAGGCCTCAACCAGCCACCCGCATGCCTGACCGGGTTCGTGCCGGCATCAGAATGGCGCTCGCCTGCCGACACCACCACCGCACCGCTGCCGAAAGGCAATTACTGCAAGATCCCGAAGGACGCGCAGGCTAACGTCGTTCGCGGCGCACGCAACTACCCCTGCGTCGACGTGCCGGGCAAGCGGGCCGCGACGGTCCAGGAATGCCGAAGCGGTGAACCCTACGTTCCGCTGGGCACCGACCCATGGTACGGCGATCCCAACCAGATCGTGTCTTGCCCGGCACCGGGCGCCCGCTGTGACCGCGGGGTGGACCCCGGCCGGGTCATCCCCGCCCCGTCGATCAACAACGGCCGTAATCCGCTGCCCGCGGATCAGCTGCCCGCGCCGCCCTCACCGGTCAGCGACCCGCTCAGCCGGCCCGGCCAAGGTCGCGTCACATGCAGCGGACAACAGCCCAATCCGTGCGTGTACACACCGGCACCGGGTATGACGGCGACATACAGTCCCGCCAGCGGTGAGGTGGTCGGCCCCGACGGCGTCCGCTACTCGGTCACCGACTCAAGCGATCTGCGACACGACAGCTGGAAGCAGTTGCTGGGTTTCGCCGACTGAACGCGCCGCCTGCCCGTCAGACGCTGCTGACAGGTTCGGGCGCCTTCGGCGGTGGCGAAGGCCACGGCGACGGCACCGGCTGGTTGCGCACCCGCTGCGGCCACCAGAACCACTTGCCCAGCAGCGCCGCGATCGACGGCGTCATGAAGGCGCGGATAACCAGGGTGTCGAACAGCAGGCCCAGGCCGATGGTGGTGCCGACCTGGGCGATGACCGTCAGCTCACTAACCGCCATCGACATCATCGTGAAGGCGAACACCAGACCTGCCGAGGTCACCACCGAACCGCTGCCGCCCATGGCCCGGATGATGCCGGTTCGCAGGCCCGCGTGAATCTCCTCCTTGAGGCGGGAGACCAGTAGCAGGTTGTAGTCCGCGCCGACCGCCAGGAGGATGATGACCGACATCGCCATCACCATCCAGTGCAGTTCGATGCCGATGATGTGCTGCCAGATGAGTACCGACAGACCGAACGAGGCGCCCAGCGACAACACCACCGTGCCGACGATCACCGCCGAGGCGACCACGCTTCGGGTGATCAACAGCATGATGATGAAAATCAGTGCGAGCGAGGCGATTGCGGCGATCAGCAGGTCATAGGTGTTGCCGTCGTTCATGTCCTTGAACATCGCCGCGCTACCGCCGAGGTAGATCGTCGAGCCTTCCAGCGGGGTTCCCTTGACCGCCTCCTTGGCGGCGGTTTCGATCTTGTCGATCTTGGCGATGCCCTCCGGCGTCAGCGGATCACCGTCGTGGCTGATGATGAACCGCACCGACTTGCCGTCCGGCGAAATGAACTGTTCCAAACCGCGTTGGAAGTCCGCGTTGTCGAACACCTCGGGCGGCAGATAGAACGAGTCGTCGTTCATCGACGCGTCGAACGCTTCACCCATCTCGCTCGAATCCGCCTGCATCGCCGACATCTGATCCTGAATGCCCTTCTGGGTGGAGTGCATGTTCAGCATCATGACTTTCATGGTCTTCATCGTCGCGATCATCTTCGGCATCAGCGCGACCATCTGCGGCATCAGCGTGTCGAGGCGTTCCATGTCAGGGATGATCGCCTTGAAGTCGTCGGTCATCACGTTGATGCCGTCGAGGGTGTCGAACACCGACCGGATCGCGAAGCAGACCGGGATGTTGTAGCAGTGCGGCTCCCAGTAGAAGTAGTTGCGGATCGGCCGGAAGAAGTCGTCGAAATTCGCGATGTAGTCGCGCAATTCCTCGACGTCGACGGTCATGTGCTTCATCTTCGTGACCATGCTGTGCGTGGTCTCGGCCATCTGCACGGTGATGCCCTGCATCGTCTCCATGTTGTCGATGGTCGTCTGCATTTCGGCGGCCTGTTCCAGCATCTGGTCCGTCATGTCCTGGTTGTACTTCTCGGTCAGCTTCTGCTGCGTGCCCTGCATGCTGATCATGAACGGGATCGACGTATGCGCGATCGGCTTGCCGTCCGGCCGCGTGATGGACTGCACCCGTGAGATTCCCTCGACTCGGAACACCGCCTTGGCGATCTTGTCGATGACGAGGAAGTCCGCCGAGTTCCGCAGATCGTGATCGCTTTCGATCATCAGTAGCTCGGGGTTCATCCGGGCATTGGAGAAGTGACGGTCCGCCGCCGCGTACCCCGCGTTGGCGGGCAGGTCCGCAGGCAGGTAGTTCCGGTCGTTGTAGTTCGTCCGGTAGCCGGGCAGCGTCAGTAGGCCGACCAGCGACAGCGCGATGGTGGCGACCAGGACCGGCCCAGGCCAGCGCACGGTCGCGGCGCCGATCTTGCGCCAGCCGCGGACCCGCATCGCCCGCTTGGGCTCGAGCAGGCCGAACTTGCTGGCGACGGTGATCATCGCCGATCCCAGTGTCAGTGCGGTCAACACCACGACGACCATGCCGATCGCCAGCGGAACGCCGAGCGTCTGGAAGTACGGCAGCCGGGTGAAGCTGAGGCAGAACGTGGCGCCGGCGATGGTCAGGCCCGAGCCGACCACGACGTGCGCGGTGCCGTGGAACATCGTGTAGAAGGCGGTCTCCTTGTCCTCGCCGAGACCTCGGGCTTCCTGGTATCGGCCGATCAAGAAGATCGCGTAGTCGGTCGCCGCCGCGATCGCCAGCGTCACCAGGAGGCTGGTGGCGAACGTGGAGAGACCGATGATCTCGTAGTAGCCGAGGAACGACACCACACCGCGCGCCGCGGCCAGCGACAGCACAACGGTGCCGAGCATCAGCACCATGGTGACGATCGAGCGGTAGACCATCAGCAGCATCACGATGATCACCGTGAAGGTGACCATCTCGATCGTCCGCAGGCTGCGGTCGCCAGCGATGTGCTGGTCGGCGGCCAGGGCAGCCGGACCGGTGACGAACACCTGAACCCCCGGCGGCGGCTCGAGGCTGGCGGCGATGTGCTGGACGGCTTCCACCGACTCGTTGGCCAGCGACTCGCCCTGGTTACCGGCCAACTTCACCTGGACGTAGGCGGCCTTGCCGTCGTTGCTCTGCGACCCGGAGGCGGTCATCGGATCGCTCCAGAAGTCCTGGACCGACTGGACGTGCGCGGTGTCGGCTTCGAGCTTGTCGATCATCTGGTCGTAGAACGCGTGCGCGGCGTCCCCGAGTGGCTCTTGACCCTCCAGCACAACCATCACGTTGCTGTCGGAGTCGCCTTCTTCGAAGACCTCGCCGACGCGCTGCATCGAGATCATCGCCGGCGCGTCCTGCGGGCTCATCGACACCGCGCGCATCCGCCCGACTTCTTCGAGCTGCGGGACGATCACGTTGAGGACCGCGATGATGGCGATCCAGCCCAGGATGATCGGCACCGCGAGGGTGCGGATCATCCGGGGGAGGAACGGTCGGCGGTTGTGCTTGGGCGGCGGGAACGCGTCGGTCGGCGCGTCGTGAGTGGGCGCGCTCATGCGGACTTCACAAAGCAGTAGGTCAGGGCGTTCACGCCGGTTGCGGTCCTCTCGTCTTTCACCTCGTCGTCGACGACGATTCGGCAGGTGATCGAATCACCATCACCTTGGGCCAGAATGTTCGGGGCCGCCGAGGGCTCGGTGGTCTGCAGGGTGAGTTCCCAGGGGAGCGATGCGCCGTCCAGCCGTTGCGGTTTGGCATCGAGATCCAGGTAGTTGATGTTGACGTAGCTGCCGCTACCTGTCACCTCGTACCGGACCACCTTAGGGTCGAACGGTTCCGGATCGTCGGCGAACACCCGTGGGGTGACCGTGATGCCTTCGGAGCCGAAGAAGCCCCGGACGCGGTACACGGTGGTCCCCGCGATCAGTACCACGACCAGCACGACCAGTGGTATCCACACCTTTTTGGCGGCACTCAACAATGTTGTCATTTCCCCGACATTCGCTGGCTCATCGTCACGGTCAACCGGCCACACGGAACACGGCCGTGCCACTCGATGTGGCGCTATCTTGTCGCAAAAAACGACGGGCGCGAAACCGCGACCGCGCCCCGCGCGCTTTTGAGGACGCGGCGAGAACCGCGTCACTGCAGCTCATCGCGACTATGGGCACGTCGGTTCCTCCTGGCGTCCGTTGAAAACTTAGTGAGTATAAACAGAAATCACAGGGCCTCGGCAGGCCTGAGGTAGGACGCTTTGCCGCGTGACGCTTAGTCTGGCTAGCGGTACGATCCACGGCATGAAGGCAATCAGGCTCGCCGCGGCTGCTGCCGCCTCGATCGCCATGGCCGTCACCGTCGCGGCCCCCGCGCTGGCCGACCCCGAGCCGTCACCGCCGCCCGCTCCGCCGGCGCCCGCGTCGACGATCGACAAGGACGGTACCTACAAGGTGGGCGTCGACATCCTGCCGGGCACCTACAACGCCGGGGCGCCCGGCGAGGACGTGACGTGCTACTGGAAACGTGTCGGCGCGGACGGCAAATTGCTCGACAACGCCCTGACCAAGAAACCCGCGACGGTGCGGGTCGAAGCGACCGATGCCAGCTTCACCACCAACGACTGCCAGACGTGGCAGCTGGCCTCCTGTGGCACCGCATGCCCGCCGCCGCCCCCGCCCCCCGGTCCACTCGAGATGCTCGGCCAGTTGGGCGGCATGTTCGGCCCCGGCCGGGCCAAGGGCCCGATGCCCTGAATCTCGCGATGCGGCGCTGCGGAACTCAGGCAGCGAGCATGAAGGACACGAAGAACCCGCCCGCCGTGGCGAACGCGTTCAGTGGGCGGCCGTGCTCGAACGCCTCGGGCATCAGGGTGTCGGCCAGTGAAGCGAGCACTGCGCCGCCGGCGAAGGCCAGTGCCAACGCGAGGACGTCCTCATTGAGCACACCGGCCGTCGCCCGGCCGAGCACCACGGCGACGGCCAGCAGCGCCGCACACGCGACCCAGGTACCGATCACCGTGCGCCCGGACATCCCGGAGCTCCGCATCGCGACGGCACCGACGAGCGACTCCGGGAGATTCGAGAAGAAGATCGCCGCGAGCAGCGACATCGATGCACCGCCAACCAAGGACGCCCCGAGCGCGAGGTTCTCCGGCACTCCGTCGAGCGTGACGGCGGCCAGCAACGCCAGACCGACCCCGCGCCTGGCGCCGGAGGCTGCCGCCCCACGTCCGTCCGGATCCGACCGGCCAGCCACGTACTTGTCGAGCAGGGTGTCGGCGATGACGAAAACTGCTGCCCCGAGGAGCAATCCGAGGCCGGCGTGCAAGCCACCGGCCATCGCGAACGCCTCTTCGAAAAGTTCGAAGGTCAGCGCTGAGATCAGCGCGCCGCTGGCGAATGCGAGCAGGACGCCGGTCACCCGTTTCGGCGGGCTCCACCGGACCCCGACAAGGGCGCCGAGTACCAACGCGCTCGACGCCGCTATGCCGAAATAGGCCGCAGTCAACACGGCGGTGTCGGGTCAGGTGGTGGCCGGCACCACCTGCGCCGTGGCCACTTCCTGGCATTGCCGGTCGCGAGCCTGCGCGCTGAAGCACAGGATGCTGGCCGCGAAGCTCAGCACTGCGACCACACCGGCGATCATCGCGACCGTCATGTCCGACATGCCGAATCTCGCGAGGCACACCGCCAGTGCGATCACGGCGGCGAAGTTGAGGAACAACGCAGTGGTGGCAATCGCCTCGGTCGTCGCGTCGGCAGGGGCGGGCACGCGCTCGGCCATCGGGGTCTCCTCCTCGTACTGCACGAGCTGCAGGTCTCGAGCTCTCTAGTTACCCGGGCGGGAACGGCTCAAACGGCATGCCGAACCGAGCAGACGACGACGGCCCGCCGCCGCGACACTCGGTCGCGAGGACGGGCCGCCGTGCTGCGCCTGTGTCAGCCGGCCATGAACTGGTCGTAGGCCGACGCGAGTTCTGGCGAAAGGACGGTGACGTTGCACTGACGCTGCGTGTCGCCGATCGGGGTCAGGATGCCGCGCAGTTCGTAGTACTCCTGCGGGTTGGCGGTGAAGTAGCCGCGGATGTTCGCCTCCGCCTGCGGGCGCGGCTGGTTCATCGCCGCGGTCACCACCTGATTGGTGCCCGGATGGTCGGACAGGTACTGGCGTGCCGAGCCGGTCACACTGCTGACCGTGTTCGCCACGCCGCTGGCCGAACAGTCCACCGCGGCCGAAGCCGTCGGCGCCGCAATGGTTGCCGCGGCGACACCGCTTAACAGGCAACCGGTGAACACACCGGCGATCCCCCGGCGAGCAGCATTACCTCTGGATTTCATGATCACTTCCTCTGCGGATCTCCGAATACGTTGCGCTGTCCACAGCGCTTTTCCCCGCCCCGAAACAAAAGTACCCCCAATGGAATTCAGGGCATTAGCGAGCAATTCGGCGCACCCGCTGCCCGTCGTCGGCGTTACACCAGTAGTCTGTGATGTCCGCCTCAATATCGGTGACATGCTGCCGTCGCCGGCTCGTGACGGCCGCGCTTTCTCAATCTTTGCGGCATTCCCTTAATTGATCGTGATGGATAGCGATATCAAACCGTTATAGGCAAGCCGGTGGGCATCAGCGAGCCGCCGATGACCTAAGTCACATCGGGCCGGAGAAGGGTTGTACGTTTCCCTCAACGCCCAACCCGGGCCGTGGTGTACCCAAGCGCCGACAACGTCAAGTCAACGCAAATGGGAGCGAAAAGCACGGGACGAATGCCGAGACCACCGAGTTGCTCACGCAACTACGGGCGATCCTGGCCTCCGGCTGCGGGGTTTCGTCGTGCTGGGGGCCCACCCCTCAGGCCGCGGCGCCCTCACGCTTCGTGGCGACACGGGCCAGCCCGTAGAGGACGGCGCCGACGGCCAGCATGATCGCCCCCAACAACCACACCTCGGCGGCCTGCTGGGCCATCAGCAGTACGCACGACGCCACGCCGAACACCGGCACCGCGGTCCAGACCCGGAAGTGGTCGTGGTGGACGTGGTCGCGGCGCAGCACGAGTACGGCCACGTTGGTGGAGATGAACACCACCAGCAGCAACAGCACCACGGTCTCGGCCAACGTCGACAACTCGCCGATGAGCGTGAGGAGCATCGCCACCAGGGTTGTGGCGACGATCGCCACCCACGGGGTGCGGCGCTCGGGCAGCAGGCGGCTCAGCATCGACGGGAGAAGCCCATGTTCGGCCATTCCGTAGGTCAGCCGGCTTGACATGATCATCGTCAGCAGTGCGCCGTTGGCGACCGCGACCAGCGCGATGGCACTGAACAACCAGTCCGGCACGCCGACACCGGCCGCCGAGACCACCTCGAGCAGCGGCCCCGACGAAGCGGACAGCTCGTCGGGAGGTAGTGCGATAGCGCTGGCCAACCCGACCAGCGCGTAGACCGCTCCTGCCGCGATCAGCGCACCGAAGAGCGCCGCCGGATACACCTTGCTCGGATTCCGTATCTCTTCGGCGACATTGGCCGACGTCTCGAAGCCGACGAACGAGTAGTACGCGACGATGGCGCCGGCCAGGATAGCCAGGGCCGGGGTGGCCCCCTCGGGGAACTCCCCGACGCGGCGCACGTCACCGCGACCACCCCCCACCATCATCGCCACGGCGACGATGACGATGAGCAGACCGCTCAGCTCGATGACAGTCATCACGACGTTGCTCTTGACCGATTCGTTGATGCCGCGCGCGTTGAGGGCCGCCACGAGGGTGAGGAACACGATGGCGGCGGGTATGGCAGGCACGTCGATGAACGTGGACAGGTAATCCCCCGCGAAGGCCAGCCCCAACCCGGCCGCGCTGGTGACGCCGGCCGCCAACATGCTGAAGCCGACGAGGAACGACACCACCGGCCGTTTGAACGCCCGCTCGGCGAAAACCGCGGCTCCACCGGCCTTCGGATACTTGGTGACCAGCTCCGCGTAGGAGCCGGCCGTCAGCAGCGCCAGCAGAAGAGCGACGATCAGCGGCGCCCACAGTGCGCCGCCGACGTCCTGGGCCAACACCCCCATCAACGCGTAGACACCCGCGCCCAGCACGTCGCCGAGGATGAACAGAAACAGCAACGGCCCGGTGATCTTGCGTTTGAGCTTGTCGGTGGCCGCCAGCTCCCCCGGCACCTGTTCAGTCGCTTCCGATGACATCCGTACCTCCAGCAGATGGGCCGGAAGCGACTCTTCCGGCGACGGTGCGATACCAAGTACCCGAACCGGCGCGCATGCAAGCCATGACGACCCTCTGGAGACCGACAAGTCGTCGCGTCGCCGGTGTTCCCGGTGGCTACCCTTGTCCGATGACCAAACCCGCACAACAGGAGGGCCGCATCCGGGTGCCCGCTGATCTCGACGCGGTCACCACCATCGGCGACGAGGACCACTCCGGGGTGGACGCCGCGGCGGTGGAGCGGATCTGGCAGGCGGCGCGCCACTGGTACGCCGCAGGGATGCACCCCGCCATCCAGGTCTGCGTGCGCCACCACGGTCGTGTCGTGCTCAACCGCGCCATCGGGCATGCATGGGGCAATGGACCCGACGACCCCGACGACGCCGAGCAGATCGCGGTCACCCCGGACACGCCGTTCTGCGTGTACAGCGCCGCGAAGGCGATCACCACGACCGTCGTGCACATGCTGGTCGAACGCGGGCAGTTCTCATTGGACGACCGGGTGTGCGAATACCTACCGAACTACACCAGCCACGGCAAGGACCGCACGACGATCCGCCACGTCATGACCCACAGCGCGGGCGTCCCCTTCCCGACCGGCGAACGGCCCAACCTCAAGCGCATGAACGACAGCGCGTATGCCCGCCAGATGCTCGGTGACCTTCGGCCGCTGTACCGGCCCGGACTGGTGCATATCTACCACGCTCTGACGTGGGGTCCGCTGGTGAGAGAGATCGTGTCGGCCGCGACGGGCCGGGGCATCCGCGAGATCCTGGCCGAGGAGATCCTCGAACCACTCGGCTTCCGCTGGACCAACTTCGGGGTCGCCGAGTCGGATGTCCCACTTGTCGCACCGAGCCACGCGACCGGCAAGCCGCTGCCGCCGCCGATCGCCGCAGCGTTCCGCACAGCCGTCGGCGGCACGCTGCACCAGATCATCCCGTTCACCAACACCCCACTGTTCCTCACCGGTGTGGTGCCGTCGTCGAGCACGGTGTCGACGGCGCAGGAGCTGTCGCGGTTCGCCGAACTGCTACGGCGCGGTGGTGAACTCGACGGCGTCCGGGTGCTCGCACCGGAGACGCTCCATCAGGCCACTCGGGAGTGCAGGCGACTGCGCCCGGACCTGGCCACCGGGCTGATGCCGCTGCGCTGGGGAACCGGATACATGTTGGGCTCCAAGCGGTTCGGCCCGTTCGGCCGTGACGCCCCCGCAGCGTTCGGCCACACCGGGCTGGTGGACATTGCCGTCTGGGCGGATCCGGCGCGCGGTCTGGCCGTGGGTGTGGTGAGCAGTGGCAAGCCGGGCCGACACCGCGAAGCCAACCGGTACCCTGCGCTGCTCGATCGGATCAACGCTGAACTCGCCCCGACCCGGAACGGGATACACCACCGATGCGCGCGGCGCCGACCTGATGCTCGACACCGCGACACCTGAGCGTCTCCCGTGGGTGACCGCCGGCGTACCCCGCTGAGTCGACGCCCGGCGCGTGGGCCGGGAAGTCGCTATGCTGGCGCCTTTCCCCTGAACACGCAGGAGTGGACATGCCCGCTGAGCCCGGCGCCGCCGCCACGCCCAGGTTCGGGGGCGGCCACATCCGGTTGACGTCGCACAGGGGTGCGGTGGGCACCCCGACGATCCGTTGGGGTGCGCCGACCGCGGCCGAACGCGGGCCGGTGATCGGGACGACCGCCACCCGTGCGCATCGCAACGTCATCGGAACGCACAGCGGGTCGTACAGCGTCTACCGGGCACTGGCCGTGGCGGCGGGCGCGCTCAAACGCGAGCACCGCGCGGACCTGACCGACACCTCCCCCACTGACACCATCGGCCCGTACCCGCAGTGGAGCGAACCTGCCACGATCGTCAGCATGGACCCGTGGGGCGCCAGTGTCGCCGACGTTTTTGCCGCCGAACTCGCTGCGGGGCTCGACATCCGACCGACCATCGCGATCACCAAGGCGCATGTGATCCTGCCCGAGATCACCGATGCGATCGCCAAGGGTCGCCTGGTCCCGGACGGTCGCATCCTGCTCGCCAGTGGTGCCGCGCTGGTCACCAAGGCGGCGGTCGAACCCGTGTGGTGGCTACCCGGGGTGGCGCAGCGGTTCGGGTGCGCCGAGAACGATCTGCGCCGGGTGCTGTTCGAGGAGACCGGCGGCATGTACCCGGAGCTCGTGACGCGCTCGGACCTCGAGGTGTTCCTCCCGCCGATCGGCGGGCAGACCGTCTACATCTTCGGCAGCGCTACCGATCTCGCCGATCCTTCGGTCGAGCTGACCGCCCGCGTGCACGACGAGTGCAACGGTTCGGACGTCTTCGGCTCGGACATCTGCACGTGCCGTCCATATCTCACGCATGCGATCGAGGAGTGCATCCGCTGCGCCCAGAACGGCGGGGTGGGCCTGGTCGCCTACTCCCGCAAGGAGGGCCGCGCGCTCGGCGAAGTGACCAAGTTCCTCGTGTACAACGCCCGCAAGCGACAGGTCGGCGGCGACACCGCCGACCAGTACTTCGCCCGCACCGAATGCGTGGCCGGCGTGCAGGACATGCGCTTCCAGGAACTGATGCCCGACGTGCTGCACTGGTTCGGGATCCGCAAGATCCACCGCCTGGTGTCGATGAGCAACATGAAGTACGACGCGATCACCAGCTCGGGAATCGACGTGGGACAACGGGTGAACATTCCCGACGAACTCGTCCCGCCCGACGCCCGGGTGGAGATCGACGCGAAGATGGCGGCCGGGTACTTCACCCCGGGTCCGGCGCCCGACGCCGAACAGCTCAAGAAGGTCAAGGGTCGCGGGTTGTCTCAATGAGCGTGGCAGGCACCCTACGGACCACCGGCGCCGTCCGGGAGCGCTCCGGCCAACTGCTGCGGCGCGCCCGCGCCGACGATTCGGCATGGTTTACCGTGCATGACGACGCGCTGGAACCGGCGGCCGGCGTCGTCGCCGAAGTCACCCGTTCCCGCTATCCGGATCTGAGGATCCCGTTCCACAGCCGATGGCGGCATTTCGAGGCCGGTGGAATGACCCGCACGTCCAGGCTCGAGGGTGACCCACGGGCGATGATCGACCTGGCCGTGGTCAGCGTGCTGCTCGACGCCGGTGCCGGCGCCGACTGGACCTTCGCCGAGACCGCGACCGGCCGACGGTTCTCCCGCTCCGAGGGGTTGGCGGTCGCGAGTTGGCAGGCGTTCGCCGACGGCGTCTTCTCCTCGGACTCCGTTGTCCCGCTGCGCGTTGACGCGGCGGGTCTGCGGGCACTGTCCGTCGACCGGTTGGCTGCGGCATTCCAGGTGTCGGACCGCAATCCGCTGGTGGGCCTCGACGGCCGGGTGCAACTGCTGCACCGTCTCGCCGACGCCGTGAGCACCGAGGTGTTCGGCGGTCGGCCCGGCGGGTTGTTCGACGCGCTCACGGCGTCGGGACCTGCCGTACACGCCCATGACATCCTCCGGCTGCTGCTCGAAACCCTGTCCCCGATCTGGTTGAGCGCCAATCCCCTCGGTGACGAGCCGCTGGGTGACTGCTGGCGGCACGCGGCGGTGGGCGGCGAGGGCGGCACGGCCGGGTGGGTGCCGTTCCACAAACTCTCGCAGTGGCTGACCTACTCGTTGCTCGAACCGTTCGAGTGGGCGGGGGTGCCGGTGGTGGGCGTGGATGCGCTCACCGGGCTGCCGGAGTACCGCAACGGCGGGTTGTTCCTCGACACCGGGGTACTGCGACTGCGGGACGACCAGTTCGCTTCTCGGGCCTGGCAGGTCGGTGACGAGCTGGTGGTCGAGTGGCGCGCGCTCACCGTCGCGCTGCTCGACGAGCTTGCCCCACTGGTATGCGCGCGGCTCGGCACCGACATGCCGCTGGCTTGCGTGCTGGAGGGCGGGACCTGGGCGGCCGGGCGCCTTCTGGCGCAACAGCGCCGCGGCGGGCTGCCGCCACTGACCGTCGACAGCGACGGCACCGTCTTCTGAGGCAGAACAGGACAACACATGGGTGAAGTACATCTGGTCGACCATCCGCTGGTTGCGCACAAGCTGACGTTGCTGCGCCGCAAGGACGCCTCCACCCATAGCTTCCGCCAACTCCTGCAGGAGATCTCCGCACTGATGGCCTACGAGGTGCTGCGCGACATCCCGACCCAGGATTTCGAGGTCGAAACCCCGCTGGAGACCACCGTCGGCAAGGTGATCGACGGGAAGAAGCTAGTGTTCGTGTCGATCCTGCGGGCCGGCACGGGCCTGCTCGACGGCATGCTGGCCGTGGTGCCCGGCGCGCGTGTCGGTCACATCGGGCTGTACCGCGACCCCAGGACGCTCGTCGCCGTCGAGTACTATTTCAAGATGCCCGCCGGCCTCGACGAGCGCGACGTGGTCGTGGTCGATCCCATGCTGGCCACTGGCCACTCGGCGGTGGCCGCGGTGGATCGGATCAAGGAGTGCGGGCCCAAGTCGATCAAGTTCGTCTGCCTGCTGACGTGTCCCGAGGGCATCGCGGCGATGCAGGAGGCCCATCCCGACGTCCCGGTCTTCACCGCGGCCGTCGACCGTCAACTCGACGAGCACGGTTACATCAGGCCGGGGCTCGGCGACGCGGGCGACCGGATCTTCGGCACCAAGTGACCGTTTGATCAACCTCTCGCCCGGGAATCGGTGGAGGCGATGACACACGAATGGGAATGCGTCGTTGTCGGCGGTGGCGCGGCCGGGCTGAGCGCCACGTTGGTCCTCGGACGGGCGCGCCGGCGCACGCTGCTCGTCGACGCGGGCGAACAGAGCAACAGGTTCTCCACCGGCATCGGGGGGATGCTCGGTTACGACCAGCGCCCGCCAGCCGAGCTGTACGAGGCCGGCCGCCGCGAGGTCGAAGCGTACCCGACGGTCGAGTACCGGGCGGCCACGGTGGTGCACGGCGCCCCGGAGGGCGACGGTTTCGTCCTCTCACTCGACGCAGGTGACCGGGTCACCACCCGCCGGGTGCTGCTGGCCACCGGCATGCAGTACTGCCCGCCGGAGTTGCCCGGCCTCGAACCGCTATGGGGCAAGTCGGTCTTCCAGTGCCCGTTCTGCCACGGCTGGGAGATGCGCGACAAGCGCCTGGCGTCGCTGGCGGCGGGCGAGGAGGCCATCCATGCCTCGCTGATGCTGCGCGGCTGGAGCGACGACGTCGTCCTGCTGACAGACGGGCACCCCCAACTCGACGGCAAGGACCACGAGCGGCTGCAGGCCGCCGGGATCACGATCGACGACCGCCGAATCACCGAACTGATCGGCACCGACGGGCAGCTCGAGGCGATCGCATTCAACGACGGCAGCCGGCTGGATCGTGACGGGCTTCTGGTGGAGGCGCCGCTGCGCCAGCGCTCGAAACTTGCCGAGCAACTCGGGGCCTCGTGTGGACCGGGTCCGCTGGCGCCGGACACGGTCCGTATCGACGCTCTGCACCGCACGTCGGCGCAGTCGGTGTTCGCCGCGGGTGACGTGTGCACCGAGCATCCGTACGTGGCGGGCTCGATCGCGGGTGGTGCGCAGGCGGCGATGATCGTCGTGCAGAGCCTGCTGGCCGAGCAGTTCGGGATGCCCTACCCACCGGAGTGAGGTGAACTGTCTACGTCGTCACCGCGTCGATCGCGCGGTAGATCCGCTGTTCGCTGACCGGCCGCGGCGTGCCGAGCTGCTGCGCCCACAGGCTGACCCGCAGCTCCTCGATCATCCGCCCGATGTCGCGGACGTCCTCGGCCGCGGCTCGCGACGGTGAAAGTGATTGCCGCAGTCCGTCGTAGGCCTGCTGCACGGCGTGCACCCGGCCCATGCGCTCGCGGTCGGCACCGATCGCGTGCGGTAACCGTTCCAGGCGGCGGCCGATCCCGGTCAGGTAGCGCGTGAGATCGGCCAGGTGCGCGGCTCCCGTCGCGCACACGAACCCCTTCGGCAGCAGCGCGGCCAGCTGCGCGCGGATGTCGGCGATCGCCTCGACCTGCGCGGGTGGCGGGTTGGCGGGCAGCGCCACCTGCACCTGCTGCGCGGTGGTCAACACCTTCTCCACCCGGTGCACGATGTCGAGCGTCGTCGGGACCAACGCGGCGGCCACTCGCTGCCGCAGCGTGTCGAAATCGCCACGGCTCCAGACCGGTTCACGCATCAGTGCGTCCACCGCCGCGTCTGCGCAGTCGTCGATCAACGCGGCCAGTGACCCGTCGGGATTGGCACCGAGCACCAGGCGCTGACGCATGTCCAGCGCGCGTTCGACGTTCTTCACCGGCGACGGCGCCGACAACCGCAGCAGCCGCCGGACACCCGGCCTCATGGCCGCCCGCTGTTCGGCCGGGGTGGCGAATACCCGTACGCCGACCCCGGCACCCGTGTCCACCAACGCCGGGTAGCCCCGGACCTGGTGGCCGCCCGAGGTGCGCTCGACCGTACGCGGCAGCTCGCCGAGATCGTCTGGCCAGGAACGTAATCCGGAGCGTTCCAGCCCGTCGGCGACCGCGCGGGCCACGGCGCCGCGCACCGGTGCGGCCAACTGCTCCTGCAGGGTGTCCAAGTCTTTGCCGCGCGCCACCTCGGTGCCGTCCTCCTCGACGGCGAAGGTCACCCGCAGGTGCGGCGGGATCTTGTCGAGGTCGAACGCGTCGATCGGCACCGACACTCCGCTGCGCCGCCACAGCTCGTGCTGCAGGGACTTCAATAGCGGCCCGCTACCCGGGTTCATCGTGCGCAGCACGTCTCGCGCGGTGTCCGGCACGGGCACGAAGTTGCGCCGCAGGTCCTTGGGCAGTGACTTGATCAGGGCGGTGATCAACTCCTCGCGCATGGCCGGGACGTGCCAGGCGAATTCGTCGCCGCCGAGGCGGGCGAGCACCTCGACGGGCACGTGTACCGTGATGCCGTCGTCGGACGAGCCGGGTTCGAAACGATAGGTCAGCGGCAGCGCCAGGTCACCGGCGCGCCATTCGTCGGGCAGGTCGTCGGCGCTGTCCCGCCGGAGCAGGTCGTCGCGGGTCATCGTCAACATGTCGGGGGTCGTGTGCCGTTGTTTGCGCCACCACGCGTCGAAATGCCGTGCCGAGAGCACGGTTTGCGGGATACGCGCGTTGTAGAACGCGAACACCTCTTCGTCGCCGACCAGCAGGTCCCGCCGACGGGCCCGCTCCTCGACCTCTTCGAGTTCCTCACGCAGCCGCGCGTTGTCGCCGAAGAAGTGGTGTTTGGTACGCCAGTTGCCCTCGACCAGCGCGTGGCGGATGAACAGTTCCCGGGCCAGTCCCGGGTCGATCTCGGAGTAGTTGACGCGACGGCGCGCCACCAGCGGCAACCCGTAGAGGGTGACCCGCTCGAAGCCCATCACCGCACCGCGTTCGGCGTCCCAGTGGGGTTCGCTGTGCGTGCGCTGGACTAGGTCGCCCGCGATCCGCTCGACGGTGTCGGGGTCGATGCGGGCGCCGACACGGCCGAACAACCGACTGGTCTCCACCAGGTCGGCGACGACGATCCAGCGCGGCGGACGCTTGGTCAGCACCGACCCGGGCGCCAGCACGAACCGCGAGTTGCGGGCGCCCTGGTACTGCGCTGGATTCGCTCCTCGGGTGCGCGCCTGGGTGTCGCCTTCGCGCAGCCCGACGTGCGACAGCAGCCCGGCCAACAGTGCGGCGTGCACGCTCGCCGGCGAAGCAGGTTCGTCGGACTCCCGGATGCCGAGGTCGCCGGCGATGCTGCGCAGCTGGCCCGTCAGGTCCTGCCACTCCCGGATCCGCAGGTAGTGCAGGAACTCCTCACGACACATCCGGCGGAACGAACTGCCGGACCGCTCTTCCCGCTGTTCACCGAGATACCGCCAGAGGTTGAGGTAGGAGGTGAAGTCGGAGTGCTCGTCATTGAAGCGGGCGTGCTTCTGGCGGGCGGCGTCCGCACGCCCGGCGGGGCGTTCGCGCGGATCGGGGATCGACAGCGCGGCGGCCAGCACCAGCATCTCGCGCACGCAGCCTTCGGTGTCGGCCTGCAGGATCATCCGGCCGATGCGCGGATCAAGTGGGATTCGAGCCAGCCGGCGGCCGGTGCGGGTGAGTCCCCCTTCACGATCGAACGCACCGAGTTCCTGCAACAGGGCAACGCCGTCGCGGATGCTGCGCTTCTCCGGCGGATCGAGGAATGGGAACTCCTCGATGTCGCCCAGCCCGAGGGCCGCCATTTGGAGGATGACCGCAGCGAGGTTGGTCCGCAGGATCTCCGGATCGGTGTAGCGCGGCCGGCCCGCGAAGTCCTCCTCGGAATACAGCCGGATGCACACGCCGGGGGCGGTGCGCCCGGACCGGCCGGCCCGTTGGGCCGCCGAGGCCTGCGAGATCGGCTCGATCGGCAACCGCTGCACCTTGGTGCGCCGGCTGTAGCGGGAGATGCGCGCAGTGCCGGGGTCGACGACGTAGCGGATGCCCGGCACGGTCAACGACGTCTCGGCGACGTTGGTGGCCAGTACCACCCGCCGCCCGGGGTGCGCCGCGAAGACCTTCTGCTGTTCGGCGGTCGGCAGGCGCGCGTAGAGCGGCAGCACCTCGGTGTGCTGATCGAGAGCACCACGTAGCACTTCGGCGGTGTCGCGGATCTCTCGCTCGCCGGACAGGAACACCAGCACGTCGCCGGGCGGTTCGGCCTCGAGTTCGCGGACGGCGTCGACGATGGCGTCGGTGGGGTCGCGCACCTCGGACGAGCCGCTTGCGCGAAGACCAGGGGCCGGGGCGCGGACGATCTCGTGGTCCGGATCGTCGGGGTCCGCTGTGCCGTTTTCGTCGGCCGCCGACATCACGGGCACCTCGAGCGGCCGGTAACGGATCTCCACGGGGTACGCGCGACCGGACACCTCGACGATCGGGGCGTCACCGAAGTGCGCGGCGAACCGCTCGGGTTCGATGGTCGCGGAGGTGACGATGACCTTGAGGTCGGGTCGCCGCGGCAGCAGTTCGCGCAGATAGCCGAGCAGGAAATCGATGTTGAGGCTGCGCTCGTGGGCCTCATCGAGGATGAGGGTGTCGTAGCGGAGCAGCCTGCGGTCGCGCTGGATATCTGCGAGCAGGATGCCGTCGGTCATCAGCTTGACCAGTGTGCGGTCGGAGGCGTGGGCGGTGAAGCGGACCGTGTAGCCGACGGCGTCGCCGAGCGGTGTGCCGAGTTCGTCGGCGATCCGCTGGGCCACCGTGCGGGCGGCCAGGCGGCGCGGCTGGGTGTGGCCGACGGTGCCGCGGATGCCGCGGCCGAGTTCCAGGCAGATCTTCGGCAATTGCGTGGTCTTGCCGGAGCCCGTCTCGCCGGCGACGACGACCACCTGGTTCTCGGCGATGGCCTTGGCGATCTCGTCGCGGCGCTCGCTGACGGGCAGGTCCGGGTAGGTGATCGGCGGAACGGCGGCCAACCGGGTGGCGACGAGGCCTTCGGCGGCGGCGATCTGATCGGCGAGTTGCGCGAGCTTGTCGGGTTCGGCGTGGCGCAGGCGCCGGCCGAGGCGGGCGGCGTCACGGTAGGTCAGGCCGTCCAGACGCCTGCGGAGCTCACGTACGGACGGTTGGGACACTCCCGCCAGGATAGTGGCGGCTCAGCGCTGATCGGGCGACCAGTAATCCAGCATCTCGGCGAACGTCTCGAACGCCGGCGTCGACACCCCGTAGGTGGCCTCCAGGTGAATGCTCATGGGGAAGCCCAGCTCACCCACCCCGTCGACCACCCGCTTGTACAGATCGAGCAGCATCCGGCGCTTGTCGGCCGGCTGGCTGGCCGCCAGCGTCTTGACGAACTCCTGCTCAGCGGCCACCGCCGCATTGCCCGGATCCTGGATCAACCAGTGGATGAGCCCGACACGGCTCTCCATCTTCGGCACGAACCCGAACGACAGCAGGATCTCCGGCCGGTACTCGTTGGCCGCCGCGAACTCCTCCAGGAAGGCGACGATTGCGTCCGAGTACAGCAGTTGTGTCATCCCGTACGTGGCGCCCTGCTTGCACTTGAACGTGAAACGACCGTGCTCACCGTCGCGCGTGGGGATGAGGATCGCGCCCCGGTTGGAGACCAAATCCTCGTAGAGCGACAGCGCGTCGGTGGGGGCGACGCCGCTGCCCTCTCCGTCGTTCATCGTCCGGGGCACCCCCACGAACGCGATGCCGTCGAATCCCGCCGCGCTCAGCTCCGTCAGCCGCAGACGCAGCGCGGACTCGTCGAGGAACGCGGTCACCTGAGTGCACAGCCCCCGAACCCCCGGCAGCTCCGGCTTGATGATCCGCCAGAAGTCCAGCACGTCCATCTTCGGTTTCATCTCGACGGGACGACCGCTGTCCTCCTCGATCATCCCCGGGATCATGACGTGCCCGATCCGGCCCTCGATGCCGGCCTCGGCCGAGCAGCGCAGCACCTTGTGGGCGTCTTCGAGCGCATGCTCACGACCACGGTCGACATTGGGCGGCACGAGTTCGAGTGCAACGGTGTTCAGGGGCAACGGTTGCTCCTTTGGCTGCATGACTGAGAGGCGGCGTGTCCGCCGTGCTTCCCCCCGGGAACCGTCACCATACCGCTGCATGCTGTGTTCAGCCTGTTCGGCCTACCCTCGAACCACGTACGGAGGCTCCGTTGACCGCACCACGTCACCGTCGCCTACGAGGTCACCGCAACCGCCGGGCACCGATAGCGCGCGGGCCTGCTCATCCGCGGATCAACCGCCGAGACCCGCTTCGCTACGTTGAGTCCCATGGACGCTGACGTCATCGTGGTGGGCGCCGGCCTCGCCGGCCTGGTCACCACCCACGAGTTGACCCGCCGCGGTAAACGGGTCGCGCTCGTCGACCAGGAGAACGCCGCCAACCTCGGCGGTCAGGCGTACTGGTCCTTGGGCGGGGTCTTCCTGGTAGACAGCCCCGAACAGCGCCGGATGCGGATCAGGGACTCCTTCGAGCTGGCGTGGAGCGACTGGCAGGGCAGCGCGGGGTTCGACCGCCTCGACGACGAGGACGTGTGGGCGGCCAAATGGGGCCGGGCCTACGTCGAATGGGCGGCCGGCGAGAAGCGCGATTACCTCACCGGCCACGGCATCTCGTTCCTGCCGACCGTCGGCTGGGCGGAACGCGGCGACCTGCGCGCAACCGGGCACGGCAACTCCGTACCCCGCTTCCACGTCGCCTGGGGTACCGGCACCGGCATCGTGGGCCCGTTCACCGACTCGGCGCAGTCCGCCGCCCAACGCGGGCTGGTGCGGTTCCACCACCGCCACCGCGTCGACGGGCTGGTGTTCACCGACGGGGCCGTCACCGGGGTGCGCGGCACGGTTCTGGCACCCGACCACGCGAAGCGTGGGGCGCCGTCGAACCGCGACGCCGTCGGTGAGTTCGAGCTGTCCGCGCAGGCCGTCGTCGTGACCTCCGGCGGCATCGGCGCCAACCAGGAGGTCGTCCGCCGCTTCTGGCCGGCCCGGCTGGGCTCCGCACCGAAGTCGATGATCAGCGGGGTGCCCGCCCACGTCGACGGCAGGATGCTCGACGTCGCCGCCGATTGCGGTGTCCGCCTGGTCAACCGGGACCGGATGTGGCATTACACCGAAGGCGTCGTCAACTGGGATCCGATCTGGCCGGACCACGCCATCCGGATCCTGCCCGGACCGTCGTCGATGTGGTTCGACGCGCTGGGCCGCCGGCTGCCCGCGCCCTACCTGCCCGGCTACGACACCCTGGGCACACTGCGCTACCTGCGTACCACCCCCGACATCGCCGCCTACGACCACTCCTGGTTCATCCTGACCCAGCGCATCATCGAGAAGGAATTCGCGCTGTCGGGGTCCGAACAGAACCCCGACATCACCGCCAAGGACCGCCACGGGTTCGTCAAGGAGCGGCTGTTCCGCAAGGGGGCGCCCGGCCCGGTCGAGTCGTTCAAGCAGCACGGGGTGGATTTCGTCGTCGCCGACGACCTCACCGAACTCGTCCGGAAGATGAACGCGCTGACCGACGAACCGCTGCTCGACCCCACGGTGATCCGTCGCCAGATCGAGGCCCGCGATCTGCAGGTCGCCAACCCCTTCAGCAAGGACGCGCAGATCCAGGGCATCCACAATTCCCGGCGAGCGCTGCCCGACCGGATCGGCCGTACGACGGCACCGCACCGCATCCTCGATCCGGCCGCGGGACCGCTGATCGGCATAAAGTTGCACATCCTGACGCGAAAGACGTTGGGCGGCATCCAGACCGACCTCGCCTCACGGGCCATCGGTCTGAATGGACAACCGATCGACGGCCTGTACGCCGCCGGCGAGGTGGCGGGTTTCGGCGGCGGTGGGGTGCACGGCTACAACGCCCTCGAGGGCACCTTCCTCGGAGGCTGCATCTTCTCCGGCCGCGCGGCCGGCCGCGCCCTGGCCGACCTGGTGTAGCAGTCGAAGTGACCACTGCGGCCGCAGGTGTTGAGCCGTAACCCGCGTCAGTGCTTTCATCCAACTGTTCGTCGAGCCGGTTTCCGATGGGACGTGCTGGGTAGTTCTGTGGTTTACCAACCCCGCGAGGAGAATTCGATGAGCTCACCGGAACAGACGCCGGACGACGCCCTGCAGCCCGAGACCGGGGTACCGAGCGCCAGCCCCGGGTACTCGGCGCCGCCGCCCGAGGGGGTCCGCGACGCGGACGACCAGGGTGACGCGGCCTCCACATAGCCGTCAGCCGGCCACCACCCGCATCTGGGCGAGGGACTCATCGGCAGCACCTTCGACCATGACGCCCGCGGCCGCCTGGCGTTCGAGATAGTCGACGATGGCGTCGGTGATCAGCTCACCCGGTGCGACGATCGGGATGCCGGGCGGGTACGGGCAGATCATCTCCGCCGAGATCCGTCCGGCCGCTTTCCGCCACGGCACCATCTCGGTGTGGCCGAGATAGGCGTCGCGGGGCAGCATGACCGTCTCGGTGCGCAATTCGTCGAGAACCGGGCGCTCGCCTGGCTCGAGGGGCGCCCGGTCGGCGTGTTCACGCGCCAGCTTCGTGAGCGCATCGACGAACCGGTCCGCCTCGTCGTCGGTGTCGGCGAAAGTGATCAGCGCCATGATCCGGCGTTGGTCGGCAAGTTCCACGTGGACGCCGCACCGCTCGCGCAGCCAGTCACCTGCCTGGTATCCGGTCACACCCAACCCGATGACGTCGACGGTGACGTGCGTGGGGTCGAGCGCCATGGCACCGGGGTGGCGCAGCACGTCCTCACCCATCAGGTCGAGGCCATCGATATCGGCGACGGCCGCCCTGATCCGCTCGGCGAGGTCGATCGCATGCCCGAGGAGTTCCTCGCCGTGCTCCTGGAACTGTCGGCGCGCGGCGTCGATCGAGGACAGCAGTAGCGACGACGCGCTCGTCGACTGGGTCAGCTCGAACACCATCGAGAGCCGGGTGGGATCGATGCGTTCGCCCTTGGAGCTGAGCACCGATGTCTGCGACAGACCGTTGAGCGACTTGTGCACACTGCCGATGCACAGGTCCGCTCCTGATTCCAGCGCCGAGGGTGGCAGCCTGGTGCAGAAGCTGTAGTCAAGACCCCAGGCGTCGTCGGTGACGAGGGGGACGCCGTGCGCGTGCGCCACGTCGGCCAGCGCCCGGACGTCGGCGCTCACCCCGTAGTAGCTCGGCGTGAAAACCATTGCGGCAGCGGCTTCTGGGTGCTCGCTCAGGACCTGCTGGAGCCGGGCGGGATCCACCCCGTGCGCCACATCCCAGCGGTGGTCGTAGTCGGGGTCGACGTACACCGGCATCGCCCCCGACAGCACCAGACCGGAGAACGCCGACTTGTGGCCGTTGCGCGCCATCACCAACGTCTCGCCGGGCCGCACCGCCGCCATCATCGCGACATGGACGTTCTCGGTGCTGCCGTTGGTGGAGAACAGCGTCTGATCCGCGCCGACGGCCTCGGCGAACAACTCCATCGCCGTGGGTTCCACCTGCCATGACTGATGGCGGTTGTCGACGCCGTTGTTCATGCCGATGTCTGCGCGGAACGCCTCGGTGCCCAGCCACCGCGCGGCCACCGGGTCGTGCCGACCGGTTCCGGAGCGGTGCGCAGGGATCCCCAGCGAGAGATCACCGCGGTCGTGGAAGGCCTCGATCGCATCGCCGATCGGCGTGGCGTCAGCGGATTTGCGCGCCGGCCCTGGCTCGCTTTCCTGCTGGGCCTTCCTGGTGTTGATTCGCCGTTCCAAGTCCACTTTCCACGCCGGGATGCCGCTCATGACGACTTCTCGGGCCGGCGCGGGGTATTCATGCTCGGGTGCAACCCCCGGGGGTGAGTGGCGGCAGGTGCGGAGACACCAGCCGACACGAGTCGGCCAGATCGTCCTGCGGTTCACCGCCGGTGCTCGCGTCGATCCTGTGCAGCAGCCGCTCGAGTTCGATGTGGTCACGCTTCAGGCCCGTGAGGATGCTGTGGGGCACGCCGAGCTGATCGGGGTTCTGGTCGGCAAGGGATGACGTCATGAGCACTCCTTCCAGTGGAGAGGCTGTGCCCCGCGTGTGCGTCTTCAAACCTCGACCGCGCATCACCGAATCAGACGGTCGTACAGCGTTTGCCTCCCATACGCACGGGTGCCGCCGTCGTTGCCGGGGTGTCAAGGCCATCCTCAAGTTGACTGCGCCGGCGACACCTACCGCCAGAAGGCACCTATCACCAGACCATGTGGCTGGCGGCGATCGAGGAATTGCAGGCCCCCGGGCGGAGGGCGTCGTGGCACTGAACGATCTGTTATACGAGGAACACGCGAGCACGCTGTGGCACCTGTCCGACGGCGCGGACGCCGCTGGGCCGCTGGGCCGCTGCCGGACGTCGGCACACCGGCAAGTTCCTCGCCGACCCGCAGCCTATGGGCAAGCTCAAGGGCGCAATCGATCCGAACAAGACGTAACCGGTCGCTCCGTAGTCTGGATGAGGTGAGCGCTTCACCTGTGACGAACCTCAGCCTGGACGGCCGCTTCGCGCGGGAACTGCCGGAGATGGCGGTCCGCTGGAAGGCCGAGGAGGCCCCCGACCCGCGGCTGCTCGTGCTCAACGAGCAGCTGGCGGCCGGCCTCGGTCTCGACGCCGACTGGCTACGCACCCCCGACGGGGTGCGTCTGCTGGTCGGCAACTCGGTCCCCAGCGGCGCCACCCCGGTGGCCCAGGCCTACGCCGGCCACCAGTTCGGTGGGTTCGCACCACTTCTCGGCGACGGCCGGGCGCTGCTGCTCGGTGAACTCGTCGACAGCCAGGGCCGCCTTCGCGATCTGCAGCTCAAGGGATCGGGACACACACCGTTCGCCCGCGCCGGTGACGGGTTGGCCGCCGTGGGCCCGATGTTGCGCGAGTACATCCTCAGCGAGGCCATGCACGCCCTGGGCATCCCGACCACCCGCTCGCTGGCCGTGGTCGCCACGGGACGTCGGGTCCGGCGCGAAAGCATGCTCGACGGGGCGGTGCTGACCCGGGTGGCGAGCAGCCACCTGCGCGTCGGCAGCTTCCAGTACGCCGCAGCGACCGGGGATCAGGATCTGCTACGTCGGCTCGCCGACCACGCCGTTGCCCGCCACCATCCCGAGGCCGCGGGCGCGGAGAACCCTTATCTGGCGTTGTTCGAGGCTGTTGTCTCGGCCCAGGCGCAGTTGATCGCCCAGTGGATGCTCGTCGGTTTTGTCCATGGCGTGATGAACACCGACAACATGACGATCTCCGGCGAGACGATCGACTACGGGCCGTGCGCGTTCATGGAAATCTACGACCCCGCAACGGTGTTCAGCTCCATCGACACCTGGGGGCGCTACGCCTACGGCAACCAGCCGGCGATCGCGGCGTGGAATTTGGCCCGTTTCGCCGAGACCCTGCTGACGTTCCTCGACGACGACGTCGACCGGGCCATCACCGTGGCCGAGACCGCGCTCGGCGGGTTCAGCCGGCATTTCGAAGCCGCATTCTCCACCGGCATGCAGGCCAAGCTCGGCCTCGTCGGAGCTGACGACGCGGCCGTCGCCCCGTTGCTTGACGAGCTGCCAGAGTTGTTGGGCAGCAACCGCATCGACTTCACGTCGTTCTTCCGCGTACTGGCCCACGCTGCCCGTGGCGATGCCGAACCCGTGCGTGGAATGTTCGTCGACCTGGCCGGCTTCGACGCGTGGCGCAATCGCTGGCAGTCGCTGGGCCCGGACGGTGACGCGATGGATGCCGTGAATCCGGTCTACATCCCGCGCAACCACCTCGTCGAGGAGGCGCTGACCGCGGGCTCCGCGGGGGATTTGATGCCGTTCCAGAACCTGCTCGACGCAGTGACCGGGCCGTTCGAGGAACGGCCCGGTCTCGAGCGTTATGCGGAACCGGCTCCTGAAGAGTTCGGCCGGTACCGCACCTTCTGCGGTACCTGAGCGCTACGGCGTGCTGGCGCAACCGACGCCGGGGATACACCCGCTGGCGCCACCCGGGCCCACCGTACCGGCGGGCCCACCCGGGATGGCGCCCGTCGCACCCTGCGGACCTGCCGCACCGGACGGACCGCCCGGGATCGAACCGGCCGCACCCTGCGGACCCGCCACACCAGCAGGACCACCCGGAACTGCACCCGCGACGGTGGGCGGCGGCGGGACGTACACTCCCGGCGGCGGCGGCGGCGGCGGCGGCGGAACGAATATTCCAGGCGCCGGTGGCGGTGGGGGTGGGGGTGGCGGTGGGGGTGGTACGGCGCCACAACCGGTGCCGTTGAGGTCGACGCAGCCGGGTGGGCCGCCCGCCGGAAGAAGCGGGGTGGCGCCGGCCGGAACGGCGAAGGCAACGGCAAATGCGGAGGCGCCGATTGCGAGGACCGGCGCGATCTTCATACGTTGACTGGACATACGGCGGACATACCACGGCTCGGCAACTTCAAACGCCTGGCCGTGCCGAGAAGTTCTACGTGCTGAGAAGTTCTACGTGCTGAGAAGTTCTAGTAGTGGTACGTGTCCGAAGGTGCAGGCATGTGCACGGGTTCGTCCTCGAACTCGGTGGCCTCGATTCCGTAGGCGCGGGCCAGGTCGAGAATTTTGGTCGCCCGCGCGATCCGCGGAAGGTCTGACCCGTTGCGGATCTCGCCGCCGTCCCGCTCGAACTCCGCGAAGAACTCCTTCGCCCAGGCGACCTCGTCGTGTGAGGGCGAGAGCCCTTCGTTGACCACCGAGCACTGTTCGGGGCTCAGGCAGATCTTGCCGGTCATGCCGAACTCCGCGGACACCGCCGTCGCCTCGATCAGCCGCAGCGGGCTCGAGCCGATCGTCGGGCCGTCGATCGCGCTGGGGAGGTGGGCGGCCTTTGCCGCGATGGTGAACCGGGAACGGGCGTACGCGAGCGTGGCGGGATTGTCACCGAAACCGGTGTCGCGGCGGAAGTCGCCGATACCGAACGCCAGCCGGAAGGTGCCCTTGGCCGCGGCGATCTCGGTGATGCGTTCCAACCCGCGGGCCGTCTCGACGAGCGCCACGATCGGCACGTCGGGGAGACGTTTGGCGGTTTCGGTCACGTGGTCGACCGATTCGGCCATCGCCAGCATCAGACCGCCGACGGAGGTGCCCGCGAGCGCTTCCAGGTCGTCGGCCCACCACGGCGTGCCGAAGCCGTTGATCCGGACCCAGTCGGAGTTTCCCGCGCCGAGCCAGCCCACGACGTTGTCGCGGGCCGTCACCTTGTCTTTGGGCGCGACGGCATCCTCGATGTCGAGCACGACGATGTCGGCGCGCGAGCGGGCCGCGGCTTCGAATCGGTCACCGTGGGCGCCGTTGACCAGGAGCCAGCTGCGCGCGAGGACCGGATCGATGCGCGATCCGATCTGGTCGGAGTCGTGGGATTCGAAAGAGACCTCGTCATACACGCCCTTCATGGTCGCCCAACCGATCCGCGGGCGGTGAAGAGGGGCGGTAGTCGGGGCGCGCACACCCGCGCCAGACGGTGTCGATCAGCTGGGTCAGTGCGGCCTCGTCGAGCGGCGGCATCGAAAACACCAGGCGGTAGTACGCCGGGGAGAACAGCGCGTCGACAGTGACCTCGACGTCGAGGTCGGGCCGCAGTTCGCCGGCGGCGACGCCGTCGAGCAGTACGGCGGTGACCGCGGCGCGGCGCGGCAGCAGCCACTGGTCGAGCAGCGCGGTGGCGACCTCGCCGTTCGAACCCGCCGCCGCGATGACGCGTCGGAGCAGCGGGCCGGTTGTCGGGTCGGCGAGGATGCCGTTGAGCGCGCGGACCTGGTGGTCGATCCCACCCCTGGTCCCGCTGCCCGTCGGCGGAACGATGGAGTCCCGCATCGACGCAAGGAGTCCTTCGAGGACGATCGCCGCCGCTGACGGCCACCACTTGTAGATGGTGGTGCGGCTCACCGCCGCGCGTTTGGCGATCGCGTCGATGCTGACGGCGCCGGTACCGCCGGCGAGCGCGAGATCGGTTGCGGCCTGCAGGACCGCGGCGCGCAGTTCGGCATTGCGGGGCCGCCCCCGTCGGGGTGGCTCCGCTGCAGTGATTGCACGCCTCGCCGGAGACCGTGTACCGTCTTTTGTGGACACTCTGTCCACTATATTCTCAGGTTTCGAATTGATTGGGGCTTCGGCAGATATCCATGCGCAGCATGTTCGGCAACACGTCCGTCTTCGGGAACAGGACGGCTTTCGTCGCAACCACCATCGGTGCGGCGGTGCTCGCCGTCGGAATCACCGGGTGCACCCCGACCGATTCGGCTCCGGCACCGTCGGCACCCGGCCTGCCCACCTCCGCGTCGAATGAACCGAGCACTACTAGCTCGGCGCCGAAGGAAAACAGCTCGGCCGTCGTCGACTACTCGCGCCTCCTCATCGAGCCAACGGACGTCAACAGCGAGTACGACACGTTCGTGAACCGCTCGACCACGCCGAACCGTCGCGGCGGCAAGGGAGTCTCGGCCCTGTTCGTCAACCAGTCCGACACCCGGGCGATCGGCGTGACGATCACCATCCTGCCGGACGAGGCCGCGGCGAAAGCCGCGCTGGAGGCGAGCCTGGAGGCGATCGGCGCCACCGTAACCGGTGGAGAACCGACAGCCTCACCGGTCGGCACCGACGGCACGGTGGTCGTCGGGACATCGCCCGACGGCGCCAAGGACGTCACCGCCCTGCTCTTCACCGAGGGGCCCGCGTTGGCACGCTTGGAATTCCAGAGTGCGCCCGGGGACCCCACCCCGCCCGACGTCGTCACCGACACCGGCATCAAGCAGGCCATCGCCCTGCGGACGGGGCTGCCGAGCGTCACCGGCTGAATCGGCCCACTTTAGGTGACATCGCGGGACATCTGGGTAGAGGGCACCGATGAGCGAATTCCGCCGTGACCTCCTCCAGGAGCTCCTGCTGACCTACGGGCCGTGCGGCCAGGAAGCCGCGGTGCGCGAAGTGTGCCGCCGCGAGCTCGAACCCTTCGTCGACGAACTGTGGGTCGACGAGGCGGCCAACCTGGTCGGCGTCGTCCGCGGTGACACCGGCGACAGCGCGGGCACCCGCGTCATGGCGCACCTCGACGAGTTGTCCATGCTGGTGAAGCGGATCGACCCGGACGGCAACCTGCACCTCACCCCGCTGGGAACCATGTACCCGGGCAACTTCGGGCTGGGCCCGGTCGCGCTGCTCGGAGACCGCGAGACGCTGACCGGTGTGCTGACCCTGGGCTCCGAGCACACGACGAGTGAGAGCCAACGGATCTGGGATACCAAACCTGATCAGGGCGACAAGGCACTGGACTGGCTCCACGTCTACGTGTTCACCGGACGGACCACCGAGGAGTTGGCGGCCGCGGGGATCGGGCCCGGCACCCGCGTGTGCGTCGACCGCAGCAAGCGCACGCTGTTCGAGTTCGGCGACTACCTCGGATGCTACTTCCTCGACGACCGGGCGGCGTGCACCGCGCTGCTCGACACGGCCCGCCGGCTGCGCGAATCGGGGCAGCGGCCCGCCGGTGACGTCTACTTCGTCTTCACCACCAACGAGGAGATCGGCGGCGTCGGCGGGTCGTACGCCAGCCGCACCCTCCCCGGTGACCTGACACTGGCGCTGGAGGTGGGCCCGACCGAAGCCGAGTACGACACCACGTGCGGCGGTGGCCCAATCGTCGGATACAGCGACGCGATGTGCGTCTACGACAAGGACGTCGCCGACCGGCTGATGGACATCGCCTCGCAGCGTGGACTGTCGCCGCAGGCGGCCGTGCTCGGGGCGTTCGAATCCGACGCGTCGCACGCGAAGGCCAGCGGACTCACGCCGAGGGCCGGTCTACTGTGTTTGCCGACCCTGAGCACCCACGGCTACGAGGTGATCGCCCGCACTGCCATACCGGCGATGGCGGTGGTGCTCACCGAGTTCCTCCTGCGCCCCGGCGGCGTAGCGACGCCGGCGCCGTGACGTCGAGCCCGTCACCGCACGGCGATCGTGTGTTCGCCGCGCGGCACGAGTTCGCCGATGACCGGCGCGCCGGGAATTTCGCCCGCGATCAGCAAACCGCCAGAGGTCTGGGCGTCGGCCAGCAGCAGCGCGTCGTCCTCACCGACCGCCGACAGGTCGGCGTGCGGGGCCACCCAGTCGAGGTTGCGCCGGGTTCCACCGCTGACGTAGCCCGCCGCCAGCGCCTCGCGCGCCCCGACGATGTAGGGCACGGCCGCCGCGTCGACGACCGCGGTGACACCGCTGGCCCTCGCGAGCTTGTACAGATGACCGAGCAGGCCGAATCCCGTCACGTCGGTGGCACATTCGGCTCCGGCGTCGAGCGCCGCCACCGCCGCCTGTGCGTTGAGCGTCGTCATCACCGCGATGGCCTCCTCAGACCGCTCACCGGTGGCTTTGTGCCTGCTGTTGAGCACCCCGATCCCCAGGGGTTTCGTCAGTGACAGCGGTGTGCCCGGTCTTCCGGCGTCGTTGCGCAGCAAGCGGTCGGGATCGGCGATGCCGGTCACCGCCAATCCGTACTTGGGTTCGGGGTCGTCGACGCTGTGCCCGCCGGCGAGATGACAGCCCGCCGCGTTGCAGACGTCGAGCCCACCGCGCAGCGTCTCGGCGGCGAGTTCCAACGGCAGCACGTCGCGCGGCCAGCCCAGCAGGTTGACCGCCACCACCGGGCGGCCGCCCATCGCGTACACGTCCGACAGCGCGTTCGTCGCCGCGATACGGCCCCAGTCGTACGGATCGTCCACGACCGGGGTGAAGAAGTCCGTCGTGGCGATCAACGCGGTGCCCCCGGCGATCCGGACAGCCGCGGCGTCGTCGCCGTCCTGCAGACCCACCAGCAGCTCCCCCACCGGGTTGAGCGGCTGCGTGACCGTCAGCCCGCGCAGGACGTGCTCCAGTTCGCCAGGGGGAATCTTGCACGCGCATCCGCCGCCGTGGGCGAACTGCGTCAAGCGGTAGGTCGGTCGGGAAGTCACGCCCACCATGGTGCCTGCGATGATGGGGCCATGGTCCAGGGAGGCGTATCCGGTCTGGTGACCGGCGCGATCTTCAAAATCGTCGAACGGCAGAATCTGTCGTTGGCGGGTTCGATTCCCGTCCGCCTCCGCCATACCGTCCGCAAGGGGGCGGGGTGATCGACCCCCGTCGCCGCGTCCCCCGCACCGACACGCTGCTCGCCGACCCACGGCTGGCCGAGGCCGAACGCATCCTGGGGCGCACGCTGGTCAAGTCCGTGATCGCCGACGCGCAGCAGCGGGCCCGCGCCGGTGACATCGCGCCCGAGCAGGTCGCCGACCACGCCGTCGCCGCGCTGCCGTCGGCCGCGGCGAGCCTGCGCCCGGTGATCAACGCGACCGGGGTCGTCGTTCACACGAACCTCGGGCGTGCACCGCTGTCGCAGCCCGCGGTCGATGCGGTGGTGAGGGCCAGCGGAGCGACCGACGTCGAATTCGACCTGGCGACCGGCCGGCGCGCTCGCCGCGGCCGTGGCGCGCTCGCCGCACTCGCGCAGGCGGTGCCCGCCGCCGGTGGTGTGCACGTGGTCAACAACAACGCGGCCGCGCTGCTGCTGACCGCGATGACGCTGGCGACCGGGCGTGAAATCGTCGTCAGCCGAGGGGAACTCATCGAGATCGGCGACGGCTTCCGCATCCCCGAACTGCTCGAGTCGACCGGGGCGCGCATCCGCGAGGTCGGCACCACCAACCGCACCCATCTGCGCGACTACGCCGACGCGATCGGGCCGGACACCGCCTTCGTGCTCAAGGTGCACCCGTCGAACTACTACGTCACCGGCTTCACCAAGGCGGTATCCATCGCCGAACTGGCCCGGCTCGACGTGCCGCTGGTCGTCGACATCGGTTCGGGACTGCTGACGCCGCACCCGGTGCTGCCCGACGAGCCTGATGCCACGACAGCGCTGCGCGACGGCGCCGACCTCGTCACCGCCAGCGGCGACAAACTGCTCGGCGGCCCGCAGGCGGGCCTGCTGTTGGGCAGCGCGGAGCTGATCGAACGGCTCCGCAGGCATCCGGCTGCGCGGGCGCTGCGGGTCGACAAGCTCACGCTCGCCGCCCTCGAAGCGACCCTGGTGGGTGCGCCGACACCGGTCGACCGCGCGTTGGCCGCCGACGTCGCCGGCCTGCGGGAGCGTGCGCAGCGCATCGCCGCGCAGCTTCCCGAGGCGCAGGCCGTCGACTGCGTCGCGGCGGTCGGCGGGGGTGGCGCCCCGGAGGTCGCGCTGCCCAGCGCCGGTGTCGGTCTGCCCGAGCCGTTCGCGCAGGCGCTGCGCTCGGGGACGCCGCCGGTGGTGGGCCGCGTCGAGGCCGGCCGCTGCCTCCTGGACCTCCGCACAGTCGGGCCGGACGACGACGCCGTGCTCCTCGAGGCGGTGCGGGCGTGTACGTCGTAGCCACCGCAGGCCACGTCGACCACGGCAAGTCCACGTTGGTGCAGCGGCTCACCGGGATGTGGCCCGACCGGCTCGCCGAAGAGCAGCGCCGCGGCCTGACGATCGACCTGGGCTTCGCCTGGGCGGACATCGGCGGTCGCGAGATGGCGTTCGTCGACGTCCCCGGACACGAACGGTTCGTCGCGAACATGCTGGCGGGGGTCGGGCCAGTGCCCGCGGTGATGTTCGTCGTCGCCGCGACCGAGGGCTGGATGCCGCAGTCTGCGGAGCACCTCACTGCGCTCGATGCGCTCGGCGTCCGGCACACCCTGCTGGTCGTCACGAAAGCCGACCTCGCCGACCCCGGCTCCGCCGTCACACAGGCCCTGGAAGCGTTCGCCGCCACCGGTATGGCCAATCCGCCGGTGGCCGTCAGCACCGACCTCGACGGCGTGCGGGCCGCACTCGTCGGCCTCGTCGACCGGTTGCCCACACCCGACGACGCCGCCGATGTTCGGTTCTGGGTCGACCGCTCCTTCACCGTGCGCGGAGCGGGCACCGTGGTCACCGGCACCATCACCGCAGGAACCCTGCGGGTGGGTGACGAACTCGACCACTCAGGGCAGCGCGTTACCGTGCGGGGACTGCAGTCGCTCGGACAGCAGCGCAGCGCCGTCGGGCCGGTGGCGCGCGTGGCGGTTAACCTGCGCGGCGTCGACCGGCAGGAGATCGGCCGCGGTGACGCGCTACGCACCCCGGGCGCCTGGCTAGACACCGACGAGGTCGACGTCGCGCTGCGGGGCGCCGACGACCTGCACCGCCAACTCGTGCTGCACATCGGGTCGGCCGCGGTACCGGTACGCGTCCGCCCCTTGGGCGCCGCCGCCCGCCTGCGGTTGGCGCGTCGACTGCCGCTGCGGGTCGGGGATGTCGGATTGTTGCGCGACCCCGGGCAACATCGCATCGCCGCCGGCGTCGTGGTGCTCGACGTGCGCCCGCCGCCGCTGCGGCGTCGGGGGGCGGCTTTGGAGCGCGCCGCCGAGCTGGCCGCGGGCCGGACACGTCCGCCGCTGTGCGCCCGCGCGTCGGATCTCCGTGCGATGGGGTTGCCGCAGACCGGCAGGCGCGTCGGCGCATGGGTGGTCGACGAGACCTGGTGGGCACAGCGGCGCGAGCATGCGGTGGCCGCCGTGCGGCGGTGGTCGGCCGACCACGCAGTGGCGGCGGGGATGCCGTTGGAGACGTTGCGCCGTGAGACGGGTCTTCCGTCACCCGAACTCGTCGCCCCGGTGTTGGCGGACACCGCCCTGGAGGTGTCCGGCGGACGGGTTCGGGAGCCCGGGATGACGCTGCCGCCGCGGGTCGACGAGGCAGTTCGCGCCGTCGAGGACTCCCTGGCCGCCGACCCGTTCCGCGCACCGGATGCGCAGACGCTCGCCGCCTTGGGACTCGGAGCACCGGAATTGGCCGCGGCGGTGCGTACCGGACGGCTGACGCGGATCGCCGACGGTGTCGTCCTGGGCGCCGACGCGCTGCAACGCGCCGCCGAGATCCTGGCGGCCCTCCCCCAGCCCTTCACCGTCGCCGAGGCCAAACACGCACTGGGCACCACCCGTCGCGTCGCGGTGCCACTGCTCGAGCAGCTCGACGCGCAGCGGATCACGCGTCGAGAGACCGGCGGCACGCACACGGTCACCCAACGCTAGCTCGCCATACCCGGCACTCCGGCCGGGGTCAGAGATTGGCAGGCCACACGGGCCGAAGACCGCGGTTTGTTTCCTCCTCCGCGGGTACTCGCGGCTGCCCAAGCCCGGGAGGAAACCGCCGCCAACTCGTAAGGTGAGATCAGCACGAGAGGAAGGTGATCGTGGACCTCAGGAAGCTGATCGAGTCCTGGCCGGTGTACCGGCAGCTCACCGGCGGCGACACGCTGGGCCGCGGTACGGCCGCGCAGTCCAAGCGCTCGCTGACCCTGACGCCCCGCACCGCCGAAGCCGACCACGTCGCCCACTCCGTCTGTCCGTTCTGCGCGGTGGGATGCGCGCAGCAGGTGTACGTCAAGGACGACAAAGTGGTCCAGATCGAGGGCAACCCGGACAGCCCGATCTCGCGCGGGCGCCTGTGTCCCAAGGGTTCCGCCAGCAAGCAGCTGGTGACGGGTCCGCAGCGTCTCACCAAGATCAAGTACCGGCCGCCGTACGCGACCGAGTGGCAGGACCTCGACCTGGACACGGCCATGGACATGGTCGCCAACCGCCTGCTCGACGCGCGCGAGAAGGGTTGGCAGCAGTTCGACGCCGACCGGAACACGCTGCGCCGCACCATGGGAGTGGCCAGCCTGGGTGGCGCGACGCTCGACAACGAAGAGAACTACCTGATCAAGAAACTGTTCACCGCGCTCGGGGCGCTACAGATCGAGAACCAGGCGCGTATTTGACACAGCGCCACGGTTCCCGGTCTGGGAGCCTCATTCGGTCGCGGCGGGGCGACGGACTATCAGCAAGACCTCGTCAACTCGGACTTCATCGTGATCATGGGCTCCAACATGGCCGAAGCCCATCCGGTCGGGTTCCAGTGGGTGGTGGAGGCGAAGAGCCGCGGCACCGAGGTGGTGCACATCGACCCCCGGTTCACCCGCACCAGCGCACTGGCCGACCGGCACGTGTCGCTGCGCGCCGGTAGCGACATCGCCTTCCTCGGCGGGGTGATCAATCACATCCTCAGCAACGAGCTGGACTTCCGGGAGTACGTCACCGCGTACACCAACGCATCGTTCATCGTCGACGAGAAATTCCGTGGCGCCGAGGATCTCGACGGTCTGTTCTCCGGCTACGACGACGAGACGGCGTCCTACGACCCGTCGACGTGGCAGTACGAGACGACCGATTCAGAGCAGGGCGGCGCCGAGGCCAAGGAGGAGAGCGCGGCCTACGAGTCCGGGTCCGGCGGGCCGCCGGTCGAGGGCGGTGCCGGGCCGATCCCACGCGACGAGACGCTGCAGCATCCGCGCTGCGTCTACCAGCTCCTCAAACGGCACTACGCCCGCTACACCCCGGAGATGGTGGAGCGGGTGTGCGGCGTGCCCGCCCAACAGTTCCTCGAGGTGGCCCGCAAGTGGACCGAGAACTCGGGACGGGAGCGGACCGCGGCACTGGTCTACAGCGTCGGCTGGACCCAGCACACGATGGGTGCACAGTTCATCCGCGCCGGCGCAATCATCCAGTTGCTGCTGGGCAACATCGGCCGCCCCGGCGGCGGTGTGCTGGCCCTGCGGGGGCACGCCAGCATCCAGGGCTCGACCGACGTGCCGACGCTGTTCAACCTGCTGCCCGGCTACCTGGCGATGCCCAAGGCCGGCCAAGAGACGCTTGCGGACTACATCGACGACGTCAAGAGCCGCAACCAGAAGGGCTTCTGGCACAACGCCGATGCCTACATGGTGTCGCTGCTCAAGGAGTACTGGGGGCAACACGCGACCGCGGACAACGACTTCTGCTTCGACTACCTGCCGCGCATCAACGGCGACCACGGCACCTACCGCACCGTGATGGACATGGTCGACGGGAAGGTGTTCGGGTACTTCCTGCTCGGCCAGAATCCGGCAGTCGGGTCGGCGCACGGGCGGCTGCAACGCCTGGGCATGGCCAACCTCGACTGGCTGGTGGTGCGCGATCTCGTCGAGATCGAGAGCGCCACGTTCTGGAAGAGCGGTCCGGAAATCGAGACGGGCGAGATCACCCCCGAAACCTGCCGCACCGAGGTGTTCCTGTTCCCCGCCGCCTCGCACGTCGAGAAGGCCGGCACGTTCACCCAGACCCAGCGGATGCTGCAGTGGCGCGACAAGGCCGTCGAACCACCGGGCGACGCCCGCTCGGAGCTGTGGTTCTTCTACCACCTGGGCCGGATCCTGCGGGAGAAGCTGGCCGGTTCCACCGACGAGCGGGACCGCCCGTTGCTCGAATTGTCCTGGGACTACGCGATGGAGGGCGACGAGCCCTCGGGTGAGGACGTGCTCCGCCGAATCAACGGTGTCGACCTGACGACCGGCCGTGCGGTGGACAACTACATGTCACTCAAGGCCGACGGCAGCACCATGTGCGGCTGCTGGATCTACAGCGGCGTATACGCCGACGAGGTCAACCAGGCGGCGCGCCGCAAACCGCACGACCAGCAGGGGCGCTACGAGAGCGAGTGGGGCTGGACGTGGCCGATGAACCGGCGCGTGCTCTACAACCGCGCGTCCGCGGATCCGCAGGGCCGGCCGTGGAGTGAGCGCAAGAAGCTCGTCTGGTGGGACCCCGATGAGGGGGAGTGGACCGGCTACGACATCCCGGACTTCGAGAAGAACAAGGCGCCGGACTACCGGCCCTCACCCGAGGCGGTCGGCGTCGAGGCACTGCACGGTGACGACCCGTTCATCATGCAGGCCGACGGTAAGGGGTGGCTGTTCGCGCCGAACGGTGTCGCGGACGGTCCGCTGCCCACGCACTACGAGCCGCACGAGTCGCCGGTGCGCAACCCGCTCTATGCGCAGCAGGGCAACCCGGCCCGCAAAGTGTATGGGCGCGCGGATAACCCATCGAATCCGTCGCCGCCGGAACTGCACGGCGACGTGTTCCCGTTCGTGTTCACCGCGGCCCGGTTGACCGAACACCACACCGCCGGCGGCATGAGCCGGCAACTGCCCTACCTGGCCGAGCTGCAGCCCGGGTTGTTCGTGGAGGTATCGCCGCAGCTGGCGGCCGAACGCGGGCTGAGCCATATGGAGTGGGCGCACGTGATCACCAGCCGGGCGGCGGTCGACGCCCGCGTGTTCGTGACCGACCGGATGCGCCCGCTTCGGATCGACGACCATGTCGTGCACCAGATCTGGATGCCCTATCACTGGGGCAACGCCGGGCTGGTCGACGGTGACGTGGTCAACGACCTGCTCGGTGTGGTCGTCGACCCCAACGTGTTCATCCAGGAGAGCAAGGTCGCCACATGCGACATCCAGCCCGGCAGGCGGCCGCGCGGACCCGCACTGCTCGAGTACGTCGCGATGTACCGCCAGCGGGCCCGCATCACGATCGACACCGGGACGGACCTCGACACCACCGAACCGTCGACCGACCACACCGAGGAACCACCATGAACGACAACAGCTTCTACGGCCCGCTCACGGATCCGGCCGGTGAGGCCGGCCACTCCGGACACCCCGAGCGGGTCGGGTTCTTCACCGACACCTCGGTGTGCATCGGCTGCAAAGCCTGCGAGGTCGCGTGCAAGGAGTGGAACGAGGTGCCCGACGACGGATTCAACCTGCTGGGCATGTCGTTCGACAACACCGGCAGCCTGGGTGCGAACTCGTGGCGGCACGTGGCGTTCATCGAGCAGCCCGCCTCGCGAACCGGTTCCGAACCCGTCGACCCGGGCATGCCCGACGTCAGCGGCGCGGGGATCGACATGGTGGGTCAACGCCCCGACTTCCGGTGGCTGATGGCCTCCGACGTCTGCAAGCACTGCACCCACGCGGGGTGCCTCGACGTGTGCCCCACCGGGGCGCTGTTCCGCACCGAGTTCTCGACTGTCGTTGTGCAGCAGGACATCTGCAACGGCTGCGGCTACTGCGTCTCGGGTTGCCCGTACGGGGTGATCGAGCGGCGTGAGGGCGACGGCCGGGCGTGGAAGTGCACGCTGTGCTACGACCGGCTGCACGACGGCCTCGAACCCGCATGCGCCAAGGCGTGCCCGACGGACTCGATCCAGTTCGGTCCACTCGACGAGCTGCGGGAACGGGCGGCGCAGCGGGTGGAGCAGCTGCACCAGCGCGGGGCGACCGAGGCCCGGCTGTACGGCCACGACCCGAACGACGGGGTGGGCGGTGACGGCGCCTTCTTCCTGTTGCTCGACGAGCCGGAAGTGTATGGGCTGCCGCCGGATCCGGTGGTGCCCACCCGCGACGCCGGAGCGATGTGGCGTTACGCCGGGATGGCCGCCTCGGCGCTGGTCGGGGTGGCGGTCTCGGCTTTTCTGGGGCGGTCCTGATGGCGCGCGAACAGCTGGCCGTGCCGAAGGCCGAGTTCCGGTCCTACTACGGGCGCCAGATCCTCAAGACGCCCGTGTGGAACTGGATGATCGCGGCGTACTTCTTCGCCGGCGGGCTGTCGGCCGGGTCGGCGATGTTGGGCGCCGGCGCGGATCTGACGGACAGGCCAGGGCTGCGCAAGGTCTCGCGGATCGGATCGCTGATGAGCCTGCTGGCGAGTATGTATTTCCTCATCGGCGATCTCGGCCGGCCCGAACGGTTCCACCACATGCTGCGGGTCGCCAAACCCAGCTCGCCGATGAGCGTGGGCACCTGGATCCTTGGCGCCTACGGCCCCGGGGCGGGGGTGGCGGCGGTGGCGGAACTGATGCCAGCTCGTCTGCGGCGGACGTGGGCGGGGCGGTTGCTCGACAGGGCGGCGCGCCCGGCCGGGCTGGAGGCCGCGGCGGTGGCGCCCGGTGTCGCGTCCTACACAGCGGTCCTGTTGTCGCACACCGCGGTTCCCGCATGGAACTTGGCGTACCCTTATCTGCCGTTTGTGTTCACCGGCTCGGCGGCGGCCAGTGGCGGCGGGCTGGGCATGCTGCTGGCACCGCTCGACGAATCGGGGCCGGCCCGCCGGATGGCGGTCGCCGGCGCGGGGCTCGAGGTGGCGGCGTCGCGGACGATGGAGCGCCGGCTCGGCATCGTCGGCGAGGCTTACACCACCGGTAAAGCGCACCGGCTGCGGCAGTGGTCGGAGATCCTGACCGTCGGCGGCGCGGCCGGGGCGGTCGTCGGACGGAACCGGGCCGTGATCGCGCTGTCAGGCGCGGCGCTGCTGGCCGGCAGCGCGCTGCAGCGCTTCGGCGTCTTGGAGGCCGGTGTGGAGTCGACGAAGGACCCGAAATACGTTGTGGTGCCACAGCGGGAGCGGCTCGCGGCAGGTGAGCCGGCGGGCGTTGGCTGAACTCTCAGAGGTGGGTGGCCGCGAACCCCGCCCCCTGCTGAACCATGCCGTTGAACGGATACGAGCCGTGAGCGGTGGTGTTGCCCCCGGGTCCGCAGACCGGATCACCCGCCGCGCACAGCTCGATCGTCCTGGTCGCATACAGCGGTCCGGTGACCACCGGGGGCATGGCGTACTTCTGCAGGAACGGCCCCGACGGTTTGCCGAGCAGTACCACCGCGGCGACGTTGTCGGCGACCTCAGGAGCCAGCGCTGGCGGCATCGGGGCGGGCGTCACGCCCTGGGGTACCGCGTCACCGGTGACGAAGCCCGAGACCATCGCCCCCTGCGAGAACCCGCCGAGAACCAGGCGGGTGTTGGGGCAGATCACCGACATCACCTGCACCCGGTTCGACGCGTCGCGGATGCCGTCGACGACGGTCCTCGGGAAGTCGGGGCTGGCGAAGTCATTGCTGGCCGGATAGTTGACGGCGTACACGCCGAGGGTGCGCCAGCCGATCTGGGAACGCAGCGAGTCGACGAAGGCCTGGCCGGTTCCGCCGACTCCCGGCGGTTCGGCGGTGCCACGGGCGAAGATCACCTCGATGTCCGGGCACGGCTGCGCCGACGCGACGGGCACCGTCCCGCCGGACACGGCCGCCGACGTCAGCGCCATCCCCACACCGGTGGCCCCAGTCAGCCGGCGCACCGCTTTCCACGTCGCGACGACGCTCATTCCACCCCCACTGTCACGTCACCACCCGGGCCGGAGACCGATGCTAATACGGTGTCAACGTCGGCGAGCGGCTCAGCGTCTGAGACTAAGCGCCGCGGTGGCCCTCCTCGGCGGGCAGCGGCGGCGGAAGCGGAGTGGTCGGCGTGGGCTTGGCCGGTGCCGGCCCGGCCCCCGGGGACGCCGGCGCGGTGGAGGCTCCCGGGCCGTGGAATTCCAGCATCGTCTCCTCGCGGAGGACATCGTCGCCGATGGCGACTATCAACTCTTCAGAGGTGACGGTGTAGGTGACGACGTCGTTGGAGGCGACGTACTCGCCGTCTCCCGTGGCCGTCGCCGCGGTGATCAGCTTGGCGCCGTCGCGGACCCGCACGCCACGGTACTGGTACTTGCCGTCGGGCGATTTGCACACCGCGACGCGGGAGCTGTCGGTTCTGCCGTACGCCACCGCGGTGCTCGGAGACGCGCAGCGAGCGGTGGAGTCGATGAAGCCCTGGGCGTCGGAGGCGGGCCTGGCCGCGGCCGGAAGCGCTGCGAAACTCAGCAGCGCCGTCCCCGCAGCGGCGGCGACGGACCAGCGGATGAGGAGGCGAGGGGTCGGCATCACCCTCCACTCGACCACGCCCGGCCGCCGGAGGCGAGCGTCGACACCGAGACACAACTGATTCGTTAGGTCCCCGAGACAGTCCGAAGACCACCGAAGTCCGGGCGAACGCGGCGACCGGCAGCGCGCTACGGCAGAATTGCGCCGGTGACCTCCCGGCGGCGCCACATCGCGCGGCTGACCCTCTTCGCCGCGCTGGTGTTCGGGCTGTTCTATCTGGTCACGGTCGAGCGGGTGATCGACGTGGACACCGTCCGCGGTGCGGTGGCGGCCACCGGACCCGTCGCTCCGCTGACCTATGTCGTGGTGTCGGCGACGCTCGGTGCCCTGTTCGTGCCCGGGCCGCTGTTGGCCGGCCTCAGCGGACTGCTGTTCGGTCCGGTGCTGGGCACGTTCGTCACGCTGGGCGCGACGGTCGGCACGGCGGTGGTGGCCAGCCTCGTCGGGCGTCGGGCGGGCCGGGACAGCGCCCGCGCGCTGTTGGGGCCCCAGCGTGCCGACCTCATCGACGCGCAGATCGAGCGGCGTGGCCTATGGGCTGTGGTGGGACAGCGGTTCATCCCGGGCATCTCCGACGCGCTGGCCTCGTACGCATTAGGGGCGTTCGGCGTGCCGCTGTGGCAGATGGCGGTCGGGGCCTTCATCGGTTCGGTGCCGCGTGCGTTCGTCTACACAGCGTTGGGCGCGTCGATCGGCGACCTGTCGTCGCCGCTGGCGTACACGGCGATCGGCATCTGGGTGGTGACTGCGGTGGTGGGCACCTTCGCCGCGCACCGCGGTTACCGCCGGTGGCGCCGTCGCCGCCCTTCCGTGCCGACCGATGACACACCCCACCCCCCAGTCGGCCGAATCTGACGCCGCTCAAGGCGGTGCCGTTCGGGATGGCCCACCCACGCGGCTGACCGCGCGCTCCTCCACACGGAAGTTTGGCGCGTCCCGAGCCCAAAGTCGCCTCGGTCGCCGGCTCACCCGGTACGGTCGGAGCGGGTTGACCTGACAGCCCGAGGACGCGTCACGGTGGCGAGCCACACTCCCCGCCGCACGAGCCGAATTGCTCCGACGTCGCCCAACGGAACTCAGCGCACGTCGCAACCGTCGGTTGTGTACGAATCCCCTTTCGTCTCCATAGCTCTGCGCTCCGCGAAGGGTGCCGAGCTCGATATCTCGTGCGCCTGCCGTACGGGTCGAAGGACTGCGGTGAGCACTTTTACCGAAACCATGTACAGCAACGCCCGCTCGAGTGTGAACGGGATGGTCACCGGTGAACCGGACCTTCCCGTTCGCCACAGCTGGATCGAAGTCCACGAGCGGGCCCGACAGGTTGCCGGCGGCCTCGCGGCGGCGGGGGTCGGTCATGGCGACGCGATCGCCGTGCTTGCCGGGGCTCCGGTCGAAATCGCACCCACAGCCCAGGGCATCTGGATGCGCGGCGCCAGCCTGACGATGCTGCATCAGCCGACTCCGCGCACGGACCTGCAGCGCTGGGCCGAGGAGACCACGGCGGTCATCGACATGATCGACGCCCGGGCAGTGATCGTCTCCGATCCGTTCATGCCCGCGGCTCCGCTGCTGGCCGGGCTGGGCATACTGGTACTGACCATCGCCGACCTGCTGGAGCATGCCCCGGTCGAGCCGGTCCGAACCGATGACGACGACATCGCGCTGATGCAGTTGACGTCCGGGTCGACGGGTTCGCCCAAGGCCGTGCAGATCACGCACGCCAACGTGGTCGCCAACGCCGAGGCGATGATCGTCGGGTGTGACTTCGACATCGACAAGGATGTGATCGTCAGCTGGCTGCCATGCTTCCACGACATGGGGATGACGGGTTATCTCACGGTGCCCATGTTCTTCGGCGCCGAACTGGTCAAGGTGACCCCGATGGACTTCCTGCGCGACACACTGCTGTGGGCGAAGCTCATCGACAAGTACGGCGGGACCATGACTGCGGCACCGAACTTCGCCTACAACCTGCTCGCCAAGCGGTTGCGCAGGCTCGCGTCCCCCGGTGAGTTCGACCTGTCGTCGCTGCGATGGGCGTTGTCGGGCGCCGAACAGGTCGATCCGCTCGACGTCGAGGATCTCTGTGAGGCGGGTGCCCCGTTCGGGTTGAATCCAGACGCGATCATCCCGGCGTACGGCATGGCCGAGACGACGGTGGCGGTGTCGTTTGCCGAATGCGGCGGCGGCATGGTCGTCGACGAGGTGGATGCCGATCTGCTGGCGGTCCTGCATCGCGCGGTTCCGGCCAACAAGGGGCACACCCGGCGGCTGGTGTCCCTCGGGCGGCCACTGCAGGGCCTGGAGGTGCGGGTCCTCGACGAGGCCGGTGCGGTACTCGCTGCGCGCGGAGTGGGCGTGATCGAGGTACGGGGCCGCCCGGTGACCCGCGGCTACACCACCACAGCAGGATTCGTCCCGGCGCAGGACGAACTCGGTTGGTACGACACGGGCGATCTCGGCTACCTCACCGAGGGCGGCGAGATCGTGGTCTGCGGCCGCCTCAAGGACGTGATCATCATGGCCGGCCGCAACATCTACCCGACGGACATCGAACGCGCCGCTGCCCGCGTCACCGGTGTGCGGCCGGGCTGTGCGGTGGCCATCCGACTGGAGGGCGGTCACCCGCGTGAGACTTTCGCGGTGGCGGTGGAGAGCAAGCACGTCGATGATGCCGAGCAGGTGCGGCGTATCCAGCGTCAGGTAGCCCACGAGGTTGTCGCGGAGGTCGACGTGCGTCCTCGCAATGTGGTGGTGCTCGAGCCCGGCACGATCCCGAAGACGCCCTCCGGGAAGCTGCGCCGGGCCCACGCCTTGTCGCTCATCGATTGACCGGGCGTTCACAACTCGGTGGTCATCGCGTTGACAGCGCTGCCGCAGCAGGCGTGTACTGAAGCTCCACCACGAAAACCAAGGCTTCCCGATGTTTGTCAAAGGACCTTTTCCGACCGGCGCCGTCTCCCCGAAGCCCGTCAGCCGATGAGCCCCCCCAGATCGCTCGCACGCCTGGTCGCCGCCAGCGAACGGGCCGCCAGCCGGGCCGCCGACGCGCGCTGGGCGCTCGCGCGGGTTCGACGCGACAAGGCGTTCACCGACCGCAGCCGCGACAATCGGCTCGAACATCAACGTCGCGTCGACAAGTAGCGAACTTCCGAGCACCCACGCCGTTTCGCCGGGGCTGACATCGGCAACACTGGCAGGGCCAGCGTGCGGGTACCGGGCCCGCTCTCGGCCGCCCTGACGGCCGGAGTCGGTACTCGACACGGTTGCGGCGACAGAAAGGGAACACCATGGCGCTCGACGACGACGACATCACCACCACGCCAGGCAGCGGAGAGGGCACCGCTGACGGCGGCAGCAACCCCGAAGGCCACGACGGCGGAGCCGACGGCACCGCAGACGCGGGCGAAGGAACCGCCGACGGCGGCTCGAACCCGGAAGGTCACGACGGCGGAGCCGACGGCACCGCCTGATCGATCGACATGCTGAGCCGCTGCATCGCCACCGACCCGCACAGGTTCGCCGCCGAATACTGGGGTCGCCGGCCGCTGCTCAGCCGTTGCGGAGCGCTGCCCCGCGACTTCGGCGATCTGCTCTCGTCCGACATGGTCGACGAGTTGATCGCCGAGCGCGGGGTTCGCGCACCGTTCATCCGGCTCGCCAAAGAGGGTGACGTCCTCGCCAAGGACTGCTACCTCGGACCTGCCGGATTCGGCGCGGAGATGCCCGACCAGGTGGACTCGGCCAAGGTGCTGACCCAGTTCGCCGCGGGCGCCACCATCGTCCTGCAGGGCCTGCACCGCCTTTGGCCCCCGGTGACCGGCTTCGTCCGCCACCTCGTCGACGACCTCGGCCACCCAGTGCAGGCCAACGCCTACATCACGCCCCCGAGCAACCGGGGCTTCGACCCCCACTACGACGTTCACGACGTCTTCGTGCTGCAGACCGCAGGCCAGAAGCGCTGGGTGGTCCACGAACCCGTCCATCCGCACCCGCTGCCGTCGCAGCCGTGGACGCAGCACCGTGACGCGGTCGTCGAGCGTGCCACCGGCGACCCGATGATCGACACCGTGCTGTCCGCGGGTGACGCGCTGTATCTCCCGCGAGGCTGGGTGCATTCGGCCCAGGCCCTGGACGTGACGTCGATCCACCTCACCGTCGGCGTTTCGCCGGTGACTGGTGTGGACGTCGCCCGGGCCGTGGTCGACGCATTGGCGGGTGACCCGGCGTTCCGGGCGTCGCTGCCCATGGGCGGTGATCCCGGTGACAGGGACGACGTCATCACGACGGTGACCAAGGTGATGGCACACATGGTCGAGAGGATGCGCGACGACTCCACCGCCCTCAGCGGTGCGGCCGCGGATCGGCTGACGCGCAAACACACCGAGCGGACGCGTCCGGTCGCCGTCCGCCCGTTGGCGACACTGGACGCGGCGACGCATGCCGACACCACGCGGGTGCGGTGGCGCCACGGGCTGATCGCGTCGGTGCACATCACCGGTGACCGCATCATGCTGCGGCTACCTGACCGAACCATCTCCTTTCCCAGCTCCTGTGCGCAGGCGGTGCTGGCGCTGTGTCGCGGATCGGTCGCCGACGCCGGCAACCTGCCCGGACTGGACCGGTCCGACGGGGCGGTGCTCATCCGTAGATTGCTGAGGGAAGCGGTCGTGACGCCGGTGCCGACCACCGCATGACGCCACGGAGGCACACACCGTGCAGTGACCAATCCCTGCGCCGTGGCGACCCGATGTACGGCACCGCATCGGCCGGATCGGAGTGGGTGCTGCTCGAATTGGCCGGTGGATGGGGGCCTTCGGCGTTCATGCAATCTCCTGCGGTGGTCGATCCGCAACTCGGGCGCGCGATCGTGCGCCGCGTCGAGGGCGCCAAGATGCGCATCGCGGCCATCCGCCGCCACGGCCGTCGGTCCACCACTCCACGGTGGCGGTGGTTCGTGGCCCGGGCCGGGATCGGCAGCGAGGCGTTGTACTGCGGCGAGGTCGACAGCCCGAACGACTACCTCGACCTCGCACTGGACGGCTCCGACGGCACCCCGACCAGCGATCCGGTGGTCGCCGTGTGCGCGCACGGCAAGCACGACCAGTGCTGCGCGGTCCGCGGCCGCGGCGCGATCGCGTCGATCGCCGATGCGTACCCCGAACTAGCCTGGGAGTGCTCGCATCTGGGTGGTGACCGGTTCGCGGCGACGATGCTGATCCTGCCGGAAGGGCTGTGCTACGGGCGGGTCGACTCCACCGATGCGGTGGAACTCGTCGGGCTGTATCTCGACGGCCGGCTGGACAACCGGTACCTTCGCGGCCGCACCTCGCTGCCACATGCGGTGCAGGCGGCGCAGCACTTCGCCCGAGACAAGTACGGTGACGATCGCATCGCAAGCCTGTCACCGCTCACGGTCGAGCACACCGGGCACCATCACCGCGTGGTCCTCGACGGTGACTCCGGCCCGGTCGAGATCACCCTCGAGGAGGACTGGTCGGAGCCCCTGCTGTCGCAGTGTCACGCGAAAGTGCCCGGGCGTGTGAAGATCTACCACCTGGTGTCGATGGCGCCGGCGTGACTCTGCTCGGCGCGCGGCAGACGATTCGCTGACCGTCCAATACGATGACCGACGAAAGTCGGCGAACCAGCCGCGGGTGTGCCCGCCGTGACCGAGAATCGAGTTCCATGAGTACTGCAGCAGAGCGCGCAGCACAGTTAGACCTCGTCGCCCGACTCAAGTCGGCGTATCCGGAACTCCCGGACGCACCGACACCCGATCTGCTCGACCACGGCCGGATCACGGCGTATCTGAAACCCGTGCACGACGTCGGCGGTGAGCCGGACGCGCCGATGAAGTACGAGAACAAGCAGTACGAACGGTGGGAGGAAGCCACCTACGTCATCTGTGAAGTCCTCGCCTGGCGGGGGATCTGGCTGTCCGAGGAGCGACGCCGCATCGGCAACGTCGACGTCGGCCGGGCGCAGTACCTGGGCTTGCCCTACTACGGTCGCTGGCTGCTCGCTGTCGCGCGCGTGCTCGTGGAGAAACACCACATCGGCCTCACCGAACTGACCGAGCGGATGGTCGAGGTGAAGGCGCGCTACGCCGGCGGGCTCGCCGGCCGCAAAGCCGATGCGCAACCGAAGTTCGCAGGCGACGGTTCACAGGTGCAGCGCAACGAGCACCACCGTCACGCGGTCGGGAAGGGCGATCCACAGGTGTACGGCGGGCTGGCCGGTCAGCCCAAGTTCGCGGTCGGCGACGCGGTGCGGGTGCGGGAGCTGCCCGTGCTGTTCTACACCCGCACCCCCGAGTACACACGCGGTGCTACCGGCGTGATCGCGACGGTCGCCTACGAGAGCCCGGCCGCCGAGGACGAGACATGGGACCGCGCCGACGCCACGCCGGAGTGGTTCTACGTCGTCCGGTTCAACCAGTCGCAGCTCTGGCACGGCTACACCGGCACCGCCACCGACACTCTGCAGACCGAACTGCCCGAGCGCTGGCTCGAAGCGGCGAGCTGAACACCGGAGGACTCATCGTGACGCATGACCCTGACCCTGACCACGACCACGACCACGACCGGACCGTCAAACCGATGGTCGACGAGATCACCGATTTCGAAGTTCTCGAGATCGCACTGCGCGAACTGTGCATCGAGAAGGGGATCTTCACCGCCGAGGAGCATCGGCACTTCACCGAGTTCGCCGAACAGATCGGCCCCACCCCCGCGGCGCGTCTGGTCGCGCGGGCGTGGCTCGACCCCGGCTTCAAAGAGCTGGCGCTGCGTGAACCGATGACCGCCAGCAAGGAGGTCGGCGTCGATTGGATGGAACCGACCGGATTCGGAACGCCCAGCGATTTCACCGCGTTCCAGATCCTCGCTGACACACCGACTCTGCACCATGTGATCGTGTGCGCGCTGTGCTCCTGCTACCCGCGGCCCATCCTCGGCAACTCACCGGAGTGGTACCGCACCCCCAACTACCGCAGGCGGCTGGTTCGCTGGCCGCGGCAGGTGCTGGCCGAGTTCGGGCTCTACCTTCCCGACGACGTCGACGTCCTGGTCCAGGACTCCAACCAGAAGCACCGGTTCATGGTGATGCCCATGCGTCCCGAGGGCACCGACGGCTGGACCGAGGAACAGCTCGCAGAGATCGTCACGCGCGACGCCCTCATCGGCGTCGCACTCCCCAAACCGGGCGTCACCACCAACGTCATCGTCGCCACCCGGCCGGCTGTCCATCCGATCGACTGAGACCACGCCGATGAGTGCACCCGAACCGATCGAAACGCTCGCCCGCATCGTCGACCGCGGTCAGGTGTGGTCTCGGATGGCCGTCAAGTACGGCGTCGAGAACCCGGTGCCGCCGTGGAAGACCAGCCTCGACGGGCTCTGCGACGCGCTCGACCACGGCGTCTGCGGAGACGCCGGCATCCCGACGTTCAAGCAGCGCCGCGACGAGGAGGACGAACTGTCTTCGACCGTCTACGCCGACCTTCCCTTTCCCGAGAGCCAACTCGTTGCGCTGGCCCACTCACTGCTGGTCCGGGGTGTCATCGACGAGGCCGAATTGCAGGAGCGACTGGCCGCCGTGCGCGCCCGCCTGGAAGCCACCTGACACGCGCGGCAACCCGGTCGGGCAGGCTGGACCCTGATGACGACCCCACTGCTCGGCGACCCGGGCGACCTCTCCCCCTTGCGTGCGCGGGGCTCCGACCCCGATGAGCTCTTCGCCTCGTTCGCCGCGTGGGCCGAGGGAAACGGGACGACGCTGTACCCGGCGCAGGAGGAGGCGCTGATCGAACTGGTCAGCGGCGCCAACGTCATTCTCGCCACCCCGACGGGTTCCGGGAAGTCGCTCGTCGCCACCGGGGCGCAGTACGCAGCGCTTGCTCGTTCTTCGGCGGGGCATGGCCGCAGCTACTACACTGCGCCGATCAAAGCGCTGGTCAGTGAGAAGTTCTTCGCGCTGTGTGGGCTGTTCGGCGCGGAGAACGTCGGCATGCTCACCGGCGATGCGGCGGTCAACGCCGCGGCGCCGATCATCGCCTGCACCGCCGAAGTGCTGGCCAACATCGCGCTGCGCGAGGGAGCCGACGCCGATATCGGGCTGGTCGTGATGGACGAGTTTCACTTCTACGGCGACCCCGACCGCGGCTGGGCCTGGCAGGTGCCGCTGCTGGAACTGCCACGCGCACAGTTCCTGTTGATGTCGGCCACCCTTGGTGACGTCACATTCCTGCGCGAGGACCTCACCCGCCGTACCGGCAGGCCGACCGCGCTGGTGGCCAACGCCGAACGACCGGTCCCGCTGTTCTACTCGTACGCCACCACCCCGATGCACGAGACGATCTCCGACCTGCTCGGCACCAAGCAGGCGCCGATCTACGTCGTCCACTTCACCCAGGCCTCTGCCCTCGAGCGGGCGCAGGCACTGATGAGCATCAACGTGTGCACCAAGGCGGAGAAGGCCGCGATCGCCGACCTCATCGGCGCGTTCCGTTTCTCCTCGGCGTTCGGCAGCACGCTGTCGCGGTTGGTGCGCCACGGGATCGGCGTGCATCACGCCGGGATGCTGCCCAAGTACCGGCGCCTCGTCGAACAACTCGCCCAGGCCGGTCTGCTCAAGGTCATCTGCGGCACCGACACCCTGGGTGTCGGCATCAACGTGCCGATACGCACTGTGGTGTTCTCGGCTCTGTCGAAGTACGACGGCACGCGCACCCGTCTGCTCAACGCGCGCGAGTTCCACCAGATCGCCGGTCGGGCCGGGCGCGCCGGATACGACACCGCCGGCACCGTCGTGGTCCAGGCGCCCGACCACGAGGTCGAGAACCTCAAACAGTTCGCGAAGGTCGCCGACGATCCGAAGAAGCGGCGGAAGTTGGTGCGTCGCAAGGTGCCCGAGGGCATGGTGCCGTGGAGCGAGTCGACCATGACCCGTCTGGTGGACGCCGTCCCGGAGGCTCTGCACAGCAACATGCGGGTGTCGACGGCGATGATCCTCGACGTCGTCGCGCGGACCGGAACGAGCGAAGCGACCGGAGATCGATCAGGCGATCCCTTCGAGACGATGCGGCGCCTGCTCACCGACAATCACGAACCACGCAAACGGCAACTGCAGCTCATCCGTGAGGCGGTCGGCATCGCGCGCTCGCTGCTGCAGGCCGGCATCATCGAACGCGTCGACACCCCCGACGGCAGGCGATATCGGCTGACCGTCGACCTGCCACGGGATTTCGCGCTCAACCAGCCGCTGTCCACGTTCGCGCTGGCTGCCATCGACGTGCTCGACGCGACCTCGGAAAGCTATGCCCTCGACGTGGTTTCAGTGATCGAGGCGACGCTCGAGGATCCCCGCCAGATTTTGGCCGCCCAGTTGAAGAAGGCCAGGGGTGAGGCGGTCGCCGCGATGAAGGCCGAGGGTATCGAGTACGACGAGCGGATCGAACTGCTCGATGACGTCAGCTATCCCAAACCGCTAGCCGAACTGCTCGAGCACACCTACGAGGTGTACCTGCAGAGCAACCCGTGGGCTGCGGACGGCCAGTTGTCGCCGAAGTCGGTGGTGCGCGAAATGTGGGAGCGGGCGTTCACCTTCCGCGAGTACGTCAGCGTCTACGGGTTGACCCGTTCGGAGGGGGCGGTGCTGCGCTACCTGTCCGACGCCTTCAAGGCGCTGCGCTCCGGGGTGCCCGCCGCGGCGCGGACCGATGCGGTCAGCGATATCGTGGAGTGGCTCGGTGAGCTTGTGCGCCAGGTGGACTCGAGCCTGCTCGATGAATGGGAACAGCTCACCGGTCCCGATCAGCGCCTGGATGCGCCGGTCGCAGTGCCGGCCCGTCCGCGGCCGCTGACCGGAAACGAGCGGGCGTTCACCGCGATGGTCCGCAATGCGCTGTTCCGCCGGGTCGAGTTGTTCGCTCGGCGGGACTGGACCGGACTCGGTGAGTTGGACGGTGACTCAGGCTGGACATCGCAGCGCTGGGCGCAGGTCGGTGACGAGTATTTCGCCGAGCACGACGACGTGGGCACCGGCGCCGACGCCCGCGGCCCCGCGCTGCTGATCTTCGACCGGCAGCCCGGGGTGTGGCGGGTGCGGCAGATCCTCGACGACCCGGCGGGCGACCATGACTGGGGTTTCGACGTGGAGGTGGATCTCGAGGCATCCGACGAGGAGGGGGCTGCGGTGCTGCGTCTCGTCGACGCGGGCCGGTTGGACTGACGCCGCCGGACGTACGGGCCGGTTATGGCTGTTCGGAAGTGGTCGGTGTGGCGACGTCGCCGGCGGCGGTCCGGTCAGTGACCAACCGGCGCGCCAGGAACCCGAACACCAGAACAGATGCGGCGGGAGCACCGAAGAGCACGATCGCCATCAGAACCCCCGAGATTGTCCCGCTTAGAGCGCTGGCGAACGCGAACACCGCAACCACCCACGACACCGCGCAAGTCAACGCCGTGATGACGACCGCTACAGCGAGGGAACGACCCCCGCCGTAGGCGGGATAGCCAGAGACCGCCAGGATCACTAAGACCGGTACGCCAAGGATCGCCGCAGCGATCCACATCCCTGACAGGGTTCCCAATTCTCTGGCTGCTGGCATCACTAAACAGGCTGCTGCCACGGCGGCAAGCACGACACCGGCCGCTGCGATGGCACCCGCATGGTTTCTTCTCATGCCTCGGGTGTGCCCGCGGCATCGCCGGGTAATCAGAAGCCGCCACCTCGTTCGCAAGGTGCACCGTTGAGCCCAACTCCAGGGAGACCGCGTCGCGACGATCAGATGTGCCAGCGCTGCGACGCCTGACGAAGACCAGAGCATGTGAGGGGACGGCAGGGCAATGACCAGGGGGTAATGAAAGTGAGCGACCAGATCGTTTGGCGCGGCTGGATGCGACCTCCGAGGCGATAACATCGCTTTCGCGACATCTTTGCTGGCGGTGAACCCCTCGACGAGGTGCTGAGGCGGGTAGCGCACACCGCGGCCAGAGCGGTTGCCGACGCCGATGCGGTGAGTATCACGGTGCTCAATGGTGCCACCTGTCGCACGCCGGCCTGCACCGACGAACGTGCCCTCGGGCTCGATCACCTTCAGCAGGAGTTACGTCGTTCGCCGGCGGTGCGAACCGACGTGCGGATTCGAGCTGGGCGCAGACGTCCCGCTAAGAATTCTCCGGCTCGGCGCATACCAGCACGGTCACCGGTTACCCAATGACGGCACAGGCGTCTCACCAGCAAAGTGAACGGGAAGGAGTGCTGAAAAGATGAAGGCCCACGAGTTCTTGGCTGCGGTACGCGACCGCGGAAACTACAAGGATCAAGCTGAAGCCCAGCGGGTCACCGCCGCAGTGTTGGGCATCCTCGGAGAGCGCCTCGCGGGGGGCGAGCCCACTGATCTCGCGTCTCAACTTCCCCAGGGTATCGGCGAGCTGGTCGCCAAAGCACAAGACGGCGCGGCGTCGTTCGGTGTCGAGGAGTTCCTTCGCCGGGTCGCAGCCGCTGTAGATGGCTCTCCCGAAACAGCCCAATGGGACGCAAGTGCGGTGTTATGCACCGTCACCGAGGCGGTCACCGGCGGACAGTTGAACCAAATACTCACCCAACTTCAACCGGCGTACGCGACGCTGTTCGGCAAACCCGAACTGTCCTGACCCCTCGGTACACCGTCGAACCAGTCCAAAGCCACCGGCAAGCGCGCAGCCCAGACAGCGGAGAGCACGGCCGTGTTGGCGGGGCTGGACGGGGGCGGTGATCTGGACCAGCTCAGCGACGAGCTGATCGGCACCGAGACCGCCGCGGCCGCGCCGGCGCGGCCGACCCAACCACCTGGCGAGAACGGGCGAAACCCCACCGCACCAACACCCCGTCCGAGCATGACGGGCACGACACCTCCCCAGCAGCCAACCGGGACTCGACGCGCTCGGAATCGACCTCTACCGTGACCATCAGTTCATCGACACACTGACCGTGCCATCGGGCGAACTAATCGCTTCCGGTGCGTCTGCGCCCGCAGACACCCACGGGATCAGCCGCCCACAAGTGTGCCCCTCACGGCATTCGAGCTCAATGCACCTGGGCGCGTCTGCGTAAAGCCGCTTACGGTGGGTACACCGGGCGCGGCGGCGACCCGCTGGCTGAGTTCGGGACCTGCTCGGAGGAGAGATATGCGTCGGCGGCTGCCGAAATGGACGATCAGGGTACTGGCGATCACGGGCGCGGCCCTGCTCGTCACCGGCTGCGAGGCACAGGTCCGGGGTGCGCCGCCGGCAACCGAAAGCGCCCCGCTCGCAACAGTCCAAGCCCCACCCGCCCAGCCGGCGGAGCCAATGGACGGATTCGCCGGACTCGACGTCCGCGTCCGTCAAGCCACCGCGGACGCGGCCGCCTCCGGAGCCGAAATCGAGACCGCCGTGTTGGACCGCAACACTGGCGCCACCGTCTCCGGCGGGGGCAACAACCCCTTCCCGATCGCGTCCGTGGTGAAGTTGTTCATCGCCGACGACCTGCTGCTGCAGGAATCGGAGGGCAAGATGGCCTTGTCCGCTGCCGACCGCAAGTCCCTCGACGCCATGCTGCGGTCCTCCGACGATAGCGCCGCCCAGATGTTCTGGGACCGCAGCGGCGGGAATGCCGTCATCGCTCGCGTGAAGGCGCGGTACGGGTTGGCCGGCACGACGGCGCCCTACAACGGACACTGGGACGTCACGCAGAGCACCGCAGGCGATCTCGTCCGCTACTACGACATGCTCTTGGACGGCGCCGGGGGACTACCACCCGAACAGGGCGACACCATCATCGGCAATCTCGCGCAATCGACGCCCACGGGAACCGACGGGTACCCACAGCGGTTCGGTATCCCCGAGGGGCTCTACGCCGAGCCGGTCGCGGTCAAGCAGGGATGGTTCTGCTGCTGGAACGGCGGCAATCAACTGCACGTGTCAACCGGTACTTTCGGACCCGAACGCCGCTACGTGATGGCGATCGCCTCCCTTGACCCCACCGGCGAAGCGGCTGCCCGAGAAAACATCACCCGGGCCGTCAAGACGATGTTTCCGGGCGGCAAGGTCTGACGTCGCCGGATCCGCTTCGAACGGTGTTGGTCCGCTCAGCGGCGTGGCGTCACGGTGATGTGCACGTGGTCGTAGTGGCCGTAACCCGATGCCTGGGGACCGGCCGGCGTGTAGTAGGTGCCGCGCCAGATCACGTCCTGCAACCCGAATCGGCTGGCATTGCTCATCGCGAACGCGAGAATCTGGTCGCCGAGCGCGATGCCCTCGGGACTTCCGGGGTTGGGAATCACGATGTCGATCGCCAAGCCGCTCGGATGCCACGGCTTCGTGTCCGGCCGGACCCCGTCGATTTCGGCGATCTGCGGGAACTGGCGGCTGACGGCCCTGGCGGCCACGATGGTGTTCGGCTGCAATCCGGCCTCGAACGCCACCCCGACAGGCAACGCCTCCGGGATTTCGGGGATGGCGGCTGCGGACGGCGGAGCGACGTCGCCGGGCGGCACGCCCGGCAGAGGTGCGTTGTCGACGATCGCTCGCTGTTGCGGTGTCAGTGCGGTGTACTGCGCCTCCGCGGCAGCGATCTGGCGCAGCAGTTCGCTGAGTTTGGCCTGCAGTTCTGCACGCACTGCGGCGGCTGACTCGGCCGCGGCGCCGGCGTCGGCGGCCGATTTCTCCGACGCTTGAGCGGTGGCGGCCGCACGCTCACGGGCCGATCGAAAGTCCTTCATCTGGTCGGCGATGCCAGCGCCCACTGTCCGTTGTGCCGACAGTTGATCGATCAGCTGCTGCGGGGAGCCGGCGGTCAGCACCGCCGCGAACTGACCGTCGCTCCCACTCATGTAGTTCATCGCCGCCACCCGGTCGACAGCGGCCTGATACGGCTGGAGACGGGTGTTCGCGAGCTCCACGGCGGCCAGGTCGGCGCGGTGCCGGTCAACGGCCGCCGCCTGCTGAGCAGATCTGGCGTCGGCCTCGCGTTGGGCAGCCGTGACGGCCTGACGACTCTGCACGGCCTGCTGGGACAATTCGTTGAGCCTGGACAACGCGTCCGTCGCCGGGTCCGCATGGCCGCTAGCCATCGACGTGGCCACCACCACGGCCGCGGACACAAGACCGCACACCGTCCGCCGAAGTGAGCGGCGCGCCCAGGTCACGCGGATTGTCACGATCCTTCGCTCGAGGACCACGAACTGGTCCGGCGGTCGGTGTCCCGGGCAAGGCTACGAACTGACACCGACGATGTCTACTCCGGCGCCGACCACCTTGGCGCACGGCACGTCGACGTCGTGTTCGGCCCGTGGCGCCGACGCGGGACCGTTGCGGCCGAAAGCGTGGTGTTTGACCACCGGGTAGCCGCTCGAGTGCTCGACGTCGTCGGCCGCGACGATGTGCTGGCGCAGCTCCGCGCCGAAACTCCGAACCTCAGGGGGGCCCGAGGCGGCCCGTCAACCAGCGTATGGTCCGGACCTCGCTGTCCCGGTACGGCTGCCCGTCGGGGCGCAGCAACTCGTGGAACCAGACCTCCGGGGGTGAGGTGTACGGCTTGTCCCATGAATCCCACGGCAGGTGGGTCTGAGTCTTGCCCACCACCAGCCCCCAGTTGTAGGCGCCCACATTTCGTCGCTTGGCCAGCGTGAGGATTCCCTCGACGGTGTTGCCGAACTCGCGGGCCAGATACTCAGTGCACACGATGGGCCGTCCGAGCGGGCGCAGTTCGGCGATACGCGCGTCGAATTCGTCGGCGTCACTGTAGTTGTGGAACGTGATGATGTCCGAGTTGTCGAGTTGCGTGCGCACGATGGCGCTGCGGCGGGCGGGGTCCGCCCACTTTCCGTCCCACACTCCACTGGTCAGCGGCTGCGCTGGGTCGACGTCACGGGCCCAGCCGAACACCTGCGGGAGCAGCTCGGCCACCCGCTCGATCTTGTCCTTGCGTTCGACCTCGCGGTACTGGTTGGCCGGGTTGTCCGGCTCGTTCCACAGATCCCAGCCCAGGACGCGCTCGTCGTCGCGGAATTGGGTGAGCACCCCGGTGACGTAGTCGCGCAGCACGCGCCGATAACCGGGGTCTCCGATGTACTGGGCGCCCGGACTCTGCACCCAGCCGGAGTTGTGCACACCCGGCCGCGGTGGGCGCTGACGGCCGAGCTTGGGCAGCGGGTCCCAGCACGAGTCGAACAGCACGAACAGCGGCCGGATGCCGTGCCGGGCCGCGATGGCGACGAACTGCGCGAGGCGACGCAGGAACCCGTTACGGTCCTGCGCCCACAGCTGATCGTGCAGGAACACCCGCACCGTGTTGAGCCCGATCCGGCGCGCCAGCATCAGCTCGATGTCGATGCGCCGCCGATCGAACGTCGCGGCCTGGAACATCTCTAGTTGGTTGACGGCGTTCGAGGTGATGAAGTTCGCGCCGACGCCGCAGCCGATGCGGTGAGCAGCGCGGGCAGTTTGAGTGCAGTGCGTCGGGCGAGCGGGCGCCGATGGTTCTTTCCGGGCACGTCGGGTGTGCTCGTCAATGTGCAGTCTCCGGCTTCGACTCTGGGTAGGTCATCGACTTCCAATGAAGTTCCAGTATCCGGTGGCGACGGACACGGCGATTGCGGCCGCGGCGATCCCGAACCCGGCCAGCACCAGGGCCGCTTCGCGGGTGCCGAAATGCGACGGACGTGCCCAGGTCCGCGTCGGGTAGGCGCCGAATCCACGCGCCTCCATCGCGGTGGCGAGCATCGATCCGCGGCGGATGGCGAAGACGAGCAACGCGAACGCCTGCCCCGCGATCCGCCGCAGGCGATTGCGGTCGCCGACTCCGCGCGCGCGGCGCGCATAGCCGAGGTAGCGCCAGTCCTCGCGGAGCAGGCCGACCGTACGTAGCCCAGCCAGAGCCCCCAGCACGAACCGGGCCGGAAGCCGCAGCACCTGCCCTAGTCCGTCGGCAAGTTCGGTGGGGTCGGTGTCGATGAACAGGACCACCGACGGCAACGCGATGGCGAGCACCCGCACGAAGGTGGCCACCGCCAGCGTGATCGACCCGTCACTGACCGTGACGAGCAGGAACTGCCAGTGCACGGTGCCGCTGCGCTCCCCGTAGAGCACGATGGTCACCGCGGTGAGTCCCGCGGCCAGCACAACCAGCCCACCGCGGATCAGGACCGCGCGCAAAGGGATCCGCAGCGCGAATATCAGCAGGAGCTCAAGCACGAGCGCGGTCAGGGCGGACACCCAGTCGACGCTGGCCACCAGGCCGACGGCGATCACCATGGCGGCCAGAAGTTTCGCGACCGGGTTTATGCCGGTCGGCACCGGTGCGGCCGCCACGCTGGTCACGGCGCGCGCCCGGTCGTCGCGCCGGAACGAATGTCGATGCGGCGGTCGGCGAGCACCGCCGTGAAGTCGACGTCGTGGGTGACCGCGACCACCGCGGTGCCGTCGTCGGCGATCTCGGCGAGCAGCCCGACGAGTTCCTCCCAGGTGTTGCGATCCTGGCCGAAGGTGGGCTCGTCGAGGACGACCAACTCCGGCCGCGTGGCGAGCACCGTCGCCACCGACTCGCCGCCGGACAGCGTGTAGGGGTTGGCGTCGGCGAGCTCGGTGAGCCGCAGCCGTTCCAGCAGCGGATCACACACCCGGGCGACCGAGTCGTCGTCGTGCCCGAGGGCGCGGGGACCGATTGCGAGTTCGTCGCGGACGCTGCCGGTGAGGAACTGGTGCTCCGGGTTTTGGAACACACTGCCGATCCGGGTGAGCAGTTCCCGGGATCGCCACTGGAGGGGTTCCCGGCGACCAGCGGCCGGGGCGAACCCGTCCAGTGCCTCCACCCGCCCACCGCGGGGTGGGAGCAGCCCGCCCAGGGTCAGCGCCAGCGCAGTCTTGCCCGCTCCGTTCGGACCGGTGACCACACTGACCGCGGCCCTGGGTATGTCGAAGTCCATCTCTTCGGTTCGGGGGCCGCCACGGTATCCGGCCGACAGCTCGACGGCCTCGGCCAGCGGTTCCCCCGGTGCGCCGCGGCGATCGACGCACGGCAGGGCGGCGCCGGGCACCCACACACCGGCGCGCGTCAGGTGCGCGCCTTCCCGGACAACGGTGCGTGCGGGCGGCCCGTCGGCCACGACCTCACCTCGGGGCCCGAGCACGATCACCCGGTCGACCACGGGAAGCCATACCGTGGTTCGGTGTTCGACCACGATCAGCGTCGCGCCGGTCCGCGAGGCCACCGCGGTGACGGCGTCGCGCACCTCCACCACACCGGCAGAATCGAGATTGGCGGTCGGCTCGTCCAGCAGGATGAGGCCGGGGTCCATGGCCAGCACACCGGCCAGTGCCAACCGCTGCTGTTGACCCCCCGATAGCCGCGACGTGGGATGGTGAAGCGGCATTGTCAGCCCGACGGCGGCCAACGCCCGCCCTGCCCGCGGCCAGATCGCCTCGGGTGCGACGTTGACGTTCTCCATCCCGAACGCCACGTCGTCGCCGACCCGCGACAGGATGACCTGCGAGTCGGGGTTCTGCAGGACCATGCCGATGCGGCTGCGTCGCTGCGCAGGTGCCACCCCGTCGACGAGTAGACGCCCTGCTCCGTCGCCGTCCTCGCTGCCACCGAGAAGGCCGGCCAGCCCTTGCAGCAGCGTGGATTTGCCCGATCCGCTGGCGCCGAGAAGCAGCACCCGCTCCCCCGGCTCGACGGTGAGGCAAAGGTCGCGTACCGCCCACGTCGAGCGCCCGGCATGACGCCAGTGCCAACCCAGGGCGGCGACCGCGACACCGCCCGTGGTCATGGCCGGGCGTCGCTCGGCGAGCCTGTCCTGCCCGACGGAAAGCGGGACAGCGCGCCGGTTTTCGCCAGTCCTCGGACCACCCACCAGGACAGCCCACCGGCGAGGACGCCACCGGAGACGATGCCCGACACGACGTAGACCACCGCGAAGGCCGACGTGGAACCCGGGTACAGCAACACGAGTTCGTTGATCGCCATGGCCAGCCCCGCGGCGGCCCCGGCCAGCACGGCGACCGGGAGGTTCCACACCCGGTAGAGGAAACCGGCGAACACGATCTCGGCGGCCAGTCCCTGCACGAGGCCGAATTCCAGTGTCATGACGCCCCACTGGTTGCCGACCAGGGCCGACACCGTCGCGGCGACGAGTTCCCCGTAGAGCGCCGCGCCCGGCTTGCGGATCACCATCGCGGTGAGCACCCCGGCGAACAGCCAGCCACCTCCGAGCAGCGCCTGCAGTCCCGGCAGCAGCGCACTCAACGGCGCACCGATCGGGTTCGAGGCGACGTTCCACATGACGAACACCAGACCGGACGCCACGGCCAGCACGCTGGCTACCACGATGTCGACGACGCGCCAGCGGTAGCTACGTCCGGTCACAGGAACAGGTGGAGACACATCGGTCATCGATCACTCCCTACGCCGGCATTACCCGGTCAGGTTCATACGGTCGACGGCCCTCAGCCGTCCTCTCAGCGCACTCGGTGTGCACTCCCGTGTGGGTTATCCGCTCCAAAGTAGCGCAGCTACCTGCGGATGTCCCCATCGAAAAACCCGAGGTCGTCCCAAGTCGTTTACACCCCCCGCATCGGCGCGCAAGATGTCCCCGACGACAGGAAAGGCGGTTCGCCATGACGATCGACGTCGCCGACCGGGCATCGCTGCAGGAGGCGGTCCGGGACCTGCTGCGCAGCCGATGCACTGAGCAGGACGTGCGGCAGGTGCTGGCCGGGGACGACGGTTTCGACCGCGACCTGTGGTGCCGGCTGGCCGGCCAGGGAGTCACCGGCATCGTGATCGCCGCCGAGTACGGCGGCGTGGGGCTGGGAGCGGCCGAGCTGGAGGCGGTGGCCGAGGAGACCGGAGCCGCGCTCCTCCCGTCGCCGTTCATCTCCAGCGCGGTGCTCACGGCTGCACTGATCCAGACCGCGGGCACCAGGGAGGACCACCAGCGGCTGCTGCCCGGCCTGGCCGACGGGACCGCCATCGGGACGGTCGCGGTGACCGGGCGGGCCGGCACTTGGACCGCCGAGGGTGTCGACGTGCGCGCGGACACCCACGGCAGACTGACCGGCAGTGCGCACTACGTCACCGACGGACAGGTCGCCGACATCCTGCTGGTTGCGGCGCAAGCCCCGGGCGGCATCGGCGTCTACGAGGTGGGTACCGACGCCACCGGTGTGCAGCGCGTCGCGGCCACGGTGTTCGACCCGTCGGTGCGGCTGTCGATCGTCACGTTCGCCGACACCCCGGCGCGTCGCCTCGGCACCGCCGATTGGGACGCCGTGCAACAGGCCCTGAACCTCGCGACGATCGCGCTCGCCGGTGAACAGTGCGGTGGTACCCGCCGCATCTTCGAGATCACCATCGAGTACCTCAAGACCCGCATCCAGTTCGGCCGCCCGATCGGTAGTTTCCAGGCGCTCAAGCATATGGCCGCCGATCTGCTGCTCCAGGTCGAGTCCTCGACGTCGGCCGCACAGAACGCCGCGTCCCGGTGGGACGACGACCCCAACACCGCCGCGGGAGCGATCGCGCTTGCCGGATTCGCCTGCGCCGAGGCGTACCGGGACACCACCGCGGCGGCCATCCAGATGCACGGCGGAATCGGCTTCACCTGGGAGCATCCGGCACACCTGTACCTCCGCCGCGCCCGCACCGGCCTGCAGCTGTTCGGCGGCCCACGCCTGCATCGCGAGCGTTACCTGCAGTCGAAAGGCGCCTGACCCATGACCGACACGACTCCGAGCGGCGACGACCTACGCGCCGAGGTGCGCGACTGGCTGGCGCAGAACTGGAAGGGCCTGCCGAGGTCGAGCGATCCGTGGGTGGCGTCCCCCGAACGGGTCGCCTGGCTGGAGAAAGTGCTCGACACCGGCTACGCGGTCCCCACCTACCCGGCCGAGTGGTTCGGCCGGGCGTACCCGAACCACCTGGCGTCGGTGATCGAGACGGAGTTCAAGGCCGTCCGGGCTCCCGGCGCGCGGCGCGACAAGTACAGCATCCCGGCGAACACCGTCCTGAGGTTCGGCAGCGACAGCCTCAAGCGAGGGTTGATGCGCGACTTCCTCACCGAGCGCGCCACCACCTGCCTGCTCTACAGCGAACCCGGTGCCGGCTCGGACCTCGCCGGCGTGCACGCGACCGCAGTGCGCGACGGCAACCGGTGGGTGGTCAACGGTCAGAAGGTGTGGACCTCCGGAGCAGCGACGGCCGACTACGGGCTGCTACTCGCCCGCACCGACTGGGATGTCCCCAAACACAAGGGCCTGAGCTTCTTCATCCTGCCGATGAAACAACCCGGCATCGAGGTACGGCCGCTGGTGCAGATCACCGGAGAATCGCACTTCAACGAGGTGTTCATCAGTGACGCACACGTATCCGACGACTTCCTCGTCGGCGGTGCCGGCAACGGCTGGCGGGTACTGCAGACCGCACTGGCCTACGAGCGGTCCATCATGGGCGACACCGGTCGCGGGTCCCGCAACAGTTCGCGCGCCGACAGCCTCGTCGAACTCGCCCGCGAACACGGCCGCCTCGGCGATCCGGTCATCCGGGACTCGCTGGCCACGGCGCTAGCACTGCGAGAACTCAACGGGCTCAACAACACTCGCGCGAAGGAATCGGCCTCGATGGGCACGTCCAGCTCGATCATGTCGCTGGGCAAGCTCGCCATGTCCGCCATCCTGCACACCGAAGCCCGAGTGAAGACCACCATCATCGGAACGGAGGCACTGCTGGCCGGGCCGGACAACCCGGAAGCGGACGACATCAACTTCCTGACACTCAACGCGTACTTCACCTCCATCGGTGGCGGCACCGATCAGATCCAGCGCAACATCATCGGTGAGCGGGTCCTCGGGCTGCCGAAGGAGCCTGAAGTCGACCGCGACATCCCGTTCCGCGACGCGCGCCGGAACTGATCGATGACCGGACGTTACGACCCGCCGCTGGCCGGGGTCCGGATCCTCGACCTGTCGTCCGGTCCGATGACCGCGGTCGGCCGTCTGCTCGCCGATCTGGGTGCCGACGTGACCGAGGTGAGACTGGCCGGTGTCACCGACCATCGCGTCGGGGTCGGTGCCCGCATCGGTCTGGATTCGGTGCCCCTGGCGACGGCGCTCAACAGGCGCGGCAGCAGTGGACGACATGCTTGCCGCCGCCGACATCCTGATCGAGGACACCCAGCCTGGATCAGCAGCCGAAAGCCTGCTCGGCGTCGACCAGCTGCGCTGCACCCACCCGGCTCTGATCGTCTTGTCGATCAGCGACTTCGGACGCGACTCGGACTTCAGCGACTGGCAGGTCACCGCCCCTGTACTGCACGCCCTGACGAGCGAACTGTCACGTTCGGGCATCCCGGGCCGGCGACCGCGTCGACTTCGCGATCCTCGAGGGCGCGATGCAGGCGCTCGACCCGCCGTTCGGGACCGTGGGGACGGCGTCGGCAGGAGTGCCGACGGCCGCGCAGCAACGCAACTGGGCGACCGAACGTCTGCGCTACCCGGTCGTTCCCTGTCGGGACGGCACGTCCGTATCTGCCTGCTGGCAAAACGCCAGTGGCACGGGATGTTCGAGGCGGCGCAAGCCGAGCGACCAGGGTCTTCCGCTGGCGGGCCTGCGTGTGCTGGACCTCCAGTCACCTCGCCGCCGAGATCGCCGGCGAAGCGCTCGTCCGCGACGGTCACCAGCTGTCCGACGGCCCGACCCACGATGCGCCGTGGGGACTGTTCCCCGCGGACTTGCAGGCACTGTGCCGGGTGCTCGACCGCCCCGGTTTGGCCCCCGATCCGGAGCTCGACAGCCGGACAGGCCGCGACCGCAACAGGGCTCGCGTCGACGGCGCCGTGACCGATTGGACGGTCGTCCACTCCCCCGGCGAAGCCCGGCTGGGAGTTCTACGCACAGCGCCGCGCCTTCCGGGAGGAGCTGCATCCCCAGGCCGAGCTGCGGGACCTGCTGGCGCGCGGAGTGCTGCAGACGCCGCCGGAGGCGTGAGCGGCTGTGCGGGTGTAGTGACGTTGGACACGCTGTGCTCCACGTCGTCACGACGGCTGTCGTCCGCTCCGCCTGACCGGTCATTCACAGCCGTGGTGTCGATATCCAGCACAGCATCGGTGACGACACTCATATCCTCAACGCTCAGTCCCGGGCACCGCATTGCACGTTGTGCCGTCATCACCACGCCTGCGGTGCGCATGGACGACCTTCCCGTCGTCGGCGCCGAGGTCTTGGTGGTCGGATGACGCCCTGTCACCACAGCACCGCGACGGCCGCCGCGGCGAACGAGAGCACTCCGACCGCGTAGAACAACGGGCGCGGTACCGGGGCGGTGCGTTTGCGCTGACGCGCGTTGCTCATGCCGAGGACGCCGCCCAGCACGATCAGGATCGCGAGTTTCAGCCCGATTTTCGGATAGTTGAGCACCACGTCGGTGGGCCACGGGGCGGCGAGCGCGAGCCCGGTCAGAAGGGACACCAACACGCCGTAGTCCATCAGCCTGGTGGTGTGGAAACGACCGGCGACCGCTTCGGCCACCCATGCGCCGAAGGTGACGGCGAAACCGACGATGTGAATCAGTACGACTGCGTCACGCAAGAGCTGCATGCCCGAAATCTACCTCCGGTGATCACCAGCCCGCGTTGCGCGCCAGATCGATGGCGTAGCTGCTGACGAAGGTGCCGGCACTGGGTGCGCCGCGACATGAACCGTCGGACTCGCCGGGGCGCTTCACCCACAGGAAGGCGTCCACCTGCGGATTGCCGGTGTTCGTCGTGGGGGCAACGCCCAGTGCCCGCCCACTCGGATTGCACCAGTACAGCGGGTCGCCCTCGACCGGGCCGGCGCCGTTGCGCGAGGTGTCGACGACGAAGGGCTTCCCGCCGGTCATCCCCGAGACAGCCTGGCCGTAGCCGACCGATTCCTCGGTGGTGAAGAAGTTGGCGGTGTTGAGGCTGAAGCCGCGCGCCTTCTCGATCCCGACCTGGTTGAGCCGGCCCGCGATGACGTCGGCGGGCACCCAGCGCGGGTGACCGGCGTCGACGTATACCCCGGTGGCCGGATTGCGGGAGAGCGTGTCGACGGCGTAGCGGATGAGTTCGAGGCGTTCCTCCTGCTGACCCGGCGACAGGCAGTCGATCATGGCGAGTGCGTCGGGTTCGAGGACCACCGCCGCGGGCCCTGAGCCGATGGCTGCGGCGACGCCGTCGATCCAGCCCCGGTAGGCGCCGGCGGACCCGAAGCCGCCCGCCGCGTAGCTGCCGCAGTCCCGGTTGGGGATGCCGTACAACGCCAGAATCGGCGTCGTGCCGGCCGCCTGCGCATCGGCGATGTACTTCGCATCGATCGCGGGCGTGGAGATGTGGTCCATCCAGTACGCCGTGGGCGTGTTGGCCACCGCAGCCAGCAGCGGGTCAGAGTTTCCCGGCAGGGCGCGCATCGCCTTGGAGGTGGGATTGACATAGAAGGGCCGTCCGGCCAGCGGGTTGGCGTCGGCGGCCAGGCGCGCCGCCGGAGCCGGAGCCGACGGCGCAGGCGCGACGAGGGCACCGGTACCGGCGACGGCCGCCACCGTCAGCAAGGGAGCGATCCACCGCGCGACTGCACCAGCAGCTGAGGACATCACCCCGCCGAACTTAGTCCCGCTCGGCAACGGGTTTCAATTCAGGCGCTCTGACGGGCTTCGTCCCAGGCGCCAAATCCGCCCAGGACGTCGCTGACGTCGTCGAACCCGTGTCGGCGCAGCAGGCTTGCGGCCACCGAGGAGCGATAACCCCCGGCGCAGTACACGACCGTCGGCTTGGCCGGATCCAGCTCACCGAGCCTCGCCGGCAGCTGACCCACCGGGATCGGGATTGCATTCGGGATGGTTCCCGCGGCAACCTCACCCGGGTTGCGCACATCCACGATCTGCAGGTCGGGCAGTTCCGCGGCGCGCTGGTCGAATGCCTTCGCGGTCAGCCGGGACGCCATCTGCACGTCGTCCGGACGGGTGAGCATCACCTCGAACGGTTGGTCCACGTAGCCGATGACCCGGTCGAAGCCGATTCGGGCGAGCCGGTTCTTGCCTTCCAGCTCGTGGCCGGGCTCGGTGAACAGCACGATGTCGACGTCCGACGGCAGGACCGAGCCGGCGAATTCGGCGTAGCGGCCCTCGAGGCCGATGTTGATGGCATCGCGCAGATGGCCTTGGGCGAACTCCTCGGGACTGCGGCCGTCGACCAGCACGGCGCCGCCATCGATCGCCTGCCGCACCTGTTCGTAGGTCATCGCCGCCGGCATCTTGGTCTCGTCGAGCAGCTGGCGGTCCTTGCGGTTGAGGACCGCGTCGTAGACGAAGTAGCCAGGGGCCGGCACCTGTCCTTCGGTCACCAGGTCCATGAAGGTGGCCTTGTCGGGGGCCCGCAGCGCGTAGTTGGTCTCCTTCTGCTCGCCCATGGTGGACCACAGGTCGGTGGAGAGATTCTTCCCGCAGGCCGAGCCGGCGCCGTGAGCGGGGTACACCCGGGTGGCGTCGGGCAGGGTCATCAACTTGGTGTGCAACGAGTCGTAGAGCTTCTCGGCCAGTTCCTCACGGGTGTACCCGATGGAGGCCAGCAGGTCAGGGCGGCCGACGTCGCCGATGAACAGTGCATCGCCGGTGAGCACGCCGTAGGGCACCTCGTCATCGGCGTGCTCGTAGACCACGATGCTCATCGACTCGGGCGTGTGGCCCGGGGTGTGCCGGAACTCCAGCGTCACCTCGCCCAGCGAGTAACGCTCGCCGTCGGCCACCCCGATGGAGTCGAACTCGGTCTCGGCGACCGAGGAGTACACGATCCTGGCGCCGGTGGCCTTGGCCAACTCGAGGTGGCCGGAGAGGAAGTCGGCGTGGAAGTGGGTCTCGATGACCCGCTCGATGGTGTAGCCGAACTCCTTGGCGTCCGCCAGGTATTCCGCCACGTCGCGCTGCGGGTCCACGACGACTGCGCGGCCGGTGGTTTCGTCGCCGATCAGATACGACGCGTGGGACAGGCAGTCCAGGTAGTACTGGATGAACTTCATGGTGGCGGTCCTTTCCTTCGGCGGGTCGGCCATCTGACCGACATGATTCCTATACCCCCGTGGGTATGTCAAGTCCGGACGGGTCGAAGAAATTCCCGCCTTGCATTTACCCCTGGAGGTATGTGTAGCATTGCTTCCGACATACCCCCAGCGGTATCGGACGTACGATTCTCCGCCGCGCCACCGAAAGGACACTCCCATGACCGCTCCCGCCACCATCGACTCGCACAACCTCAGCCAGATGCTCGGGTCCGCCACGCCACCCCGCGTGCTCGACGTGCGCACCCCGGGTGAGTTCGAGACCGCTCACATCGCCGGTGCCTACAACGTCCCGTTGGACCTGCTGCGCGAACACCGCGACGAGATCGTCGAGCACCTCGACGAGGACGTCGTCCTGGTCTGCCGGTCCGGCCAGCGCGCCACCCAGGCGGAGGAGACACTGCGTAACGCCGGACTGACCAACGTGCACATCCTCGACGGCGGCATCACTGCCTGGCAGGCCAACGGATTCGCAGTCAACCGCGGGGCGCAGCGCTGGGATCTCGAGCGCCAGGTCCGGCTGGTCGCCGGGTCAATCGTGGTGACCAGCATCCTGGGCAGCGTCGCCGCCCCGAGACTCAAGTGGGTGGCCGGCGCAATCGGTGGTGGACTGACCTTCGCCGCATTGTCCAACACATGCGCGATGGGCATGATGCTGTCGAAGCTGCCCTACAACCGTGGCGCCACCTGCGACGCTCGGAGCATCGTGTCGCAGCTGGTGGATTCGGCGGCCGCAGACAAGAAGTCGGTTCGATCATGACCGCCCTCGCCATCGGACTGGCCGTCTTCGTCGGTATCGCACTGGGGCTGCTCGGCGGCGGAGGTTCCATCCTGACGGTCCCGCTCTTGGCGTACGTCGCCGGCATGGACGCCAAACAGGCGATCGCCACGTCGCTACTGGTCGTCGGCGTGACCAGTGCGGTCGGCGCCATCTCGCACGCTCGGGCCGGCCGGGTGCAGTGGCGCACCGGCCTGATCTTCGGCGGCGCGGGCATGGCCGGCGCCTACGCGGGTGGGTTGTCGGCCCGCTTCATCCCGGGCACCGTGCTGCTCATCGGCTTCGCCGTCATGATGGTCGCCACCGCGATCGCGATGCTGCGGGGACGCAAGGACGTGGCGACGTCCGGCGGCACCGCTCCCCTGCCCGTCCCGAAGATCATCGTCGAGGGTCTGGTGGTCGGCCTGGTCACCGGGTTGGTCGGCGCCGGCGGCGGCTTCCTGGTGGTGCCCGCCCTCGCCCTCCTCGGCGGGTTGCCGATGCCTGTCGCGGTGGGCACGTCGCTGGTAGTGATCGCCATGAAGTCGTTCGCCGGCCTCGGCGGGTACCTGTCCAGCGTTCAGATCGACTGGACGGTGGCTTTGGCCGTCACGGGCGCAGCCGTGGTGGGCGCACTGGCCGGGGCTCGGCTGACGGCGATGGTCAATCCCGATTCGCTGCGAAAAGCCTTCGGCTGGTTCGTGCTTGCGATGTCGTCGGTCATCCTCGGACAGGAGATTCACCTGAGTGTCGGGATTGCCGCGGCCGGACTCACCGCGGTCGCCGCGACGATGTCGGTGGCGTGCACCCGCTACGCACACTGCCCGCTGCGGCGTCTGGCCGGCGCTCTGGCCTCTGGCCGCGCCGCCGCGTGACGGGGTCGGGAATACCCGGGCGGGTACCTACGCTGCACTTGCCGTCGGAAGGGATGTGCCATGGTTGGTGATGACGACGCAATCGCTGCGGTGCTCAACAGGCTGCGCAGAGCGCAGGGACAGCTCGCCGGAGTGATAGCGATGATCGAACAGGGCCGTGACTGCAAGGACGTCGTCACCCAGTTGGCTGCCGTCTCGCGGGCACTGGACAGGGCGGGATTCAAGATCGTCGCAACCGGGTTGCGGGAATGCGCAACGGGAGAGGCCGCTGACGGTCGGTCCCAGTTGACCGAAGCGGAGCTCGAGAAGCTGTTCCTGGCCCTGGCCTGACCATCGTCTATACCGGGTAGAGCAACAGCACCAGAACGACGGCCGTCGCGAAGCAGAGCGTGGCTGCTCCGATTGCCAGCACCTCCGCCCTTGCCGCGGAGATGACCACCCGGCCCGCAATGATCGGGCTGTCCCGGATCTGTGTGGTCCGCCGGTAGCCGAGGCTGAGGACCAGCACCGCGAGCAGCGCCGCGGTGATCGTCAGTAGTGTCCGCGCCGGCCCCAACGGACCCTGCTGGCGGAGCAGTACCAACGCGCCCCCCACGACGAACCCGAAGCGCTTCTCTCCCAGGACAACAGGGTACGTTCGGCGGGTAGCCCCGGTTTGGTGGGCTCGCGGCTTGGCATGTCACCGCCCGGATTGCGGCCAGATGACCAGGACCGCGAGGATCCCCATCGTGATCACGAAGATCGACCCACCGAGCAGCAGCGGAACAAGGGTGGCCGGCAGATCCTCGTCACGGCGCATCGCGGCTTGGACGCGCTGCCAGCGTCGCACCGCCAATGCGGCAAGCAGGCCGCCACCGGCGGTCAGCGCCACACTGAGACCGTGTCGCAAACCGGGTATGCCGAACGACGGCACGAATTGTGCGACGGCTATGCCGCCGGCGATCAACGCCAGCGCCGTTCGGATCCATGCCAGGAACGTCCGCTCGTTGGCCAGCGTGAAGCGGTAGTCCGGCTCCTCCTCGCCGGGGCTCACCGGAACCGGTCCTTCGGGGCGCCCATCATCGGTCAGCGTACGCCGCGGGCGTTGTTCGCGACGCCGTGATCACCGGTTGCGGGATCGGTTCGTCGCGCGAGGGTGGCCGCCGGTTAGTGTGCTGTGGTCGGTCTCCGCGACAAGCCGACAGAGACAAGCCGACAGAAGAGTTGAGTGAAGGCATGACTGCAGCACCGGAAGCGTCGCCGCTCGAAGCCCGGGTCGGCCACTACTATCAGATGGACAACACCTATCTGGTCGGCCGCGAGAAGGTCCGCGAATATGCCCGTGCCGTGCAGGACTACCACCCGGCGCACTGGGACGTCGCCGCGGCAGCCGGTTTGGGCTACTCGGGCCTGGTGGCGCCGCTGACATTCACCTCGGCCCCGGGGATGTCCTGCAACCGGCGCATGTTCGAGCAGATCGTCGTCGGTTACGACACCTACCTGCAGACCGAAGAGGTCTTCGAGCAGCACCGGCCGATCGTGGCGGGAGACGAGCTGCACGTCGACGTCGAGCTGACGTCGGTGCGCAGGATCGCCGGCCGGGACCTGATCACGGTCACCAACACCTTCACCGACACGGCCGGCGAGCGGGTGCACACCTTGCACACCACCGTCGTCGGCGTCACCGCCGAGGATCTCAATCCAGAGGTCAAGACCGCAGTGCAGAACGCGATGATGCACGACGTGGATTTCTCCGGGATCGGCTCGCTGGACGCCGAATACGAGAAAACAGTCCGTCCCGAAGCTCAGGTGCGGATCGCTGCCGGTGGCGTGGCGCGTACGCCGGGGACGCGCTCGTTCGACGAGGTGAAGGTCGGCGAAGAACTCCCGGTACGTCACACCCGGCTGTCCCGCGGCGACCTCGTGAACTATGCCGGCGTGGCCGGTGACGCCAATCCCATCCACTGGGACGAGGACATCGCCAAGCTGGCCGGACTGCCCGACGTGATCGCCCACGGGATGCTCACCATGGGCCTGGGCGCCGGGTTCGCCTCGGCATGGACAGGCGATCCCGGTGCGGTCACCCGCTACGCGGTGCGGCTGTCCGCACCCGCGATCGTGCCGGCCAAGGAAGGCGCTGACATCGAGTTCACCGGCCGCATCAAATCGCTGGATCCGGCGACACGCTCCGGCGTCATCGTGGTGTCGGCGAAGTCGGAGGGCAAGAAGATCTTCGGCCTGGCGACGATGAACGTCCGCTTCAGCTGACCGACGGAGGTCAGCTCGCGCTGCCCACTCCGGCGAGCTTCTGGATCACGCGGATCTCGTTGTCGTCATGGGGCCGTCCGTCCGGATGGATCAGATCGCTGAACCAGGTCTCCGGAACCTCGGTGTACGGATCCTGCCAGGAATCCCACGGCAGATACGTCTGTGTCCGCCCGGCGACGAACCCCCAGTTGTAGGCGGCGACCTTGCGCCGCTTGGCAATCGGCAGGATGCCCTCAACCGTGCTGCCCAGGTTGCGGGCCAGGTACTCGGTGCACAGTATCGGGCGTCCGAGCGGGGTGAGTTCGTCGATGCGGGCCTCGAACTCTGCGGGATCGCCGTAGCTGTGGAAGCTGACGACGTCCGAGTGCTCGAGCTGCAGGCTGCAGATCGCGCTACGGTCGGAAGGGTCCCGCCAGCGCCCCTGCCATACACCGCTGGTCAACGGCTGCACCGGATTGACGGCGCGCACCCACTGAAACACGTGCGGCAGGAACGCCGCCACCAGTGCCTGCTTGTCCTCGTGCTCGGCCTTGCGGTAGTCGCGCGCCGGATTGTCCGGCTCATTCCAGACGTCCCAGCCGAGCACGCGAGGATCGTTGCGGAACAGGCCCACCACGCCGGTGACGTAGCTCTGCAAGACGCGGGTATACGCCGGATCTTCTAGACGGGCCGCTCCAGGGCTCTGCACCCAGCCAGAGTTGTGCACTCCGGCGATCGGCGCGCGCTGAGGGCCCGGCTTCGGCTGGGGATTCCAACAGGAGTCGAACAGGACGAAGAGCGGTTTGATCCGGTGACTCGCCGCGATGCCGACGAACTGGGAGAGCCTCTGGCTGAAGCCGGCCCTGTCTGTCGCCCATAACAAATCGTGGAGGAACACGCGCACGGTGTTGAAACCGATCCGCTGGGCCAGTCCGAGTTCGGCGTCGATGCGACGCGGGTCGTAGGTGCCCGCCTGGAACATCTCGATCTGGTTACCGGCGGTCGACGTGACGTAGTTGGCGCCGAGCAGCCATCCCTGCGCCGCATACCAGGTGTTGGCGCGGTCAGCCGACCACCGAATCGGCTGGGCGGAGACGCGAGGTAGTTCGGTCAGTGCCGCGGCTGCCGCCAGGTACAGCGGGATTTTGAGGGCCGTTCGCCGGTGCACCACGTGACCATAGTGTCCGCGAGCCAACGCTTGTGCCGATGTTTGATCCCGCAACACAACAGGTTTCGAATCGTTACCAACCGGTCGCGGGACTACTGCACCTCGCACGCGACCCCCGAAACCGCCCGTTACCGCTGGCTTCGGAGGAGCAGCCTTTGCAGTAGCATGACGGGTACTACCGGGTTGTGATGCTGTACACAATGAGCAGGTGCGGGCATGGCACGACCGATCGTGGTCATGGGTGTTTCGGGGTCGGGAAAGTCGACCGTGGGGGCTGCGCTGGCGCAGCGACTGCGGGTTCCGTTCGCCGACGCCGACGATTTCCATCCGCCGGAGAACATCGCGAAGATGACAGCCGGCCGTGCCCTCGACGACGACGACCGACACCCGTGGCTGGAGTCGATCGGAGAGTGGCTCGCGCTGCACGGCGACGGCGGAGTGATGAGTTGCTCCGCCCTGAAGCGCAAGTATCGAGACCAGCTGCGCCGGCACTGCGCCGAGGTGGAATTCCTCCATCTGGCGGGGTCGCTCGAGACCATCGGCAGGCGGCAGGCCAGCCGGCCGGGCCACTTCATGCCGGCATCGCTGCTGGCTTCCCAGTTCGAAACGCTCGAGCCTCTCGACCCCGACGAACGGGGGGTCACCATCGATATCGACCAGAGCATCGATTCGATCGTCGAAATTTACGTCAGGACACGAGACTCCCACGTAGACCAGGAGGACCGATGATTCCAGGTACTGACAACACCGCGGCCGGGGGTTCGCGTGGAGGCCTTTGACCCCGCATTCGGCACCACCACGCTGCTGCTGATCGCCGTGGGCGCCGTAGCTCTCCTGCTGTTCCTGATCATCAAGGTGAAACTTCACGCCTTCGTGGCGTTGGTCCTGGTGAGTGCGCTGACCGCACTCGCTGCGGGCATCCCGGTGGCCGATGTCCCGGATGCGCTGGCCTTCGGCTTTTCGAGCACTCTGGGATCGGTCGCGCTGCTCGTCGGGTTCGGCGTCATGATCGGTCGCCTCCTTGAGATCACCGGCGGCGCTCAGGTGCTCGCGGACACCCTCATCGGCCGGTTCGGCGAGAAACGCGCGCCGCTCGCGCTCGGCGTTGCCGCGCTGCTGTTCGGTTTCCCGATCTTCTTCGACGCCGGGCTGGTCGTCTTCCTCCCGATCATCGTGACCGTCGCACGGCGCTTCGGCGGCTCGATGCTGCTGTACGCATTCCCGGCCGCCGGGGCCTTCGCGGTCATGCACGCCCTGGTGCCGCCGCATCCGGGTCCGGTCGCGGCGGCCGAGCTGCTCGGTGCCAACATCGGTCTCACCTTGATCATCGGGGCGCCGGTCGCCATCGTCTCCTGGTACGTCGGGGCGTTCCTGGTCTCCCAGATCATCGGGCGGCGGGTGCACGTCGACATCCCCACCTCGTTGTTCGGCGAGGTCAACGGCGGCCGCGACGCCGACGAACCCAGCACGTCGGCGGCAGGCGCCACCCGCACCGTCACCCGCACACCGCCCGCCTTCATCACGGTGCTCGGCGTCCTGCTGCTGCCGTTCGTGCTGATCTCTTTCAATACCGTGCTCGACACCCTGATGACCGCCGGCGTGGTCGAGGAGGGCGCCACGTGGGCGGAGTATCTCAAGTTGCTCGGGGACACGTCGATCGCACTGTTGATCACCGTGATCGTGGCGACTCTGGTGCTGGGGTTGCGCGGCCGGACGATGGCCGATGTGAGCGATATCCTCGACAACGCTCTCGGCCCCATCTGCGCGATCATTCTCATCACCGGCGCCGGCGGCATGTTCGGCGGTGTGCTGCGGCTCAGCGGCATCGGTGAAGCACTGAGCAGTTCCCTGTCGAATCTCGGAGTCTCGCTGATCCTGCAGGCTTTTCTCATCTCCACGCTGCTTCGCGTGGCGCAGGGATCGGCCACTGTCGCGTTGACGACCACAGCGGGCCTTCTCAGTGCCGCCGTCGCCACGGCTGACCTGAGCAATATCCAGCTCACCGCGCTGGTCTTGGCCATTGCGGCGGGCGCGACGGTGCTTTCCCACGTCAACGACTCAGGTTTCTGGTTGGTCAGTCGGTTCTTCGGGATGGATGTGAAGACGACCCTCAAGACGTGGACTGTCATGGAGACGACGCTGGGGCTCAGCGCCTTCGTGATCAGTCTCGGGTTGTGGGCCATCGCGTGAAGTGTCGGCGAAGCTGTCGCACTGCTCGCGACGCCTGATTTCTCGGCGAGGCTACCCGGATAACGTAAGCCTCATCATTAGCATCGGGCCGTGCACGACTCGCCGAAGACGCGTTGCCTTGGGCCTTCGCACTCCCTTTCCCGGCGCGATGCGCTGCGCTGCGCCGCCGTGGCGTCGGCGCTCGCCGGACTGGGTGCGGTCACAGCAGGTACCGGCATTCCCGCCGCAGCGGCCGCTGCTCCGCAACTGATCGACTTCGCCGCGCACCAGATCCCGGCACCGCACATTCGCGCTGCGGGATACTCGGGGGTGGTGAATTACGTCTCGATGTCACGTCCCGGCACGAGCTTCGGCGCCAAGCCGATCACGCGGCCCTACGCCGAGTCGCTGACCAAGGCAGGGCTGGTGATCGTCAGCAATTACCAATACGGCAAGCCGGGTGGCTCCGCACCATCGGACTTCACCCGCGGGTACGCCGGCGGTGTGGCGGACGCGCGCACCGCCTGGCAGCTGCACACTGCGGCGGGGGGCGGCGCTAGTGCACCGATCTTCTTCTCCGTCGACGAGGACATCAGCCGCGAGACATGGAATAGGGTTGCGCTGCAGTGGTTTCGAGGAATCAACTCTGTGTTGGGTGTGCAGCGTACGGGCGTATACGGAGGCATCGACGTATGCCATTGGGCTGCCGTCGACGGCGTGATCGGCAACTCCCGCACGCCAGGACGCGTGTGGGCGTGGCAGACTCGGGCCTGGTCCGGCAATCGCGTCCACCCCAACGCCGTTCTCTACCAGCGCATCGTGGCGACCAAGTCGAATCCAGGCCCGTTGGTCGGCGGATTCGAAGTCGACGTCAACGACGTCCTCGCCCAGGATTGCGGCCAGTGGAATCTACATTCGTGAGCCCTCAGCGCCCGGTGGCCCACGTTTCCCGGTGAGGAAGGAATGTCGTTGGGTTCAGATGTGACGTCAGATCGTTGCTGACCGACGAACGGCTGCCATCATCGGCGAGTGGCACCCAAGGGCGAGTGGCACCCAAGACAGCGGCGAGGAGCACGCGGATGGCCACGATGGCCCTAGTCCTGAATGGCCGTAGTCCTGAATGGCTGTAGTCCTGAATGGCCGTAGTCCTGAGTTGTTGGCCGTCGATGTTGGTCGTTGCAGAGGGGGATGTTGGTCGTTGCACAGCGGGTAGCAGCAGACTGACCGCCACAGCAATTCAAGACTCAAACGTCATCTTCGCTGGTACATCTTTCCGCAGAATCACGGTAACGTTTCGCCTGCTCGCGGTACTGGTGGGCGGCCGAACGGTGCCCCTCGGCGAGGTGCAAGTGCGCGATGGCAGCCAGATCAACCGAGGCCTGTTCGGCCCCGTAGTCGTGTGCCCGGGCGGCGGCATCGCTGGCGTCGGCACACTGCTCGAGCTGACGGACTACAGCAAACTGCGCCGCCACTGCCCGAAGCGAAGCTTTCCGCAGGTTGTTGCGAGCGCGCTGGACGTCTCCTGGGGTCGCCGCGCGCAGCGATATCTGTTCTCGGCGAACACGCAGTTCATCGATGCGTTGTTGCGCAGCTTCGATCCGTTCCTTCAATCGCAGTCGCTGCTCTTCGCGATCAATCACGATGCCCCCGGCTACCGCGCGATGCTGTCCACTCATCGGCAAGACTTTAGTGACGACTTAGGACCCGCTTGATGCAAGCCACCGTCATGCTCGGGTGCCCGCCGACTAGAATCACCATAACGCATCGTCCTAATTGACACCATGGTAGTCGCTCGCACCCCCGCCGTGGGCAGCGGTGAGGTTGGTAGCGCCCGGCCAGCCCGGCGGCGCTGCTAACGTCACGCCATGCTCTACAGGCGGCGACCGCACGCTCTACGGTGTCACGTCGCTTACCGGGTGGCGCCATGACCGCGGCGAGCACCGGGGAACAGCCGGCGAAATACGGTGACATCATCACCGCAGCGCAGGAACTCTTCGGCGAGGTCGGCTATGACAAGGCCGGGGTGCGTGAGATCGCTGAACGGGCCCACATCGCCATCGGCACGCTTTACAGCTACTTTCCCGACGGCAAGATCGGTGTGCTGACCGCAGCGCTGAACGAGCGTGTGGAGCGGCTTGTCAGCTTTGTGTTGGCGACCGAGGAGACTGACCGGGTCGAGGCTTTCCTCGACCGGGCGCGCCGGCTCAACAGTGAGGTCGTCCGTGATCCGTTTTTGCGGCGGCTGTTCATCGACCAGGACCGGGTCACCGAACCGCGGCTGCGGGAACGCGGCCAACAGATCGTCGACCTCTTCGGCGCCGAAGCCGTCGCTGAGCTAAACCGCCTCGTCGACGCCGGCCTGGCACAGTGCGCTGACCCCGAAGCCGTGGCCGTGCTGCTAAGGGTGGCCAACGTCGGCTGGATCGCCACGCAGCGCTCCGGAGCACGCAGCGTGGACCACGCCCGCTTCACCGAGACCGTGATCGCGTCGGTGCGCGCGCTTCTGCGAATACAACCCTGACACGACCTGACATCGCGTCGGACGTCCGCAGGACCCGATCTGTCACCGTCTCCGCCGATTGGCGTCCCTTCCGGTGGCCTTGTCCACGGCTTCGGCAATCACGCGCGCCGAATGTGCTATAACAAAAAGGACTTTCCGTTCTATCTGATGCCGCGCCGACGTGGCGGCGCCTCGTGATCGCCGGCACGACATCGGCTTACCCCCAAACTCTCGGCCAGGAGACCTGATGCTCGACAATCCCGCCCGCCCCAACGTGCTGCTGATCATGTGTGACCAGCTGCGCAGCGATCACACCGGTTTCGGGGGCAGCCCTTATGTCCGCACCCCTCACCTCGACGCGCTGGCTGCGAGCGGTGCCGTCTTTCCTTGCGCCCGGGTCGCCAACCCGATCTGCATGCCGAACCGGGCCAGTCTGCTCACCGGCCGGGCTCCCTCCTCCCACGGTGTCACGGCCAACGCTGGCGCCTTGGCATGGACCACGATGACGTTGCCGCGTCAGCTGCGCAGCTCCGGCTATCGCACCGCACTGGTCGGCAAGGCCGATCTACAGAACGGTCTGCGCGCTGGCTTCGAATCTGTCGACACCCGGTCGCCCGCGGTCGTCGACCCCTACCCGGCCGGCTGGGACCATGTCGAAGACCCTGACCGCTACCTGCAGACCTCGCTCGCCGACCCCGGCGACTATTACGGCTTCGACCACATCGCCTTGACTTTGGGCCACGCCGACATGGTCGGCGGACACCATCTGCGCTGGGCGTTGGGCAAAGGCGCCACCCTCGAGGACCTGAACCGAGCAGGGCCGCGGCACGCCCGCCGGGTCGACCCGCACTGGTGGCAGGTCTACCAACCTCACCTCGGTGAGGAGCTGTATTCCACCACCTTCGTCACCGAGGCCACCGTCTCGGCCATCGGTGCGCTGTCGGGCGGACGGTCACCGTGGTTCATCCAATGCTCCTTCCCCGACCCACACCACCCGTTCACCGCGCCCGGGCGCTGGCACCACCGGCACCGCCCCGCCGATATGGCGTTGCCGGCCACGTTCGCCGACTACGGGGTAGATGCCCCAAGCCATCTCAGCGGGTTCCGCGCCCTGCCGCCCTCGGCGATGCCGGTACAGATGTTCGGGCCCACCCCGCAGCAGCTGCGCGCCGCCGCGGCCGCCGAAGCCGGCGCCATCGAATTCATCGACCACGGTGTCGGCCAGATCATGACCGCCCTCAACGACAGCGGTGCCGCCGGAAACACCATCGTGGTGTTCACCTCCGACCACGGCGACATGTTCGGTGATCACGGCCTGATGCTCAAAGGCATGATGCACTACGGCGGTTGCCTACGAGTACCGCTGGTCATCACCGGACCCGGCGTCACCACGGGAGTGGCCACCACCCTGGCCAGCACCCTCGACATCACGCCGACTCTGCTGGACCTCACCGGTGTCGACCCCTTCGACGACATTCAGGGCGTCAGCCTGGCCCCCGCACTGACCGTCCACGACCACACCGTGCGCAGCTCGACCTACATCGAGGAAGAACTACCCCAGGCCAGCCGGTTCCCCTTCCCGGTGCCCGCATCCGCACGCACCCTGATCACCGACCGCCATCGCCTCACCCGCTATCCCGGTAGCCCGCTCGGCGAACTCTACGACCTCGTCGACGACCCCACTGAGTCAGTCAATCGGTGGAACGATCCAGCCTACGTGTCCCAACGCGGCGAGCTGGTCGAACAACTCCTCGACGCCACGATCGCACACAGCATGCCCGGACGCCTGGGATCCGCCGACGAGCGGATTGGGCGTGCAACTCGACCGCAGTAGGGCCCAGCACCTGTTCAGTCGCTTCGGCGGCGTGCCCGGGCTGATCTACTCCACCGTGCCGATCGCCGCGTTCGCCGTCGCCGACACCTATTTGACATTGCTGCCCGCGCTTGGCCTCGCACTCACCGCCGCCGGGCTCGTGCTGCTGTGGCGGCTGCTGCGAGGCGACAGTTACCAGCCCGCACTCGCCGGGTTCCTCGGAGTCGTGGTTGGTGCCACACTATCGCTGTTCACCGGGCAGAGCAGAGACTACTTCGTCATCCACATCTGGACCGCGCTGCTGTTGGCCCTGGTTTTCACCGCGTCAATATTGCTGCGCCGACCCGCCGTCGGCCTGCTGTGGGCGTGGGCCCACGGCCACGCCACCAGCTGGCGGCGAAACACCAAGGTAATGCTCAGCTTCGACATCGCCACGATGATCTGGGTGCTCGTCTTCACCACCCGATTCCTCGTCCAGCAACACTTCTACAACGCCGATGAAACCGCGTGGCTCGCCATCACCCGCATCGCCATGGGCTGGCCCCTGACCGGCCTTGCCGGCGCCGCCACCTTCCTCGCGATCCGCATTGCCGAACGCAACCACGCCACCGAGTAGCCAACCCCGGCCAAGTCCAACCTCAACCAAAGTCGCCGCCTGCCAAGATCGCTTGACGATTGGGCGTCGCTGCTCGTGCTGCAACCTTCGATGCCGTGGACCGGGGGCTGTCCCGCCGGCGCCGGCAGCAGGCACCATATGGACATGGAGCACCATCCGGGCACACCGGCTGAGCAGGCAAAGGGATACCGCGCGCTGGTCGTCGACGACGAGGTCCCCCTAGCCGAAGTGGTGGCCAGCTACCTGGAACGCGAGCAGTTCGAGGCAGTCGTCGCCGGCAACGGCGTGGATGCGATCGCCGTCGCGCGCCACCTGGACCCCGATGTCGTCATCCTTGACCTCGGTCTGCCCGGCATCGATGGGCTGGAGGTCTGCCGGCAATTGCGGACGTTCTCTGACGCCTACGTCGTCATGCTGACCGCTCGTGATACCGAACTCGACACGGTTCTCGGCCTCACGGTCGGCGCCGACGACTACGTCACAAAACCCTTCAGCCCCCGCGAACTGGTGGCGCGTATCCGCGCCATGTTACGGCGGCCCCGAGTCCTGCAAACGACCACCGCAACCGCCGAACGGGAGGTGGCGCCACCGCGTCGCTTCGGCCCGTTGAGCATCGACGTCGCCGCCCGTGAGGTGCGCATCGACGATGAACAAATCCTGTTGACCCGCACGGAGTTCGACATTCTCGAAGCCCTTTCCGCCCGGCCGGCAATCGTACTGAGCCGCCGACAACTTCTCGAGATCGTCCGCGACGGACCATGGGTCGGCAACGAGCACCTTGTCGACGTCCACATCGGGCATCTACGACGCAAACTCGGCGACGACGCAGCTCGCCCGCGCTACATCGCCACGGTGCGAGGTGTCGGATACCGCATGGGTACCGGACAGTGACGCCCCCGGCTTGGGCAACTCCTAGCAGTCGTCGACGGCGAGGCCGTCCCGGCATCGGCCTGCGGCTGCTGGCAGCTCAAGCCATCGTGCTTGCAGTCGGAGCCGCGACAACCGCGGTAGTGGCCGCCATTGTCGGTCCGCCACTGTTTCGCGAGCACCTCCACCGTGCGGGGGTGCCGATGGACTCCGCGGAGGAAGTCCACGCCGAAGAGGCCTACGGCTACGCGACGGTGACTTCCATCGGTGGCGCCCTGGCGGTGTCAGCGCTGGCCGCGCTCGCCGTCAGCTTCTACGTCAGTCGGCGACTCCAACGGTCCATCACCGAGGTTGCCGCCGCCGCAACTGATGTCGCTCGAGGGAACTACGAGATCCGGGTATCCCCAACTCGCCTCGGCGACGACTTCGACGCCCTGTCGACCGCCTTCAACCAGATGGCCTCTCGGCTTCAAGCGGTCGATTCGACAAGACAGCGACTGTTCGGGGACTTGGCGCACGAGATCCGCACGCCAGTCGCGGTGCTGGAGGCCTACATCGAGGCTCTCGAAGACGGCGTCCGTATCCTGACCCCGGAGACCGCGGCCATGTTGCGGGACCAAACCCGCCGCCTGGTGCGGTTTTCCGGGGACCTCCTCGGCCTGGCCAAGGCCGAGGAGGGCGCCGTTTCGATGTCCTACGCCAACATTGACGTCGACCGTCTGACGCGCCACTGCGTGGCTGCGGCACAGGAACGCTACGACGACAAAGGAGTCGGGCTGCACGTAAGCCTGCAGCAGCCGCTGCCGCCGTTATGGGCCGACGAGCAACGCCTGTCCCAAGTCCTGGGCAATCTGCTGGACAATGCGCTGCGGCACACACCGCCCGGCGGGTCGGTAGAAGTCCACTGTGTTCGCCAAGGCGACCGGTTGAAGATCACCGTCGCCGACACCGGTGAAGGGATCGCCGCCGACCACGTGACCCAGGTGTTCGAGCGGTTTTACCGGGCAGACACCGCCCGCGATCGCGAGCACGGCGGCGCCGGGTTGGGGCTCGCCATCGCCAAGGCGCTGGTCGACGCCCACGGCGGAACCATTACAGTCACCAGTCCTGGACCAGGCGCCGGGGCGACATTCACCGTCGAATTGCCCATCACCGCGGCGGTACGCATGGAGCAACACCGTGTCACGACTGACTCAGCGCACACCTGACCGGCAGCCCCTCGCCTCGCTACCTGTCCAACATCGCCTGCATCGTGTCGATCTCTGCCTGCTGAGAAGCCGCGATTCTGCGCGCCAACTCGACCGCCGGCGCGAACTGGCCGTTGTCGATCTCCTGCTGAGCCATCATGATGGCGCCCTTGTGATGCTCGATCATTTGCGTCAGGAAGAGCCGACTCGCCTCCGCGCCCTGCGCGTTCTCAAGAGCAGCCATGTCGGCGGCCGACATCATGCCGTGTCCGCCGCCGCTCATACCGGGCATGTCACCCATCTCACCGCTGGGCATCTGGTCGCCTGACATGTCGTGGCCTGGCATATCGTGGCCAGGCATCTCGGTGCCGCTCGGCGCAGGCGTCGACGAAGACGAGACTCCCCACTCCTGGAGCCAACTGCGCATCTGGGCGATCTCAGGGCCTTGGTCGTTCTTGATCGTGTTCGCGACTGAGACGACCTCGGGATCAATCCCCTGCTTGGCCAGCAGCATGTCGACCATCTCGATCGCCTGCTGGTGGTGAGGAATCATCCCTTCAGCGAACGCGACATCCGCGTCGTTATGGGCAGCATCGCTGCCGGCGGCGCTGGGCGAGGCCGACGCTGCTGCCGAGGTGGTGCTCGTCGATGTCGGAGAGTCTGTCGTCGTATCCGAACAGGCACTGACGAACAGGGCCGACGCCGCTAACGCCGCGAGCCCAAATCCAAATCCTTGGTGTTGCATTCGCAGATCCTTTCCTCGCACACCTTCGTGACACCATGCGTCTTCGTGACATCATGCGTCCACGCGGCAAGCTCTCGCCGCTCCGATCCAGCGTCAAGAATCCGAGTATGGGTCGGTTCGCGATCCGATGAAGATTTGATGAAGTCGTCTCACCGATGCAGCGGGCACGTGCGGTTCGCCTCACGACTTATCGATCGTGGCGCGAAAGAGGTACGGCTGCGCGACGATCGGTAAACGATCCCATCGAAGTCCGCGAAGAGCAGCCGCGCGAGTCCTAGCTGTAGCTAAGGCATTTCCAGCGGTGCCGGTGCCGGTGCCGGTGCCGGTGCCGGTGCGGGCGCCGCGGGCACCGGTGCGGGCACCAGTTGTGCGGGCAGGGGGTCCCACTGATCCGGCGGCGCGGTAGGTTCGAGCCCGAGACGGCTGGCGGCGAAATCGACGCCCTGTTCGACGAGACCGTCATAGCCGTACGACGTGTGCGCCGCGAAGTTCAGCCCGTCGGAACAGACGAAGTCCTCGGGCGCACACACTTTCAGGGTTTTCGGCTCATACTGGGGGCCGATGACGACGGGCGGTTCGCCGAGGAAATTCATCGCCCTGATGTTCGGCGTCCCGTAGAGCACGACGGCGGCGACGTGCTCGGCAACGTCGGGCTCCAACGGTTTCGGCACGGTCGCGGGATCGACCCCGTCGGGTACCGCAGGGGAGGTCACGAAGCCCATCACAGCCGCCCCCTGTGAATACCCGCCCAGGACCATCTTGGTGTCAGGGCACGTGGCGGCCATCGACGTGATGTGGGCACCCGCGTCCCGAATGCCGTCGATACCCGTGGCCCATTGGTCGGTGGCGGGGTAGTTCACCGGATAGACGCCGAATGATTTCTCGCCGGCACGCTGGCGAAGGGCATCGACGAACGCTTGCCCCGTCGGTCCGACCCCTGGCGGCTCGCCGGTGCCGCGGGCGAACACCACCTCGACGTCGGGACATGGCTCCGCCGACGCCGTCGGGGTGCCGACGGCCAACAACATCGGCATCAGCGTGATTGCGGCCGCACTCAGAACATCTACGCGCACGTTCCGTATCCTTTTCTGGTTCGATCACCTTGTCAGGCAATGGCAGGCGGTCGTCGACGACCGTGCCACACCGTCCACGTCGCTGTGCCAGCTGGGAGTTACTGCACCGACACCAAAGCCGCGGTGAGCGACTCATTCGTCGATAGATCGTCACCGACACCGGAGCTGTTCACAAGGCGTGAAGCCGCAGGACCGGCAACCAGTGACCAGAGCACGCCGAAGACGTGCGCGCTAGGCGTCGATTGCGTACCGGGGCCGCAGGCTCGCGGCGTCGCTGATTGCCCTGCGGTCACGTCCACCAAGAACCACTCACCACACATGTCGTGGCCAACCTGATCGAGGAGTTGCTCAGCGTTGGCAGCGTCGACCTCATCGGCGACGGGGAGCAGTCTGCCGGTGCTGCGCTGGTGAGGGGTTAACCGGGCGGCGCCTGTCTGGTCGCGCAGGGCGGTATCCGCATCGGCCGACTCGACGGCCGGTGATCGTGGCAGTGCGGTCATGACATCGACGCCCCCTAGGACCGATGGTCGGTGCTGCTCGGGTCGGTGCTGCTCGGCTCGCGGGAAAGGAGCCACAGCAGGCCCATGAACAATCGCGGCGGGCTTTGGCTCAACCTCGGCGCATAACCTACTCCCAACCGTCAGTGTCGGCAACCGCTGACCAGGCTGAACGGAGGGGTATCGGGCGCTGCCGACACGCCGGGATCCTTGGATCTGTGTTTCATCGTCGCCACCACTGCGGAGGAGGTCACGTCGCATCCCGGCCGTCGATAATCTGGACGCCACATCTTACGAGGATCGGGGCCCTCGGCGGATGACGTCGTTGTACTGCCGCGACCCGGACGGTAACCTTGGGCCACGTCGATCGCACGGTCGTTGGTGGCTGGATTCACCAGCGGCCCCCCTCGCCCGATCGACGCGATTCCGTGGACGTTTGACCAGGCGACCAGTACCGCGTCCGAGACAGCAGTTGGTCGGATGGCGCCGGCGTCGACGAGTTCCTGTACCCGGGGAACGAACGTGTCGCCTGTGCGACATGTCAAGGAGGCGGCGGATGAGCGGCCAGGAACACCCGTACGCCTGATTTCACGACGCGTAGGAGCGCGGCATCGCCAAGCGGCTCGCCGGGGCGGTCGGCCACCCCGGCGGTGAGGGCGATAAGTTGGGCGGCCGCCAACTCTGCGGCCTGTCGGCCCGTCGGAATGGCGATGAGGCCCAAATCGCTCCAACGCCGCAAATGTTGAGCGATTTCAGCCTTCACCTGGCGTGGACCGGTCCGCTGCCATGCCTCGATGGTCTCGATCGGAATGTGGTCGATATCTGCCCGCACTTGCCGCACCAACGCGAAATGCAGTGCGGTGTCGGGGTCGGGTCTGGCCCACACTGTCCCAAAGCCGACGAGCGCTGCGTCGATGTCGGTCACGGTGCCGAGTCGGCGGCGGACGATGTCGATCTGGTGACGCGCTGTGCGGTCGGCACTGGCAACGATGACGGTGTGAAACAGCTCCGCCTTGTCCGCGTAGTGGTTGTAGATCGTCCGTGTCGACACCCCCGCTTCCGCAGCGATGGATTCGATGCTCGCGCGTGAGAAGCCGTCGCGGGCGAACACTTTGAGCGCTCCCATGAGCACGTCTCGTTGCTTGTCTGCCCGGGACCCGGTCACCGGTGGATGATGGCACACTGGTGCGTCGTGGTTCACCGGTTGGGACGCGCCCCGGCGTCCTCGTCGAGGACCGGGGTGTTCTGGGCGGCGCTCACCCACCATCTTTGGTCGTGGCGTACGAGGGTATAAACCGCGACCTCGGAGAATTGCGCACCTGCATCCGCTCGCCGCCGAATCTGGGCGACAGCGACTCCCGGGGCCGGACTTCGCCACGACACCAGCTCGAACGTCGACGCTGGCGCAGTCTGTGCGGCCATCAACCGTCGATGGATGGGTAGCAGCACGTCGACCCCATCGACGACCTCGCCCCGCGGTGTGCCCCACAGGACGTCGGCTGCGAAGGTCTCGTCGTAGACATCGGCGTCGGCAGTGTCGAGCCCGTCCTGAAGCCGGCTGACGAGATGTTGCACGGCCGCATGGGCTTCGGCGTCGTCTCGATGCAGGACAGGCCGTTTGACGTCGGTTGACGTCGATGCCGGAGCAGGCCAAGCGGAGCGCCGATCAACCGCGACAACCTGGCGGAACACCGCCACGCGGTCGAGTGTGGCTCCACCTTCGCTCAGCAGTTTCGCCACCGGTTCGTCGTCACTGCGTCGGGACAACCAGTCGCGATCGGCAGCGCGGTCCGTTGGCGCATGCCGGCCGTCGGAGTCGTCGGTCGCCGCGCGCCACGCGTCTTCCGACGCCCACTGTGCGACATTGACCATGCGCCGTCCATCGGTGCTGACCATCAGTGCTGCCGACTCGAATCCCGCTCGCCCACTGATCGTCTCCTTGATTGCACCGGCCACACGGAGCGCCAGGCTCTGCGTCTCTTCGAGGGTTCCGTCAACGGCGAACTCCACCAGCACCGTCACTGGAGCCGCCGTTGCGGACCCGTCGTCCTCGTGAAGCCTTGCCGTCACCGATCGCTCCTCAGCTCGCAGCTACAACGACCATTGTAGCGGATAACGTACAATGGTCGTTGTACTACTTGGAACGAGATCGAGGTGACCGACGATGCATGCCGACATGGAGCCAGTTGCCTTGCGTCTAGGAGTCATCACCGCCAGCACTCGGCCCAACCGACGTGGACCGATGGTCGCGGACTGGGTCGTCCGACAGGCTGAAGCGAAGCTCGCGCATCGTGCAGTTACCGTGGTTGCACTGGACGTCAAGGACTTCGATCTGCCGCTGCTCGACGAACCAGTTCCTGCCGCCATCGGCGGCTACATACATGAGCACACCAAACGGTGGGCGCAGACGATCGCCGCCCTAGACGGCTTCGTCATCGTCACCCCGGAATACAACCACTCCATGCCCGCCTCGCTGAAGAACGCGATCGACTTCCTGTTCGCAGAGTGGAACGATAAGGCCGTCGGCTTCGTCGGGTACGGCATCGATGGCGGCACGCGCGCAGTCGAACACGCGCGCCTCGCCATGGCCGAGGTCAAAGTGGCGGCGGTTCGCAGCCAAGTGGCACTCGGTCTGTTCACTGATTTCGCCATCGACGATCCCTCCAAGCCCGGACAATTCAACCCGGGACGTCATCGGGAGGACGTACTGGGACGCATGCTCGACGAACTAGTCGACTGGGCCGGCGCACTGAAGACGTTGCGGCCAGGCAACGAAGCTTAGTGCGGTTCCGTTGTGGAGGCGGTACGCCGCTCCGGCGAGGTGTGCAGGCTCGGCGGCTATTGCATGCTCTCGCCACCCCCGCCATCAAGGATGGGGCGATCTAGAAAGTTTGTCCGGCAGCGCATTCAGTAGAATCTAACGAGGAGAACTGGTGCATAGCCTGATCGGCCACGAACCAACTCGACGTACCAGTCGGCGACGCTGTCCCAGTTCTCGTCCACCGGACCCAGATGGCACCGGTGCGGTGCCGATGTCTTCACCGGTTGCGGGTCGTCACCAGATGATGGGCGGTCCGATTGATCTCACTGAGAGTGACAGCCAAGCGCCGGGTGTCTCAGGTTTCGTTGCACAAGTGCATATGTTGGCTGTGTCGCCGCGCACGGCAAGGCATTACAGGTGTTGCCGGTTGGCCTCATTGACCGGCCAGCTCGCGGTGATGTTGACAATGGTCTGCTATACGTTTGCGGGCCTGTACTTTCTGTTCGGGGCCTGGCCCAAAGTCTGCTTGTCAGCGATCAAGGACGGCGCGGGTGCTCGCCTCGGGCGTCAGGTCGAGACGGCGCAACAGTTGCGCGTTGAGCGCTACGACGATCGTCGATAGTGACATGAGAATGGCGCCGACCGACATGGGCAGGAGGATGCCGATGGGCGCCAAGACACCGGCGGCCAACGGGACCGAGATGAGGTTGTAGCCGGCGCCCCACCAGAGGTTCTGCTTCATCTTGCGGTAGCTGGCGCGGGACAGTTCGATCACCGACAGCACAGAGCGTGGGTCGGAACTGGCCAGGATGACACCGGCGGAGGCGATGGCGACGTCGGTGCCGGCGCCGATGGCGATGCCGACATCGGCCTGCGCCAACGCAGGGGCGTCGTTGACTCCATCGCCGACCATGGCGACGTTCTTACTCTCGTATTGCAGCGCAGCGACTTTCGACGCTTTGTCTTCTGGGCGCACCCCGGCGAACACCCGGTCGATACCGAGTTCCTTGCCTACCGCTGTGGCGACGGCTTCAGCGTCGCCGGTGATCATGACGACTTCGACGCCGAGCTTGTGCAGCGCATCGACGGCTTCGCGGGATTCCGGGCGGATCTCGTCGGCCAGGCGCAGGCCCCCGAGCACTGCGCCGTCGCGGATGACGTGCAAGATGATGGCGCCTTCGCCGCGCCACGCGCTGGCGGCGGGGACTTCTCGTGCGCCGAGTTCTTCTAGGAGACGCGGGCCACCCACTCGGATCTCGTGCCCGTCGACAGCCGCGGTCACACCGACGGCGGGAGAGGACGCGAAGCCGCTGGCGCGGGGCACGGTCAGACCCCGCTCCTCGGCGGCTTTCACGATGGCCCGCGCCAGGGGGTGTTCACTGTCGGTTTCGGCGGCGGCGGCCAGCGCGAGCACGGTGTCGCCGTCGTCGTCTCCGGTGGTCTCGACGGCGGTCACGGTGGGTTCGCCTTTGGTCAGGGTGCCGGTCTTGTCGAAGAGCACGGCGTCGACGGTACGCATGCCTTCCAGGGCCAGCCGGTCTTTGATCAAGACACCGCCTCGGGCGGCGCGTTCGGTGGCGATGGACACGACCAGAGGTATCGCCAGGCCAAGGGCGTGGGGGCAGGCGATGACGAGCACGGTGATCGCTCGCACGACCGAGGCGTCGGGGTCGCCGACGATCGACCATGCCGCCGCGGTCATGCCAGCGGTGATCAAGGCGAACCAGAACAGCCAGCCTGCGGCCCGGTCGGCGAGCCGCTGGGCACGCGAGGACGAGTTCTGCGCTTCGGTGACCAGGCGTTGGATGCCCGCCAGGGCGGTGTCGTCGCCGGTGGCGGTGATCTCGACCCGAAGTCCGGAATCGGTGGCGACGGTGCCGGCGGTGACGGAGTCGCCGACACCGCGGGCGACGGGCCTGGATTCGCCGGTCACCATCGACTCGTCCATGTCGGCGCGTCCGTCGACGATCCTGCCGTCGGCGGGGATGCTGCCGCCGGGTCGGACCACGACGAGATCGCCGACGTGCAGGTCTGCCGGCGACACGGTGATGGTGCGGTCGCCGTCGATCTTCTCGGCTTCGTCGGGGAGCAGCGCAGCCAGTGAGTCCAGCGCGGAGGTTGTCTGCGCCAGCGAGCGCATTTCGACCCAGTGGCCGAGCAGCATGATGACGATGAGAAGGGCGAGTTCCCACCAGAATTCAAGCTCGTGGTGGAGCAGGCCCAGGCTCGCGCCCCATGATGCGAAGAAGGCGACGGTGATCGCCAGTCCGATCAACAGCATCATTCCTGGTTTGCGAGAACGGATTTCGCTCAGCGCGCCGGTGAGGAAGGGGCGGCCGCCGACGACGTACATCACCGTCCCCAGCAGGGGCGCAATCCAGCGGGCGCCGGGGAAGTCGGGGACGTCGTAGCCGAGCAGCATCGCGAACATGGTTGAGAACGCGACGACCGGTATGGCGATGATGAGGTTGATCCAGAACAGGTTGCGGAATTGGGCCACGTGGTCGCCCCCATGGCCGCCGTGGCCGGTGTGACTTTCATGGCCGTGGTAGTCGGTCCCGGGGTGGGGTGCAGGGTGTTCGCCGTGGCTGTGGTGGTCGGCGTGCCGACTGATGTGGGATGTTGCTACGGCGTGGTCATCGCGGTTTGTCATGTTTTCCTTGAGTGACTTCGCCTATCGGTTGACGTGCATTGACCGTGTGGTTCGCAGCCGAACGCCACCGCCAACCCCACCCCCGAAGGCGGCCAACCGCCCTGATGCCTTCACGAGATCCGTCGGCGTTCACGATCAGCGTCCCAGTCGTCGCGCTGACTTCTACGTTCTGCACGCCGTCGACCTCGCCGACCTCTTCACGGACTGACAGCACGCAATCTACGCAGTCATCCCCGTGACCGCGTACGTGCTCCTGCTCACCTCATACTCCCTTCATCGGTATACCCCAGCGGGGTATATGCCAAGCTATACGGGCAGCGCGCATCTGCGCAAGGTCTGAGATCGTTCTCACCCTGTGGTTCGGCGGACCCTCATCGGCCACGCTCATCACGCTCACACGCGACCAACGGTGGTTGCCACCAGATTCTCTGGTTTTCGCCACGGTGGGTGAGATCTACCTGTCAACTCTGATCGACGGCGTCACCACGGGCGTGCAATCTGCTCGCACATCGACGGTATGCGAAGATCCGAACCGGGTGTCGGCGGCAGTCAGGACTGGCTGAACCTCGCGCTGGCCGACCGGGCCCTGCGGCGCACCGTGGACCCCAGAAAGTAGCCCATCATCAACATCTGCCTGACCTGGGGCTCGCGCTATTTTCTCGTCAGCAATGCAGGGGCGCTTCGCTGGCCCCTCCGTGGGGACAGAAAATGTGGTGCGGATCTCGCGTTTGGCGGTTGGCCGCCCCCGCTGGTGCGGTGGGCGGGTGAGGGGAAGGATTCTGGGTGTGTGTTGCGGTAGAACCCCGATCGGTCTGTGGTGCCGGTGAGCCTGCGCGTCAGCATGGTGGCGGAGGGCATGATCGTCATCCGCGGGAACCGTGGAATGTTGCCTTCGAGCACGAGTGAGAGATTTCTGTGTCAAACCCGCCCTCCCCGCAGCACGCCTCACAGTGATACCGGTACTGGCCGGATGGATGATGCGAGAGGGTGATCGGCCATGGATGTGATACATCCGCGGTGCGCGGGTATTGATATCTCCAAGCGGGACGCCAAGGTCTGCGTGCGTGTCCAGGGCACCGGGGGCCGCCCCACGGCGGCGACGGTGACGACGTGGGGGGCGATGTCGAATCAGATCCTGGCGTTGCGGGAGCACCTGCTCGCCGAGAAGGTCAGCTGTGTGGTGATGGAAGCCACCGGCGATTACGTGCGACATGAGGGTGCATGAGTGAAGTAGGAGGCACCGTTTGGAGGTTCGGTTGATGCCGTAGGTGTAGTACTCGGGCCAGTGCGTAAGGGCCTGTCTCCGCCTCGGCGTGCTCTGCGGGTGACTGCGGGGTGCGAAGCCCGGGGTTCAAAGCCGAAGCGGTTCCCGTTCCATCCGGGAGCCGTGGGCGAGGAAAAGACCGGCGGGAAGCGGGGTCGCTTCCCGGCTCCGGGGCGACATCCAGTTGTCCTGGGGTGATGGGTGAACGCGAGTGAACCCCCGATGACGCCTCGTGAAGGTGACCCCCGCCGATGGGATGTGTCAGCGGGGCCGTAGGGACTGGACGCTGGAAAGCGTCGGGTGCCGGCCGGAGGGTAATCGCCGGCCGGGAGCGCACCATCGTCCCCGGGGCAAAGGGGGCACCCTGCCCGGTCGAATCTTGTTCATGCGCAACATGACAACCCCGTTGGGGTCCGGTGGCCGGTGTCGCCGGTAGGCCAACCGTGAGGAAGGCGCAACTCCCCAGCGGGCGCAGGATGACCCAAGAAGCCAACGCCGACACGCCGAAAGGCGACGGGAAACCGGCAACCGCACGATCTGGCCCCTCCGCCAGATGGCTGGCGCATAACCGGTCTGATACGGGCGTGCCGCCCGGCCCGAAAGGGAGCTGACGTGGGTCGGGTGAGCCTGTGAAGACCAGACGATCGGAGACTCCAGAACCGATGGGCAAGTTGGACACCGGGACGGTGAACGGACCTGAGGACGAGATCAGCGACTGGGACGCCGTGGACTGGCGCCGGGTCGAAGACGACGTACGGAGGCTGCGGCAACGAATCTTCACGGCGACGCAGGCGGGGGACCACAAGCGGGTCCGCAATCTGCAGAAACTGATGCTTGGTTCCCGCGCGAACGCTCTGCTGAGTGTGCGGCGGGTCACCGAGCTCAACGCTGGCCGCAAGACGGCCGGGGTCGACGGCAGGGTCGTGCTCGCAGGATGGGAAAAGGCCGAGATGGCCACCTGGCTGCAGCGCGACACCGCCACATGGCGGCCCCGACCGGTCAAGCGGGTGTTCATTCCGAAGAGCAACGGAAAACGGCGCGGCCTCGGGATTCCCGTGATTGCCGATCGGGCGCTGCAAGCGCTCACGGTCAACGCGTTAGAACCCGAATGGGAGGCCCGGTTTGAGTCCCGATCGTATGGGTTTCGGCCGGGCCGTAGCTGTCAGGACGCGATGCAGGCGATCTTCGTGACCGCTCGCGGCGCAACCTGCAAACGCGTGTGGGCGCTCGACGCCGACCTGGCCGCTGCGTTCGACCGCATCGATCATGCCCATCTTCTCGCGCAGCTCGGCTCGTTTCCCGCCAGGGGAATGATCGCGGCTTGGCTACGCGCGGGGGTGATCGATCAAGGTCGGCTCGCGCCGACCGAGGAAGGCAGCCCACAAGGCGGGGTGATCAGCCCGTTGCTGATGAACGTTGCCCTGCACGGAATGGAACAGGCCGCCGGAGTCCGCTACATCCGCACCGGCACCAACGCCGGCACGGCGCGGCCGGGCTCCCCAGTTTTGATCAGGTACGCCGATGACCTGCTAGCCCTGTGCCACTCGCGGGAACAGGCCGAACAGGTCAAGGCGCGGCTCACGGAATGGCTGCGACCTCGGGGTCTGGTCTTCAACGAGGACAAGACCCGTATCGTGCACCTCAATGACGGGGTGGACTTTCTGGGGTTCAACATTCGCCGCTACCGCGGCAAGCTGCTGATCAAACCGAGCAAGGCGGCCGTGAAACGGATCCGGGCACGGCTGACCGCCGAGATGCGGGCACTGCGGGGCCATAACGCCCAGATGGTGCTCATCCGGCTCAACCCGATCATTCGGGGGTGGTCGGCCTACTACCGGCACTGTGTGTCGGCCCGGGTGTTCAACGCGCTGGACAATCATGTGTGGAAGCTCACCGATAAGTGGGCCAGATTCACCCATCCGCACAAGGGACGACGTTGGATCGTGTCCCGCTACTTCGGTGCGTTGAACCGTTCTCGGCGCGACCGCTGGGTATTCGGTGACCGCGACAGCGGCGCCTACCTGGTCAAATTCGCCTGGACGGCGATCACCCGGCACACCCTGGTCAAGGGCTGGGCGTCCCCGGACGATCCCGCCCTGGCCGACTACTGGGCGGCCCGGCGCCGCCGCGGGAGACCCCCGCTGGACCGGACCCGGTCGTGGTTAATCGGCAAGCAGCGCGGGCGTTGTCCGCTCTGCGGTCAGCTGCTGCTGCACGCTGAGGTCGAGCCGCGACACCCCGACGAGTGGGAGCAGTGGATCACTGCTACCGCCAAGGCGATCCGCCGTCAGGCGATCGTCGTCGACTCGGGGTCAGAGTCATTGGGTTACACCGCGTTCCGTCTCATCCACACACACTGCCGAGGCCGTCACCCAGACCGCATCGGCGTGCACCAGCACTCTGCCGTCTCGACTGAGGAGCCTTCGGGCTTGCTTGAGCCGGTTGCCTGGAAAGCGGGCACGGCCGGTTCTTAGGGGGCTCCGGCGCGGCGACGCGCCGGAGCTACCCGACTGGAAGCCCTACTTCTATCTGCTCGAAGATGCGTTGCCGGTGATGTTGGTCAACGCCCACGACGCCCGCAACATGCCGGGCCGCAAAACCGATGTGTCCGACGCCGCCTGGCTGGCCGATCTGGGCGCCCACGGGTTGCTGCGCGGATCGCTGGTGCCGCCGGCACCGATCCGGGAGCTGCGCGACCTGACCCGCGCCCGCACCGCGCTGACTCATGACCGCGCACGCCAGGTGCAGCGCATCGAGAAGATCCTCGAGGATGCCGGCATCAAACTGTCCTCGGTGGCCACCGACATCATGGGGGTCTCGGGCCGGGCGATGCTGGAGGCCCTGATCGCCGGCCAGGACACCCCGGCGGCGATGGCTGACCTGGCGAAGCGGCGGATGCGGTCGAAGATCCCGGCCCTGACCGAGGCCCTGACCGGCCGGTTCACCCCCCATCACGGATACATGATCCGCATGCACCTGACACTGATCGACCAGTACGGACAGGCGTTGGCCGATCTCGACGAGCGGATCGAGGCGGCGATGACACCTTTCGCGGCGGCCCGGGAACTGCTGACCAGCATCCCGGGCGTCTCCAGGATCGTCGCTGAGGTGGTGCTCGCCGAAACCGGCGCCGACATGAGCGTGTTTCCCACCGCGGGGCATCTGGCGTCGTGGGCGGGCACCGCACCCGGTTCCAACGAGTCCGCCGGCCGGGTCAAATCCACCAAGACCCGGCCCGGCAACCGATACCTCAAAGCCGCACTCGGCACCGCCGCCATGGCCGCGGCCCGCGCGAAGGGAACCTACCTGTCGGCCAAATACCGGCGCATCGCCGCCCGCCGAGGACCGATGAAAGCACTGGTCGCCGTTGAGCATTCGATACTGACAGCGATGTGGAACATGCTCACCAACGGTGAGTTCTACCGTGACCTCGGCGCCGACTACTACACCGCACGCCAACCAACCCGCACCAAAGCAAAAGCGATCAGCCAACTCGAAACGCTTGGCTACCGGGTCACCCTCGAACCACTCACCCAAGCCGGATAACACCCGCCACCGAATCGGTCACCAGCAGTGGTCACCTAATTTTCGTGAGAGAGAGGCGCAAAACAGGCCGGTCTGCAGGATCTGGTTGATGGACACCCGAAGGTGCTGGGTACGCCAACCCCATCGCTGCGAGACAAGATGTGATCGCCTTCCGCTTCTTTAGAACCGAGACACCGACTCTATGGGTTGCAGTGACCGCTGGTAGCGCACTTCGTGGACGGGGTGGTCGCCGATTGAGTCGGTTCGCTGTGTGCCGTCGCAGTGCCACCTGGCCGATTCGTAGAAGCGGAGGGCGCGGTCGTTACCCGACAGCACCCACAGGGAGGCCCTGTCATGGCCCCGACTGCGGAGTTGCGCACAGCCAGGCGTCAATGAGGCGGTGTCCGATCCCGCAGCACCACCTGGGCGGGTCGACGTAGATTGCCCAGATCTCCCCATCGCCTCGCAGGTCATCGTCTCGGCAGCGACCCGTGGTGACGTGACCGCAGATCATGTCGCCGTGGGTAGCGACCTGGGTGAAGGGGCGTCCTCGGCTACGGCCTGCCTGATGCGAATCGACTCGTTGACGGGCATGGTTCATGATGGCAGCTCGGCTGCGCTGCACTCAAAGCATTAACGTCGTGCGGCAGGATGTGATTCGCGTCAGTCCTCTAGGTGTACTGGTCAGGGATATTGGTTGAATCCGTGGCGGGTCGGTCGCAGCTCCTGCGGCTGTGGCGAGTGCCTCTCGGCAAGATCGACGGCGAGCTGACGGATGCGTTCGCGGGCGATCTCGGGGACGAGTACCTGGATGTGGTCGCCGAACTGGAGCAGCTGGCGTACTGACTCGACGTCCGGGTAACGAACGATGACCGTGGACCAGCCGTCCTCCGCCTGTGAGACCGCGTGGATGCGGGCACCCAGGATGCGGCGCGCGAGGTCGAGTCGGCTCGCGCGGAGTCGGACGGTCACGCTGACCCGCCCCGGCGACTCAGTACGCTCCTTGAGGGCGGCCCACACAGTGCGGAGGGTCTGACCGTGGCGCAGGGCGGCCGGCGCGTCGAGCAATTCGTAGTCCGAGAGCCGGTCGAGGGCGAACAGGCGGCCGGTGGCTTCGACGTCGGCAACGAGGTACCAGCGGCCCGACTTCGCGACAAGTCCGTATGGATCGACGACGCGGGACGATGGCAGTGCCTCCGCGCTGCGTCGGTACTCGATCCGCAGCCGACATCGCCGACGAAGCGCCCATGCAAGCTCCGCGACGTCAACGTTCGTGCCCGGTCCGGCGAGCCATGCACCGCTGTCCACGACGACCAGCTCAGCCAGTCGGATCACGGTCCGCGTCCCGGGCGCTGCAGCCTCGCGGGCGGCGATCTTGCGCGCGGCCGTCTCGTGTGCCGCCGCGAGTCCCATTTGGTTGAGCAGTTCGTCATTCAAGCCCGCAACGGATAGCGCCTCCATCTCACCGGGGTCCAGGTGGGAGGCATTCAGCCGTGCGCTGGCGAGCAGGACGATCCCGCCGTTGCGCCCTCGCTCGGCGTAGACCGGAACGCCTGCTGTCGAGAGGGCCTCGACGTCGCGCAGGATCGTCCGCCGGGACACCTCCAGACGCTCGGCGAGCTCGGTGGTGGTCACTCGCTGGCGGCTTTGCAGGATCAGCAGTAGGTGCAGCAGCCTCGATGCCTTCATGTCGAGCAATCTTCCCCGAAAAGGCGACAGGTCTTGTCTTGATTCACTGGTCCACTGGTTCAGTACCGATACCCGTCGACCGGAGGAGCTCTCCATGTCCGCACCGAATCTGTTCCTCATCTACGTCAGCGACGCCGAGGCCGCCACCGCCTTCTACAGCGACCTGTTCGAGATCGAACCGACCTTCACCAGCCCCCGCTACGTCGCGTTCGACGTTGCCCCAGGCGTCCTGTTTGCACTGTGGACCGGCCGTAACGAGCACGCCGTCTCGAGCACCCCTCGCACGAGCGAACTCGGGCTGATGGTGCCCGGCACGGCGTGCACCGTCGACGAGGCCTTCGCACGTTGGTCGGCAAAGGGAGTCGATGTGGTGGAAGAGCCGCACGACGACGTCTTCGGCCGCACCTTCGTGATCACGGACCCCGACGGCAACCTCATCCGCGTCTGCCCTGTGGACTGACCCGACGAATCCACTGCTGGAGGCCGTCGAGCGTCGTGCCGACGGGGTCGAGCGTCGTGCCGACGGGGTCGACCTCGACACCGACGACGATGCCCGGCCGATCCTGCTCACCGTGTCGGACAACGGCCCGAGATGACGTCGGGGTCCACGCGGGAGCTTATGGCACTGTGCGCGATCGCCCAGCGTGTGAATGGAGGCGGCGATGAGCTTTCCTTCGTGTTTGTCTCACGGCGGTTCCGGCGCGATCTGTCTCACGGAATGGTGCAATTCCTAGCGGTGCGCCGAATCGCGGATTGTAGGGGCAACTTCAGCGCATTCATGCGTGGTCGATGTGACGTTTCGTCGCTTTCGTGAATGCGCGCTGCGCGGCGGCACGATCGGCACCGTTGCCGACCGCCAATGCGATGAGCAGCGATTGCGCGACGTCGTCATCTCCGAGGTGGCCCACTAGGCGCAGCATTGCCACGCCGTGAACTGCGCTCCAGCACTGCGCTCCGAGAACGGCGAGCCCGAATCCGGTCTCCTTGTTGTCATTGGTGAGTCGGCCGAGCATCGATGAGAAGGTCGAGAATGCGGCCGTGCCCGCGGTCGACGTCGTTGGACTCCCGGCTTCGACCGGGCTTTGCCGTCGGTTGGGTGTCCATTCGGTGGACGTGTACTGGAACATCGTCGCGTAGAGCTGGGGATGTTGCCGCGCGAACTCCAGATACGCCAGGGCCAAGGTGAATATGTCCGCCAGCGGATCGTCGGATGTACCGGCCGCCGTGAGTTGTTCGGCCAGCGTCATGAATCCGCGTTCAATCACCGCTGCGACGACCGCCGCGATGCTTCCGAAATGCGTGTAGACGCTCATCGTCGACGTGCCGGCGTCGGCAGCGAGCCGACGGACAGACAGCCCGGCGGGGCCTTCCTCCTCGACGATTGCCAGAGCCGCGGCGAGGACTGTGCCCCGGACGGAACGATCCATTGCGGACAGAGGCATAACAGTGTTATACATCTGTAACGGTGTTATGCACTGCGTCGGAAGGGCTTGTCGTGGACACGAGTTTTCTCGCCGAGCGCTACACCCCAGTGCGCACCGAGGTCACCGAGTTTGACCTCGAGGTCCAGGGCACGATTCCCGACTGGCTCGACGGGCGTTATGTACGCAACGGGCCCAATCCCATAGCCCAGGTTTCACCCGCCACCTACAACTGGTTCACCGGTGATGGCATGGTTCACGGCGTGCGGATCATCGGCGGTCGTGCACTGTGGTACCGCAACCGCTGGGTCGACTCGGAAGTGACGTCCGCGGGGCTCGGCCGTCGTGCACCTGCCGAGCGCGGGCGATCCGCTTTACACGGGCCGTCGGCGAACACCAATGTCATCGGCTTCGCCGGTCGGACCCTTGCGCTCGTCGAGGGCGGGCTCGCGTGCGCGGAGCTCTCCGATGACCTCGACACGATCGATGTGTGCGATTTTGGAGGGACTGTAAGCAGCGGGTATTCGGCCCATCCCGTCGTTGACCCGCTGACCGGTGATATGCATGCCGTTTCCTACCACATCGGACGCGGAAAGACTCTGCGCTACAGCGTGATCGGGGGCGACGGCCGGCTCAGGGAGAAGGCCGATGTGCGTGTCGGCGGCAGCCCGATGGTGCATGCGTTCTCGCTGACCCGCGACTATGCGGTCGTCTATGACCTCCCGGTCACGTTCGACGCGGCGAGCGCTGCGGCAGCCAGCGTGCCGCCACCGATGCGCGCACTCGCCGCCGCGGCGCTGAACGCGGTGGTCGGCCGCGTTCGGATACCGCACATGGTGATGAACCTGTTTCCCAACACCGCCGCCGGCACCTTCCCATATCGGTGGGATCCCACGTATCGTCCCAGGGTCGGCCTCCTACCCCGCGCGGGCGGAGACATCCACTGGCTGGATGTGGACCCGTGCTACGTCTTTCATCCCGTCAACGCGGTTAGCGCTGACCGCCGGGTGACAGTCGATCTCGTCGTCCACGATCGTGTATTCGACACCGACCGCACCGGCCCATCGGAAGGGCGTCCCCGCCTCGAGCGTTGGCACCTTGACACCAGCGCTGGGCAGTTCCGGCGAGAGCAGCTCGCCGAGGAACACGTCGAATTTCCCCGCTACGACGAGCGCTTCACCACCGCACGCACGCACGACTGCTGGCTGGTCGGAGGCACCGACGATCTAGCGGGCGAACACCACCTGTTCCGTGCCCACGCAGACCACGGCATCGTGACGCGACGCGACTTCGGCCCGTGCTCGGCGGTTGGAGAATTCGTCTTCCATCCGTCATCGCCAGCCGCGCCCGAGGGTGAAGGCGTTGTGATGGGATTCGTCACCGATCTGGCCGAGGAACAAACCAAGCTGTGCCTCCTCGACGCGCAGACCCTCGAAGATGTAGCGACCATGACCATTCCGCAGCGCGTCCCCGCGGGCTTCCACGGCAACTGGCTGCCCTCCACCACATGACAGGAGCGTTGACGTCCGCATCGCAGGCGCGCCATCGGCGAGGCCGAAGCGCACGTCAGTACCGTCCGCAGCCGCGCGCGTGGAGTGTGATCAGCGCTTCCGCCAGCTGACTTGGTCACTCAACGGGGCCACCTCTCGGAATCCCACTGGGACGGCATCTTCAATGAGCAGGTCGTTTCACGCAACTGTTCTCGCGCTTGAAGCGGATCATCGTTCCGCTACGGCGGTTCCAAATCGGGTGCGCTCCCAGTCTTGGTGGTCAGCGTCGGCAGGTACCGCGAGTGAACCGGTTGGAGCGTGTCGCGTTGCACATCACCGGAAGGGTGTCTCACATCTAGACATTTCGGACGGCTCACATCCCGCCTCATCTGCGTTGCACTCTCTCGCCAGGCAGGACTGTACTTAAATAGGCATCCGTACTACCGTGTGTAGTAGCAGTAGCGCAATGAAGGGATTCACGTGCGCGGACAATCACAGCTAAACCGGGATCGGTGGGATAACCGATTCCGTATCTACGCTGTGGTTTTTGGAGCTGCGGTAGCGCTACACGGCGCAGACCACCTGCGGCGAGGCATGGATGTCATCCCGCCCGCGGTGATGGTGGCGGGAATGATTCAAATCGCTCTAGCTGTCGTCACCATCCTGCTGGTGTTTCTCGGTAGCCAATGGGCGCCGCATTCTGCGGTGGTCGTGGGTTTTGTCAGCGCAGCTGGCTTCTCTGTTGCACATCTGCTGCCGACGTGGGGCTTCTTTAGTGACAGCTTCATCAATGCGCCGCCGGGTGCGCGGGTCACCTGGATGTCTTGGGCGACAGCTGTTTTCGAGATCATCGCTGACATTGTTTTCGGCCTCATGGGCCTTGCAGTGCTGCGATCACGCGCGACGTCACAGGTGTCGCGCGGGATGGGGCGCGACTGACGACGGTGGCCAGTGTGGTGGGAATGGTTCGCAGCGAACGAGAAATTGGAGGCCTACGTGCACGGGGTGTCCACCCGTAGCGTCGATGACCTGGTCACCGCGATGGTCACCAATAGCGGTGTGTCCAAGTCGGAGGTGGATCGACGCTCAGCTCAAGTGTGTGGGGCCGTCGAGATGTCTTGCCGTAGCTGCTGCGTGCCGATCATGGCGGCGCAGATAAGAGCAGCGCTCGACGCATAGCCGGAAGGGGCGCGTACTCCGAGTGGAGTTCGCAACGGCAGGTCTGGCGCTCGCGGGGATCTTTAGTAGTCGTGCGCGGCCATGAAGGCAATCAATTCACGGTTGACGGGCTGGACCCGTTCCATCGGCAGCGAGTGGGAGGCATCTGGCCAGAGCCGAATCTGGATGTCGCGGACCGTCGATTCCGCATATCGGACCGCCTTCGCTGGCTCGGCGTTCACGGCGCTGTCTCCGGCCATCGCGCCGTAGACCGGTGCTGTGAGGCCGCGTAGCTGGCTGTCGGTGAACCGGGACGGGAAGGGCCGCTTCGACATGTAGTACCGGGTGCCGGCAGAGATCATCCTGGTCATGGCGTCGTTCTTGTCGATCTCCTCGGCCCCGCCAATGTCTGCCAGTGCCTTGTCCCGCCAGCTCTGCGGCAGGAACGGCAACGCCGCGGGCATGGACTTCACGTACATCTGCCAGCGCAGCGGCGAGAAGGTCTGCACCGGGTCGAGGACGCTGAGCGAGGCCACCCGACCCGGGTAGTGGATCGCGTAGTTCGTGGCAGTCCACCCGCCGAAGGAGTGCCCGACAACGTGCGCCCGCGTGATATCCAATCCGGCGAGGGTCTGGTCGACCCACGCGGCTTGGTCTGCCGCGGTCGTCAGCGGGACGGCCTGGAGGCTCATCCCCGCGTCACCGAGTGCGTCGAGAGCGACGACGGGGCGGTCCTCAAGCAGCCCCGGGAGGTTTTCCTTCCACATCGGGGCACCCGAACCCCAGCCGGACAGGAGCACCGCCGGCGTCTTGTCTGCGTCGGCGTCGCGGGTGAACAGGTAGGCCCGGACGATGCCGTAGTCGGTGGGTATGTCTGCGGTGCGCGACGGGGTGGGCATCGCGCCCATCACCTCTTGGTAAGCGTCGAGGTATTGCCGCTGGCCGGCCCGGCTCCGCCAGTGCCCGAGCTGTGAGCGGCCCGACCACTGCCACGTGTTCGCGAGCACCGAGACCAGCAGGAATGGGCGGACGATTCGCCGACGCCGTGGCGGCCCAGACCACCCACCCCATCGCCGCCAGAGGCCGGCGGGCTGTTCGAATGTGCCCGATGGCGTCCCGGCGTTCTCCGAGCCCATGGCAATACGTTTGCACTGCATCCCGGGTCTGCGCAACGTGGCACGCTTGGGCCATGCCACGGCTGGTCGACATACGCAGCGCCGGGAGACCGTCCGCCGCCGTCTGCGCCGTGATCACCCGGCAGGGCATCGATGGTGTCACCCTGCACGCGGCGGCCGCCCAGGCCGGCATTTCGGCGGACGGGCCAGCACTACTTCGCGTCTCGTGACGAAATCGTCCTGCAGGGATATCCCGCGACCCTCTCTGTCAGGCTGTGATGAGACACTCGGACTTCCCCGAGTTCACTGTTTTTCGAGGGCGAGACTGGAGTTACCTGACCCATGGACAGCCCGAACCCGGTAGGTGGCGAGCAGCCGGTTGATCCGGCGCCCCGGCCGACCCGGCGGTCGTTTACCGCGCAGTACCGCGACCGGATCCTCGATGAGTACCTCGCCGCCCCGCACGGCGAGAAGGGCGCGGTGTTACGCCGTGAGGGACTCTACCAGTCCCAGATGCGGGAATGGGCCCAAGCCAGGGAAACGGCCGGCGCGACCCGCAAGTCCCGAAACGGATTGTCTGTCAACGTCACCAATGAATCGGTAGCGGCCCGTGAAGTGGCTCGACTCACCCGCGAGAACGTCCGCCTGACCAAGCAGCTCACGCAGACGGAGGCCGCGCTGGAGATCATGGGAAAACTGCACGGTCTCTTGGAGTCGATCTCCAAGGGGCCGGGCACACCGCCGCGACTGAGCAAGCCATGACCGTCGCCTACGACGACCTGCGGGCCGCCGGGGCACCCGTGCGCCGCGCCTGTGCCCTGATCGGGCGCGCCCGCGCCACCCATTACCGGCACCGCACACCGCCCGTTGAGGGCCCCGCCAGGCCGCATAGGGCACCGGAGAACGGTCAGTCGCTCACCGACACTGAACGCGCGAAGGTGCTCGCCCTGATCAACACCCCGAAGTACGCCGACCTGGCGATCTGCCAGATCTGGGCACGTGAACTCGACGAAGGGAATTACCTGTGCTCGACATCGAGCATGTACCGCATCGCCCAAGCCGCAGGCCAAAGCAGGGAACGGCGACGCCAGGCCACGCACCCGGCGAAGGTCAAACCCGAACTGCTCGCCGACGGCCCCTCCCAAGTCTGGACCTGGGACATCACCAAACTTCGTGGCCCGGCCAAGGGCGTCTGGTACCACTTGTACGTCATCATCGACATCTTCTCCCGCTACAACCCGGCATGGCTGCTGTCGGCCACCGAAAGCGCTGAGGAGGCAGAGGATTTCATCGAAGAGGCCGTCTCCCGCAACGGCGCGGTCCCGCACACGATCCACGCCGACCGCGGCACGTCGATGACCTCGGGATCGGTGTCGGAGCTGCTCGCCCACCTCGGTGTCACCCGATCGCACTCCCGCCCCCTAACATCCAACGACAACCCCTACAGCGAGGCCCAATTCAAGACCCTGAAATACGTCCACGACTTCCCCAAATCGTTTGCCTCCCTTGGTGATGCGCACATATACCTGGACGGGTTCTTCAACGAGTACAACCACGTCCACCGCCACTCCGGCATCGGATGGCACACCCCGGCATCGGTGCACTTCGGCACCGCCGACGCTATCGACGAGGCCCGCCACAACACCCTGACCGCCGCCTACCACGCCAACCCCGCCCGATTCGGCCGCCGACCCACCCCACCGACCTCAATAGTTCACGTAATTCGGTGCTGAGGTGTGGCGTGAACGTGAAAGGTGCACTGCCTCAACGATAATCGACGTTTGCTGGCGTTGATCATCGATTCGAGGAGTGCACCTATCAGATGCAGGCTACTACGGATTGGTCGAAAACTGTTCGAGTCGAGGTCCGCGGCGACGACGTGGTCGGGCACGCGGGCAACGTGATCCCCCGGATGCTGGCCGACAACCTGGGCCTGACCAGCGGGTTGTCCGCGGCGTTGTCGCGGCCGGAGGTGACCCACGACCGGGGCGCGGTGTTGCGGGACGTGGCGGTGTCGATCGCGGGCGGCGCGCAGAACCTGGCCGGTACCGCGGTGCTGCGGAATCAGCAACGGCTGTTCGGGGCTGTGGCGTCGGTCCCGACGATGTGGCGGTCGCTGAACGAGATCGACCGCCAGGGCATGGCCGGGTTGCGCTGGTGCGCAACACCGTCCGGGAGCGGGTGTGGGAGTTGATCGAGGCTCGCCATGGCGCGATCCGCCGTCGCGGACCTGTTATGGGGACCTGGGTGGCGTGGTCGTGATCCGCATTGATGCCTCGCTGGTTGAATCGCATTCCGACAAGCAGCACGCCGCGGGAAATTTCAAGGGTGGCTACGGGTTTCACCCACTGTTGGCGTGGTGCGACAACACCGGCGAACTGCTGGCGGCGATCGCCCGCCCCGGCAACGCCGGGTCGAACACCGCCGCGGATCACATCGCGATCATCGACGCGGCGATCGCCGCGATCCCGGCCAAGGGGCGGCGCAACCTGTTGATCACCATCGACGGGGCGGGCTCCAGCCACGCCGTGGTCAAGCACCTGCGCAAACGCAACGCGCGGGCGGGCTGGTCGGTGGCCTACTCGGTGGGGTTCGACCTCGACGAGCGGGCCCGGGTCGCGATCGGGCAGATGCCCGCCGCCGGGTGGGAGCCGGCGCTGGATGCGGCCGGGCGGGCCCGCGACGACGCGGCCGTGGCCGAGCTGACCGGGCTGCTGCGCGAGGGCGCCGACGGCGACCGGCTGGCCGGCTGGCCGCCCGACATGCGCATCCTGGTGCGGCGCGAGAAGATCGAAGAAGGCCGCCAGTTGTCGCTGTTCGAGCAGATCAACGGCTACCGCTACCAGCTCATCGCGACCAACACCCGCGGCGGGCAACTCCAGCGGTTGGAGGCCCGCCACCGGGTGCACGCCCGGGTGGAGGGGTTCATCCGCTGCGGCAAGGACACCGGCCTGGCCCGCTGGCCATCGCACTCATTCGCGATCAACACCGCCTGGGTCACCGCGGTCGCCCTGGCCATCGACCTGCTGTGCTGGACCCGGCTGCTGCTCTTGGACGGCCCGCTCGCCAAGGCCGAACCGGCGACCCTGCGCTACCGGCTGCTGCACGCTGCGGCCCGCCTGGTCAAACGATCCCGCAACCTGATCCTTCGGATCCCCGAAACCTGGCCCTGGGCGCAGGAATTCGCCGCCGCCGTCAACCGCGTCCGCGCCATCCCCTGACCCGCAGACCCCGTGTCCGTTCGACCCCAAGAAAGGAGCAGCCACCCCGGGACCGAGGAACCCGGCGTCAGCGCACGACACGCGGCGGTGCCGCCTACCGACAACCCGGAAATCAAGATCAACCCGTGATCTCAGCCGCCACCAGGGGAGAACTCGGGCGACCGTGAAACTTTGAGGCCGAAAAGGAAGACGACCGTCTACATCAACGAACCCGAAACACAAATCAACTGATCAGCACTGTCTCATTTGACTTGACAAATTCCGCGATGACACCGTCAGAGGCCATCACAACCGTCGATGCAATCATCCCACTATCGGTTGGCCCTCCAGTCGTGGAATGGGTTCGGGGATCTCTGCTTGTGCGTTGGCGCCGGCGACATAAGCTTCGACGCGGCTGTGGATACCGTCGTCAATTACTACCGGCGCTCATACCCCGATGCGTTCGCCTAGCGCTGCTGCGGCGCGCACCAAGGCCGCACGTTGTCATGGGATCCGTCCATACGCCGCGCAGGTGCCGCAGGCGACCACGAAGTCAAACTTCTAGAATACTCGATTTGGATTTGCTGGGTCAACACCGACGAGCTTGGTGTACTCGCCGCTCAGTGCTATCGATGGCTGGTCAGCTCGTCGGCTTGGCCGCGCCTGCCGGTATCGGGTCGGTGGTTCAGGCCACCAGCGCTGCGGTGAGTTCGGTTCACTCGGACGCTGTCGAAGCCTGGGATGTCACCCACCTACACGGAGCCGCGGAACACTGGACCACCGTTGCCGATGCGTGGCTGCAGACTTTCACCGGGGTTCGCGAGCAACTCGCAGCCTCTGGGTGGGAGGGGCAAGCGCGCGATGCCGCGGTGGATCGAGCCGACGGCGATCTTATGCAGATGCGCGGGGCGGCCTGGTGGTTGAAGGACGCGGCTACGGTTGCCCGTGCCGGAGCAAGCGACCTGACCGCCGCCAAGCAACGGGTCCTCAGTGCCGTTGATGACGCGCGCGCGGCGGGATTCGAGGTACGCGAAGACCTCACAGTGAATGCTTACGTGGGGGGAAGGCCGGTGGCGCAAGCGATGGCCCTACAGCCTCAGGCGAATGCGCTCACTGCCGAGATCCGCGCCGCCGCTGCCGATTTGGCCGAACATGACCAACAAGTCGCCACCAAGATCACCAACGCCACCGCTGGCATGCATGGCTTCACGTTCCCACCAGAGGCACCCGACCACGCCCCATATCCCAGGAGCGCACCGTAATCCAGGCAGTCGACTTCAAGCAATCCCCAGAAGATGGAGATCGGAAACCGACCCCGGACGAGATCCTCGAGCGGTATCAGGTGACAGAAGATCCCGATGGCATGGTCGACTGGGAGCCGCCATGGCCGGCGAGCATTTTCACAGATGCGGAAAGCGTCACCGCCGGCGAGGCGCGGATGCTCGACGATCTCGGATTAGTGGGGCAGCGCGACGTGCAGCAGATCAAGGAGGCCGCGCGGGCCGAGGCCAACTCCCGGTTTGCTCCACCCAGCGGTAACGAGGTCAACAACCACAACGACGCCTTTCGCCACGCCTACTGGAACGCCCGGATGACCCAGCGGTTCGGGGAAGAGTGGACGGGCCAGTTCACGACAGCGCACGAGCGACTCCCTAACAACAACGCCTCCAACGAGGCGATGGACTTATGGAATAACGAGGTCGGTCGTCGAATCGCAGCCGCCAATCCCGATGCCTCTCCTGAGCAGCTCGCCGGCATGGTCGAGCAGGCGGTGCGCAATGGCGAAACGGTCGTGATCCGCCCCGATGGACAAGGCGTGATTTGGAGCAAATGAAGTCCCAGTGGGTGGCCCCACAGGTAATTCCAGCGGCAGCGTACCGGTTCCGGGCAATGCACCCGGTCCAGTGCCGATCCCCCATCCGCGAGGAGGCTACGACCCCGGACAACCGGGTGGATACGGCACGACGGCAGGGGGATACTGACCATTCCGACGAACACGGACATCAATCGGTCATCGGTCTGCGTTGCCGCGCGTTCGGGGTTGCGTCCTGTGAACGGGAGCATGCGACTTGCTGAATGCGAAGACGGTGAGTTACCAGGGAAACCGATGAGGATGTGAGGCAAAACTTGGCGAGCGATACCGTGAGCTATCGGTTCCGTACAGCTGCGGTTGTTGTGGCAGTGCTCGGTGTGCTGCTGTGGGTGCTAGCGCTGACCGGGCTGTTGGTGAACGACTACTACCAGTTGCGCCCTTGGCTGCATCATCCATTCATCTTCGGTACCGCCGGCTGTGCCTCGCTTGCGATCGCGTGTGGGGTGGGCATCCGGCATCGGGTGCTCAAGCCCGTCGGCATAGTCCTGTTCGTGATGGCGGGCGTTGTTGTGGTCGGCCTGGCATACCTCGCCATGGCCTTTGGCGAGAACCCTGACGAGCTGTCGCCTCACCCCTCACCTGACGGCAGCATGGAAGTGATCGTTTACGCGGACCAGAACATTATCGACCCCACGCGGGAGTTGAGTGTTCGTACCCAGAACGGCCTGTTGTCGCGGGAGAAAGATCTTGGCTGCGTCAACCTCGACAGCAATAGGCTCGAAGGGATCGAATGGGTCGGGCCGAGGACTGTGCGCGTGCATCTAGGCCGTGGCGAGCGGATAGACGTCACCGTGGACGAAAGCGGCCGACCCGACCAGACGATTCACTTGGGCTGTTCGACGGTGTGAGGCGATCAAACGTCTACTTAGCGAAGCTTAACACTTAAGCGGCGCAGCCGTGAATCTTGAGTCAAGTACGTGGTTGGAGTCGCGAAGAGTCAGGCGGCGAGCTGAGCCTGCTGGGTGAGTTCGTCGAAAGTGGTTTGGTATGCACGAGTTGCGTTGCGCAACTTGGATGTTCGTGGTGGGCTGGGGTCGGTGACCTGGGCGAGCCCGGTGCGTAGCAGGTGGTCGTGGGCGTGGGTGAATAGCAGCGCGTGCTGCAGGCCGGTGTCAGTCACGGTGTAGCGGCGGGTGCGGGGGACGCGTTCGATGAGTCCGTGGGCGCGTAGGCGCCGCAGGTCGTAGGTCATCTGGCCGGCGGTGATGTCCTCGGCGGTCTTGCCGAGCAGGGGCGCGATCAAGGTGCGCAGGTCACGGTTGGTGAACCCGTGGACCAGGAGCCGGTGGACGAGCAAGGCCTGCAGCAGGGCGTGCACCCTGGCGTCGCCGAAGCGCAGTCCGGGGATTCGGGTGTTCTGACAGGTGACGACGGGGGCGGTGAGATCGGTGAACGCCTGGGCGCCCCGGATCGGGTCGTGGCTGATGGTTTGGACGCCGAGCAGGCGCCGGTTGGCGGAAAAGCCGATCTGCCGCAGTTCGGGCAGGCTGGTCAGCCGTTTGGTGACCCGGAAATCGTGGGGGTCGTTGATCGTGGTCTCGGTGCGCAGCGCCCTCCCTTGTTTGTAGTACTGCTTGACCTTGGTGTTCTTGTAGTCCACGTGCAGCGACGGGGTTACCCCGTTGGTGATCACCCGGTGCGGAACCGTCCTGGGTTTTGGCGCGGCCCTTGGCGATGACGCGGCGGTCGAAGATCAGCCCGACGTGGTCGGGGCGGCCGATGTCGAGGTTGTCGTGCAGAACCTGCTCGAAGAAGATCCGGCCCGATACCGGGCGGTCGAGCATCTGGGTCAGCGAGAACTCGGCCTGCAGGATGGACAGCTCGTAGCGGTAGCCGGCCGCCTCGTCCTCGCTGGTGAACGGGTTGGGCAGGATCGTCAGCCATTTGCGCAGCAGCGCGTCGATCCGCTCGGGTCCGAGGCTGTCGCAGATCGCCTGCAGCCAGTCTACGTCATCGACGGCGGCGAACCCGTTATCCAGGGCCTCGAATCCGATCCCGGCCTTGGCGGCCTGGCGTTTGGCCCACTCGTTGCCGTTGATGCACAGCTTGGCGGTGTAGGGGAAGTACGTGCCGAACTTGATGAAGAACGGGCCGAAATCCTCATCGACGCAATAGAAATAGAAGTAGTTGATGAACGCTGTGGAGCGCACCAGCCAGGCATAGGGTTCCCCGGTGGCGGGGTTGTAGCGGCGCTGGGTGCGCCACACCAGCGCCTTCTCCTGCGCCCGGCCCACGAACAACACCCCCTCGGTGCCGCTGAACCGGGCCAGGAACTGCTGGGCGACGTCGTCTTTGCGTTCCTTGCCGAAGGACACCAACTCCAGCCCGCGCGCGGCGATGAAGCCGTGGATGTCGGCGACGAACGCCTTGGTCATCGGATCCATCAACGCCGTCGACGCGTAGTGGTGGCCGCGGTGGCCGACGAAGAAGCCCTGCACCCCGGCGCCATAGGCCAACCGCGGCACCCGCACGTTGAGATACATGCGGTCGATCGACTCCACCTCGAACATCGTGTGATCGGACAAGACATCGCCGGCACAGCGCGCTACGGTCATCATTGGGCTCCGGTTCGGACGGGCGGCCAGCAGGCCTACCAACCGCGCTATGCGGTTCATACACCCGATCGACACGTTTCGACCAGGGTCTTCATCCCGTCCGGGACCAGGGTCTTCATCCCGTCCGGACCGAAGCCCCCAGCGACACCAGCAGCAGCATGCCCGTCGGGATGGGGCGAAGCCCGGCTAGACATGTGGAGGCTGTCATGCGCACCATGGAGTGCCCGTGCGGGATCACGCTGACCGGAATCGACGACGACGAGATGTTCCGGCTCGGTCGCGCCCACGCCGACGAACATCACCCCGACGACTTCATTCCGCGAACAGGTGCGGACGAAGCCCGCGACGCTGCGGAGGCGTAACGGTTCACGAGTCTGGGGCAGGCGTGATGTCCACGATTGACCTCGTTCCGCTGATCGGCGAGGGGTTGGGCAACTCCGCCTAGCTGGTCGATCTCGGTGACGGGCGCGCGATGGTCGTCGACGTCAGCGACGTGCGCGGGGTGTGTCGACTGCGACGTACACCAAAGCTAGAAGGTGACCACCTGGTCGGCCCACAGCGTCCAGTCGGCCAGTTCCTCCAAGGTGGAGCGGCGGGTGTCGTCGGTGAGCATGTCATCGGTGATACCGCGTGCGTCCAGACAGGTGCTGCAGCAACCGATGTCGGCACCGTGCTGGGCACACGAAGCGATCATCCGGTCCAGGTGGTAGTAGCCGTCTGGCAGCTTCTGGCCCGCGATGGCGGCGCCGACCGCGTCGCCCATCAAGAACACCCGCACGTCGTTGTTTTCCCGCCTGGCGACGGCGACAGCCAGGCGCAGGCCGTTGAAGACCCGTTCGCTGCCGTACGGCGCATCGTTGAGGACGAACAGCACCTTACGGCTCACGGCCCTCCACCTGTGGTGTCGGTGTCGTGTTGGTTCATCGCGATGAACCGGCCATGCCAGGCGTGATACCGGACCGCACCGGTGGTGGCGTTGACTGAAAGCATCCCGGCGACCTGATCGCCGCGCAGCGTGTGCACCGTGTAGTAGCCGGGGAAGGCGTCGGCGCCGCCGGCGTTCTCGCCGGGCCGGTTGGCTTGCAGCCACCGATCGGCGATCGCCCGGGCCTGCTCGCCGCTGACGGTAGTGATGCCGGCGCTGGTTGGGTTCATGCCGTAGGCGGTGTTCCGGATCATTGCCGGGCCGAACTCAACCTGTACCGCGCCGCTGCGCGGGCCGATGAGCACCTCGGTGGCAAGAGTTCCGGATGGTACGGCGAGTTGGGAATAGAAGCCGTTGTCGAACTCCATCACCTCACCGACCGTCAGACCCCACCGGTCGGCAAGCCGTGCCGCGGCCCGCTCGGCATCATCAAGGTCGCGCACGGGCCCGTCACCGGCAATCGCCATGCCCCCCATGCCGGGGCCCATCATGCCGCCCGGCCCCCATCAGGGTTGGCATCCAGCCGGCACCCACCACCCACGCGATCGAGCCGACCAACACCCCGACCGCGCTCACCCGCACAGTCACGGGCAGCCAGCGGTGGCGTAGCCAGGTCATGACGACTTCGGCTGCTTACCGGCGAGCCGATCCCGGGCTTCGACATAGGCGTCGGCGTCGATCTCGCCGGAGGCGAACCGCCGGTCCAAGATCTCCTGCGGCGTCTCGCGCCGCGGTTGACCGTAGTCGGGCCGACTGCTGGTACGACGGCCCGGCTGCGCGAGCCACACCACCGCCCACACAATCACGCCAATGAGTGCGATCCATAACACCGGCATCAACATCATCCAGCCCCAACCCCAGCCGCCCCAATCTCCGTACATCATTGCTATACCTCCAGCGTGGCCGGTTTCCTTTTCCACGATCGGCCCTGCGGCGTGGCTAGCGGCAGAGGCTTAGGTCTCGCCGGCCAGGGCCGAAGGTCCATCGGCACCCGCCGCGCAGTCACCAATCGACCTTCCGTCAGCCGTCGACGGACCCGTCAGTCCCTTCTGGCCACGTTCGCGCCATCGCACGAGGTTTGACGGCCCGAAGCGGTTTCGGGCTCGGCATCGGTCGCATCGCGCCGCGAAGGCGCGGCAGATTACGACGGCCTTGGCCTCCGTACCCTCATGAGAGAGGGCTACGGCTAGGCGAGATGGGGTTCACCGACGTCCACGCCCTCTCCGTCGATATCGGCGAACTAGAAACGCAGGAGGAAAAGCAGCGTATCGCGGTCCGGCTGGGCGCGACCCTGTACGTCAGTCACCAACAAGACGTGTTCGCCGCGGAGTTCGTGGCACCGGCAAATAAAGCTCAGGCCCTCTATCTGGGGCTGCATCCGGTCAGCTCGACACTGAGCCGCCTCTTGATCGCACGCACCGCCGTCGATCTCGCGCACGGTCTGGGTGCCCAGTGCATCATCCACACCGCCAACCGATCGCAGAACACGCTTCGACGGCTCAATGGCGCGCTGGAACTGCTCGGCTTTGACGGCAACTACGCCAGCCCGTACGACATGCAACCCGTTTCCCGCGTAGCCAAGATTGCCGGACTCCCGACGGCGGCATCTCTTCGCCAGTAATCGCTCGTTGAACGGGGATTCAAACCTGTGGTGCCGGGAGTTCTGTCCACGGTCGCGTAATTCCTCAGGGGTAACTGTCCAAGCTTGATTGGAACAACGATGCCCTTTATGGCATGACGCCCGTGACGGTCGCGTACAGCCGACGACTTTCCAAGATGATCGGCCGAGTGCCGGATCTACCTGATGGCAACTATCAGTCTCAGTTGACTGGGTCGCGGCGGGCAACGCTGTTGAGCGCGTTTGAGAACCCGCGCGCGCCACAAACATTGAGTGAGTCGCTGCTGCTTACCCGAGTGGGGAGTTCCGTCGGGCTCGCAATGCCAGCTCTGCGCGAACTCCACATAGACGCCGTACCCGCGAGCTCCGCTGTTGAGGAGACAAAGGCCGATTGCAACAGCCGCTGCCGATAACACCCGAAACCGTCAGCTACGGCATGCCAGCTGCCACGCTGCAGAAAACGGCAGTTCTCGGCATAGGTTGATGCGGCGACGGCGTCGAAACGCGCAGTCAGGCGTGCGGCTTCGCGCCGCCGCAGCGGTCAGCGCCATAGTCACGTAGCTCATTGCCCGTATGCCGCGAATACGCCCCACACGGCCGCGGGCACCCCGGCATTACACACCTCGCCGATAGCCTGACTCAGCGCAGTGGCCGGGGCTACCCCTGCTCGCATGCACCGGTGCAGGCCGACGACGAAATCGACGGTGTCGGTGTTGTCGAGGACCGGCCACACTGGCGCAAGCACGCTGCGAACACCTGAGCCCAACAGGACCGCGGGGAACCCAATGAGTTCGCGACCCGACGAGGTTCCGATACGGGGTAGCACTTCGCAGCTGATCAGCCACCACGTCGCGGCGGCCAGGAGCAGCGCTGGGATACGCACCCAGATGCTGGCCGTCGATATCTGGATGAACCGTCCGAATACGTTGGTAATACCTTGTCCCAAACGGTGTTCGGGCACGCCGAAGTACCGAAAATAGTTCACCATGTACCCGGCCTGCTCTGACACGCGGGCCATGCCGAGTTGACAGGCATCATCGGCGGTGTTCGCGCCGACGACATGCCACAGCAGCAGAACCCCGATCACCACCGCATCAAGCAAGCTCACTCTGCGCCAGCGGCGTGGAAGAGCCCACCGGGCGCGGCGACCGTCGAAGCGGTCAAGCCGGTGCGCGATCACCAGCGTGAGCACCGCAGCCGCGATGCAGAGGATGATTGCGGCGAGCTTCACCCTCGATGGGGTCGATGCGAACCGGTTATCCACGTGCGCGGTGAGGTTCAGTCCTGCAGGCCGCGCCGGCCAGACGGATCTCCAACCGTGCCGGCCCAGCAGCATCGGCGGCTTGAGCCGCCACAATCAACCCGTAGTTCTGCGCCTACGCTGTGGCCGGCGGGATCGTGGCCAACACCAGCCGATCAGAGCCGGAGGCACCCGTAGCCACTGCGCACAGAATAGTGACCTCCACATCCAGCGGCACATAGCCAGCCAGCGGCGCATCAACGCTAGCGACGTCACCGGCGCGCGGCCATGTCAGCGCCGGCTCGTCGACCACTACCGGAAGCAACGGCACCGCCAACGCCAGCACAGCACTCAGGAGCCCTGAAACCACCGCGGCAATGGCTAGAGCGCGGTAGCAATCGTTGCGACGCCGCCGACGGTCATGCGTAGCTGCGCCTCGGCGATGACCGGCGCGGCCTGCGCCGTCGAGAGGGTGCTGATCTGCGGGGACAGACCAAGGCGCAGCAACGCGCGGCTGGCGATCTTGGCGTGCCCAAAAGAGGCACCCTGTTTCTGGTGGCCGTAGACCCGGGCGCAGCAGCGAGTCGATGTCGATGAAGGCGCGCTCCTCGATGCCCGAGCAACAGCGGCGTACGCGCCGCCAGCGCCGCCAGATGCGCGCGGACCACCACGGCGAGCTGGCTGGCGTGCCCGAACGTGAACTCGCGCAGGAAGGTGCCCAACGTCGAGGGCGCATACACCTCGTCGAACACCCGGGGTGTGCCGCCGGCGCGCAACAGGTCGGCGTCATCGATGGTGTCCGCCCCACAGGCCATCGCGGCGATGATCGACGTCAGCTTGCCGGCCGGGTTGACCGCCCCGGACTTCACCCGGGTCGACCGCAGGTCCACATGCTCGTCAATCAACCCCGAAAGACCGGACTGCTCCGCCAGTTCCAGCACCGGCACCAGGCCTGCGGCCGACACCAGATTGTCCTCGTCGAACACCGCCGACCCAACCGTGAACGTATGCGATGATTGCACTGAGAATGCCTTCCGGTACTGGGGTTTCAAGACTTCGACAATCCTGAATGTCCTAGGACAGAAGGCATTTTCGCTGTTCACACGCCGATCAGCCACTCACCCATCCACGGATTCAGGCTTAGGCGCGCCGCGCCGGGTTTACTCACCCGCGGTATCGCCACACTGCGCACGCCGAGGTCGTGCAGATCTGTTCCACCGATGCCTGGCCGTAGCCCCGGTCGGCGGTCGCTGCCCGCGGAGCGTGTCCGGTACATGCAGCGATCCGTGCGATCGCCGAAGCCAGTTGTGGGGCATCCGGCGGGTTGCCGACCTCGACGTTGTGATCGAGGATGGCGCCGTCGGCGTTGTCGAGGATCTGGGTTTGTAGCCGAACTCGACGGGCTTGCCCAGGCATTCCTTGCGGATCGGTCGGGCATCAACGTCGTGCAGGCTCACCACTCGGCTCGCCGACTCGGGCATCACCCCGGACAGGCGCCAGTTGTCGCTGTTCGAGCAGCTCAACGGCTACCGCTACCAGCTCATCGCGACCAACACCCGCGGCGGACAGGCCCAGCGGCTGGAGGCCCGCCACCGGGTGCATGCCCGGGTGGAGGGAAGGGCACCGGCCTGGCCCGCTGGCCCTCGCACTCGTTCGCGATCAAACACCGCCTGGGTCACCGCGGTCGCCCTGGCCATCGACCTGCTGTGCTGGACGCGGCTGCTGTTATTGGACGCACCACTGGCCAAGGCCGAACCCGCCACGCTGCGCTACCGGCTGCTGCACGCCGCGGCCCGCCTGGTCAAACGATCCCGCCACCTGATCCTGCGGGTGCCCGAAACCTGGCCCTGGGCGCAGGAATTCGCCGCCGCCGTCAACCGCCTCCGCGTCATCCCCTGACCCGAGCGGAACCCCGTGTCCGTTCGACCCCAAGGAAGGAGAAACCAAACCCGGGACCGTGGAACCCGGCGTCACCGCACGACACGCGGCGCCGCCGCCTACCCCTGAACACCGCGCCCGTGGCGGGGGAAGCGCTCGATTCCTGGCTGGACGCCATCGCCGTCCGCCACGGCTCCTCGCTCAACGATCTGTCGCCGTCGAGCGTCGGCCTGGTCGGCTGTGTCGTCATCGGAGCAGCTCCTCCGCTTCGGCCTGCGTCAACGCATCCCACCGCTGGGCGTTGACAATGTCTGTCAACAACACCGGTAACAACAGGCCGGCGCAGGTCAGACAACAAAGGTCTTCGAACCGGTTAGAGGGGCCGTCATGCGAAGCCCCAACGCGCGACGGCGTTGTTGAAACCTTGAACATCAGCAGGTAGGCGCGGCCGCGGCCGCACCACGGTCCTGGGCCTTCTGGCGCCCGTCCTTAATTTCTTGGCCTCCGGTCGGTATCGCGGTGCGTCAGCATCGCACGGCGAAAGCCGAGCATCCGTACGGTCACGAAGGCGTTGTCTTGGGTTCAGACGTCCGAGGTAGATTCTCGGGCGCTCTCTCAAACTACAGGGTAGGTGCTCTCAATGGAGGATCATGGCACGGACATCGATCTCCCGGACTCGCTACACGGTATGGACGACCTCGCACTCGACATGCGGCTCATCTCGTCGCACCGTGCTGATCGTGTCTGGCATCGCGTCAATCCGGAGCTGTGGGCTGCGTCGCGCAATCCTTGGGCGGTGCTCAAGTCGGTCGGCCAGCCTGAACTCGAGAAGCTCGGCAACGACGAAGCGTTCGTTGCCCAGGTGCGCGCCCTGATCGAGGATCGCCGGAAGCGTAACAGCGCCCCGTTCTGGTTTCCTCAGTCGCAGGCAGCGGGGACTCTCAATCTGACTGCGTACTTCAGCATGGAGTTCGGTCTGTCCGAGGCGCTGCCGATCTACGCGGGCGGGCTCGGTGTCCTCGCAGGTGATCACATGAAGTCGTCGACTGATCTCGGCGCACCGGTGGTCGGAGTCGGCCTTCTTTATCAGCAGGGGTATTTTCGTCAGGCTCTCGACTCGAGGGGTAATCAGCACGAGCTCTACCCATTCAGCGATCCGAGTGAGATTCCGGTGCAGCGGTTGCGCGGCAACGACGGCGCCTGGATTCGCATTCCGCTCGAATTTCCGGGCCGGACTGTGTATTTGCGCGCGTGGGCCGTCAACGTCGGACGGTTGTGGTTGTACTTGCTTGACAGCAACGACCCTGCCAACGACCCGTCGGACAGGGGCATCACCGCCCAGCTGTATGCAGCCGATCCCGAAGTGCGGTGGAAGCAGGAGATGGCGCTCGGGTTCGGCGGCTGGCGGCTGCTGCGCGAGCTGGGACTCGATCCGCACGTCTGCCACCTCAACGAAGGGCACGCGGCGTTCGCCGTGTTGGAACGCGCCAGCTGGATCGTGCGGGAACAGAACGTGCCGTTCGATGTTGCGTTGACGGTCGCGAGGGCGGGCACCGTGTTCACCACCCACACGCCCGTCGCCGCAGCTTTCGACCGGTTCGATCCCAGCTACGTCATCGGTTACCTCTCGCCGTTCGCAGCCGAGATGCGGGTGAGCATCGGCAAGATCCTCGGCTTGGGCCGCATGCGGGCGGACGACGATTCCGAACCTTTCAACATGGCCTACCTCGCGATTCGCGGGGCGTCGCGCGTCAACGGCGTGAGCTGGCTGCACGGCGAGGTGAGCCGGGAACTGTTCGCGGATCTGTTTCCGCGCTGTCCGCTCGAGGAGATTCCGGTCGGGCACGTCACCAACGGCGTGCACGTGCCGTCCTGGGACTCACCGGCCGCCGACGAGTTGTGGACGAACGCCGAGCTGCGCAACCAGTGGCGGGGCGTGCCGACGCCGATCGTGGAGCGGATGGAGGAGCGCCCGACGGCCGAGTTGTGGCAGATGCGCAACTGCAACCGCGAGCGCTTCGTGGGCTGGGCGCGCCAACGGCTGGCGCGCCAGTTGACGATCGCAGGCGCGGGCGCGGATCGCATCGACGAAGGGCAGCGCATTTTCGATCCCGAGGCCCTGACGCTGGGCTTCGCCCGGCGCTTCACCGAGTACAAGCGCACCGCGCTGTTGCTGCACGATCCCGATCGCTTCGCGCGCATTCTCACCAATCCCGAACGGCCCGTTCAGATCGCCGTCGCCGGCAAGGCGCACCCGGCTGACACCATCGGGAAGGCGATGATCCAGCGTTGGTATGCGTTCTCCCAACGCGACGATGTTCGCTCGCACGTCGCGTTCATCGCCGACTACGACCTGCTGCTGGCCGAGCAACTCGTCAACGGCGTCGATGTCTGGATCAACACACCACGCCGGCCGTGGGAGGCCAGCGGGACGAGTGGGATGAAGGTGCTCGTCAACGGCGGCCTCAACCTGTCGGAACTCGACGGCTGGTGGGCCGAGGCCTACACCCCGGCGGTGGGGTGGGCGATCGGCGATGGAGCCGAACACGGTAGCGACCCGAACTGGGACGCCCAGGAGGCCAACGGCCTCTACACCCTGCTCGAGCACGAGATCGTCCCAATGTTCTACAACCGCGACCAGGACGGGGTCCCGCAGGACTGGATGGCGCGCGTGCGCAAGAGCATGGGGAGGCTGACGCCCCAGTTCTCCTCGGAACGCATGGTCCGCCAATACGTCGACGACATCTACACCCCCGCCGCGGCCGCCTATCGCACACGCATTGTCGACAACTGCCGGGTCGGCAGCGACATCCAACGCTGGCGGGAGATGATCGCGAACTACTGGAGCGAGGTGTCGTTCGGCGCTTTGCATGTCGAGCCGGCCGCAGCCGGCCACGACTTCCGGGTCCTCGTATCGCTCGGCGCGATCGGAACCGATGCGGTGCACGTGCAGCTGTACGCCACCGCCTGGGAGCACGGTGCGGCCGAAAGGATACCGATGGAACGCGGTGACGAAGTCGTTCGCAGGACGTTCGCCTACCACGCCCACGTCGACAGCCCGCGACCACCAAACGACTACACCCCCCGCGTCGTGCCTTATCATGCGTACGCGTCGTTTCCGCTCGAGACTGAGAAGATCTGCTGGTATACGCGCTAACAGCGTTGGCAGTCGAAGATCTCGATGAGCCTCATGCCCCACCGGATTGGGCTCGGTCGGACGGACAGCCTCGAGCCTGCGCAGTCGCGGGAGCGCGGCGCATACGAGCAGCTGCGGCTGAAGTCCCTCCGGCCTGTGATTAGTTTGCCGAGCGCGTCAGCAGCACTTTCACCGGGCATTCTCGGCCCGACCACTCAACTCAGTAGCTAGGTCAACCCGGGCATCTTCGATTCCCTTGACGGTGCCGTTGACGTGACGCTTGAGAAACGGAACAGCGTAGAGGTGGAAGCAATAGCCTCCGAGGCCACGCGTCTTGATCTCGTCCTTGATCGCTTCGATCTCGGCCGCGATGAGGTCTTGAGCAAGACCGCGTAGATACTGGGCGATTTCCTCTCTGGTGTGGTCCCCGAACGGATACGCGACAACATCGAGCTCATAGCCGACGAAGATTCCGAAATCGTTCGACTTCTGCGCAGAGCCTTCGCCGCTCGCAGGGGGCAACAGAATCGCCGCAAGAGCCTTTACCTGCTCCGCATCAAGAGTTTCTTTGAGGAGTTCCGACTCCACGAGCCAGGTGTCGAACCCTAACCCAGCTTCGTGCAAATCCCCAATAGATTTGAATGCCGCTTTCAATCCGCGCCGGACACTCGTGCCGGGCCTGTCCTTGGCGTCTCCGTACATCTTCGACTCGCCAAAAATGAGCTGGTAGTCGCCCGGAGCTACTTCGAGCAGATGTACGCCGTCAGAACCGTGTATATAGTGCGCAGTCGATGTCTTTAGCTCCATCTTCGAGAGTATCTTGGGAGCACCGAGATGCGCTTCAAGAAACGAGTACAACAACAGCTCTCCGCCCTCACCTGCGTTAGGATCGGGCGGCTTGAACTGCGAACGCACCTTATTGGCGAATTCCATCATCCGGCTTGGGTCGGCCAGATACTTTTCTACATTCTGACGGGAGAGGACGTAGGTCAGACTGATGTTTGATAGTTCGTTGAACAGTGCCTTGAGGTCAAAATCCCCTGCGTCAATGCGGAGGATATGCAGATACAATTTTGTCTTGGTCTGGATGTCGTATGCGATGGGGTCGTAAAACAATTTGAGGAATCGGCCAGGCTCCATCACAGATACAGGAAGCCCGCCGGGAGACCCCTTGTCCTGGTTACTCAACCCTGATCCCCCGACCATTTTCGGCTCTCGCCTCACTCGTTGCAGCGCAGTGTAACAATGGCCGGCGCTTCTGACGGGTACTTGTCGACGCCGCGAGGCTCTAAGACAGTCGCGATCCATTCGCCCCCCGTTTCCCATGCCGGGCACTGGACAGCCGGCTTGACTTGTTACGCTCCGGATATCAACATTCCCTTGACTGTGTGACCCGCGGTTTTCGACGATCCTTGACCGCGATCCGAGCACGGCAGGCGTATCAGGGAACGTTGGGCCGCCCAGGTAAACCCCACGACGCCTCGACATTGGGCCGACACTACGGCCGCCGACTGACAAGCGCGCCCGACAAAGGTTGCTTGGCGACGGGCCACTCACATCCGGAATTTTCTACACAGGTTGCCCACCGCGATATCGGTGATCGCGACTAGTGATTAGCCCGTTCGTCGGGATTGCAGTACAGAGGTCCAGGGGTGCCGGGAATGTGTCCAGTTGGTCGGCAACTTGGACGCATAGCTCACCGGGTGTCGGCGTGGGGTTGGCGGTCAGCCAGCCGTTGAAACTCGTCTCCGGTGAGTTGGCCTCGGTAGAAGGCAGTTTCGATGGAATCCCAGTCGCCGGCGATGTACGAGTCGGTGGCGACGCCATTGATTCGGACTACCCGGCCAACGCTGTAACTCCAGCCTAAGAGCCTTTCCATCATCTGCTGAGTGGTGATGATGCCGGCCGTGCGCTGGTCGATGATCTCGGCAGGTTTCACGTCGAGCATGGTTGGGTCATCGGCGATGCGACGCAAAATTCGTTGGATGGTCGCTTGAGACTGACTTGCGACCAGTTCGCTGATCTGCCGCTGGGTGAGGCCTTGGACCACCGCAGCGTCATAGATCTCTCGTTCCAGCTCGCGTTCGCAGACTCGTTGACGTGCAGCTTTGGCTGCGAGTCGTTTCTGGGCGGCGGTCTGGATCGGGGTTTCGGGCGACATTTTTGCACCTCCTGATTCATTATGAATCACGGAATCTGTCTGCGCGATAGGCGTCGGCTCGCTGCCGAGAATCACGGCCCCTTCCGAAGTCCCGAGATTCGCCAGGGCCGCTGGCTGTCTGCGTATTCGATCCTGCAATGCCGCTTGGCATGGGACAGAAATTCGCGGACTATACCGCGGTCAGACGCTAGGAGCAGGAGGGACAGGCGAGGTGGTCTGACCCACATCAAGTGTGGGACAAGCTACGCCCCGCGCTGTTGGAACAATCGGGGGCTCCCAACCATCATGAGCCGGTTGCGATTCAGCAGCGGAAAGGAAATCCGGGGTCGGTGACGTAATCCAGCACCTTGCCATAAGCGTCACCACCGTAGGCTTGCACTTTGGCGCACATCTGGTCTTGAGTACTTCCGCCGGGGACGAACACCGCGTATATCGGGTTTCCGTCTTCCGTCGCGGCGCGCAACGAAGGACAAGTTTGGTCGGTGCGCAGATAGAAAGCACCCGGGTGGGCATCCAAAAGACGTTGTACCCCAGCCTCATACAGGCCTGGGGTGGTGACTGAGCCCAAGATGACGATGTATTGGCCGTTGCAGGCTGGACGGCTTATGGGCTGGCGCAGCCCCAAATCACCGGAGCGTGTCGCCGGTACCGGAGGCGTGGTGGTCGGTGGCGGCGGTGTCGGCACGGGGGGCAGTCGAGTCGGGGTCGCCGGCGTTGGGGTCTCACTAGCAGTTGGCGGCTGAGATGGGGGGTCGATGGTTTCCGGCCACGGTGAGGCCGTCGGTTGAGGTTGTGCGGCGGGCGGAGATGGCTGGCCCAGTCGAGCACCAAGGAACGCAACCAGCCCGACTGCGAGCAGTCCGGCAGCGACAGCTCCAGTAATTAGCGCCCATCGCCGTGACGAGTGCTCCTCACGGACAACTGGTTCCGGCGCCGGAGCCGCTGGGAGCGCGTACATGGTTGGTGCGGCCGATGTTGGAACTGCGTGCTGGGTGATGGCGCCGGGACCAGCGGCGCGGGCCCCGCGTCCGGTAAGCGCGGTGGCGAAGGCGCGGCATGTCTCGAACCGTTGGTGTGGTTCTTTGGCCATCGCTTTGCCAAGCACGTCATCGATGTCGCCAAGGTCGGGCCGGATGGAGGCAATCCTCGGAGGTGGTGAGGACAGATGATTGCCGATCACCACCGCCGGGTTAGTATTGGAGAACGGTACGGTTCCGGTGAGCAGGTGAAACGCGGTGGCGGCCAGCGCGTACTGGTCCGCATGACCGTCCAGCGGCTGACCGGTGAGTTGTTCGGGGGCAGCGTAGGCGACCGAGCCCACCGTCACATTGGTGGCGGTCAATCCGCCACTGTCGAAGGTATCACGGGCAATACCAAAGTCGGCCAACAGGATTCGTCGATCTTCTTGACGCTTGTCGGTGAGCAGAATGTTGGCGGGTTTGACGTCGCGATGGAGCAGATACCGTTCGTGGGCGTAGTCGAGCGCTTCGGCGATCGCTGACACGATTTCGAATGCTTCAGCGGGTGGCATCCCGTGCGGGTAGCGGTTCCGCAGGAGTTCCGCGGCGTCTTTGCCTTCGACGTAGTCCATCGTGATCCATAGTTGGCCGTCGTCCTCGCCGCGGTCGTGGACGGCCACGATGTGCGGATGCCATAACGTCGCGGCGATGTCGGCCTCGCGAGCGAATCGAGCACGAAACTGCGGGTCCGCGCTGACTGCCGATGGCAAAATTTTCAGCGCCTCCTGCCGGGGCAGCCGTGGGTGTTGCGCGAGATAGACCTCGCCCATTCCCCCGGTTCCCAGCAATCGCAGGATGCGGTAGCCGGCGAACACCTGCCCTTCGGCAATCGACATGGGCGCATATTACCCAGCTCCACCGAGTTGATCAGGCCTTTTACGGCCCATCATCGTGAGTGATTCCCTCCGTTCCGGATGCGGGTCAGTTTTGCCAACGAGCCCCTGGCGTCCTGAGTTGCTGCGTATCGTGACGACGATGGAGATGCAGCCCAGTCGCGGATGCGGGCCGCGGCTTGACGCTCTGAGTCGGCGGCGGCTGCTCCAGCTCAGTGGCAGCCTCGGATTGGCCGCAACGCTCGGTGCTTGCGCTGGCAGTACCGAATCGACTTCGACGCCCACCGCGCAACCCACTAACACCGCACCGGCGTTGCCGCCAGAACCGATCGCGGTCAGTCCGCTGCCGCTGGAGCCTGGCCCACCCGCCGCCACGGCCGGCGGACAGCCGATGGTGGAGATCTGCCGTCAAGCCTGGGGCGCGGCACCGGCCAGAACCGGTGGACGTCTGCACACCATTACCCGAATGACGCTGCACCACACCGCCGTTGTCCTCGGTGACAACCGCAATGCCCCCAGCCGATTACGTCAGCATCAGCAGTACCACCAGACGACCGGGGATGGATCGACATCGCCTACCACGTCGGCGTTGACCGCAACGGCAACATCTACGAATTGCGCAGCCCGGAATTCGCTGGCGACACCGCAACCAACTATGACCCAGCGGGACACTTCCTGGTTCTCTGCGAGGGTGACTTCGACCAGGAGACCGCCTCCGATACTCAACTCAACGGTGCTGCAACGGCGTTCGCCTGGGCTGCCCAACAGTTCCACCTGGCCAGCGGCACCCTCGGCGGGCATCGAGACTTCGCCGACACCGCCTGCCCCGGCGCTAACCTCTACTCCCACCTCACCTCAGGGGATCTGCATACACGTATCGATGCCCTGCTCGCCGCAGGACCGGTCGACCTGCAACGCCTCTGCGGAGAAGAAGCCGCCACCAAGGTCGCTGCTATCGAGGCAGGCCAGTGACAGAGCGGGATAGGCGCCAGCGCCAATCTGGTGAGCGTCACGCGCACTGCAGACGATATTGAGGCCGCTACCTGATTTTGCTTGGCAGTCGGCACCCGGTGCTGCCGGTGATCAGCGCTGCGGCTTGGGATCCAAAGCGCAGCGTCGTCCCGGTGTCGCTGGTGAATTGCAGGTCGTGATTGTTGGGGTGGTCCTTGAACACGGTGAGCTCGGTTGCGCCCAACGAAGAGGCTGCTTGTTGCGCCAGATCGAGAGCTTGCTTCCAGTTGTGCTCGGGAATTGGGGTGTCAGATACGTAGTTTCGTAGCAGTATCAGTTGCCCGTCTGATTGCTCGTACGGTGGATTGCAGCCGCCTCTGCTGTCCGTACGTCGCCATTCCCAGGTCACTGACGGAGCGATGGCGGTGATCTGCTGGCCGAGCTTGATAATCGCGGACTCCACTTGCGTGTGTGTGTCTTCAAGTGACGGCAGGGTTTTCAGCGCGTCAGCTGCTTGGCTAGCTTGGCCGGCGTCGGTGGGCTTGTATGGATTGCTCACGTGACATCCTGTCCCTAGTAGCGCAACCGACGCGAAGCACGTGATAACGCTGAGTTGGTGGCGGACGGTGCGGTTCAAGGTCATAGGCGCTGTGCTCACTTGTCCGGAATCGGTGTTGTGCCTGCCACGACGGCAGCGATGTTGTAGCCGGTGATGCGGAGCTGCTGACTGTCGCCCATTTGAGGGTACTGGCTGTGCGCGTGCGGACCGCTCACCCCTTCCAGCGTGCGGCCATCAGGCATTGGCAAAGTGGTGGGCGCGGTGGAGAGCTGGGTGAAATTGGGGTTGGTGGCCGGATTTGGTCCGAAGTCACCGAATTCGTTGTTGAGGTACGTGCCGAGTATCGGGAAGCCCTGCATGATGGCCCTGGTGTCATACACCTTTTGGATGGGGTCATCGGGAGCCTCCATCGCGAATACGTGGCCGGGTTGCATGTGCAAGTCTTGCGGTGTGGACGCTTCGATACCGGGCGAACCGTAGAACAAGACGTTGTCGACACCGTGGTCACCAGATTCCTGCAAGGCCAGTCCCGTGGTGAGCGAACCGTAGGAGTGCCCGATCGCAGTGAGATCCAGCGGACCCTGACGCGCAGCATCGAGGCCGTCGTAAAACCCGGCCAAATCGTGAGCTCCGGCGCGGGCCATATCGTCATGCGAGACATCCCAGAAGCCCTCTGCCGACGCACCCAACTGATCCCACCCGGGAACCTGCGGCATGTCGTAACCAACCCACGCGATGGCGGCGACGGTCTCGTCACTACGTTTGGCCAGATCGAGTTGGTCAAGCGCTTCCTTACGCATGTTCATGGCCTCATTGGCCATGCCCTCAATGGAGCCATGAACGCTAGAGTTCAGGCCCGGAGCCGTCACCGAGACATGATCGGCAGTGTCGGGATCTCCCACGGCGATGGCAGCGTGTACTTGCTGGCCGGATTTGGTGTCCAGCAGCATCAGTTTGCGTTCGGGGTTGTCGCGGACGGCCCTATCGATGGCCTGCAGGTCCGGCAGGTACTTGGCGCCGTTCTGGGCGTCGTTTAGTTCGCGCTGCCACGCCTCATACTTAGGCCGGTCAGCGAAGATCGCGCCGGGCTCATTAGGGGGCGGGATGTTCTTGCCGTCAGCCCAGTCCGGGTGCTGCGCCTTGAGGGCATCGACGCGGTCCTGGGCAGCCTGCGCCCGGGGCAGTTCGCGGTCCAACGTCTGGCGGTTGTAGTAATCCTGGTCGACGCCAGGCATACCGTTGTGGTTGGCGATGGTGGGGTCCCGCTGATAGAGCGCGTCACGCTCTTCTGGCGTCAGACCCTCCCAAAAGTCATGGAACTGGTTTGGATCATCGGGAACCGGCTTGGCAAGGGCATCACGCACATCGGGCGGATCGGTGCCAGCCGAATGCCCACCCGCATCCGTGATGGCCTTCGCCAAGCCGTCGTCCGCTTCATCTGCTGCGACGAGCAGGTCCTTGATCCGCACTTCAAGGTCCGCCTGTTGCAACGCATATACAGGATCGCCAACCTTCGACTGGTCGGTAGCAGTTACTTCCCCGGACACGGGGTCGATGCTGAACCCTTCGTTGCGGGCGTCCTCGTAGATGCGGTGCAGTGCTGATTTGACGCCTTCGATCTCGTCGGCGCTGGACCTGGTCGCCGACGAGACTCTGGCCATTTCCTCGCCATGGGAGGCGAGGTAAGCGCTCAGTTTGTCCAATGAGGCACGGGCCGCGTCTCCACCACCGCCCTGCCAACTTTCGATGAGCGGGAGTTTTGTCAAACCGGAACGGACGTCGTTGGCGCTGGCACCACGCTTACCGAGCGCAGTAGCGACTTCCCGAAGTGTCGAGGCATCCCAACGCTCGATGTCGGCAAGGGTAAGGCCCATCAGAGCTGTTTTTCGATAGCTTCTGAGCTCTTTTGGATGGTTTTTGAACTTTCGGTATCCACGGTCGTGTAACCATGGGCCGCCGCACGAAAAGCTGTGCCGTGGGCAGCGACGCCGGCCTGCATCTCCTGCGATGCGGCCTGCCACTCGGCAAACTTCGCACGTAACGCCGCAGCGGATGCCCCCACCCACCCCGACTGTGCGGCCTCGATATCAGCATCTGCGGCCGCGTGAGCAGCCGATAAGTCGGCATGGTGCATATCCATGTGATCCGACGACATGTGCAGGTCGACTGGATCGACTCCCAGATGGTCTCCCATCATCTACCCCTCCCGCATAACGATCGCGCACCCAACAGCAATCCGGTGAATGCGCCTTTTCACGATACAACCCCCGCAACAGCTACCAAGCCACCAATTTCTGACCTCCGCCCAAAGCCAATACTGTTTGCCCACTCCAAGCATGTCTACGGGAGCGCAGGTTTGTCCGCCGGGCAGTGGCGTATCCGGCCCAATTCCGCTGACCTCCAAACGAACAAGCGCATAGCGCCTGCCTGCCTGCCTGCCTGCGAAAAACACTGGCTCAACACGGCATTCGGATGTCGTGGCTGAGGCGCCAGCCCGTTTATCGCGAGCGGTCCAACTTCAACCACATGCCCCCGCGATTCGCCTGCAAAGTCGTACAATCCCGCGGAGCGATCGGTAGAACTTTCGGGGGAATGATGAGTGCGCTGGACAAACGGGTCGGCACCCAATTCGGCGTCTACGAGATCATTAGTCTGCTGGGCAAAGGCGGGATGGGATCGGTCTACCAGGCTCGCGACACCAAAAAGAAGCGCCTCGTCGCGCTGAAGATCCTCGCCGACGAGTACTCCCAAGACCCCGAATACCGTACCCGCTTCACCCGCGAAGCCCACGCAGCGGCCGAATTGCAAGAACCCCACATCATCCCGATCCACGACTGGGGCGAAATCGACGGCTCGCTGTACATCGATATGCGGCTGGTCCGCGGCGCCACCCTGCGCGAACTGATCGCTGTCGGGCCGCTGGATCCCGAGCGCGCGGTGCACATCATCGGCCAGGTTGCCACCGCGCTCGATGACGCTCACAAAACTGGGCTGTTTCACCGAGACGTCAAGCCCGAGAACATCATCGTTACGGGGGGCACTGACTTCGCCTACCTGCTCGACTTCGGCATCGCTGAACGCGTTGGAGAAGACCACATCACCAAAGCCGGCATGACCGTCGGATCCATGGCCTACATGGCCCCCGAACGACTCAACGGCGAACCCACCGCCGCCGCCTCTGACATCTACGCCCTGGCCTGCGTGCTGTATGAAACCCTCACCGGCGACCGCCCGTTTGGCACCGTCAGCATGCAACACCTGCTCAATGCACACCTGAGCAGCGCGCCACCCCAACCATCCCGGCCCAGCTCGGCTCTGTCGGCGTTCGATCCGGTCATTACCCGGGGCATGGCCAAGGAACCTGACGAACGCTATGGCACCGCCGGCGCCTTGGCACGCGCCGCCGGGCGCGCCCTGACCGTCGCCCCAGCCTCACCGATACCGGCCGATCAGCTAGAAACCATGGCAGGTCCAGTCGTACTGGCGGCCACCGACGTTCACACCCGCGCAGCATCATCGCCACCGCCGGCAGCCGACACGGCGGCCCAGCCGCCAGTCCCGACCGCCACGGGTCCCAATTGGCCGATGATCGGCCTCGGCGCGGCCGGCGTCGCCGCACTGCTGTTGGCGATCGGACTCGTGATCGGTGTGACCTCAGCCAATCGATCCGGCCCGAGTACGCCGTCTGCACAACCACCGCTGACCACCCATACCCCGGCGCCTCTGCCGACGCCCACCGTGGCGGCTGATCCCACCACGAACTGGGCCTCCACCCCGCCGCCGATCGTCACCGGCGCCGACGCCAGCCACCACCGCTGCGACGCCGGCATCGACCACCCCAACCACACCGGTCCCGGCAGCCGCGCCGGCCGCGGCAGCACTGCTACGAGCTGCCTGTTCACCTACAACGTGCTAACCGAATACTGGCGCATGGGCCCACCCAACAGATACCTGCGCATCGTGAACGCCTACGGCGCCGTCCCGTGCAACCCCAGCAAAACACATTGCTTGGGCGCCTAGCCATCGCCGCCACCCGACACGACCCCAACACCGCCAGTTTGATCGAACGGGCGATCACCGCATCTGACAACGCCGCCGCCGATGAACTCTGGGCCTCCCTCGGCGACCCCGCCGCCGCGGCCGCGGCCGTGCACCAGGTCCTCACCGATGGCGCCAACCCCGACGTCTACGTCCAAGCCGAACAAATCAGGCCGCCCTACAGTCCCTACGGTCAAACAATCTGGCCTCAAGCCGACGCCGCTCGATTCGCCTGGACGTTGCCATGCATTCCCGATGCCGATCCCGTGCTTGCCCAGATGCGCAACATCGCCTCCGGACAGCAATGGGGACTGGCTGCCCTCGACAACGCGGCCACCAAAGGCGGCTGGGGACCTGACCCCGACGGCAACTACCTCGCCCGTCAAATCGGCGTCTACCAAACTGAAACCGGCGCCCTCGGGCTCGCGATCGCGACCGAACCCGACGACGGAACTTTCGCCACTGCCACTAGCATCCTCAACAATCCCGCCAACTGGATCACACAGAACACTGCCGAACTGCCCGGCGCTGGCTGTACAGCCGTGTGATTCACACCTCGGCCCAATGAGCCCGCGACCTCGTCCCGGGGGCAGGAGGGCACAGCGGGACGCGGTGGAAACGCCCTACGTCACTGGCCAGCTGTGGCGAGCTTCTTGGCGCCGGAATGCAACCGGTAACGATTTCCGAACGGCGGACCGCAGGTCTATGCCGCGGCGATCGTCGGTTCATCTGGCTACTCGGCGCGCGGAGAAGAGTCGCTGCGTCGTTCCAAGACAACCGCTGTAATACCAAGTCCCATAAGCGCGAATGCAGCGACCGTCGCCGCCACAAGCCCGAACCCTGCCGAGTAGTGAGCAGTAGACCAGTCCGCTGGATCGTTGAACATGCCGCGCACATCTACCATTCGCCAGAGGCCGTTGATCAAGCTTGTTGCGGCCGCTACAACGATCACGATCATGGCCCGCAACCGATGTCGGTTCTGTAGAAACAGCCACGCCGATCCCGCCATCAGCAAACCCAAGGCCAACGCTGCAACTCCTGGCGCATTAGGCCCTTCAGCCTCCAGCGCAGATGCTTCTCGATGTTCCACAAACCCGCGCTCGGTCGAATCCTTGATGCCCGGCACGTCTACCGATACTCCACCGAAGCCCGACAAGGTCGCGGACACCTTGAGCGACCCATACCCGCCGTCAGAGGCTGCGTAGCTCAGCCGCCCCCACTCGGCAAACGACGTCAACGCCAGGCATAGGGCAACAGCGAAAATCGCCACTCCGATCATCCACCGATTACTTCCCCGCTCAACAGGTCCAGGCTGCGGCGGCCAGTGTCCCAGATGTCCGGAGCCGACGGTCTGGCGTCGGTCGTGTGGTCCCCCTACGTGTGGATTGCCTGCGTACGGGGGTGATGATTCACCCGGGCGTGAGGCGGGTCGGAGTATCTCGTGTGAGCCCCTGGGGCTGAAGTCCGGGGTGTTCGTTGATCGTTGGTCCACCTGCCACCGTCCCAATAGCGCTCGCTCGGCGAGCCGTCTGGATTGGGATACCAGCCAGCCGGTGTCTTCATCGGCAACTTGCTCCACGCCTCAGCCAGTTGACGACCGCGGCACCACAGCTGGGAATCATTCACGCATTCTGGCAGGACCGCCGCGTAGTTGGTACGCGGTTGGCAGGACAATGTATGCCACGGAGACAGCGAGTGCTTGTCATTGCGCCCCACGGCCGCCGGCCACTGGTGATAGCGCCCGATCACGGCCGCGAACTTCTGGCGTCCGCGCATGGGCTCCGTTATCTGGGACCCAGAGTCGCAGCGGCATCAGGGGGTTGATGATCGCCCCAGGTCGGATGGCTGCCCGGTTTTGACCGGAAGGCGAGCAAGTTCCTCGAGGTGCGCCTGCCGGCGTTCTCGACGTTGAGTCCAACAGTCGGCAATCACCTCCCCAACGCGTTGCTGGATGTCGAGTAACTCCTGATGCGACGTGGACTGGCGCGCATCGACAGTCTGGGCATGAGCCCGGTACTTCTCCCGTTCGAATGTGGATATTACGGCTGGTTAGGGCCATTGTTCCGGGGTTGGGTGAGCCATCGTTCCGTTGCGGGGTGAGCCACTATGCCGGTGGCGGATGAGCCGTGGTGCCGCTGATGTTGTGGGTGCGACCGTTCGTCGGTCCGCGTCATTGGGACGCGGACGTGACGAAAGGGGTCGCCTTCGATGGTCGACTACAAACAGATCCTGCGGCTACGTGCAGAAGGGGTGAGTCAGCGCGGTATCGCCGATGTGCTGGGCTGCTCGCGCAACACCGTGGCGTCGGTGTTCGCAGCCGCAACTGCGGCCGGCGTGGGCTTCGGGAGGTGGCGGACCTCGCTGCTGACGAGGTCCGCCACCGGTTGTTGCCCGCACCGATCAGGCCGGACTCAGACCGTGTGGCGCCGGATTTCGAGCATGTGCACCGCGAACTCGGGCGCCCGTCGGTGACGCTGTTGCTGTTGTGGAATGAGTACGTCGCGGCGTGCCGGGCCAGCGGTGGAGTGCCGTATCGGTACTCGTTCTTCAACGAACAGTACCGCCGCTGGGTGGCCGCGACGGGGGCATCGATGCGCATCGTGCGCACCCGGGCGAATCCATCGAGGTCGACTGGGCCGGTGATGCGATGAGCTTCGCCGACCCGCTGACCGGTGCGGCGACCGAGGCGTGGCTGTTCGTGGCCGCGCTGTCGTTTTCGGCTTTCACGTATGTGGAGGCGTTCACCGATATGACGCTGGTGTCGTGGATCGATGCGCATGTGCACGCATTCGAGGCTTTTGGCGGCACGGCCCGACTGCTGGTCCCGGACAACCTTCGCACCGGCGTATCGCGGGCCGACCGCTACGAACCGGCGCTGAACCCGGCTTATGCCGGGCTGGCCGAGCATTACGGCACCGCGATCATCCCGGCCAGGGTCAAGCGGCCGCGCGACAAGCCGGTCGTGGAAGGCAGCGTGCGGTTCGTCGCCAACCAGGTCGCCGCGGTGCTGCGTGATCGCAGGTTCGTGGGCCTGGCCGAGTTGAACGAGGCCCTCTTCGATGTGGTCGAGGCGATCAATGCGCGGCCATTTCAGAAGCGGGAGGACTCCAGGCAGATCGTATTCCTACGAGACGAGCAGCCACTGCTGCATCCCTTGCCGCCGGTGCGGTTCGAGTTAGCGGATCTACGAAAAGCCAAGGCAGGACCGAACTATCACATTCAAGTGGACCGCAATTTCTACTCAGTGCCATCGACGCTGATCGGGCAGAGTCTGGATGTGCGCCTGACCTCAGGCACCGTGGAGGTCTTCGTCGGCACCGAACGCGTGGCCTGCCATGTCCGGTTCAAAGGTGTTCGCGGCCGGTATGCCACCGTGGCCGAGCACATGCCTGCCGGGCATCGACACCGACTGGCCGACTGGAGCCCGGCCCGCTTCGAGCAGTGGGCGGCAACCATCGGCCCGAACACCATGGCGTCGATCCAGGCGATCCTGGCCTCCCGCACGATCGTCGAGCAGTCCTACCGGTCGTGTTTGGGGGTGATGGCATTGGCCAAACGCCAAGGCGGTGCGGCTCGGCTCGAAGACACCTGTGGCCGGGCGCTGGGCGCGACACCGGCACCGTCCTACACGCTGATCAAGAAGCTATGGGCCACGTGGGAACCTGCCGATCCACCACCGGTGGCGTCCCTCGGTGACGCCGGCTTCGTGCGCGGCGCCGACTACTACGGCCAGGGCGGGGGCCAATCATGATCGACGTGCAGACCTTGGACAGGCTCAAGGCGATGCGCCTGTCAGGCATGGCCGAGTACTTCGAGAACCTCGCCGCCGTCACCGGTGCGCAACCGCCCACCGGCCCGGAGATGGTCAAGATGGCCGTCGACTGGGAATACGAACGCCGCCGCAACAGCAAGCTGCACCGACTGCGCCGACACGCAGCACTGGCCCAACCCGCCGCCGACATCGCTGACATCAAAGCCATGCCCGGCCGCAACGTGGATGCCGAGCTGATCGCCCGCCTCGCCGTCGGCAACTACCTGCAAAACCGTCAGGACGTCATCCTGCAGGGCCCGACCGGCGCCGGGAAGACCTATGTAGCCTGCGCGCTGGGCAACAAGGCCTGCCAGCAATACCGCAGTGTGCTGTACTTGCCGGCCGGTGAACTGTTCGACCGGCTCACCATCGCCGAACGCACCGGGGAGCGCAAACGCTGCCTGGACACCCTGGTCAAGGTGGAGTTGTTGATCATCGATGACTGGTTCCTCACCACGCCGAGCCGCCAGCAGATTCAGCAGCTGCACACCTTGATCGATCGACGGCATAAGACGGCATCGACGATCTACTGCACCCAGCTGCCGCCCGGCCAGTGGCACGACCGCATGGAGGAGAAGATCCTCGCCGACGCGATTATCGATCGCATCACCACCAACGCCCATGCCACCGTGCTGACCTGCGACGAATCAATGCGCAAGCACTTCGGCCTGCCCGGCTGACCAGCCGCCGGTGGGGCGGACCACCAGCTGGCCCGTCCCACCGGCACTACCCCAAGCCCAAGACGCACGCGGCTCGCCCCACACCGGAGCAGCGGCCCACCAATCAGCGGCGCGATGGCTCACCGACCAACGGAACAGTGGCCTTCACTGAGCGTGATATCCACGAATGCGGTTGCGTGCGAATAGCAGTGGGTGGCAAAGGCCCCGGCCCCTAGGTAGATCACGGCGCTGGAGCATCGCGAGCCGGTGGCCCGGATCGCGGCCTGACACATAGGACGGCTCCCGACGAAATCTTGAGAACGATCGAGGGCTGGCAGTTGCCATACCTAGCGCTCGAAACGATCACTTAGCCCGCGGAGCGGCTGCACTCGCGGAGCACCGTCGCGCACGGCTGCGCTGTGGCGAGCGAAGATCGCCTTCGGCCGTGACAAAGCCCTGCCCCAACTCTCACTCAACTTCGCACCCTGACGGACGACACTCGCGGCCTCGAAAGCTTGCTTAGCCTCCTCACGAGCGCATATAAGCGCTTGCTGCAGTTCTCCGAAGCCCAGGTCCGCCTGCTCGGACACGATGCGCAGTACCAGAAGACATTGCGACACGTTGAGGCGCAACTCATCAAGTAAATCCAGAGCGTAGGCCGTGACGTGCTCTTCACCGTCAAAGTTGGATTCCAGCACATCCATTCCTGGAACGTACTACTAGTAGGGCAGACTTCCTGGGTCGACTCGCCCTGACTAGACGACGTGCCGACGCGTCCAGAGCAAACAGACCCACACCGCTATGCATATTGGGCGACCGTCCGGCTCCTCGTCGGAGGCCGCATCCGAGCCCTACGGGTGCAACGCGGAATGACCCAGGAGGGCCTTGCCCTCGCCTCCGGCGTCAGCCGCAACGTTCTCATCGACGTCGAACATGGCCGGCGCGGTCTGCTCTACGAGCGCCTATTTGACATAGCAGATGCGCTCGGGGTACCGGTCAGTGAGCTTCTCAGTGCCCCAGACTGATTGAGCCCACTACTCGTTAGGTTGATTGGCGTGCGCGACCCCTGGCACCACCGCGAGGTCGCAGTGGTATCGCGTGCGTTTGGGCCCATCGCGCCATCGTTGAGGTGCTCACCCCCTGTTCGCGTGCGAGGTCGGGAAGCGGTCGACCGTGAGTGACGTACTCGGTGTAGAACCATTCACGTTCGATGGTCGTTTTGGGTGACCTTCCAGGTTTGCGAAGATCAAGACCGTACTCCTCTGCGAGGCGGACCATCGTTTGTCTGCTTACGCCCAACTCGTTTGGCCACGTCCCGCAAGCTCTTTCCTTGCGTTTGGTACTGCTTGATGAATCGCTGCCGCGGATAGGCGTGCTTCGCGCGGTAGTAGGCTCCGTACTCCCGGTTCGGTGCCACTGGTGCGGGAAAACGGGTCAAGAGATAGCGTGCGACTTCGAGATCGACGCCGATCTGTGTCGCGGCATCACCAAGGGTCAGTCCGTTCCTAACGTGGTGATGCAGGCCGTCGATATCGGTGTCGTCGGGGTTGCCGCCCGGCAACTGTAGGCCCCGAAAGCACTCGCTCGATGGCTGATAGTGGATGGGCTCCCCCCGCACCCCTTGACTAGCCAGGAATTCCACAGCGTGTTCATCGAGTGCATCGGCTAATTCTGGGGTCAGGTGATAGGGGAAGTTTGCAATCTTGGTGCGTAGAGCTGCGCTGATGGCTTGGCTTTCCACTGTTGACCCGGATACGCGCTCATACAAGTAGTGACGGGCGACCGTCGCACGGGCGGGACCTTGGGCTGCGGTGTCAGTGTCTCGGCAGATGCGCCGCCATGTCTTGTCAGGCAACAGGGACCCATAGTCCAGCTCGCGCCGTCGGTGGTAGTCAATCGGAACCTCAACGTCGCTCAGGTGGTCGGCGACAGCGTTGATGGCGCAGTTGATGTCATGCCAATCTGCATGCCTTTCCAGTAGTTGAAGTATTCGGGAAACACCATGGCCATCGATCGGGCTGCGAATGGTCCGAACGCAGAAGTCGAGAGTCGCGCGGGTGCCCACGAGCAGGACTACCACGGCTAGCGCCGAGCGGAGTTGACGGTGATGACAGCCCGGAATGGACAACGGTAACGACCATGCCTGCCACAAGGAGGCCGGCATCCGTCTGGCTAACCGCCTGATATCGGCCGATTTCCGCGTTGGAACAGCTGGCGAAGATGTGGCGGTGCGGTACCGCAGCTGGTCACTTGGCTTGAGGGTAGGGCCAAGTGCGGCGAGTTGTACGGCCTTCGTCACACCTCCGCTCCACAGCAGATTTGTGGTGCAGGGCTGCGCTTTCCGTTTCCGCATCGCAGTGATCAGCCATCGCATCGCCTCTCCGGCTGATTGCACGTCATCACGTTGAAGGCAATGCAAGGCGGCGACAACCCCGACGGCCGTCAAGCTTGCGGGTCTAGGTGACCGAATAGTGAGCTGCTTTGTTGTGCTTCGAGTTTGGGGCGTCGGTAGCTGTGGATGATCTCGCTCATAGAACTGCAGCAGATCGGCTGGAATGATGGCTTCAAGCTCGCCCGGGGTGGCGCACGGTCGGGTGGCCCGGGGGGAATTGCGCCCCCCGGGCTCCCACGGAACGGAGCGTGACGGTCTCCCGTCACTCCGCTCTTGCCATCTTGATCATCAGCGGGTATGTGACCCACGCCCAGTGCGCGAAGTAACGCGGGTACTGCGCAGTTACGCGCTCCCACGCTGCTCTGGCCTGGCGCCGGGCACGGAATCGTTTGTATTTCTTGCGGACCCACCGCACCAGGTAGGTGTTGATGCGGCCCAGCAGGCCATACAGTGCTGACGGGTAGAAAGCCCCGTAGTAGCGCATCCAGCCCCCAACGATCGGATTAATCATCCGGGCCAGGTCAGCGAAGGCGAGCTCGGTGCGCCGATGCAGGCGCCACCGCCGCACCACGCAGCTCATCTTCTTCAAGGCGTCCTTGCTGACCGCGGGCAGAAACGAGGTGAACACCACCCCGTGTCTGTCCCGCGCGCCGCGGGCGCGGAACGTGAAGCCCAGGAATGTAAACGACGTGTGCTCTGCCGAGCCGCGCCGATTGTTGTCCTGGCAGTACACGATCCGGGTCTTATCGGGATGCAGTCGCAACCCGACAGTTTCCAACCTGTCTGCGATCGCCGCCTGTACGTGGCGAGCTTGACGCTCGCTGACACAGTGCACGACCGCATCGTCTGCATAGCGCTCGAACGGGATCGTCGGGAACTCCCGAGCCATCCACGCATCGAACGCGTAATGCAGAAACAGATTCGCCAACACCGGCGAGATCGCCGAGCCCTGTGGGGTTCCGCGGTCTCGCTGCTGCAAGGTTCCATCGGGCTGTTGTATCGGTGCGGCCAGCCACCGCTTCACATACAGCAGCACCCAGGGCTGGTCAGTGTGTGCCGCCACCGCCTTGACGACGAGGTCCCACGGCACGCTGTCGAAGAACTTCTGCACATCCAAATCGATGACCCAGTCGTATTTCCAACAGCGCCGCCGGCATACCCCGACCGCGTCCAGCGCCGACCGCTTCGGGCGGTAGCCATAGGAGTCCGGATGAAAGATCGGCTCGACCCTTGCTTCCAGCCTCGCTGCCACTACCGTCTGGGCGATCCTGTCCGCGACCGTGGGGACACCGAGCACCCTGGTCCCACCGCCGTGCGGTTTGGGTATCTCCACCGCCTTGACCGGCGGCGGAAAGTAGGACCCCGACGACATCCGATTCCAGATCTTGTACAGGTTGTCCTGTAGATCAGCCTCGAATGCCGCCAGATCCACCCCATCCGCCCCCGGCGCACCCTTGTTGGCCTTGACCTTCTCGTATGCCTGCCAAACCTCCCATTTCGAAATCTCAAACGGTTTCGCTGACGATTTCAGCTCGCTCACCAAGCTCCTCCCCGACCATGCCGGGTTGACCGGACAAACACAGCCACAGATGGCCCGGCCCCTTCGCTCCACCCCCATTACAGGGGCTTCGGCACTACTACGGGCCGGTCCGCCAGCACGCGCCGCGACGGTACTCACACCTCGCGGTCACCACCGCTCGGCTACTCCCTCTCACCCCATCGGAGGGGGGTATCGGCGCATGCCTTCCCACGTTCCCTGCCAGAGCCGCAGACCAGGCTCATGCCGCCTCCATGCCGGACACCACCTGGCCAGTAATCGGGCACCCGCCAGGCCCTGCTCCCGCAGCCCGACACATGGCCACGGTTTGGATGTCTCTTCCCTTTGTAACGACACGTCAACAGCGGTTCGGGTTTACTCATCTTCCTGGTCCCCACCTGACGCCTCCGGGACGCCTTTTCCGCATCGCTCACCACGACGGTCTTCAGCCAACGCAGCATGCGGTGGTTTGACGCCACCCCCCGAAGGGCGACGTCGAAGGGCCACACCTTCATCTCTGGCACAGCATCGACTCGGGTGATCTCCCTACCTACCCATAGGGACCTCCTTCATCGTTCGTGGCACACGTGTCGGCAAAGTCGTGGCCTGAGCGTTTGGCCTGCAGCGTTGCAGGCGTGACAGGCGGGACTGGTGTGGTTACAGGACGGGCACGGCAGAGCACGGGATGATCACAGTTTCCACACCAGCCACATCCCAGAAAGCGCTGCCGTGCCCGCTGTGCCATCATCGCCCATCTTGTCCGTTGTCGACGACTCCGACCCGCTGCTGGGCGAGTTGGCCGAGATTCCGCCCGCACCAGAGGGGTTGTTGGATCTGCTGGCGCGGGTGCCCGACCCGCGCCAGCGGCGCGGGATTCGGCACGGTCTGACCGGGGTGCTGGCGGTGGCGCTGTCGGCGGTGCTCGCCGGGGCACAGTCGTTCGTGGCGATCGCCGAATGGGCCGCCGATTCCGCTCCGGAGGTGCTGGCGCGGCTCGGTGTCACCGGCGTTGCGCCGTGCGAGTCGACGATCCGGCGCTGCCTGCAACGGCTCGCCCCGGACGAACTTGACCAGCTGATCGGGGCGTGGATGTGGTTGCACACCAGCACGATCGCCGGTCGCCGGGTGATCGCCTTCGATGACAAGACGCTGCGCGGCGCCCGCGGCCAGACCGGCAGCCTGGTGCACCTGCTGGCCGGGCTGTGCCAACAGACCGGCACCGTGCTCGCGCAACTGGCGGTCGATGTCAAGACCAACGAAATCCCCATGCTGAGAAAGCTTCTCGACACGTTCGACATCACCGGGGCGGTCATCACGGCCGACGCCCTGCACTGTCAGCGCGACACCGCCGAACACATCATCGGCCGCAGCGGCCACTACATCTTCACCGTCAAAGACAATCAGCCGACGCTGCGCAGGCAGCTCAAAAACCTGCCGTGGAAACAGATCCCGATCCTCGACACCAGCATCGAGCACGATCACGGCCGCACCGCCAAACGCGTACTCAAAGCTACCGAGATCACCGAGGGAATCGGGTTCCCCGGCGCCGTGCAGGTGCTGCAACTGACCCGCACGGTCACCGACCGCAAGACCAGCAAGCGTCACACCGAAGTCGTCTACGCCGTCACCTCCCTGTCGATCGCCGACGCCAAGCCCGCCCAGATCGCCGCCTGGCTGCGCGGACACTGGGCGATCGAGAACAAGCTGCACTGGGTCCGCGACGTCACCTACGCCGAGGACCACTCGCAGATCCGCACCGGCGGCGGACCCCAGGTCATGGCAACCCTGAGGAATACAGCCATCAGTGTCCTGCGGCTCAACGGCCATACCAACATCGCCGCCGCGCTTCGACACCACGCGCGCAATCATCTCCGACCCGTCAAACTACTGCTGAACTGGTGAAATACGACTTTGCCGACACCGTGTCTCAGTTGCCGTCTCTGGCCTTCCGCCCGCCCGTCGACGCTTCCCAATAACGCGGTCTGTTTGGCGTTCTTCATCCGTTCACGCAGGTTGCGCTTGATCGTTTCGGGCTGCCTGGTGTCCCGCGCCTGACAGAGGTCATGGGCGTCGAAGAAGTTGAAGTCGATGCGCTTGTTGTCCCGCCACGCTTCCATCAGCCGGTAGTAGCGGATGTCCTCACTGGCGAAAGCCACGTGAATCTTGTTCCGATAGCTCATCGCGAATACCCCCATCTTGGTGGCTTATGCAGCCACCATCTCCACTGTCCGAGCGTCCATCGCCACCGAACGTCAACGTCAATTATTGCCGAGGTGACCGACACTGCAGCATTCCGCCACTGTGGCCCGGATCCCGTGTCGCGGCCCCACGAGAGTCATCCATGGCTCCGGCGAAGGGGGTCTGCATCACATCACGTGCCGACGCTGACGAACTCCAAGACCGGAACGGACAACATGACAAGGTTTGAGACACGCATGACAGGCGCATGACAAGCGCACTGAGAAAATGACACGCGGGTTTGAGAACCTACAAGCCTACACTAAGAATGCGCCATGTTCGCGAACTTGGACAAATGCAGTTGGTGCGCAACGGTAATCGTCTTCGTCGGGCCGTTACGGTGCTTACCCAGGATCAGGTCCGCTTCGCCGCCACGCGGATCGTCACGGTCAAATGCGTCGGGCCTGTGCAACAGGATGACCATGTCCGCATCCTGCTCGAGGCTATTGTGAAGACTGATCTGGTTTGCGACGAAGTTGTGTGTGCCATCGACGGTTCCGTCGTACACGTCCTGTTCACCGATGCTGGTGACCTCGACGATCTCGTCCCAGAACACGTCGTTGGTCGCCGACATGGCGATGTGCTCGTCGGCGAGGATTTCGGATACCCGCATCTGAGCGCACACCTCCTTCGGAACCGTATCCGAATTGCGGCTAAACACAACGCTTTCGAGGCTCTCCAGCACCCGCTGCGCCGCCATTCCCCCAGCACCGGGCACGCCGACATTGGTCAGGAAGCGTGCCTGGTTGTCAGCACCGTAGACGTACAGGTGCCAGCCTTCCCGATAGCGGTCATTCAGCACGGGCTTGATGTGGCCGTATACGCCGCAGCGCAACAACAACTGGGCGACGTCGTCGACCAGGCACCGACTGGTCGACGAATAGTAGATGCATCCCGCCTTGGCACGTTGGTCCCACGTGACCGACCCATCCGTCGCCCACAGATGCCGCAGGAACAGTGCGACCTGATCGTTAGGTAGCGCGAAAACCCTTCCAGGCACGGATTTCTCGTGGCTCCCCGTTCCGGACACGCCCATGCCGTCGAGCCGGGCCGCGACCGGATCGCACCTACCGTGGGTCAACCGGTAGGGGGCCGGCATGCGTAACTTGGTGACCTGATCCGCCGGATACTCGCCACGCACCGCCGTCACGCCGAAGTGCTTGGCAGCGTCGGTAACCCCCGACAGGCTCTGCGCCTCGATGCTCGCGTACCTGATCGGCTGGCGCTTCACGCCTGATCCGTCCCCGATCATGCGCCCCAGCATGACGACCTCGGCATCGGCCATTCGCCCCGTGCGTACCGGCTCGGGAACTTTACGCGGCGCGCCCACCCGGTCACCGACCTTCAGCTCCTCGAGCGGGATCCAGCCGTCCACCGTCATGAACGGATGGTTGCCCGTCGCCTCAACCGTCCGACCGGACGCCAACCGCACCCGGAACGCCTCTTTGCGACCGCTGGCGAAGACGTTGGTCATCGGTCGCGCCACCATGCGCATGCGCTCGTCCAGCGACCACACCAGTGGGCGCTCGCCCGTACGCATCAGCTCACCGAAGGTGACCTCGGCGCCATTGTCGGCCCGTAGGATTCGCGTGTTCGCCGTCAGACAGCCCGACTCGCGGAGGTCCGAGACCTGGGGCCTCTTATCGGTGCGCTGTTCCGGGCCGCGGTTCAGCTGGCTGATCGCCACCACCGGCACGTCGAGTTCCTTGGCCATCAGCTTGATGCTGCGGGAAAAGTCCGACACCTCTTGCTGACGCGACTCGTACTTCTTGCCCGACGTCATCAGCTGCATGTAATCGACGACGATCAGCCGCAAGCCGGCCCTCTGCGACAGCCGGCGAGCCTTCGCGCGGATCTCCATCATCGTCAAGTTCGGCGAGTCGTCGATGTACAGGGGGGCCTCGCTGATCTCGCTCATCCGGCGAGCCAGCTTCGTCCAGTCGTCGTCGCTCATCCGGCCCGAGCGCATATCGGCGAGCTTGATCTTCGCTTCGGCCGACAGCAGGCGCATGACGATCTCGGACTTGCTCATCTCCAGCGAGAAGATCACGCTCGGCAGCTGATGCTTGATCGAGCAGGACCGCAGGATATCGAGTGCCAGCGTCGATTTCCCGACTCCAGGACGGGCCGCGATGATGATCATCTGCCCGGCGTGCAGACCGTTGGTCACCTCGTCGAGTTCGATGAACCCCGTCGGCACACCGCGCGAGATTCCGCCCCGAGACGCGATCGCGTCGATCTCGTCCATCGTCGGCTGCAGCAGGTCCTCGAGGATCACGAAATCCTCGGTCGCACGGCGCTCGGTGACGTCGTAGATCTCGGCTTGGGCGCGGTCGACCACATCCGACACGTCCGCCCCGTCGGCGCCCGCATAGCCGTACTGCACGACGCGGGTCCCCGCTTCCACCAGGCGGCGCAGCAGCGCCTTCTCGGCCACGATCCCGGCATAGAAGCCGGCGTTCGCCGCCGTCGGCACAGTGGAGATCAAGGTATGCAGATACGGCGCACCGCCGATGCGACGCAGCAGTCCACGCCGGTCCAACTCGGCCGCCACCGTCACCGCGTCCGCGGGCTCACCGCGACCGTACAGTTCGAGGATCGAGTCGTAGACGTTCTGGTGTGCCGGCCGGTAGAAATCGTTGGGCCGTAGCCGCTCGAGGACGTCGGCGATGGCGTCCTTACTCAGCAGCATCCCGCCGAGGACGGCCTGCTCGGCCGCCGCGTCGTGCGGCGGCTGACGGCCGAACTCCTCGCTCGGCGGTGCGGCGTCCATGTCGGCATAACCACGGTCGTCCACGACAGCCACGAGACCCCCTCCATCGATCGAACGCCCGTTCGTTTTGTGCTCGCTGCGACTTTAAGTCCGACCGCCGACAACACCGCGCGAGCGCCAACCCTAGACGTTGCTACGGCGGCGCGGGAGCAGGCCTGTTCATGAACCTGTGGACGCAGTGTGGATACATCAGGACGAGCGTGTTGAGCCCTTGGGGAGAACCTGTGGATGGCCGTTCGTCATCGGGATATCACCGCAGATAAGCGCACCGTAGAGGCTCTAACTGGTTGTGGATAGAAACTTTTCCGGCGTGTCGTGCGCGGTTGACGACTCGGGCGTGTTGAGCTACGCCGGAGCGCCGTGCAGGTTAACACCCGATAACGTTCGCTACGGGGATTTGAGCCAAAGGATGTTCGCCGGGGAAGCACAACGCCCGGATAGGAACCGCAAACAGTTCCCACCCGGGCGTATTGACGCTGGTGTCAGCCCTCGGCGACGACGTTCAGCGACACCGAGGCTTCCACGCCCGGATGCAGCCGCACCGATACCGAATGCGCACCGAGGCTCTTGATGTGTGCCTTCGGCAGCTGGACGGTCCGCTTGTCGAGGTTGGGGCCGCCGGCCTTCTTGATTGCGGCGACCACATCGCTGGCTGTCACCGAGCCGAACAGCTTACCGGTGTCGGCCGAGGCGTTCACCGCCAGCTCGACGGCGTCGAGCGCCTCCAACGCGGCCTTGATCTCCTTGGCGTGCTCCTGACCGCGGACGGTCTTGAGCTCGCGGGCCCGACGGATGTCGTCGGCCTGACGCTGGGCGCCGCGGCTGGCGACGATCGCCAACCCGCGCGGCAGCAGGTAGTTGCGGCCGTAGCCGTCCTTGACTTCCACGGTGTCACCGGGCTCCCCCAGGTGATCCACCTCGGCGGTGAGAATCAGTTTCATCTTCGTTGATCTTTCGTTTCCGGTGGTGGTCTACCGCGTGGACGAACCGAACGGCAGCAGGGCCACCTCACGGGCGTTCTTCACTGCGACCGCAATGTCACGCTGGTGCTGCACGCAGTTGCCCGTCACCCGGCGGGCACGGATCTTGCCGCGTTCGCTGATGTAGGTACGCAGCAGTGCGGTGTCCTTGTAGTCGATGTCCTGCCCCTTGCCTTTCTTGGAGCAGAACACGCATTTGCGGGTCTTGACCGGCTTTTCCGGTGCCGGCCGCCGCTTGTTGGACTTGGCCATATCGCTATCTCTTTCTCAATGTTCTTTCGGGAGTGCTCGTGGAGTCACTCAGAAGGGAGGCTCGTCGTCGGCGCCGCTGAAGGAACCCGACGCCGGGGCACTGCCCCACGGGTCCTCGGCCGCGGCCGCCTGCCCACCACCGCTGCCGCCACGGGATCCCCCGCCACCGCCACCACCGAAGCCGCCGCCACCACCGCCACCACGGCTGGCCTTGTTGACCTTGGCCGTGGCATACCGCAGCGATGGGCCGATCTCGTCGACCTCGACCTCCATGACGGTGCGCTTCTCGCCCTCACGGGTTTCGAAGGACCGCTGCTTGAGCCGACCGGTCACGATGACGCGAGACCCGCGGGTCAGGCTTTCGGCGACGTTCTCGGCGGCCTCGCGCCAGATGTTGCAGCGCAGGAACAGCGCTTCGCCGTCCTTCCACTCCCCGGCCTGACGGTCGTAGATCCGCGGAGTCGACGCCACGGTGAAGTTGGCGACAGCCGCTCCGGACGGCGTGAACCGCAATTCCGGATCGGCGGTCAGGTTTCCGACGACGGTGATGGTGGTGTCACCAGCCACTGGGTCCTCCTGAGATGGACGGCATACTGGGCGCGAGCCTACGCAAGGCGCATGACACCCGGAGCCGTTCGGTGATCAGTGCTTGTCGGTCCGCATGACCTTGGTGCGAAGCACCGACTCGTTCAGACTGAGCTGACGGTCGAGTTCGGTCACCGTGGCGGGGGCGGCCTTCACGTCGATCACCGCGTAGATGCCCTCGGCATGCTTGGCGATCTCGTACGCGAGCCGGCGACGGCCCCAGATGTCCACCTTATCAACGCTTCCGCCGTCCTTGCGGACGACGTTCAGGAACGTCTCCAGCGAGGGAGCCACCGTGCGCTCGTCAAGTGTGGGGTCGAGGATGACCATGATTTCGTATGGACGCATTAGAACCTCATCACCTCCTATGGTCGTAGTGCGGCCACGGCGGATTCCGTGGCAGGAGGGTCGCCTGCGTCGGCAACCCGCCCAGGCTACAGGAGACGGGTCTGAGCTGCGAAATCGGTCGTCATCGCCGGACGCCGGCCGGCGCCTCGTCATGGGTAGGTCGGGGCGGAGTCACTCGGATCCGATGAGCCTCTGGCCGCAACCAGTCGGGCAACCAGCGCGGCGGATCGTCGGAAGCCCGGTCGAAGACGCCGCCGGTCGGGTCGTCGACGCGTCCGCCGTAGCGGACCAGGTCGAGCTCTGGGCGGTAGATCTGCCTGATCACCAACGCGCACAACGTGATGACCGCGACATCGCGCAGAAGCACGGTGGCGGTGAACCACTGTTCGGGCAGACCGCGGTTGGACTCGCCGTAGAGGTAGAGCATGCGCGGCACCCAGACCAGTGCGTCGAGGGTCATCCACGCCAACAGGATTCGCCGGTGCGGCAGTGCCAGCACGGCCAACGGGACCAGCCACAGCGAGAACTGCGGACTCCACACCTTGTTGGTCAGCAAGAACGCGGCCACCACGAGAAACGCCAGCTGCGCCACCCTCGGCCGCTGCCGCGCCGTCAGCGCGATGTATCCGATGGCGATGCAACACGAGGCGAACAGCACCGCGGTGACGGCGTTGAGGATCGTCGGCGGCTGCCAGAAACCGAGGTCGGTGTCGAACCCCTGCCACCCCGTGAACGACTTGACGACGTTGTAGAGCGAGTCCATGTCGTCACCGCGACGGGTGTTGAGGCGGAAGAACTCCGACCACCCGCGGGGGAACAGCGCCATGATCGGCAGGTTGACCAGCAGCCAGGTGGCGAACGCCGTCGCCGCTGTCTTCGCCACCTCGCGCAGCCGTCCGGTCCGCAGCGCCAACAGCACCAAGGGCACCAGCAGCAGCAGCGGATACAGTTTGGCCGCCACCCCGAGGCCGATCAGCGCACCGGCCGGCACCGGTCTTCGTCGAGCCCACGCCAGCATCGCGCCGACCGCGAAAGCCGTTGCCAGCGCATCGAAGTTGGTGAAGATCTGAAAGATCACCAACGGTGACGCGGCGACCAGCGCGGCATCCCACACGCGTCGGCCGGCCAGCATCGCCGTCGCCCACACGGTCGCCAGCCACGCCAGCGCCAGACCGAACGCGGCGATGTTGAAGAACATCACCACCTCGGCGACCACCGGGATCGACGCCGCCCGTGTGACTGCGGAGTACGTCTTGGCCAGCGCCATCGACGCGTACTGGTACAGCCCGGTCAGCACCGGGTACTCCATGTACCGCACTGCGACCTCGCCGTCGTAGGTGATGCGCGGCTCACCGCTGCCGTCGGTCTCGATCCAACTCGACTTATACGGGAACTTGCCTTGATTCAGCAGTTCCGCGGTGTAGAGCGGCACGGTGTCGGAGTAGCACAGCTCGTAGTACGCACGGTTGTTCTCCCAATTCGCCACCCGCTGATCGGCCGGTCCGCTGCCGGTGGTCTGCAGACACGCTGCCTTCGTCGAATAGCCCAGCGCCAGGAACACGACCGCGACGATCAGCATCACGCGCAGCGGCGTCATGAAGCGCTGCCTGCCGATCAGTGCGTGCCGGCCGACCGGACCGCCGATGACGTCCGCGAGGGCCGCCCCGATCCGGTCGGTGCGGCTGGGCAGATCCCGGTCGTCGGCGCTGCGCAGATCCTGCGCGAGCGGCGACGGCGACACCCACCGGGGTTCCCGTTCGCCGGGCCCCTCGGGCCTCGTCACGGAGGCGGCGGCGGCCCAGGCGGTACGGGCACACCGGGAACGACCGGCTGGGGAACCACCGGCGCGGGTGCGACCGGCGCGGGCACCGGCTGGCCGACCGGCGGTGGCGGCCCGACGGGAACCGTCGTCGGTGGGCCGAGCGGGATCGTGATGCCCGGGGCGACTTCGAGGGTCGGTTGGATCACCGTCTCCGATGGGGTCGGCACCGATGGGGTGGGCACCAAGGTGGACGTGGCCGTCGGCCGCGACGGCGCCTGCGGCACACCGGCGTACCCGCCGATCTCCTCCGGCTTCGGGAACGACTCGTTGTCGGTGCCCTCCAGCGCCCCGTCCATCGTGGCCTTCCAGATGTCCGACGGCAGACCGGACCCGTACACCGGGGAGCCCCACTTGTTCTCGAGCGGTTTGGTGCCGTCGACGGTGCCGACCCACACCGCCGTGGACAGCGACGGGGTGAACCCGACCATCCACGCGTCGCGGTTGTCGTCGGTGTCTCCGAGCTGGTTGGTACCGGTCTTGGCCGCCGACGGCCGCCCACCCGCCAGCGCGTGACCATTCGAGTACGCGGCGATCGGCTGCATGGCCGCGGTGGCGTTGTCGGCCACCCTCTTGTCGATGCGGCGCTCTCCGCTGTTGTCCTCCTGCGAGGCGTCGAACAGCACGTCACCCTGGGAGTTGACGACCTTCTGGACGAAGTGCGGCTTGCGGTAGACCCCGGAGGCGGCCAGCGTGGCGTATGCCGACGCCATGTCGATCACCCGGGACTGGTACTGGCCGAGCACGATGCCGTTGTTCGGCGGTCCGCCCTGCCCGTCCTCGCTGAGGGTGTGCTCGACGCCGGGGAAGCTCTCGGGGATACCGGCCTGGTGAGCAGCGTCGGCCACGTCCTGAGGTCCGTTGTCCAGTTCGAGCATCAGGCGGTAGTAGCTGGTGTTCAGCGAGCGCTTGAGCGCCTCGGCGATGTTGCAGGTGCCACAGCTGTTGCCCTCGACGTTGCTGATCTTGATGCCGTCGACCTCCAGCGGCGAGCTGTCGACCTGGTATCCCAGGCCGATGCCCTGCTGCAGCGCGGCCACGAGCGCGAACACCTTGAACGACGAACCCGTCGGCAGGCCGGCCTGGGCGAAGTCGAACCCGTTGGCGTCGGAGCCGCCGTAGTAGGCCTTGACCCCGCCGGTCTTCGGATCGATCGACACCACCGCGGTCCGCATGTCGGGATCCTGACCGTCGAGGTATTCCGCGACCGCCTCCTCGGCCGCCCGCTGCGCCTTCGGGTCGATCGTCGTGGTGATCTGCAGCCCCTCGGTGTTGAGTTGCTGCTCGCTGATGTCGAACAGCTCGAGCAGTTCACGTTGCACCTGACGCTCGATGAGCCCGTTCGGGCCGGTCGTCTGGTTCTGGGTGCGCGCGACGTCCGGCGGGACCGTCGGCGGGAACACCTGGGCGGCGCGGTCGGTGTCCGAAAGCGCCCCGATCTCGACCATCCCGTCGAGCACCCAGTTCCACCGGTCGGCGGCACCCTCGGGGTCGACGGCCGGGTCGAGCGCCGACGGACGCTGGATCAGGGTCGCCAGCAGCGCGCCCTCGGCGACGGTGAGCTCCTCGACCGGCTTGTTGAAGTAGGCCTTCGACGCCGCGGCCACGCCGTAGGCGCCGCGACCGAAGTAGATGATGTTCAGATACGACTGCAACACCTGGTCTTTGGACCACTCGCCGGACATCTTCGTCGAGATGACCAGCTCCTTGGCCTTACGCGTGATGCCACCCAACCCGCCCCGCTCGGAGCCGACCAGAGCGTTCTTCACGTACTGCTGGGTGATCGTCGACCCGCCCTGCAGGTCACCGCCGAACAGGTTGTTCTTGAACGCGCGGGCGAAGCCGGTGAACGAGAAGCCCGGATTGGAGTAGAAGTCGCGATCCTCGGCGGCCATCACGGCGTCCCGCACATGCACCGGGATCTGGCCGATGTTGACGTCGACGCGGTTGCCCTCGGGCGGGACGATCTTCGCGATCTCGCTGCCGTCGCTGGCAAGGATCGTCGACACCTGATTCGTCCGGATGTCGCCCGGGTTCGGTACGTCGACGATCAGGTACGCCATACCGAATGTCACCAGCGGCAGCACGATCAGCACCACGGCCGCGGCGATCAGCCCGCGCTTGACCAACCCCCCGTTGACGCGCTCACGCCAATGTCGACGCCCGCCGGGCGGACCAGACGGACCGTCACCGCCTCCGCCGGGGCCGCGTGGCGGCGGTGGCATCTGGGGAGGGGTGCCCTCGAGAGCGGCCTTTACCACGTCGATCGGATCACGCAGATGAGCCGGCGGCTCGTCACGGAACTGCGGCAGGACCGCGGTGCGCTTGTCGTCGGGCGCCCGCGGCGGACGGTTACGGGCAGCCGGTTCGGATGGCCGGCGGGACGGGCCCTGGGCGGGACGAGGCGGACGGCCCCGAGCTGCCTGCCGTGGGCCGCGGTCTCCTGGAGGCGGCGCCCCGCCACGGTCCGCCGGGTGTCCCTTGCGGACATCGTCGACCGACCGTTCGTGGTGCCCTTCGCTATTCACTCGCCGTACGCGCGCTCTTACGCGCCGACCGGGTCCCGCGCGGGGCCTTGGGCGGCCGCGCCGCGCCGAGCACGTAAGACTTCACCAGATGATTCCATTCACAGGTTCGGCATACCTCCACCACGTGTACGGAGAACTCGTCGAACTTGGTGGCCAGCAGGACCAGCTCCTCGGCAGTGCGCGCCGAACCCGACACCGGGCCGAGGTGATCCCCGAACACCCACGAGACCAGGGTCAACTGCTCTTTACGGCAGATCGGGCACATCACCGAACTCGGCTTGCCATGGAACTTCGCGGCGCGCAGCAGGTAGGGGTTGGCGTCGCAGACCTCCGAGACGCCGGTGCGTCCCGAGTAGACCTCGGCCAGCAGGGACCGGCGCCTCAGCGCGTAGTCCACCACCTGTCTCTGCAATCGCACGGTGACCAGAGTACGTCGGCCCGTTCGGGGCCGAGCGTGAGACGCCGCAACGTAACCTCCGATTCCGCGTCGGGCCTGCGGTATTGCCTACCGAACTCTTACGATCTCGGCGTGGCGGTGAGCAGCTCAGGGCGGCAGACGGCGGGGACCCGGGCAAAAGACAGCGACCGCAACGACACCTGCCAGGTGCTCGACACCGCGCTCAGCGAGGGGCAGCTGTCGATGGCTGAGCACGGCGCGCGCGTAAAGGCCGCCACCCACGCCGCGACGCTGGGTGATCTGCAGGCGCTGGTGTCCGATCTGCAGACCGGCAACGCGCCGGTCCAGTTGCCGGATCTGGGCAAGCCCAAAACCCCGCGCCGCGTCTGGTCGTCGACCGGCTGGGGGCTGAAGGCGGCGATGGCCGTCGCCCTCGTCGTCCTCGGCATGTGCATCGGCTGGGGGCTGTACGGCAACACCAGTTCGCCGTTGAACTTCCAGAGCGACCCGGGCGCCAATTCCGACGGCATCGAACCCGCAGTGCTCACCCCGCCGCGACAGCTGCAGTCCCTCAACGGGCTCAGCGGGCTTTTCGAGCAGATGCGGCGGCGGTTCGGCAGCACTATGGGATACGAACTCGACATCCACTCCGACCACGCGTCGCTGGACCGGCCGGACCCGACGGACCACCGGCGCCGGCAGAACTACGACTATCGCGGCGGATGGGGCGATCCGTGGGGCTCGCCCAGCACTCTCACTAGCGACGATCGGCTCGTCGACCTGGCCAGGTTCGACTACGAGAAGACGCTCGCGGTGCTGCGCGGAGCACCCGACACCCTCGGGATGAGCCGCGCCGACATCACCGACACCTGGGTGCGGATCGGGCCGTCCGCCGACCCGGCCACCCCCGACATCGTCAACGTCGAGATCATCGCCAACAGCGACTTCGGGACCGGGCGCATCGAGCTGTACCCGGACGGCGCCACCAAGGCGATCTGGTCACCGCGCAGCTGAGCAGCCGGTCCAGGTGACCGGCAGGCGAACACAAGGCAACACCCCGGTGTGGCGTCGAGTATATCGACGCGATAGTATCTTGCGAGATGTCGATGCGTCGTAGCGACGGTGCAGATCGTGAGGAGGTGGTTCACAGTGCTCGAACTCGCCATCCTGGGTCTGTTGCTGGAATCGCCCATGCACGGCTACGAACTGCGTAAACGCCTCACCGGTCTGCTCGGTGCGTTCCGCGCCTTCTCATACGGTTCGCTGTACCCCGCGCTGCGTCGCATGCAGATCGACGGACTGATCGTCGAGGACGCCGCGCCTGCGGGCACGGTGACGCGTCGACGAGCCCGGCGGGTCTACCAGCTCACCGACGCCGGCAAGCAGCGCTTCACCGAGCTCGTGGCCGACACCGGTCCGCAGAACTATTCCGACGACGGATTCGGTGTGCATCTGGCCTTCTTCAACCGCACCCCGGCGGAAGCCCGAATGCGGATCCTGGAAGGTCGCCGTCGTCAGGTGGAGGAACGTCGCGAAGGTCTGCGTGAAGCAGTTGCGCGGGCCAGCACCTCATTCGACCGCTACACCCGGCAGTTGCACCAGTTGGGGTTGGAGTCCAGCGAGCGAGAAGTGAAGTGGCTCAACGAACTCATCGCGGCGGAACGCCTCGGGCAGGGCAGTCCGGACAACTCGTGAGCACAGCCTTGAACCGGGGCGACCACAGACAGCACCACCGTATTTCAGTAGGAGAGGGAGAGATCGGCCATGACTGAGCACGCAGGAGACATCCGGGTCGCCATTGTCGGCGTTGGAAACTGCGCGTCCTCGCTTGTGCAGGGCGTGCAGTACTACAAAGACGCGGACGAGAACGCGACCGTGCCCGGTCTAATGCACGTTCGCTTCGGGCCCTACCACGTCCGCGACGTCAAGTTCGTCGCCGCCTTCGACGTCGACGCCAAGAAGGTCGGCTTCGACCTGTCCGAGGCGATCTTCGCGTCGGAGAACAACACCATCAAGATCGCCGACGTGCCGCCGACCGACGTCGCCGTGCAGCGCGGCCCGACCCTCGACGGCATCGGCAAGTACTACGCCGACACCATCGAGGTGTCCGACGCCGAGGCCGTCGACGTGGTCAAGGCGCTCAAGGACGCGCAGGTCGACGTGCTGGTGTCCTACCTGCCGGTGGGCTCCGAGGAGGCCGACAAGTTCTACGCGCAATGCGCGATCGACGCCGGCGTGGCGTTCGTCAACGCGCTGCCGGTGTTCATCGCCAGCGATCCGGTGTGGGCGAAGAAGTTCGAGGATGCCGGCGTGCCGATCGTCGGCGACGACATCAAGAGCCAGGTCGGCGCCACCATCACCCACCGCGTGATGGCGAAGCTGTTCGAGGACCGCGGTGTGCAGCTCGACCGCACCATGCAGCTCAACGTCGGCGGCAACATGGATTTCCTCAACATGCTCGAGCGTTCCCGGCTGGAGTCCAAGAAGATCTCCAAGACCCAGGCCGTCACCAGCAACCTGCAGCGCGAGTTCAACACCAAAGACGTGCACATCGGCCCGTCCGACCACGTCGGCTGGCTCGACGACCGCAAGTGGGCCTACGTCCGCCTCGAAGGCCGCGCCTTCGGTGACGTGCCGCTGAACCTGGAGTACAAGCTGGAGGTGTGGGATTCTCCGAACTCCGCCGGCGTCATCATCGACGCGGTCCGCGCCGCGAAGATCGCCAAGGACCGGGGCATCGGTGGACCCGTCGTCGCCGCCTCGGCCTACCTGATGAAGAGCCCGCCGCAGCAGCTGCCCGACGACGTCGCCCGCACGCATCTGGAAACCTTCATCGAGGGCTGACCCGCCTTTCTGCCTTTCGCGCCTTTCTGCCTTTCGCGCCTTTCGCGCCCAAACGAACGTTTGGGCGCGAAAGTGCGGGGAGATTTCACCATTACGTCGATCTCGGCGGCGGCGTTAGGGTCGCTCGCGGTGGGCCTACCGGGGCACGGTCGCTCGGCGTGGCGGGAGGACGCCGACTACGGGCCGAAGCTCAACGCCGAGACGCTGCGGGCCGTGCTGCGCGAATGGGCGCCGGAACCGCGACTGGTCGTCGGTACGTCGCTGGGCAGGGTTGACCGCGTTGCGGATCGCGGCCACCGAACCGGCGCTGGTGCCCGAACTGGTACTCGTCGACGTCACACCTCGGCCCCGGCACGCCATGAGCAGATGACCAAGGCGCAGCTCGGCGGCGGCGCGCTGGTCCAGGGTGACCGCACCTTCCCGTCTTTCGAGGCGATGCTCGACCTAACCGTCGCCGCCTCCCCGCACCGGGACCGCAACTCGTTGCGCAAGGGTGACGGCTTGAAGGGCTGTGGGACGACGTCCCCGCGATAACCATGCCTACGACGCTGGCGCGCGGCGCCAAGTCGTTCTTCGTCAGCGACGCCGACGCATTCGCCGAGGCGCCCGGTTTCCGGCGCACCCACGTGGTCGAGGACGCCGGGCACGCCGTGCAGGGTGAGCAACCGCAGGCCCTGGTCGACATCCTGCGCGCAGTGCTCACCGGTCAGAGCTGAGCGACGGGCGTCGCGGCGTCTCACCTGCTGTTCACCTGTTGATCGCCTACTGCACGTCCGGCTGCCGTAGGTTTCCGCGCGACCGGCCGCTCAGCCCGCGGCCGTAAAGATGGAAGGACTCTGCCGGCATGGCGTTGATACCGCTGAACCTGTTTGTCTCCCACGACGGTAAGTCGAAACGGCAGCACATCACCTGCCGCTACAAGTGCGGTGACGCCTGCTGGAAGCCCGTTCCCAACACCAGCGACAACGCGTACTTCGGCGACATCGTCAAGGCGGTGCGTCGCCGGTCGATGCTGCAGGCGACCGGCGTCACCGTGTTGGCCGTCGGCGCTGGATCGGTGCTCGCCGCATGCGGGAGTGACGAGCAACCCGCCGCCAGTCCCACGACCTCGGACGCAGCGCCGGAGTCCCCGGCGGGTATGAAGTTCACCTCGGTGGCGCCCAACAGCGAGGACGCGGTCGTCGTCGCCGAGGGCTACCAGCAGGCAGTCGTCATCAGCTGGGGCGACCCAATCCTGCCGAACGCGCCGAGATTCGACGTCACCAACCAGACCGGCGCTGCGCAGCGCGGTCAGTTCGGCTTCAACAACGACTTCGCCGGGCTGCTACCGATCGAGGGTCAGCAAAACCGCTTCCTGCTGGTGACCAATTTCGAGTACGTGGACCCGGTGTTCATGTTCCCCGGCTACAACCCCGACGCCCCCACCCGCGAGCACTTCGATGTCGAGATCGCCGCGGTCGGCATGGGTGTCGTCGAGGTGGAGCGCACGCCGCAGGGGCTGAGGCCGGTCATGGGCCGCTACAACCGCCGCATCACCGCCGACACCCCGCACACGCTGACGGGTCCCGCCGCGGGCACCGACTTCGTCAAGACCGCCGCGGATCCGGACGGCCGCACGATTGCGGGAACGTTCGCCAACTGCGCCGGCGGCGTCACCCCGTGGGGCACCGTACTCTCGGGTGAAGAGAACTTCCAGGACTACTTCGGTGCCGCCGAGGGCGCGCCGACGCCGAACCCGGTGGACGCCGACCGGCTCGACCGCTACGGTGTCTCGCTGGAACCGACCGCCCTTCTCTGGGAGACCTTCGACCCTCGCTTCGACCTGACGCAGACACCCAACGAGCCGAACCGGTTCGGCTACATTGTGGAGCTCAATCCGTGGGACCCGAACTCGACCCCGGTCAAGCACTCCGCGATGGGCCGGCTCAAGCACGAGGGCGCGAACATCTACGTCACCGACGACGGCACGGTGGTCGCCTACACAGGTGACGACGAGCGCTTCGACTACATGTACAAATTCGTCTCCAGCAAGAAGATGCAACCGGGACGCGACCCGGCGGCGATGGCGCACAACATGACCCTCTTGGACGAAGGCACGCTGTACGTCGCCAAGTTGACCAGCGACATCCCGGCCGACGAGATCGACGGCTCGGGCAAGCTCCCGTCGAAGGGCTCGTTCAGCGGCAGCGGCACCTGGATCCCGCTGCTGCGCTCGGCTCCTGGGGGTCAGGCCGAGTCGCTGGTCGACGGGATCTCTGCCCAGGAGGCCGCCGTGTTCACCCGCATGGCCGCCGACAAGGCCGGTGCCACCAAGATGGACCGGCCGGAGGACTTCGAGGCCAACCCCAAGACCGGCAAGGTCTACGTCGCACTCACCAACAACGACGAACGCGGCGCGGAGGGCGAGGCGCCGCCCGATGCGGCCAACCCGCGCAACGACAACAAGAACGGCCAGGTCCTCGAGATCACCGACAACCACGCCGGCACCGACTTCAGCTGGAACCTGCTGCTGGTCTGCGGCGATCCCGCCGCGGCCGACACGTACTTCGGCGGCTTCGACAAGAGCAAGGTCAGCCCGATCTCGTGCCCGGACAACCTCGCCTTCGACAACTACGGCAACCTGTGGATCTCCACCGACGGCAACGCGCTGGACTCCAACGACGGCCTGTTCGCCGTGGCGCTGGAGGGCCCGAACCGCGGCGAGACCAAGCAGTTCCTCACCGTGCCGTTGGGGGCGGAGACCTGTGGGCCGATCGTCATGGATGACTTGGTGATGGTCGCCGTCCAGCATCCGGGCGAGAACGACGACAACAGCATCGACAACCCGCTCTCACGGTGGCCGGAAGGCGGGAACGGCACCGCGCGGCCGTCGATGGTGGCGGTGTGGAAGGCCGACGGCCAGATCGGCGTGTAGCCGCACGCACCGCCGGACTACCATTCGGCGGATGACGTCGACCCGCCTTGTCACCGTGGACCTCGCCCACGAGGGCAACGAGGCCTCCGACCTCGTCCACGTCGACAACGAGGCGCTGCTCGACGCCCACGGATGGGATCTCGGATTCTGGACCGTGCTCGACGAGGGTTCGGTCGAGGACTGCGTCGCGGTGCTCGGTCACGCCCGCGGCGCGGCACCCGACAGCGGGTGGGAGATCTACCAGTTGCCTGCTGTCGCCGGCGAGGAGAAGGGCCGCACCGAGGACGCCGAGGCGGTGGCACGCCACGACGGCTGGGTCTACGTGGTCGGGTCGCACTACGGATCCAAGGCGGGGCCGCTGCAGGCCAAGCGCGCGTTCCTGGCCCGCTTCGACGAACAGTCGATCGACCGCGCGGTGCCCGAGTCCGAGCTACCGATAGTCGTGCAACGCAACAGGTTCAAACTGCATCGGCTGATCAACGACGCACTAGACGCCTCCCGCGTCGTCGCGATCACGCCGGGCGACACCGTGCGCACCCGGTTCATCGCCCGCACGATCGAACGAGGAACGCAGCGCAGCAAGTCGTGGGTCGACCGGCTGACCGAACGTGACGTGCCGATCAACATCGAGGGCGCGGCATTCCGCCCGAACAGCAATCTCCTGCTGGCACTGCGCTTCCCGACGACCGCAGCGGGCGAGCCGATTCTCGTCGAGTTGTCCGGCGTCCCCGCCATGTTCGACGGGGAGGTCGCATCGCCGACTGTCGAGCGGGTGTGGGAACTGGCGGGCGTGTCCCCGTCCGACGCGCTCGTCGGATTCCGTGCCCTGTCGCATTCGGGCGACGACGTCTACGACGCGATCCTCGGCTCGATCGACGCGACCGACAAGGGTTCGGTGCTGCTCGACGACCATCCCGGGGGAGCGGTCGCGCACTGTTCACACTGGCGGTTCACGCTGCCGGCCGACGCCGCCGACGCCCAATTGAAGGCGGAGCTGGTCCGCGACTTCCCCGGCCTGCGCAACGTCGAGGGCTTGTCCGTCGAGTCCGCGCAGACCTTCTACGTCACCGACGAGGACCATCGCATTCAGCTGCGGTTCGGCTGAGCGTTCCGGCGCCGTCCCGGCCCGGCAGTTACCGTGGCGAGATGACCTCTGCCACACATCCGGTCCGCATCGGGGTTCAGCTGCAGCCCCAGCACTCACGGCAGTACCGACACATCCGTGACGCGGTGCACCGCTGCGAGGACATCGGCGTCGACATCGCCTTCAACTGGGACCACTTCTTCCCCCTGTACGGCGACCCGGACGGCGCCCACTACGAATGCTGGACCATGCTGGCCGCGTGGGCCGAGCAGACCTCCCGGATCGAGATCGGCGCACTGGTGACCTGTAACTCCTACCGCAACCCCGAGCTGCTGGCCGACATGGCTCGCACGGTCGACCACATCAGCGACGGCCGGCTGATCCTCGGAATCGGATCGGGCTGGAAGCAGAAGGACTACGACGAGTACGGCTACGACTTCGGCACGGCCGGAAGCCGCCTCGACGATCTGGCGCAGGCCCTGCCGCGAATCAAGTCGAGGCTGGCGAAGCTCAATCCTGCACCGACGCGTGAGATCCCGATCCTCATCGGTGGTCAGGGTGAGCGCAAGACGCTGCGTCTGGTCGCCCAGTACGCCGACATCTGGCACGGCTTCACCGATCGCAGCACCTACCCCGGCAAGGCGGCGGTCCTCGACCGGCACTGCGCCGACGTCGGGCGCGATCCCTCGGCCGTCGAACGCTCCTCCGGCGTGACCGAGATGGGCGAAGAGGCGATGCTCGCCGAGGCGGAGGGCCTTGTCGGACTCGGGGTGAGCCTGCTGACCGTCGGCGTCAACGGCCCGGACTACGATCTGACGGCGGCCGAGGCGCTGTGCCGCTGGCGAGACAGCCGGTAGCGTTCCGCCGGCGAGGCGGGATTGCCGGAGCAGGATCTTCGATGCCGCCCAGACCGACCAGGGTTGCGGCGGTTCCTGTCGCAGGGGCGCTGTGAATCAGTGCCAAAGCCGAACCGGCAGGCCCCGACACGTTAGACTGACGAACTATGGCAGATACGCAGGTCACCGAGCTCGCAGGTGATCTCCAGCGGGTGCTGTCGAGACTGTTCTCCGTCGTGCGGCGAGGCGACGCGCATCGGGGTACCGAAGGCGGCGACCTCACGCTGGCCCAGCTCTCCATCCTGTTGACCTTGCTGGACTGCGGCCCGATCCGGATGACCGAGCTGGCCGCCCATGAACGTGTCCGCACACCCACCACCACCGTCGCGATCCGCCGGCTCGAGAAGCTCGGACTGGTCAAACGTTCGCGCGACCCCTCGGATCTGCGGGCGGTGCTGGTCGAGCTCACCCCGGAGGGGCTGGTTCAGCACCGCGAGGCCCTCGCCACCCGCCGCGCCCACCTGGCCACGCTGCTGTCGAAACTAAGCGACGAGGAACTCGACACGCTCGCCAAGGCGTTGGCGCCGTTGGAACGCCTCGCCGAACAGCACGAGGGCTAGGCTCAACCCAGCCAGTCCAGCACCGCCGCGGCGGTCCACGACTGCTGCATGCTGCCCAGCGGTTCCCCCGTGAAGGGTTCGTAGTATTCGGCGAACGAACCGTCGCTGGCCTGGCGCAACCCCTCGTGCCGCAACAACCGGGTGCGCTCGGCCCACCCGCGCCGGGCGAAACACCAGGCGAACAGCCACGTCACCACCGGCCAGACCGGGCCGCGCCAGTACTCCCGGGACCGGAAGTCGCGCGACACCGGCGACGTCGACGGGATGCACGCATACTTCAGGTCGGGATGCCCGCAGAAGCGCGGGCCATCCAGCAGCCGCAGCAGTGCCCGTTCCCGGTCATGCGGCAGGCCGCCGCACAGCAGCGGGGCGAACTGCGCGACGGTCTCGGTGGCCACCCACCTCTCCGCGCGGACGTCGAAATCCCTTGCGGCGCCAGTCCGCTCGTTGGTTGTCTCGATGACGCCGGCGCGGAACCGCTCGGCCCACGAGTAGAGATCCCGCACGTCGGCGTTCGGGCGCTTGTGGTCCTCACCGATCTCGGCGAGCACCTGACACGCCACCGAGAAGATCGCCGACACGAACACGTCCTCCACGGCGAAGCTCATCACCTTCGGCAGCAGACGGTCGTCGTAGTGCGCGGATTTCATCTCCTCCAGCAGCCACAGATACCGGTCGTACTCGAGGTCCGATGGCCGCTGGGTGGAGTCGGTAATGATCGCGTTGTCCTCGCGCTGGTACTCCGGCACCGCACCCGGGACGACGCTGGCGTAGGCGGCATCCCACCGCGGGGAGTTGTCCATGCCGGACTCCCAGCCGTGGTAGAGCGTGATGCGGCCGCGTCCGTCCTGGTCGCGGCACTCGGCCAGCCAGCGGTGCCAGCGCACCAGATCGCCCCAGCGGCGGTCCAGGAACGCCTCGGCCACCGCGCGCGTCGACCGTCCCCGGGTGCGGGCGTGGTCGAGGATGCGCTGCACCGCGATCGCGTGCACGGGTGGCTGGGTGATGCCCGAGGTGTGCCGCGTGCGTGGCGCGTCGGCCGCCAGGGCGGACGTCGCCCAGCGGGCAGGGCCGGGGAAGTAGCCGTCCACCCCGTTGGCGAACACGATGTGCGGGATCATCCCGTTGCGCCACTGCGCGGAGAGCAGCGTGTCGAGTTCGACGACGGCGCGCTCGACGCTCAACGGCGCCAGCCCGATCGACACGAACGCCGCGTCCCAGCTCCACATGTGCGGGTACAGCAAAGGCGCCGCGGTGGTCATGGTGCCCAGATCGTTGCCGCGCAGCAGGTACGCGGCGCGGGCCGCCAGTTGTGTGGGCGCGAAGCTCGGGTCGAGGGGCATCCGTCCAATCATGCGACTTCTTGGCGTTTCGTGCAGGTCGGTAGGGTTGGCGAAATGCCGACCGCGATGATCACAGGCGCCGGACGCGGCCTGGGGGCGGCCATCGCGGCCGCTCTGGCACCCAGCCACACCCTGTTCCTGGCCGGGCGGCCGTCGGCGCAACTCGACGAGGTCGCGCAGCGGCTCGGTGCCACCACCTGGGAGGTCGACTTCGACGACATCGATGCGATTCCGGCGGCCGTCGAACCGATCGTCGAGCTCGACGTGCTCGTCCACAACGCCGGTGTGGCGTATCCGGCGCGTGTCGCCGAATCCACCGTCGAGGAGTGGCGGTCCACCATGAACGTCAACGTGATCGGCGCCGTCGCGCTCACCTTGGCGGTGCTGCCTGCCCTGCGCGCGGCGACGGACGGTCAGGTGGTGTTCATCAACTCCGGGTCGGGGATCAACGCCTCACCGGGCCTGGCGTCGTACTCGGCGAGCAAGTTCGCGCTGCGGTCGTTCGCCGACTCGCTGCGCAACGACGAGGGCGGCCTGCGGGTGACGTCCGTGCACCCCGGCCGGATCGCCACCGAAATGCAGCAGGGCCTACGGGCCTACGAACGCCGCGAGTACAACGCCGCCGATTTCCTCAACCCCGAGACGGTCGCTCGGGTGACCGCGGATGCGATCAACGCGCCGGCCGATGCGCACATCCACGAGGTGATCGTCCGCCCGCGCTAGCTAGTTACGGGTCAACTCTTAGACGACGAGGTTGACCAGGCGGCCGGGGACGACGATCACCTTCCTCGGCGTCGCCCCGTTCAGGAACGCCTGCACTTTCTCGTCGGCCAGCGCCGCCGCCTGGAGCGTGTCCTCGTCCGCGTCGGCGGCGACCGTGATCCGGCTGCGCACCTTGCCGTTGACCTGCACCGGGTATTCGACCGTGTCGGTCACCAGATACTGCGGGTCGGCCACCGGGAACGGACCGTGCGCCAGCGACGTGTCATTACCCATCCGTCGCCACAGTTCCTCGGCCAGATGCGGGGCCAGCGGCGCGACCATCAACACCAGCGGCTCGATCGCCGCGCGTGCCGTAACCCCCTTCTTCGTGAGGTGGTTGGTGTACTCGATCAGCTTGGCTGCGGCGGTGTTGTTGCGAAGGGCGGCATAGTCTTCGGAGACGCCGGCCACGGTGCGGTGCAACATCCTCGTCGTGTCGGTGTCGAGCGCCTCGTGATTGGCCACCCGAACCGCACCGCTCTGTTCGTCGACCACCAGCCGCCACACGCGCTGCAGGAACCGGTGCGCCCCCACGACATCCTTGGTCGCCCACGGCCGCGACGCCTCCAGCGGGCCCATCGACATCTCGTAGACCCGCAGCGTGTCGGCGCCGTAGTTGTCGCAGATCTCGTCCGGCGACACCGAGTTCTTCAGGCTCTTACCGATCTTGCCGAACTCCTGGAACACCTCAGCGCCGTCGTAGAAGAACTTCCCGTCGCGCTCGACGACCTCGGCGGCCGGCACGTACGAACCGCGCGAGTCGGTGTAGGCGAAGGCCTGGATGTAGCCCTGGTTGACCAGCCGCCGGTAGGGCTCCCGAGAGCTCACGTGGCCCAGGTCGTAGAGCACCTTGTGCCAGAAGCGCGAATACAGCAGGTGCAACACCGCGTGCTCCACCCCGCCGACGTACAGGTCAACTCCGCCCGGATCGTCCGGACCGTGCTCGGCCGGGCGCGGGCCCATCCAGTACGCCTCGTTCTCCTTGGCGCAGAACGCCTCCCTGTTGAGCGGGTCGGTGTAGCGCAGCTCGTACCAGGAACTGCCCGCCCACTGCGGCATGACGTTGGTGTCACGGGTGTAGGTCTGCAGACCGTCGCCGAGATCGAGTTCCACGTGCACCCAGTCGGTGGCCTTGTTCAACGGCGGATTCGGTTCGCTGTCGGCGTCGTCCGGGTCGAACAGCACCGGCGAGTAGTCCGGGACGTCGGGCAGTTCCACCGGCAGCGCCGACTCGGGAAGCGGATGCGGACGGCCCTCGCTGTCGTAGACGATCGGGAACGGTTCACCCCAGTATCGCTGCCGCGCGAAGAGCCAGTCACGCAGCTTGTACTCGACGCGCGCCCGGCCGCGGCCGTCGGCGGCCAACCGCTCGGTGATGGCCGCCTTCGCGGAGGTCACATCCATCCCATCGAGGTAGTCGGAGTTCACCAGTGAGCCGTCCCCGGTGTAGGCCGCCTCGGTGACGTCTCCACCGGAGATCACCTCGACGACCGGCAGCCCGAATTCGCGCGCGAACTCCCAGTCCCGCTGATCGTGACCGGGCACGCCCATGATGGCGCCGGTGCCGTAGCCGACCAGCACGTAGTCGGCGATGAAGATCGGAACCTGCTGCCTGTTGGCCGGATTGGTCGCGTATACGCCCAGGAACGCCCCGGTCTTGGTCTTGTTCTCCTGACGCTCCAGGTCGCTCTTCGCGGCGATCGACGCGCGATAGGCGGTCACCGCATCAACCGGGGACGCCGCGCCGAACGTCCAGCGGCTGTCCACACCCTCGGGCCACTGCTGTGCCGTCAACTTCTCGACCAGCGGATGCTCGGGCGCCAGCACCAGATACGTCGCACCGAACAGCGTGTCGGGACGAGTGGTGAACACCTCGATGTCGCCGGCAACGGTGTCGAATTTGACGCTGGCACCAGTCGAGCGGCCGATCCAGTTGCGCTGCATCGTCTTGACCTTGTCCGGCCAGTCGAGGACGTCGAGATCCTCCAGCAGACGGTCGGAGTAGGCGGTGATGCGCATCATCCACTGCCGCAACCGCTTGCGGAATACCGGGAAGTTGCCGCGGTCGCTGCGCCCGTCGGCGGTGACCTCTTCGTTGGCCAGCACGGTACCCAGGCCGGGACACCAGTTGACCATCGAGTCCGCGCGGTAGACCAGCCGGTAGGAGTCGACGACGTCGGCGCGCTCGCCGGCGCTCAGTTCCGACCATTGCCTGCCGTCGTCGAGTGTGCGGGCGCCGGAGGAGAATTCACCGATCAGCTCGGCGATCGGGCGCGCCTTCTTGGCGTCACGGTCGAACCAGGCGTTGTAGATCTGCAGGAAGATCCACTGGGTCCATGTGTAGAAGTCGACGTCGGTCGTGGAAAAGCTGCGCCGGGTGTCGTGGCCCAGTCCGAGCCGGCCCAGCTGGCGCCGGAAGTTGACGATGTTGGCCTCGGTGCGGGTCCGCGGATGGGTGCCGGTCTGCACCGCGTACTGCTCGGCGGGCAGACCGAACGCGTCGAACCCCAACGCGTGCAACACGTTGCGGCCAGTCATACGGTAGTAGCGGGCGTAGACGTCGGTGGCGATGTAGCCCAGAGGATGCCCGACGTGCAAACCTTCACCAGACGGGTACGGGAACATGTCCTGTACGAACATCTTGTCGGCGGGGACCGTCCCGTTCGGCGGGGCTAGTTCACCGACCGGATTGGGCACGTTGAAGGTGCCCTGAGCCGCCCACGTCCGCTGCCACGCGCCTTCGATCTGCCCGGCGAGTTCAGCGGTGTACCGGTGCTGCGGGGCGGCGGCGGCGGCGGCGGCCCCGTCGGGCTGGGCAGTCGGGGGTTCGGTCACCGCACCAGGGTATAAGGAGACTTTTGCGGCATTTGCGTGCCCACACGGCCACCGTCGAGGCCCCCGCACGACACGGCTCGGTATCGGTTGCGTTGCGCCGAAGTCAGGGCTTGGTCCCAGGTCGGTTCCAGCCCTGGTCACCGCCATCGACGCGTGGATACAGTCGGCGCCTGACCTCAGAGCGTGACGAGCCCAACCACCACGGGAGAAGGATTGCGGCGATGATGGAGAAAGCCCGCCGCTGGCGGGTTCTGGCAGGAGGTGTGGCCGCGGGCGTGGCCGGACTGGTCGGCTTCGCCGGTGCGACCGCCACGGCAGAACCCGTCTTCCCACAACCCCCGGTACCCGGGCCCACCACGGTGGGCGTCAGTCCCGCCGCAGCGGCTACGGCGGCTCCGGAGTCGGCGAAGACCCCTGGCATCACCGGTGCCGTGATCAGCCCGAGTGCGGGCACGGTGCCCGCCGCCATCGCAGCGCCGGCAGCCCCGGCCCCGTCGATCATGCCGGCCTCGTCCGGCACGATCGCCGAGTTCCTACGTGACAAGGGCGTCACCATGCAGCCACAGGTGGCCCGCGACTTCAAAGCGCTCAACATCACGCTGCCGATGCCGCGGGGCTGGGCCTACGTCCCCGATCCCAACGTCCCCGAGGCGTTCGCGGTGATCGCCGACCGGGTCGGCGGTAACGGGCTGTACTCGTCGAACGCACAACTCAAGGTTTACAAGCTGATCGGCGATTTCAATCCCGACGAGGCGATCAGCCACGGGTTCATCGATAGCCAGATGCTGCCGGCGTGGCGGTCCACCGACGCGTCGCTGGCCCCGCACAACGGGATGGCATCCTCGCTCATCGAGGGAACCTACCGGGAGAACTCGATGACGCTGAACACCTCCCGCAGGCACGTCATCGCGTCCTCCGGACCGGACCGCTATCTGGTGTCATTGGCGGTGACGACCACCGTCGACCAGGTGGTCCCGGCCGCTGCCGCCACCGACGCGATCGTCACCGGGTTCGAGGTCACCGCACCCACCGCGCAACCCGCGGTGGCGCCGCCCCCGCCGGCCCCCGCGGTACCGCCGGCACCCGGATTGGCCCCGCTGCCGCAGCCCGTCGGGCTGCCCTGAGACGACGTCCCCCGGGCGTGCCTGGCGCCCGGGGGGCGCCCACAAATCCCGCCTCGTATTCTTGTGGGTCATGGTCTTCGTTGGGGTGCTGTGCCTGTGTGCCGCCGTCGCGGTCAGCGCCCTCGGGCTGTGGCTGCTGATGCGGCCGCCTTCTGCCGATCCCCGTCAGCAGATCCTGCGGGCGGTAGCGCCGACCCAAGTTGCGGCCGCGGTGATGTTGGCGGCCGGTGGCGTGGTGGCGTTGGCCGCTACGCCGGAGACGGGTGGGTTCGCGGTCGTCGCCTGCGGTGTCGGGGCCGTCGCGACAGTCGCTGCCGGCTGCTGGCAGAGCGCGAAGGTGGTGGCCCGCACCGAAGCCACCACAGCTGCGGTGACTGCCGACGCGCAGTGCGCAGGCTGCCTGCTGTCGTGCGGTGTTCTAGTTGCGGCTGACGTCGATCGGATGGGTTGCCAACAGCGACAGCGGTAGCGGCTGACGCCGCAGCACACGTGCCCACAGATCTACCCGCGGTTCAATGAGCACGTCTGAAGGCAACGCCGACAACACGATCCAGTCGTCGCGCTCGATCTCGCCCTCAAGCTGGCCGATGGTCCACCCGGAGTATCCGGCGAAGATCCGCACCCCCTCGAGCACCGGTGCCAACGGTTCGGGGTCGGTGTCGAGGTCGACCATCACCACGCGCCCCTGCACGTGCCGCAGCCCCGGCACACCGGCAGACTCCACGCCGGCCCGCAGCGTCGCCAGGCACAGCGCGGCGTCACGCTTCACCGGGCCGCCGATGAACATCGTTTTGGGTTTGGCGGCCAGCTTCGCCCACCGCGGCAGGACGTTGTAGACGGCGGTCTCACTCGGCCGGTTCAGGACCACGCCGAGGGTTCCGCCGTCGTTGTGTTCGACGATGTAGATAACGCTGCGCCGGAACGTCGGCTCGAGCAGATCGGTGTTGGCGAGCAACAGCGTTCCAGCGCGGACCCGCTGTGCCGCGGGGGCGATGAAGTCCTCCGGATCCTCTGACTGCGCCACATTCACCATCATGTCACCGGCGCCCTGCCGATGTGGCGGACAACCCCGGTCCCCGGTCACATTTGTACTGTGGGTGCGGTGCCGCGCACCTCGGCGCGACCGGCGCCGCTGTGCGAAGCCTTGTGCCGGACAGGACGTGATCTCTCGTGGTCGACGCTCGTGCGCCCATCGCCGTGTGGCGGTCGGTACGAAGGCTCCCCGAGTTTTGGCGACTGCTCGAACTGCGCGTCGTGAGCCAGTTCGGCGACGGGCTGTTCCAGGCCGGGCTGGCGGGGGCGATTCTGTTCAACCCGGACCGGGCCGCCGACCCCTGGGCGATCGCCGGCTCTTTCGCGGTGCTGTTCCTCCCGTACTCGGTCCTGGGCCCGTTCGCCGGTGCGCTGCTCGACCGGTGGGACCGCCGCCTGGTCCTGATCGGGGCTAACTCCGCGCGGTTCCTTCTGGTGTTGGGGGTGGCGGCACTGCTCGCCGGGCGGGCCGGCGATCTGCCGATCCTGTTGGGTGCGTTGATCGTCAACGGGTTCACCCGCTTCGTGTCCTCGGGACTGTCGGCGGCGCTGCCGCATGTCGTGCCACGTGATCAGGTAGTCGCGATGAACTCCGTCGCCGCGGCCACCGGAGCGGTCGCCGCCTTCGTCGGCGCGAACTTCATGCTGATACCCCGCTGGGCATTCGGCGCCGACGACACCGGGGCCTCGGTGATCATCCTCATCGCCGCGCTGCCCGTGGCACTGGCGCTGCTGCTGTCCGTCCGCTTCAGCGCGCACGTCCTAGGCCCCGACGACGGTGTGCGCGCCGTCCACGGCTCGATCGCCTACGCGGTCGCGACGGGGTGGGTACACGGCGCGCGGACCGTGTTGTCGGTGCGCACGGTGGCGGCCACGCTATCCGGCCTCGGCGCCCACCGCGTGGTGTTCGGGCTCAACACGCTGATCGTGCTGATGTTGGTGCGGCACAGCGACACCGCGGCCGTCGCCGGGCTCGGCACAGCGGTGCTGTTCGTCGCCGCCACGGGCGCCGGCTCGTTCCTCGCGACGGTCGCGACACCGGCATTGATCACCCGCTGGGGCCGATACCGAACCGCCAATGGTGCACTCGTCGCGGCGGCCGTCTTCCAACTCGCGGCGGTCGGGCTGTGGCTGCCCGTCATGGTGATCTGCGGATCGCTGCTCGGCGCCGCCGGGCAGATCGTCAAGCTGTGCGCCGACACCGCGATGCAGGTGGACGTCGATGATGCGCTGCGAGGCCAGGTCTTCACCGTGCAGGACTCGCTGTTCTGGATGGCGTTCATCGGCGCCATCGCGGTGGCGGCGACGGTGGTCCCCGCCGACGGCCGCGCCCCGGGCCTGGCGGCCGCCGGGGTCGGCGTGTACCTCGTCGGGTTGGCGCTGCACGCCGCGCTGGGCCGCAGCTGAGCTAGCCCCTGCCGTTGCCCTTGCCGTTGCCGTTGCCGTTGCTTTTCGGCTTCTTCGGCGACCCCTCCTGGGGCTCTTCGACGACCGGTACCAGGGACGGCGGCGGAGTCGGCGGCGGCGGCGGCGCAGCGATGCTGGTGCTGGTGCTCACCGGGGTCGGCGCGGGCGGGGACGAGAACGGTTCCATCGCCAGCGCAGCGGCCGCGATCGCGAACGCGGCCAGCACCGCACCGCCACCGGCCAGCGCGCGGGTGCGCCGTGATCGGCCATGGCGTGCAGGGCCGGTCGCGGGGGGCAGCGGCGCGGCGAGCACCCGCGTCGCGGGACGCGGCGGCGGGGTGACCGGCGCCGTCCCACCGAACAAGGCGTTCTGATCCCCGGCGAGAGCGGCGCGCATCTGCGTGGCGCTGCCGAAGCGCTGCCGGGGATCGCGCGTCATCGCGCGCTCGATGACACCGGCGAGGATCACGTCGACGTCGGCACGGAACGCCGTCACCGGAGGCGGTGGATCGCTCATGATCGCGCGGGCCACTGCGGCGGGGTTGTCCTGTGGGAAGGCGCGCCGAGCCAACAGCGCCTCGTATGCGATCACCCCGACGGCGTACAGATCGTCGGCCACCGAAGCCGGGGCCCCGCTGACCCGCTCGGGGCTCATGTAGGCGAGCGTCCCGATGATCTGACCGGTCATCGTGAGGGCGGCGCCGCCGGTCTTGGCGATGCCGAAGTCGGCGACCTTGAGGGTGTTCGCGTCGGCCGACAGCAGGATGTTGCCCGGTTTGATGTCGCGGTGCAGCACGCCCGCGGCGTGGGCGACCTCAAGGGCGGCGAGCACCTCGTCGAGCATCGAGCGCACCTGGGCGGGCGACATTGGGCCCGCAGCGATGACGTCACCCAGGGTGCGGCCGGGCAGCCGCTCCATGACGATGAAGGGCGTGCCGTCATCCTCGCCGTAGTCGTGCACCGCGACGATGTTCGGGTGTGTGAGAGCGGCCGCCGAGCGGGCTTCGGCTTCAAAGCGGCTGCGCACGTCCGGTTGAGCCCGCATCGCCGGGTGCAGCAACTTGATCGCGACCGCACGGTCGAGGCGAGCATCCCATCCGTCGCGGACCTCGGCCATCCCGCCGAGGCCCAGCACCCCGCGCAATTCGTAGCGGCCGGCGAGCACTTCGGGGCCGGTCATACGCAAGCGGTAGCCCGGTACACCGTCGCGTAAACGGTGTGCTGGTCGGCGCTACATTTCGGCCGCCGCGTCGGCGCGACCGTCTCCGTCCCCGTCGGACAACCGGACGTCCCAGCGCCCGTCGCCGTCGGTGTCCACATGGGCGGTGTCGCCACCGAGCGCCCGATCGGCCAGCCCGTCGCCGTCACTGTCGACGAGCCGGTCGTCGACCTGCCCGTCGGCGTCGAGATCGACCAGCGGACCGCCGGTCTGCTCGACGCCGTCGAGGCCGAACCAGCGGACCTGACCGGTGCGGTCGACGCTCAGCATCCAGGTTCCCGTCCCGTCGTCGCCGAAGAAGGCCTCGGCGGCATCGTCGTCGTCAAGGTCGCGCGCGGCGAGTTCGGCCAGCCCGTCGCCGTCGCGGTCGGCCAGCGCGTCGTCGAGCCGACCGTCACCGTCGAGGTCCAGACCCACGGCGTCGAACACCCCGTCGCCGTCGGTGTCGGTGTCCGGTTCCGCCGTCCACATCGTCGCCGATCCGTCGGCATCACCCAGGCAGTACTCCATACCGGTTCAGACGCCGGATCACTGCTTCGCGTTCCACCACTTGACCAGTTCGTCGACCGCCTCCTCGTGTGACAGTGGGCCCCGGTCGAGACGTAGCTCTTTGAGGTGACGCCACGCCTCCCCCACCTGCGGACCCGCCGGGATGCCGAGGATCGTCATGATCTCATTGCCGTCGAGGTCCGGCCGCACCCGCTGCAGATCCTCCCTCTCGGCCAGTTCGCTGATCCGGCGTTCCAGGTCGTCGTAGTTGGCCTGCAGACGGGCGGCGCGCCGCTTGTTGCGGGTCGTGCAGTCGGCGCGGACGAGCTTGTGCAACCGGGTCAGCAGCGGACCTGCGTCGGTGACATAGCGGCGCACCGCCGAATCGGTCCACTTGCCCGCCCCGTTCTGATCCGCGTAACCATGGAACCGCAGATGCAAGAACACCAGCTGCGAGACGTCGTCGACCATCTGCTTGGAGTACTTCAGCGCGCGCAGGCGCTTGCGGGCCATCTTCGCCCCGACCACCTCGTGGTGGTGGAAGCTCACCCCGCCGTCGGGTTCGTGGCGCCGCGTCGCCGGCTTGCCGATGTCGTGCAACAGCGCCGCCCAGCGCAACACCAGATCGGGGCCGTCGTCCTCGAGGTCGATGGCCTGGCGCAGCACCGTCAGCGAATGCCAGTAGACGTCCTTGTGCTGGTGGTGTTCGTCGATGGCCATCCGCATTCCCCCGACCTCGGGCAGCACCACGTCTCCCAGTCCGGTCTGCACCATCAGGTCGATCCCCGTCACCGGATCGGCACCGAGCAGCAGCTTGTCCAGTTCTGCCGCGACACGCTCCACGGTGATGCGGGCCAGCTGCGGCGCCATCTCCGTCACCGCGGTCCGTACCCGCGGCGCGACGTCGAACCCCAGCTGCGAGGCGAAGCGCGCGGCGCGCAACATCCGCAGCGGATCGTCGCCGAACGACACCGCCGGCTCCGCCGGGGTGTCAAGCACCCTGGCCCGCAGCGCGGCCAAACCGCCCAGGGGGTCGTGGAACTCGCCGGGGCCGGTCGCCGTGACCGCCACCGCCATGGCGTTGACCGTGAAATCCCGGCGCACCAGATCGTCTTCGAGCCGGTCGCCGTAGCGGACCACGGGATTGCGCGACACCTGGTCGTAGCGGTCGGCCCGGAACGTTGTGATCTCCAGGCGGTGGCCGCCCTTGCCGACGCCCACCGTGCCGAACTCGATGCCGGTATCCCACAGCGCGTCGGCCCACGGCCGGAGGAAGGCCTGCATCTCCTCGGGGCGGGCATCGGTGGTGAAGTCGAGGTCGCTGCCCAACCTGCCGAGCAGCGCATCCCGCACGCTGCCACCGACCAGATACAAGGTATGGCCGGCCGCAGCGAACACCGCGCCGATATCGCGCAGGACTTCGCCATCGCGATTGAGCGCCACCGCGGCACGGGCCAGCAGTTCGGCGTCGGTTGCCGTGTCGTCTTCGGCGGCGTCTAGGTCGTCCGGCACGTTCGTTGAGCCTAGAGGGTAACGGTCCGGCAGCGACCGGCGAGTGTGGCGGGAGTGAAACCGGGTGGCAGCTACTATCGCTTGGGTGTCGGAAGGCGAGCTGCCCAAACCACGACGCCGCCGCGGGCGACGTCGTGGCCGACGCGCGGCCGGACCCCCGCAGGCGGCCGAAGCTCGATCCACCGCCGCCACCGAGCCGACCGAAGGGGTCAGGACCGCCGATACCCCCGAGGCGACGGTCAAACCCACCGATCACGCCCGCAAGACCCGGCCTCGCCGCCCCTCGGAGCGGCTGCGCACCGTGCACGAGACCTCGGCGGGCGGCCTGGTCATCGACGGAATCGACGGACCGAAGGACAGTCAGGTCGCGGCACTGATCGGCCGTGTCGACCGGCGTGGCCGGATGCTGTGGTCGCTACCCAAGGGTCACATCGAGATGGGTGAGACCGCCGAGCAGACCGCGATCCGTGAGGTCGCCGAGGAGACCGGCATCCGCGGCGACGTGCTCGCCGCGCTGGGCAGCATCGACTACTGGTTCGTCACCGAGGGCCGCCGGGTGCACAAGACCGTGCACCATTATCTGATGCGATTCCTCGGTGGTGAACTGTCCGACGAGGACGTCGAGGTCACCGAGGTGGCCTGGGTGCCGCTGAAGGAACTGCCGCACCGGCTGGCCTACGCCGACGAACGCCGCCTGGCTGAGGTCGCCCACGAACTCATCGACAAACTGCACCGCGACGGTCCGGCCGCCCTGCCCCCGCTGCCGCGCTCGGCGCCCCGTCGACGCCCGCAAACCCATTCGCACGCCCGCAACGGTCATCGTGACGAGTCCAGCCAAACCCCTCCCGGCCGGCGGACGAACGGATGCGGACAAGGCCAGTGAGGACCGTGGCGGTGCCACGCACGAAGGCGGCGGTGCCGCGCCTGCTGGCCGCACTGATCCTGCTGCTGCTGACCACCATCTCGACCGCACTGCCGCAGGCCGCCGCCGGTGAGCCCGGCGCCGCCCCGTTCCTACAGCTGCGCATCGACCGGGTCACCCCCGATGTCGTCACCACTGCCAGCGATCCGGTCGTCACGGTGTCCGGTGTCGTGCGCAATGTCGGGGACCGCACGGTCCGCGATGTGGTGCTGCGCCTGGAGCACGCAGCGGCCGTCGACTCGTCGTCGGGTCTGCGTACCGACCTGACCGGCAACCTCGACCAGTTCGAACCGGTCGCCGACTTCATCACCGTCGCTCCCGATCTCGACCGGGGGAAGGAGGTGCCGTTCACCCTCGCCTACCCGATCCGCGGTGCGGACGGGCCGTCGCTGCGCATCGAACAGCCCGGGGTGTATCCCATGCTGGTCAACGTCAACGGAACGCCGGACTACGGGGCGCCGGCCCGGCTCGACGACGCGCGGTTCCTGCTCCCGGTGCTGGGAGTGCCGTCGGAGCCCGGCGCCGAGTCGGCCGCCGAGATGCTCACCTCCGTCGTCGCCCCCGACACGTCCAGACCGGTGCGGCTGACCATGTTGTGGCCGCTGGCCGACAAACCCCGGCTGGCTGCGGGCATTCCGGGCGGGACGGCGCCGGCGCGGCTGGTGGACGACGAGCTCGCCGCCTCGCTGGCATCCGGCGGCCGACTGGAGACGCTGCTCGCCGCGGCCGACTTCGCGACCAGCCCGCCCGTCGACCCGGGCGGCGAGGTCGGCCGGGCCCTGTGCCTGGCGGTCGACCCGGACCTGCTGGTGACCGTCAACGCGATGACGGCCGGATACGCCGTGAACGACGGGCCCGACGCCGGCCCGACCACGCCGACGCGCCCCGGCACCGGGCAGGAGGCGGCCGTCAGCTGGCTGAACCGGCTCAAGGCGCTGGCCCAGCGGATGTGTGTGACCTCCACGCCGTACGCCCAGGCCGATCTCGACGCGCTGCAGCGGGTGGGTGATCCGCGGCTCACCACGATCGCCACCACCGGCGCCGCCGACATCGTCGACCAGATCCTCGGCATCGCCTCCACCCGCGGCATCACACTGACCGGCGACGGTCCGCTCACCGGTGCGGCTGCTCGGCTGCTGTCCACGCAGGCCCGCACGGTAGCCGTCACCGCGGCGACACTTGGCGCCCGCGACGACGCCACCGGGCTCGGCGCGATGGCCGAGCTGACCCCCACCCGGTACTCCCCCAACCTCGTCGCGATGCCGTTCGACCCGGCCGTCGGTGCGGCGCTGGCCGGGGCCGGCACGGACCCCACCGCGCCCAGCTACCTCGATCCCTCGCTCGACATCCCGCTGCGGCAGGACTCGCCGGTGGCCCGGCGCCAGAACGCAATCGGATCCCTGCTGTGGCGGGCTCTGCAACCCGACACCGAGCCGCGTACACAGATCGTCGTGCCGCCGCTGGTGTGGAGCCCGCATCCCGACGACGCCCAGGCCATCCTGACCTCGATGGGCATGGCCATCCGGGCCGGTCTCGCGCTTCCCCACCCGCTGCGCAAGGTGATCGCCGAGGGTGACGCTGTGCCGCCGCAGCCGGATGTCGGCTGGCCGGCCGACGACACCGGCAACCCGCGTGGCCGGATCGACGATGCGGTCACCTCGGGCATCGCCGCCACCAACGGACGCCTCTCCGGGCTGACCGCCGCCCTCGGCGTCGACGTAAGGACGGGGCTGACCGGGATCGGGTACACCGCCCCGCTGCGCGAGGACATGCTGCGCGCGCTGAGCCAGTCCACGCCGCCGTCGGCCCGCAACGGGCTGGCCGAGCAGCGCCTCTCGGTGGTCACCGACACCGTCGGCGACATGTTCGGCGGGGTGCGGGTGGTGAATCCCGGCGGCGCATACACGCTGGCCACCGAACGCAGTCCGCTGCCCCTCGCCCTGCGCAACGACCTCCCGGTCCCGATCCGGGTGCGCCTGGCGGTCGACGCACCCCCTGGCATGACGGTCGACGAGATGGGCGAGATCAGCCTGCCGCCCGGCTACCTGCCGCTGCGGGTCCCGATCGAGGTGCACTTCACCCAGCGCGTGGCGGTCGACGTGGCACTGCGCACCGCCGACGGGCTGCCGTTGGGTGAACCGGTGCGGCTCTCGGTGCACTCGAACGCGTACGGCAAGGTGCTGTTCATCATCACGATGAGCGCGGGCGCGGTGCTGGTGCTGCTGGCCGGCCGCCGGCTGTGGCACCGATTCCGCGGGCAACCCGATCCGGCCGACCTCGACCGGCCCAACCGAGCAGCCGCTGAAGCACACCTGCAGACCGACCCACTCGACACCGCCATCCGGTACGCGCCCGGCGACCAACCCGTCGGCGACCAGAGATGAGCACCACCGGGTGGGAATCGGCTCCACCGCCGAACCGGCCGTCCGACCCCCCGCCGCAGCCGTTCCCCGCCCCACGCCGTATCCCGCCGCCGCCCGGCGCCGCACGCCCGAACCCGGCCCGCCGCCGACCTCCACCACCGCCCCGGCAGCGCATTCCGCGGGGCCCGGCCCCCCGCCGCCGGGCGGGCCGGCCCGAACTGTCCGACGCGGCCGTCGTATCCCGCTCCTGGGGTATGGCGGTCGCGACGCTGGTCAGCCGGATCACCGGATTCCTGCGGGTCGTGCTGCTCGCCGCGATCCTCGGCGCCGCCCTCGCCAGTTCGTTCACCGTGGCGAACCAGCTGCCGAACCTCGTCGCGGCGCTGGTGCTCGAAGCCACCTTCACCGCGATCTTCGTGCCGGTGCTGGCCCGCGCCGAACGCGACGACCCGGACGGCGGCACCGCCTTCGTCCGCCGCCTGGTGACTTTGGCCAGCACGCTGCTGCTGGTCGCCACGGTCCTGTCGGTGGCGGGTGCGCCTCTGCTCGTCCACCTGATGCTCGGCGACGACCCGCGGGTCAACAATCCGCTGACGACGGCGTTCGCCTATCTGCTCTTACCGCAGGTGCTCTTCTACGGCCTGGCGTCGGTGTTCTCGGCGATCCTCAATACGCGCAACGTGTTCGGGCCGCCGGCGTGGGCGCCGGTGGTCAACAACGTGGTCGCCATCGCCACCCTCGGGCTGTATCTCATCGTGCCGGGCGAACTCTCGATCGACCCGGTCGAGATGGGCAACGCCAAACTCCTGGTACTCGGAATCGGCACCACCCTCGGCGTGTTCGCACAGACGGCGGTTCTGCTCGTCGCGATTCGGCGTGAGCGGATCAGCCTGCGCCCGCTGTGGGGGATCGACGACCGCCTCAAGAAGTTCGGCACGATGGCCGCGGCGATGGTGCTGTACGTACTCATCAGCCAGGTCGGCCTGATCGTCGGTAACCAGATCGCCAGCGGAGCGGCGGCCTCCGGTCCGGCGATCTACAACTACACGTGGCTGGTTCTGCAGTTGCCGTTCGGGGTCATCGGCGTCACGGTCCTCACGGTGGTGATGCCCCGGCTGTCCCGCAACGCCGCCGCCGACAACATTCGTGCCGTCCTCGGCGACTTCTCGTTGGCCACCCGGCTGACCATGGTGACGCTGATCCCGATCGTCGCGGTGATGACCGTGGGCGGTCCGGCGATCGGCACCGCGCTGTTCGCCTACGGCAACTTCGGCGAGACGGACGCCGGGTATCTGGGCATGGCGATCACGCTGTCGGCGTTCACACTGATCCCGTACGCGCTCGTGCTCCTGCAGCTTCGGGTCTTCTACGCGCGTGAGCGCCCGTGGACGCCGACCATCGTGATCGTCGTCGTCACCATGGTGAAGGTGATCGCCTCGGTCGCGGCGCCGGCGCTGGCCGACGACCCCGAACTGGTGGCCGGATACCTCGGCCTGGCGAACGGCCTCGGATTCCTCGCGGGTGCGGTGGTCGGCCACTTCCTGCTGAAGTCGAGCCTGCGCCCTCCCGGCGGCCGGATGCTCGACGTCGAGGTGATCCGCACGATCTTGGTGACCACGGCCGCTTCTCTGCTGGCTGGTCTGCTCGCCCACGTCGCCGACCAGTTGCTCGGGCTGGAGTCGCTGACGGCCGCCGGCGGCGGCGCCGGCTCGCTCGTACGGCTGGCGGTGATGGGCCTGATCATGATCCCGGTCATCGCGGGGGTGTTGCTCGCGGCCCGAGTTCCCGAAGCCGAAGCCGCCGTCGCGTTCCTGCGCAGGCGTCTCGGTAGGCCCGCCCCGGTGCCCGCCGCGTCAATATCTCGTCCCCACCAACCGCTGTTCCCCGATGCCTTCCCGTACTCTGACGGCAGGAGTGCGCGTCCGGTCCGGCGGAGTCGGGGCCCCGCGACCGGCCGCTACGAGTCTCCGGTTCGGGGAACTCCGGTGCGTGGGACCGAGGCAGATAGGTGGAGAGGACCAGCGGTGAGCGACGACTCCGCGGGTGATTCCGTAGCGGCGCCCGACAGCGCTTCGACCACCAAGATCTCGCGGCCCGCCGCGGATCACCCTGCGCGGCCCGCCGCGGATCACCCTGCGCGGCCCGCCGCGGACGACTTCCATCCCGACGTCGTCGAGTCCGCGACCACCGAGATGCCCATGTCCGGTCGTCCACCCGCGGACTACGGGGGCGACCCCACCCGGGAATCGCTGCCCTTCGACGCGCCGCGCGAACCGCCGGTCGAGGCGGCCACCTCCGACGAGGACGTCCACCTGATCCCCGGCGCGACAATCGGCGGCGGCCGCTACCGGCTGCTGGTGTTTCACGGCGGACCACCCGACCTGCAATTTTGGCAGGCACTCGACACCGCGCTCGACCGCCAGGTCGCGTTGACCTTCGTCGACCCGGACGGCACCCTGCCCGATGAAAGCGTGCAGGACATCCTGTCGCGCACCCTCAAGCTCAGCCGCCTCGACATGCCGGGGGTGGCCCGCGTCCTCGACGTCGCCAACACCGGATCCGGTGGCCTGATCGTCTCCGAGTGGATCCGCGGCGGCTCGCTGGCCGAGGTCGCCGAGACGGCCCCCTCCCCGATCGGCGGCGCGCGGGCGATGCAGTCACTGGCCGCGGCCGCCGAGGCGGCGCACCGCTCCGGGGTGGCGCTGTCGATCGACCACCCGAGCCGCGTGCGGGTCAGCATCGAAGGCGACGTCGCGCTGGCCTTCCCCGCCACGATGCCCGACGCCACACCCGAGGACGACATCCGCGGTATCGGCGCCGCGCTCTACGCCCTGCTGGTCAACCGGTGGCCGCTACCCGAGACCGGTGTGCCCAGCCGGCTCGCCCCAGCCGACCAGGATCCCGCAGGCAATCCCGTCGAACCACGCGCTGTGGACCGCGCGATCCCGTTCCAGATCTCCGCTGCGGCGGTGCGCGCCGTGCAACCCGACGGCGGCATCCGCAGCGCACCGACGCTGCTGAATCTGCTGCAGCAGGCCACCGCCGTGGCCGACCGCACCGACCTGATCTCACCCGTCGACCGGCCCGACGGCGGCGCCGCTCCGGCACCGTTCCACGGCGGGCCCGACGACGCCGAGGCACAGGCCCGCCGGAGGCGGGGTCTGGTGGTCGGCCTCACGGTCGGCGGTGCGATCGTCGTCGTCGCGCTCGTCGTGCTGGCGACCGTGCTCAGCCGAGTCTTCGGCGACGTCGACGGAGGCTTCGACGGTGACGAACTCGGACTCAACGCCCCGAGCACCTCGGCGGAGTCCGAGGGCGGAACGACGGCCCCGGGTAACGTGGTGCGTCCGGTCCGGGCGACGGTGTTCTCTCCCGACGGCGGAGCCGACTCCCCCGATCTGGCGGGTAACGCCATCGACGGCAGTTCGACGACGGTGTGGCCTACCGACACCTACTCCGATCCGATCCCGTTCCCGAACTTCAAGAACGGCGTCGGGTTGATGCTGGAGCTGCCTGAGCCGACCACGATCACCGCGGTGGACGTAAACGTCTCCTCGACCGGCACCTCCGTGCAGATCCGGTCGTCGCCGTCGGCCGAACCGTCCTCGCTCGACAGCACCACCGAGATGACCCCGTCGACGCCGCTGCGGCGCGGCAAGAACACGATCACCGTCAGCGGCGCCTCCCCCACCTCGTATGTGTTGGTGTGGATCGACAAGCTCGGCACGGTCGACGGCGAGAGCCGCACCGACGTCTCCGAGATCACGCTCAGGGGCACCACCTAGCCGGTTATCCACAGGGGTCGCGAGCTCCGACCTGTGCGGACGCACCGTCGGCGATCTAGGTGTCCGCGACCACCTCCGCGCCCGCTTAGTCTTCGGCTGTGGTGAGCTTCGACACCGTCGGCCGGTCCGACGCCCAGCTACTGGCCGATCACGTCGCTGGCGACCGCTACGCGTTCGCCGAATTGTTCTCCCGCCACCAGCGACAACTCGAGCGGCTCGCCCGCATCACCAGCAGCAACCGCGAGGACGCCGCCGACGCCCTCCAGGACGCGATGCTCTCGGCCCACCGCAAGGCCGCGAACTTCCGCTTCGATTCCGCGGTGAGCAGTTGGCTGTACCGCATCGTCGTCAACGCCTGCCTGGACCGGCTGCGCAACAACCGCAACCACGTCACCATCGCCCTTGTGGACGACATCGGCCCGGCAGGTGATCCGACAACTCGGGTGGACACCGCGATCGTGGTCGAACGGGCCCTGCTGCGGTTGCCGGTGGAACAGCGTGCCGCGATCGTGGCCGTCGACATGCAGGGCTATTCGGTCGCCGAGACGGCCCGCATGCTCGGTGTGGCGGAAGGCACGGTCAAGAGCCGGTGCAGCCGGGGGCGGGCGAAGCTGGCCGGCACGCTGCAGGGCCTCGACGACATGACACCGCGGCTGCCCGCCGCACGCGGCTGCCATACGGTGCCGCAGTCCGCGCGCAGCCGCCGCCACGCAGCGACCGGCCGCACCGTAGGCCACACGAGTGGCCGGTCGCCGGTCGACCGGCCCTAGCGTGGCCCCTGCAACGGGCGTGCGGGAACACCCGGACCTAGGCTGGTGTTGTACCCGTGCCGGCGCGAAACGGCAGAAAGGCTCACATGACCACCTCATCCACGGTTCACGACGTGATCATCGTCGGCTCAGGACCGGCCGGCTACACGGCTGCCGTGTACGCTGCGCGCGCACAGCTCAAGCCGCTCGTCTTCGAGGGCAGCCAGTTCGGCGGCGCCCTGATGACCACCACCGAGGTGGAGAACTACCCCGGTTTCCGCAACGGCATCACCGGGCCCGAACTGATGGACGAGATGCGTGAGCAGGCGCTGCGCTTTGGCGCCGACCTGCGGATGGAAGACGTCGACGAGGTCTCCCTCGACGGTCCCGTCAAGACAGTCACCGTCGGCGACGAGACCCACCGGGCCCGCGCGGTGATCCTCGCCATGGGCGCGGCCGCGCGCCACCTTGGCGTCCCCGGTGAGGAAGCGCTGCTGGGCATGGGAGTGAGCACCTGTGCCACGTGTGACGGCTTCTTCTTCCGCGATCAGGACATCGCGGTCATCGGCGGCGGCGACTCGGCGATGGAGGAGGCGACGTTCCTCACCCGCTTCGCCCGCAGTGTGACGGTGATCCACCGCCGCGACGAGTTCCGCGCGTCCCGAATCATGCTCGAACGCGCCCGGGCGAACGAGAAGATCGCGTTCCTGACCAACACGGCGGTCACCGAGATCGAGGGCGACCCCAAGGTGACCGGAATCCGCTTGCGCGACAACATCAGCGGCGAGGAGTCAAAGCTTGCGGTGACCGGCGTGTTCGTCGCCATCGGCCACGTCCCGCGCTCGGACATCGTCCGCGGGCAGGTCGACGTCGACGAGGACGGCTACGTCCTGGTCGAGGGTCGCACCACCAACACATCGGTCGAAGGTGTCTTCGCCGCAGGCGATCTCGTAGACCGCACCTACCGGCAGGCGATCACCGCCGCGGGCAGCGGCTGTTCGGCGGCGATCGACGCCGAACGCTGGCTCGCCGAACTCGGCGTCGCCCCGAGCGATCAAGAGATTTCAACACCGATCTGAGACACCACCTACCACCAGGAGCAGATATGGCCGGCAACAGCGTCACCGTCACCGACGACTCGTTCTCGAACGACGTGCTGACCAGCAGCACCCCCGTACTCGTCGACTTCTGGGCCACCTGGTGCGGCCCGTGCAAGATGGTCGCCCCGGTCCTCGAGGAGATCGCCAGCGAGAAGGCCGGTGCGCTGACTGTCGCGAAACTCGACGTCGACGCGAATCCGACCACGGCACGCGACTTCCAGGTGGTCTCGATCCCGACGATGATCCTGTTCAAGGACGGTGAACCGGTCAAGCGGATCGTCGGCGCCAAGGGGAAAGCCGCGCTGCTGCGGGAACTCGCAGACCTGCTTTGACGGATCTCGGCTCGATTCCGGTCCGCCTGGCGTTTTCCGGATTGCCGGAATCTTCTGAGAGAATGCCTTCCGGGCCCGTCGTGCATATGTCCGTGCCGCGGGGGTACTGACAGCCATAGCTGGGGCCTGCCGAAGGGGCGAGTATGTGGAGTCTGCGTCACGGTGATCGCGGGGTTGCGGTCACCGAGATCCGCGCAGCGCTCTGCGGTCTTGGTCTACTGGAGAGCCCCGACGACGACCTCACCACTGGAAGACACGTCGTGGCCGACCTGTTCGACGACGACCTCGACCGCGCGGTTCGTGCCTTTCAGCAGCACCGCGGTCTCCTGGTCGACGGCATCGTCGGAGAGGCCACGTCCCGGGCGCTGAGAGAGGCGTCCTACCGCCTCGGTGCCCGCACGTTGATGCACCAGTTCGGTGCCCCGATGTACGGCGACGACGTCGCGACGCTCCAGGCCCGCCTTCAGGATCTCGGGTTCTACACCGGTCTGGTCGACGGCCACTTCGGACTGCAGACCCACCACGGGCTCACCTGCTACCAACGCGAGTACGGGCTGTACCCCGACGGGATCTGCGGTCCGGAGACGCTGCGCTCGCTGTACTTCCTCGGCTCGCGGGTCACCGGCGGGTCTCCGCATGCAATCCGGGAGGAAGAGCTGGTCCGCCGCTCCGGTCCCCGACTGTCGGGCAAGAGGGTGATCATCGATCCGGGCCGCGGCGGCAGTGACCACGGGCTCATCATGAACGGGCCCCAGGGACCGGTCAGCGAGGCGGACGTCCTGTGGGACTTGGCCAGTCGGCTCGAAGGCCGGATGACAGCCATCGGAATGGACACGTTCCTGTCCCGGCCGACCAACCGCAGCCCCTCCGACGCCGAACGTGCCGCAACCGCCAACACCGTGGGCGCGGATCTGATGATCAGCTTGCGCTGCGCCGCGCAGCCCACTCCGGCGGCCAACGGAGTGGCGTCGTTCCACTTCGGCAATTCGCATGGGTCGGTCTCCACGATCGGGCGCAGCCTCGCCGACTTCATTCAGCGAGAGGTCGTCGCCCGCACCGGGCTGCGTGACTGCCGCACCCACGGCCGGACGTGGGATCTGCTGCGTCTGACCCGGATGCCCACGGTGCAGGTCGATGTCGGCTACATCACCAATCCCCATGACCGGGAACTGTTGGTGTCCAACCGCAATCGCGATGCGATCGCCGAAGGCATCCTCGCCGCGGTCAAGCGCCTCTACCTCCTCGGCAAGAACGACCGCCCGACAGGGACATTCACCTTCGCCGAACTACTGGCGCACGAACTGTCCGTCGAACAGGCCGGTCGGCTGAGGTCGAACTGACCGGTGCGACCACGCTAACAGCGGCCGCTGTCCGCCCCGACCGGCTGCTGCAGTTGCGCTGATTCCAACAGCCGCTCCAGCGCCGCTTCCACGTCGGCCTTCCACCCGAGGCCCTGCTCGAGTTCCAGACGCAGGCGCGGGAAGTATCGGTGCGGGGACACCACCGTGAAGCCCACCTGTTTCAGGAAGTCGTCGTCCACCATGCACCGATGCACCGAGCAGTCGCCGAGCGCCTCGACCACCGGGGTGAGTTCGCCGGGAACCAGTCGCGGATCGATGAGTTCGGCCGCCGCCTCGGTACGTCCGAAGGCCTCGAGCGCACGGACACCTCGGCGCACGAGATCCCCGACAACCGACGTCAGTAGAGTGTGCGGGAGTCCGGCGGCATCATCGCCCGGCTCCGCGCCCACGGTCGTCAGCAGCACGGCATCCGCGCTGACCGGCCCGGTCGGAAACAGGCGTGCACGTGGAACCGCACGCGGCGGTGCGTAGAACGCGTATCCCACACACGGCTCCTCGGCGGACGGGTCGGTCGCCGCCGCTTCGTCGCTCATCGCCTCCGGGCACAGCACGGCAACCTGACCACACGATCCCCACTCGAGCATGACCATCGACAGCCAGGCTTCCTTCTCGAACTCAGGGTCGGACAGATGGTCGTGACGACCCAGCGTCGACGGATCGACCTCCCAGAAGACACAGCGGCGCGCATGCTTGGGGAGCTGATCGAAAGCTTCCAGGCGCAAGGGCGTGATACGTGCGGGCACTACGCTCCCCGGTTCTCGTGCGCTGCGGACGACCGCCGTTCGGGCTTCAGGATAGGCAGGGCGGCCCCGATACGCGAAATGCCTTGGGCGCCTGCCGTTTCTGTCTCAGCCAGCGCGAGCACTCCGTCCGCCGAAAGTCGTGGTGTCACAGTGACGTAATGCCCTCGTGTTCTCGGTCAGGGCTTCGTCGAGTTCATCAGCTCGACAATTCGTTGAAGATCGTCGACCGACCCGAACTCGACGACGATCTTCCCTTTGCGTTTGCCGAGGCTCACGGTGACCCTGGTGTCGAACGCTGTCGAGAGCTGCTCGGCAACGTCCTGAAGGCCGGGCATCTGGATCGGCTTTCGCCGAGCCGCCGGTGGAGCCGCCGGGTCGCTTCGGTTGGCCAGCGTGACCGCCTCCTCGGTCGCCCGGACCGACAGGCCCTCCGCGACGATGCGGGCCGCGAGCTCTTCCTGGCGCTCTGGACCCCCCTCCAGCGCAAGAAGCGCGCGGGCGTGCCCGGCGGAGAGAACGCCGGCGGCAACGCGGCGCTGCACCGCGATCGGCAGACGGAGTAAGCGGATCATGTTGGTGATCAACGGCCGTGAACGGCCGATCCGCGACGCCAGTTCATCGTGGGTGACGCCGAATTCGTCGAGCAGCTGCTGATATGCCGCCGCTTCCTCCAGCGGGTTGAGCTGAACCCGGTGGATGTTCTCCAGCAGGGCGTCGCGCAGCATGCTGTCGTCGGCGGTCTCGCGCACGATAGCCGGGATGGCGGTGAGGCCGGCTTGCTGCGCGGCACGCCACCTCCGCTCCCCCATGACGAGTTGGTAGCGAGGACTGGTACCGCCGGCCTCGAGCGCGCGGACGACGATCGGCTGCATGAGGCCGAACTCGCGAATCGAGTGCACGAGCTCGGAGAGCGCCTCGTCGTCGAACACCTGTCGCGGCTGTCGGGGGTTCGGTTCGATCGCCGACGGGTCGATCTCCCGGTAGACGGCGCCGACGTCGGCGCGGGGCGGCGCTGCCGTCGGCCCGCCACCGATGACGACATCGGCCGCGGCGCTGCCCATCCGAGGGCCGCCCAGCGCACCGTGGTTGCCATCCTCGGTGGGTCCGGTCGGGATGAGGGAGGCCAAGCCGCGGCCGAGACCGCTGCGCTTACGAGTGGGCTGCGTCATGTCCTTCTCTCCTTCGCGCACAGACGGTCATCTTGCGGCGCCGTCGTCATGGGGTGCACCCCGCTCCGCGAGCTCACGGCTGGCGTCGAGGTAGCTCATTGCGCCCCGGGAACCGGGGTCGTAGTCGAGGATCGTCATGCCGTATCCGGGTGCCTCCGAGATCTTCACGCTGCGCGGGATGACCGTGCGCAGCACCTTTTCGCCGAAGTGGGCGCGCACATCCTGGGCAACCTGATCGGCCAACCGCGTGCGGCCGTCGTACATCGTGAGGATGACGGTCGAGACGGTGAGTTCCGGATTGAGGTGCGACTTCACCATCTCGATGTTGCGGAGCAACTGGCCTACACCCTCGAGCGCGTAGTACTCGCATTGAATCGGGATCAGCACCTCCGGTGCGGCCACCAACGCGTTGATAGTGAGGAGCCCGAGCGACGGAGGGCAGTCGATGAAGACGTAGTCGAAGTCGTACTGCTTCAGTTCTGCGAGCGCCGTGCGCAGCCTGCCCTCCCGGGCGACCATGCTGACGAGTTCGATCTCCGCCCCCGCGAGATCGATGGTCGCCGGGACGCAGTACAACCGCTCGCTGTGCGGACTCTGCTGGACAGCCTCCTGTACGGGGATGTCCCCGATCAACACCTCGTACGACGAAGCCGTGCCGGGTCGGTGTTCGATACCGAGCGCCGTGCTGGCATTGCCCTGCGGATCGAGGTCGATGACCAGAATCTTCAGGCCTTGCCGGGCGAGCGCCGCAGCGATGTTGACGGCGGTGGTCGTCTTACCGACCCCGCCCTTCTGATTGGCGATGGTGAACACCCGCTGGCGGGTCGGACGCGGCAGCCCGCCCCGCGACGCCGAGTGCAGTAGGCGCACCGCCCGCTCCGCCTCGGCTGCGATCGGAGTGTCGATCACCGCATCGCTCTGCCAATCCGAGGGGGGCTCGGCCGCCACACCCTTGGGCACCGCCGGCCATGTTTCACGTGAAACACCCGCGCCGCCAGTTGCTCCCCGCGTCCCGCCAGGACCCTCGCTCATGCTCATCTCCTGCCCGATCTCCTCGGCCGGCCGGGGCCCTTCACCGGCATCGCCCGTCGCGCCTCGACGACGATGGCTGCTGGGTCCAAATAGTCCGCCCCACATCTCAACACCCTGACATCGACGACACCAACCCGGGCAAGTACCCGACGGCTTTCTTCGACCTCCGCCTCGGCTCGGGCCCCCTTAAGTGCCAACATCCGGCCGCCGTCGCGGAGCATGCCCATCCCCCAGGTTGCCAGCTTGTCGAGTGATCCGACCGCTCGGGACGTGACGACATCCATCTCCCCCACTTCCCGCTGCACTCCCGAATCCTCTGCCCGACCCCGTACCACCGTGACGGCGAGACCGAGGACGTCCACCACCTCGGTGAGAAACTCGCAGCGGCGCTGCATCGACTCGATAAGTGTGACCTGGACGTCGGGTCGGGCCAGTGCCAACGGTATCCCGGGTAGTCCGGCTCCGCTGCCGATGTCGGCGATCCGCTCGCCCGGCAAGATCAATTCGCCGAGCGCCGCGCTGTTCAGTATGTGCCGATCCCAGACGCGGTCCGTCTCCCGTGGGCCGATCATCCCGCGGTCGACGCCGACGGTAACCAAGAAGTCGGCGTAGCGCTGTGCTGCCTGTAGGCGATGCCCGAAGACTGCCTCGGCGGTCGGCGGCGGCGTTACGTGTTTCACGTGAAACATCCCCTGCCTATCGGCGAACCAGCTTCGGCTGAACTACATCGATGTAACTCGTTCAGTCGACGAGCACGACTACACGGCGAGACGGCTCCACGCCCCGACTCTCGCTGTGCACTCCGTCCACCGCCGCAACGGCGTCGTGGACGATCTTTCGTTCGAACGGCGTCATCGGCGCGAGCTCCTCGCGCTCACCGGTCTCCAGGACGCGGCGCGCGACCTTCTCGCCCAACGCGGCAAGCTCGTCGCGGCGGCGGCGGCGCCACCGAGCGATGTCCAGCATGAGCCGGCTGCGCTCCCCCGTCTTCTGGTGAACGGCCAACCGCGTCAGCTCCTGTAGCGCGTCGAGCACCTCGCCCTTGCGACCCACCAACTTGTTCAGATCGGCCCCGCCGTCGATGCTCACCACTGCGCGGTCACCTTCGACGTCCAGATCGATGTCGCCGTCGAAGTCCAGTAGATCGAGCAACTCCTCCAGGTAGTCGCCGGCGATCTCGCCTTCGGTCACCAACTGGTCCTCGAGCTCGTCCTCCGAAGCCGCGGGGTCCACGCCCTCCGTCGTCTCGACGTCCTCGGTCAGCTCGGTCGTATCAGCGTCGGTCATCTCTGCCTCTTCCTCTTCCGCCAGTGCCGGACTGGTCAACGCTTGCGCTTCTTGGGCCGGGCTCCCGGCTTCGGTGTTCGGCTCTGCGCCTGTCCACCTGTCGGATTCGCGGCCCCGTTCCCGCTCGCCTTCGCCGCGGACCCACTCGCCGCACCGTCGGCACCACTCGCCAAACCCTCGACCGCCTCCGCGCCGGCCTCGCTCGCGGCCTGCGCCTTGCGCGCGCGCTTCGGCTTGGCACCGGGTGCGGGCGCGTTCGCGGCGCGGCGCTCCAACTCTTCGGCCTTCTTCGCCTCTTCTTCCTTCTCGATCTTGCCGAACACGTAGTGCTGCTGACCGTAGGTCCAGATGTTGTTGGCGAGCCAGTACATGATCACCGCGAGCGGCAGGAACGGGCCGCCCACGACCACGCCGAGCGGAAAGACATACAGCGCCAGCTTGTTCATCAACGCGGTCTGCGGGTTGGCCGCCGCCTCCGGCGTCTGACGAGCCACCGACGCGCGGCTGTTGAAGTGCGTCGCGATGCCGGCCAGCAGCATGATCGGCACACCGACGACCACCACCGCTACCCGGTTGAACTCCGTGAACGCCTCCAAACCGTGCTGCTGGATCATCGTCGCGCCCAGCGGCGCCCCGAAAAGGTTGGCGTCCAGGAAGTGTGCAACGTCGGTCGCGCTGAACACATAGTTCGGGAGGCTGCGGTTCTCCTCCACCGAAAGGCCCAGCCGTCCGATACCCGTCTGCGTCCGGTTGAAGGACATGAGGACGTGGTAGAGACCGAGGAACACCGGGATCTGGGCGAGCATCGGCAAGCACCCGAGGATCGGGTTGAATCCGTGCTCCTTCTGGAGCTTCTGCATCTCCAGCGCCATCCGCTGGCGGTCCTTGCCGTACTTCTTCTGCAGTGCCTTGATCTGCGGCTGCAGTTCCTGCATCTGTCGCGTGGTGCGGATCTGCCGAACGAACGGCTTGTAGAGGATCGCGCGCAGGGTGAAGACCAGAAACATCACCGACAGTGCCCAAGCGAAGAAATTGTCGGGACCCAGGAGGAAGGCGAACGCCTTGTACCAGACCCACATAATCGCCGAGACCGGATAGTAGATGATGTCGAGGCTGAACCAGTTAAACACGCGACTTGCTCCTGACGGGGTCGGCGGTGACATCTGCACCGCGTCGTTCTTGGGGCGGCGCGCTCGCCGCGTCCGGCCGTTCGGGGATCGGATCCCATCCTCCCCGATGCCACGGGCCGCACTTCGCCAGCCGCACGACCGAGAGCCACCCGCCTCGTATCAACCCGTACTCGGTCAGCGCCTCCACCGCGTACTGACTGCAGGTCGGCGTGAACCGGCACGACGGGTAGCGAAGCGGAGAGATCATGTGGCGGTAGAGCTGGATGGCGTACACAACAGCCCTCAGTGGGATGGAAGTGGCCGAGATGCTCACTCGTCGTCGGGTATTCACGCCGAGGCCTCGGCACGCGCCCGGGCTCGGCGCAGCGCCACGGAGAGTTGGTGCGCCAGGCTTGCAGATGTCGCCGTGCCCGCGCCCGGCAGCGCGCGGATCACCAGTCGGTGTCCGGGCTGCAGTTGGGCGAGCATCGGGTACAGGATGTGTCGGAGCCGGCGGGAAACCCGGTGGCGCACCACGGCGTTACCCACCGACTTGCCCACCACCAGACCGACGCGCGGACCGCTGGGATCGTCGATGACTTTCGCCATATGCAGCACCAGATCGGGTTGCGCCGAGCGCACCCCTTTACTGACCGTGGTACTGAACTCCGTCGACCGGGTCATCCGGTACCGAGCCGGAAGCACCGCGTGAGATTCTGCGTCGACTCACGCAGTCAGAGAACGGCGGCCCTTACGACGGCGGCCCGTCACGATCGCCCGGCCGGCACGGGTGCGCATCCGCAGCCGGAACCCGTGCACCCGTGCACGTCGGCGGTTGTTGGGCTGGAACGTCCGCTTGCCCTTGGCCACGGCAATATCTCCTCGTTACGTGTGGCATCCACATTCCGTCCGCATGTCACTCACGGATGGACGCGGTCGCCGTTGTTGAGCTCGTGCGTCTTGCGTGCTTGCCGGCGCGGTCTCCGTCCCCGGATCGCAGCCGTATCGCCACGTGCGGGCGACTGTTCGAGGGTACTGACGAGATTTCCCGGGGTCAAACCTCGCCGCTGAGGCGGCCGATCGTTGACATCCGTCACATTCTTCACCGCTATCGACGGACAGAAAGACGAAGTCTCCCAATGTTGTCGAACGGTTGGCACTCCGAGAGAAAACTGTTAGCTTCTGGCAATGCCGTTTCGGACCCGGAACGGCCGCCGACAACGAAACGAGGACGATTCACCGGCCGCGAGCCCACAGCCCCACCATCCGCTGTGCCGAGCCTCGTCCCGGTGGCGTCCCAACCGGTAGACAACAGAACGACCGACGCCCGTCCTCTCTCCACAGGTTGTGGATAACTTTGTGGACAGTTTGTCTTCGTTCGATTGGTCGTCTCTGGACGGACCGCAAGGGGGTAGCAGTGTTGACCGCTGACCCCGACCCACCTTTCGTCGCCGTCTGGAACAACGTCGTGGCCGAACTCAACGGCGCCGCCGCGGCCACCGGACCGCGCAACGGCGACCGTGCGCTGCCAGCCCTGACACCTCAGCAACGAGCCTGGCTCAAGCTCGTCAAACCTCTCGTGATCACCGAGGGGTTTGCTCTGCTGTCGGTGCCCACGCCATTCGTCCAGAACGAGATCGAGCGTCACCTTCGCGAACCGATCATCACAGCGTTGAGCCGCCATCTCGGCCAACGCGTGGAACTCGGCGTGCGGATCGCCACACCGTCCCCCGGGGAGGACGACCCACCACCGTCCCCGGTGAGCTCCGAAGTCGACGAAGTCGACGAGGACACCGAAGCGCGTGCGAGCGCCGAGGAGACATGGCCGCGGTACTTCAGCCGCCCGCCCGAGACGCCGGCCGCCGAGGATCCGAACGCGGTCAGCCTCAATCGGCGCTACACGTTCGACACGTTCGTCATCGGCGCCTCGAACCGGTTCGCCCACGCGGCGACGCTGGCCATCGCCGAGGCACCGGCTCGGGCGTACAACCCGTTGTTCATCTGGGGTGAGTCCGGTCTGGGCAAGACACATCTACTGCACGCGGCCGGCAACTATGCCCAACGCCTCTTCCCCGGCATGCGCGTGAAGTACGTCTCCACCGAGGAATTCACCAACGACTTCATCAACTCGCTGCGCGACGACCGCAAGGCGTCGTTCAAGCGGAGTTACCGCGACATCGACGTGCTGCTGGTCGACGACATCCAGTTCATCGAAGGCAAGGAAGGCATCCAGGAGGAGTTCTTCCACACCTTCAACACGCTGCACAACGCGAACAAGCAGATCGTCATCTCCTCCGACCGCCCGCCCAAACAGCTGGCGACGTTGGAGGATCGGCTACGGACGCGGTTCGAGTGGGGGCTGATCACCGACGTGCAGCCGCCCGAACTGGAGACGCGTATCGCGATCCTGCGCAAGAAGGCCCAGATGGACCGCCTCGACGTCCCCGACGACGTCCTCGAGCTCATCGCCAGCAGCATCGAGCGCAACATCCGCGAGCTCGAAGGGGCGCTGATCCGGGTCACCGCGTTCGCCTCGCTCAACAAGACGCCGATCGACAAGTCCCTCGCCGAGATCGTGCTGCGTGACCTCATCTCCGACGCCAGTACCATGCAGATCTCGACGGCGGCGATCATGGCGGCCACCGCGGAGTATTTCCAGACCACGATCGAAGAGCTCCGTGGCCCCGGTAAGACCCGTGCGTTGGCGCAGTCCCGACAGATCGCGATGTACCTGTGCCGTGAACTGACCGACCTGTCCCTGCCGAAGATCGGGCAGGCGTTCGGCCGCGACCACACGACTGTGATGTACGCCGAGAAGAAGATCCGGGGCGAGATGGCCGAACGTCGCGAGGTGTTCGATCACGTCAAGGAACTCACCACGCGGATCCGCCAGCGCGCCAAGCGCTGAGCGTCCGCTCCGTTCACCGGTTTACCGCCGCCGAGTGCATCCGGCGGCCTTCTGTCACGTGTCGAAAGCGTGCCGAGCAGCCGCGCCGGAAAAACCTCGAGCACCTGCTGTCACGTCCGTCACTCATCGATCCTGTGGACAGTCTGGGGACAAGCCGGTGACCGAGCCTTGGCGGAAACCCGGGTTGTCACACAACGCGGTCACCGTCCACAGCCGGGGCCGGTTGGCGCGCATGTTCGTCCACAGCTGTCGCCCATGCCGACACGCCTGTCAGGCTGCGACGGAGGCCACCATCCCCAATTTCCACAGCCCCTACTACTGTTGCTTGTATATCTCTGTAGTTCTCTTCTAAGAACACAGGCTTTGGGGACACACCCGATCGCCGCACCCGACGCTGTCGGAGTGCGCTCGTTGTCGGACCGATCGATTAGCTTTCAAGTTCGAGTGGAAACCTCTACGGTGGTTCATCGACAGCCGTTACGGTCGTCGAGACGCATCAGGGCGAGGCGTTCCGAGGCGCTGGTGAAACCGCTGGTAGAAGCTCATTGTGGTGTTATGCGAGGGGACGCTATGGACGTGGTGCCGACGACGGCGGGTCACACCGACCTGAAGTTCCGCCTGGTACGCGAGGACTTCGCCGATGCCGTGGCCTGGGTGGCCCGCAATCTGCCGACCCGTCCGACCGTTCCCGTCCTGGCCGGCGTGCTGCTCACCGGTGACGACGACGGGCTGACGATCTCCGGATTCGACTACGAGGTGTCGGCGGAGGTCCGCGTCGCAGCCGAAATTGCTTCGCCGGGAAGCGTTCTGGTGTCGGGCCGGCTGTTGTCCGACATCACCAAGGCGCTGCCGGCCAAACCCGTCGACGTCAGTGCCGAGGGCACGCGTGTGTCGCTGACCTGTGGTAGTGCCCGGTTCTCGCTGCCGACCATGGCGGTCGAGGATTACCCGGCGCTGCCCGCGCTGCCCGACGAGACCGGGATGATCGGCGCGAGCCTGTTCGCCGAGGCCATCGGCCAGGTGGCGGTCGCCGCCGGCCGTGACGACACTCTGCCCATGCTCACCGGTATCCGTGTCGAGATCACCGGTGACAGCGTGGTTTTGGCGGCCACCGATCGCTTCCGGTTGGCGGTGCGCGAGCTGACCTGGGCGACGAGCTCCCCCGACGTCGAGGCGGCGGTGTTGGTTCCGGCCAAGACCCTCGCCGAGGCCGCCAAGGCCGGCAGCGACGGCACCGAGGTGCACCTCGCGCTCGGGGCAGGCGCGGCCGTCGGCACCGAGGGTCTGCTCGGTATCCGCAGCGAGGGAAAGCGCAGCACCACCCGCCTGCTGGACGCCGAGTTCCCGAAGTTCCGGCAGCTACTGCCCAACGAGCACACCGCCGTCGCCACGATCGGCGTCGCCGAACTCACCGAGGCGATCAAGCGCGTCGCGTTGGTGGCCGACCGCGGTGCCCAGATTCGCATGGAGTTCGCCGACGACGTGCTGCGGCTGTCCGCCGGTGCCGACGACGTCGGCCGCGCCGAGGAAGACCTGGCCGTCGCCTTCTCCGGTGACCCGCTGACCATCGCCTTCAACCCCACCTACCTCACCGACGGGCTCGGATCGTTGCATTCCGCGCGTGTGACATTCGGCTTCACCACACCGAGCCGGCCAGCGGTCCTCCGCCCGGCGGGTGACGAGGACACCGGTGGCGGCGCAGGCCCGTTCCCGGCCATGCACACCGATTACGTTTACCTGTTGATGCCGGTACGGCTTCCCGGCTGACCGGTCTGAACCGACCAAGAGGGGCGGACATGCAACTGGGTCTGGTGGGGCTCGGCAAAATGGGCTTCAACATGCGCGAACGCCTGCGTCACGGCGGACACGACGTCGTCGGGTACGACCCTCGGCCGGAAGTCAGCGACGTTCCGTCGCTCGGTGCGCTGGCCGAGGCGCTGTCGGCTCCCAGGGTGGTGTGGGTGATGGTTCCGTCGGGTCCGGTCACCCACGACACGATCGTCTCGCTGGCCGACACCCTGGGTACGGGCGACCTGGTGATCGACGGCGGTAACTCGAGATTCACCGAGGATGGGCCGCACGCAAAGTTGTTGGGAAACAAGGGAATAGGCTTCATCGATGCGGGCGTGTCGGGCGGTATCTGGGGTCTGGCGGAGGGTTACGGGCTCATGGTCGGCGGTGACGACACCGACATCGAGCGGGTCATGCCGATCTTCGACACGCTGCGCCCCCCGGGTGACCGGGCGGACGGCTTCGTCCACGCAGGGCCCGTCGGTGCGGGCCACTTCGCCAAGATGGTGCACAACGGCGTGGAGTATGCGTTGATGACCGCCTACGGCGAGGGTTACGAGCTGCTCGCCGCTGAGGAGTTGATCAGCGACCCCCAGGCGGTGTACCAGGCGTGGACGAACGGCACGGTGGTCCGGTCGTGGCTGCAGCAGCTGCTCGCCAAGGCTCTTCGTGAAGACCCCGGGCTCACCGAGATCTCCGGCTACACTGAGGATTCGGGCGAAGGCCGGTGGACGGTCGAGGAAGCTATCCGGCTTCGTGTGCCGGTCCCGTCGATCGCCGCGTCGCTGTTCGCGCGGTTCGCCTCGCGTCAAGAGGACTCCCCCACCATGAAGGCGGTCTCGGCGTTGCGGAACCAGTTCGGCGGGCACGCCGTCCACAGGATCAGCAAGTCGGGATAGCTACCGCGGACGCGAGGAGCAATGAGATGCTGCGGACGCGAGGAGCAATGAGATGCTCTGGACGCGAGGAGCAATGAGATGTTCGTCCGGCACCTGACGCTGACCGACTTCCGGTCCTGGGCGCGTGCCGACCTGGAACTGGAGCCCGGACGCACCGTCTTTATCGGCCCAAACGGGTTCGGTAAGACGAATCTCATTGAGTCCCTGTGGTATTGCGCTACGTTGGGTTCTCATCGGGTGGCGTCGGACGCACCGTTGATTCGGGCCGGCGCATCGCGTGCGGTGGTGTCGACCATCGTCGTCAACGAGGGGCGTGAGTTGGCCGTCGACCTCGAGGTCACCACAGGACGGGTCAACAAGGCGCGGCTGAACCGTTCGCCGGTGCGCAGCCCGCGGGAAGTGCTCGGGGTTTTGCGTGCGGTGCTGTTCGCACCGGAGGATCTTACGCTGGTCCGCGGCGACCCAGGGGAACGTCGCCGGTATCTCGACGATCTGGCCACCACCCGTCGTCCAGCCATCGCCGGTGTACGGGCCGATTACGACCGGGTCATCCGGCAGCGCACGGCACTGTTGAAAGGCGCCGCGGCGGCCCGGTACCGCGGTGATCGCAGCGTGCTCGACACCCTCGACGTCTGGGACGGTCACCTCGCCGCGCACGGCGCGTTGCTGATGGCCGCGCGTGCGGACCTCGTGCATGACCTCGCGCCGGAGGTCGAGAAGGCCTACCAACTTCTGGCGCCCGGTTCGCGGCCCGCGGCCATCCGGTATCGCACCAGCATCGAGGCGGAGGACGACGTCAGCGTCGAGTACTACGAGGCGGCGCTGCTCGACGCGATGGCTCGGCGCCGTGACGCCGAACTCGAACGGGGTGTGTGCCTGGTCGGCCCGCACCGTGACGACCTCGAGTTGCGGCTCGGCGACCAAATGGCCAAAGGTTACGCCAGCCAAGGGGAATCGTGGTCGATGGCATTGTCGCTGCGGCTGGCCGCCTATGAGTTGCTGCGCACCGACGGCAGCGATCCGGTGCTACTGCTCGACGACGTGTTCGCCGAACTCGACGCCGCCCGGCGGCGCGCTCTGGCCGAGGTCGCCGCATCCGCTGAGCAGGTGATCGTCACCGCGGCGGTGGCCGAGGACATCCCCGCCGGCTGGGATGCGCGGCCGATCATGATCCACATGCAGGACGACGACGATGGGCGCGTGTCGATGGTGGGGCCATGAGTGACGGCGACCGGGACGGGGACGGCCCCCCGGCGCACCTGTCCGGGTTCAAAGGGATGGATCTGGTGCGCCGCACGCTCGAGGAGGCTCGCGGCGCGGCACGCAGTCAAGGTAAGGATGTGGGCCGCGGACGGACTTCGCCCGCTCGCCGGGTCCCCGGCACAGGACGGCGACGAAGCTGGTCGGGGCCGGGCCCCGACTCCCGCGACCCGCAGACGCTCGGTGCCGCGACCCGCGACCTGGCCCGGACCCGAGGCTGGTCGGCCCGGGTCGCCGAAGGTGCGGTGTTCGGTCAGTGGTCGACGGTGGTCGGTGACCAGATCGCCGAACACGCCACACCGACTTCCCTGCGCGAGGGCGTGCTGACGGTCGCCGCCGAATCGACGGCGTGGGCCACGCAGCTGCGGATGGTGCAGTCGCAGCTGCTGGCCAAGATCGCCGCTGCGGTCGGTGACGGGGTCGTCACGTCCCTGAAGATCACCGGCCCCACCGCGCCGTCGTGGCGTAAGGGCCGGTATCACATCGCAGGCCGCGGGCCCCGCGACACATACGGGTGAGAGCCGTCCACAAGTGTGCGCTGAGAGCCGCCTGAGGTCCCCAAGGCCGCTGCTTCGGGGTCCAGACGCACCGAACTTCGAGAAATTCCGCACACGGCACGGATAGATGGGTGAAAACGCCGCCGCAGTGTCAGTCCTGACGGTATCTGCCGGTAGACTGGAGAGGAACTACGCGGCGGTCCGTCGACCGTTCGCCCGCGAACCCCGAGGAGACGCGTCCAACGTGGCTGCCCAGAAGAAGAATGCTCCGGCCGTGTATGGCGCGGATTCGATCAAGGTCCTTGAGGGACTCGAGGCGGTCCGTAAGCGTCCGGGCATGTACATCGGCTCGACGGGCGAGAGAGGTCTGCACCACCTGGTCTGGGAGGTCGTGGACAACGCCGTCGACGAGGCGATGGCCGGCTTCGCGACCAAGGTGCAGGTGCGGATCCTCGAGAACGGCGGCGTCGAGGTGACTGACGACGGCCGCGGCATTCCGGTCGCCATGCACTCCACCGGCATCCCGACCGTGGACGTGGTGATGACGGTCCTGCATGCCGGCGGCAAGTTCGAACAGGGCGCCTACCAGGTGTCCGGCGGCCTCCACGGCGTGGGGGTGTCGGTGGTCAACGCGCTGTCCACCCGGCTCGAAGCCGACATCCGCACGGACGGGTACGAGTGGTTCCAGACCTACGACCATTCCGTGCCGGGAACCCTCAAACAGGGTCAGAAGACGAAGAAGACCGGTACGACGATCCGCTTCTGGGCGGACCCCGACATCTTCGAAACCACCAGCTACGACTTCGAGACGATCGCCCGCCGGCTGCAGGAGATGGCGTTCCTCAACAAGGGCCTCACCATCGAACTGACCGATGAGCGAGTCACCGCCGAAGAGGTCGTCGACGACGTCGTCAGCGATCACGCGGAGGCACCCAGGAGCGCCGAGGATAAGTCCTCCGAGGCGGCCAAACCGCAGAAGGTCAAGCACCGGGTGTTCCACTATCCGGGCGGGCTGGTGGACTTCGTCAAGCACATCAACCGCACCAAGACCCCGATCCAGCCCAGCGTCATCGACTTCGACGGTAGGGGTGAGGGTCACGAGGTCGAGATCGCGATGCAGTGGAACGCCGGCTATTCCGAGTCGGTGCACACGTTCGCCAATACGATCAACACCCACGAGGGCGGTACGCACGAAGAAGGTTTCCGCACGGCGCTGACTTCGGTGGTGAACAAGTACGCCAAAGACAAGAAGCTGCTCAAGGACAAGGACCCGAACCTCACCGGTGACGACATCCGCGAGGGCCTGGCCGCCGTCATCTCGGTGAAGGTGTCCCAGCCGCAGTTCGAGGGCCAGACCAAGACGAAGCTGGGCAACACCGAGGTCAAGTCGTTCGTGCAGAAGATCTGCAATGAGCAGCTCAGCCACTGGTTCGAGGCCAACCCCGCGGAGGCAAAAACCGTCGTCAGCAAGGCGGTCTCGTCGGCTCAGGCCCGATTGGCGGCACGCAAGGCGCGGGAGCTGGTGCGGCGCAAGAGCGCGACGGACATCGGCGGCCTACCCGGCAAGCTCGCCGACTGCCGCTCCACCGACCCGCGCAAGTGCGAACTCTATGTGGTGGAGGGCGACTCGGCCGGCGGCTCGGCCAAGAGCGGCCGCGACTCGATGTTTCAGGCGATCCTGCCGTTGCGTGGCAAGATCATCAACGTCGAGAAGGCGCGTATCGACCGCGTGCTGAAGAACACCGAAGTCCAGGCAATCATCACCGCGTTAGGCACCGGTATCCACGACGAGTTCGACCTCAGCAAGCTGCGGTATCACAAGATCGTGTTGATGGCCGACGCCGACGTCGACGGACAGCACATCTCGACGCTGCTGCTGACGCTGCTGTTCCGGTTCATGAAGCCGCTGATCGAGAACGGTCACGTTTTCCTGGCGCAGCCGCCGCTGTACAAGCTGAAATGGCAGCGCAGTACACCCGAATTCGCCTACTCCGACCGCGAGCGCGACGGTCTGCTGGAAGCGGGGCGGTCCGCGGGCAAGCGAATCAATGTCGAGGACGGCATCCAGCGGTACAAGGGCCTGGGCGAGATGGACGCCAAGGAACTGTGGGAAACCACGATGGACCCGTCGGTGCGGGTGTTGCGCCAGATCACCCTCGACGACGCGGCCGCCGCGGACGAACTGTTCTCCATCCTGATGGGCGAGGACGTCGAGGCAAGGCGCAGCTTCATCACCCGCAACGCCAAAGACGTCCGCTTCCTTGATGTCTAGCCGACGTCACATCACTTTAGGAACTCACCGATGACTGATACCACGTTGCCTCCTGGCGACGAAGCGGGAGACCGCATCGAGCCGGTCGACATCCAGCAGGAGATGCAGCGCAGCTACATCGACTACGCGATGAGCGTGATCGTGGGGCGTGCGCTGCCCGAGGTCCGTGACGGGCTCAAGCCGGTGCACCGGCGCGTGCTGTACGCCATGTTCGACTCCGGTTTCCGCCCGGACCGTGGACACGCGAAATCGGCACGTTCCGTTGCCGAGACCATGGGTAACTATCATCCGCACGGCGACGCGTCGATCTACGACACGTTGGTGCGCATGGCCCAGCCGTGGTCACTGCGCTACCCGCTGGTCGACGGACAGGGCAACTTCGGTTCGCCGGGCAACGATCCGCCGGCCGCGATGCGGTACTGCGTCACCGGTGATGCGCTGGTGCGCTTGCCGCTGGGGCAGTCCGTACGGATCGGTGACGTGATGCCGGGAGCAAATCCGAACTCCGACAACGCGATTGAGCTCAAGGTCGTCGACCGCCACGGCGATCCGGTGACCGCGGACCGGCTTTTCCACTCCGGCGAGCATCAGACGTACAAGGTGACCACTTCCGAGGGCTACACCGTCACCGGCACCGCGAATCACCCGCTGCTTTGTCTGGTGGATGTGGGCGGTGTCCCGACGCTGTTGTGGAAGCTGGTCGAGGAGGTGCAGGCCGGTGACGCGGTGGTGCTTCAGCGGACTGCGCCGGTGGAATTCGGACCCACCGATTGGCAAGAGACGCTGGAAGGACTGCTCGCGGGCGCCTTCATCAGCGAGGGCTTCGTCTCGGAGAAGCGTGCCGGCTTCAGCAATCTCGATCGCGATTTCTTCGACATGGTGGTCGCTGCGTACGACGCTGTTGTGGGTGGTCCGCGGGCCGTCGCGAGTCGCAGGATCGCGTCTGGTTCGCTTCTGCACGAGCTGGACATCCGTGATCTCGAGGCCCTTCGCGCGTCGCGGCTCGGGGCGGCAATTGGTCAGCGTTCGGCCGACAAGTATGTACCGGAGTGGATTTGGCAGTCGCCGGTCGCCGTGAAGCGGGTCTTCCTTCAGGCGTTGTTCGAGGGCGACGGCTCCTGCTCGAACCTGCCGCGCAGCACCGTTGAGGTGTCGTACTCGACGCGGAGCGAGCGCTTAGCGGCTGATGTCCAGCAGATGTTGCTGGAGTTCGGCATCGTGTCCCGGCGGTATCGCCACGCCGTGGGCCAATACAAGGTGGTGCTCACGAACCGCGCCCAGGCTGGGCTGTTTGCTCGCCAGATCGGCTTCGGGGGAGCGAAACAAACCAGGCTGCTCGATATGATGGCCGCGCTTCCCCGCGAAGCTGCAGGTCTCGACCGCGACCTCGTGCCGGGGCTGGCGCGTTTCATCCGCAAACACAGTGGTGGGCGGTGGGCCGACAAGGAATGGCTGCGTACCCACAACATCGATCGCATCTCACGGTGGCAGCGTGACGGCGCCCAGATCCTGCGCCACATCGCAGATCCGGATGTGCGTGCCATCGCATCGGAGTTGACCGACGGGCGGTTCTACTACGCCACGGTCGCCTCGGTGGTCGAGGCGGGGATTCAACCGGTGTACAGCCTCCGTGTCGATACGGAAGACCATTCATTCGTCACGAACGGCTTCGTCAGTCACAACACAGAGGCGCGGCTCACCCCGCTGGCGATGGAGATGCTGCGCGAAATCGACGAGGAAACAGTCGATTTCATCCCGAACTACGACGGCCGCGTGCAGGAGCCGACGGTGCTGCCAAGCCGGTTCCCGAACCTGCTGGCCAACGGTTCGGGCGGTATCGCGGTCGGCATGGCGACCAACATCCCGCCGCACAACCTGCGTGAGCTTGCCGAGGCCGTGTACTGGTGCCTGGAGAACTTCGAGGCGGACGAGGAATCGACGCTCGCCGCGGTGATGGAGCGCATCAAGGGTCCTGACTTCCCCACCCACGGTCTGATCGTGGGCAGCCAAGGCGTCGAGGATACCTACAGAACCGGCCGCGGGTCGGTCAAGATGCGCGGCGTCGTCGAGATCGAGGAGGACAGTCGTGGACGCACCGGAATCGTGATCACCGAGTTGCCGTACCAGGTCAACCACGACAACTTCATCACCTCGATCGCCGAGCAGGTCCGCGACGGGAAGCTCTCCGGCATCTCCAACATCGAGGACCAGTCCAGCGACCGTGTCGGTCTGCGCATCGTCGTCGAGCTCAAGCGCGACGCCGTGGCGAAGGTGGTGCTGAACAACCTCTACAAGCACACCCAGCTGCAGACCAGCTTCGGGGCCAACATGCTCTCGATCGTCGACGGTGTCCCCCGCACGCTGCGTCTCGACCAGCTGATCCGCTACTACGTCGACCACCAGCTCGACGTGATCGTGCGGCGCACGCGGTACCGGCTGCGCAAGGCCAACGAGCGCGCCCACATCCTCCGTGGCCTGGTCAAGGCGCTCGACGCCCTCGACGACGTCATCGCGTTGATTCGGGCGTCGCAGACCGTCGACATCGCGCGGGCCGGCCTGATCGAACTGCTCGACATCGACGAGATCCAGGCCCAAGCGATCCTCGACATGCAGTTGCGGCGCCTGGCCGCCCTCGAGCGCCAGCGCATCGTCGATGACTTGGCCAAGATCGAAGCCGAGATCGCCGACCTCGAGGACATCCTCGCCAAGCCGGAACGCCAGCGAGCGATCGTGCGTGAGGAACTCAAGGAGATCGCCGACAAGTACGGCGATGACCGCCGCACGCGCATCGTGCCCGCCGACGGCGAGGTCAGCGACGAGGATCTCATTGCCCGCGAGGACGTGGTTGTCACCATCACCGAGACCGGATACGCCAAACGCACGAAGACCGACCTGTACCGCAGCCAGAAGCGCGGCGGGAAGGGCGTGCAGGGCGCCGGGCTCAAGCAGGACGATATCGTCAACCACTTCTTCGTGTGCTCCACCCATGACTGGATCCTGTTCTTCACCACGCAGGGCCGGGTGTACCGGGCGAAGGCCTACGAGTTGCCGGAGGCCTCCCGCACCGCCCGCGGCCAGCACGTCGCGAACCTGCTCGCCTTCCAGCCCAATGAGCGCATCGCACAGGTCATCCAGATCAAGAGTTACGAGGATGCGCCCTATCTGGTGTTGGCGACCCGCAACGGACTGGTCAAGAAGTCACGTCTGACCGAGTTCGACTCCAACCGGTCCGGCGGCATCGTCGCGGTGAACCTGCGTGACGGTGACGAACTGGTCGGAGCCGTGCTGTGCTCGTCCGAGGACGATCTGCTGCTGGTGTCGGCCAAGGGTCAGTCGATCCGGTTCTCCGCGACCGACGAGGCGCTGCGGCCGATGGGTCGGGCCACCTCCGGTGTGCAGGGCATGCGGTTCAACGCCGACGACGAACTGCTGTCCCTCAATGTGGTGCGACCGGACACCTACCTACTGGTCGCGACCAGCGGTGGCTACGCCAAGCGCACCTCGATCGAGGAGTACACGCCGCAGGGTCGAGGCGGAAAAGGCATCCTGACGATCCAGTACGACCGCCGACGTGGCAATCTTGTCGGGGCGTTGGTCGTCGATGACGACGCGGAGTTGTACGCGATCACCTCGGGTGGCGGTGTCATTCGGACGGCTGCCCGCCAGGTCCGGAAGGCCGGGCGGCAGACGAAGGGCGTTCGCTTGATGAACCTGGGTGAGGGCGACACACTGATTGCCATCGCGCGCAACGCCGAGGCGGGCGACAGCACCGACGAGGTCAACACCGACCCGGATGCGGTCTGATCAGTGAGGAGCCTTAGGTGAGTGCACCGAACGAGCCGGGATTCCCGCGCGGGGGCGACGGCCCAGGAGGCGGGAACGGCTCTGCTGCGCCGGGGGCCGGCCGTGACAACGGTTCGCCGGCCAGCTCGGCGGGGCGGGTCGGCACCGAAGGCGGGGACGTCCCGCCCTGGCAGCGTGGCCGCCCCAACCGCCCACCGCAGGGCGGGCCGGCCCGGGAGTCGGGTCGTGGCGGATCCGCCACCCACGCCCCCGGCGCCGAGGCCAGGAACACGAGCCGGTTCCCGGTGAGCGGTTCGGCGCCGACCGAGGAGACGCAAGCTTCTGGCGCGTTCGTCCGGACGTCCGAACGCGGCGACGCTGCGCGGCTCGAGGCGTACCCCAGCGAGCTGCCGGACCTGTCCGGTCCCGTGCCGCGGCCGCCGCAGCGCAAGCCGGTGGCCGACGGGTCGACGGCTGAACCGTCGACCCGGCCCGCCGCGCGCGCCCAGGTTGGTCATCGGGCCGCCCGCGGTCCAGTCCGTGCCAGCATGCAGATCCGGCGGGTCGACCCGTGGAGCGCGCTCAAGGTGTCGCTCGTGCTGTCGGTGGCGCTGTTCTTCGTGTGGATGATCGCGGTGGCCTTCCTGTACCTTGTCCTCGGCGGCATGGGGGTTTGGAGCAAGCTGAACAGCAACGTCGGCGACCTGTTGACCAGCGCGAGCGGGTCCAGTGGCGGCGAGCTGGTCTCCAGCGGCACCATCTTTGGCGGTGCCGCGCTTGTCGGATTGGTCAACATAGTGATCCTCACCGCGATGGCCACCGCCGGGGCGTTCATCTACAACCTGACCACCGACCTCGTGGGTGGTGTCGAGGTGACGCTGGCCGACCGCGACTAGGGATTTGGGGACAGCGGCGCGGTTACGGTAATCTCGCTGCTCGTCCATATGCGACTACGGGCCTATAGCTCAGGCGGTTAGAGCGCTTCGCTGATAACGAAGAGGTCGGAGGTTCGAGTCCTCCTAGGCCCACTGGACAGGCTGGTCGTCACACCGGCCAGGCTCGCTGGAAGGGGGCACCGTGCGGTTCGTTCTGGTGCTTGTTGCGGCGGCGGTGGCGGTCTTGGTGTGGCGGTCACGGCACGGCCCAGAGGTGTGGCACGCGCTCGACGAGCAGTCAGCCTGACTCGCGAGGGGCCTTGGCTCAGTTGGTAGAGCGCTGCCTTTGCAAGGCAGCTGTCAGGAGTTCGAAGATTATCTGCAGTAGAGCGCGAAGAAAGAGGAGATGACCAGCGGTGATACCGTCGCGGTCATGTCCGTGACGGGGCCATAGTTCAACGGTAGAACGGGGCCTTTGCAAGGCTCAGATCGGGGTTCGATTCCCCGTGGCTCCACTTTTGATTTGCGGGCGAAGTCCGCTGATCGTTGCCACGCGCTCCCGCAAGCCAACCCTGGCTGTGAATTGATTTGTGCGAGCGTCCCGAAGATGTCGGACCTCGGCGGTATAACCGCCACATGATAGTCGAACAACCGTTCGAACCAGGTAATCCGTCTCCTCGGTGCTGCATGCGCGTCGAATGAGCGGTGGCAAATGACATTCCTATATGAGAACGTGACGATGTCAGCACTCACCGGTTCCGGTGGCTATCCAGTGGCGGGTTGCCCGGGGTCGTCAGCGATGGCAGCGAGCGCTTGTGCCATTGCCACGTTCAGGATCGTAATCGCCTGTCGCCACGCCTGGATGCTAGCTCGCGCATTTTCACATTCGGCGCGGAGCCTGGCGACCTCATCGGTTGGCGATGGCACGCCGCCGGTTCGCGCACGAGGTCGAGCTCTTACTACCCGACGACCACTCCACTGCTGCGACTGGCGCTTCCTCAACACCCCGTCACAGATCAACTCCTCATCGGTCTCGGTGCTCGTCCTGCCCTAGATCCGTCGCGGCGGGGTTGTCCTTCAGCCGTTTGAGCGCCTTGGCGAGCTGTGACCTGTGCGGAACGATGGTCTTGCCCGCAGCCGATCCGGAGACCCGAAGCGGTGTATGTCAACGCAGCCATGCCACCAGACCGCATGCGGATGACTCTCGCCCACGAACTCGGCCACCTCGTGATGGATGCGATGACCTTGGTCAGCCCATTAGAAACCGAACGACGGGCCACAGCCTTCGCAGCCGAATTCCTCGCCCCGATCGACGACATCGCCTTCGATCTGGACGGGGTCTCCATTCGTACCGTCCACGAACTCGATGAGCTCCTCCTCACCTGGGGGGCGAGCGTGGCCTCACTGGTTGCCCGCGCCCGCGAGCGCGGCATCCTGTCGGACTACCAGTACCGATCCATGTTCCGGCTGCTCAACGAGACCGGCCGCATGTACGGTCCCCGACCCGGCGTCGCCGACGAAGAACCCCCGCTCATCAGCTCGGTCCCTGAACAGCTCATCACATCTGGCTACACCACCAGCGAGCTCGACGAAATCTGCCTCCTCGCAGACAAACGGCGACGCCCAGCGCGCCGCCGTCAGCAAGGAGACCAAAGCGGCCAACAACCGGCGCTACCAGCTATCCAGAACTCCGCTACCAACAACCCAGACCACCGCTACCAAGTCCGGCTATGCGCCACCCGGTGTCATCGAATGCCATGCCGATCACTGCCGCCTATCCGGAGCCGACCTACACCTATCCGGGTGCCGACTCGGCCGCGGCGACCCCGTACCAGGATCACCTGACCGGGACGAAGCAGAACCCTGTGTACGTCATGCCCACCAAGGAAGAAGCCTTCGGCGGAGGGGCGCAGCTCGGGCAGGACATCATGTCTGGCATGTTCGAGATCGCCGGTATCGGCGACCTGTTCAAGGACCCCACTCAGTTCGGGCTGTTCAAGGTTTTCAAGGGCCTCATGGGTCTCAACATCGGCGACACCGGAGCCACGCGTGGTGGGGACGGCGCTTCCCTTCCTGGATTCATGGGCGGTGACGGGGGTGGCTTGTCGAGCATCCTGTCGATGGTTCCGCAGGCGTTCGGCGAACTGAACACCGGTGGGCGGACTAATGCCCCCGGCCAGTTCATGCCCGCTCTACCTTCATCCGGTGGAGGGTCGGGCGTCCTCGAGGGGTTGGCTGCGGTCACGTCGGGGCAGAAGGGTGCACTAGGACCTGGCAATCAAGGCCCGGTGGACATGTCGGTGGCGATCAATGGCGGCAACTTCGGTTACTCCAGAACCGAAGTCGCTGGTCAGGTCCAAAACCAGCAGCTCCGCAATGTCCGCGCCCCTCTGCGATCGATGCCGCACCGATGAGCCGGCTGATCCGCCAGCGCGAACGTGGACGGACAATCGATCAAAGCGTCACCATCAACGGCGCCCAGTTCGGCTACAGCCAAACCGCGGTGCGCGACCAGATCCGCGACACCTCTCCCAGGCACGAGTGCCGCTGATGACATTGCCCAGTGCTCCCTGACCTCCGGGGGCAGTGACGCTTAGTGTCGGCCTACGCCGCGGGCAATCGCCTCTAGCGCCTTGACTAGTCGCCGCCGCATCCCGTTGTCATCCGTGTTAGCCGGATACGAGCCCGTCTGGTCCAGCAAGGTGCTCAGGGACAGCTCGTAGGTGTCCTCGTACCTACGCCCCCGCATGTCCGAGTACCGGAACGTGATGGAGAAGTCGTCAGGAACGGGCTCATCTCGGTCTTCCGCGTCCTGGTAGTCGCTTTTCATCACCATGCCCGGGGCGAACGTCGGAATCGTCCTGCTGTAGAGCCTCTGCAGGAACGGCGTACCAAATTGAGTGCATCCTCCCCTTCGAGGACAGGTAGCGGGGGATTGAACTTGACGTCGACGTTGACCGCTACGGACTGCCCGGTGTTGCTGACAATGAGCTCTGCGGTGCTGCTGAGCACTGCAGGACTTAACTGCGCCACCATCACCGGGCGCGTCCGCTCGGCGCTGTCTTCCTTTAGTGCGATCAACGTCCAGATTGCGACCACCGCAGCGGCCACGGTGGCGATGGACGCCATTGCGGCCCACGTCGTTGTTGGGTCTGCCCATCGATTCGAGGCAAGTAACCCGACGAGGGAAAACAGGACACCCAATCCGCCGACACTTCCTGCGACAACCTTCACGGCGCTGGAGACAGCCATTGCGTGCCCCTTCTCAGTCGCGTGTGAAGGGCACCAACGCTACGACAGCGCCCCGACAGGCATTGCACACCTCACAGCGCGACCAGACAAGATCTTCCGGCTTGCTCCCGCCTTACGCCCCTGGTACCGCGCGGGGTGACAAAGCTATACCAACTAGACCGCCTACTATAGGTTTGGGCTAAAAGCTATAACCACGTCACCTATGATGGGGCCAGGCTATAACAGCTTTGGCGACGAGTGAACAAACGGGCCGAAAGGTATATTCGTGCAGCTAGAGGTCTTCAAGGCGTCACCCGTCGGCCGACTGGTGCCCATCTCCGGACATGACGCATACCTGGATCGCGACTACAAGCACTTCGCCTTCGTTCCGACCGCACTGCCGCCCAGCATCGATCTAACGCTGCGAACGCACAAGCTCGCCGACAAGGCAAGCATGTCGGTTGGGCGTCTCGACTTCGCCGTCAAGCGCCTACCTGATCCTGGCTTACTCGTCCGCCCTGCACTCCGGCGAGAAGCGCAAAGCACGTCGGCACTGGAGGGCACCCACGCCACCCTGGAAGAAGTCCTCGAAGCCGATTACGTTGACGAGGCGAACCGACGAGCAGAGGTTCGCGAGGTTCTCAACTACGTACGCGCTGCGGAACAGGCACTCCGGTTAATCCAGAAGAAGCCGATTTGCCTTAATGTCATCGCGCCCCTGCAAGCGACGCTCGTCGACGGGACTCGAGGAGATAGCTGGGACAAAGGGCGCTTGAGAGAGTCGAACGTCTACATCGGTGAACGATCGAAGGGCATCGAGGCGTCGCGATTCGTCCCGCCGCCACATGGCGACCTGCTCGTAGAGGGCATGTCGGACTGGGAGAAGTGGATTCACGCGGAAGACGACTATCCGCTGCTCGTCAAAATCGCGCTTGCTCACTACCAATTCGAAACACTCCATCCATTTTCCGACGGGAACGGGCGACTAGGTCGTCTTATCGTGACACTGCAGCTAGTCACCGAAGGCGCCTTGACTTATCCGCTGTTGAACCTGTCGCCGTGGCTGGAAGATAGGAAAGACCAGTACAAGGACCTACTGCTTGGCATCAGTGCGACAGGGGATTACGACTCTTGGGTCGAGTTCTTCTGCGACGCGGTACATCACCAGGCGGAGGATGGCGTGGCGCGGATCGAGGAGCTGCTCGCCTTTCAGTCCGATCTTCGCCATAAGTTGAACGACGCGAAAGCGCGCGGAATTGTGAATGCGGTTGCCGACAGTCTTCTGGGTTACCCCATCATTACGATTCCGCAGGTAGCTGAACTGCACAACGTGACGTATCCGCCGGCGAAGAACGCCATCCACACGCTGGTCGAGTTGGGAGTGCTGAGAGAGATGCGCGGCAGGCACGCGTACGGCGCGAAACGGTTCATCTGTGACCCCGTGATGCGGGTTCTGGAGCGCCCGTAGGAAAGGGCCGCGGAGGTCGTCCTGAAGGCGGCATGCCGGTCCAGTTGGCAGTTGCCTGGCTCTCAGATTCTCATCCCGGCGATGTTCGGTCATCTGTACTGAGTTCTTGGCCCACATCACGCTCTGCCGCTTCCAACCGCTCTCCTGCGCTGTACCGCCGCTCGACAACCTCGGTCGGGATCAGCTGGAGGATGCCGGGGTCGTCGTCAGACACTCGCCAGTAGAAATAGTCACCGTCATCGATATGCAGCTGTTTCGCCAGCCGAGAAGGCAGCCGGACCTGCAACTTGCTGCTGACCCGGTGGGGCCCGTCGAGTGCGGCCATTGCGCTATTATGCGAGGTGTTTTACTTTTCTTACAACGGTGGGTAGTCTGCAGGTAAGGGCTGAACCGGGCCCGAATGGCCCGGCTCGGCACTTTCAGCCCCGTCTCCTGCGTACAGCGGGACGGGGCCTCTAACTTTGGGTACCTCCGCCATCGGTCACATGGTCCTAAGGACGATGCCCGCAGCCGCGCGCGGCTTCAGTGCGGCGACTCTACGATGCGTGGCGTCTCCCACTTCGCCCCACATGCCCTGTGGGCAGATGGTCTCGATGTTGCGCCCTGGCGGCACAACGCTGCGGAACGCCGCGTACGCCAGTAGATCAGCAACCTGGATGAAGTAGGACTGCGTCGACTGCCTCGGCACCGGATCGTCGATCAGAAGCGTCGCCGGCGCAACGATGGTCCCGCGGCCGTAAGCACTGCCTGCAGTGAGGTGCCGGCGCGCACGACGGACCCATCGACGGACCGCGTCGTTCTCCCCTTCGTCGTGCACCACCATGAACCGCGTGCGCTCATATTTGCTGGTCCTCTCGAGGCGCTGCAGCAAGCCTTCCCATGCGAGATCGAAACATGCTGTGGGCGTCGTGTAGTTCGCCCGCTTGTCCACCACGATCGCGAACGCGCGGACGCCGAGATCCGCGAGCACTCGCATGTGCCGCCCGATAGATCGTGTGACGGGCTCGGTGGCCGAGGCGGTAACGCCTGAGGGCACCGCCGTTGCGCAGCAGATAGTTCGCCTTGACCTCGGCGCGCATGTGCACACCGAACTTGTCGCGTATACGGCGTCGGAACTGCAGCAGACCGTCGAAAGTCTCCGGCCATGCGTCGGCGTCGACCAGCACGCAACCGAGCGTGAACGTCATCGACCCGCCGTTGCCCGGATCGCCCGTATTCCCCGATTCATCGATGTACGCGATGAGCATGCGGGCCATCCGACCACACCGTGACCACAATCTGCCCACAGTTACAGCTATATCTACTGAGTCACAGTGACGTAACCCGGGGCCCGACGAAACGCCTCCTCCAGGGAACCAGGGGCGTTCCGGAGCACCGCGCGAGCTGCTTGTACTTGCATTCGCACGGACCGGGCGTCCTGCCGCAGTTCTATCGACCGGGCCCAGGTGATCCGCACCCGTTCGAAGAGTTCGATAACACGCGCGTCGCAGGGCCGGTGTATTCGGCGGGGTTATAGGAATGCGGCACGGGTGAAACCCTTCGCGGTTGAGGCACCGGGTTCGATGAGGCGCAGCGTTGTAGCGGGTTCACTGGATCGTGAGAGCAGCGCGAGACGTGGACCCATGTCGTGGCCGCTGTTTTGATCCGACTGCTTGCAGGTTACCGCACCGGAGTGTGGCAAGCACCCGTCTCGAGTGGCCCCGCAGTGAACCGTTCGAAACGGCTGTCCCGTTCAGGGTTTGGGCGTCACCTCGACGCTCGGCGGCAGCGGCGACGGCTCAGGTTTCATGGAGCGGCGCAGGATCGAGAACGTCACCGCACCCACGGCGAGCACGCCGGCTCCGACGCCGAAAGCCAGCAGCTTGCGCCCTCGATTCCGGGCGTGCACGCCCGTGAGGGTTTCGGGAAAACTGCTGACAGCTTCCTGCGCGGCAGCGAGTTCCTGCACGAGGTTCTGTTGGGCGGCGGCGAGTTCCCGCCGCAGCTGCCCACTGCGGTAGCGCCGCCGCAACTCCGCTGCCGTCGCCTTGGTGGAGTCCGCGCCTACCCCGAGAACGCCGAGCGTCACGTCGACCGGACCGACTGCGGTGTATTTCAGACCGCGCGCCAACCGCTGCCGGGAAGTCAGGGGCGTCAGGCTCATGCGTTACCTCTTTCTCGGCACGTCGACCGGGGTGGATGACAGTGGCTACAGCCTGCCATCACCGGGTGGGGTGTCGGTGCCCAACCGGCGGAATGGCACACTGGCATCCCGTGACAAGCCCTATTCAGACCGCAACGGCGACCCTGCACACCAATCGTGGCGACATCAAGATCGCCCTCTTCGGAAACCATGCACCCAAGACGGTGTCGAACTTCGTCGGCCTGGCGCAGGGCACGAAGGATTACACGGGCGAGAACGCCTCCGGCAGCACCTCGGGTCCGTTCTACGACGGCGCAGTGTTCCACCGGGTCATCGACGGCTTCATGATCCAGGGCGGCGACCCGACCGGAACCGGGCGCGGTGGGCCGGGTTACCAGTTCGCCGACGAGTTCCACCCCGAGCTGCAGTTCGACAGGCCCTACCTGCTGGCGATGGCCAACGCCGGTCCCGGCACGAACGGTTCACAGTTCTTCATCACGGTGGGCAAGACACCGCACCTCAACCGGCGCCACACCATCTTCGGTGAGGTCGTCGACGCCCAGTCGCAGAAGGTGGTCGACGCGATCGCCACGACTGCCACCGACCGCAACGACCGGCCGACCGAGCCGGTGGTCATCGAATCGGTCACCATCAGCTGACCGACCCAAGGTGTCACTGCGTGCCGGTATAGCCGGCCGCGGTGAGGGCGTCGAGCACGTCGAGTGGGTCGGTTCCCAAATCCCACCGCGTGAACACGTGCAGCCGATCATCGGCTGTATCGATCTCCAGGAGCCGCATTTTGCGGGCCAGGCGCCGAAACTCGGTGATCCGCACGAGCGTGATGTCGGCGCGCCCCAGCACCCGGGTGCGCCACCAGCCGCGGACTGCCACTCCTTCAGGGGTGATTGCCAGTTTCGGCCGTGCACGCCACGACATGATTGCAAACGTGATCAACCCCACTGCGGCGATGCCGGTCAGAATTCGGCCCGGCGGATCTGTGACAGCAGTCACAGCTGCGGTAGCCATCAGTGCACCGACGAATCCGCAAGCTGCGATTCCAGCCGCGGGCGGGCTCCACTCAGTTTGCTGCATGGGTTGTGCACACCTTTTACCATTGCCGATGAGGTCATCCACAGGTGCTATCCCCAATGGGGATGAACTACACGGATGTGATTGCACGGGCCCGTCGTTGCCGTGTTGGCAGCCGACCGGGCGGACGTCGAACTCATTTCGCCGTTCTCTCAACCGCCGAGCCGCGAGTCAGCGCCACCGCATCGTGAGCAATAGACCGGTGATCATGAAGGCAAACGCGATCGCGTAGTTCCACGGGCCGAGGTCGGCCATCCACTGCAGCATGTCCGGCGCGTCGACCGGATTGGTCGCCGCCAGCTGGAAGACGAGCAGCCAGATGAGCCCGAAGAGCATCAGGCCGACGAACAGTGCGACGAACCACACGCTGGAGGGACCGGCCTTCACCTTCACCGGAGTCCGGCTCACCGGGTTGATGGTGAAGTCGTTCTTCTTACGGACCTTCGACTTGGGCATGGTCACCTTCGTGGCTGTCGGCGTCGCAGTTCCACCGGTGCGCTGACCGGCTCCCAGATGCGACGATGGTGCAGATGCCTCCTGAGCCTAACGTAGGACCGGACCCGGAGAAGCCGCCCACGGAGCCGGCGGCTCCCGTGGCCCCCGCGCGTGCCGGGACCGGGCGCCTGTCCAGGTGGCGGTTCGGGGTGCCGCTGGTGTGTCTGGCCGCCGGTCTGTTGTTGGCCGCCACACACGGGGTGTCCGGCGGGGACGAGATCCGCCGCAGCGACGCTCCTCGGCTCGTCGACCTGGTGCGGGAGGCGCAGCAGTCCGTCGACCGCCTCGTCGCCGAACGAGACGCGTTGTCGGCGGAGGTCGACGGGCACCACGGCGGGAGCCCGGGGGCGGAGGCGGCGCTGACTGCTATCACCAACCGGTCGACGGCCCTGGCCACCGATGCGGGACTGAACCCGGTGAAGGGGCCCGGTCTGGTCGTCACCCTCAACGACGCCCAGCGCGACGCCGAAGGGCGGTTCCCCAGGGACGCCTCCCCCGACGACCTGGTGGTTCACCAGCAGGACATCCAGGCGGTGCTCAATGCGCTGTGGAGTGCGGGGGCGGAAGGCGTGCAGATGCAGGACCAGCGGATCATCGCCACGTCCGCGCCGCGCTGCGTCGGCAATACCCTGCTGCTCAACGGCCGCACGTACAGCCCGCCCTATGTCATCACCGCGATCGGCGACGCCGGCGCCATGCAGGCCGCGCTGTCGGCGTCGTCGCTGGTGTCGCTGTACAAGCAGTACGTGGTGCGGTTCGGCCTCGGCTACACCGAGGAACCACGCGCCGAAGTGGCGCTCGTCGGGCACACCGAACCGGTACGGATGAAGTTCGCCCAGCCGATCGGGCCCGTCGGGTACTGATTACCGCATGTAACCTGGCCGAATGCCTGTCCTCGTCGTCGACAATTACGACAGCTTCGTGTTCAACCTCGTCCAGTACCTCGGACAGCTCGGGGTGGACGTGACGGTCTGGCGCAACGACGACAGCCGGCTGTCCACCGACGCCGGCATCGCCAAAGCCGCAGAGGACTTCGACGGTGTGCTGCTCAGCCCCGGTCCGGGCACGCCCGAGCGCGCCGGCGCCTCGATTCCGCTGGTGCACGCCTGCGCGGACGCCGGCACTCCCCTGCTGGGTGTCTGTCTGGGCCACCAGGCGATCGGCGTGGCATTCGGCGGCACCGTCGACCGCGCCCCGGAGTTGCTGCACGGGAAGACCAGCGTCGTGCATCACACGAACAGCGGTGTGCTGCAGGGGCTTGCGGACCCATTCACCGCCACCCGGTACCACTCATTGACCATCCTGCCCGACACGATGCCCGACGAGTTGGAGGTCACCGCGCGCACGTCCGGCGGCGTCGTCATGGGTGTGCGCCACACCGAACTGCCGATCCACGGTGTGCAGTTCCACCCCGAGTCGATCCTCACCGAGGGCGGCCACCGGATGTTGGCAAACTGGCTCGGCTACTGCGGCAGCGCCCCGGACGAGGCGTTGGTCCGTCGCCTCGAGGACGAGGTCGCCACCGCCATCCACGTCGGCCGCGCCGCCGCTACGACGCGAAGTTCAGTGTGATCCTGCTGTCGAAGTTCACGGCGGAACCCGGGGGTGGGTTCTGCCGGACCACCGCGTTGGTGCGCTGACCGCTGTTCGGCACGTCGCCGCCCTTGTCGAGCACGCCTGTCCAACCGAGCGCCCGTAGCCGCGGTTCGGCGTCGGTCCAGAACTGGCCGGTGAGATCGGGCATCACGAACTGGTTCCCGCGCGACACCTGCAGCTGCACCGGGGTGTCCACGGGGACGCTCTCGCCGGCCGTCGGGCTGGTGCCGATGACCTGGCCCGCCGGTTCGGTGCTGTCGACGTCGGCGGGCACCGAGTTGCGGAAGCCCGACGCGGTGAGGATCTGCTGCGCCGTCTCCACCGTCTGACCGACGACGTCGGGAACAGCGCGGCTTTCGGGACCCGAACCGATGATGATCGTGATCTCGTTGGTGATCGCCGATGTCTGGTTGGCCTGCGGATTGGTGGCCAGCACCCGATCCTTGAGTTCCGGGGTCGACGGCGAGGCCTGCTGGCGGAACCGCCCGAACCCGGCATCGGTGAGTGTGCGGACCGCCTCGGCGTAGGTCAGCGACCTGACGTCGGGCACCTCGCGCTGCTCGGGACCGGTGGAGACGTTGATGGTGATCTCATCCCCCGCGTCGGCCTCGGTGTTGGCCGCGGGCGACGTGCCGATCACGTGGTCGGGGGGGACCTCGGAGTTCGGTTCGTTCTGAGTGCGTACCGTGAACCCGGCGTTCTGCAGCTGGGCGATCGCCTCGGCGGAGACCTCACCGCGCACGTCGGGGACCTGCACCGCGCGGGTGCTCCCGCCGTAGGTGTTGATCGCCACCGCGACCACCACGGTCAGCACGGCCAGGACGGCGACGGCGACGACCCAGCGGCCGATCGATCCGCCGCGATTGCGCTCGACCAGGCGCGGTTCGGGTCGCGGCATGTGCGCAATCGGTGCGGTGCGGTCCGGATGCGGTGCGGCGGCCAGCATCGAGGTCCGTTCGGCGTCGGTGAACACCTTCGGCGCCTCGGGCGGTTCGCCACTGTGCACCCGGACCAGGTCGGCACGCAGCTCCGCGGCCGTCTGATAACGGTTGTCAGGGTTCTTCGCCAGCGCCTTGAGCACGACGGCGTCCAGATCCGGCGTGATGTCCGCATGCTTGTGTGACGGCGGGACCGGGTCCTCCCGCACGTGCTGGTAGGCCACCGCGACGGGTGAGTCGCCGACGAAGGGCGGCTCACCGGTGAGCAGCTCGTAGAGCACGCAGCCCAGCGAATAGACGTCGGAGCGGGCGTCGACCTTCTCACCGCGGGCCTGCTCGGGCGACAGGTACTGTGCGGTGCCGATCACAGCCGCGGTCTGGGTCACGCTGCTCGAGTCGGCGAGCGCCTTGGCGATGCCGAAGTCCATCACCTTCACCGCGCCGGTCTTGCTGATCATGATGTTGGCCGGTTTGACGTCGCGGTGGATCGTGCCGTGCTGATGGCTGAAGTTCAGTGCCTGGCAGGCGTCGGCGATGACCTCCAACGCCCGCTTGGGCGGCATCGGGCCATCGGACTGCACGATGTCGCGCAGCGTGACACCGTCGACGTACTCCATCACGATGTACGGCAGCGGCCCGGTCGGCGTCTCGGCTTCCCCGGTGTCGTAGACGGCCACGATCGCAGGGTGGTTCAGCGCGGCGGCATTTTGCGCCTCCCGCCGGAACCGCAGATAGAAACTTGGGTCGCGGGCCAGGTCGGCGCGCAGCACCTTGATAGCGACGTCGCGGTGCAGGCGCGTGTCGCGGGCGAGGTGGACTTCCGACATCCCGCCGAAGCCGAGGATCTCGCCCAGTTCGTAGCGGTCTGACAGGTGCTGTGGGGTGGTCATGTCTGTGTTCGAAGCCATGTCTGTGCTGGGGCGGGCAGCGCCCGTAGGTGCGCGGATACAACAACCGCGTCGGGGCGGACTGCCCCGAATATGTCTCCACCATGACCGATGACCGCAGAAGAGGTCCAATCGGGCGTCCACTTGGGCATTGCGGCGGGCGACTGGTACGGCGTGGTCTCGACGATGGTGTTCGTCACGGTCTGCGGCGGCAGTTCGCTTTCCTTGCGGTCCTGGGCGTTGAGCACGATCAGGACCGCGATGACGATCGCGAGCGCGCCCAACACACCGGCGGCCCAGAGCAGGGCCCGCTGACCCGGGGAGAACGTGCGACGTGGTGGCGGCGGCCGGTGGATCGTGCCCGCCGGACGCCCTCGGGCCGCGGTGGCCGGTGCCCGGCCGGTGAGGTGGGCGGCCGCGCGGGCCTGCGCTGCGGAGGGGACCGCAGCAGGGGTGGCGCGTCCGATGCTCGGCGCCTGGTTCGGTCGCGGCGGACGGCGGCCGGACCGCACGGCTGCCACCGCATCGGCGAACGGACCGCCGGACCGGTACCGCATACCAGGGTTCTTCACCAGTGTGATCTCGATCAGCTCGCGCACATTCGGCGGCAGGTCCGCGGGCAGCGGCGGGGGGGTCTCCTTGATGTGCTTCATCGCCACGGTCAGTGCACCGTCACCGGTGAAAGGCCGCCTGCCGGAGAGGGATTCGTAGCCGACGACGCCGAGCGCGTACACGTCGCTGGCTGCGGTCGCGTCATGACCCAGGGCCTGTTCGGGCGCGATGTACTGCGCCGTGCCCATCACCATGCCGGTCTGGGTGACCGGGGCCGCGTCGACGGCCTTGGCGATACCGAAGTCGGTGAGTTTCACCTGACCGGTCGGGGTGATGAGGATGTTGCCGGGCTTGACGTCGCGGTGCACCAGGCCGGCGGTGTGTGCGACCTGCAAGGCGCGCCCGGTCTGCTCGAGCATGTCGAGGGCGTGCCGCAGGGAGAGCCGGCCGGTGCGTTTGAGCACCGAGTTCAACGGTTCACCGTTGACCAGTTCCATCACCAGGTACGCGGTGCGGCCCTCGCCGTCCATGTCGGTCTCGCCGTAGTCGTACACGCTGGCGATACCGGGGTGGTTGAGCATCGCGACGGTGCGCGCCTCGGCGCGGAACCGTTCGACGAACTCCGGGTCGGTGGAGTACTCGGCCTTGAGGACCTTGATGGCGACACGCCGGCCCAGGCGGCTGTCCACGGCTTCCCACACCTGGCCCATACCACCGGTGGCGATGAGCCGCTGGAGCCGGTAGCGGCCGGAGAGGGTGACACCGACGCGCGGACTCATTGCTCGGCTCCGAACCCGGCGCCCCGCGAACTCACGATCCCTCCCGCAGTGCCGCGGCGATGGTGGCCCGGCCGATCGGTGCGGCGACCTGTCCGCCGGTGGCCGAGAGCCGGTTGCCGCCGTTCTCGACGAGCACGGCGATGGCGACCTTGGGCGCCTGCGCCGGTGCGAAGGCGATGTACCAGGCATGGGGCGGAGTGTTGCCCGGGTCAGTCCCGTGCTCGGCAGTGCCCGTCTTCGACGCGATCTGCACGCCGGCGATGGCTCCTTTCTGCTGCGTCTGCTGCTCAGCGCCGACCATCAGGGCAGTCAGTGTAGCCGCGACCTCGGGTGTCACCGCCCGGCGCTCGTCGACCGGTTCGGTCGTCGTAAGGTTTGCCAAGTCGGGTCCACGCAGGCTGTCGACCAGGTAGGGCCGCATGGTCACCCCTTCGTTCGCGACGGTGGCAGCGACCATCGCGTTCTGCAGCGGTGTCAACGCCACGTCGCGCTGCCCGATGCTGGACATGCCCAGTGCGGCGGCGTCACCGATCGGGCCGACCGTGGATTCGGCGACCTGCAGCGGGATCGGCGCGGGCGGCATATCGAGCCCGAAAGCCGACGCCGTCTTCTTCAGGGCCTCCGTACCGGTGTCGATGCCCATCTCGACGAAGGCGGTGTTGCACGACCGGGCGAACGCTTCGCGTAGCGGCACGGTGGGGCCGCTGCCGCAGGCCGAGCCGCCGAAGTTCTCCAGGGTCACGGAACTGTTCGGCAGTGGGACGCGCGGTGCCGCGGTCAGTTGGGTGTCCGGGGTCGCGCCGTTCTCCAGGGCGGCGGCGGTGGTGATCACCTTGAAGGTCGACCCGGGCGGGTAGGTCTCCGAGATCGCCCGGTTGACCAGCGGGTTGTCCGGATTGTCGCGCAGCTGCTGCCACGCGGCGGTCTGTTGTTCGACGTCGTGGGCGGCCAGCAGGTTCGGATCGTAGGACGGCGCGGACACCATCGCGAGGATCTTGCCCGTCGACGGCTCCAGCGCCACCACCGACCCCTTACACGGCCCGTTGCAGCCGGCCTCCATGGCATCCCAGGCGGCCTGCTGCACCTGCGGGTTGATAGTGGTGACCACGTTGCCGCCGCGCGGATCGCGGCCGGTGAAGAAGTCGGCCAACCGGCGGCCGAAGAGCCGTTGGTCGGAGCCGTTGAGGATCGCGTCCTCGGCCCGTTCCAGGCCGGTGCTCGAGTAGGTGAGGGAGTAGAAGCCGGTGACCGGTGCGTAGGCCTGCGCATTCGGATACACCCGCAAGAACCTGAACCGCCCGGGGGTGGACACCGAATACGCCAGCAGCTGGCCGCCGGCGGTGATCTGACCGCGCTGGCGGGAGTACTCGTCGAGCAGCACGCGCTGGTTGCGCGGGTCGCTGCGCAGGCTGTCGGCGGTGAAAACCTGGGTGACGGTGGCGTTGCCGAGCAACAGCACGATCAAGACCATGATCGTGACCGAGATGCGCCGCAGTGAGGTGTTCATACCTTGCCGATCACCTCGGTGCTGGCGGCGGCGATCGGTGTCTGCGGCACCGGTTTGGTGCTGATCGGCCTGCGCGCGGCGTGTGAGATCCGCAGCAGGATCGCCAGCAGCAGGTAGTTGGCCACCAGCGAGGAACCGCCGTAGGACATCCACGGGGTGGTGAGCCCGGTCAACGGGATCAGCCGCGTCACGCCGCCCACCACGATGAACAGCTGGAATGCCAGCGTTGACGCCAGACCGGCAGCGAGCAGCTTGCCGAAGCTGTCCCGCACGGCGATCGCGGTGCGCAGTCCCCGGATGACGAGGATCGTGTAGAGCATCAGCACCGCAGAGAACCCCACCAGGCCGAGTTCCTCACCGACCGCGGCGATGATGAAGTCCGTCGACGCCGCCGGCACCGTCCCCGGCTGGCCGTTACCCAGACCGGTGCCGAAGACGCCTCCGGTCGCGAAGCTGAACATCGACTGCACCAGTTGGTAGCCCGCGCCCTCGGGATCGGCGAACGGGTCGAGCCAGGTCTGCACCCGCACACGGACGTGGCCGAAGAGGTAGTACGCCGCGACGCAGCCCGCCGCGAACAGGCTCAGTCCGATCGCCACCCAGCTGACCCGGTCGGTGGCGACGTAGAGCAGGATCAAAAACGACGTGTAGAGCAGCAGTGAGGTGCCGAGGTCCTTCTCGAACACCATGACGCCGATCGAGGCGATCCACGCCGCCAGCAGCGGGGCGAGGTCGCGCGGCCGCGGCAGTGTCATCCCCAGGAAGTGTTTTCCCGCACTGGTGAACAGCTCCCGTTTGTCGACCAGCACGGCGGCGAAGAAGACCAGCAGCAGGATCTTGGAGAACTCCGCTGGCTGAATCGAGAAGCCCGGCAACTCAATCCAGATCTTGGCGCCGTTCTGCTCCGACATCGACGCGGGCAGCACCGCCGGGATCGCCAACAGGATCAAACCGGCCAGGCCGCAGACGTACCCGTACCGCGCCAGCATCCGATGATCACTGAGAAACGTGATGACACAGGCGAATCCGATGACCCCGACCAGCGTCCACAGCATCTGCTGGTTCGCCGTGCCGCCTAGGCCCCGGCCGGTCAGCTCGCCCTGGGCCAGGTCGAGGCGGTGAATCATCACCAGTCCCAGCCCGTTGAGCAGGGCGACAACCGGCAGCAAAAGCGGATCGGCGTAGGGCGCATAGCGGCGCACCGCCAGGTGCGCCCCGGCGAACAGCGCGAGGTATCCGGCAGTGTACTGCGCCAGGTCCCAGCTGATGCCCTGCTCCTGGTTGGCCTCCACCATCAGCAGGGCGACGGTGGTGATGGCCGCGGCGAAGGCCAGCAGCAGCAATTCGGCGTTCCGCCGATTCGGCAGCGGCGGAGTGACCGTCACCGGTGACTGCGGCTGGGTGGTCATGATGCCGCCCGGCAGGTCGTTCCCGGTTGTGGTGGCGGCGGAGGCAGCGCGGTCACGGTCGGCGACGGGGGAGGGGGTGGCGGTGTCACTGTCGTCGGCGTCTCGGGCGCGGGGGACGTGCCGGAGCGCGGAACGCCGTTCGTCGCGGCCGATCCTGACGGTGACGGTGACGGCGAAGGCGAAGGCGAAGGCGAACTTGACGGCGACGGCGACGGCGACGGCGACGGCGACGGCGAGGGCGGCGGTGCGCGGCGGGCGGTCGTCGGTGGCCGGGCCGGGCAGATTGGCAGCACCGAACTGCGGGCGAGCTCCTCGATCTGCGCGATCGCCTCGTCGAGCGAACCGCCGGGCAGACCGGCGATCACCTGTGCGCGTTCGGATTCGCGCATGTCCTGCACGTTGAGCAGCTGACACCCGCGGTTCTCGCCGGACTGGCCCGCGCTGATCAGCGACAGTTCGTTGCGGGCGTTGAGGCACCCGAGCAGATACGGCTCCTGCAGCGAGTATCCGAGTAGCGAGCCGTCGACACCGCGCATGACCGACACGGTGCCTTCGTGAGCCGCCACGTAGTAGTTGTTGCGCACGATCTCGCGGCCGATCGCCAGACCGGCCAGCACCACCAGCACCAGCAAGGTGGCCACGATGACAATTCGGCGCCTCGACCGTGGCTTCTTGACGGGCTCTTCGGGCGGCGCCGCAACACGTTTGGGCGCATTGCGTTTCGGGTTGAACGCCGACGCGCGGCCGGCTGCGGTGTTCGGAGGCGGCTGGTCGTCGTCGCCGCTGACCGCACCGGCCAGGATCGGGGCCGTCTGGCCGTAGTCGTAATCTATGACGTCGGCGACGACCACGGTGACGTTGTCGGGCCCGCCGCCGCGCAGCGCCAACTCGATCAGCCGGTCGGCGCTTTCGGCGACGTCGGGTATCTGAAGCGCCTCGGCGATGGTGTCGTGGCTGACCGGATCCGACAACCCGTCGGAGCACAGCAGGTAGCGGTCGCCGGCGCGGGCCTCCCGCATGATCAGCGTCGGCTCGACCTCGTGTCCGGTGAGCGCGCGCATGATCAGGGAGCGCTGGGGGTGGCTGTGCGCCTCCTCGGCGGTGATGCGCCCTTCGTCGACGAGGGTCTGGACGAACGTGTCGTCCTTGGTGATCTGAGTGAGCTCACCGTCGCGCATCAGATAGCCACGCGAGTCGCCGATGTGCACCAGGCCCAGGCGGTTGCCGGCGAACAGGATCGCGGTGAGGGTGGTGCCCATGCCCTCGAGCTCGGGGTCGGCTTCCACATGGGCGGCAATGGCCGAGTTGCCTTCACGCACCGCGTTGTCGAGCTTGCTGAGCAGGTCGCCGCCGGGTTCGTCGTCGTCGAGGTGGGCCAACGCGGCGATCACCAGTTGGGAGGCGACTTCTCCCGCGGCGTGGCCACCCATGCCGTCGGCCAGCGCCAGCAGCCGGGCACCGGCGTAGACGGAATCCTCGTTGTTGGCGCGGACCAGGCCGCGGTCACTGCGCGCGGCGTATCGCAGAACGAGGGTCACGGGCGCAGCTCGATCACCGTCTTGCCGATTCGAACCGGCGTGCCTATCGGAACCCTTACCGCAGTCGTCACCTTCGCCCTGTCAAGGTACGTGCCGTTGGTCGATCCTAGGTCTTCGACGTACCACTCCGACCCTCGTGGCGACAGCCTGGCGTGCCGGGTGGACGCGTAGTCGTCGGTGAGCACGAGGGTCGAGTCATCAGCCCGCCCGATGAGCACCGGTTGGGAACCGAGCGTGATCCGGGTGCCGGCCAGCGCGCCCTCGGTGACGACGAGTTGGCGGGCGACGTTGCGCTGCCGGTTGGGCAGCAGCGAGCCCCGCAGCGCCAGGCCGCGGCGCACCATCACCGCACCCGTCGGTGCATAGATGTCGGTGCGCAGGATGCGCAGCACTGACCAGATGAACAACCACAGCAGCAGCAGGAAGCCGACACGCGTCAGCTGCAGCACCAACCCCTGCATCTGACGTCCTCTCCGTCCTGTTCACCGCACGTACAACCGTCGGTCGCGCCCGCTGGCAACGTCACGATACTTGGGGCGGCGATCGGGGCGAAGGCGAAGCCGACAGCTTGACCTGAACGTGACCGCGCGCGCGGTGAGTTCAGTGCATGCGGACGATGATCTCAGAGTGGCCCAGCCGGATGATGTCTCCGTCGGCGAGCTGCCATTCCTGAACCGGCGCGTTGTTCACCGTGGTGCCGTTGGTGGAGTTCAGATCGGACAGCAGGGCGACCTGACCGTCCCATCGGATCTCCAGATGGCGGCGGGACACACCGGTGTCGGGGAGGCGGAATTGAGCGTCCTGACCACGCCCGATGACGTTGGCACCTTCGCGCAGCTGGTAAGTGCGGCCGCTGCCGTCGTCGAGCTGCAGGGTCACCGTGGTGCCGCCGGCCGGGTAGTCGCCCTGGCCGTAGCCGCCGCCGTAACCGCCGGCGCCCTGGCCGTAGTCGTAGTCACGGCCGGCGGGCTCGCCGTATCCTGGGTCGCCGTAGCCGCCGGCCGGCTCGGCGTAACCGCGGCCGTAGTCCTGTCCGTAGTCCTGCCGGGCCCCGGCCGGAGCACCGTAGCCGCCGCCGTACCCACCCTGGTCCGGGTAGCCACCCTGATCGGGGTATCCGGGACGCCCGTAGCCGCCGTCCTCGTGGCGGCCTGGACCGCCGGGCGGACGACCGTAGTCGTAGTCCGCGCCGGGCGCGCCGTAGCCGGGCTGTCCGGCCGGAGGGGGTGGGTATCCCCCCGGGCCCTGACGGTAACCCTGGTCGTAGCCGCCGGCGGGCGGGCCGGCGGGCGGGCCGTAGCCACCCTGGCCGGCAGGTCCGCGCTGCTCGTAGCCGCCACCGCCGTAACCGCCCTGATCGGGGTAGCCACCACGGTCCGGGTAGCCGCCCTGGTCGGGGTAGCCCCCGCGAGGCGGGTAACCGCCGTGCTCCGGCGGGTAGGGGGCGCGGGGCTCCTGGCCACGCGGCTCCTCCTGCGGACGGCCGTAACCTTCGTCGTAGTAGTCGTCGCCGGGCCGTCCCTGTCCCTGGCCGCCGCCGCGGTACGTCGGGTTGTCGCTCATCGGTGGTACTCCTGCTTCTGCGGGGAACGCGTGGTTTCGGTGTGGTGGGGCGGGCTCGCCGGTGGTCGAGTCGGGGTTGACGGCACCACGAGCGCGAAACTGTCCAGTGTGCAGATTCGGTGACTGCTCGAACTTGACGACCACATCACCATACGTTTGCCACCCCTGCTCACGTATGTATCCCTCCAGATGCTTGGCGAAAGTGGTCGCGGTCAGGTCAGGATCGGCGCTTACCTTCTTATGGTCAGGCACACTGAGGGTAATTACGTATGCATTCGGGGCCAAAATGCAGCCGCGGCCGAGGGGCCGGATCCCGGACTCCGCTTCGCGGCGCAGCAGCGCCTCGACCTCCTGCGGGACGATCGATCCGCCGAAGACGCGGGCGAAGGCGTCGCCGACGGTGGATTCGAGCTTGCGCTCGATGCGGTCCACCAGGCCCATATCACCGCCCGCCTCACTCTTCGTCGTTGCGTCGTGCCTGCTCACGCAGGTGGACCGCCGCGTGTCGGCTGGCCCGGACTTTTCCTGCATGGTATCCACCCGCGTTTGGCCGATGGGACCAACGAAACTCTGAGAATCACATTCGTGCTGGTCACAGCGGTGCAGATCACGCGCTTGCGGTGCGTCGACTGCGGTTTTGGGGTGGGCGCGCCGTGGATGATAGGCTCCTGCGGTCGTCCGGGCGAGTGGCGGAATGGCAGACGCGCTGGCTTCAGGTGCCAGTGTCCTTCGGGACGTGGGGGTTCAAGTCCCCCTTCGCCCACAGAGAGGAGTTTTACGGACTCCGGGCACTTAGGTCACGAACTCGAAAGAGGTCGTGACCTTTGTGTTCGGTGGGGTGGTTTGCGGCGGGTGCGACTTTCAGCGGGATCGGGGACTTGGTCGCGCAAATCCCCATAATCATGGAAGCGCACCTGATCCGCTCGGGGTCGGGTCCGGGCCTTGAGGAGTTGTAGAGGCGTGCCGACGAAGCTCATCACCCCAATCACGCGCCGCAGAATCTTCGACATCATCACCCTGGCAAAGGTGTTGTGGGAAGGAAGGTTGGAAGAGCCCGACTTCTTGGCGCGTATTTACGACTTGGACGCTCTGCCGAGCACCGATTCGAGGTACAAGTCCGCTGTTGGGGATATCCGACAGCACCGCGTCAATAACCCTGCGGACTGGCCCGACGACTGGGTGTTCACCGACAGCCGCTTCGGGTTGCAGCACGGTGACGACGAACTCGTTCTGCGATTCCTCGCCGAGATGCTGCACCCGCTGGTGCGACCCGATGAAGAGGAGGTCGGCAGACTTCTCAACTCTTTCAACGAAGCCCTCGCCAGAGACGGCTACGAGCTCTACCCAGCTGACTGGATCAGTGGCCATGCCGTCTATGGATGGCGTCGTCGCGACTCCTTTCACGGCGCAAGCCCGGACCTTCGGCTCCGCGAACGTCAACTTCTGACCGACCCGGTCGTGCTGGAAGAGCATCTTGTACGCATACGCGACAGTCTCAGCTCAGATCCGGCCGCAGCGATCTCTTCATCGAAGAACCTGGTCGAGAGCTTGTTAAGGATCATTCTCGACCACTCTGGCGTGGCGTACGGGCAGCGCGAGGACATCCCTCAGCTCTACCGGCACGTAGCGGATCTGCTTGAGCTGAAGGCGGATTCGGTTCCTGAGAGCGCGAAGGGTAGCGAATCTGCGCAGCAGATATTGCGGACTTTGGTCACCACAATCCAGTCGCTGGCCGAGTTGCGCAACGAGCTAGGAATCGGCCACGGACAGTCGAAACGCAGCGTGGCGCTGACGAGGCACGCACGACTGGCGCTGAACGCAACGGTCACTGTTACAGAGTTTGTGCTCGATACTTGGCAAGCACGCGTCGCCGCTGGACGTATCTAACCGGACATCCAGTGTTTTCATCGTTGCAAGTCAACGTATTAAGGTTAGCGCCAGCACCGTCAACAAGAATTGTTCTCTTTTTGCCGTCTCGAACGGTACCAGTAGGTTCTGAGGGAGGCCGTTAGCCGTGTCAATTGAAGCGCTGTTAAAGGTGGGGACATCAATAGCTACGGTCTGCGGCAAGTCACTAATTGCTGGCAGGCGGTCAGCCGCCGAGCGCAAGATGACGCTCATCGAACTCGCCGGCGCTAGACAACTAGGGGTATTGCCTCAGCGAAGTCTGAACCGACAGCTCGAACAACTCGCAGAAACGGTTGCCCAGCGACTGCACCAACGACTGGATCCAGAGCTGCAACGTATCCCGGTGAACGAACAGGAAGCAACGATCTTGTTTGTCAGCCGTACAATTGAGGAAACGCACTTTGACGACGGCATGCTTTTTGATAGCAATCTGAGCGCCGAGGCCCTTTACCGGGTTGCGTATAAGTATTCACAACAACTCCAAAAGCAATATGTGTTGAGTGAACCCGCTCGTCAGCTCTTCGAAATCATGCTGCGAGAGGCCATTGAACATCTAACTGAGGTCATAATTACCCTACCCAGTTTCCAGGGCCGCGGCATTGAAGAAATATTGTCACGAAACAGCGAAGTCATCGACCTACTTAACGAAGTGCTAACTCGTATGCCAAAACGAGGTGACACGCTAGGCGCCAGGAATAACGAAGATAACGAGTTCGAATTGAAGTACCTTCGAGAACTGGCTCGGAAGCTCGACAAAGTCGAGATTTTCGGTGTGACTAACGCGGGTCCTAGTCGCCGATATTCTCTTGACGCCGCCTACATTGGACTCTCAGTCTCGGCATCGTCTATGCCTGGGACGCATCGCGACGCACCTACCGAAACTCTCAGCGCGGACCTCGTGATCTCGAAGGCCCGTCGCATATATTTGCGGGGCGAAGCTGGCTCCGGCAAGACGACACTAGTGCGGTGGCTCGCCCTTCTGTGTGCACAGCGGAGGCATTCCGAACCGCTAAAAGCATGGAATCGTGCAGTACCGTTCGTCGTTGAGCTTCGAAGGTTTGCGGACTTGAGCTTGCCTGCCGTGTCGGCGTTCGTCGAATACGCGTCGCAACCTCTTGCCGAGCTTGCACCCGAGAAGTGGGCTCAAACACTGCTGTCCCAAGGGCGAGGTGTCGTGCTTCTCGATGGTGTCGACGAATTCTCACAGAATCGACGGCACGAGCTACACGAATGGATCGCCGACCTAACGGGTGCGTACCCGGACGCGACGTTTATCGTTACCTCGAGGCCATCTGCTAGCAATGCTGACTGGCTCGAAGAGTTTGAATTCTTTACCGCAGAGCTACTACCCATGACCCGGCCATACGTCGAACGCTTCATCAGTCAATGGCACGAAGCTATCGCCCTTGATGGGATACATGATGATAGAGATCAAATTGGCGAGTACCGTCGATCGCTTCTGGCAACATTCAAGAAGAGCCGTGCGCTCAGGCAGCTTGCTGAGAATCCCCTTCTTTGCGCCCTCCTGTGCGCGTTAAATTGGAACCGACGCCAGCAGTTGCCTACCCGCCGGCTCGAGATCTATCGCACTGCATTGGAAATGCTCCTTGATCGAAGAGACGCCGAGCGAAACATCCCAAGTAGTTCCACTATTTCTCTTAGATTCGACGACAAAGTTGCGATTCTCAGTGATCTCGCCTACTGGTTCGCCGTCAATGAGTTGAGCGATGCGGAAAGGGGCCGTGTCGTAGAGAAGGTGCAACGGTCAGTCGACCATATGCCCCACGTGAGCGAATCTGCTGACGAGATACTAGCTTTCTTGCTGGAACGTTCCGGCGTGCTCAGGGAGCCCGTCAATCAACGCGTCGACTTCATCCATAAGACATTCCTGGAATACCTGGCTGCGTCACGAATAGTACAAGAAGGGTCGATCGAGCTACTTATCAACAACGCCGAACGTGATGCCTACTCGGAGATCATCGTAATGGCCTCGGGGTTTGCGCGTCAACGAGAAGCTGAGGTCCTCTTAACGGCAATTCTGAACGCGGCGGATCAGGCGGAAGGGTCGAAAGCAGCGAAGCTGAATTTCCTTGCGGCAACCTGCACTGAAGTTGTGACACGAATTGATCCAGAGCTTCGCCAACGGATTATCACAAGGATGGAGGCGCTTGTTCCACCCGCCGACCAGGCTACGGCACGGGTACTGGCGTCCGTGGGCGAAGAGATTGTCACGATGCTGCCTATTGAAAGCGACAAGTTGAGCGAGCCAGAGGCTGCAGCCACGTTATTGACGGCCGGGTTGATAGGCGGGGACGACGCGTTGGCGCTTATTGAGGCTTATCGGGACGACCGCAGAGGGCGAGTTCACCGTGCAAGGATTGAAGCTTGGAGCCATTTCGATCCTGTGCAATATGCTCAGCGGTGTTTCGGCGATGCGGGGCTTTGGCCCATAAGTATCCGAGATCCCCAGGTGGTATTGGGTTTAAAGCATATCAAGAATGTATCTGAGGTGGCGCTCCAGTTCACTGGAGGGGTCGCCCTAGAAATTTTTGCCCAGATCGAGGACTGCAGTATTGTTAGAAGAATAGGACTCAATGATAATCAAAGCATTTCATCCTTGGAGCCGATTCGACGATTCGAAGCGTTAACGAGTCTCTCGTTGAAAGACTGCCACCAGATTGATACTTACGAGCAACTGGTTTCCTTGACGAATCTAAGTGCCCTTCAGGTCCAGGGCTGTGGAGGCATCCTCGACCGAGAATCAATAACTGCTCTGTCCGGCCTGCGTTCGCTGGCCCTTGACGTAGACATTGCCGGTTCGATGTCTGGTTTGGTTGACGAGTTTCCGAGAATGAAGGCACTACAACTGTCGGGTCCGATGGCCCTAAGAGAGACGGCCGAACTTGGCGGGGGACTGCAGTTAAGAAAGTTGATACTGCGGGGGTGCAACAGTATCCGGGAGCTTACCGGTCTTGGAAATTTCGGCCTTCGCCAGCTAGAGATCGAGCTCCAGAATCTGAGCACACTTATCGGCATCAGCGAGGCACCAGACCTACGCTCATTATCTATCGTGGGCTCGCGCCATATCCAAGACTACTCCTTTCTGACGCGGCTACCGAATTTGGAGTATCTGATATTAGACGACTGTGGTATCGACGATATTGGCGTGCTGTCAGCATGTAGAAAGCTAAAGCGGGTGGCGTTATTGCAGTGCGATGTCATCTCTGATTTAGAGGTGCTTTTAGAATTGCCGAAATTGCGCCAATTTGACTTTCACGCGGGCGACAGCATCAGTGCCATGGCATTCAAGAGAGTGGCAGCTAGATTAAATGATCGCGATGTTGCGTCGGTAACTTCGTTGCAGGCAGGTGCATCGCCGCAGGGCCCCAGTGAGGACGACGATTGGAACGAGTCAGAAGTCATCGTTGACGAGGACCCGCTCGAACAGTACTTGCGACACCCGGAAGAGTATGAGACTTGGCGCTGAGCGAGATTTGCAGCCGGCGGGCTCCGGCCCTGGCGCATTAGTGCGAACCGTCGGCGCGGGGTTCTTGACGAGGACGGCTCGCATGGCATCAGACAGCGTACGGCGGCCGGGGGAGGTCCGATTCTCGGCCTTGGTCTTCATGGTGCGGTACCGGCGTGCGATGCGCTCGAATTTTTCTATGCTGCAGCCGGTTTGGGGTTCGGCGTAGGGGCTGACGGCCATTGCAGCGACCACACTGCTCAGGTGGGCTTCGATCGATTCGCGTAGGTGGTAGCAGATCCGTCGGGCCTACAGGTCGTGCTCGGACATCCGAAAGACCTTCTTAAGGTGCCACAGCTGGGGTCGGCGTCGGTGACGAACGATGCGGGTCGACCGACGAGGTTGCCCGTGTGGCCCTTTCCAGCCCGCCGGTTGCGCGGGTCTTGGCTTCCAGGTGTGTCGTCACGGCCTTGGGGCTACCTGTCGACCAGCTGACGCGCACCGGCTTCCGTAGCCGCGGCGAGGGTGACCCTCCATGTCCGCCCAGGCCGATACGCTGCGCTTTAACGGGGAGGAGCGCCAAATGATGCACGTGATCGCCGCCGGTCGTCGGGTGAGGTGGAGGCCTTGAAATGACTCGCAAGGAGGAGTTGCGCAAGCGGGTCGACTACGAGTCGGACCCCCACACCCGCCTCAAGCACGCGTTCTATCGGCGGTACATCGCTTGTTGGATGGGCAAGGTCCTGCAGGGCAGGTGGGCGAAGCCGGCGACAATCATCGACGGGTTCGCCGGTTCGGGCATGTACTCCGACGGCCTCGACGGCAGCGCGATTATGATCGCCAAGTTGTTCCGTGAGCACATCTGCCGTGCGAACTTTCAGCCGCTCACTCACGTTACCAACGACCTGGACCCGCGGCGTACCGATGCCCTGGACGGGCGAATGAAGGCCCTTCCCGCAGATGACCGAATCAGCCACGTGTCCCTCGGGCCAAAGAAGTTCGAGGACGTCGTGGGCGAGGTGCGCCAGCAGCACGCACCGCCGGGGACACAGACTCTGTGGATCATCGACCCATACGGGCTCAAACAAATCCCGTGGTCCGTCGTCTCGGAAGTCGTGAAGCTTCCCAAGAACGACGCCGTGATCACGCTAATGGTCGACGAAGCGCACCGGTACCGCACCAACCCCGCGATGGTGTCGGTAATGAATAGCCTGTACGGGGACGACTCCTGGAAGAACATTGGTGCCGGACTCACCACCGCGCAGTCGAAGGCTGCGCTCGTGAAGCTCTACTGCGACAAGCTCGAAGCACTTGGGTGCCATACCTCGTCATTCGATGTGGACGTTGCGCGTCGGTACACCCGGTACGCGCTGATCTTCGCTACACATCATCAGGCTGGCCTTGAATGCTGGAATTCTGCCAAGTGGTCCGCGGACCCTACGAGTGGCCGCGGGGCCAGCGCCGTCACTGCTTTCCAACCCAGCCTGCTCGAGCCCGACATCCAGCCCTTGATCGAGGATTTTCGCCAGCGCATCGGTACCCACGACTTCGCGACGCTCGCCAAGCAAGCGCAGGTCGTCGGCTATACGGAACCGCACGTGCGGACCGCTCTCACTGAGTTGTTCCACGAAGGCTTGGTTGTCCGACTGTCGCCGCCGACCTCGCCGAAGAACTCACCGTGGCCAGCCACCAGTCGCATCCAAATCTTCGCAACAGGCCCGGATGAAGATGACGAGGACGGAGTCGGAGCTTAACCGGTTGCCGCGGTGGGCATCTCGTCCCACAGTTGGCCGTCAAGCTCGCGGCCGAAGGCCTTCGGGGTGCGGCCACCCCACTGCTTGAAGAAGAACGGCACACCCTCGTCACGGCAGGCATCTCGGATACCCCGCGCCCAGGACAACTCCATCGGCCGGTATCGGGGACCGGACTCGCCGCCGGCGATCACCCAGCCGATCCCGGTGAGGTCGATTCCGTCGAGCGGCCCGATGAGCGGCTCGCAGGACAGGAACCGTAGCGCAGCTGGCACCTCCCGAAGGTGGTCGACCCGGCTAAGAACGTCGGCGTTCTCCACCGACACACCCATCCACAGGTTGGCTGGCCAGTCGAGCTTGGCGGCGACGCGGCGCAACCGCAGGCTGCGCTTGGTCAACACCTGATAAGTGTGCTGCGGGGTATCGCGGCAGACGTCGAACACGTCACGGATAAAGTCCAGCGGCACCCGAGCGTGGAAGAGGTCGGACATCGAGTTTACGAACACCACCCGAGAGTTCTTCCATCGCAGCGGTTCACTGAGCGCCTGCGGGTGCACTGTCACACCGAAGCCCGGGCCTGAGGTGCGTGGATCACCATCGACCTGGTACTTCGCTGAGCCCATTGCCTTGAGTCGCTTGGCTAGCGTCATCGCGTAACAGTGGTCGCAACCGTCAGATACGCGGTCGCAGCCGGTGACGGGGTTCCAGGTGGCCTCGGTCCACTCGATCGCCGAACGATCCGCCATCGGAGCCTCCCCACCTGCGCTTTCCTACTATGTGGCCACTCTATGGTCTGTCACCGACAACAAATCACATCAATGTAATTTATGGTGGCGTGTCGCGTGTTCTTTACCCGGCAGGCGTCTCGCTGGAAATTTGGTCCAATCCGGCCGCAACCCGCCAGGTCGCCCGCAGGCTGCCCTCGTCGCTCGAAACCCTGCTCGACAAGCTGGACGGGGATTCTTCGAAGCGAAGTTGAATCACTTCCTGTTTTGGTGGTACTCGCGGCACGTGAAAGGTAGGCAGGACGAGAGAAGCGCCGCGCTCCATCCGCTCCGTTTGACTCTCGTTACCCTCCAACACATCGAGGTCTCGAACGGCGGTGCTTCGAGTTCGTCCTGAAACCTGGTCTTACGCTGTAAGCCCGACGATCTCAGCCCGGCGGTGATGTCTGCTCAGATCGGTTAGCCCGATCGTCCTCCTGCATCTGTTGCCGGATCTTGGTGACGCGTTCGGCACGCTCGGGATCGGCCAGAATTCGTTCGAGACGGGCGCTACCACGGTCCTCAAATTTAATGACGGATTGCCCTTCCATAGTCAGCCCGACCCGTTCTCGGAATGCCGACCGACGAGCGGATGACGAATATTCCAGACCATCGTCACCCTACGCCGTCCACTCCGCAAGCCCCCCGATCATGCGTCGGAACGTCGGCGTCGGCCACCAATCTGCTGTCCGCACGACCGCCTTGCATGGCAAAGTGTGCGTGTGACAGACCCACGACCCGAACCGGCATCTGGAGTGTCGGAAACCGACACACAGGCGCAGTTCGACGTTGACTTTCGACCCCTGCGTGCGCTGACTATCGAGGATCTGGACAGGGGTGCGGCGGCTGCAGTCGATCTCGAAGACCCGGACGTCATTGACGGCGCCTGGCGCTAGCGATTGCGTCCATGCCGTCCGCCGCGGCGCATGCGGGAGCCCTTCATTGCGCAGGCGACACGCCGAAGTTGAGTCCAATTCTGAAGTTGAGCAAGCTCTTTGGCCCGCTAAAGTTCTGAGCCCTGAACTTTAGCGCACCGCTAAAGTTCGCCGCAGCGGCGGGCCTAATGGCATCTTCGTGTACGGGCAAGCTCTATAGGCTCTAACTCTGCTGTATAGCAACATATTTCGACTCTAGGGCGCGAAGCGCAGTTGAGGTGTAGCGCGTTACGACGTGCTTCTGCTGCTGCTCTGCGCCAAGCTACCTGCAGCTGCGCGACCTACGAAGTGGGCATCGCGGCCCAATACCGACGTGGTTCCACCACGCTATATTTCCCGGTGAGTGCCGGTACGTGTCGTTTGCCAGGAGCTTGGGACCAGTGTGACCTGATTTTGCCAGGGTGATGGGACCACCTGGATTGCCAGTTATGGGACCACCGGCGCGTCGCGTCGGTGGTCTCTTCGTTTGTTCGTTCGATCGCTGTGACAGCTCAAGTCACGGATGGGCGGCGGGCATGGTTTTTCGGGAGGTCAGTGTGAACGAGATCAGGGAAGTGCTGCGGGTGTGGCTGGGGGTGGCGGGGCTACCGCCGGAGCCGGGGTACCGCACGATCGCCGCGCATTGCGGCGTGGACCGCAAAACGGTGCGCCGCTACGTGGAGGCCGCGCAGGCAGCCGGGCTGCGCCGCGACGGCGATGTCAGCGCCCTCGATGACGGGTTGATCGGGGTGGTCGCCGACGCGGTGCGTCCTGCCCGCCCAGATGGTCACGGCGCCGCCTGGGAGCAGCTGTTGGGGTTCGAGGAGCAGATCAAAGTTTGGGTGGCCGGCGATGGTGAGCAGCGGCCGTTGACGATCACCAAGATTGAGACGTTGCTGGCCCGGCAGGGGTGTGTGGTTCCGTATCGGACGTTGCACCGATTCGCCAGTGAGCGTTGCGGTTTCGGCCGCAAGGCACCACGGTGCGGGTCGCTGATGGTGATCCGGGGGTGGAATGCCAGATCGATTTCGGCTATCTGGGGATGCTCACCGATGCTGCTGATGGGCGGCGCCGCAAGGTGCACGCGTTGATCTTCACCGCCGTCTATTCCCGGCACATGTTCGTGTGGTTGTCGTATTCGCAGACCCTGGCGGCGGTGATCGCCGGGTGCCAGGCGGCGTGGGGATTCTTCGGCGGCGTGTTCGCGGTGCTGATCCCCGACAATCTCAAGCCGGTGATCGCCGCCGCCGATGCGGTCAACCCGCAGTTCACCCGCGGGTGGCTCGACTACGCCGGTCATGCCGGATTCCTCACCGACCCGGCCCGGGTTCGCTCCCCCAAAGACAAGCCGCGGGTGGAGCGGACTGTGCAGTATGTGCGCCGAAACTTCTGGGACGGTGAAACATTCACCAGTCTCGAACAGGCGCAGCAGGCTGTGATGACTTGGTGTGCGCGCACTGCCGGTACCCGCATCCACGGCACCACCTGCGCACGTCCCCTGGAGGTGTTCACCGCCGAAGAACAACCGACGCTACTCACGGTGCCGGGGACCTATGACGTGCCGATGTTCAAAGCGGTCAAGGTACACCGCGATTTCCACGCCGAAGTCGCCAAAGCCCTGTATTCGCTGCCCGAGTGCTGGATCGGGCACACGTTGGACGTACGCGCCGACAGTGAGCTGGTGAAGTTCTATCACCGCGCCACGCTGGTGAAAGTCCATCCTCGCCAGCCGGCCGGTGGCCGCAGCACCGACCGTGCTGACCTGCCCGAACACAAAGCGGGTTACGCGCTGCGGGACCTGGCGGCGTTGATCGCCGCGTGCGCGGCGCACGGCCCCAATATCGGGATCTACGCCGAACGCATCCTCGATGACCCGCTGCCCTGGACCCGGATGCGCACCGTCTACCGGCTCCAAGGCCTGGTGCGCCGCTACGGCGCGCAGCGCGTCGAACAAGCATGCTCCTTATCGCTGGACCTCGACGTCGTCTCGGTCAACAAGATCGCCTCCATGCTGCAACGCGCCACCGAGAACACCGCCCCGACACTACCGCAAGCAGTCGGCCAAACAGCCACCCGGTTCACCCGCAGCCCATCCGAATTCAACGTCACCAAAACATCATTGACCGTAGTGCCCGTTACCGATTCCGAGGAGACCTGCTGACATGACCACCCACCGTGCCCCCGCCGACCCGGTCGGCGCTGACCTGACCCGCCTGCTCAAAACCCTCAAACTCGGCGCGCTGGCCGACACCTTGCCCGAACGCGCCGCCCTGGCCCGCCAACACAAACTCAGCCACATCGGATTCCTCGAAACACTGCTCGCCGACGAAGTGTCCCGCCGCGAATCCCGTTCAGCCGCACTACGAGCCACCAAAGCCGGACTCGACCCGGGCATGCGTTTGGACACCTGGACCGCACAAGACGACCTGCGCTATGACCGCACCCTACTCGGCGACCTCACCTCACTGAGATTCCTCGACGCCGGCCAGTCAGCGATCATCCTCGGACCCGTCGGCGTCGGCAAGACACACCTAGCAACAGCCCTGGGACACATAGCAATCCGCCGCAAACACACCGTCCTATTCGGCCGTGCCGACAAGCTGTTCACCAGGCTGCGCGCCGCCCGCCTCGACAACACCGTCGACACCGAAATCCGCCGACTGGCCGCCACCGACGTCCTCATCATCGACGACTTCGCGCTGCGGCCCCTCGACGCCACCGAGACCAGCGACTTCTACGAAATCGTCGTCGAACGCCACCGCACCAAAACCACCATCGTGACCTCCAACCGCGAACCCGCCGAATGGCTGACCATGACCGCCGACACCCTGCTGGCCCAATCGGCGATCGACCGGCTGACCGCCACCGCCCACACCCTCGTCATCGAAGGACCGTCCTACCGCCAACGGACCCGCGGCGGCCGGCTTGACCCAGACCACCCCGACGAGCATCCTCAATAACGCGCCACGGTGGTCCCATCCCACTGGCAACCAGGTGGTCCCATCACCCTGGCAAGCGACAGTACGAGCCGATCGCGCCGATTCGGGGAGCTGTCGATGCCAAGACCAATGATGGAGCGACGCAGTCGCGTCAGGGTGGAGTTCGGGCTATCGCCGTCGCTGGCCGACCGTCTCTATGCGTACGCCAAATGCGAAGGGCTGACGCTATCTCAGACCGGTGAGCGGCTATTGACCCGCGCCCTGTCTGATGAGGTTCAGCACCCACCGGTCGAGCCCGATCGAGGACAACGTCCCGCGAAAGGCGAAGGAGGCCCGGATAGGTAGCTGCTGAACGGTTCTCGCGCCACAACGCGAACTTCTCATCATGCTCGGCTGTGCCGAGCCCACAAATGCCAAAAGCCGGGCGGCAACCCGGCTTCGGCGTTCATCAAGAGTTCTCATGCTCTCTGACCCCCAAGGAGGGATAGGTGTATTTCACCGTGCCCACATGTCTATGTCAACCAGCCACGCCGCATCAATCTCGGACTGTCCGCTCACACCCGCGGCCTGAGGGGTGGCGCGTCTGATGGCGCGATTCAGCAAGATGTCCACCGCGGCGACCCCTTTAACGGCACCACCCGCAGAACGGCAGACAATCGCCGCAGAATGCGATGAACGCGCTGTGGAGGTAGCACGCGATGCTGTACGGCCGACGCCGCCGGTCGCGATCACTCAGTCAGAGCGGCTGCAGGCGTTGCAGAGGATCACCATCCGCGCCGACAACCGCGAACTCGCTGCCGGCGCGGTGCGCGAGGCCGCGCGGTTGCGGTGCCTCAAGAGCGGTAATGGTGGCGAAGATGACCGCAAGGCGACCGGACTGATCGCCCGGTTCCTGATGTGGTCGTCGTTTGGTGATGTGATCGACCCCGCCCGAGCATTTACCCGCGCCAACGTCGACGAGTACTTGACCTGGACGAAGATCAACAGTGAACGCTCGCTGCGGCAACGCCGGTACATTCTGTACGGGATCGGACGTGAACTGCACCCCCAACAGTTCCCCCGCTCCCACACCGTGCCCGCACCGCGGCGCAAACGGTTGCCGGCGGCGAGCATGGCCGAAGTCGCTCGTCTGGAACATCTCATTCCCAGGTTGCCGGCCAGACTGGCCCAGCGTGCACAGGCATTGTTTGACCTGTCCTACGGGGCTGGCGCCAGGGCAGGGGACTTCAGGTCATTACGCGGGACATCGATCACTTCGCTGGCCGTCGATGGGCGGGCGATCGCGGTGGTGGCGCTGCCCAACCGACTTGGCGGGGTTCGGCAAGTCCCCGTCGTCAACCCAGCAATCGCGGCCCGGCTGCTGAGCCTGTCTGTCGCCGTCGGCAATGGACTGGTGTTGTCCCCGAAAACTAAACAGCCCGAACGCAACATCGTTAACCGCACCAATGGCGATATGCGACGCCACGGCCACACCGGAATGAACCACCTGGGGCTTCGCAACCGCTGGATCCTCGATCTGGCCGCCACCGTCCCAGCCGCACTACTTCTCCAACTGGCTGACGTCAGTGACCTGCGCGTGCTGGTCGATCAACGCCCGCTGCTGCCCACCTACACCATTCGCCACGCCATCACTACCCTCCAGGAGAACCAGCGATGATCCGAGACCGCGAACCCCTCTGCACCTTCTCAGATTCCGTCTTCACCACCGCCCTGAACGTGATAGCCAAATCGTCTGCTGCACAACAGATTGACGACCACTACCAGCACAGCGTGCACCCCGGTGGTCGACGATCTGGCATCCGCTACACCAGCACCGCCGTGCTCGTCGCGCTTCTGGTGCGGTTCCTGGCGGGCCTGCCCTACAGCCTGCGCGGCGCGATGGACACCATCGGCGCTTTCACACCCCAACAGCTGTCCGCGGTGGGCATGGCCCACCAGAACTGCGCCGTGATCCACAGTAACGCTGCCCGCGAGTACAAACGCTTCCACCGATTCTGGGCTCTGCGCATGCAGCCGCTGGACCCGGACTGGGACCTGCCGTCGCGACGGATGACCAACGCCGAGTTCAAGGCACTCCTGCGCAAGCGATCCGAAAAGGATCGCCACCGCTGCGCGGCCGCCGATGAACGCCTCACCCGCCTCATCAACGACCTGCTGTACGGTTCCGTCGAACATCAGCGGCCAGACGATTGCGACGGCGACGCCGTCGTCGACGAAACCATCATCAACACCGCGGGTCCCGGTGGCACCCTCGGCGTTAAAGACGAGCGCTACCGCGGCGCCTCCTCGATCGCCAAGTACTGGGTACGCGAGAAAGACCGCACCCTGCATAACACCGAAAGCACCGCCGGACCCGCCGGGCCGCGGGAAATCAAAGCCAGCGGCTTTGGCGTCGGCGCCACCTTCGTCACCCGCGTGGCCCGCCGCGACGCTCTGCACGCCGAACCCCCGGTATTCATCGGAATGGACGTGCACGCACCCACCGGCGCCAGCATCCAAGGCCTGGCCACCGCGCTGGCCCATGCCCGCCGCACCGGCCTGGACGCCCGCCGAGAAGGCCGTACCCGGTGGCCTCTGCTGACCGCCGACATGGGCTACAACAACAAAACCGGATTTGGAGAGCTCATGCTCACCACCCGCTATTCACCTGTGGTTCGCTACCCCAGCCCGTGGTCGGTGAGCTTCCCCAGTGCCAACCCGCCCGGTGCATCCGTCGGGCCACCCCCGGGGCCCATCCACTACGCCGGAGCGTTCTACTGTCCCGCAGTCGCCGACCGTATTCACGGCACCGCACCCCGAAGACCGAAGAGCTGCTCAAGCACGACAACTTCCGCGCCCACGACCGCCGCCTGCGCGCCATCTACCCCTTCCTGATGGGCCACCACACCCGACCCGCCCTCGCCGCCGTCCGGCGCGGCAGACCACCCCTGGGCGAGGACGCACCCATCGCCGCGAAAGTCCGATTGGTCTGTCCGGCAGCACTCGGCGCCGTCAAATGCCCGCTGAAGCCGGAATCGCTGAACACCGAAACGGTTGGGATACCGCTGGCCCAACCTGACTGGGCGGCGCACGACCTAGCGTGCTGCGCGAAATCGAGCACCACCGTCACCCTGACCGCCGACCAACTACGGCTGGCGCAATGGGATCTCGTCCCCGGATCCTGGGAGCACACCCTCTACTTCGAAGCCGCCCGCGCGCTCACCGAGCAACGCTTCAGCCAACTCAAATCGAAGTACATCGCCGGGCTCGACGAGCTGACCACCGGACCCCGACGGACACCGATGATCAAGATCGCCATCGCTCTGGCGGCCGTCACCGCCAACATCCGCGCACAACAGGACCACCACCACCGCAGCTCCCGGCGCCGCGAATCGATCGACATCAGAATGCGGCAACTCACCGCCGACCTCGGCCACCCACCGGCGCGGATCCCACCGCGCAGCTGACACCCCATCTGACGCGGGCCAGGCCACACCACCTGGCCCGCGTCGTGCTGTCTGGAGCCAGCGAAAACCCTGTGGAATTACCGGCACCAAATCGGAGCTCAACGGCCTGCGGCGATTCTGCGCTCATCGCACTTCGCTCCACCGGTTCACCTCGGGCGGCGTCACCCAGGGCCAGCCGCCGCACCGCACGCCCCGACGACCGCCCAGCGCCGCACTGGCCTGTTCGACGAAAAGACTGTGGAAAAACCCGAGGAAAGCCGTGGAACCGACCGTCGTTTTGCTGCGTCAACCAGCGCACCTGAACTGCACACAGAGAGGAGTTCTACGAACTCCAGGCACAAAGGTCACGAACCACAAATGGGTCGTGACCTTTGTGTTTGGGTGGGGGCTGTCGGTCACCGCGCCTCGCGTCCGGGGGTGTGGGACTTCGTGGCTTTAGTCCCCGAAGGCCATCAACTTGGCTCGGCTCACTGATCGTCGGTCGAGCCGGTGTTGTCCAGTCGTTCGAGCGCTCGATCTAAGTCGGCGAGTGAGCCACAGACAACCGCCCCATACATGCGATCCAGACCCGCTTGGCCCGCAACATGGGCCCAGCGTTTCTCGGTCGCGATTACGGCGCAGCTTGGGATGGCAAGGGCAAGGACACACATGTCTGTCCGATCATGCTGCGCGAGCGGAAAGCTGTGATCACGATGACGGTGGATTTTCAGTTTGGATATGACCTTCGTGACTGGCACGCCGCCGACGAACGAGCGGACCCTCTCCGTAGGGCTGTCTGTCACTGGCGCAGCGGCCAATGCGAAAGCTGATGCGACAGATTGAAGCGCCACGAGCCAACCATGGAGCCGACTGAACCGCCGCTGATTTCAGCACAGAGCGAGCAATATTGCTGTGCCAGTGTTGAACCCACCCGTCGTAGAATCAGCCGGTGCGCGTTTCTACCGAATGCATCCAAGCTCAATCGTTGGCGATCCAAAGTGCATGCCACTGTGGCGGACATTCGGGTAGGAGCAGCAGGCTGGCGCGCCAGACCGAAGGCTATAGCGGAGGCGTTCGAACATGAGTAGCAGCGAGACATTGATCGTCGACCCGGCAGCATTGACCAGTACCGCCACTGCTTTCAATCAGGCTGGTGCGGGTTTGGCCAGTCTGGGCGCTGATGGTCCGCTGGGTGAGGCGGCTGCTGCGGTGCCGCAGCTGGCGACCGCGGGCGCATGCCTGGAGGCGCAGTCCGCGGTGGTTGCCGACACCACCGCGGTCGCCGAAGCGGCCACGACCTACGGCAGCAACCTGGGTGGCGCCGCGAGCCACTACGAGACGCAGGATCAGGCCGCGGCCGCGTCGATCGACAAGAGGGAGTTTCCCAGCGGTTAGCCTTCAGCTGGTGAGCTCGGCGCGGATGTCCTCGTCGTCGCCGCTGTGGTCGGCGGCGTTGCGGCACTCGCCCAATATTTGGATGTAGCCGCGGTCCGGGTGGTCGGGGTTCGGTGTCACGATGGCCATGACGTCGCCCTGATGCAGAGCGCGGCCGTGGGGCTGCTTTCCCTCTGGCGCGCCATCACGCCATCCGTCGGCGGTCATGGCCGCGACGATCTTGTCGATGTAGGCGTCCTTGTCGGCATCGGTGGGGAAGGTGAATCCCATACTCACCCTGCCCCGGAACGGAGCGACGCCCTGGTCGGTGCACGCCGAGAACCGGAAACTGGCGCCGCGCAGCTGCAAGCCGACCGCCTGAACCAGTCGCTTGGCCGGGTCCACCACCTGGGCACGGGTCTGTTCGTCGCTCATCTCGGGCCCGTCCAGGTCGGCCTTGCCCTCGGTTCCCATCGCGCATCCTCCTAGGAGTAGTAGTACGCCGGCCACCGCGGTCGCTACCAGCGCCGGGAGGCGACGCGCGCGGTCAGTACTGGTGGTCTTTGGTGACGGTGCCACGGTCGCCTTCCGGGTCGATGAGGGCAGGGGTGCCTGGAATGGGAGTGTCCCAGTCGGGCATGTCGATCGGAGGGAGTCCTGGAAGATCCAGTTCGTGGGGCAGGCCGATGTGCGGCTGGCGGCGTCCTTCGGCGGTTAGCTCGTTGTCGGCCAGCGTTGATCCGTCGCCGTTGGCGATGTCGGTCATGGCGCGCAAGGATTCACCGCCGAGATCGTAGTAGCGGGAATGGTCGCCGAAGTCGGGCAGGCCGCTGCGACCGGGCACTTCGGAGTCGAAGCGCACCGAGCCGAAACCGTTCCCGGCGGGGTCGTTGCCCAGGCCTGCCTCCGCGCCCAACGGGTAGCCCAGTTCGCGGTTGATGATGTCGGGGACCGGGCCGGCCTGGCCCAGCCAGGTCACCGGGTCGCTGGAGGCCGCACCCACGTAGACCTGACCGCCTTCGGGCAGGTTGAAATCCGCGGCGCTTTGGGCGAGATCCGTTCCCGGGCTGCCGATCAGGACAGCGTTGTCGGCCTTCATGCCGCTGCCGGCGAACCCGTCGGCCACCGTCGTCGACCCGTAGGAGTGCCCGATGACGGTGACATTGGATGGGACGCCCTCGTGGGTTGCGCCCAGTCCGTTCACATCGGCGGCCAGCAGATCGCCGCCCGCCCGCGCGAGGTGGGGGATGGCGATGCGGGGATCTGCTGGGCTGTCGGGTGCGTCGTAGCCCATCCAGGCGATCACCGATGTCGACTCATCGGGGTCGCCGAGGCGCATCTGGTCGTACAAATCGGTGGCGTTCTCGCTTTCCAGCCAGCCGTCTTTGACGCTGCTGCCGGTGCCGGGAACCACCACGGCGGTGTTCTGCGCCTTGTCCGGGTTGCCGATGGCCACGGCTGCCTTGCCTTGGCCGTTGAATGCCAGCGGGTCGTAGGCCCACAGCATCACCGGACGGTCTTCCTCACCTTCGGCGGCCATCTTGTCCAGACCATTCTGGGTCTGTACGGCGTTGGTGTAGCGGGTGGCTTCGGCAGAGGTCAGCCCATAGGTGCTCGGATTGGCCAGAACCTCGTCGGTGGACACGCCGTGCTGCTCGGCGGCATCGGTCACCTGGGCCAGATCGTCCTGCAAGACGGACTGATTCACCTGATCACGCACCTCGGCCGGAATCCCGTTGAGGTTGCCCAACTCCGGTGGATGGTCACCGATCAGCTGGCTTTTCTCGAACTGGCTCAGTGAGTCCCACCACTTCTTGACGTCCTCGGGTGCGGTCCCTGGGGGTGGCAGCTGGCGTGGATCACCGAGGGTGCCCGGTGGCGTCGCCGGCACCGGCCCGCCGATCGCCGCTTGGATGGCGGCTGCGGTCTGGGCGTCGATTTGGGCGAACATTGCCAGCAGTTTCTGCAGGATGGCCGTCCACGCCGGGGCCATCAGTCGCAGGATCGGTGGCAGTGGAGGCGGGGTGGCGGTGCCGTCGTCGGATACCTGCCAGCCGACGGCGCGCAGCATCTCCACGATGGCGAGCAGCCCGTTGCGGGTGAACGCCATCTGCACGCCGCCGCTGTTCAACGCCTGCTGCAGCGCGGACAGCCTGGCTCGCAGCTCCTCTTGCCGGTTGAGGTTCTGCTCCGCCCTGATGATCGCAGCGGAGGCCGCCTGGCCCTGCCACGACGCCCGCATACGCGCCAGCGCTTCGCGTTGCGCGGCCAGCGTCGCGTCGAGCGTGCCGATCTTGGTACCGAGGCCGGCGGCGGATGCAATCAATTGGTCAGGCCGAGACGCCTGCACCGTCGACACCGTTACCGACAACTCCAGCCCCCTTGCATTTGCGTCTCATCGTCGCACGGCGAGTCGAGGCGCTTGGGCAGCAATTCGTCGCACCGGGTCGCCCGCACGGCATCCGTAGCGCCTGAGCATCGCGGATATCGGAATCGCGTACCCGCCGGCGGAGACCTTCGATTCGTCCAGTGCAGAGATCGCCCAGATGGCATAGTCAACATTCCACCTTTGATACACACCCAGCACCTCCCTTCGAGGGAAGGTGCAGTAGAGAACGCCCGCGAGAAGTCCGATGCGGCGTCGCCGGGTCGAACCCGTCACGTCAGCGGAGTGGTTTGAAGTCCAAAGGGGACGGTAACCCGTTGGTCATGCGAAACAACACGAGTAGAGCCGCCGCCCCCGCGCTGTTCGTAGGCGTCGCCGCGAGTGCGATCGCGCTGGCCCCGGCGGCATTCGGTAGCACAGGAAGCTTCGTGACCCAGCCTCCGCCGCCGTGCGTGGCCGCCGACGGCACCGTGTGCGCCGCGGTCCCCGGTGGTCCGGCCGGAACTGCGGGTCCCGGGGGTGCCAGCGGTGAGATCCCGGGTGGACCCGTGGGTGAAGCAGGTCCTGGCGGCGCGAGCGGCGCCATCCCGGGTGGCCCGGCGGGTGCCGCAGGCCCGGACGGCGTCACCGGAACCATCCCCGGCGGGCCGAGCGGCTCTGCCGGTCCAGGTGGGGTCGAAGGCTGCATCCCGGCCGTCGGCTGCATCGGGTAACGACTGACGAACAACCAATCGGGGCCGGGCCGCAATATGGCCCGGCCCCCTTCACTTCGGCGGTGGACACTCCAGCGGGCCGGCCAACGCCCGCCGTCGCACAGTCATGGACAACTTGCCGTCCGGGCCGCCGGTGAAGGTGAGCTCCCGGCGCAGCCGCTGGCCGGGGACCAGGTCCAGCGTGAACCGCTGCGCCAACGTGGCAATCACGAGCGCGGCTTCAAAATTGGCGAACCCGGACGCGATGCATATCCGCTTACCCCCGCCGAACGGCAACTGCGCGCGGCGATGCTGCGGCTGGATGTTGTCCTTGAGGAAGCGGGAAGGGTCGAACACCTCCGGGTCGTCCCACACCCGGCTGTTGTGGTGGATGCTGTGGATCAACACCGCCACACTGGTACCGGCCTTGATCGGGTAGTCGCCGAGAACATCGTCGTTCTTGGCCACCCTGGCCACCCCCATGATGGGCGGGTACACCCGCATCGATTCGGCCACCACGGCGTTGGTCCACGGCAGGTTGTCGACGTCCTCGGCGGTGGGCACCCGACCACCGAGCACCTCGTCGATCTCCTCACCGAGTCGCCTGCGCGCATTTGGATTCTGGGAGAGCAGATACCACGTCCAGGCCAAGGCGGCGGCCGTCGTCTCGAACCCCGCCCCGAGGAAGGTCATCAGCTCGTCGCGGACTTCCAAGTCGGTGTAACGGTAACCGGTTTCAGGATCCTGAGTGGCCAACAGCAGCGCCAGCAGATTGTCGGAACGGTCGATCTTACCGGTGCGGTAGTCGGCGATCAGCCCGTCGATGAACCGCTCGATCCGCCGCAGTCCGCGCATCGTGCGCGGCGCAATGATCGAAGCGCCCAGGCGTAGCGAACGGATGGCCAGTCTGGGTGATCTGGCGACCAATTGGTCCGGCCCGTATTGGGCCAGCTTCTCGGCGAACCACCGCAGCGGCCGGGCCGGCCCGCCGATGAAGCCATACCCGAAAAGCGTGAGCAGCCGGGCGAAGTCGACCCGTAGCTGCTTGGCAAGGTCGTCGGACAGATCGATGCCGAACATGGTGCGGCTGATGATGTCCAGGGTGACGTAGTTCATCTCCGCGGCGACGTCGACGGGCTCACCGGTCGCGGCATGGCGCTCCCATCGCTCGGCGGCGGCCACGCAAGCCGCGGTCATCTGAGGGGCGAACGAGTCGACCTGCCGCTTGGCGAAGATGGGCTGCACCAGCCGTCGATTACGTTGCCACAGTCGATCGTCGAGATCGGTGACCAGCCCGCGGCCGAATGCCACGGCGAGCAGTTCGTATTCGGCGCTCTTGCCGTAGTTGTCCTGGTTGGAGATCAGCACGTGCCGGGCGATGTCGGGGTTGCGCACCACGACGAACTTGGCCAGCGGTGCGCGCGCCACCACGATGTCGTCCTGCCCGGGCAGCCGGGCGACGTAGTCATAGACGGTGTGCCGGTATCCCGCCCACAGCGCACCGAACGCGTAACGCCATGAACTCAGCCAGCCGATCTCGGTGTGCTGCCATCGAATGAACGCCGGCGCCCAGCGGGGCGGATGCAGCTCCCTCAGCTCGGCAGTCACATCTCACTCCCGGAGTCGTCGTTGTGGTATACGGTACCGCCGGTATCGGCTGGAGGCCAGGGTGCGTGCTCGACGATCTCTTCGAGCTTTCCTCATAGCCGACCGCGGCGCGGCCAAAGCGCAGTGGTGGCCGCGGTCATCGCGACAGCGGCCACGGTCAGCGCGACCGCCAGCCTCAACGCCGTCGCCGGTTCCTCGTAGTTGCCCGAGCCGGGCCGGTGAGGGGTTGGCTCAGGGCACTGCGAAGCCATTGCGGCGCAGTACGGCCCGACCTACGGGGCCCGTCACGGCGCTCACGAACTGTCGGGCGGCCTCGGACTTCTGCGACTCCTTCAAAGCCGCGATCGGGTAGGCGTTCACCGCCCGTGCGGCTTCGGCAAAGTCGACGGCGGTCACCCGCTCGCCGGCGTCGAGCGCATCCGTCACGTACACGAGACCGGCATCGGCCTGGCCGCTGGTCACCTTGTGGAGGACGTCGGTCACCGAGGACTCCTCACTCACCGGCCGCAGCTCCACCCCGGCGGCTTCCGCGACGGCGGACGCGGCGCGGCCGCACGGCACCTGCGGGGCGCAGCGGACGACGCTGATGCCCGGTGCGGACAGGTCAGGCAGCGACCGGATTCCCTTCGGATTGCCGGGGGCGACGGCGATGGTCAGCGTGTTCGCGGCGAACTGGACCGGCGCGCCGTCCAACAGGTTCGCCTCGGCGGCCCGGTCCATGGTGCCGGTGTCGGCCGAGGCGAAGACGTCGGCGTAGGCGCCCTGGGTGAGTTGGGTGACCAGATCCGACGAGCCGGCGAACGAGAACTCGACGCTCGTGCCAGGGTGATCGCGCTCGAACCGTTCCCCGATCTGGACGAACGACGTCCGCAGCGACGCCGCGGCGAAGACCGTCAGCGTCGACGGATCCCGTTGGGCCCCGCAGCCCCCCAGCGCGACGGCGAGCAGAGCGACGAGTGCGAGGCGGGTCACGGCGGGGTCGATGTCTCGACGATCACCGTGGTCGCCTTGACGACGGCCACGGCGACACTGCCGGGCTCCAGTCGCAGCTCGCGCGCGGCCTCGGTGCTCATCAACGACACCACGGTGAAGGGGCCGCACTGCATCTCGACGTGCGACATGACGGTGTCGCTCACCACGTTGGTGACCAGACCGGCGAATCGGTTGCGGGCCGAACTGGCGGTGTCGAGCGGGTCCTTGGGCGCCGACGAGGTCTGCCTGCGGGCGAACGCGGCGAGTTCGGCGCCGTCGAGGACCTTGCGGCCGGATGCGTCGGCCGATGCCGCGAGGCCTCCGCCGTCGATCCACCGCCGGACGGTGTCGTCGCTGACGCCGAGCAACTCGGCGGCCTGGCGCACCCGGATCAGCGGCATGCGGGCATACTAGCAACCGCATACTCGGCGACATTATGAAATTAGAGCCGTGGATGCGGAGGCCAGCCCCGGAAGGCGGCTGGCTGGCCCACCCTCTTCGGCCGTATCGGTGGATAACTTGCTGCCCTTGGTGGTGGAATCGGAGCCAATGCACACAAGCGGGGGTGGCGTCGTGGCGAGATGTGCCTTGTCGTGCCTACGCGCCCGGGCGGTGTGGCGGTGGTGACAGAACACCCGCAGGCCGACGACGATCCGCGACTCGGCGCGCTGCTGGAATGGCGGCAACGGCTCATCGACTCCGGCGCCGTATCCGCCCGCAGCTTCAAGGAGGCGCATCTGCGCCTGGTGTTGCGGTCCGGCCGCACCGATGTCGAGCAGATCCAGGCGATGCTGCCCGGGTCGGTGTCCGAGCACGCCGACGACATGGCCCGCGTGCTGTCGGAACTGCCCGCGCAACCCGGTCCCACCGGCGCCGAGGGGATCTCCTCGGCGGACAACCCGGCGGGCCGCCACCGCGGGGACGACCCCGTCGACGAGGCCGCCGCGGACCCGCCGCAGTACGACACGCTGTACCAGCCGCATTTGCCGACCGCGCATTTCGCGCCCTACGCGTCGGACACGCCGGGCGCCCCCACCCACAGCGTCACGCTGCACCGCCGCCGCGGCACCGGAGCCCTCGAACTGCGCTGGCCGCCCTTGGAGACCAGCGACCAGACCGTCGTCTACCGGGTCGTCAGCGGTGAAGACGTCCAGCCCCGTTCACCCGACACCGCCGACCCGCTCACCGTGACGACCTCGACGTCCGCGACAGACGACCGCCCGCCGGTCGCCGCGGTGCGGCACTTCCAGGTGTGGGCGAACGTCGGCGCCACCCGGTCGGAAGCGCTGGCGGCGCAGCCGATTCTGCACGCCGGCGGGGTGCTGATCAGCAGGATCACCGACCTCGCGCTGCAGGAGGACTCCGGCCGGGTGATCGGCCGCTACACCGCGCCACCCGGCGTCAGCGCGGTCTACGTGTACCGGGTGCCCGCCGGCGAGGCGCACCGCGACGGGCCGCGGTACCGCATTCTGGCCGGGCAGGACAATCTCGCCGGGTTCGTCGACATCGACGTCGGACGGGGCTACCGGTATGTCTACCGCGTGCGCTGCGCGGCGCCCGTGGGCGGGGTGCTACGTCTCTCGGAGGCCGCGGAAGCCACGGCGGACGTCTCGGCGGTGCTGGCGCCGGTCACCGATCTGGTGATCACGGGAAGCACCGCGGACGCCACCGTTCTCGACCTCGCCTGGACCACCCCGCCGGGCGGGCGTGCGGTCGTCTACCGCACGCCGACCGGTCCCAGCGCGGGTGCCGAGGCCGACGAGTTGCCCGAGGATGCGCTCGATCAGGTCGGCCTGCCACCGGAAATGCGGCTGGCGCAGCCGATCACCGAAGACCGCGACGAGGACGGGCGAGTGCGCACCGCGATGCCCGGCGTCGCGTGGCCGGACCAGTGGAGCCGCGCCTACTTCACCCCGGTGACCCTCATCGATGGCCGCGCCATGCTGGGCAAGACCTTCTCCACCGTGCGGACCGGGGTGATCCGCGACATCGAACTCGCGGAGTACTGCAACAAGCAGGTGCTCACCTTCGACTGGCCCGACGGCGCCGCCTCCGTCGTCGTCTATCTGGCACCGCGAGGCCACGACCCGCGGAACGGGCTGGCCGGCCACACCTACGAGATCACGCTCGAGGAGTACGAGAAGTACGGCGGGCTGCAGCTTTCCGGTCAACTGCCGGTACACGGATGCTCGCTGCACCTGGCCCCGATCGCGTTCACCGGCGGACGCCGTGTGATGGGCGCGATCGCCAGCATCGACTACCAAGGACTGCTGCGGCTGCAATACGCGGTGCGCGTCGGCCGCGACGCCGACGGACGGCCGTTCACCGCTACCGTCGCGGTGCGCTCCGAATACGAGCTGCCCGGCTCACCGGCGTTCGTGTTGGTCAACAATGCGCACCGCATCCCGTTGAGCGTTCATGACGGTGAGCTGGTCGACGTCGCACCGCTCAACGAGCAGGGTCAGCTCGCGGCGCCGCCCGCCAAGGAACTGAGGTGGTCGGAGCTCACCACCACCGGGGGCAGCGAACTGTGGGCCGCGAACGTGCGCAACCGGCAGGGCTGGATCCGGTTGTTCGTCAGCACGCCGTCGCCGGCCAGCCTTCGGCTCGTCGCCCTGCTCGATCCGCCGGTCGAGCAACTGCGCCTGACCCCGGTGGCCACATGACCGGGCGCTACGGACAACTCACCTACACCTCGTTGGACACCGCCGCGCGCATGGGCGGCTGGCAGGTCAAGCAAACCTCCGCCGACCTGTCTGCCGACGAGGTGCGTGCCTTGACGTCGGGGGTGCGCACGGTGTTCCAGCCCGCGCAGCCGCTGCCCCCATACCCGACACCAGAGCAACTCGACCGCGGCCCGCGCCGGCTCGCGTACGGTCGCCTCGACCGGCAGCGCGCCGGATATTGGCACACCGTGCCCGCCGGGTCAGACAGCACAGGCAGGCCCGGGAACGTGTTCGCCCACGCACTTCTCGACCGTGCGGCGGGCGAGCGGTCCGACCGCCCCATCCAGTGGTGGCGGTCCGACGGTTGGCTGTGTCCGTACGGCCCGCTCGCGGTGAGCGCGGCCGCGCTGCCCGGGGAACCACCGACACCCGGAAACGTGGTGACCAAGGACAGCGTCGTGCAGTTCGCGCTCGACCCCGGAGCCTGGCGGCTCGCGACGCTGTTCGGACTGCTCGACGCGGTCGCCGCCGCCCTCGACGGTGGCCCGCCGGTGGTGCTCGGCGTGGAATCGGCGGATTCGGCCGCCCAGTGGATCGGGTTGGTCAGCTTCCTGATGTCGTCGGGAACCGCTGCTCGGCTGCACTTCTCGACATTCGACCGCGCCGACCAACTGGCCCTGGCCCGGCAGAGCAGGCAACACCTGACCGCGGTGCCCGTCGAGGACCTCGAGCTCGTCCCGGAGCACGTCGTCGCGATCAGTGAGCACGCGATGCTGTCGCTGGGCGAACTCGACCACGAACCGCACCGCACCGCCGACGGCCGGGCCATCACCGTCACGCCATGGTCGGCGATGGCGCAGGTGGTGTTGCTCGACGCAGAATCGGCACGGTCCGTCCTGGACGACATCGACCACTACTCCGCGCAGGTCGCCGACACCGGATTGCATCCGGCCTGGCCACTGGCGATGTCGGTGGCCCACCGCGACCGGTTCGCCGACGCGCTCACCGAGGCCCACGCGGTGATCACCGCACATTCGCCGCGCGCGGCGAGTGGTTCGGTGGTCGCCCGCACCGTCGCCGCCGTGATGCGCAGCGCGTTGGGAACCAGCACCGCCGACGCATGGAAGGCGATGCAGGACAACGACGACGGGCCCGCCGGGGACCATGCCGAGGACACCTACCTGCGCCGCGCGGTAGCCGACGAGGAATGGTTGAGCCGACCGGGCCGGACACCCACCCGCGACCGGGACGCCAACAGGCACCCGCCGTCACGAGAACTGGGCGAGGCCATCGAATCCGCCCTGGCCGCGGCGCGCGCCGGCGGCCCGTACCGGGTGGCGCGATTGGCCGATCTGCTGCTGTGTTCGGGGATCGACGACGACCGGGTGACAGCGGCGCTCCGCACCGAGGTGGCCACGGAACTGCTGGACTCCGACTCGGCGCCTGCTCTGCTCAGTGAGCTGCGCGAGAACGTCGGCGCGCCGACCCGGCTGGCGTTGGCTGCCGCACTCCTGCAGGAACTGCAGGACTGCGGCGACACCCCCGCGGTCGGCGGAGACGTCGTGGACTGGTTGGCCGACGGTATGAGAGCCCCGGCGCCGCACGATCTGCGGGAAGCCGAGCCGTGGGATCCGGTGTGGACCACGGCGGCGCTGCGCGGTGTGCGGACGGTCATGCGCGGTGCCAGTGACCAGGCGGACCGCTGGGCGAGCCTGTGGTGGCTGCGGGTCAGCGGGTCGGACCGGTTCGAGGAGGTCGCGGCCAGTTCGGTGTGGCATCCGGACGAACTGCTAGCTGCGGCAGGGGATTCGGCTCTACCCGGCGCGACGGCGGTACGCACGTTGGTTGGTGCGCCGCCGTCTGCGGCGCTGGACCGGTTGGCGCAGACGGTGCTGCGCGCCAACAACGACGATGTCGCGGTGGCGTGTGCGGTGGTGCGGATCTTCGGCCCGAGAGCCTGGATCGAACAGGGCTACGCCGCCAGCCATCAATCCGCCTACGCGCCGCTGTGGGAGCAGGGGCTCGAGGCGGTCGGGACGAGCGCCGTGCATCACGACTTCGCGGTGCGTCTGGTGACGTTCGCCGTGATCGCGCTGGCCCACGGGCGGCCGTATCCGCGGTCGAGCGCGAACCTGACCACCGAACCGCACGTGGCTGCCGAGGCGTTCGGGCAGTTGGCGGCCCTGCTGGACGACTACGTCCTCAACGCCATGCCGGTGCTGGCGGTGGCCGCGCTGCGGTTCGCGCACAACGGCGACGATGCCGTGGCGGCCACCGACGGGATCGAAGAGCTGCTGTGGCAGAGCGCAAGGCATGTCATGGCCACCCGCCATCCCGACTCGATCGACCCCGGCATGATCGCCGCCACCATGGCCAAGCTCACCGGTGAGCCGAACGACGGTGCCGTCCGCCGGCATCGAAGAACCGTTCAGAAACTACTGGCCCGCCGACCGGAAACGCAGACCGCGCCGATCGCCCGAAACCGCTGGAGTCGTTGACGTGACGAAATGCCCGCGGTGCTTCTCGGTACTGGACCCGAACCAGTACCTGTGGACGCTTCCGCCGCACGCGGGAGGCACCCGCTACCGCGACGACCTCGCCTCGTCCTATCTGGGGGCTCCTGCCGAGTCGGGTGCGCTCTACACCTGGGCCCGTCCGCCCGGCTACACCGGACCGCCGCCACCGCTGTCGGAAGCAAGCCAGGCGCTGCAGGGTCGGGCAGTGGAAATCTGCCCGGTCTGTCACTACATGCTTCCCGACGACTGGCGCAACGGCCACGCGATCTGCATCGCGATGGCCGGTGCACGCGCCACGGGCAAGAGCCTCTACATCGGCGTGCTGGTGAAACAACTCGAGCTGCTGTGCGAACACCTCGGGGTGTCGATGCAGCCGGCCACCCGGGCAACCGCGACGGCCTACACCATGAACTACGAGACGCCGCTGTATGTCCAGCGGGGTCTGGTGCCGCCGACCCCCACCGTGCAGACCCAGGCCTCGCATCAACGCGAGCCACTGATTTACGGGATCGGGGTATGGCACGGCGTCCGGCGCTATCTGGTGTTGCGGGACGTCGCGGGCGAGGATCTCGAGTCCGGCGATCTGTATACCGCGCCGTTCCGGTTCTTCGCCAACGCCGACGCGGTGTTGTTCATGTTTGATCCGTTGCGTATCAAAGGGATCCGCGACCAACTCCAGGATCTGCTCCCGGCGCAGGCCTCCGGCGGGGGCGATCCGCGCGCGGTGCTCAACAACGTGTTGAACGCCGTCGGCACCGGTCAACCGAAACTTGCCGTGATCGTGTCGAAGTTCGACGCGCTACGGGTGTTGCGCGACGTCGAGGGATCCGAGTGGAGCCTGATCATGTCCAACGCCGGGGCGGCGTATCTGCGGGACCCGTCGGACACCCCGCAGTACGACGAATCCGACGGGCAGCTGCTGCACGAAGAGATGCGCAGCCTGCTCACCCGGTTGCACGGCGGGTCCGTCGTCACGGCGGTGGAGAACCCGGCCACCGGCATGCGGCTGGTGCACCGCTACTTCGCCGTCTCCGCGCTCGGCGCGCCCCCGAGCGGGAACCGCCTGCATTCGCGCGGGATCGCGCCGTTCCGCACCGTCGACCCGGTGCGGTGGGTGACCGCGTCATACGGTGTGCTCTGACGGAGCCGCTGATAGCGGGCGGCGCCGGGCGAACCGCTGCCGGCGGGATGACCGCGCGCATCCATGCCGAATCGCCGTCCACGGCTCGGAGGCCGAAGATGTCGTCGACGACACCGTTGCCGCCGCACTCGAAGAAACACGACGACTCCTGTGACGCCGACCGCACGGGCCTGATAGGCATACATCGTGGGCAAGAACGAGCGGGCGAAGATCGTGATGTCGGACGCCGAGATCGCCGAATTCATCGACCGCAGCCGCACCGCCACGATGGCCACCGTGCTGTCCAACGGCCGGCCGCACCTGGTGGCGATGTGGTACGCGGTACTCGACGGGGAGATCTGGTTCGAGACGAAGGCCAAATCGCAGAAGGCGGTCAACCTCCGCCGCGATCCGACGGTGACGGTGATGATCGAGGACGGCCTGACGTACAACACGCTGCGCGGAGTCTCCATCGACGGCCGCGCGGAGATCATCGACTCCGATCCCGATCAGCTTCTGCGGGTGGGGATCAGCGTCTGGGAGCGCTACACCGGCCCCTACGGTGACGACATGAGGCCGTTCGTCGATCAGATGATGCACAACCGGATCGCGATACGCGTGGTGCCCGAGCGGACACGAAGCTGGGACCACCGCAAGCTCGGGATGCCCGAGATGCCGTTGAGCGGCAGCACCGCCCAGTACCTGGGGGAGCAGTGACCGCCACCGGCGCGCCCTAGCAGCGGACGTGGGGCTCGGTCAGCCCTCGACTGGGTCGACGATGTCGGCGTACTCGTGGTGCTTTCCGACGTAGTTCGCGACCAGTTCGCACTGCGGGACGATCCGCTTGCCTGTCGAGCTCGTCTGCTGCAACGCCTCCCCGACGAGAATGGTGGCCAGCCCTCGGCCCTCGAACCGCCCGTCGACCTCGGTGTGGGTGAACACCCGTTGACCCTCACGATCGGAGAACTCGACGAAGCCCACTGTCTGGCCGTCCACGCCGATGGTGAATCGGTCGGCTTCGGCCTTGACCGTGGTGGGCGCGCCGGTTTTGTCTGTGGTCACGGGCTCTCCTGGTCATTGCGTGTCATTGATCATGGGGTGTCATTGAGCGGTGCTGCTGTACCGCGGATACCCGCCGCCGCCGTCGCCGACCCTCGATCAGCGGGCGAATCGAAGTTCCCGCTCAGTCGAGGGAGTCGACGGCTCGCCGCGCTCGACAATCGCCCAGAAGTGGGGACGGTGCCGCCATGGCGCCTCTCGGCGAGTGGTCGCTCGAAGCGACGTTCAATGTTGGGGCCCGGGGCATGCCCGGCACCGTCGCAAGATGTAACGACCCTCGCCGTCGTGGTATTCCATCGGGCCCGCCGCCGACCCCTCGGACTCGGCGGCGTAATCCGGACGGGATCACGCGGACTCGGGAAACACCCGGCGGATCGCACGGACAGGGTAACCGTTGCGCTCGGCCAGCGAACGAAGCTGCTTCAACGCGAAGCTCCGCCCGCGGCCGGCCTCCGGAATCACGATGCCGGCCCAGAGGCCTTCGGCGCGCGGGAGTTCGACCGCGTCGCGGGCGCACATCCAGCGGCGCGGGCAGCGTCGGCAGATGGCCTTCGCCTCTTCGTCGGCCGTCGTAGTCCAACGTTCCGGATCGCGGGTGCAGGCGCCGACCGGGACCTCCAGAAATGTCACGTCGCTCATGGGTAACTCCTTGGGACAAGCCGTGCGGGCCAGCGCCTCACGGGGTGGGGTGGAATCTATAGCAATAACCGTAGCGATGCAACGGTTAGTCCCCGGCCACGTAAAGTCCGCCTCACGGGTGCGTCCAGCGCCGACAAAACCGTACGGACGTGAACTGCCGCGATAAGGCAAAGAGGCGATATGGCGCAACGGTTGTGCGCAGCGCAAACCGAAGCGTTCCGCGAACCGACGGGCAGCCGAAGGCGTAGCTCCGATACGGATTGGTACTGGGATTACCAACCGAGTCATAGCGTTGGCCGTTCCACGGTTAGTATTGCGGCACCGAGCCGTCGTCGAGCCAGCGAGGATGAGCGCCGTCCATGACCAACGCGGAGTCGATCGACGAGGCGACCGGGGTGCTCGACCCCGGCGTCGCCCGCGCCGGTGCGGCGGCTGCGGCGCGACGCCGAGAACTCGACATCAGCCAGCGCAGCCTGGCCGCCGACGGCATCATCAACGCCGGGGCGCTCATCGCCTTCGAAAAGGGCCGCAGTTGGCCGCGCGAGCGTACCCGGGCAAAGTTGGAACAGGTGTTGCGCTGGCCTCCGGGGACCATCGCGAAGCTGCGCCGTGGCGAGCCGGTCGCCGCCCGCGACGCCACCACCACAACCACCCCCGTCACCTCGGCGGGCCCTGCGGCGACCACGGCTGCCGAGGCGCCGCTGATCGCGCAGGCCGTGGAGGCCGCGGTTCATACCCTCAGCGCCACCGCGGATGTGCTGCCGCCGGTCGACGACCCCTACTTCACCCCCCGGGTAACGACGATCCTCTCCGACCTGCGACAGCTCGAGGCAGTCGCGACCCGCGCTGCCCGGATCGGAAAGGTCACCCCGGCCCTGATCAAGGCGCTCGGCGCGGTCCGCCGACGGATCGACGAACTGACGATGCTGGCCGCCACTGCTCCGAACGCCACCCTGGGGCAGCGGCTGTACGCGGTGCGCCGGCGAGCCAATCTGACGATCAGCGAGACGGCGCAGGCGGCCGGCGTCTCCGACGACGACATCGCGGGCGCGGAAGCCGAACTACCGGTCTCGGCCGGCGCAGCAGCCGCTGTCGAGGCACTGATCGGTGCGCTGACGTGATGGGGCGGCGATTCACGTCCGCCGTCGCCAGATGCGGCCTACTACGCTTCCATGGGTACATTTTGCGAGTTCACCCGAGCGGGGGTCCCGAAGTGACGACGAGGTACGTGGAGGTCCGGACATGACGTGGCCGCCTCCGCCCCCGTCGTCGGACCCCTGGGCGACCGGTCCCGTCCCCGGGCGCGATGACGGCGAATCCGCGGCCGAGCCGGCCTTAGAACCCTTGTGGGAGCCGGTCTCGGAGCCGGTCGCGGATTCCGGCCCCGACGAGTTCTCCGAACCCGTCGAGCAACCGATCGATCAACCCGTGGATCGACCGATCGACCAGCCGGTGGCCGACGGTGGCTCGCCCTCCGCCGGATACGGCACGCCGCCGCCGGTGGTTCCTCGGGCGCAGATGGCCCCGCGGCAGCCGAAGAGGCCGGTGTGGCTGATCGCCGCCGCGGTTCTGGGGGTGATCCTGGTCGGCGTCGCGGTGTGGCTGTTGGTTCCGTCCGGCGAGGGCGGCGGCACGATCACCGCCTCGACGACCTCACCGACGCGCACCGCCGATCCACGAGCCGAAGCCGATCTGCGCGGACTCATACCGCGTGGCTATGCCCCCGACGCCTGCGATATGCAGCCCCCGCCGGAACGCGCGCTCGCCAAGGCATCCTGCGGCGCGAACACCGACCCCGGCGGCCCGCCGTCGGCGACCTACACGATCACGGCGGACGACACCGCGCTGGACGCGGCGTTCAACGACGTCGTGGAGGCGACCTCCATCGTCACCTGCCCCGGGAACATCCAGTCGCCGGGACCGTGGCGGCGCAACGCCACCCCGCAGAAGGTCAGCGGTGTGCTGTTCTGCGGACTTCAGGCCGACGGCCCGGTGGTGGCATGGACCAATTCCGAGGAATCACTCATCGCGGTGGTGAAGTCCGGCCCGCAGGGACCGGCTCTCGAGCAGCTCTACATCTGGTGGAGTTCCCACTCCTGATCGAACCGATGTGTTCCCGCCGAGGGCTGCGTCAGGGCACCGGCACGGGGGTGGGCGTGGGGATCACCGGGGTGGGCGTGGGGATCACCGCGCCCGGCCCGTGCGGCACGGGAGCCTGGTCACCCTGTGCACCGGACGGAAGCGGAGTGCCCGAGCTGGTCGCGGGCAGCGGAGTTCCCGAGCTGGTGGCCGGTAGCGGGGTGCCGACGCTGCCCGCGGGGAGCGGGGTGCCCGAGCTGCCGGCCGGGGCCGGGACGAGTTCGGCGCTGGCGGGGACGGGCGCACCCGGAGTCGCGGGCTCGACGGCCTCGGCGGCGGCGGGTGGAGTCTGCTCGGCGGCCTGTGGCGATGACGAGGTGGCGCTTCCGGACGGCGACGACCTCGGCCGCGGGGTCCACGACGGGGTGCTCGACGGGGTGCTCGACGGCGCCGGCTGCACCCACAGCAAAAGATCCCGGCTGCCGTCGTTGTAGACGACGCTGTCCGGCTGAGCGCCCGTGACGTCGAAGTACAGTTTGCCGGTGGTCTGCTGACCCTGGTTGAGCGTCGACGGGTTGACGCCCTGAGGCGTGGCGACCTGCCACAGCACGCGGTAGGTCTCGCCATTCTTGGCGCGGGCATTGAAGTTCGACACGATCGGCGTCGCGGCGCCCTGGACCGCCTCGTCGGTGGCGGTGGCCTCCCACAGCGTTCCGCGCACGACGTAGGGGATGGTGTCGGTGCTGGTCTTCAGATCCGTGACGGTCCAGCCCTGCACGACCGATCCGTTGACGAGATCAGCCTGCTGGCCGATCCCGTGGACGGCCGGGCCTGCCGGCGCGCCCGACTCCGCCCCGACGATCGGTGCAGCCATGACCGCACCGGCGACAGCGGCTGCCGCGGCTGCTGCGGCTGCGGCGAAAACATCGGTGATCTTCAACGTGGTTCACTCCCTGAGTCGTCCTACGGCCGACTCCCCCGTTCCTGGAGGCGGACCCGCTAGCGAACCTAGCAAATGACGACGTCGCCAAGCACCCCCGGGCGGCAGGTCGGAGCCCTCAGCCGCGTTCCCGGGAACGATCATCGGTGACCGGAAAGTGGTCGGCGAGGGCGGCGGCGAGTTCGAGGAACTTCCGTCGCGCCGCGGGCGACATCTCGCGCGTTCCGCTGATGACCCCGCCCGGCCGCAGGTGTCCGTCGAACGGGATCTCGATCACCCGCTGACCGTGTCCGGCAAACTGCTGCACCAGGATAGACCGCGTGCGCTTGTCGGCGTGACCGTCGGAATCGTTGAGCACCACCACTGTTCTCTGCAGGAGACCGGTCATCCCTCGCGCCGCCAGCCAGTCCAGCGTCTGCCCGGCCGCCGCCGCGCCGTCCACCCAGGGCGAGGAGACGACGATCAACGCGTCGAGGTCGCGTAACACCTCCAGCGTGACGGGCGAGTCCATGGTGGAACTGCAGTCGACGACCGAGATGGAGAAGTGCCGGTCCAGCCGCGAGGTGGCCTCGCGGTAGATGGCCGCATCGAGCACTCTTCGACGTGCCGGCGAACCCTCTCCGGCGAGGACGAACAACCCTGCCGCGTTGTTGCCGACGCGGCTCCGCACATCGGTGAAGGATTCGAGGTGCTGATCCGACGCGATCTCCCAGTAGGACCCCTGCGCGTTCGGATCGACCCGGCTGCCCAATTTGCCGAATGCGGTGTCGGCGTCGATCGCCACCACGCGGTCGTCCTGCCGAAGCTCGGCGAAAACCGAGCCGATGCTCGCCGAGACGGTCGTCTTGCCGACGCCGCCCTTACCCATCACACCGACCTTGAAATGCCCTCGAAGCATGCCGCGGATCTTGTTCTCCAGCGCGATCTGACGTAGTTCATCGGGTGACTGACCCGGATTGACCCGTCCGAAGCTGAGTCGGTAGATCCACCGCCGCCAGCCGTGTGCCGGCGGCCTGCGGGGCGGGGGAACCAGCTGGTCGACCCGAATCCGGTCGGTGTAGGAACCGTGGTACGGCGGGGGTGCACCCATCGGACCGGCAGCCCCGTACCCCTCCTGCGGCCAACCCGGTCGCATCGGCGGCCGACTTTGAGCAGCCGGCGGTCCCGCCGGTGGCCGAGGTCCGCCGGCGGGCTGCCGCCCCGGCGGCTGAGCCCATCCGGCGGGTTGCGGGCGGGGCGGAGCGGGCGGCGGCCCGGGTCGCATCTGCTGGGTATCTCGGAAGCTGGTGCGCCCCTGCTGGCCGTCGGGCTCTCCGCGCAGGGCGTCGTCAGGATCGGTCACTACGGTCCTCCTCCTGAGGTCTGGCGAGACGGACATCGACCCAGTATCGACCACGTCGTCGACAATTCGCGCGGCCCCGGCCGCCGCGCAACATCAGCAAAGTCATGGCGGGTGGGGCTCCGCAGCGGTGCCACTGTCGCACCGTCGGGGATGCGCCTGCGGCGGGATGCCCCGCTTGCGCGTCCCCGGATGTGCATATCGAACGTCAGCGATCCTCGAATCGCAATCACACCGCTCGCCTCGGCGTTCGCTGAGGACCGCATTCCACGAAGTTGAACCGCAGAAGTAGGCCAAATCGTATATTGCTGACCAATGGGTCGACGCGCTGGGCGATGCAGTCCTGCGGCCTGCAAGAATGTGCGCTGAAGGTACCGGGTGCGCTGGTACGCTGACTCTCGGCGAAGGGACGCCGAACCCGGTGTTTCGCCGCCGCTGTTGCGGGATGCGGCAAATGTCCGAACAAGCCAGGGCAGAATCCACCGCGCGCACTGCGCGATGAGAGTTGGGGGTCCGATGGGTGATCTGCGGGTCGCGGGAGTCCGATGATCGCCGGCGCATCGGCCGTGTCCAGCGGCACCCACTACGACGACGTCGTCGCCGTCGAGGTCACAATCGACGGGATGCTCGTCGTCGCCGACCGCATCGGCGCCCACGAGTTCCCGCCGTCGCTCGGAATCCGGCTCAACATCCCACAGCCCGATCTGCGCAAGATCGTCTGGGAGCAGGTCGCCCGTGATCTGACCGAGCAGGACGTCCTCAACCTCTACGGTGATCCGCACCCCGAGGTCGCCGCGATGGTGGACACCCTGAGCCGGTCCGACCGTGTTCTCGAAGGGCGTTGGTGGCGCCGCGACGTCGGCGGCAAGATGATCCGCTTCGTGGTCTGCCGAAAGGGTGACCGGCACCTCGTGGCCGCCCGCGACGACGAGATGCTGGTGCTGCAGCGCGTCGCCCCGCAGATCGGCCTCGCCAACATGGTGACCACTGTTCTGGGCGGTGCCACGCCCGCCGACGTGGAACCGCTGACCGGCGTTGCCGGCGAGCTCGCCCAGTGCCGGACGGCCGTTGAGCTCCAGGCCTACGGCATACCGCTGACCTCTGCGCGCGCCTACGCCGACATCATCAGCGAGCCGTCGAGCTGGGTGGAGCTCACCGCGACAGAACGTCACCCGGGCGGCACCCAAACCAGCACGGACGTCGCCGCCGGGGTGCTCGACTCCCCGCACGGCCGCATCGTGTCGATCCCCCGCCGGGTCAGCGGTGAGCTGTACGGCAGCTTCCTGCCGGGGACGCAGGAGAACTTGCAGCGGGCGCTCGACGGTCTGGTCGATTTCCTCCCGTCCAAGACGTGGTTCGACCACAGCGACGCCGACAGCCTCCACGGGGAGTGAGCGAAACTCCTCCATGGTGGGTGACTTCTCGCCGCACGGGCCCGATGACGACGCCGACAACCTGTCGGCGCTCGACTTCTATCAACCCGTCGTCGACGACGACGGGCCCGACCTCGCTGCGCTCGACGCGTTCACCGCCTATGTCCGGTCCGACCAGGACGGCGGCGAGCCGTACGCACCGGTGCCCGTGGAGGAAGCGGCGCCCGAAACAGAGCCGCTGTTCGCGGTGACGAACCCGCCCGGGACCGTCACCGTCACCAGCTACCTCGACGGTCGCGTCCACCGTATAGAACTGTCACCGCGGGTGGCGGGCGTGTCCGAAACCGAACTGGCGGAGGAAATTGTGGTGATCGCGGGACTGGCCGCACAGGACGCCAGGTCGGCGCAGTACGAGGTCGTGCTCGACGGGATGCGGGCACAGGGCCACGATGATCCCGCGACCCGCGACTTCCTGCAGCGTGACCTCGAATTACCCACACCCGAGGAAGCCCGAGCACGCCGCGCCGAGGTTTTCGCCACCAGGTATGCAGGTAGTCATGAGTGATCACCTGGCCAGCCTGTTCGGTAGCGCGGTCGGTATGCTGCCCAACGCCCCCGCTCGTTCCTACGAGCTGTTCACCGACATCACCAACTACGACGAAACCGCCTGCGACGCATGGGTCGGACGCATCCGCTGCGGTGACATGGACCGGGTGACGCTGTTCCGGGCGTGGTACTCGCGCGGCAACTTCGGACAACTCGCCGGCGCCGCCGAAATCTCGATGAACACCCTGGCCGCGCGCATCCCGATCGGCGGACTGTTCGGGGAGATCACCTATCCGATCACCTCGCCGCTGGGGATCACCATGGGCTTCGCCGTGCACGAGGCGAAGGAAGGCAACTTCACCGACGCCATGGAGGCGCTGGAGAACGTGCCACCCGGCGGCGCCGACCACCTGATCGCCTGGGTGAAGACCGTCATCTACGGCGCGGCCGAACGCTGGACCGATGTGATCGACCAGGTGCGCAGCGCCGCCACCTGGCCGGACAAGTTCCTCGCCGCCGCCGCCGGCGTGGCCCACGGTGTGGCCGCCGCGAACCTCGGACTTTTCACCGAGGCGGAGCGCCGGCTGACGGAGATGAACACCTCACCCGCCGGTCAGGCGTGTGCTCCGACCATCGCCTGGTATCTGGCGATGACGTACCGCAGCCAGGGCAACGAAGAAGGCGCCCGGGCGCTGCTGGAATGGCTGCAGGCCACCCATCCGGAGCCGAAGGTGACTGCCGCGCTTCGCGACCCGTCGTACCGGCTGGTGACGACCACCGCGGAGAAGATCGCCGCACGTACCGATCCGTGGGATCCGGCCAGCGCGGTGGCCGACACCTCCGGACGCGAGAAGCTACTCGTCGACGCGCAGGCGGAACTGGATCGGCAGATCGGTTTGAGCCGGGTCAAGGACCAGATCGAGGCCTACCGCGCCGCCACCCAGATGGCCAAGATCCGCGCCGCTCGCGGGATGAAAGTGGCGCAGACGTCGAAGCACATGATCTTCGCCGGCCCGCCCGGCACCGGTAAGACGACCATCGCGCGGGTGGTGGCGAACATCCTCGCCGGGCTGGGCGTGATCGCCGAGCCCAAGCTCGTCGAGACCTCACGCAAGGACTTCGTCGCCGAGTACGAGGGCCAGTCGGCGGTCAAGACGGCCCGCACGATCGACCGGGCCGTCGGCGGCGTGCTTTTCATCGACGAGGCGTACACGCTGGTGCAGGAGCGCGACGGCCGCGCCGACCCATTCGGCACCGAAGCGCTCGACACCCTATTGGCACGCATGGAGAACGACCGCGACCGCCTGGTGGTGATCATCGCCGGGTACAGGGTGGACATCGACCGGCTGCTGGAGACCAACGACGGCCTCAGGTCGCGCTTCGCCACCCGGATCGAGTTCGATTCGTATTCTCCCGACGAGATCGTCGAGATCGCGAAAGTGATTGCATCAGCCAACGACTCGTCAGTCAACGAGGATGCCGCCAAACTCGTGCTCGAGGCCGCGACACTGCTCGGGCAGCGCACCTTGAACGGCAAGCCGGCACTGGACATCGCCGGCAACGGCCGTTATGCCCGGCAGTTGGTGGAGGCCGGCGAGCAGAGCCGCGACATGCGCCTGGCCCGGTCCCTGGACTTCGAGAGTCTCGATGTAGAGCAGCTGAGCGAAATCAACGGCGAGGACATGGCGTCGGCGATCGCCGCCGTCCATTCCCGCCTGAACATCAGCAGGTGAGGTATGGCGAGTTTCCGGCTTACCACCAAGGTGCAGGTCAGCGGTTGGCGCTTTCTGCTGCGCCGGGTCGAGCACGCGATCGTGCGCCGCGACACCCGGATGTTCGACGATCCGTTGCAGTTCTACAGCCGCGCGGTGAGCGCCGGCATCATCATCGCGGTGCTGATCTGCCTCGGCGCGGCGCTGATGGCGTACTTCAAGCCACTCGGCAAGCGTGGTGGTGACCAGCTGCTCGTGGACCGCACCACCAACCAGCTCTACGTCGTGATGCCGGGTGGCGGGGAACTGCGGCCGGTGTACAACCTCACTTCGGCGCGGCTTGTGCTCGGTAACCCCGGAACACCCGTCGAAGTGAAATCCGACGAGCTCGATCGCATATCGAAGGGCCAGCCGATCGGCATCCCGGGCGCCCCCTATGCGACTCCAGTCTCTGGTGCGGCTCAGTCGATGGGTACGTCGGCATGGACCCTGTGCGACACCGTCACCAAACCGCAGAGCGTGGTGCCGATGGTGGAGACCTCGGTGCTGGTGCGCCCGCTGGTGGTCGATTCGACGGTCGGACCGCTGCGTCCCGACCAGGGCATGCTCGTCGCGTTCAAGGGTGCGAACTGGTTGGTCACCGAAGGTGGTCGCCATTCGATCGACCTGGCCGACCGGGCGGTGACGTCAGCCGTCGGGATACCGGTGACCGCCAGGGCGACCCCCATCTCCGAGGGTCTGTTCAACGCGCTGCCGAACGCCGGGCCCTGGCAGCTGCCCCAGGTTCCCCGCGCCGGTGAGCCCAATACCGTCGGGCTGCCGTCCAATTCTGTGATCGGCTCGGTGTTCGAGACGGTGACCGAATCCGATGAGCCGCAGCATTACGTCGTGCTGCCCGACGGGGTGGCCCGCGTCAACGACCCGACCGCGGCGGCGCTGCGCGCCACCAACTCCTACGGTCTGATCGAGCCACCGATGGTGGAAGCCAGTATGGTGGCACGGATCCCTGAGCAGGTCTACGTCTCACCACTACCCGACCAGGCGCTCGACATCCTGCTGCGCCAGGACGATCCCACACTGTGCTGGTCCTGGCAGCGCGTCGCCGGCGACCAGGCGCCCCGCACGACGGTCATCGCCGGCCGTCGACTGCCGATCGCCGCATCGGCGCTGAACACCGGCATCCGGCAGATCACCGGTGACTCCACCGTGTACATCGACGGCGGTCAGTTCATCCGGCTGCAGTCCCCGGATCCGCGGTACGGCGAGAGCCTGTACTACGTCGACCCGCAGGGCGTGCGGTACGGCATCCCCGACGAGGAGACCGCCATGAACATCGGCCTGACCGGGCCGCTGACCGCTCCCTGGCAGGTGGTCAGCCTGCTCGTCGACGGTCCGGTGCTGTCCAAGCAGGCGGCTCTGCTCGAACACGACACGCTGCCCGCGAGTCCGAACCCACGCAGGGTCGGCGACGACGGCGCAGCGCAACCGGCCACATCACGCACCGGAGGTGGCGGATGACCACGAAGAAGTTCACGCCGATCATCAAGCGGGGTCCGCGACTCACCCCCGGCGAGATCACCGTGACGCCGCCGGAGGATCTGGGCGTCGAGATCCCCCCGTCGGGGATTCAGCGGGCGCTGCCGTGGGTGATGGGTGGCTGCATGCTGGGGATGATCTCGATCATGATCTTCACCGGTGTCCGACAGTTGTCGCCCTACATGCTGATGATGCCGCTGATGATGGTGATGGCCACGGTCGGTTTCATGGCCGGTGGCGGATCGGGCGCCAAACGGGTGCCCGAGATCAACGCCGACCGCAAGGAGTATCTGCGGTACCTCTCCGGGCTGCGCACTCGAGTCACGTCGTCGGCGGCCGCTCAGGTGACGTTCTTCAACTACCACGCACCGCACCCCGAGGATCTGCTGTCGATCATCGGCACGAACCGTCAGTGGTCACGGCAGACCAACGGCGAGTTCTTCGCCGCGACGCGGATCGGCCTGGGTTCCGAACCAGCGGTGGACCGTCTGCTCAAACCGTCCGTCGGCGGGGACGTCAACGGGCTCGCCGGTCCGCAGGCGGCGCCGCAACCACATCTGGAACCGGTCAGCCACATGTGGGTGACGAAGTTCCTGCGCACCCACGGCCTCATCCACGACTGCCCCAAACTCCTACAGCTGCGGTCCTTCCCGACGATCGCAATCGGCGGTGACGTCGACGGGGCCGCTGCGCTGCTGACGGCGATGGTCTGCCACTTGGCGGTGTTCCACCCGCCGGACCTGTTGCAGGTGCGGGTGCTCACCGACAATCCCGAGGACCCGAACTGGAGCTGGCTCAAGTGGCTGCCGCACGTGCAGCACCAGAGCGACGTCGACGCCGCCGGACCCACCCGCATGGTGTTCACCCGCCCCGACGGGCTGAGCGATCTGACCGCCCGTGGACCGCACACCGCCGACTCCTCCCCGAGCGGCCCGTACGTCGTCGTGGTGGACCTCACCGGTGGTCGTGCCGGCTTCCCGGCCGATGGCCGCGCCGGTGTCACGGTGCTCACGCTGGGAAACCACAACGGGTCTGCCTACCGAATCCGGGTCGCCGCCAACGGCGCCGCCGATGACCGGCTGCCCAACCAGGGTTTCCGGCCGGTCACCACCACCGGCGACCGGTTGACACCGGGTCAGGCCGGCCGTATCGCCCGCAAGCTGGCGGGCTGGTCGATCACGGGTGCGATCATCGACAAGAACGTCCGGGTGCAGAAGAAGGTCGCCACCGAGTGGCACCAACTCGTCGGCGCGCAGACGGTCGCAGAGGTGACACCGGCGCGCTGGCGGATGTTCGCCGACACTGACCGCGACCGACTCAAGATCCCGTTCGGACACGAGCTGCGCACCGGCGACATCATGTATCTCGACATCAAGGAGGGCGCCGAGTTCGGCGCGGGACCGCACGGCATGCTGATCGGCACCACCGGTTCGGGGAAATCCGAATTCCTTCGGACGCTGATCCTGTCGCTGGCGGCCACCCATCATCCCGACCAGGTGAACCTGCTGCTGACCGACTTCAAGGGCGGTTCGACGTTCCTCGGCATGGAAAAACTGCCGCACACAGCGGCGGTGGTGACGAACATGGAAGAGGAAGCCGAACTCGTCAGCCGGATGGGAGAGGTGCTCACCGGCGAGCTCGACCGGCGCCAGTCGATCTTGCGGCAGGCCGGTATGCGGGTCGGCGCGGCCGGCGCGCTGTCGGGTGTGGCGGAATACGAGAAACACCGCGAACGTGGCGCCGACCTGCCGCCGCTGCCGACGTTGTTCGTCGTCGTCGACGAGTTCGCCGAACTGCTGCAGAACCACCCCGACTTCATCGCCCTCTTCGACCGCATCTGCCGGGTGGGCCGTTCACTGCGGGTGCATCTGCTGCTGGCCACCCAGTCGCTGAACACCGGCGGTGTCCGCATCGACAAACTGGAGCCGAACCTGACGTATCGGATCGCCCTGCGCACCACCAGCTCGGCGGAATCGAAGGCGGTGATCGGCACCCCGGAGGCGCAGTACATCACGAACAAGGAGAGTGGTGTGGGCTTTCTGCGGGTGGGCATGGAGGACCCGGTCAAGTTCCAGAGTGTCTACACCGGTACCCCGTACGTCCCGGCGACGGCGGTGCAGCAGGACGGTGAGGTGACACCCCGCCAGCCCCAACGCAACCGGATGCGTATCCACAAGTTCACCGCCACCCCGATCTTCGATACGGCGCTGACGTCATGACCACCTCCGAGCAAAAGGTCCTTCGTGAGGTCGTCCTCGACCAGTTGACGACGGGCGAGACCCGCGCCTACCGGATGTGGTTGCCGCCGCTGACCGATCCGACGCCGGTGAACGAACTTGTCGAGCGCGACCATCAGCGCCAGCCGCTGCGGTTCGGGCTCGGCATCATGGACGAACCCCGCAGGCACCGCCAGGACATCTGGGGTGTGGACGTGTCGGCTGCCGGCGGTAACATCGCCGTCGGCGGCGCCCCGCAGACCGGCAAGTCAACCTTCCTGCAGACGTTGATCATGTCGGCGGCGGCCACCCATTCACCGCGTGAAGTGCAGTTCTACTGCGTCGACCTCGGTGGCGGCGGTCTGATGTACCTTGAGGACCTGCCGCACGTCGGCGGCGTCGCCACCCGGGCCGAGCCCGACCGTGTGAACCGCGTGGTTGCCGAGGTGAAAGCCGTTCAGCGGCAACGCGAGCGGACCTTCAAGGAGTTGCGGGTCGGTTCGATCGCCGGATACCGGCAGATGCGGGAGGATCCGGACAACCCGGCGGCCGCCGATCCATTCGGCGATGTGTTCCTGGTCATCGACGGCTGGCCGGCGTTTGTCGCGGAGTTCCCCGACCTCGAGCCGGTCGTCCAGGATCTCGCCGGTCAGGGCCTCGCCTTCGGGGTGCACGTGGTGATCTCCACCCCACGCTGGACCGAGTTGAAGTCCCGGGTCCGCGACTACCTCGGGACCAAGATCGAGTTCCGGCTCGGCGACGTGAACGAGACGCAGATCGACCGCATCACCCGCGAGATCCCGCCCAACCGGCCGGGCCGGGCGATCTCGATGGAGAAACACCACCTGATGATGGGCGTGCCCCGCCTCGACGGGCAGCGCAGCGCGGCCAACCTCGTCCCGGCGATCACGTCGGCGGTCGCCCAGATCGCCGCGCAACACACGGTTCGGGCGCCGCAGGTGCGGGTGCTCCCGGAGCGGGTCTATCTGGACGAACTCGACCCGGCCCCCCCGGGACCCGATTCGGACTACCGCACCCGCTGGCGCGTGCCCCTCGGCGTACGCGAGTCCGATCTCAGCGTGGCCTACAACGAGATGCACATGACGCCGCACCTGTTGGTCTTCGGTGCGCCGAAGTCCGGCAAAACGACGATCGCCCACGCGGTCGCCCAGGCGATCTGCCGCCGCAACACCCCACAGCAAGTGCGGTTCATGCTTGCCGACTACCGGTCGGCGTTGCTGGATGCGGTACCCCAGAGCCACCTTCTCGATGCCGGCGCGGTGAACCGCAACCACGCATCGCTGGAGGCCGCAATCAAGGCGCTGGCGACCAACCTGCAGAAGCGGCTGCCGCCGCCCGACCTGACCACCGCCCAGCTGCGGTCACGATCGTGGTGGAGCGGTCCGGACGTGGTGCTGCTCGTCGACGACTGGCACATGATCGTGGCCGCGTCCGGCATGGTGCCGCCGATGGCGCCACTGGCGCCGCTGCTGCCCGCGGCAGCCGACATCGGTTTGCACATCATCGTGACCTGCCAGATGAGCCAGGCGCATCGCGCCACGATGGACAAGTTCGTTGGTGCGGCGTACGGCGCCGGGACCCCGACGCTGTTCCTGTCGGGGGAGAAGACGGAGTTCCCGTCGAGCGAGATCAAACTGCGTAAACGGCCGCCTGGCCAGGCCCTTATGGTGTCACCGGACGGCAAGGAAGTCGTCCAGGCGGCCTACGTGGATCCACCGGAAGAAGAAGTGTTCGCACCACCCCCACAGGGCGGTTAGTATCTAGCGAGAACATCACAGCAACGTTGGCGGTTAACTGCCAGCAAACCAGTCGGGGGATGCGTCCGGGGACGACGCGGCACACGTGCCCGAGCCGTCCGCCATCGCTTGTCCTGCTTACGGGGAACCAGCAAAGGAGATGTGCACGTGCAACCTCTCGAACACAATCCGGGTGCGGCGGGCGTCGGCGGCCAGGTCGTCGCCAACGGTGCACGGGGGCTCGCCGGCGGCACGGCGGCTACCGCGGCGGTGACCGCGCTGGTTCCGGCTGGCGCCGACGAGGTGTCGGCGATGGCCGCCGCCACCTTCGCCGCCGAGGGTGCCGAGACCCTGGCGCTGAACACCTTCGCCCAGGAGGAGCTGTCCCGCGCCGGCGCGGCGTTCGTGGAGATCGCCGGTATCTACGCCGCCGTCGACTCGGCCAACGCCAGCACGTTCTGACCAGGACGCAGCGGATCCCCTAGCGGAGCCGGTCACACACCATGGCACTGACGGGCATACCCCTCCCACCGACCTGGACGGCGCTGCCGCCCGAGGTCAACACCGGCCGTTTGATGGCCGGAGCCGGCCCCGCGCCGATGCTGCAGGCCGCGGCCGGGTGGGAGGCGCTCGCCGTTCTGCTGGAGACCCAGGCCGACGAGCTCGCCGCCAGCCTGGCGAACCTGTCGTCCATGTGGACGGGCTCTGCCAGTGAGCGGGCGGTGGCCGCCACCATGCCGATGGTCGTCTGGTTGCGTACCACGTCGGCGCAGGCCATGAAGCGGGCTTTACAGGCGGCCAACCAGGCAAACTCCTACACCCTTGCAATGGCAACTACTCCGCCGTTGCCGGAGATCGAACAGAACCACGTCACACACGCCGTCCTCGAGGCGACGAACTTCCTGGGCGTCAACGCCGTGCCGATCGGGGTGAACGAGTTCGACTACTTCGTACGGATGTGGAACCAGGCCGCCACGGCGATGAACGTGTATCAGGCCGAGACGCAGATGAATCTGCTGTTCGAGCCGATCCCGCCGATGACGCCGATCGTCATCCCCGGGGTCGGGGAGAGCGCCGGTGCCGCCGCGGCGGCACAGGCGGCAGCGCGCGCTCCGATGGGGGTGGCCCGCAACGGGCTCGTCGCCAAAGCCAGCGCCACCGCCAAAATGGAGTCCGTCGGCCTCAACGCCGGCCGGGCGATGGCCCAGGGCAACATGGCCGCCCAACGGTCCCAGGGCGCCGTGCAGAAGGGGCATAACGCTGCTCAGCAGACCGGTCAGCAGCCGCAGGAACAGATGATGCAGCAGGGCGTGCAGATGGGTGTACAGATGGCCGGCCAGATCGGTTCGATGGTCGCTCAGGTCCCGCAACAGTTCGGGCAGATGGTGCAGACCCCGATGCAGATGCTGACGCAGCCGCTGCAGCAGGTGTCGTCGATCTTCGGCCAGCTGGGCGGGAGTCTCGGTGGCGAGAAGGCACAGGCGCAGGTCGGGCTCATCGGTGCAGCGCCCTTCTCCAACCATCCGCTGGCCGGCGGTTCGGGTGCGAGCTCGGGCGCCGGGCTGGTGCGGGCGGCCTCGCTGCCCGGGGCCGGCGGGTCCGCGGCGCGAACCCCGCTGATGGCCGACCTGATCGGTGACAAGATGGGTGCGGCCCCGGTACCTGTCGGTGCCGGCGCGGCGGCAGGGCCGACCGTCGGCGGGCTCGCGCCGGTCGGCGGCGCCGGCGGCGGGACGGGTCCGATGGGGATGGCTGGACAGGGCGCCAAGAGCGGTGGCTCGAAACCGGGGTTGACCGCGCCCGCACCACTGGCCCACGGCCTGGACGAGGACGACGGCGACGATTGGTGAGTCGTCGCGAGAACGCAGACTTCCCGGTCACATGCCGGAAGACTCGCCATTTCCCGTGGTGAGGACACAGGAAAAGAAGGATGTATCCGCACATGGCAATGAACACCGATATTGCTGTCCTCGCCAAGGAGGCCAGCAACTTTGAGCGAATCTCGGGCGAGCTGCAGGGCGTGATGCGGTCGGTGGACGCGACCGCCAACAGCCTGATCCCGCAGTGGCGCGGCCAGGCCGGCGAGGCGGCGCAGGCGGCGCTGCTGCGCTACCAGGAGGCCGCTGCGGCGCAGATCCAGACCCTGACCGAGATTTCTTCCAACATCCACACTTCGGGCACGCAGTACGGCTCGACCGACGATGATCAGGCCGGCACGCTCGCGTCGTCGATGAACCTCTGACCACTCACAGACCACAGAAGGGAGAAATAAATGTCGGAACAGGTATGGAACTTCGCGGGCATCGAGGGCGGCGCAGGTGAGATCAACGGCGCCGTCAGCACCACCCAGGGCTTGCTCGACGAGGGCCAGGCGTCCCTCGGCGCGCTGGCGGCCGTGTGGGGCGGTTCGGGTTCGGAGGCCTACCAGGCCGTCCAGGCCCGCTGGGACAACACCTCGGCCGAGCTCAACGCGGCCCTGCAGAACCTCGCCCAGACCATCAGCGAGGCAGGCTCCACCATGGCTCAGACCGAAGCCGGCGTCACCGGAATGTTCGCCTGACACACAGCTGCATGAAGGTGGGCGGGACCGGCCGGGCATCACGGTACCGGCCGAACTCGCCCACCTCCTGCGCTACGGCGTAAACCCACCATCGAGAGGCACCCCATGTCGGCCGACTATGACCGGCTTTTCCACTCCCCGGACGCCGCTCAGACGCCCGACGAGGCGACCCTGCACGTCGACCGCGACGCCCTGATGCGGAGCAACGCCGCGGCGCCGGCACCGGCCGGCGGATCCAACCATGCCGACGGCGCAGTGCCGCCGCCGCTGCCGATCACCCAGCCACGCACCCAGACCGCACCGGCACCGCCACCCCGGCACGCCGAGATCACCACCCAGATGCCGCCAACCACCCAGATGCCGCCAACCACCCATATGCCGCCAACCACCCATATGCCGCCAACCACCCATATGCCGCCAACCACCCAGATGCCGCCAACCACCCAGGCGCCGCCCGCCCAGAGCCCGGCGCCGCAGCGTCCTCCGAACGGCATGATGCGCACCCCGCAGACCAACCTGCCGGGTGGCGCCCGGTTCGAGGCGCCGCGGCAGGCCACCACCCCCGCTCCGCGGCCCGCGCCTGCGCCACCGCCGTCGGCGCATTTCGCCGACGCTCCACCGACGGAGGCGGCCTGGCCGCATGGTCAGCCTCCCGCTCAACCCGCACCGACGTCCGCGGCGGCGATGGGCAACCACCGCGCCATCGACGCGCTGTCCCACGTCGGGGTCAAGTCGGCGGTGAAGATGCCGTCGCAACGCGGCTGGCGCCACATCCTGTATCTACTCACCCGGATCAACCTGGGTTTGTCGCCGGACGAGCTCTACGAGATGGACCTCCACGCGCGGATTCGTCGTAACGCCCGCGACTCCTATCAGATCGGCGTCCTCGGCCTCAAGGGCGGCGTGGGTAAGACCGCCGTCACCGTGGCGCTGGGCTCCACCCTGGCCAAGGTGCGCGGTGACCGGATCCTGGCCATCGACGCCGACCCCGACGCGGGCAACCTCGCCGATCGGGCCGGCCGCCAGTCCGCGGCAACGATCGCCGATCTGCTCTCGGACAAGGAGTTGGCCCGCTACAACGACATCCGGGCCTATACCAGCATGAACGGCGCCAACCTCGAGGTGCTGTCGTCGGAGGAGTACAGCCAGGCCCGCCGTGAGTTCAACGACGACGACTGGAAGGGCGCGACGGAGGTCGTGTCGCGGTACTACAACCTGGTGCTCGCCGACTGTGGGGCCGGTCTGTTCCAGCCCTCGTCTCGTGCGGTTCTGGCGACCGTGTCCGGGTTGGTGATCGTGGCCAGCGCATCGATCGACGGAGCCCGTCAGGCCGCGGTGACGATGGACTGGATGCGCCAGAACGGCTACCAGGACCTGCTGAGTCGGTCCTGCGTGGTCATCAACCACATCGTCCCGAGCAAACCCAATATCGATGTCGACGACCTCGTTCAGCAATTCGAGCGACACGTAGCGCCCGGGCGTGTCATCGTGCTGCCGTGGGACAAGCACATCGCCGCGGGCACGGAGATCCACCTGGACCTGCTCGACAAGGTCTTCCAGCGCCGGATCATCGAGTTGGCGGCCGCCCTGTCTGACGATTTCGACAGACTCGAACGCCGTTGACCACCACCGCCGCAGCATCCACCACCACGAGCGTCACGCCCGGGCGGCCGTCGACCACCCGGGTGACGATCCTGACCGGCCGGCGAATGACCGACCTCGTGCTGCCTGCGGCGGCACCCATCGAGACCTACATCGACGAGACCGTCGCGGTGCTCGCCGAGATCCTCGAAGACACCCCGAAGGACGTGTTGGCGGGGTTCGACTTCGCCGCGCAGGGGGTGTGGACCTTCGCGCGTCCCGGCGCGCCGCCGATGAAGGCCGGCGAGTCCCTCGACGACGCGGGGGTGATCGACGGATCGTTGCTGACGCTGGTGTCGGTGAGCCGGACCGAACGCTACCGCCCGCTCGTCGAGGATGTGATCGACGCGATCGCGGTGCTCGACGAGTCACCGGAGTTCGACCGCGCCGCACTCAACCGCTTCGTCGGCGTGTCGATACCCCTTGTGTCCGTTGCCATCACGCTGATGTCCCTGGTCTCGTGGGACCGTACCGGGCAAAGCCTCTGGTGGGCGCTGGCGTTGGCGGTGCTCGGCCTCGGGCTCTTAGGGGGCAGCCTGCTGGCGCAGAACCGCTACGACAACCTCAACATGGCCGAAAGCCTGCTGATCGCCTCGTTGCCCGCGCTGGCCGGGGGCGCGGCGCTGGCCGTGCCGTTGCCCAACGGCGTCGGGTCGCCGGGCGCGCCGCAGCTGGCGGGAGCGGGCGCTGTGGTGCTGTTGCTGACGCTGGCCACCAGAGGGGGACCTCGAAAGCGGGCCGAGTTGGCGGCGTTCATGGCGATCGCCACGGCGGCGCTGACAGCGGCTGCGGTGGCGTACGGATACGGCTGGGAGTACTGGGTGCCCGCCGGTGCGGTCGCGTTAGGGCTCATCGTGCTGACCAATGCGGCGAAGCTGACCGTGGCGGTGGCCCGCATCGCCCTGCCCCCGATCCCCGCGCCCGGTGAGACGGTCAGCAACGACGAACTGCTCGACCCGGTGACCTCACGCGAAGGTGTCGACGAGGAATCGCCGACGTGGCAGGCGATCATCGCGTCGGTGCCCGAATCGGCGGCGCGCCTGCAGGAACGCAGCGTGCTGGCCAAGCAGTTGCTGATCGGCTTCCTCACCGCCGGTGCGCTCGTCCTCGCCGTCGGCGCGATCACGGTCGTCGTGGAGGGGCACTTCTTCGTCCACAGCCTGATCGTCGCCGGCCTGGTCGCCGCCATCTGCGGCTTCCGGTCCCGGTTGTACGCGGAGCGCTGGTGCGCATGGGCGCTGCTGGCGGTGACCGTCGTCGTCCCGACGGGCGTGATGGTCAGGCTGTGCCAGTGGTATCCCGACGACGCGTGGCTGATCCTCGCGATCTACACCGCGCTGGCTGCGGTGGCGCTGGTGATCATCGGCGCCACCGACGGTGTACGCCGCGTGTCGCCGGTGACCAAGAGGATTCTCGAACTGGTCGACGGGGCGGCGATCGCGGCGGTCATCCCGCTGCTGCTGTGGATCGCCAGCGTCTACGACGTGCTGCGCAACCTGCGTTTCTAGGGGACGCGACGCCATCGCGAAGGTCGCGCTTGCCGGCGACTAGTTCAGGGTTTCCACGATTCGGTCAGCTCGGCGACCTGGGCGTCGATCCGTTCTCGGTCCGCTTCGATCGCGGCGGACGCCGCCTCGGTGGCGTTCTGCAGCGCCTCGTTCAACCGGTGCTCGACGACGTGCACGCCCTGGCGCAACAGACCGTCCTCGATGCGCACGCTCGTCAACTGCTGGTGCCCGTCGAGGGTCACCTCGACGGTCTCGGTTTCGTCGGCAGCGGTGAACGTCTGATGCTTCATCTTGTCCAGTTGCGCGTCCATGATGGACTGCAACTGCTGCGCCTGGGCGAGGACGGCCGCCACCTGCGGGTGTATGTCGCCGGTCACTTCGAGTCCTTCCGATCGCGCGGTGTCTTGGGCTGGTAACCGATAACCGATTCGGTGAACGGGCGGTCCTCGACGTAGAGGTCCTCGTCGGGCGCCAGGCCTGGCGTGCGCTTCTTCTCCCCGTCCTGACCTCGGCCCGCGCCGTGTCCGCCCATCGGCATACCCCCCATGCCACCCATTGCGCCCATGGCGCCTGCCGGTCCCGCCGAGGCGGTTGTGCCACCACGTCCGGCGGCCGCGCCGGGCGCGACCGAATCCGCACCCACCGCGGGCTGCAGCGGCGCAGGTGGCACACCACCGCCGCCTGCTCCGCCGCCCGCGCCGCCACCGGCACCCCCACCGCTCGCGGCGGCCGGCTTGAGTGTGGGATCGTCGAGGGGCCGCGGACCCTCCGGCCCGGCACCGGGCAGGCCTCCGGGTAATCCGCCCGGCAGGCCACCTGCGGCCGGTGCGCCACCACCTCCGGCCGGTGCGCCACCACCTGCGGGCGAGCCGGCACCACCTGCGGGCGAACCGCCACCACCTGCCGGCGAGCCGGCGCCAGCAGGTTGCTGCGCGCCCTGCCCGCTCGGGGTGCCAGCGCCCATCGGGGTGGCCGGGGGGTGGCCGCTGGGCTGACCGCTGGGCTGGCCGCCGCCGCCTTCACCGCCACCGGCGCCCGGTTCGCCCGGTCCGTCCTCACCGGACGGCTCCTTCTTGCCCTTCCGCGGATCGCCGTTGCTGCTGATCGGCGGTACCGGTGCCGCTCCCTGCGGCGGGTCCTGCACCTTGGGCAGGCCCTTGCCTCCGACGTCCGCGCTGTAGCGCGTCCGGACGTCCTCGGATTTTCGTTGCAGCTCGAGGTATCCCAACACCGCCGCGGCGAGCGCGTTCTGGTCGCCTGCTTGGCCGGCCTGCGCCACCCGGGCCTCGACCGCCTCGACGTCGGCGACGGTCGGATGCTGCCCCGCCCACTTGTCATGCGCATCGGCCATGTCGATCGCCTCGGTGCCGAGGAACGCGTAACTCTCGGCCAGCTTCTGCAGCCACTCCTTGTGCTGACGAACCGCGTCGCCGGCCTTCTCGGCGGCCGTGCCGTCCCAGTTGATGCCGTCGAGGTTGAACGACGCGGCCCTGTCGCGAAGTGTCCCGGCGAACCTCTTCGCCTGCTCGCCGTAGGCCCGCATGGGACCCGAGTCGCCGGAATGGATGATCTGCGCGGCCGCCTTCACATCCATGAATCCGGCGTCGGTCTGGCCGCCCGGCACCGCCGGCACGGTGGACGGGAACTCGATCGGCGGGATCGGCGGCGGCAGGGTGGGGTTGACCGCGACGGGCTTCACGGAACGGGGACCGCCGGGATACTCCAGCGCCCTGGCCGCGCGGTCGTCGATCTGCTGATAGACGTCGGCCGCCTCGGACAGCACGGCGGCGAGCCGTTCGGCTTCGCGGTTGCCGGAGACCAGATGGCTACGCAGCGTGTCAGAACCCGCCGCGATGCCGGCCGCCGACGCCGTGACGAATGGGAGTCCGCACGGCGCCGTCGGCCGTTGCGACTCGTCGAGGACCTCCTCGTCCAGTGAGGTGGCTCGAGCCCGCAGATCCGCCGGCTCCACCCGAACTTCGTCCCCCGCCATGTCTTCCTCCTCAGGTCACCGCTGAATTTTGGCGGTCGGCAAACGGTTGGTCACTGCTCGAGTGCCATCTGGTAGCGGCTTTCCTCGCGTGGGTTGACCAATCGGATGGGCAGCTGCCGGTGCCTCGGGGTGTCGATGAAGTTGTCTCGCAGTATCACCCGGCCGACGCCGGGATGTGGGCTCAGATAGGTGGTGGCGTTCGGCCACGACAGTTTGGCCTCGTGGCCGATCCTTCCGTTGACGAAGCCGGCGAACTCGCCGAGCTGCGGTCCAAGCGTCACCACCGCACCCGCGGCCGCGGACCGGACCACGAACTGGGTGAACAGCCGAGCATCACCGAGATTGATGCTGACATCGACGTCGTCGAACGGCATGTACACCGGGTACCGGTCGACGGTCTCGCCGACGAGGACGCCGGCCGAGCCGATCGGCAACTCGTGGTGCTTGTCGGTCACCGGGCTGATGCCCTGCAGCGCGGCGCGCTGGCCCCCGAACAGACACGAAAACCCGCGGGGGGTAGACGGATTCGCCAATGTTGTCAACAGCACGGTGGTCGTCGGGACCGTGCCCGGGCGGATCCTCATCCGGGTGATGGTGTGGTCCGCGCGCGCCGACCACCACGCGTCCGGACCGCCGGATGCGCTGTAGGCGGCGGTGAAGGTGCTGCGGCCCTTGATCGCCGACCAGGTCTCCCTTTCGAAGCTGACCTCGGTCGCCCGGTCGAAATCGTCGAAGCTGCGGCTGGGCCGGGCGTCGATCCCGTTGCTCGCCAACTGATCCGCTAGTCGGGTCGTCGCGGCGACCAGATACCGCGCCAGACCGGCCACGCCGGAGTCGCGGCGCTGCGCTGGTTTCCGGGTCAGCTCTGGATCGGCACGCAAAACGATCCACGTCCGGCGGCTCGCCGGCGCCGGATACGGTCCGACCACCTGTTCGTACAGCGCCACCAGGCTGGCCGGCGCCGTCTTGCCGACCCGGTACCCCGCGGCCACCACGTCGGCTTCGAGTTCCGGGCAGTGCGCCGCGATCAGCTTCTCCACCATTGCGGTGTCGAGCACGTCGTCGGTCAAGGACTGCCCATTGACCACCACGGTCGGCGTGAACGGTCGCGGTACCAATTCGATCACCGACATCAGGTGATCGCCCTGCCAGCGCACCGCGACGTGGTCACCGGGCATGACCGTGGCACCGACCGCGGGTTCCGACGGCGCCGGCGGGGTGCTGCGGTGCCTGCGCCGCCACGAGAACAGGGCCGCCACCCAGCCCGTCAACCGGCGTCCACGCAGGGTAACGGTCGCGATCAATGCGATCAGCACACAGACCATGATCCCGACCCACATCGCGTCCAGCGGTACGAAGATCGCGATGCACGCCGGGATCAGCACCGCCGCCCACATCAGGTGGCCGGTGCTCAGGCGCAGACCGAACTGCGCGGCGAGGGATTTCATCGGCGCCTCAACGCCCGCCGGGTCAGTGCGGTGATGCCGAGGATCAGCGTCAGACCCGCCCCGATCACGACCACCCCGGTGATCGGCCCGCGATCGGGCGGCGGCACGTACACCGGCGCAGGCAGTTGCTTGACGCGGTAGGGAATCGCTGCGGGCCCCTCGGGCACCTCCCATGTCAGCGCCGCCACCGGATCGATGACACCCGCGCCGACGTAGTTGTCCACACCGCCGCCCGGATGCCGCGCGGTTGCCGTGATGCGGTTCATGATCTGCGCGGGGGTCAACGCGGGGAAACGCTGTTTGATCAGTGCGGCCAGCCCCGAGACGTACGCAGCGGAGAACGACGTGCCCCCGATCGGGACCGGACCGTCCTGACCCTGCAGCGCGTTGACCGGCTTACCGTCGTACCCTAGTGCGGTGATGTTGGCGCCCGGCGCGGCCGCACCCACCCACGGCCCGGACATCGAGAAGTTGCTCGGCTGACCGTTGTCGTTGATGCTCCCGACGGTCAGCACCAGCGGCGAGTACCAGGCCGGGCTGACGACGGTCTGGACCTGTTGCCACCCGCGCGGATCGGCCGGGATCGCCGGGTCGGGCGGCGGGTTTTGCGTGCAGTCCTGCCCGGTGTTGCCCGCGGCGACGACGACCACGGCGTTCCTCACGTTGACGGCGTAGTTGATCGCCGCCCCCAACCCGGTCTCGTCGATGGGACGGGTGATTCTGTAGCAGGCGGCTTCGCTGATGTTGATCACCTGCGCGCCCAGGTTGGCGGCGTGTACCACGGCGCGAGACAGGCTGCGTAGCGAACCCGCGGTCGGCGTGGTGTTCGGGTCGTTGGGGTCCTGGCGGGCGCCGACCGGCTGGAAGGCCTCCGAGGTCTGGCGCAGCGACAGCACGCGGGCATCCGGGGCGACACCGACGAACCCGTCAGTGGGCGACCGGCGTCCGGCGATGATCGATGCCGTCAGCGTGCCGTGCGAGTCGCAGTCCGACATCCCGTTGCCGGCCTGGTCGACGAAGTCACCGCCGGGTTCGGCCGGCACGCGGGTCGACCCGTTCACACCGGTGTCGATCACCGCGACGGTGACGCCCGCGCCGGTGGCGAACTCCTGGGCCTCGGCCAGTTGGAGATAGTCGTTCGGCCATGGCTTGTCGGCAAAGTTGAAGTTGGGCAGCACCGTGGGGGCCGAACAGATCCTGCGCTGCTCCGTCGGCGAATCAGGCCCCGTCTGGTCGGGCGGCAGCGCCGCCGGGTCGATGCTCGGTGGTTCGATCGCTCCCACCGGTGGCGCACTGGCCAGCGCCAACAGCAGGGCCGCCAGAACCACACCCACCCGCTGCACCGCGCTGCGCACCCCCCGTGTCGACCCGCCGACGGCTTCGCGCCTCAGTGTAGACAGCAGCCTCAGTGTAGACAGCAGCCTCAGTGTAGACAGCAAATCTCGACCCGCCTCCCGGGCGGCCCATCCCATCGCGCCACGCGGACCGGTCGATTGCACGGAGCAAGCCTAAGGGCATTGGGGGGCGGGTCACTGCGGTTTCTTGCCGTGAGGAACTCCGTGCCCGGCGGCGTCGAGCGCCATGATCAGTTGAGCGCCATGATCAACAGCGCGGACGCGGCGGCGGCGCGGGGAGAACCCAGCGGCACCGATTGGCATCCGCACCGCGGGTTCGAACTGGTCGGCAGCGGTGGCAACTTCCACGGCATCCAGCTGTGGGTGAACCTGCCGGGCATCCGATCCAGCAGTGAGCCGGTCGTTCATTACGCGCCGTTCGTGATGAACTCGAAATCCTCAGTGATCCAAGCGGTCGAGGACTTTCAGGCCGGCAAGTTCGGCAACATCCCGCCGGACGCGCTGATGCCCCCCACCACGGGCCGGTGACTCAGCTGCGGACGGTGCGGTGTTCCTCGCGCCGGGGGTAGAGCAGCTCGAGTTCGCCGAGCTGCGCAGCGACGGTGACCAGCGGCAAAGCCGCCGACACTGCGAGCTCACTGCCACCGGCCTCGGCGCGAAGGGCCCGGACGAAGTCGTCGCTGATCGGCGGCAGGGACCGCGCCACCGGCCGGCCGAGGAGCCGTAGCGGCACCAGGTCGGCGTGGCTCTCGAGCACCTTGCGGGTCCCCGGATAGACGCCGAGCGGTGGCGGCACCACGTCGGCGACCAGTTCTGCCGCGCCGCGCAATCGGACCGCACGGTTGGCGGCGCCAACCGCCGGGGCCTTGGCGGCGGTCTCTCCGTGGTTCTCCGACAGGTACTGCCGCAGCGCGTCGTCGAGGGTGCGGGACGCCTCGAGCGCCTCGTGGCTCAGCGTGACGACGCGGTCGTCGGCGGTCTCGGACGCACCGCGGGTTACGCGGAGCACCGCCGCCTTGAGCAGCGCGGCGCCCGCCACCGCGGCGTGGTCGACGGCCAGCGAGACCATCACCGACGCCCCGCGGGGCCATAGCAGCATCGACACCGTCATCCCCACGAGGGCGCCGACCACCACGTCCTCGACGCGGATCAGCCCCACCGACCACCCCGTCGGCTGGATGACGTTGAAGATGATCAGCACCATCATCGTGAACGCGGCCTGCCCCGCGACGAACGATGCGACCTCGGGGACGTAGGCCGAGCCGAACGCGACCACCGGGAGCAGCAGCCACATGACCACCGGTTGGATCCCGACCAGTTCGATGACCACCACCCCGATCACGAAGCCGATGCCGGTCCCGGCGACGGCGCGCAGCACACGGGTTCCGGTCGTCAGCGCGCTGCTGCGCAACACCGACATCGCGCCCAGTACCACCCAGAAGCCGTGTTCGACCGGGAAGACGTGTGTCACGGCCACGGCCAGTGCCAGGCCGAGTCCCGTACGCAGACTGTTCTGTAGTACGACGGCGCGGGTGGCGACGAAGCCCTTGGTGATGGCCGCGATGGCCGTCGTCTCCGGCATCACCCAGTCGGCCGCGCCCGTCTGGGGGAGCCGACGGCCGAGGACTCGGGCCCAGACCGGCCGGGCGTCGGCCAGGGCGGCGTTGCGGATGACGCGTCCTGTCACCCCGACCGTCGCCGAGAAAGTACGGCGGCCGAGCAGGGTTCGCCCCACGTCGAGCGCGGTGGCGTCGTCGGGCACGGCGAGGATCTGCTCGATGTCCTCCCGGTAGCGGCCATGGGCGACCGCGCGCAGCTCGGTCAGCGCCGCGTCGAGGTCGGCGGCGCGCGCGGCGCGTGCGGTCCCGTCGCGGATGCGTAGTACCGCGGCCGAATCGCGCAGCACCCGCACGATCGGGGGTTTCATATCGCCCAGCAGGGCGCCGTGATGGTCGGTGATCCGGTCGGACAGCCAGCCTAAGTCGTCGACCACCCGCACCAGCGCGCGACTGCCCGCGGTGAGGGCGACGGGGCGGAAATCCGCGTTGACGAAGGTGTCGTACAGCGCGTTCATCGCCCGCGTGACGTCGCGGGTGGTCGCCGTCCCCTCCAGGCAGTCGGCCAGCTTGCGGCATACGCGGGCGGCGTGGCGCCGCAGATCGTCGTGATGCCGGGGCGGGAAGAGGAACAGCGCGGCCGGCACACACACCGCCAGGGCGATCAGCCAACCCGTCAGCCGTTCGTCGATCGGGCCCGGCTGCGTGCAGGCCGGCAGCACGAACGTCAGCAGCGTCGCACGCTGGCCTGCCGCGATGATCTCGCTGAGCACTCCGGCGAACATCACCGCGACACCGAGGACGAACATCAGCCCCACGCTGAGCCACGGGTACGGCGCGACGAGCGTGCCGACCGTGATGAGGACCGCGCCGTTGATCCCCAGGCCGGCATAGGCCAGCGCGCGGGCAGGCCGGTTGCCGGGGAAGTCGGCGAGGATCAGCAGCGCCACCGAGCCGAAGATCGTGAACATCGGCGTCTGCGACTGCCCGTCGAGGGTGAAGCTGACGGCCGCGGCGATCGGCATCACGATGCCCGCCCGGGTCGCGCGGCGCAGGGCGTCGCGCTCGGGGTCGCGGTGCTCGATCCGGTCGGCGGCCCGGCGCCACAGGACGGCCGGGGTCAGCATGATCGCCGATGGTAGACCGCCGGTAGGTGGCTCAGGCGGGGCCGGACAGCGAGCTCAAACGGCCGGAGTCGAGGGCGTGGATGATTTCGGCGGCGATCCAGGTCATGGCGTCATGGTCCCGGGGGAGGGTGGTCTGCTCGTACCCGACCAGGACGTAGACACACCACGCTGCGAAGACTTCCGCCTGCCGCGCGTCGCCGACGAGCTCCAGCGACGATTCCCGCACGATGTCGTAGCGCTGACGGTCCACCCGGGCCTGCACGGCACACACGTTCGGATCGATCGCGCCCCACACCCGGATCGCGGCCTCGGCTCCGTGCGGCAGCGCGAGCGCCTCCCGGATCAGGGTCTCGACTCGCCGGTGGGGGTCGTCCTCGGCGCGGACGGCGTCCACGATCCGCGTCGTGGCGTGCTCGCACCAGTAGTCGACGAGCTCGCGGGTGTAGGCCGACCAGTTGGCGAAGTAGTGGTAGAACGACCCGGTCGTGACTTCGAGACGGTGGCATACCTCGGCGAGTTTCAGCCCGCCGTAACCCCGGTCGGCGAGTATGGCGAGTCCGGTCTCGAAGTACGCCTCCCGAGTGACCACCGCCCCCATGGGACGACAGATTAGTTGCTGCGGCTGCTTTTGTGGCCGACATCGCCACACGTCTGCCTGCGATGATTCGTCCGCGCGCGGCCGGGATTTGCTGGAAATGCACCCGCGGGCGCGCGGCCTAGACCGTGTGGGAGTGACCGACGTTACCTATGGCACAATTTCACCGTGCCGCATACTGCCAGCCGTGGGCCGGGACGACCGCCCGCAGCGAAGGCCGCAGAGACACGTGAGCGCATTTTGCGCGCTGCCAGAGAGGTCTTCAGCGAACTCGGTTACGACGCTGCGACTTTCCAGGCAATCGCGATTCGGGCCGATCTGACTCGTCCCGCGATCAACCATTACTTCTCCAACAAACGCGTTCTCTATCGCGAGGTCGTCGAACAGACGAATGCCTGGGTGATTAGCGCGGGCATGGAACGCGCCCACGGTGAGGGCACGCTGCTGGGCCGGTTGTCGGCCTTCTTCGCGGCCGCCATCCACGCCGACTCCCAAGACCGTTCGGCCGCCGCATTTCTCGTCACGTCGGTGCTCGAATCCCAGCGACATCCCGATCTGCGCAGCGACGAACACGACGCGCTGCGGATGTCGCGGTCGTTCGTGTCCTGGGCGGTCAACGACGCCATCGACCGCGGTGAGCTCCGTACCGACACCGACGTCCCGTCGATCGTCGAGATGTTGGTCGCGGTGATGTGGGGGATGGGTTTCTACGCCGGCTATGTGGGCGGCCAACAGGAACTCGCCGGCATCGTGGAGAAATTCGAGTTGCTGATGGCCAACGATTTGTGGCAGCTCAGCAACTGAGGGGTGAGATCAACCACAATCGATAGCTGCTCTAAGTCATTTCGGTAGCGTCGGGTTGATGAGCTCCCTGCGCACCGACGACGACACCTGGGACATCGCGACGAGCGTGGGATCCACCGCGGTGATGGTGGCCGCATCGCGTGCCGCGGAGACCGAGCGTCCCGAGCCGTTGATCCGGGATCCGTACGCCAGGCTGCTCGTCAGCGGGGCGGGCACCGGCATATGGGAGAAGGTGCTCGACGCCGACTTCGTCGGGAAGGTCGCCGATGCCGACACCGAGGCCGCCGCGATCTTCGAGCACATGAACAGCTATCAGGCGGTGCGCACGCACTTCTTCGACGCGTTCTTCGCCGCCGCCGGCGAGGCCGGGATCCGCCAGGTAGTCATTTTGGCCTCCGGCCTGGATTCGCGGGCGTATCGCCTCGCCTGGCCCTCGGGCACAACGGTCTACGAGATCGACCAGCCCAAGGTGCTCCAGTACAAGGCCGCCAGACTCGCCGAGCACGGCGTCGAACCCGCCGCCACCCGCCGCGAGGTGGCGATGGACCTGCGCTACGACTGGCCCGCCGCACTGCGCGTGGCCGGGTTCGACCCGCCGACCCCGACCGCATGGTTGGCCGAGGGTCTGCTGATGTACCTGCCTGCCGGGGCGCAGGACCGGCTGTTCGAGCAGATCACCGCACTGTCGGCGCCGGGGAGTCGCGTCGCCGTGGAGACGACGGGGGTGCAGGCTGGCGATCGGCGCCAGGAGATGCGGGAGCGTTTCGAGCGCATTGCCGAGAGGTTCGGGATGGCCGCGACGCTGGACATCCAGCAGCTCATCTACGAAGACGTCGACCGCGCCGACGTCGCCGAGTGGCTCGACACCCACGGTTGGACGGCGACCGCGGTCCGCTCTCAGCAGGAGATGCGCCGGCTGAACAGGTGGGCCCTGCCGGCCGAGTTGACCGATGAGGAAGCGTTTTCTGACTTCGTCACCGCCGAGAAGCTGTCCTGAGACAAACAGGACGCCCGGGTGACCGCGGAGAAAGTCGACTAACATCGCGGACCCTGGTGGGCGGGGGCAACCGGTTGGTTACGATCGAGTCATTCCGGTCAGGAAGGACCAGCCATGACAACTAATTCCGCCGCTCAGGTCACCCAGGCCGTCCGGCCCACCTCCGACATCCCCGCTACCGTCGAACGTCTTCGTCGTACCTTCGCGACCGGCCGCACCCGCGACATCGAATGGCGTAGACGACAATTGCGCGCGCTGGAACGGCTGATAATCGAGAACGAGACGGCGATTGCCGGCGCGCTCGAGCAGGACCTTGGCCGTAAACCGTTCGAGGCGTGGCTCGCCGACATCGCCAGTGTCGCCGGCGAGGCCAAGGACGCCGCGAAGAACCTGCGCAAGTGGACGCGCCGCCGCTACCGGATGTTGGAGCTGTCGCAGCTGCCGGGGCTCGGCTGGGTCGAATACGAGCCTTACGGCACGGTGCTGATCATCGGCGCCTGGAACTTCCCGTTCGCGCTGACGCTCGGGCCCGCTGTCGGCGCGATCGCCGCGGGAAACACCGTGGTGCTCAAACCCTCGGAGGTGGCGCCGGCCAGCTCGGCGCTGATGGCCGAACTGGTACCGCGCTACCTCGACAACGAGGCCATCGTGGTGATCGAGGGCGACGGCGCGGTAAGCCAGGAACTCATCGCCCAGGGCTTCGACTACCTGCTCTACACCGGCGGAACCGAGGTCGGCCGCAAGGTCTACGAGGGCGCCGCACCGCACCTGACTCCCGTCACGCTGGAGCTCGGCGGCAAGAGCCCGGTGATCGTGACCGCCGACGCCGACATCGACGTGGCTGCCAAGCGCATCGCCTGGACGAAGCTGATCAACTCCGGCCAGATCTGCATCGCTCCTGACTACGTACTGGCCGAGGCACAGATCCGCGACCAGCTCGTCGACAAGATCAAGGCCGCGGTGCGGACCTTCGAATCCGAGAACCCCGACGGCAAGCGCATCGTCAACGAGCGGCACTTCGACCGGCTCACCACCGCACTGGCCGCGACCAAGGGCGACGTGGTGGTCGGGGGCGGCTCGAACCCGTCGACGATGAGCATCCAGCCGACCGTCGTCGTCGACCCAGACCCCGCCGAGCCGCTGATGACGGAGGAGATCTTCGGGCCGATCCTGCCGATCGTGACTGTCCGATCCGTCGACGAGGCCATCTCCTTCGTGAACGCCCGGCCGAAACCGTTGGCGGCATACCTGTTCACCAAGTCCAAGTCGATTCGCGAGCGTGTGGTCAAGGACGTGTCGTCCGGCGGCATGGTGATCAACCACCTGCTGTTCCACTTCGCCACCAGCAAGCTGCCGTTCGGCGGTGTCGGGCCGTCCGGGATGGGCGCCTACCACGGCAGGTTCGGCTTCGAGACGTTCAGCCACAAGAAGACCGTGATGTCCAAGCCCACCCGACCCGACGTGGGCGCCTTCATCTACCCGCCGTATACAGAGAGGGCTTGGAAACTCGCCCGTCGCCTCTTCTAGCGAAATCACCGGTAACTCGAAAGGAAACCATGCCAGGAGTCCAAGATCGCGTCATCGTCGTGACCGGAGCCGGTGGAGGGTTGGGCCGGGAGTATGCGCTGACGCTCGCCCGCGAGGGCGCCGCCGTCGTCGTCAACGACCTCGGCGGTGCGCGCGACGGCACCGGTGCCGGGTCGGCGATGGCCGATCAGGTCGTCGACGAGATCAAGGCCGCCGGCGGGCATGCGGCGGCCAACTACGACTCCGTCGCCGAACCCGAGGGCGCCGAGAACATCATCAAGACCGCGCTCGACGAGTTCGGCAAGGTCGACGGTGTGGTCAGCAACGCGGGCATCTTGCGCGACGGCACGTTTCACAAGATGACGTTCGAGAATTGGGACGCGGTGCTCAAGGTGCACCTGTACGGCGGTTACAACGTCATCCGCGCGGCCTGGCCGCACTTCCGTGAGCAGAGCTTCGGCCGTGTGGTGGTCGCCACCTCGACCAGCGGGTTGTTCGGCAACTTCGGCCAGGCTAACTATGGCGCCGCCAAACTCGGCCTCGTCGGCCTGATCAACACGCTCGCCCAGGAGGGCGCGAAGTACAACATCAAGACCAACGCGGTCGCGCCGATCGCTGCCACCCGGATGACGCAGGACATCCTGCCGCCGGAGGTCTTCGAGAAGCTCACGCCCGAGTATGTTGCCCCGGTCGTCGGCCACCTCATGACCGAGGAGCTGGTCGACACCGGCTCGGTCTTCATCGTCGGCGGCGGCAAGGTGCAGCGCACCGCACTGTTCCAGAACGAGGGTGTGACGTTCTCCGACGGGGTGCCCACCCTCGACGACGTCGCCGCCAAGTGGGGCGAGATCACCGATCTGTCCGCAGCGCAGCAGGCGAGCTTCAAGCTCGGCTGAGCGGGTGAAAGCGGTTCTGGCGCAGCAGCTCACCGGTGGCCGTCCGGCCTGGTCTACACCGACGCAGAGGCGTCCGGATTAGCTCCGCGACAACAGCGCCGGGTCGGCGCCCATGAGCGCAGGTGGGATTATTCTCGTCGCACTGGCGGTCGCCGTCGGCATGGCCGGCATCGTGGTGCCGCTGCTGCCGGGCACCCTGCTGGTGTTCGGCGCCATCGCGGTATGGGCGGTCGTGGAGCAGAACGTCACGGCTTGGGTGACGCTCGGTGTGGTCACCGGGATCCTCGGCGCGGCGCTGCTGATCAAGTACCTGTGGCCCATGCGGCGGATGCGTGCGGCCGAGGTCCGCACGATGAGTCTGGTGGCCGGCGGTGTGCTGGGCGTGATCGGGTTCTTCGTGATCCCGGTGCTCGGTCTGGTGATCGGCTTCGTCGGAGGGGTGTACATCGCCGAACTCGGGGTGCGCCGCGACCAGCGGGTGGCGTGGGCGTCGACAGTGCACGCGGTCAAGGGGGTCGCGCTGTCGGTGGGGGTGGAGTTGGCGGGCGCGCTGCTCGCGACAGCGGCGTGGGCGGTCGGGGTCTACCTGACGTCGTAGCGCATCGCCGTTTCGCAATCAGCCGCGCAGTGCCGACCTCAGCCGCCCCAGCTCGTCGTCGGTGACGCCGGCGGCCGCCACGTACCCGTCGATCGAGCCGTACTCGTCGCCGATCGTGCGGAGTGCTGTGACGAGGTACTCCTCCTGGACTCCGAGCACCGAATCCGTGAGCCGGGCCTCCGCCATCTCCAGCACCTCCGGAGTCCCGGCGGCGCGTTCGCGCACGGTTGCCAGGATGCTCTCGCGCAACCGCGGCACGGCGTTGTTGCTGCGTAGATAGTCGGCCATCACCGCGTCATGGTCCACTCCGGCGGCCTGGAGCACGACGGCGACCGTGAAGCCCGTGCGGTCCTTACCCGCGAAGCAGTGCGCGAGCACGCGGTGTCCCGAGCCCAACAGGGTCACCACCTGCCGCACGGCCCGTTGGGCCAGCGGGGCGCTCGCGATGCGCCCGTACTCCTCGGTCATGTAGCGTGCGGCGGCGGCCCCGACCGACTCGCCGTCGGGTTTGTCGGTCATCATCCGCTGGAAGGCGTGCTCGTGCGGCGCCTGCCCGTCCGAGGCGACGGTCTCGATGAACGGCAGATGGTGGACGTCCACCCCGGCGGGCACCAGTCCGCGACCGTGCCGCTCCAGTTCGCGTAACGTTCGCAGGTCGGCGACGTCGGTGACGCCGTAGCCGGCGAGCGCGGCGCGGCCGTCGTCGTTCAGGCGGGACAACTCACTGGCGCGGAAGAACACGCCGGAGGCGACGCCGGTCTGCTCGGAGACGTCGCGGAAGTTCCACGCTCCCGACAGTTCGTCGCCGGCCGAGACCACTAGCGACACACCGCCGCGGCGAACGGGGACTTCTCGCCGCCCAGTTCGGCGCGCGCGATGGTCCGCATGTGCACCTCGTCCGGGCCGTCGAACAACCGCATGGCGCGATGCGAGGCGTAGAGCCGGGCCAGCGGGAAGTCGTCGGACACCCCGGCCCCGCCGTGCACCTGGATGGCGCGGTCGATGACGTCGCACGCCACCTGCGGGGCGACCGCCTTGATCTGCGACACCAGCACGTGGGCGGCCTTGTTGCCCTGCTGGTCGATGGTCCAGGCCGCCTTGTGGCACAGCAGCCGGGCCTGGTCGATGTCGTTGCGCGACTTGGCGATCGCTTCGCGCACCACACCCTGCTCGGCCAGCGGCTTGCCGAACGCGACCCGCTTCTGCACACGGTCCACCATCAACGCCAGTGCCCGTTCGGCGGCGCCGAGAGCGCGCATGCAGTGGTGGATGCGGCCCGGGCCGAGACGGGCCTGGGCGATCGCGAAACCGCTGCCCTCCTCGTGGAGCAGGTTCTCGGTCGGCACCCGGACGTTGTCGAACACGATCTCACAGTGGCCGTGCTGGTCCTGCCAACCGAACACCGGGAGCGAGCGCTGGATGTCGACTCCAGCTGTATCAATGGGCACCAGGATCATCGACTGCTGCTGATGCGACGCCGCGTCAGGGTTGGTGCGGCCCATCACGATCAGAATCTTGCAACGCGGGTCGGCGGCGCCGCTGATCCACCACTTGCGGCCGTTGATCACGTAGTCCGAGCCGTCGCGCAGCATCGTGGTCTCGATGTTGCGGGCATCGGAGGAGGCGACGGCGGGTTCTGTCATCGCGAACGCGCTGCGGATCTCACCGGCGAGCAGCGGCTCGAGCCACTGCTTGCGCTGCTTTTCGGTCGCGAACAGGTGCAGGGTCTCCATGTTGCCGGTGTCGGGGGCGGCGCAGTTGATCACCTCTGGGGCGATCTCCAGGCTCCACCCGGACAGCTCGGCCAGTTCCGCGTAGTCCAGGTTCGACAACCCGGAGATCGACGGCAGGAACAGGTTCCACAGCCCACGTTCCTTGGCCAGCTTCTTGAGGTCCTCGACGACCGGCGGGACGGTGTGGTCGTTGCGGCCGGCCTCCTCGCGGTAACGGTGGTAGTCGGCTTCGGCGGGGAAGACGTACTCGGTCATGAAATCGGTGAGCCGCTGGTGGTAGTCCTGCGCCTTTGCCGACATCGTGAAGTCCATGCCGTCACGATATGACACGTGTCGAAGCTGCCAGACCGCCCTACCCTGATCGGCGATGACGTAGCATGATCTGTGCCGCGCCGACGACCCACGACCACCATGGCGGGTGAGGACGAGCTACTCCTTCACCCCATCGCGGTGGGTGCGGTTGTCCACGAACGTCGCGACGACGGAGACCCGACGTTCCATCGGCGCCACCGCTACACCGAGACGGGCCGCGCCAGCGCCGCCGGTTTCGAACCGGTCTTCCATGCCGAACCCGTCAACGCGTCAACGAGCGCGAGATGACCAGGCGCTGAATTTGATTGGTGCCCTCGAATATCTGCGTGATCTTGGCTTCCCGCATGTAGCGCTCCACCCGGAATTCGCGGGTGTAGCCGACGCCGCCGAGCACCTGCACCGCGTCGGTGGTCACCTTCATCGCCGCGTCGGTCGCCACCAGTTTGGCGACGCTGGCCTGGGTCGAGTATGGCAGGCCGAGGTCGCGCCGACGCGCCGCGTCCAGGTAGGTGGCGCGGGCGCTGACCACCGCGGCCGCCATGTCCGCCAGCAGGAATCCCAGCCCCTGATGGTCGATGATTCTGCGGCCGAAGGTGGTTCGTTCGTTGGCGTATGACGTCGCCTCGTCGAGCGCGGCCTGCGCCAGCCCGACGGCCACCGCCGCGATGCCCAGCCTGCCCGAGTCGAGTGCGGAGAACGCGATCTGCAGACCCTGGCCTTCGGCGCCGATGCGCCGGTCGGCGTCGACACGGGCCTGGTCGTAGTGCGCCGTCGTCGTCGGCACCGCGTGCAGGCCCATCTTCTCCTCCGGCTTGCCGAAGGAGAGCCCCGGTTGGTCGCCGGAAATCAGGAAGCAGGAGATGTCCCCCCTGCTTCCCCGGTCGCTGCGCTTCTGCCCTCCGGAACCCGATCCCTGCCCGGTGCGTGCGAAGAGGGTGTAGAAATCGGCCCGGCCGCCGTGGGTGATCCACGATTTCTCACCGGTGATCGCGTAGCCCCCTGCGAAAGGCACAGCAGCGCACCGTAACGCCGCGGCGTCGGAACCCGCCTGCGGTTCAGACAGGCTGTACGCCCCGATCTGTGAACCGGACAGCATGCCGGGCAGCCACCGCTGCTTCTGCTCGTCGGTGCCGAAGGCCAGCAGCGGATGCGACGACAGGCTGTGCACGCTGACCGCAACCGCGACCGCCGCCCACCGCGCCGCGATTTCCTCGAGCACCTGCAGGTACACCTCGTAGGGCTGACCCCCGCCACCCCACTCATCGGGTTGCGGCAGGCTCAGTAGCCCCGCGGCGCCGAGCTGGGCGAACACACCGTCCGGATACGTCTCCGACTTCTCGTGCGCATCGACGATGGGGTCGAGCACCTTGTCGGCGATGTCGCGGGTCAGCGCGATCAGCTCGCGTGCCTCGTCGGAGGGCAGCAGACGATCAACCGGCATCCGCGTACGTCACACCTTCTCGGCGACCGACAACGCCGCGTTGATCGCGTCGACCCGGTCCTTGGCGTCGCCGAACAGCATCTGGGTGTTCTCCCGGAAGAACAGCGGGTTCTGCACGCCGGCATAGCCGGAAGCCATGGAGCGCTTGAACACGATGACGTTGTTGGCGTTCCACACCGTGAGCACCGGCATACCGGCGATCGGGCTGCCCGGATCCTCCGACGCGGCGGGGTTGACGGTGTCGTTGGCGCCGATGACCAGCACGACGTCGGTGTCGGCGAAGTCGTCGTTGATCTCGTCCATCTCGAGCACGATGTCATAGGGGACCTTGGCCTCGGCGAGCAGCACGTTCATGTGCCCGGGCAGTCGGCCTGCGACGGGGTGGATGCCGAACCGGACGTTCACGCCGCGCTCGCGCAGTTTTCGGGTCAGGTCGGCGACTCCGTACTGGGCCTGGGCGACGGCCATCCCGTAGCCCGGCGTGATGATCACCGAACTGGCCGAGGACAGCAGCTCGGCCACCCCCTCGGCGTTGATCTCGCGGTGCTCGCCGTAGTCGACATCGGCTCCGGCCCCTGGGCTTTCCATGCCGAAGCCGCCGGCGATGACCGAGAGGAACGACCGGTTCATCGCCTTGCACATGATGTAGGACAGGTAGGCACCGGAGGAGCCGACCAGGGCGCCGGTGATGATCAGCAGGTCGTTGCCGAGCAGGAAGCCGGAGGCGGCGGCGGCCCAGCCGGAGTAGCTGTTGAGCATCGACACCACCACCGGCATGTCGCCACCGCCGATCGAGGCGACCAGGTGCCAGCCCAGCAGCAGTGCGAGCACCGTCACCACGATCAGCAGCCACAGCTGTGGGTCGATCACGAACCAGACCGTGAGCACGGTGAACACCACGAGTGCACCGACGTTGAGGATGTTCTTGCCGGGCAGCATCATCGGTGCGGACTTGATCCGCGCGGAGAGTTTCAGGTTGGCCACGATCGACCCGGTGAACGTGACCGCGCCGATGAAGACGCCGATGACGACTTCGGCCGAGTGGATGCCGAGCATGCCGTCGCCGGCCAGAGCGGCCGCCTCGCTGCCGCCGGGGTCACCCTCGACGTACAGGTAACCGTTCCAGCCCACGAGCACGGCGGCAAGACCGACGAAGCTGTGCAGCAGGGCGATCAGTTCCGGCATGCCCGTCATCTCGACGATCTTGGCCCGCCACAGCCCGATCGCCGCCCCGATGACCATCGCCAGGAGCAGCAGCGCAAGGCCGAGCGGCTCGATGTGGCGGGCCAGCGCCAGCGCGATGGTCGCAATCAGCGCCACGGCCATCCCGGCGATACCGAAAGTGTTGCCGGCTCTGGACGTCTCGTGTTTCGACAACCCGGCCAACGCCAGGATGAACAGCAAGGCCGCGACGACGTAGGCAGCGGTGGCGGCGGTTTCCAGTGTGAACATGGTTCAACTCCTCGAGAACATCGCGAGCATGCGGCGGGTGACCGCGAAGCCGCCGAAGATGTTGATGCTGGCGAGCAGGATCGCGACGAAGGCCAGCGCGGTCACGGCTGTGCTGTTCGCGGCGTCGCCGTGGCCGATCTGCAGCAGCGCGCCGACGACGATGATCCCCGAGATCGCGTTGGTCACCGACATCAGTGGAGTGTGCAGCGCGTGGTGTACGTTGCCGATCACGTAGTAGCCGATCACGATTGCCAGCGCGAACACGGTCAGGTGGACTTGCAGGGCGGCGGGCGAGAGCGCGATCAGGACGAGCAGCACCGCGGCTACACCGAAGGTGGTTCCGAGGCGGCGCGCCGTCGTCATGGGCCGCTTGGCCGGCTTCGGCTCGACCGGCGCTGCGGCCGTGGCCGCCGGTGCGGCTGAGACCTGCACCGGCGGCGGTGGCCAGGTCACCTCGCCGTCACGCACCACGGTGACCGAGCGCTGCACGACGTCGTCGAAGTCGAGGGTCAGCTTCCCGTCCTTCTCCGGGGTGAGCAGCTTGAGCAGGTTGACCAGGTTGGTGGCGTAGAGCTGGGAAGCCGTTGCGGGCAGCCGTCCGGCGAGGTCGGTGTAGCCGATGATCGTCACCCCGTTGTCGGTGACGACGGCTTGGTCCTTGACGGTTCCCTCCACGTTGCCCCCGTTGGCGGCGGCCATGTCGACGATCACACTGCCCGGCTTCATCGAGGCAACCATGTCCGCGGTGATGATCCGCGGGGCGGGACGGCCCGGGATCAGCGCAGTGGTGATGATGATGTCGACGTCCTTGCACTGCTCGGCGTAGAGCGCCGCCTCGCGGAGCTTGTAGTCCTCGCCCATCTCCTTGGCGTAGCCGGTGGCCGACACCTCGCCGGCGGACGGGTCGACAGCCAGGTACTCCCCGCCGAGGGACCGGACTTGATCGGCGACCTCGGGGCGCGGATCGGTGGCCCGCACGATCGCGCCGAGGCTCCCGGCGGCGCCGATGGCCGCCAGACCGGCGACGCCCGCTCCGACCACCAGCACCTTCGCGGGCGGTACCTTGCCCGCCGCGGTCACCTGACCGGTGAAGAACCGGCCGAACCTGTGCGCCGCCTCGATCACCGCGCGGTACCCGGCGATATTGGCCATCGAGGAAAGCACGTCCAGCGACTGCGCCCGCGAGATCCGCGGGACGGCGTCCATGGCCAGCACGGTGATCCGACGGTTGGACAGTTTCTCGACGAGGTCGGGGTTGAGCCCGGGCGAGATCAGGCTGACCAGCGTTGCACCGTCGCGCAGCGCCGCGATCTCGTCATCGGTCGGTGCGTTCACCTTCAAGACCACGTCGGCCGACCATGGATCGCCGATCTCTGCACCCGCCTCGACATAGGCGGCGTCGGAGAAACTCGATGCCGCACCCGCACCTGATTCGACGACGACCGAGTATCCGAGCTTGCCGATCTGCCCGACTGTCTGCGGTGTGGCGGCGACGCGAGTCTCGCCGGGCGAAGATTCGCGGGGTATCGCGATTTGCATCGCGATAGTCTGCCATCCGCCGAAGTACAGTGGGCGGCCGCCCTCTGCGTCGGTCAGGCACTCATCAGATAGTCGGCCTTACCGACATAGACGATGCTCGGCGGGAGCGGGGTCCTGGCCGCACCCACAATTGCCTCGGCGAACTCGTCGGCCGTCGGGAGCGGGGCCGTGTTCGGACCGTCGATCCGGTCGCCGGAGACCACGGTGAGATGAACGCCGGCATGCGCGAGGACCGAGCGCATCCCGTACAGGGCGGTTTCGCCGGCGCGCTTGCTCGCGGCGACCGCGACGTAACCCTTCGGCACCGCCTTGTTCGGGAAGAAATGCGCCTGATGACTGGTGACGAACACGATGCGACCGCCGGCCGGCATCAGTGGCACCGCCAAACGGGCGAGTCGGCGCTGCGCATCCCGGTTGAGGCGCATGGCGTACCGGGGGTCGGCGCCAAGTTCCGACCGGCCCGCCGTGTTGAGGACCAGCGCGTACAGCCGTCCGAACCGCATGGCGACGGAATCCATCAGCGCCGCCGCCTCGGCTTCGTCGGAGATGTCGGCGCCCAGCGTGGACGCGTGACCGCCCGCGCTGCGGATCGCGTCCGCGACAGCGTCCGCACCACCGGAGTTCAGGTGGTAGTGGACGAGGACGTGGGTGTCGGGGCCGGCGAGGTGCCGCGCGACCTCGGCGCCGATGCCCTCTGAGGCACCCGTGATCATGACAGTCCGTTCGGGTCCGTGGTGCATGTCTGGCTCCTTCCTCGACCGAGCGATGCGTGCCACCGTACACCCGAATTAAGGAAGTTAAGGGAAAAATAAGGTAACGGTAAGGCACGTTATGGCGGGGGTCCTCGCCGGGTGCGGTGGGTCGTCAGCGGGTACCTAGACACCTCTGGCCGATCGAGGGGGAAGGGCTGTCCAACGACGCGACCTCGCTGGTGGTCATCGTCGTGCGGTTCCTGTGGATGTTCCCGGTCGCCACCATCGACGAGCGACTGCACCGGCGTAAGCAGCACGTGGCCGAGCCGATCGGCTGGCGGGAGATGACCATCTCGTCGTGGGCGGGGATGCGCGGCGTGGTGACGCTCGCCGCGGTGCTGGCGCTTCCGCCCGAGTTCCCCGAGCGCGAGGGAGCCGACCCCGAGGTCATCGAACGCGCGCGACAACGCCGAACGAATGTGGCATTCGGTCGGACTCGCCCCGCCCGACGCCCCATCCCACGACGCGCACACCGACCATGCGATGACGGTCAACGCACCAAGGAAGAGATACTGACCGTCGCACGCGAGGCCGTGGTGCGGGCCCGGTCCGAGTCGGGCACCGATCCGACCGTCGTCGACCGGGTTCTACGTCGACTCGACGCCCGCGGCAGCCAGCCCGAATGACCGACGGTCACAGCGCCGCAGCCTGACCGCCGCAGCCTGACCGCCGCAGCCTGACCGGCGCAGCCTGACCGGCGCAGCCTGACCGGCGTAGCCGTGAAACCGGCCTCCGCTGCTCAGACCGGCGGATATGCCGGCGGCGGGTACCCGCCGCCCGGGCCGGAGACCCCGCGCAGACCCCAGGCGAGGTAGCTGAAGAAGAACTCGATCTCGTCGCTCGCGTCGTAATCGGGATTCGGGTCCATCGGTACCTCCGGGTGAGACGCGGCTGTTCGTCGGGAGTATAGAACGACAACACCGAACGTGACCAGGGCTCGATGGCATTGCCATAGACTGACCAACCAGCCAGTTGATCGATGCCCGCTCGACGGGCCCGCAGACAGTGAGGTGTCATGTCTCCCGAAGCCTCGCCGAACGGGTCGACTCGGCGTGCAGAACTGTTGCGCGTCGCGACCAAACTGTTCGCCGCGCGCGGTTACCACGGCACCCGGATGGACGACGTCGCCGACGCCGTGGGCCTGAACAAGGCCACGGTTTACCACTACTACGCGAGCAAGTCGCTCATCCTCTACGACATCTACAAGGGCGCCGCCGACTTCACCGTCGATGCGCTGCACGACGATCCGAGCGCATCGGCTCGCGAGACGATCTACCACTTCACCCGCCGGCTGCTCGTCGGGATCGCCAGCGACATCGAACGCGCGGCCGTGTACTTCCAGGAGGGCCCCTACATCAGCGAGTGGTTCACCGAGGAGCAGGTGGAGTACATCAGCGAGAAGGAGGCCCAGGTCTACGAGCACGTCCGTGACGTGATCGACCGGGGGATCGCGAGCGGCGAGTTCTACGACTGTGACTCGCACGTGCTGGCGCTGGGATACATCGGGATGACGTTGGGTGCGTACCGCTGGCTGCGTCCCCAAGGACGGCGCACCGCGCAGGAGATCGCCGAGGAGTTCAGCACCGCGCTACTGCGCGGGTTGATCCGCGACGAGACGGTGCGCACCGAGTCACCGCTGGGTGTCGACGTCAGGAGCGGAGCTGCGCGTGACTGATCTATTCTCACTCCACGGCAAGGTGGCGGTGGTGACCGGCGGTGGACGCGGCATCGGTGTGATGATCGCCCGCGGGCTGTTACAGGCAGGCGCATCGGTCTACCTGTCCAGCCGCAAGGAAGCCGAGCTCGCCGCCGCGGTCGCCGAACTGTCGCCGCTGGGCCGCGTCGAGGCGGTGCCCGCCGACCTGGGGACCGCCGAAGGTGTGCAGACGCTGACCGATGCGCTGACCACGCGCGAGGAAGCCCTGCACGCGCTGTTCAACAACGCCGGCGCGAACTGGGGTGCGCCGTTCGCGGAGTTCCCCGAATCCGGTTTCGACCGGGTCTTCGACGTCAACGTCAAGGGAGTGTTCCTGCTGACCCGCGCCTTGGTGCCGATGCTGCAAGCCGGTGCAACCGAACGCGATCCGGCCCGGGTCGTCAACACGGGCAGCGTCGACGGTTTCCACACCCCCGAGCGCGGGCGCAACAACTTCTCCTACGCGGCGAGCAAGGCCGCGGTGCACATGCTGACCAAGCACCTGGCGACCGAGCTCGCACCGCGCATCCTCGTCAATGCCATTGCCCCAGGACTGTTCCCGTCGCGGATGACCAAGGTACTGCTGTCCGCCGGGGAGGAAGCCGTCGGCGCGGCGCTGCCGCTCGGGCGCGTCGGGGAGCCCGACGACATGGCCGGCATCGCGGTGTTCCTCGCCAGCCGGGCCAGCGCATACGTCACCGGCACGGTGATCCCCATCGACGGCGGCGTGAGCACGATCCGATGAAATCGACGCTGCTGTCGCGCCGCGACCTGGACTTCCTGCTCTTCGAGTGGTTACGCGTCGACGAGCTGACGCAGCGGCCGCGATTCGCGAGCACTCGCGCGACAAGGCGAGCGACGCCCACGAACCGACGTTCGACAGCGAGAAGGTCACGCTCATCCCCGAGGTGAAGGAGGCTTGGGCGGCGACCTCCGGCTACATCATGCGCACGATCGCCAACGCCAACCTGCTCGCGGAGTCCGGCACCGCTGAACAGGTCGACGTGTTCGTCCGTCCGATGCTCGGGTCGTCGCTGGCCGATATCGCGACCCGCGCGGAACCCCAGCACGACGGCACCTACCGAGTGTTCGGGTCGAAGATGTGGATATCCGGCGTTGTTCATCGTCCCCAGGTACCTCGTCGAGGCCGACGGCCGGTGACCGCGAAAGACCCGGCGGCACCACTCGAGAGCCTGGACCGCACGACGTAGGAGATGCGCGACGCCTGGTTCTGAGCCGCAGCGGTGCTAGTCGAACTCGATCACCTGGCGCACCGCCTTGCCTTCGGCGAGGCGATCCATGCCTTCGTTGATCTGGTCGAGGGGGATCGTCGAGGAGACCAGAGTTTCCACCGGGAGACGGCCGGAGCGCCACAGCTCGACGAAGCGGGGGATGTCTCGGGCCGGCACCGCCGAGCCCAGGTAACTACCTATCAACGAGCGCCCTTCGGTGACGAGCCCCAACGGCGACAACGAGATTCGCGCATCGGGACGGGGCAGGCCCACGGTGATCGTGCGGCCACCGGGAGCGGTGTGCGCGATCGCCGTCTCCAATGCGGCCGGGTGGCCGACCGCCTCGACGACCACCTCGGCCTTGAGGGCCCGTTCGGCGGCCTCCTCCGGGGTGTAGGCGGCGTTGATGCCCATCGACCGGGCGCGGTCGAGCTTCTCCTCCAGTTGGTCGATGCCGACGACGCCGACGTCGTCGTGGGCCATGGCGGTGATCGCCGCCGCCATGCCGACACCGCCGAGACCGACGACGGCCACCGTCTGGCCGGGCTGCGGCCTGCCGACGTTGAGGACCGCGCCTCCGCCGGTGAGCACTGCGCAGCCGAGCAGGGAAGCCACCACCGGCGGGACCTCCGCGCCGACGGGCACCACCGAGTGCCGATCCACCACAGCATGAGTGGCGAATCCCGACACGCCGAGGTGGTGATGCACCGGTCGGCCGTTGCGGTGCAGGCGGATGCCGCCGTGCATGAGAGTGCCTGCGCTGTTGGCGACGGTGCCCGGTTGGCAGGGGCTGAGGCCGTCGGTGGCGCACGCGGTGCATTGGCCGCAGCGCGGCAGGAACGTCATCACCACCCGCTGGCCGACGGCGAGATCGGAGCCGCCCGGACCGACCTTCTCGACGACGCCGGCGGCTTCGTGGCCGAGCAGCATCGGAACCGGCCGCACCCGGTTGCCGTCGACGACGGACAGATCCGAGTGGCACAGACCCGCGGCCTCGATTCGCACCAGCAGTTCGTCGGGCCCGGGCGAATCCAGCTGCAGCTCCGACACGGACAGCGGTACGGATTGGGCGAAGGGTCGTGGCCGGCCGATCTCTTCCAGGACGGCGCCGCGGATCGTCATGGTCATGCTCACCAGACTGCCCCGACTGCGAGACTGAAACCATGCCCCCCGAATCTGGACGGCCGACGAGCAGTGATTTCCCGGTGCAGTGGCCGGTGACGACCCGGTGGACCGACAACGACATGTTCGGTCATCTCAACAACGCCGTGTACTACGCGATGTTCGACACCGCGATCAACGGGTGGGTCAACACCACAGTGGGCGTCGACCCGGTGAGCGCGCCGTGGCTGGGAGTGGTCGCTGAATCGGGTTGTCGGTACTTCGCGGAGTTGAGGTTCCCGGATCCACTGGTGGTCGGGCTGGGGGTGACGCGGTTGGGCAACAGCAGCGTGACCTATCGCCTGGCGTTGTTCGAACGCGACGCGGTGCAGGCCGCGGCGATCGGGCATTGGGTGCACGTGTACGTCGACCGCTCGAAACGTCGGCCGGTCCCGATCCCGGATCAGATCAGGCCGCTGCTGGAGACGGCGCTCGTCGAGTAGTCGATATGCTCGCCCGATGCCGCTCGTGAGCAAGACCGTCGAGGTCGACGCCCCAGCCGAGGCCGTCATGGCGATCGTCGCCGATTTCGAGAGGTTCCCGGAATGGAACCCGGAAGTCAGGGGGTGCTGGATTCTCGCCCGTTATGACGATGGACGGCCCAGCCAGCTGCGGCTCGACGTCGAGGTGCAGGGGCAGGCGGGCACGTTCATCACCGCGGTCTACTACCCCGGGGAGAACCAGATCTTCACGCTGCTGCAGCAGGGCGATCACTTCGACAAGCACGAGCAACGGTTCTCGGTGGTGCCGATCGGGGCGTCGTCGCTGCTGACGGTGGACATGGATGTCGAGACGAAGCTGCCGATCCCGAAGCCGATGGTGAAGAAGGCGGTCGGGGAGACGCTGGACTATCTGGCGGAGAACCTGAAGGCCCGGGCCGAACAGCTGGGTGCGGGTAGCGCCTAGCCGACGCCTGCTTTCCGGTCCCAGAACATATCGTCGTCGGCGCCGGCCAAGGCGGCCGCTTCGGCTCTCAGGGCCAGGACGCGCCGGTGGATGCGGTACTCGGTGGAGCGCGGCATTTCGAGCGGGCCGTAGCGCCCGCGTGCTCTCCGGCCGACCCGGCCGTGGCTCATCTCCCAGCGCAGCGCGTCGGAGACGGCTTTCGATGGGCGGCCGACGAATCCGAAGCCCTGGTCTTCGAGTCCGTCGACGAGCTCGCGGACGGTCTGAGTGCCGTGCTGTTGCAGGTACATGGTGAGCACATAGCGGAGTTCGACTCCGCGGAGCAGACGTCGGCTGGTCATGGGTCGACGGTGTCAGGGCGGGCAGACGCGTCCGGGGCGTCGGGAGAGACTCATCCCCAGGGGTGGGTTTGTCCCCAGATCCGCAAGATCGCCACAGGCGTCACACCAGTCTCTCGGTCAGCCACTATGCGGTTTGCCCGCCTGTTAGCGACTCCTCAGCGACGTCGTTTCGTGCGGTGTGCTCGTGGAGATCTTGTCGCTCGCCTGTCGCGGATAGCCGGGCAGACGTGTATGGATTCTGACGGCGTCGCGGCCGAACCATGTGCCGCTCCCGCTACCCCCAGAGCCCGATCTGCTCCGGCCGGAGGATCAACCTCTGTGCCCCGTCGGTGAACGGACCCGTCGTCAACCGCACCACCGTCTCTGCGTCACGCCTTCGCAGTGCGGCGATCAACTCGCGATGGCTCGCGACCGCCTCCACGCCGCAGTTCTGATCAGTCGTGTACAGCAGGAGCGGCAGATACCGCGCCACATGCAGCAAGGAACCACCGAACTCCGCGAACGCCACCTCCTCGATGTCGCCACGCGTCATCGGCACCCCCACGTGACCGCGGTGCGGCTCGAGCTGGACCATCCCCTCGTCGCTCACCCCCAGCTCGGCGGCCGTCTCGTCGAGTCGCATGAACGTGCCCGGCCGCAGCGACCCCGTCATGATCGCCGCCCGCAGATGACCCGCCACTTCGTCGGAGAGCTGTTCGCGGCGACTGGCGCGCCGCCTCGCCGGACGTCGTCTGACGGGGGCGTTCAGGGGGCTCTGCGGTTCGGCGGGATTGGACGGGCTTGTCCACAAAGCGCCTTGGCCATAGTGTGACCCGGGCCATTCGATGTTCGATGACATTCCGACGACACGCGAACCCGGAGACGATGGAGCCACCGCCGTTGACTGCCGAGCCATCCGCCACTGAGCCATCCGCCACTGAGCCATCCGCCACTGAGCAGCCGTATCTGGCCCGTAGGCAGAACTGGACCAATCAGCTCGCCCGGCATGCCCTCATGCAGCCCGCCGATACGGCGCTGCGGTTCATGGGCCGCACGACCACCTGGGGCGAGCTCGACGACCGGGTCACCAAGCTGGCCGGCGCGCTGAGCCGCCGCGGCGTCGGCTTCGGTGACCGCGTGCTGATCCTCATGCTCAACCGCACGGAATTCATCGAGTCGGTCCTGGCGGTCAACAAGCTCGGCGGGATCGCCGTCCCGGTGAAGTTCCGTATCACACCCCCGGAGATGGCCTTCCTGGTGCCTGCGCAGTGGCAGGTGGTGTGCGCTGCGCAGCGGGCCAATCCCCGTGACCCGGCCGGCAAGGTGCTCAAGACGGAGCTCCGCCAGCGGTACGCAGGCGTGGTCCACCGTGATGCGGGCGAAAGGTGCACTGCCACAACGGCTTCGGCCACGGGTTCCGGCGGTTAGTGGATGAGGGAAGGCTTGCTAACTTTTGGGTGCGCGATCCTCCCGATGCGGTGCACGGCCGGAGGACGATCGGGTACAGTCCTGTGGTCTCAGTTACTACTTGAGAGTAAAGAGACATCGGTCACGATCGTCGGGACGGGGCAAGGAGGCGGCATGCGAGAGGTTCTGCCGGTGCGCCACGGGTGTGACGGTCCCGGCGTCGGGACGCACTCATGACCGCGGCCAACGGCGGTTTGACCGGATACGTGCGCGATCAGGTGAGGCCGGGGCTCCAAGCGGTCGGGGGCTTCGTCCGGATGTGCGTGCTGACCGGCAAGGGGCTGTTCCGTCCCTTCCAGTGGCGCGAGTTCATCCTCCAGGCATGGTTCCTGTTCAGGGTGTCCTTCCTGCCCACCGTCGCGGTGTCGGTGCCGATGACGGTGCTCGTCATCTTCACGCTCAATATCCTGCTCGCCGAGTTCGGAGCAGCCGACGTCTCCGGCGCAGGTGCGGCGCTCGGTGCCGTCACGCAGCTCGGACCGTTGGTCACCGTGCTGGTGGTGGCCGGTGCGGGTTCGACCGCGATCTGCGCCGACCTCGGCGCCCGCACCATCCGCGAGGAGATCGACGCCCTCGAGGTGCTCGGCATCGACCCCATCCACCGGCTCGTGGTCCCGCGCGTCGTCGCCTCCACCTTCGTCGCACTCCTGCTCAACGGCGCGGTCATCACCATCGGCCTGGTCGGCGGCTACCTCTTCGGCGTCTACATCCAAAACATCTCGGCAGGTGCCTACCTCTCCACGCTCACGCTGGTGACCGGCCTGCCGGAGGTCGTGATCTCTATCGTCAAGGCCACATTGTTCGGCCTGATCGCAGGGCTGGTCGGCTGCTACCGGGGGCTCACCGTCGGCGGCGGCGCCAAGGGCGTCGGCACCGGCGTGAACGAGACCCTGGTGCTGTGCGTGATCGCGCTCTTCGCGGTCAACGTGGTGCTCACCACCATCGGGGTGCGGTTCGGAACGGGGAGCTGACATGGCAACCACATCGCAGACGCACACCACTACCGGCACCGTCCTGCGGCAGCGCTTTCCCCGCGGCTACGCCCGTGTCGAAAAGCTCGTCTCCGCGCCGTCGCGTGGGCTCGACAGCATCGGCCACGTCGCATGGTTCGTCGTCAGCTCCGTCGGCTCCATCGGCCACGCGCTGCGGTACTACCGCAAAGAGATGCTGCGGCTGATCGCCGAGATCGGCATGGGCACCGGCGCGATGGCCGTCATCGGCGGCACGGTGGCGATCGTCGGCTTCGTCACCCTCTCGGGCGGCTCGCTGATCGCGATCCAAGGCTTTGCCTCCCTGGGCAACATCGGTGTCGAGGCGTTCACGGGATTCTTCTCTGCCCTGGTCAACGTGCGCATCGCCGCGCCGGTGGTCTCCGGTGTCGCGCTGGCCGCCACGGTGGGTGCCGGCGCCACCGCCGAGATCGGCGCCATGCGGATCAGCGAGGAGGTCGACGCGCTGGAAGTGATGGGCATCAAGTCGATCTCCTACCTGGTCTCGACCCGCCTCATGGCCGGCTTCATCGTGATCATCCCGCTCTACGCGATGGCGATCATCATGAGCTTCCTGTCCGCGCAGGTCACCACGACGCTGTTCTACGGGCAGTCGACCGGCACCTACGAACACTACTTCCGCACCTTCCTGCGACCCGAGGACGTCGCATGGTCGTTCGTGCAAGCGATCATCATCTCGATCATCGTGATGCTGAACCACTGTTACTACGGCTACTTCGCCAGTGGCGGACCGGTCGGCGTGGGTGAGGCGGTCGGCCGCTCCATGCGGGCATCGCTGGTGGCGATCGTGCTGGTGGTCCTGATGGCCTCGTTGGCGCTTTACGGCACCGACCCGAACTTCAACCTGACGGTGTGACCATGACCGGACCTCAAGCACCCATCAACAATCCGCGCACCCCCCCGTACAAAGTGGCCGGGCTGGTCCTGCTCGTGATATTCGCTGTGGCGGCCGCCCTGGTGTGGTTCCAGTTCCGCGGTGACTTCACACCGCGCGAGAAGCTGACGTTGATGTCAGCGCGGGCCGGGCTGAATCTGGACCCTGGCACGAAGGTGACCTTCAACGGTGTCGAGATCGGGCAGGTCGCCGACGTCAGCCTGGCGGACGTCGCCGCTGAGCCAACGGCCAGGATCACCCTCGAGGTGGATCCCAAGTACGTGCCGTTGATCCCGGCGAACGTGGTCGCGGACATCTCGGCGACGACTGTCTTCGGCAACAAATACGTGTCGTTCGCCTCGCCCCCCAACCCGACACCGCAGCGCATCGACTCCTCCTACGTGATCGACGTGAGGACGGTGACCACCGAGTTCAACACCCTGTTCGAGACCGTGCTGGCGGTGGCGCAGAAGGTGGACCCGGTGAAGCTCAACCAGACCCTGACGGCGACGGCGCAGGCCCTCGACGGCTTGGGCGACCGGTTCGGAGAGTCGGTGATCGACGGCAACGCGATCCTGGCCGACCTGAACCCGCAGATGCCCCAGATCCGACGCGACGTCCGCGGGCTGGCCGACCTCAGCGAGGTGTACACCGGCGCGGCCCCGGACCTGTTCGACGGTCTGGAGAATGCGGTGACCACGGCCCGCACACTCAACGAGCAGCGCGCGAACCTCGACCAGGCGCTGATGGCGTCGGTCGGCTTCGGCAACACCGGTGGTGACGTGTTCGAGCGCGGCGGCCCCTACCTGGTGCGCGGCACCGAGGACCTCATCCCGACGGGCGGGTTGCTCGACGAGTACAGCCCTGCGCTGTTCTGCACCGTCCGCAACTACCATGACGTGGCCCCCAAGGTTGCCGCCGCAGTGGGCGGCGACGGTTACTCGCTCCGTACACACACCACCATCACCGGCGCCGAGAACGCGTATGTGTACCCGGACAACCTGCCCAGGGTGAATGCCAGGGGCGGCCCAGAGGGGCGGCCGGGCTGCTGGCAACCGATCACGCGGAATCTGTGGCCGGCGCCGTATCTGGTGATGGACACCGGCGCCTCGATAGCTCCGTACAACCACTTCGAACTCGGGCAGCCGCTCGCCAGCGAATATGTCTGGGGACGCCAAGTCGGGGAGCACACGATCAACCCATGAAAATCACCGGAACCGCCATCAAACTGGGCGCCTTCTCACTGGTGCTGCTGCTGTTCACCGCGCTCATCGTCGTGGTGTTCGGCCAGATGCGCTTCGACCGCACCACCGGCTACTCGGCGATCTTCAGCAATGCCAGCGGGTTGCGGCCCGGGCAGTTCGTCCGCGCATCGGGTGTCGAGGTGGGCAAGGTCGCCAACGTCGAACTGGTCGAGGGTGGTAGCCGGGCCAAGGTCGACTTCAGCGTCGACCGTTCGCTTCCGCTGTTCGACGAGTCGACCGCATCGGTGCGCTACCTCAACCTGATCGGGGACCGCTACCTCGAGCTCAAACGGGGCGACAGCGACCGCCGGATGCCGGCGGGCGCCACCATTCCGGTCGAGCGCACCGAGCCGGCGCTCGACCTTGATGCGCTGATCGGCGGCTTCCAGCCGCTGTTCCGGGCGCTCGACCCAGAGAAGGTCAACAACATCGCCCAGTCGATCATCACCGTCTTTCAGGGCCAAGGCGGCACTGTCAACGACATCTTGGACCAGACCGCGTCGCTGACGGCGGCACTGGCCGACCGTGACCAGGCCATCGGCGAGGTGATCGGCAACCTCAACACCGTGCTGGAGACGACCGTCCAGCACCAGCAGCAGTTCGACGAGACGCTGGTCGACTTCGAGCGGCTGATCACGGGTCTGAAGAACCGGGCCGACCCGATCGCCACGTCGGTCGCCGACATCAGCGACGCAGCCGGCACCGTCTCCGACCTGCTGGCCGACAACCGACCGTTACTACAGGACACGGTCGGTTACCTGGAGGCCATCCAGCAGCCTCTGATCGACCAGAAGGAACAGGTCAATGAGACCATCACGAAACTCCCCCCAGCCTTGAGGATCGTCGCCCGCACCGGTGGCATCTACGGCGATTTCTTCAACTTCTACCTGTGCGACATCACGCTGAAACTGAACGGTCTGCAGCCCGGCGGTCCGGTCCGGACCGTGCGGGTCACCTCGCAGCCCTCTGGGAGGTGCGCGCCGCGATGAGGACGCTCGAAGGGTCGAACCGGGTCCGTGGCGGGTTGATGGGCATCATCATCCTGGTGCTCGTCATCGGCGTGGGTCAGAGTTTCTCCACAGTGCCAATGCTGTTCGCGAAGCCGAGGTACTACGCCGAGTTCACCGACACCGGGGGTATCAACCCCGCCGACAAGGTGCGCATCGCCGGGGTGGACGTCGGAGAGGTGACCACCACGGCGATCGAGGGCGACAAGGTCGTCGTCGGCTTCACGCTCGGCGCCACCCAGATCGGTACCGACAGCCGCGCCGCCATCCGCACCGATACGATCCTCGGTCGCAGAAACCTCCAGATCGAGCCGCGTGGATCCACGGCGCTGCAGGCCAACGGCGTCCTGCCGGTCGGCCAGACCACGACGCCATACCAGATCTACGACGCGTTCTATGACGTCACCAAGTCCGCGTCCGGGTGGGACACCAAGGCGGTCCGCCAGTCGCTCAACGTGCTGTCGGAGACCATCGACCAGACCTATCCGCACCTGTCCGCAGCCCTCGACGGGGTGGCCCGGTTCTCCGACACCATCGGCAAGCGCGACGAACAGCTCAGGCAACTGCTCGCCAACGCCAACAAGATCGCCGGCGTGCTCGGTGAGCGTAGCGGGCAGGTCAACCAACTGCTGGTCAACGCCCAGACCCTGCTCGCCGCGGTCAACGAGCGCAGCTACGCCGTCGGTCAGCTGCTCGAACGGGTGTCGGCGTTCTCCGAGCAGGTCAGGGGCCTCATCGACGACAACCCGAACCTCAGCCGGGTGCTCGAACAGCTGCGGACGGTCAGCGATATCCTGGTGGAGCGCAAGGTCGAACTGGCCGACGTACTGACCCTGCTGGGCGGGTTCCTTACCTCTCTGGCCGAGGGCGTCGCCACGGCACCCTACTTCAAGGTGCTGCTGGTCAACTTGCTGCCTTACCAGATTCTGCAGCCGTTTGTCGACGCCGCCTTCCAGAAGCGCGGCATCGACCCGCAGCAGTTCTGGCGCAACGCCGGGTTGCCGGCGTTCCGGTTCCCCGACCCGAATGGGCAGCGCCTCCCCAACGGTGCGCCGCCGCAGGCACCGACGCCGCTGGAGGGCACGCCGGAAAACCCGGGCCCCGCGGTGCCGAAGGGCAGCCCGTGCTCCTACACCCCACCTGCGGACGGGCTCCCTTCGCCGGCCAACCCGTTGCCGTGCGCCGGCCTGTCGGTCGGGCCGTTCGGGGACAACCCGTACGGACCTAACTACGGCCCACCCAGTGTGGCCACGTCGGCGCCGAATCCCAACGGCCTGCCGCCGACGCCGGGGATCGCCAGCGCCGGCGTCCCCGGCCAGCAGGCGCCGCCGGTGCCGGGCACGCCGGTCCCGCTGGCGCCGGCACCGCCCGGTGCGCGCCATGAGCCGCCGGGGCCGTTCCCCGGGCCGACGGCCGTGGGCGGGCAGGTGACCCACGCACCGCCGCCACCTGCACTGGTCGGTCCGCCACCCCCGCCGGGGCCGGGCCAACAACTGCCGCCGGCTGGTACGCCGCCGCTGCCGGGCAATCCGCCTTTCCTTCCGCCGGGATCCCAAGAATGACGAGGGGCTGACCGATGTCGACGATCTTCAACGTGCGTAACCTCAAGTTGCCCGGGGTGTCGCGGGCCACGCTGGTTATCGGCACGGTCATCGTGGTGCTCGCGCTGGTCGCCGGGTTGGTGGGCTGGCAGCTGTACAAGAGGCTGACCACCAACACGGTCGTGGCCTACTTCACCGGAACGGTGGCGCTCTATCCGGGCGACAAGGTGCAGATCATGGGTGTCAGGGTGGGCTCGATCGACAGTATCGAGCCGGACGGCGACAAGATGAAGGTCACCTTCAGCTACGAGAACAAATACAAGGTGCCGGCCAATGCCACCGCGTCGATCCTCAACCCCAGCCTGGTGGCATCACGCAACATCCAGTTGGCGCCCGCCTATACCGGTGGCCCGGTGCTGGGGGACGACGCGGTGATCCCGCTCGACCGTACACAGGTTCCGGTCGAGTACGACGAGCTGCGCAATTCGATCGACCGGATCCTGACCGATCTGGGGCCCACTGCCGAGCAGCCCAGGGGTCCGTTCGGCGACATCATCGAGTCGGCCGCCGACGGGTTCGCCGGTAAGGGCCAGCAGATCAACAGGACGCTCACCAACCTCTCCGAGGCGCTGACGACCCTGAACGAGGGCAGCGGCGACTTCTTCAGCGTGGTCAAGAGCCTCGCGCTGTTCGTCAACGCGCTGTACCGCAGCGACCAGCAATTCGTCGCGCTCAACGACGACCTGGCTCAATTCACCAACGCGTTCACCAACACCGACCGTGAGTTGGCGAGTGCGCTGCAGGACCTCGACCAGCTCCTCACAACGACCCGCGAGTTCCTCGACGAGAACAGCGAGGTGCTGGTCGACGACGTCAACAATTTGGCCGAGGTAACCAACGCGCTCCTGCAGCCGGGCCCGCTCAACGGCCTAGAGACGGTCCTGCACGTATATCCGAATGCCGGTGCCAACGTTGTCAACATCTACGAAGCGACCCGTGGGAATCTGTCAGCCGCACCGGCGATAGCGTCATTCGCCAACCCAATGCAGTTCATCTGCAGCGCTATCCAGGCCGGTAGCCGGCTCGGCTACCAGGAGTCGGCGGAGCTCTGCGCGCAGTACCTGGCGCCGATCATGGATGCGATCAAGTTCAACTTCCTGCCGTTCGGCTTGAATCCGATCAACACGGCCAGCACGTTGCCGAAGCAAATTGCGTATTCCGAACCGCGGCTGCAGCCGCCGGCGGGGTACAAGGACACCACCGTGCCGGGCATCTTCTCTCGAGACACGCTGTTCTCCCACGGCAACCACGAGCCCGGCTGGATCGCGGCACCCGGTATGCAGGGCGTCGACGTGCAGCCGTTCACCGCGAACATGCTCACGCCGGACTCGCTGGCCGCGCTGCTGGGCGGGCCTGATCCGGTGAATCCGGCCGCGCCGCCGGCGTTCGGTACCACCCGCGACGGCAACCTGCCCGGACCTCCGAACGCCTTCGACGAGCGCAATCCGCTGCCGCCGCCGTGGTACCCGCAGCCGGGCCCGCCGCCTGCACCTGCGCCCGGCGTCATCCCGGGAGATCCGGGCGGATCGCCACTATCGGGCCCGGCTCCCGCACCGGGGCCTGCCGTTCCGGCACCGGCGCCGGCCGGGTCGTCGCTGCCCGCGGAGAGGGGAGCACCGTGATCAACCGCATGCGTGTACGACCGAAGGTTCCGACGTACCGAAGGTCTGCCACCGTCGTCCGCCGCACGGTCGCGCTGGCCGCGGCCGCGGTGGTGCTGACGTCCTGCGGCAGCTGGAAGGGCATCGCCAACGTGTCGGTGCCCGGCGGCCCGGGCACCGGGTCCGACAGCATGACGGTTTACGTCCAGATGCCCGACACACTCGCCCTCAACGTCAACAGCCGTGTGCGGGTGGCCGACGTGTTCGTCGGCACGGTGCGCGCCATCGAGTTGAAGAACTGGGTCGCGACGCTCGAACTGGGCATGCAGCCCGGCGTCGAGCTGCCGTCGAACGCGCTGGCCAAGATCGGGCAGACCAGCCTCCTCGGCTCCCAGCACGTCGAGCTGGAGGTGCCACCCGAACCGTCGAACGAGAAGCTGCGCGACGGTGACACCATCCCCCTGCGCAACGCCTCGGCATTCCCCACCACCGAGCGCGTGCTCGCCAGCATCGCGACGATCCTGCGTGGCGGCGGCATCCCGAACCTCGAGGTGATCCAGACCGAGGTGGACAACCTGCTCACCGGCCGCGCGGAGCAGATCCGCGAGTTCCTCGACCGGCTCGACGTGTTCACCGACGAACTCGACCAGCAGCGCGATGACCTCACCCGGGCGATCGACTCGACGAATCGGCTGCTCAGCATCGTGGCGAGCCGCAACGACACCCTCGACCGGGTGCTGACCGAGTTCCCGCCGCTGATCCAGCACTTCGCCGACACCCGGGACCTGTTCGCCGATGCCGTGCAGGCGGTGGGCCGCATCAGCAGTGCGGCCGACACCTACGTCGGCCAGGCCGCCGACCCGCTGCATACCAATCTGCAGAACCTGCAGCGTCCGCTCAAGCAGCTGGGCAAGGCGTCGCCGTACCTGCCCGGCGCGTTCAAGCTGATGCTGACCCTCCCGTTCCATATCGACACCATCCCCAATTTGATGCGAGGCGACTTCATCAACGTGTCGGCACTCATCGACCTGACGCTGAGTATGGTCGACAACGGGATTCTGACCGGCACCGGAGTATCTGGATCGCTGCGTGCGTTGGAGCAGGCTTGGGGCCGCGATCCGGCGACGATGATCCCGGACGTGCGGTTCACGCCGAACCCGCACAACGCACCGAACGGACCGCTGGTAGAGAGAGGTGAGTGAGCGATGCTGACTCGCTTCATCAAGATCCAGCTGGTCATCTTCACGGTGCTCACCGTGATCGCGTTGGTCGCGCTGGGTTGGTACTACCTGCGGGTGCCCAGCATGCTGGGAATCGGGCAGTACACGCTGCACGCCGAGCTGCCCCGCTCCGGCGGGCTGTACTCGACGGCCAACGTCAGCTACCGCGGCGCCACGATCGGCAAGGTGACCGCCGTCGAGCCGACCGCCACCGGAGCCAAGGCCACGATGAGCATCGACAACAGCTACCGCATCCCGGTCGACGCCAGCGCCAACGTGCACTCGGTGTCGGCCGTCGGCGAGCAGTATCTCGACCTGGTGTCGGAGGGGGACCCGGGGCAGTTCTTCAGCGACGGGCAGACCATCACCAACAGCACCGTGCCGAGCGAGGTGGGTCCGGCGCTGGACGCGGCCAACGAGGCTCTGGCGGTGCTGCCGAAGGAAAAGATCGACTCGCTGCTCACCGAGACCTCGCTGGCCGTCGGCGGGTTGGGGCCGGCGCTACAGCGACTGGTGGACTCGACTACCACCATCGCCAGGGACTTCCGCGACAACCTCGGCCCGGTCAACGACGTCATCGCGAACTCGGCCCCGATCCTGGAAAGCCAGGTGGTCTCGGGCGACAACATCGCGCAGTGGTCGCGCAACCTCAACATCCTAGCCGCCCAGTCGGCGGAGCAGGATGCCGCGCTGCGCAGCGGTCTGCAGCAGGCCGCGCCGACCGCCGATCAGTTCAACGCGGTGTTCAGTGGAGTACGCGACTCGCTGCCGCAGACGCTGGCCAACGTGGCCGTCGTCGCCGACCTGCTCAAGCGGTATAACAAAGGCCTCGAACAAGTCCTGGTGATCCTTCCTCAGGGGGCCGCGGTAGGCCAGGCCGTAGTGACGTCGTTCGAGGACGATATGAGAGCGAGACTCGATTTCAACCTGACGATCAACGAACCGGCGCCGTGCCTCACCGGTTTCCTGCCCGCGTCGGAATGGCGGTCGCCCGCCGACACCAGCGAGGCGCCGGCGCCGTCGAACCTCTACTGCAAGTTACCGAAGGACTTCCAGGGGAACGCCGTCCGCGGTGCCCGTAACTACCCGTGCGCCGACGTGCCGGGTAAGCGGGCGGCCAGCCCACGGGAATGCCGTAGCGACGAACCGTACGTGCCGCTGGGAACCAACCCCTGGTACGGCGACCCGAACCAGATTCGCGACTGCCCGGCTGCCGGGGCACGCTGCAACCAGCCGGTGGACCCCGGACTGGTGATCCCGGCACCGTCGATCAACAACGGGATGAACCCGCTGCCCGCCGACCAGTTGCCGGCCCGGCCTGCGCCGAGTAGCGACCCGTTGAGCCCACCCGGCCAGGGCACCGTGACGTGCAGTGGGCAGCAACCCAACCCGTGTGTCTACACTCCGGCGCCAGGCCCACCCGGCACCGCCGTGTACAACCCGGCCAGCGGAGAAGTGGTCGGACCCGACGGCGTGAAGTACGACGTCAGCAACTCGAACAACCCAGGAGACGACGGATGGAAGGAGATGCTGGCACCCGCCGGCTGAACCCCACCGATGCTGAGGAGATACCGGACCGGGTAGCGGGATCTTCAGCACTGGCAGACGACATTGACCGCGGCACAGTCGGATTCCCCGCCGACGGTGGTCCCGAGGAACAGGTCGACGCCGGACCGGCGAACGACACGCGCCGGCTGCCGCGGGTCGGCCGCGGTTGGGCAGTACTGGTCTGCGTGGTCCTGGCGCTACTCAGCGCGGGCGCCGGCGTTGGCGGATACCTGGCTTTGCGCTCCCATCAGGAAAGTGCGCAACTCGCGGAGGACGCCGCCGCCGCGGTGGCGGCCGCCCGTGACTGTGTGGCCGCCACGCACGCCCCGGACGCGTCGACCATGACTGCCAGCCAGGCCAAGATCATCGACTGCTCAACGGGGGACTTCGCGGTGCAGGCTGGGTTGTACGGCGGGGTGCTCGTCGACGCCTATCGCGCCGCCAACGTGCAGGTGCAGGTGTCCGACATGCGGGCGGCGGTGGAACAGCACAACGCGGACGGGTCCATCGACGTGCTGGTCGCGGTGCGGGTCAAGGTGACCAATTCAGAGGCCTCCGATCAGGAGCAGGGATACCGCCTGCGGGTGCAGATGGCCCGCGATGGAGGCACCTACAAGGTGGCGCAACTCGAGCAGGTCACCTCGTGACTGCCGTCGTCGACGCGCCGGTGGAGGCACCGGCCGCGCAGACCCCACCAGCCGCTCCGTTCGCCAGGTGGCATAGCCGGGCCGGCGCGCTGGCGGTCGACGTGCTGCCGGGGCTGGCCGTCGCGGCGACGACCGCGCCGTGGTCCCTGGCGGGTCCGCGGATCGGCTGGAGCTGGTGGGTGCAGACGGCAGTGGCCGTGGCGGCTTTGCTGGGGGTGATCGTCAACCGGGTGCTGTTGCCGTCGTTGACCGGCTGGACGCTGGGCCGGGCGCTGTGTGGAATCCGGGTGGTGCGGCGCGGCGGCGCCGCGGCGGGGCTGGGGCGGCTGCTGCTGCGGGATGTGGCGCACCTGCTGGACACCGCGGCGTTGTTCGTCGGATGGTTGTGGCCGCTATGGGATCGCCGCAATCGCACCTTTGCCGATCTGCTGATGAAGACGGAGGTTCGCGTCGTCGCTCGTCCGGAGCGCGATATGCGCCGGTTGGTCGGAAAGGTACTCATCGGTGCGGTCGTGGTGGCCGTCACGGCGGTTGCGGTGAGCTACCTGGCGGTATACCGCCAGGGCCAGGAACGCGACGGCTTGCGTGCGCAGATCGCCGAACAGGGACCGCGAATCGTCGAGCAGATGTTGAGCTATGGCGCTGACACGATGGACGAGGATCTCAACCATGCGCAGGCGTTGACCACTGAGGCCTACCGGCCGCAGTTGGTCGCGCAGCAGGACATCGTGCGCAAAGGCGGTGCGACGTCCAACGAGTACTGGGCGGTGAGCAGCGCCGTTCTGTCGGCGTCGATGGACGAAGCGGCGATGCTCCTTGCCATGCAGGGTCAGCGCGGCACGACCGCCGAGGACCTGAAGTTCATCACCGCCACGGTACGGGTCGACTTCGACAGGATCGGCGAGAACTGGCGGGTGGACAACCTGACAGTGCTCAAGGCGCCGCTGATGCAGGGAGCCGGCCAGTGAGCCCCCGCCGCAGGCTCGCTGACGACGAGCCCGACTTTTTCGCGGTGTCGCCGCGGCCGGCGCGCCGGTGGGGTCTGCCGTTGGTCGCGACCTTGGCCGGGGTGCTGCTCGCGGCGGTGTTGACGGTCAGCACGATGATGCTCGTTTCTGACCAAAGCGACCGGCGCACGGATCTGCGCGCCGCCGCGGCACTGGATTACGTGCGCAGTTTCATGACGTCGTACACCACCCTCGATCCCTTCAACGCCAACGCGTACGCCGACCGAATCCTGGCCCAGGGCACCGGCGACTTCGCGAAGATGTTCAAAGAGAGGATGAACGAGATCGTGGTCCAGGTCGCCCGCGCCGAACCGACGGAGGGCAAGGTGGTCGAGGCGGGTGTGCAGCGTTGGAACGGCAACGGCAGCGTCGACGTGCTGGTGGCCACCACGACGACATCCAAGACGCCGGACGGCAAACAGACCATCGAGAGCGGGAACCGTTGGGTGGCCACGACGACCCAGGAGGGGCAGAGGTGGAAGATCAGCCAGCTGGTACAGGTGATTTGACCATGGATTCGGCTGGCACGGGTGCTGTCGAATCCCAACGCCGGCGGCGGCGGTTGTTGTGGTGGGGACGCGGCGAGAACGCTGCGGCTGAGCCCGAACCGGCCCGGCGAATGCCCACCGGCAAGGCGGGCAGGGCCCAGAAGCAGCCGGTCAGCACCTCTGCCGCCGAGGGCGGGCCGGAGGCGTCAGCGCCCGGGGAAGTCGCCGAACCCGACGCTCGGCCGCCCGAAGCCGTCGATGCGGAAGCCGTCGATGCCGACATCGCCGAAGCGGGCAGCGAACTGGGACCAGAGCCTGTGTTGGTTCCGCACCGGCCGCCCGGCAAGCGGTTGCTGACCACGGCGGCCGCGGCATCGGTCGTCTTCGTTGCGGCGAGCGCCTTCGCCGGTGCGATGCTTCAGCCGTACCTCGCCGACCGGGCATCCGTGGACATCAAACTCAGCATCGCGCGTACGGCGACGAACGCGATAACCACGTTGTGGAGTTACACCCCGGAAGACATGGCGACGCTGCCGGACCGCTCGGCCCGTTATCTCGCAGGCGATTTCGCCACCGAGTACCGCCGCTACATCGACGCAATCGTCCCGACGAACGAACAGGCGAAGGTGACCAACACCACGGAGGTGATGGGCGCCGCCGTCGAGAGCGTCACGCCGACGGAGGCTACCGCCATCGTCTACACGAATTCTGTGTCCACCAGTCCGGTGAGCAAGAACATCCCGTCGCTGCGCTATCTGTCGTACCGGTTGACGATGGAGCGTGACGGTGCCGACTGGCTGATCACAGGGATGAACGCGGTGACCCAGCTGGACCTCAGCCCGAAGCTCTGACGCAGGCCGTGGCCGCCACCGGTGGCGGACTGATCACCAGACCCTTGCCCGGCTTCGCCCCACCGTTTTGCGCTCTTCACCTCGTAGTTTGTGGTTGCGTGGGATGCCGGGGCCGGCCGCGCGATCAGAACAATTGAGGCCCCCCACTATCTTGACAAGCCGAAATCCGCCACCCAAAATGGTGTCATGCGCCCACAATGGTGTTCAGCGCCACCAATTACAGTTGACTCAGGGACGGAACCGATCGTCGGCGGGGTGCCGCGATGAGGCTCATACCGTTCAGGAATTCCGCCCGCCGAACTGATCACGCCGACGCGGTCGTCACCGGTGCCGGCAGCGGTATTGGCCGCGCTTTTGCCGTCGAGCTGGCGCGCCGGGGCGGGCGCGTGGTCTGTGCCGACATCGACGGTGTTCGTGCCAAGGAGACCGCGGACCTGGTCGCCAAGCTCGGGGGCCGTGCCCTTGCTGTGGTGTGCGACGTCTCGGACGAAAGTCAGGTTCGGGAACTCGCCGAGTCGGCCGAGAATTGGTTCGGCGGCGCTGCGGGACTGGTGATCAACAATGCGGGCATCGGCGCCGGAGGCAACGTCATCGGTGCCACCTCCATGAGCGATTGGTCCGCGACGTTGTCGGTCAATTTGTGGGGGCCCATCCACGGCTGCGAAGTGTTCGTGCCGCGGCTGCGCGAACGTGGATTCGGCGGCGTCATCAACGTTGCGTCGGCCGCCAGCTTCGGCGCGGCTCCGCGCATGGCAGCCTACAACGTGAGCAAAGCGGGCGTACTGGCGCTGTCGGAAACGTTGGCAGCCGAGCTGAGCGGAACCGGCGTCACGGTGACGGTCCTGTGCCCTACCTTCGTCAAGACGAACATCGTCGACAATCCGCGCATCGAGGAATCGGCGGCCGCGCTCGCCGCGAACCTGATGAAGTGGACCGGCGTATCGCCGGAGTACGTGGCACGAACCACCCTGGATGCACACGACCGCGGCCAGCTGTACGTCATGCCGCAAATCGACGCCAAAGTCCTCTGGCGGGTGAAGAGACTGGTGCCGGCGACCTTCACGCGCGCCATGGGACTCGCCCAGCGGGTAGGGCTTTGAGACCCCACGAACAACCAAAATCAGTGAGCAACGGAAGGTAAGGACATGGCTTTCGAATACAGCGACATGCTGGAGACGATCAAAGACCGCCAGTGGGCGCTGGCCGACATCGACTGGGACGCCCCCGGTGCCGAGTTGATCACCGACGAGCAACGGCCCAGCCTGAAACAGTTCATGGCCGACGTGGTGTGGATCGAGCATGTCGGTGCCCGCGCTTTCGCGGCGATGGCGCCCAAAGCGCCCTTCGACGCGTTGGGAGAGATATACCGGTATTTCCACGCCGAAGAGCAGCGGCACGCCAACGCAGAACTGGCGCTGATGCACCGCTGGGGGATGCTCGAAGAGGGCGAGAGGCCCGTGCCGAACAAGAACATCCGGCTGGTCATCGAATGGCTCGATCGATACGCCGAAGCGCTCCCGTTGACGGTGATCGGAGCTGCCATACCGGCCTTGGAAACCGCGTTGGACGGGGCGCTGCTCAAGTTCCTGTTGGACGAGGTGGCAGACCCGGTATGCGGTCAAGTGTTCGCCAAGGTCAACAGCGACGAATCCCGCCACCTTGCGGTGGGCTTTCAGGTGCTCAACGACTTGGGTGCCAGTCCGATGAGGGTGCACGCGATTCAGACTGCTGCATCTCTCGTCGACCCGCGAATTCTCACCGGTGCTTTGCTCTACGTTCCGCTGCTGACGCGAATGCTGATGAACTTGAACGCCTGGGGCCTGTCCGAGGACAAGCTGTACAACGCCGTCATCCGCTACTCGAACGTCGGCGATCGCAGCGAGCACACCCGCCGTGTCCCCGGCTATCACATCCTCAAGGCGCACATGTCAGCCACGATCAACCACGCCCAACCGCTGCAGTTCATCTCGCAACGACTCGGCACGGTGATCGACTACTTCCCCACTCAGGTGCTCGGCAAGACGCCGTCATGGACTGACGAACTGACCTACGAACCGGTGGCCAAGTGAGCGACACGACCACGGTTCTGATCGTCGGCGCCGGCTTCGCCGGCCTTGGCACGGCGATTCAACTGCTCGAGCGGGGCATCGAGGATTTCGTGATCCTCGAGCGTGCCGGCGAGGTAGGGGGGACTTGGCGGGACAACACCTATCCCGGGGCCGCCTGCGACATTCCGTCACTGCTGTATTCGTACTCCTTCGAACAGAATCCGACGTGGTCGCGGGCCTATTCGGGGAGCGACGAAATACTGGACTACATCAGGGGCATGGTCGACAAGCACGGGCTGTCGCGGTTCATTCGGTTCAACGTCAACGTGACGGGCCTGGCATTCGACGAAGACAGCGGGACATGGAGCGCCGAGACCGACGGTGGTCCGAGCTACCGGGCGCGGACGGTGGTCATGGCGAGTGGCCCGCTGGCCAATGCCAATTTTCCCGACATCCGCGGACTGGACAGCTACCTCGGCCATAAGATCCACAGCGCGCGCTGGGATCACGACTACGACCTGAGCGACAAACGTGTCGCGGTGATCGGTACCGGGGCCAGCGCGGTGCAGATCGTTCCCGAATTGGTCAAGAGCGCGCGTTCGGTGAAAGTGTTCCAGCGCACGCCCGGTTGGGTGCTTCCCCGCCCCGATTTCCCGCACCCGAATGTCGTGAAGGCCGCCTTCGGTCGGCTACCGATTCTGCAGAGTGCCGCTCGGGAGGCGTGGTTCTGGGCGCACGAAGTCATGGCCGTGGGCATGGTCTGGGACACCCCGGCCACGACTGCCATCTCCTGGCTGGGGAAGGCGAATCTACGTCGCCAGGTGAAGGATCCGTGGATGCGGCGCCAGCTCACGCCCGACTTCCGGCCCGGTTGTAAACGCATGCTGATGACCAGTGACTACTATCCGGCCCTGCAACGCGACAACTGCAAACTGGTCTCGTGGCCGATTGCGACCATCTCGCCCAACGGCATCCGCACCGCGGACGGCATCGAGCACGAGGTCGACTGCATCGTATTCGCCACCGGGTTCGACGTCTGCAAAGCCGGGACCCCCTTTCCGATCTCGGGTCTGAACGGTCGACAGCTGGCAGACGAATGGTCAAACGGCGCCTACGCTTACAAGAGCGTCAGCGTCTCGGGCTACCCCAATCTTTTCTTCACCTTCGGGCCGAATTCCGGGCCTGGGCACAATTCTGCGCTGGTGTACATGGAAGCCGAGATCCGCTACATCGTCGATGCCATCGGCGTGATCGTCGACCGTGGTTTGCAGACCTTCGACGTCAAAGAGGACCGACAGAACCGTTACCACGCCGAAATCCAGCGCCGGCTTGCCGCAACGACGTGGAACTCCGGATGTAAGAGCTGGTATCTCACCGAGGATGGGTACAACGGCACGATGTATCCGGGCTTCGCCAGCCAGTTCGTCAGGCAACTGGCGAAGGTTGAACTCGACGATTACTCGACGACATCACAGTCCTCTCCGCGTAAGAAGACTCCGGCGAGGCCAGAGGTGGTCGCACACGGTGTGAACGGCGCGAGCAAAGTACGACTGCAGAGCAACGGCGGCCGGGTCCCCCCCGGCGAGGCGAAACGTAAGTCTGCACGCCGCCCGGCGCAGGCACCTTCGATCAACACAGCGAACCGAATAGTGGATGGTGCTTGAGCAGCTACCGTCCTGGCTGGGCCGTCGGCGAGGAATGCCTGGAATCCAGTCCCCGATGAGTCAGGAGGACGGTATGGACCACAGCGACGTGATGGCCGGCACCGGCAAGCTGGACTTCGAGATCGTCGTCATCGGTGCGGGATTCTCCGGGATCGGCATGGGGATAAAGCTCCTCGAAGCGGGGTTCTCGGATTTCCTCATCGTCGATGAGGCCGGCGACGTCGGCGGGACATGGCACTGGAACACCTATCCGGGTATCGCCGTCGACATTCCCTCGTACAGCTACCAGTTCTCCTTCGAGAAAAGACCATCGTGGTCACGGACCTATGCGCACGGTGACGAGCTGAAGGACTACGCGAGGCACTGCGTTGAGAAGTACGGCCTTCGTTCACACATACGCCATGGTGTCACGATCACCGAGGCATGGTTCGACGAAGAGTCGACCCTGTGGCGGCTGAACACAGCCTCGGGTCAGGAACTGTCCGCGCGCTTCGTGATCAACGCGTCGGGCGTCTTGACGCGACCCAAGTGGCCCGACATTCCCGGTGTGGAGGAGTTCGGCGGGGTAACCATGCACACGTCCCGGTGGGATCACGAGGAAGATCTCGTCGGGAAAAGGGTGGCGGTCATCGGAACGGGCGCGTCGGCAGTGCAGGTGATCCCTGAGATCGCCAAGGATGTCAGAGCGCTGACGGTTTTTCAGCGCACCCCCATCTGGTGCCTCCCGAAACTGGATTTTCCGATGCCGCCGGCGGCAAGAACGCTCCTGAAATACGCGCCCGGCGGGCAACTGGCGGCTCGCGCAGCGAGTCAGATGTTCGTAGAGGCCACTTTCCCTGTCGCCGCGCATTTTCACACCGCCATTCCCATGGCGGCACTCATTGAGCGCGCAGCGCTGCGGTTCATGCGCAGTCAGGTGACCGACCCGGTCGTCCGCGACAAATTGACCCCACGTTATGCGCTGGGCTGTAAGCGCCCGAGCTTCCATAATCAGTACTTGGCTACATTCAACCGGGACAACGTCCACCTGGAGACCAGCCCGATAAGCCATATCGACACCGCTGCCGTTCACACCGCCGACGGGGGAACGCACGAGATCGACGTCCTCATCCTGGCGACGGGTTTCAAGGTGATGGAATCGGAGAATATGCCGACCTATACGCTCAGGGGTGTCGGCGGCGTCGACCAAGCCAAGTGGTGGGATGAGAATCGGCTCCAGGCGTACGAAGGTGTCAGTGTGCCCGGGTTCCCGAACCACTTCTCGATCTTCGGTCCCTACGGCTACAACGGCTCGTCCTACTTCACGCTCATCGAAGCGCAAGCCGGGCACATCCTGCGGTGCCTTCGCCATGCGCGGTCGCAGGCGGCCAACTATGTCGAGGTCACCCGGGAGGCCAACGATCGTTTCTTCACCGAAATGCTCGGACGTCGTGGCCGCCAGGTATTCTGGCAACCCAGCTGTGCGACTGCCAACAGCTACTACTTCGACAAGCACGGCGACGTTCCGCTACGCCCGACGACCACCGTGGAGACCTTCTGGCGTAGCCGCAGATTCGATCTCGACGACTATACGTTCGAGCAGCGCGCCGACGAGAAGGCAATCAGCCCATCGTAATTACCCACCGCTGACACATGACGGTTCGAGCCCTGACCGAACGAGCTTGTCGTAACATCACCCGGTAACGGAAGTAGATCAGCCACCGTCAAACCGCAGCCTCGATGCGCCAGCTGGGTGTGTCCCGCACGCTGTTCGATGACGACGCCAATTCAATTGGGAGCAATCATGACGGATACCGAAGTAACCGACATCGGCGTTGGCCGGCCGGGCGCCGTGCCCGAGGATCCGTGGGCGACGCCGGAGCGGCGAGCGCTGGGCCAGTTGGCGCGCTCTTTTGTCGCACGAGAGATCGCGCCGATGGTGGCGGAATGGGAACAGGTGGGTGAAATCCCGCGTGAGTTGCACCGCAAGGCTGCTGATCTAGGGCTTCTCGGCGTCGGGTTCCCCGAGGAGGTGGGAGGCAGTGGCGGTGATGCAATCGATTCGGCGTTGGTGACCGAGGCCATTCTCGCGAGCGGTGGGTCCACCGGCGTGTGTGCGGCACTGTTCACCCACGGTATCGCGCTGCCGCACATCGCTACCAATGGTTCCGATGCGTTGATCGAGCGCTACGTCCGTCCCACCCTGGCCGGGGAGATGATCGGCTCGCTGGCGGTCACCGAGCCCGGAGCGGGCTCTGATGTGGCCAACTTGCGCACACGAGCAGTCCGCGACGGCGACACATACGTGGTCAACGGCGCCAAGACGTTCATCACCAGCGGTGTGCGCGCTGATTTTGTGACTACCGCAGTGCGCACCGGAGGGCCCGGCTACGGCGGAGTTTCGTTGCTGGTGATCGACAAGGGCACTCCCGGGTTCGAGGTGTCACGTCGACTGGACAAGATGGGCTGGCGCTGCAGCGACACCGCCGAACTGTCATTCGACGATGTTCGGGTGCCCGCGGGGAACTTGGTCGGCGCGGAGAACAGCGGATTCATCCAGATCATGCAGCAGTTCCAGGCGGAGCGGCTCGGCATCGCCGTGCAGGCATACGCGACGGCGGAGCGCGCGCTCGAGTTGGCGAAGGGTTGGGCGCGCGAGCGCCAGACGTTCGGCAAACCTCTGACGGCTCGTCAGGTCATCCGACACAAGCTTGCCGAGATGGCCCGACAGGTCGACGTGGCGCGCACGTACACCCGCGCAGTGATGCAACGGTGGCTGGCCGGAGAGGACATGGTGACCGAGGTGTCGATGGCCAAGAACACCGCGGTGTTTGCGTGCGACTATGTGGTGAACGAGGCGGTTCAGATCTTCGGTGGGATGGGTTATATGCGTGAGTCCGAGGTGGAAAGGCATTACCGAGATATCCGCATTCTCGGAATCGGCGGTGGCACCAACGAGATCATGAACGAGATCATCGCCAAGCGCATCGGCCTGTAGTTGCCCCGCAACTGGACCCCTACGATCCTGCGCGCTCAATCCGCGATGCCGGACCTGGCAGACGCCCCGGCCGACATGCCTTGGGGGCGGCTACGATTCCTTGGCGTCGGACGTAACCCTGGTTGCCACCGGCGCACGAGACGAGTCGCTGTCGACGCGTGGTTCCTTCGGTAGACCGAGCAACTTCTCCCCGATGATGTTGCGCTGAACTTGCGAACTCCCGGCGTAGATGGTGGCGGCGCGGGCGGCCAACGCAGTCTCCACCCAGGCCCGCGAGGAATTGGGGGTTCCCATCTCGGCAGTGATCAAGGCGCCGTTTGTCCCCACACCCGAAGGCGTCAGCACGTCATCGCCCAAGATGTCCATCGCCAGTTCGGTCTCGCGTTGGAAGAATTCACTCCAGAAGATCTTCGTCATCGCCCCCTCCGCGCCGGGAAACTCACCGCGCAGGAAGCGTGTCAGGGCCTGGTACCCACGGCACCGCATGATCTCCACGCGGCCGTAGCACCACGCGAGCTGCTCGCGAATATGCGGTAAGTGCGCCTTGCCTCGTTCCCTCGCCAGCTCGCATAGCCGATCGATCTCGGTCCGGAATCGAATCGCGTCGGTGGTGACACTGGCTCCACGCTCAAAACCGAGCAGCGTCATCGCGACCGACCAGCCGGCGTTGATTCCGCCGACCACATTGCTCGCCGCCGTTCGGGCGTCGGCGAAAAACACCTCATTGAACATCGACTGGCCGACCATGTTCGTGATGGGGCGGACCTCAACCCCCGGCTGGTCCATGGGTACGAGCAGGAAAGAAATACCCCGATGCTTCGGCGCGCTGGGGTCTGTTCGGCAGAGCACGAAAATCCAGTTGGCGAGATGCCCCGCGGAGGTCCAGATCTTCGATCCGTTGATGACCCAGTCATCGCCGTCGAGCACCGCCGTGGTGCGCAGCGCGGCCAGGTCGGAACCGGCCTCGGGCTCGGAGAAACCCTGGCACCACTTGTCTTCGCCGGAGAGGATCCGAGGCAGAAACCAGCTTTTCTGTTCCTCAGTTCCGCGGACCACGAGCGTGTTGCCGAGCAATTGAATCCCGAACATGTCGCTCTCGGTTCCCATCGGCACACCCGCTTTGGTGAACTCCTCGGCCAACACCACCTGTTCGATCGAGGTCAGTCCCGCGCCACCGTACTGTGACGGCCACGACACAGCCAGGAAACCGTTCTCGGCCAGCACCTTACGCCAGTCGCGGCGGAACTCTTCCTGCGCAGCAAATTCGAGACTCCCGATTCCTGCGAAGTCGGCGGGGACATTCGCTGCGATGAAGTCACGCACGCGGGTCCGGAATTCCTCCGCGGATGCCGGGTAGGAAAGATCCATTGCTGTCGTCGTCCTTTCGTGACGTGCTCGGTGGCTGACGCGCGGGTAAGCGTCACAATCCGATACGGTCGGCAACCTCGAGCCACTGATCGCTTTCCGTGCCGAGCAGCACCCGGTCGGCCTTTGCCCGCCGGAAATACAGATGTGCATCGTGTTCCCAGGTGAAGCCGATTCCGCCGTGAATCTGTATGTTCCACGAGGCCATGAAGTCGAAGGCCGACGCAGCCGTCGCCAGCGCCATCGGGGCGACCTTGGCGAGCTCGGCGCTGCTCAGCGTTGCCAGATGCGCCGCGTACAGCGTCAGCGCCCGCGCGCTGTCCAATTCGACCGCTGCCTCTGCGCAGCGGTGCTTTATCGCCTGGAACGAACCGATGGGCCGATTGAACTGGTGGCGTAGACGGGCATAGGTCACCGACATGTCCAGCGCACCGTCGGTGCCACCGACCATCTCCGCGGCGAGTAGGACTTTCGCCATATTCAGCACCCGGTCCGTCTGCACGTTCCCGTCTTCGGGTGGTCCCAGGGGAACCGCGGACACCGCATCGAAGGTCAGCGTCGCCATGGGCCGGGTGATGTCCAACGTATCGACACGCTCGCGGCGCATCCCGGCGGCGTCTCCGGCGACGAGGTACCAGGCCGGGTCAACAGCGTCGCCCGGCGGCAGAGCGAGCACAAGCAGCAGGTCGGCACTGTGGCCGTCGATGACCTGAATCTTGGTTCCGGTAAGGGTGACGCCCCCGTCGTCGGAGTTCGCGCGCATGGCGACAGCGCCGCCGTCGGCGCGGGAACAGTCCTTTATGGCGGTAGTCACCGTGCGGATGCCCTCGGCGATCTCCGGGAGCAACTCTTTCTTCTGTTCGGGGCTCGCTGTCATCAAAATCGGTACGACACCGAGAGCGACGGTCGAAAACAGCGGGCACGGTACGACCGCACGCCCGAGTTCCTCCATGGCGATCACAGCCTCGACCATGGTGGCGTCAGCGCCGCCGTACTCCTCGGGGATGAGCAGACCCGCCAAGCCGAGTTCCCGGTTCATCCGAGTCCAGGCCGTGGCGTCGTAACCACACTCGGTGGTCACCACGTCGCGAAGGCCGCTCGCCGGAGCCACCCCCGCGACGAATCGACGGATTGTCTGCCGGAACTCTTCTTGCTCACGGCTCAGCATGAAGTCCATCGGCGCCTCTCTTCGAACCGTTTCCCGCACGCTCGGTGTCTGCGGGCGCGCATCGCCAACCTGATCATGACATGCCTCGGTGAGGCCGCTGGCCAAAACTCGAGATTGACCTCACCGGCTGTTCCGTAGGCCTGCGACGCCACCGCGGCCACCTGCACGACACGCGTGGGAGCTTGGTCACGAGATGAGCTTGGTCACGAGATGAGCTTGGTCACGAGATCAGCTTGGTCACGAGATGTAAGTCCGGTGCCCGGACCAATACCGGTCACGGAGTTGTCGCTTGTAGAGCTTGCCCGTCGGTAAGCGCGGAAGCTCACGCTCGAAGTCGATTGTCCGCGGGCATTTGTAGTGCGCGAGGCGCTCTCGGCAATACGCGATCAGTTCCCGTTCGGTGTGCGCGTCGGCGGCGTCGGGATCAACAAGCTGCACAACGGCTTTGACTTCTTCACCCATCTCCTCGTCGGGAACGCCGATCACGGCGACATCCATCACCTTGGGGTGCAAGGTGAGCACATCCTCAGTTTCCTGCGGGTAGATGTTCACCCCGCCTGAAATGATCGTGAAAGCTTTGCGGTCTGTGAGGTAGAGCCAGCCGTGCTCGTCGAGGTAACCGACATCGCCCAATGTGCTCCAGCCATGTCCTGCCGGATCTTGGGCTTCGCGGGTCTTCTCCGGGTCGTTGTGATACTCGTAGGCGGGCCCGTCGCCGAAGTAGACGAGCCCGACCTCTCCGGGGGGCTGTTCATGACCGTGCTCGTCCAAGATGTGGACATTGCCGATCACGGGCTGCCCTACGGTACCCGGACGGTCAAGCCAGTCCTGTGGTTTGCAAACGCAGAAGCCGTTGAGTTCTGTGCCGGCGTAGTACTCCCACAGGATCGGTCCCCACCAGTCCATCATGGCTTTCTTGACGCCCACCGGACATGGCGCTGCAGCGTGGATGGCCAGGCGCAGCGAGGAAATGTCGAAACGCCTGCGATCGACCTCCGGCAATTTGAGCATCCGGCTGAACATCGTGGGCACGAACTGAGCACAGGTCACCCGATAGTGCTCGATTGCCCGCAGGGCATCGACGGCGTCGAACTTCTCCATCATCACGACCGTGCCCCCCAGCGCAGTCACTCCCACGCTGAAACCCAGTGGCGCCGAATGGTAGATAGGAGCCGGCGAGAGATAGACGCTGTCTGCGGTGAAGCCGAAGACGCCGCTGAGCAGCGCGCTAATCATCTGACCGTCCTGGACCGACGCTCCCCTGAGGGGGCGCTTGATCCCTTTCGGGCGTCCCGTGGTGCCGGAGCTGTAGAGCATGAACTCTCCGGCGGGTTGGTCATCGAGCGCGGTAGTGGGTTGTGCTGCCAGTGCTTTCTCGTAGTCGCCCATCGGCTCGGCGCCTCCGTCGGTGACGAGCGGCAGTTCCACGCCCGGTGCGTCGTTCAGCGCCTCGCGCAGTACTTCGGCTCTGGCCGGTGAGGCCACCACCGACCTCGCGCCGGAATCGGACAGTATGTACGCGAGTTCCGCGGCACTCAGATAGGAGTTGACCGTGGTGACGTAGAGCCCCGATCGAAGGGCGGCCCAGACCACTTCCAGGTACCGCGGATGGTTTTCCATGAACACGGCGACGTGATCGCCGGGCACCAGACCGTTTTCGCGCCACAGCCGCGCGAGCTGGTTGGACCTGTCGTCGAGTTCGCGGTGGGTGACCACCTGCCCTGTCGAGGCCATGACAACGGCCGGCTTGTCCGGTGTAGCCGCCGCAGTGGCGCCTGGAAACATTTCTTCCCCACTTCCGTTTTCGAGAGGACCGCCGACAGGTGATCTCAAAGTCAAGATTCGCATAGATTGGGTGGCGCAGCGGGCTTTTCGGAGCTCCGACGCCCACCGAGCAGCACCGGTTCGGCCCCGGCGCCGGAAACGTCGCGACCATCAGTCACGCCGTGCGCCGACCAAGACGTAGATCATGGTCGCCACTTCGTCGGTGCGGTTACGCCAGGCATGCCTAGTGCCCCGCTGGACCACGATGGTGCCAGCAGTGATGCGTTCCTCGACGCCGTCGTCGAGTTCCAACCACAGCTCTCCCCGGATGCAGATGCCGTAATCGACGGTGTCCGTCGAGTGCATACCAGGGCTATCGGGCTCGAATACCGGCGACAGGCCCGGCTGTAGGCGATCCATCTCGCCGGTGGCGTCCGTAGCCGCCATACCGGCCTCAGTGTCGGCGGCTGCCGACGAGTCAGGCGCGAAACGGACCGCCAGCAGGCGAGTTCCACCGTCTCCACCGAAGTGAAGTACGAGATGTCCCTGCTGTCGCGGCCGGTCACCACACGCCGGATCGCTGTGCCCACGATCAGCTCCCTCATCAGTGTCAGCTGTTCGAACCCGTCAGCTGATCTCGAACCCGCGATACCCGTCGGCTTTGACCTCTGCCCACTTCTGCAGGTACAGCGGTAAGCCGCCGGGATAGTTGAGCAGTTGTGGTGGTTTTCCGGCCACATTGGTTCCCATGTACCAGGACTTCGCGCGCGGAAACAGCGTCACGGCGGCGATCTCGTCGGTGTGCCGGCGCCATTCGCGGTCGGCCGCGGTCGTGGCCTCGAACCGCGTATAACCCCCCTCGTGCACGAACTCGAGCATCTCCACGATCTGTTCGCCCTGGAGCTCGGCGGCGCTGGGGCCGTTGGCGAATCCCGCCGGGCTGAGCGGACCGTAGACGAACAGCATGTTCGGAAACCCGTGCACGGCCGAGCCGAGGTGCGAGTCCACGCCGCTGCTCCACTGCTCGGCCAGTGTCTGGCCGTTGGTACCCCGGATGTCGATCTGGGTCAACCCGCCGGTCACCATGTCGAACCCGGTCGCCAAGATCAGCACCTCGAGGTCATGTAGCTCACCGTCGGCGGTCAACACGCCTTTGTCGACGATGCGCTGAATCGGAGTTTCCCCGAGATCGACCAGGCTGACGTTGGGCTGGTTGAAGACGTCGTAGTAGTTCTGCTCCAACGAGGGCCGCTTGGCGCCGAACGGATGCGGCGGCACCGTCGGTGCCAATTTCTCCGCCAGGACCGGATCCTTGACCCGCTGCCTGACCTTCTCGCGCCAGAATGCGTAGACCACCTCGTTGGCCTTGTCGTCCAGCAAGACGTCGAAGAAGCCCCCGACCCATAGCCGGAAGCCTCCCTGTTCCCAGAGGTCCTCGTAAACAGTCCGCAGTTCCTCGGGAGACAACTCGGTGGACTGCGGGCCGACGAAGTCGAACTCGAAGCCGCCGAATGTCTCCGCCCGCTTGGCGTACTGGGTTTCCCGGTCGACGCGCAAGGCCGCCTTGGCCTGGTGGTCGAGCTTTCGCTGCCGCATCGGCAACGCCATGTTCGGGGTGCGCTGGAACACCGTAAGGTGGGCGGCCACCGCCGCGCACTCCTGCACCACTTGCACACCGGTGGCGCCGGTACCGATCACACCGATTCGCTTGCCGGCCAGCTCGACACCCTCCTGCGGCCACAACGCGGTGTGGTGGCATTCTCCGGCGAAGTCTGCCAAGCCGCGGATGTCGGGCAGCACGGGCCGGGCGCCGATTCCGGTGCACAGCACCAGAAAGCGGGCGCAGCCGATGCGCCCGCTGCCGGTGCGAACCACCCATCGGCAGGCCTGCTCGTCGAAGTCCGCACCGACCACGCGGGTGCCAAAGCGGATATCCCGGCGCAGTCCGAGCTCGGCGTCCACGTGCTCGAAGTACGCGCGCACTTGCTCGTAGCCGGGATAGAGTTCGTCGTAGTCGAAAGTTCGCCAAAGCTGCGAGGCGGAAAACTGGTAGATGGTGCCCCGAGAGTCCACCCGGGCACCGGGATAGCAATTCCAGTACCAGACCCCACCGAGGCCAGGGGCCGCCTCGTAGACTTTCACCGACAAGCCCAGCGAGCGCAGGCGCTGCAGTTGATAGAGCCCTGCAAAACCGGCGCCTACGATGAGCACATCAACTTCGTCGGTTCCCGGGACTTCGTCGGTTCCCGGGACTTCGTCGGCTCGCGGCGCGCCTGGCGCCTCGAGCAAGTGGTCCGCCCGCGTCGCTGTCATTCCAGACCCCAATGGGCTAAGTCAATCGCCGATCACTTTCGAAGGACGATACCCTTCTAGGCGCGATTGGAGGTCCGTTTCGGTCACGGGACCGTAGCCGCCGGTCACTGACGAGCTAACCCATGTTCGGTCGAACCGCTCGGCCGGCCGGTCAAATAATCGCTGTAACGCCGGCGAAGGTCGGCTTTCAAGATCTTGGCCATGGCGTTTTTGGGCAGCTCGTCTACGAAGACGACGTGTCGGGGGCATTTGTAGTCGGCGAGGTGCCGACGGCAGAACGCGTTCACCTGTTCCGCGCTGACAGCCTTGCTTCCTTCTGCATCAGCAGCCGGTACGACGACCGCGAGTATGTCTTCGCCGAGATCCGCATGTGGGACGGCGATCACCGCGGCTTCCAGGACCCCTGGCATTTCGAGCAGCACCCGTTCTACCTCAATGGCGAATATGTTGTAACCGCCACGCAAGATCATGTCCTTCTTGCGGTCGGTGAGGTAGACGTAGCCGTCGTCGTCCACGTAACCGACGTCGCCGGTGTGCATCACTTCGTCGCGCCAAAGCTCTGCGCTCAGGTCCTCGCCCTTGTAATACCTGCGCCGCGATTTCTCCGAAAAAAGGCAGATCTCTCCGACTTCTCCCGGGGCGAGCGACTTGCCGTCGTCGTCGACGACGACCACCTTGCATGCCACTGGCCTACCGATGGAGCCGGGGCGAGCGAGGATGTCAGCCGGGTCCGGACCGAGCATGCAGGCCATGCCGGGGCCGCCCTCGGTAAGGCCGTAGACGTTCAGCAGCTGCACCCCTGGCCATGCCTCCATCACCTTGCGCACAGTGTCGGGCTGGATCGGCGCAGCGCCAGAGAATACGCACTGTAGCGAGCTGTAGTCGTGGTCGCCCAGCGTCGGGTGCTTCATTGCCAAGTTCAGCATGGTGGGCACGCACATGATGGCGGTGGCCCGGTGCTGTTCGATCGAGGCGAGTAACTGGGCGGGGTCGAATCGCGGCATGACGATTTGCGTCAACCCTGTTCGAACGCAAAGCAACATCACCCCGTGACAGCCCGTGAAACCGAACAACGGCACCGAATGCAGCATGTTCTCGCCGAAAAGCGCGCCGAGCAGTTCGGTGATGCCCTCCTGGCCGGGCTCATCACTCAAATTGCCCTCGGGCACCAGTACGCCCTTCGGCATCCCGGTCGTTCCCGACGTGTAGAGGAGGTCCGCCGGGTCGTCAGGGGTAGGCGGCGGGACGAGTGGAGGTACGTCCGTAGCACCCTCAGCCAACAGGTCACCGAGCGGAGTCAGTCCGTCGAGGCTTTCGCTGCCCGTGACGAAAAAGTGCTCGAGCCGGAAGTCCCCGGGGCGACCGGCAATCTCGACGGTTTGTCGTTGGACGAGCGGGATGAGCACGTCTCGGTGCGGCGGACCCGCCACGACCGCCACGGCATCGCTGTGTTCGAGGACGAAAAGCTTTTCCGGTGCCGCCCACCGCGTGTTGAGCGGCACCGGCACGCCACCAAGCTTGTGGATGCCCCAGTAGACGGCGTTGAAATGCATGGCTTGATCGTTGGCCAGCAGCATCGCCACGGTCTGCCCGCGCCGCACGCCGGCATCGATCAGTCGTCGAGCCACCATGCTGCTGGCGTGGTCGAGTTCCCCGAAAGTGACTGCGCCGTCATCGGCGATCACGGCGGCCTTCTCCGGGTTCTTCTCCACCATCCGTCGTAGAAAGTCCACCACGGCCACGGTTGTGCTCCTTCTGTCCGGACTTGCATCAGCTCAGTGTCTGTAATCAGCTCAGTGTCTGTAATGCGAAAGCGATCTCTTCGTTGGCCTGCATAGGCGTGATATAGCCGTCGCGGTCACAGATCGCTTCGAGGTTGTCGCGGACCGCTTCGATATCCAGACTGGGCGAGGCGAAGCCTTTCGTTACGCCGATGAATACCTCAGCGACTCGCCCGCCGCCGACGGAAAAGATCCTCGACGTGAGATCGCAGGAATCGTGGCAGAGGTATGCCACCACGGGTGCAACCGAGGCGGGACCGAACTTCTCCGCCAGCGGCCCGAGGAGTTCCTCGGTCATGCGGGTCTTCGCCATCGGAGCAATCGCATTGGCCTTGATGTTGTACCTGGCGCCCTCTTGGGCCAGCACCCGGGTGAAACCGACCACCCCCATTTTCGCCGCGCCGTAATTGACCTGGCCGAAGTTACCGAACAGCCCGGCCGCCGACGAGGTGTTGACGATGCGCCCATAGCCTTGCTCACGCATTTTGACGAACGCCGGCTGCGTCACCCAGATGGTGCCGTACAAATGCGTGTCGATGACAGGGTGGAGCAGCTCCGGTGTGAGATTGTGAAAAGACTTGTCGCGCAGGATCCCTGCGTTGTTCACCACAATGTCGACCCGCCCGAAAGCGTCGACTGCCGTCTGGACGATGGCAGCCCCTCCCTCTTGAGTGGCCACGCTGTTACCGTCGGCAACGGCGATCCCACCGGCGGCTTCGATCTCTTTTGTGACAGCCTGCGCCGCGGTCAAGTCGGCACCCAATCCAGCCACGTTGCCGCCGAGGTCGTTGACGACGACCTGCGCTCCGCGTGAAGCCAGCAGCATGGCATGTTCTCTGCCGAGGCCGTTTCCAGCCCCGGTCACAATGGCCACCTTGCCGTCGAAATTAAGTTCCACCATGTCTTCCCGCCTGTAGAGATCTGTTGTGGTCCGTTGAGATTACTGTCCGTTGAGATTACTGAGGATGCCGCGAATTTCGTGGAGCTTCGGTGACGGTCCGATGAGCATCAGGCCGCCCTCGACATGTCCGGCCTCGACCTGCCCGCCGCGCCGCGCCCATTCGGCGGTCCGGCCAGCGGTTGACGTCGCCGGTGTGTTGGCGCGCCGCACCCACCTCCAACGCCGGGAGGCGATCACCTAGCGCTACCGGTGGATACCGCGCCGGGGTGGTCACTTTCGGTGGGCGACATCGGTTCGTGGGCACGAGCGTCGCCGGTCAGTCGCGTTCGGCGCCGGTGATGGAGACGAACGACACGCAGCCACCCGGAGCCCCCCCGAGGTTGTGGGTCATGCCCAGCTGGGGGTTGTCGAGCTGGCGTTCGCCGGCCTCGCCGCGCAGTTGCAGCCACATCTCGAACAGCATCCGCAGCCCGCTGGCGCCGATCGGGTGCCCGAACGACTTCAGGCCGCCATCGGGATTGACCGGCAGGCCGCCGCCGAGGTCGAAGAAGCCCTCCAGGACGTCCTTCCAGCCCTGGCCGCGCTCAGAGAAACCAAGGTCCTCCATCAAGACCAGCTCTGTGGGGGTGAAGCAATCATGCACCTCCGCCATGGAAATCTCGGTGCGCGGATCCTTGATTCCGGCCTGCGCGTAGGCGTCCTCCGCGCAACGCACGACCTCGGTGAACGTCGTGTAGTCGTAGGCGGGATCGAGGGGACCCTCGGCCGGCCCGGCCACGAAGGACAGCGCCTTGATGTAGATCGGCCGGTCGGTGTAACGGTGTGCGTCGTCTGCCCTCACGATGAGCGCCGCGGCCGCCCCGTCCGAGACGCCGGAGCAGTCGAAGATGCCGAGTTGGCCGGCCACCAGCGGCGAGCAGGAGATGGTCTCCTTGGCGACCTCGTTGCGGAACTGGGCGCGCGGGTTCTTCGCCCCGTTGACGTGGTTCTTCCAGGCGATGTGGGTCATCACCTCCTTTATGGTGTCCGCGTCGACGCCGTATTTCTTGGCGTACGAGGGTGCGAGCAGCGAGAACATCGCCGGTGCGGTCAGTTCGGGCTCCGTGCCGTCGTTCGCGGGTGCCGGCACGACCAGCCCGGAGAAGCCCGTGTCTTTGAGCTTCTCGCCGCCGACCGCCATCACGCAGTCGTAGGCACCCGAGGCCACTGCGTAGGCGGCGTTGCGGAAGGCCTCCGAGCCGGTTGCGCAGAAGTTCTCCACCCGAGTCACGGGTTTGTAGTCGATCTTCAACGGGCGCGACAGGGTGAGGCCGGACGCGCCCGACCCCATCGTGCCGACCCAGTAGGCGTCGATGTCGTCCTTCTCCATACCGGGGACCGAACCGATACAGTCGGTGACCGCGTCGATGAGCAGGTCGTCGATCGACCGGTCCCAGCGTTCCCCGAAGGGCGTGCAGCCCATCCCGACGATCGCGACCTTGTCGCGGATACCGTTGCTGGCCATGACTAGTGCCCCTTTCTGGCGGGCCGTGCTTTCCAGAAGTAGTTGTGGACGCCGCCGGCAGTGTGGAAGCGGCGAAACGTCATCTCCACCCGGTCGCCGATCGCGACCGCGTTCGGGTCGGCGTCGGCGAGCTGGCAGCTGAAGCGACCACCGCCGTCGAAGTCGATGACGACGTCGACGACCGGAGGGGCCAAGGAGAACGCCAGTTTGTCGATGGTGAACGTCGCCACGCTGGCCGGTGTGGCCGCGAGTGGCACCGGCTCCACGCGGTCGACCGCGCCGCAGTGCACGCAGACCCGTTGCGGGGGCACGTTGACCGTCGAGCAGCTCAAGCAGCGCGACCCCTCGAACGCATACTTCCAGCGCTGTGAGCGCGCCGCCGGAGGGGCGGCCGGGCGCTCCGGGTCGGGGCGTCGCGGTGGCTCGCGTTCCAGGAAGCCGCGCCACGTCAGGAAGTCCGGATAGGACACGGAGCCCGAGACCTCAAGTTGATCGCGCACTCCGTCCCCCGTCGGGCGTCGGGTGATCGCCTCGGTCACCCTCAACACGGTCGCGTCGGCGCCATCCGCGGCGATGACCAGCAGGATCGTGTCACCGGCCGCGGCCCGATCCAGCACGTCGGCCAGCACCAGCCCGGCGTGTGCGGCCCCGGCGAAGCCGACCTCGTTTTCCAGCCCGTCGGCACGCGACTCCTTGGGGAACGCGCCGATCGCGGCTCGCGCTGCCCGGGCGTGCGGGGACGACACGATGACGTGGGTCGGCGCGTCGACCTGAGCTTCCTTGAGTGCACGGGTGACGGCGTCGGTGATCAGCGGAAGGTAGGCCTGGGTGCCGAAGCGCTCCTCCCAGACCCGGCTGTAGGACTCGCCCGGGACCCGCCAGCGGTCCAGGAACTCTGCCGACACCGACGACTGGGCGACGATTTCGGCGACGACCCGGTCGCCACTGCCAAACGTGAACGCGGCGGCCCCGTCGCCACCGGCAGCCTCGTCCACGGAGCCGGGACGGCCAGTGCGGATGTCGGACAGCACAGCCATCCCAGCGGTGGCCGCGGCCGCCCGCAGGGCGCCGGAGGCCCCGCGAACCGCCGCGCCGAGGTCGGTGGCGAAACCCTCGTTGCTGCCGCCCAATGCCGCGTGGATGGCGGTGGCGTTGGTCTTGTCGGCGTAGGCCGGCGCAGTGGTGGCAAAGTAAAGCGACTCGGGCGCTGGAGCCCCCCACAACGCCCGGCGGGCCGCCTCAACCCCCATCGACGTCGAGTCCTCGTCGTAGCTGGCCACGGTGCGGGTGCCCTTGCCACCACCCTGGCCGAGGCTCGCGCGGATCGCCGTCCGATCGAGACGGTGGTAGGGGAGGTATACGCCGTAGGAGACGATGCCGCTGCGGTCGTTGAGGCTCATGGTCACACCAGTCCCGTCCGGAGTCGGCTCATATCACCCGTGCGACGGCCGTCGCCCTGATCGCCGAGTCGCCGGTCTGCCGGGTGACGGTCAAGGCGATGTCAGCAAGCCGTTCCCCGCCCTGTTCGCGGACCCCGGTGACGGTGCCGGAGAAGCTCAGCACGTCACCGGGCCAGACTTGACCGGTGAAACGGATGCGGTAGGACCGCAGATGGGCAAGGCCTACCCATGCCGCCAGCCGCTGCGCGAGTAGGCCGCCGTGCAGCAGCCCCATGGCGAACACCCCCGGCATCCCGGCCGAGCGGGCGAACTCCTCGTCGTGGTGGATCGGGTTGAAGTCTCCGCCCGCTCCGGCGTACCGGACGATGTGCGAGCGGGTCAGGGGACCGAACTCCGAGGCCGGCATCGTATCGCCCGCTGCCAGCGGGATTGGCGATGTCTGGGTGGGCGAGGTCACCGAGATCAGCCCCCCGTCTCGATCAGCACGTCGGTCTGCCGGACCACGAGCTCGTCGCGCTGGTTGGTGAAGTCCGTCTGGATCGAGATCATGGTCATCGTCCCGCCGCGCTTGCCCTCGCGCGTCGTGACACCGGACACCCGCCGCGACGCGGTGAGTTCGTCACCCACCACCACGGGACCGTGGTACTCCCAACCGCACTCTCCGTGCAGAACGCGCCGCAGGTCCAGCCCGAGTGCGGCCACCATGTCGTCATCCTCCCGCCAGTGCGCCGAAGACACGACAAACGTCGGTGGGACGGGGATGTCGGCGAAGCCGGCGGCGCGGGCGGCGTTGACGTCGGTGTACACCGGGTCCCGGTCGGCCAGCGAACGAGCGAACTCGCGGACTTTTGACCGGTCGACGGGAAACGTCATGGTGCCCAGGTCCCGGCCGGTGAGTGACTCGTCAACCACGTCCATCACCCGTCGCGGCACGCATCCGGGTGAGGGAGAGAATTCTGCCGGGCGCCCGTTCGGCCGCGCCTATGATGCCCCGTCTTCGCGCCACGCAACCTCCCGGCTAACGACTTTGTTAACGCGCGTTAGCATACAACGCTTCGCGCTGCCGGTCACCATCCGCGGCAAGCATCACCAATTCACGGATCCTGCGTGCGTATCTACAGGCTCCGCGCGATGAGAATTTTCATGATCTCGTTGGTGCCGCCGTAGATCTTCTGCACCCGCGCCGCCGCATACATCTGCGCGATGGGGTACTCCATCATGTAGCCGTACCCGCCGAAGAGCTGCAGGCACTTGTCGACGACCTCCACCTGCTTGTCGGAGGCCCACATCTTGGCGATCGACGCCGTTGCCGCGTCGAGCTTTCCGTCCAGGTACCGCCCGATGCAGTAGTCGATGAGCGTCTTACCGGCCAGCACCTCGGCTTTGCATTCGGCGAGCACGAACTTGGTGTTCTGAAAGTCGAGCAGGCGTTTGCCGAAAGCGGTGCGTTCCTTGACATATCCGACTGTCTCGGCGACCGCTGCCTCGGCCATCGCCACCCCCTCGACGCCCAGGGTCAGCCGCTCGCGCGGCAGTTGCTCCAGCAGCTGGGCGAAACCCTGCCCCTCGACGCCGCCCAACAGACCGGTGACCGGAACCCGCATGTCGGTGAACGACAATTCCCGAGTGTCTTGGCCGTGCTGGCCGATTTTCTCCAGCACCCGGCCCCGCTCGAACCCGGCCAGACCTTTGGTCTCGGCAACGATCAACGACAGGCCCGGTTCGGTTCTGGCTACGATGATCACCAGATCGCAGTGTGATCCATTGGAGATGAAGGTCTTCGACCCGTTGATGACGTAATGGTCACCGTCACGGACAGCGGTGGTGCGGATGGCCTGCAAATCTGACCCGGCGCCCGGTTCGGTCATCGCGACCGCGGCCACCATCTCGCCGCTGACCAGCTGAGGAATCCAGCGCTTTTTCTGCTCCTCGGATGCGTATGCGGCGATGTACTGCGAGCACAGCGTCGAGTGGACGGCGTAGCCGAAGGCCGTGTCGTGTGAATACGCCCGCTCCTGCAGCACCACGACCTCGTGGCCGAAAGTGCCGCCGCCGCCGCCGTACTGCTCGGGCAGGTTCAGGCCCAGCAACCCGGCGGCGCCGGCCTTGTTCCAGAATTCCCGGTCCACTTGCTGCTGCTTGGCCCATCTGTCCTGGTTGGGGGCGGCTTCCTTGCGGAAGAACTCCGCGGCGTGCTTGCGCAGCACCTTCTGGTCCTCGGTCTCCCAAGGCGCGACGTAATCTGGGAACAATTCGGTCATTTCTCTTACTTCCCGTGAATTGCGGGCGCTTGGCGAGGAACGCCGCCTGCCCCTCGTGACTGTCGGCGGACGAACCGCCACATGCAAATTCCGCTTCACGTGCCCAAGCCCCTGAATCAGCGATGTCTCGAACTCGTGCCCGCTGCGTCCTGGAGGCTACCACCGAGGTGGACATCACCGACCCGACGGGATCAGCCGCTCGGTCGAGCCGTCAATTCGAAGAAGCTCCCCGACTTGCCGGTGTCGGCCGTCCGGTCAGGCTCGCTCGCGCTGTCGCCGTTCGCCTCGACCGCGCATCAACGCCATTGTCTTCAGGCCTAGTGACGGCGCAGCGCCACTTGAGCGAGCAACGAGCCCACGCCAGCGTGGCACGACGCGGAAGATCTGCCGGCCCTCAAGCAGCTCGAGTGCCGCACGGGCAACGTCTTCGGCGACGAGCGGTTTGGGCCCCGCGAATAGTATGGCAGCGCCCGGGTCATCCGCCCGCGACGTCACCATGTCGGTATGCACGACGTCTGGACACAGCGCGCGAGCACGGATCGGCAGTCCAGCGTGGTCGAGGTCGCCCTGCAAAGAGGTCGTAAAGGACAACACAGCAGCCTTGGTCGCCGCATACAGCGCGAGTCCCGGCACCGGCGCGAGGGCCGACAGCGACGCAATGTTGAGGATCGCTCCTCCCGACGACCCCATGCTGTCGACCGCAGCAGCGGAGCCTGAGATGACACCCAGCACGTTGGTGTTCAGAATGTCGGTCATCTGCTTATCGGTGTGCGTCCAGCAGTCTCCGGCAAAAAGGATCCCGGCATTGTTCACCCACACAGCCAGACGTCCTTGAGCGCAAGCCTGCGCGGCAATGTCACGATGGCTCGACGGGTCTCGGACGTCGTGTTGGGCGCTCCAGGCGTCGTGACCTACCGCGGCGGCGGCACGTCGTGCGAGGTCGCCATCGATGTCTGTGAGCAATACACGGTTGCCGGCGACTGCAAGTTGTCTGGCAATCTCCAGGCCGAGACCTCTCCCCGCTCCGGTAACGACCGCCGTCGTCGAGCTCATCGTTGTTCCCCTCGCGCGTCGACTTCTTCAGATCGCGCAGCCCTCGTGGCTACGGCGGCAGGCTCCGACACCAGGCGGCTCCCCCTTTTCGTCGTCAGCAATGAGCTTTGCAAATTCTTCTCTCAGGATGTGACGGCGGTGCCTTGCCTCGTCAGTTTGCTCGCCGCTGACCGCAATGCGTGCACAAGGCGTGCCTCGACTTCGGGAAGTTCGGCTGCGACCGCCGCGGCCGACGACGCTCTGGCACGCAGGGAATTGGACGGGTTGTAAGCCTCCTTCGCGACCGCTGTCCACGTTTGCGCCGCGGTTCGGGCGGCGGCAGCGGCGTCGGCGACTCGATCGTCGCCCAAAGCGGAAGCGATGGCCTCACATCCGTCGGCTTGCAGCTTCCGGAACAGGCCACCGCCCGTGCCGGCCTTCTCGATGAGCGCCCCAACGGCGAATAAGGCGGCTTCGAGGGCACTGTCGTCCAGAAGCTCGGTCCACAGTGAGAGATCTGCAGCAAATGTGGCCACACCGGCCAATCCGTGACCGGAAACCGAGCTATGAGCGGGCGAGACGGTGTCGTCGGTCAGTGCCACGCCTGCCAGCCCATCCGCGCTTTGCATCAAGGCGGGACCCGCGATCGTCGCCAAGTCGGGGATCGTCGAGGGCCACTCCACGAGGTAGGTTGTGTGGCGGGTTGGCATGGGGAAGCCGGTGGACGCCCGCGCTCGCCGCAAGTTCTCGTAGGGCACCACTTGTGTCGTGGCCCGGTCGTTGTCGACGACGAACGCGACCTGGGCCTCGTCGTCATATCCGGTGATGACGATGTCGTGACGGCTCATGCTCAATTTGGCTCGCAAGTAGGGAAGCTCACCGATGTCGGCCCAAACCATCACGGGCACGCCGCGGTCGATTTGGTCTTTCACCCACTTCCAACCCAAGTCCGGATCGTCGGTGGAGCACATCGAGTACTTGGCGCCGAGCCTGTTCAGCAGGTTTTCTTCGAGGCCGTGTCCACGCCCCACCATGTACACCGGTGGGAACAGGTCCGCCGATCGATGGTAGGAGTAGCTCAGACTGCCGCCGAGGGTGAAGACCAGGCCCTCGGTGGGCGGTCCCTCCCAGCCGAGTCCCGCCCATTCGATGAGGTCGCGCAGTGCGCCGGACCCGCAGTGGCCTCCCATCTGGTGTGGATACGGGATGTGCGCCGAAGTCACGGTGTGCTCCTTGGTGGGACGTTCATCTGGGGGACGTTCATCTGGGGGACGTTCATCCCGTGGCAGCTTCCTCATCGAGGGGTCGTGGTGACCGGAGCTGGAAAGGTGAACCGGCCGGTCAGAGGGATCGGGAGATGATCTCCTTCATGACTTCGTTGGTTCCGGCGTAGATCATTTGTACTCGTTGGTCGACCCAGAGGCGGGAGATGGGGTACTCCTGCATGTATCCGTAGCCGCCGTGTAGTTGTAGGCATTCGTCGAGGACGTGCATGGCGCGTTCGGTGGTCCACCATTTGGCCATTGCGACGGTCTGGACGTCCAGTCGTTGCTCGAGGTGCAGGCTGATGCAGTGGTCGAGGAATACTCGTGCGACGCGGGCTTCGGTGGCGACTTCGGCGAGTTTGAATTTGGTGTTCTGGAATCCGAATATCGGGCGGCCGAAGGCTTCTCGCTCTCGGGTGTAGCGCAGGGTCTGTTGTAGGGCGGTCTCCATCGCGGTGACGGCGCCGACCGCCACGATCAAGCGTTCCTGGGGCAGTTGGGTCATCAGCTGAATGAAGCCCTGGCCTTCGCTTTCGCCCAGCAGATGGGTTCGGGGAACGCGTACCTCGTCGAAGTACAACTCGGAGGTGTCCTGGCCGTGCTGGCCGATCTTGTGCAGGGTGCGGCCTCGACGGAACCCGGGTCGGTCGGCTTCCACGACGATCAGCGAAATGCCGTCAGCGCCCTTGCTGGGGTCGGTTTTGGCTACCACGATGATGAGGTCTGCTTGTTGGCCGTTGGTGATGAAGGTCTTCGAGCCGGTGATCACATAGTCGTCACCGTCGGCGACGGCTCGGGTGCGGATGTTCTGCAGGTCTGATCCGGTGCCCGGTTCGGTCATCGCGATGGCTCCGACGAGTTCGCCCGATGCCATTTGAGGTAGCCACTGGTGTTTGAGCTCTTCGCGGGCGTAGTTGAGGATGTAGTGGGCAACGATTCCGCTGTGCAGTCCGGCGCCCCACGAGCTGTCGGCGATGCGGGCCTGTTCCTCGAGCAGGATCGCTTCGTGAGCGAATGTTCCGCCGCCGCCGCCGTATTCGGTGGGGATCGATATACACAGCAGCCCGAGTTCTCCGGCTCGTTGCCACAGCGAGCGGTCAACCTGGTGTTGTTCGGCGAATCGCTCCCGGTGAGGCGCGAGTTCGGTGGCTAAGAACTTCGCGGCGAGTTGGCGGAGGTCATCGAGTTCGGGGTCGAGCCACGGCGACGGGTGTGACATGGGGTCCTTTTCGGTTGGAAGGAGAAGCTGCGGAGTAGGGGGAAGACGGTCAGTCACCGCCGGATACGTCGTAATCCCCGGCGCTGTGGCGGGCCCGAAGCAGCTTCTTGTCGTACTTGCCGACGCTGGTTCGGGGAATCTCCGAGACAAACGACCAGCGTTCTGGAATCCACCACTTGGGCACCTTGCCGTCCAGGAAGGCACGCAGGTCGTCGAAACTGGGGGTCGCCGTGGGTGATGCCACGATGAAGGCAAGGGGGCGTTCCTGCCATTTCTCGTCGGGCACGCCGATCACTGCGGCTTCATGCACCTGCGGATGGGCAATGAGCGTGTTCTCCAACTCCACTGAGGAGATCCATTCGCCGCCCGACTTGATGACATCTTTAGAGCGGTCGGTCAGGGTCAGAAATCCGTGCTCGTCGATGCGTCCTACGTCGCCGGTGCGTAACCAGCCGTCGTCGAACTTCTCGTTGTCGTCGTCACCGAAGTAAGCGGCCGTCACCCACGGTCCGCGGGCTTGGATCTCACCGACCGCCACCCCGTCCCACGGCAGGGTGCGGCCGTCGTCGTCACGCAGCCGCAACTGGACTCCACAGATGGGGCGGCCTTGGCTTGCGCGCTGCACCCAGTCATCGGGCTCACCGGCCCCGCTCGACGGCCGCGCCACCGTGGCCAGCGGTGAGGTTTCGGTCATTCCCCAGGCTTGCACGATCGGTATACCGAATTCTTGCTCGAAATGGCGTATCAGTGACACCGGTACAGCCGACCCACCGCAGGCGACCAGCCGCAGCGACGAGATGTCATGGCTGGGATCACCTTCGAGGTAATGCAGGATGTCGTTCCAGATGGTCGGAACGGCACCGGCAACGGTGGGCTTGGTGTCTTCGATCAGTGTCACCAGTGCCGGCGCCTGCATGAACTTGTCGGGAAGAACCAGCTCAGCTCCGGCGATCAACGCCGAATAAATCAGGCCCCAGGCATTGGCATGGAACATCGGCACGATCGGCAGGACACGATCGGGCTCCCCTATGCCCAACGCGTTCGGGGTGCAACCGGTCAGCGAATGCAGGTAGGTGGACCGATGGCTGTAGACAACCCCTTTGGGATGGCCGGTGGTGCCGCTGGTGTAGCACATCGCCGACGCCGATCGTTCGTCCAGTTCGGGCCAGTCGAAATCAGGAAGCTGCGCGTCGATGAGTTCGTCGTAGGACAGCACGGTCTTGCCGGTGGCCCGCAACGGATCGGTGTCGCCGTCACCCACCACGATCACGGTATGGACCGAATTCATGTCCGGCAATGCGCGGGCCAGTAACCCAGCCAGCGACACGTCGACGATCACCACCTCGTCATGGGCATGGTTGGCGATGTAGCCGAGTTGCTCGGGGCTCAGCCGAATGTTGAGGGTGTGCAGCACCGCACCCATCGAGGGCACCGCGCAGTACGCCTCCAGGTGCTCCTGGTTGTTCCACTGAAAGGTGGCCACCCGCTGATCGCCGGTGATGCCTACCGCGCGCAGCGCGTTGGCCAATTGCCCGACCCGCCGGCCCAGCGCCGCATAGCTGTACGCTCGGTACCCCGAGCCAGTCGGGGTGATGACACGGCGGTCAGCGTGAATGGATGTCGCATGTTGCACGATTGTCCCCACCGTCAGCGGGACGTCTTGCATGGTGCTTCGCATCAGTAACCCTTCGTCGCCCGGTTAGCGGGAGAATTCGTCTGCTGGTGACGCCGGCTCGGTGACGAGCCGGCCGTAGTTCGCCCGCAATGCCTCCATGATGTCATCGAAGGGTAGGTCGTCGAACTCCCCCCGATCCTGGAGGTACTCCATGTGCCGGGTACCGTCGCCGGTGAAGGCGTGCAAGAGTGCATCGTGCTCGCCGTCGAACTCGATCGGCCCGACACCGAAACGGGCACACAGTTCACGATTGAAGGCCGGGGTGGCCTTGACCCAACGCCCACCCAGCAGCATGCTGCTGTAACCGTGGTAGACGAAAACGTCGGCGCCGCCCATGCGCTCACGCAGACTCTCGCTCTGCAGATGATTACGCACATCGGCGAAACCTAGACGCGCCGGAATCCCGGCCGCCCGGCAGCAAGCCGTCAACAACACCGCTTTGGGAATGCAGTAAGCGCCCGATGCCGCCGCCACCGTACTGGCCCGGTAGTCACGCCGATCCTCCGAAACGGTGTACGGGTCATACCAGATCACGTCACGCACCGCGGTGAAGATACGACGCGCCCGCGCCACAGGATCACTGGCCCCGCCGATCGCATTCGCGGTGAACTCCCGAACAGCCCCGTCCTCGAAATCCAGGAACTCCGTCGGTTCAAGCCACCGCTCGAACTCAGCATTCATCGGTGCAACCCGATGGCGTCATGTTGACTCCTTGTTGAAGGGAAGCGCGGTTGAAGGGATAGCGTGGTTAAAGGGATAGCGTGGATTGCGCTTGCGAACACCGAGCTGACAAGAAGTAGCACGGCGCTCGATCTACGCCCCAGCAAACCAGCTTTGACAAGGCCAGTGTTAGCGTCTCCATGCTTGACGTCCGGTTCGTACTTGTCAAGAGCGTGACGCGAACCGTGAAAGGAATTCGCCTCCCGAACTGATCGCCGCGGGCGCCTCGGGCAGCAACCGGAACATTGCCTGAAATACGTGGATCTGCCCCCGCCATACCTGTAACTCCACCGATGACTCTGCCAGCCGCATTCGGTCAGCGAAACTGCGTGCGTCGTCGAGCAGCATCTCCCGACCGCCGACTTGGATCAACGTTGGCGGCATACCGTGGAGGTCTGCGTCGAGCACGCTGACGCGCGGATCGGTGGGGTCTGCGCAACCTACGTACAACGCGAGACCGCGCGCAGCGGACACGGCCGACGCGAACGGATCGCGGCGCCGCAAATCGCGCGCGAGGGCAAGCTGGCAGGTCAAATCAAGCACGGGTGACATCAGCAGCATGGCATCGGGACTGGGCAACCCATGGGTGCGCGCGCCCAGTGCGGTTGCCACAGCCAGCTGGCCGCCGGCCGAATCGCCCGCCACCGCGACCGAGCCGCCCACCGACGCCGCCCTCTCGCCACACGTCAGCCACCGATAGGCGGTCAGGGAGTCGTCTGCGGCAGCCGGAAAGGGATGGCCTGGCGCCAGCCGATACTGGACCGCGAACACCGGGCGGCCCGAGGCGACGGACAACTCGCCGAGCAGCCCGCGATGAGTTTTCGGCGAGCACATCGAGAACGCACCCCCATGGATGTAGAGGATCGGCGGGTCATCCTCGTCCACATCGGGTCCGAGGATCCAGTCGCCCCGCACCCGCTCGCCGTCGAACGGACAGTCGACCTTCGTGACACGCACTCCGCGTCGGGGACCGGATGCGACAAGGGCCGCGCGCAGCACTTGATCCATGATTGACAAGCCGACCTGATTTGCCGGCACAGCCTGGGTCAGCGGACGAAGCAGACCGCGTGCTGCCATGGCCACCATAAAGCTGGCCATGCTCGGCTGGTTTTGCGGGTCCGATCTCACGTGAGGTTCCCGTCCTCTCTGGTAAAGCGGCACTTCTGTCGGTAGCCGGAATGCCGACGCCGGTCGAAGCTGCGGTGCACTGGATTGACTACACGCCATCTGCGATGTGGACGCCGGCCAGCCGCTCGGGGCTGATCGGGGTGGTGTGGTTCTCTACTGCCTCTGCCTCTGCCTCTGCCTCTGCCTCTGCCTCGTTCCGAACCGTTCGCTTCAGCGGCCTTCGAGCAGTCCGTGTCGGCGTCACCATGGCGGAAGAGACGTCAAGCTCATGAAGGGGTTTCGTGGATCGCTCACCGTAGGATGCCTGTGGTGTCATCACGTAATCGGTGGTTTCCACGCGCGCGAGCTGTCGGGCGAATTCGGTGGCGAATCCAGGAAACATGGTGCCGTTGTAGCCGTCTTCGGTGAGATACCAACTCTTGCAGCCAGAGTTCCAGGTGGTGCCGGCGAGGCGGCGCTGGATCTTCTTGTGGTACCGGTCTTGACGGTCTGGTTTGACGTCGATGGTGTGCAGATGGTGATCGATGATCAGCCGGATGGCTTCGACGATGTAGCCGATCTCCGCTTCCATGTAGACGAGGGCTGAGTTGTGGCCGGGACCTGAGTTCGGTCCAAAAGTGAAGAACAGGTTGGGGTAGCCCGAGACGCTGACGCTCTTGTACGCGTGCGCTCCAGTCGACCATTCCGCTGCCAGATTGCGCCCATGGGAGCCGGTGATCGGAAATGGTGTCCCGGCTTTGCATACGTCGAACCCGGTAGCGAAGACTATGCAGTCGAGCTCATGTTCCACCCCGTCCGCCGTGCGGATTCCGATAGGTGAAATCGAGGCAATCGGCCAGCTGATGAGTTTGCAGTTCTCGCGTTGCAGAGCTGGATAATAGTCACTGGTCATCAGCATGCGTTTGCAGCCCGGCCGGAAGCGCGGCGTCAACTGCCTTCTCAGCCAAGGCTCTTTGACCTGGCGACGCAAGTTCGCTTTCGCGATCCACTGGATCGCCGCGGTGGCCGGGGTATTCCATACCATGCCGACAGCCATGACTTCGTGACCCCAGAACCATGCCTGACGTGCCGCCGTCTGCAACACGGGCAATCGACGGAACGCCGACTTCGTCCATTCCGGATGAGGTAAATCCGGCTTGGGCAAGACCCAGCCCGGCGTCCGCTGGAACACCTTCACCGAACGAGCGACTTTCACCAGCTCAGGAATGATCTGGACGGCGCTGGCACCCGTGCCGATCACCGCGACGCGCTTGTCTGTCATGTCGTAGCCGTGATCCCAGCGGGCGCTGAGGATCTTATGGCCGGTGTAGGTGTCCAGGCCCCGAATGTCGGGAAAACTTGCATTGGAAAGAGGGCCGTTCGCCATCACGACAGACCGTCCGTAATAGTTGCTGCCCTCTTCGGTTTCGGCGGTCCACGTACCCGTCTCGTCATCGAAGCGCAGGCCAGTGACTGTGACCCCGAACCGAATGAACTGCCGAAGTGCGTGCTTGTCGACGATGCCTCTGATGTACTCGAGGATCTCGCCACTGCCTGAATAGGCGCGCGACCAGTCCGGGTTTTGTTCGAATCCAAACGAATACAGCAGGGAAGGAACATCGCACGCTGCGCCGGGGTAACTGTTATCGCGCCACGTGCCACCGACGTCTGTGGATCGCTCAAGGATCAGGAAGTCGTCGATACCCTGTTGCAGCAGACGTATCGCGGTGCCGATCCCGGCGAATCCGGCGCCGATGATCAAGACTGTCTTTCTGCTCATTTTGCCACCGGTTCGTAGGTCAGTTCCTCAGTCCATGACGGCGTCTTACCGAGGACCTCAATCGGGAAGTGGTCGATGACGACTCCCAGCCGCTCGGCGACGAACTGCAGCGGTTGGGAATGTTTGATGGTCGCCGACATGTGAGCCTTGAGGATGTGATACCCGGGCACGCGTCGGGTGTTCTCGCTGCGGTCCCCGACGTTCGAGTACCGCGTGACGGCGTTGTACAACTTCTCTTCGGACAGGCCCCACGCATTGAGATTGGTGAGCATCCGGGTCAACAGCGGGACATACAACAGCGCACCGATCAGGATGCGTGGGTCGACAAGCGTCGCCGCAGTCTCGATGGCGTGTAACCGCATCGGGCTGGCGCCGAGGTCGTTGAGCACCTGAAACCCTACTGCGAGATGCCGCGACTCGTCGTTGTTGACGTTCCTGAACACCTCGGCACACACTGGGTCAGCCACCTCGTCGAGCAGAAACTTCAGCAACGCTCCATCGAGCGCACATTCCAATGCGGGAATCGCGGCGCCGATCACGGTCAGGGGAAGGTCCTCGGCGTAG